>JBCBZD010000002.1:0-362678 GCA_039815485.1 Pseudomonadota bacterium | reverse complement strand
CGACGGCGGGAGAGGCGCCTCTGCCTGTCTATGACAGCTCTGGCCCCTACACCGATCCATCCGTCGAGATTGACATTCAACAGGGGCTCGCACCGCTGCGCCGCCGGTGGATCGAGGCCCGTGGCGATGTCGAGGCCTATGACGGACGCGACATCAGGCCGGAAGACAACGGCTTTGTCCAAGGTGACAAGCTGACGCCGGAGTTTCCGGTCAGCCGCCGGCCCCTTCGCGCAAAAGACGGCCGGGCTGTCACCCAGCTCGCCTATGCCCGCGCCGGGATCATCACACCCGAGATGGAGTTTATCGCAATCCGCGAGAACCAGCTGCGCGACGCCGTCCTTGAAGAGCGTGACGGCACGGACTGGGGGGCTGCGATCCCCGACTTTGTCACGCCCGAGTTCGTCAGAGACGAGGTCGCCGCCGGCCGCGCCATCATCCCGGCCAACATCAACCATCCAGAGATCGAGCCGATGATCATCGGCCGCAACTTTCTGGTGAAGGTCAATGCGAATATGGGCACGTCGGCGGTCACCTCATCGATGGAGGAGGAGGTGGACAAGATGGTCTGGGCAATTCGCTGGGGCGCCGACACGGTTATGGATCTCTCGACCGGCCGCAACATTCACAACACGCGCGAATGGATCATCCGCAACAGCCCGGTCCCGATCGGCACCGTCCCAATCTATCAGGCGTTGGAAAAAGTAAACGGCGTCGCTGAGGACCTCACCTGGGAGGTCTACCGCGACACGCTGATCGAACAGTGCGAGCAAGGCGTCGACTATTTCACCATCCATGCGGGCGTGCGCCTTGCCTATATCCACCTCACCGCGACGCGCGTCACCGGCATCGTCTCGCGCGGCGGCTCGATCATGGCGAAATGGTGCCTTGCCCACCATGAAGAGAGCTTCCTCTACACCCATTTCGAGGACATTTGCGACATCATGCGCGCCTATGATGTCAGCTTCAGCCTCGGCGACGGCCTGCGCCCCGGCTCCATCGCTGACGCCAATGATGCGGCCCAGTTTGCAGAGCTCGAAACCCTCGGCGAGCTGACCAAGATCGCCCACGCGCGCGGCTGTCAGGTGATGATTGAAGGCCCCGGCCACGTGCCGATGCACAAGATCAAGGTCAATATGGACAAACAGCTGCGCGAATGCGGCGAGGCCCCGTTCTACACACTCGGCCCCCTCACCACCGATATCGCGCCCGGCTATGACCATATCACCTCTGGCATTGGCGCGGCGATGATTGGCTGGTTCGGCACAGCCATGCTCTGCTATGTCACGCCGAAGGAGCATCTCGGCTTGCCAGACCGCGACGATGTCAAAGTCGGCGTCATCACCTATAAGCTCGCCGCCCACGCCGCTGACCTCGCCAAGGGCCATCCCGCAGCACAAATCCGCGATGATGCGCTATCACGCGCCCGGTTTGAGTTCCGCTGGGAAGACCAGTTCAACTTAAGCCTCGACCCGGAAACCGCTCGCGAGTTCCACGACCAGACCTTGCCGAAAGAGGCCCACAAGGTCGCCCATTTCTGCTCCATGTGCGGGCCGAAATTCTGCTCAATGAAGATCACGGCCGAAGTCCGCGACTATGCCGACGGCCTTTCAGACAATGAAAAAGCCGACCTCCAGAAGCAGGCCGACGAAGCCCGCAAAGGGATGGAAGAAAAGAGCGCGGAGTTTAAGACGAAGGGCAGTCAGATTTATTTGAGCGAATGAGTATCTCGCTTTACTTACTATGAAAAATCAACTGGCAGGGGAATTGCAAGAAGATCAATACTGATTTCAACTTGATCGACATTTTGGAGCATGCCATGACTCTACCTAGCCAGTATTTGACATCGCAGAAAAATCTAGCTGCGGTATTTGAAGCAATCCGCCAAGCCAAAGCGCCAGAAAAGTTCACTGTAAAGTTTCTCGAAGGGCTGGGTTTTAAGTCAAACTCGGATCGCCTGATAATTGGTCTTTTGAAGGCTCTTAGGTTTCTAGATGAATCTGGAAAACCACAAGAACGATACTTCGAATTTCTCGATGACACCCGATGGGAAAAAGTATTGGGCACTGCCGTAGAGGAGGCATACGCCGATCTTTTCCAAGTCAACACAAGTGCACACACTCTTACGAAAACTGAAGTTATCAATAAATTCAAAACGTTATCTCAGGGTGCATATAGCGAGTCCGTGCTAGATAAAATGGGGATGACATTCACCGCCTTGGCAAAACTTGGCGATTTCAGTTCATCAAGCTCACCGCCCCCAACCAAGGATGAACACGACGGTGCTGACGATGATAGCACTTCCGTCTCAAATGGTGGAAGCAGCGTAAATTTCGGCGGCAGATCTCCTAAACTCAACATGGGTGGCCTTCACTACAACATTCAAATCATTCTTCCAGAGTCGCGTGACCCCAAAGTTTATGACGCACTATTCAGAAGTCTTAGAGAGCACCTAGTTGAATGAGCACTTCTGATCGACTCTACGCGTTTTATGCTCGGGCCAGCTTGACCGAAACAGCTCTCGATCAAGCTGGACGAGCGAGTGGTATATCATCCTTGGACATTACCAACGCCGAGATTGCCAAGCTCGTCGCACTAGATTCTCTCGATGACAAACTGGTTGAAGACGCTTCCAAAATGAGTGTTATGTACACGGCTATCGCTGGATTCGAGAACTCGGTTAGATATCTGATTACCTCAACTTTGGCAGAGAATATTGGGGAAAACTGGTGGGAAATCTGCGTTTCCGAAAAAATTCGAAAAGCTGCGAAAACACGAAGTGATGAAGAGGCCAAGGTTCGCTGGCATGCCCAACGCGGCTCCGATCCAATAAACTATACAATGCTCCCAAACCTCATAAACATTATTCACCAAAACTATACGCCGCACTTCGAGCCATTCATCGATAGTGTGGATTGGGCGCGGTCGATTTTCGACACGCTCGAACGCTCGAGGAATGTTGTGATGCATAGTGGCCAACTGGGCGAACGGGATCTCGCAAGAGTGGGCTCCGCAATTAGAGACTGGGTAAGTCAAGTTTCGACATAATCAAACAGTTTGAGCTATAGTCGGGTACTGACATTAACGCTGAGAAGCATTCGGCGTCGTCCTACTCCCCCAAATACCGCGCCCTGAAATCCCCGCACGTCTCTTTCGGCTCGCCCGTATCTATTCCGAACACCACGCGCCACTCGCCGTTCACGCGCGCCATGGTCAGCTGATTGACGCCGCAGCCGGCAAGCTCGCCTTGATAGGTGATCACGAACGGCGCCCAGACAGTGGCGAGCGTGCCCAACTGTTCTGACGTTACGCCAAACAATTCCTCATGCGCCTCGCCGACCTCCAGCGTGCCAACCCAGTCGCGCCAGCCCTCCAGCCCGTCCGGCTGAACCTCACCCTCGGCAAGTACCCGGCGCAGGATGGCATCTTCCAGAAACACCTGATCGACCATGTCCGCATCGCCCTGATACATGGCCCGCATCATCGAGTAGGCGGCCGCCTCCGGCGTCGAGAGATCGATCGGCGCGGTCATCTCTGGTGGGGCTGGCTGCGCGGGCATGGGCTCAACCGCAGTGGCACACGCCCCAAGCCCTAAAACTCCCGTGACAATCCACGCTTTCATAAGGTCTCCAATTCAGCTTGCAGACAGTGATCGCGCCCGAAACGGCCTTGGTCAATCCGCCAGCGCTTTGACCTAGAGCACACCCAGTGCCCGCAGCACACCGCGCGCGCCAAGACCGAAGGTGAGCACAACGACGCTCCAGCCTGCCAGATTGGTCGCCAGTCTATTAACATGCGCGCCAAGGACAGCTTTGCGGTTCATCACCAGCAATAAGAAGACAGCAACCAATGGCAGCAATAACCCATTCGCCGCCTGCGCGATCAGGATCAGCTCGACCGGACGATAGCCGGAAACCGCAATGACAACGCCAATCGCAATGATCGCGAGCGCAGTGATCCGAAACCGCTGCCCGCGCTGTGCCTCGGTCTTTGGCGGGATCAGCTCGTTCAGTACATAAGCGGTCGCCATTGGCGCGGTAATCGCCGAGGTTAATCCAGCGGCGAGCAGGCCAACCCCGATCAGTCCTCTGGCGAGACCGCCAAATGCAGGCTCCAGAGCCCGCGCCATATCAGCTGCAGAGCTGACCTCGACAGAGGCGCTGAACAGCGTGCTCGCGGCTGTCGACAGGATCAGGATGGAGACGATCCCACCGAGCCCGATCGAACGCCAGTTTTCTTGCCGCGCTTGGGATGTATCGCTCGCATCGGTCCATTTCTGGCGCGCTGCGGCAGCATGTAGGAACAGGTTGTACGGCACGATCGTCGTTCCGATCAGCGCGATCGCGGTCAGCGTCGCACCGTCCGGAATGCGCGGCACAAAGCCAGAGAGGAGTGCGCCAAGGTCAGGTCGGATCATCACAAAGCCAATCAAAAAGGCGATGCTCATGATCAGCACAAGGCCAATCAGGATCTGCTCGATTTGCTTATAGCTGCCGGTCATCAGTAGAAGCGTAGCCAGACCGGCGAGCCCGATCACACCGATCATCTGACCGCTATCCCCGAGCGGGACCAGCACATTGAGGCCAAGGGCGCCACCTGCAAGGTTCCCGCCTTCATAAGCTGCATTGCCAATCACCAAGGCGGCAAAGACCAACGCACCGACACTCCATCGCAAAGCAGGCGGCCAATCGCCCCGCATCAAGGCCTCGCCGAGGCCGGACTGTGCCCCAACCCCAAGCCGTACAGCCATATCCTGAAGGACAATGGTTGCCAGCGTCGCGAACACGAGCGCCCAAACCAGCGCAAATCCGAAGTTCGCTCCGGCCAGCGTACAGGCTGTTACCGTCCCCGGACCGACAAAAGCCGCCGCGACTAATGCGCCAGGACCAAGAAGAACATTCATGTCTTTGGTCTAGAGACGCGAATGATGCTTGCCAAGTTGAGCACACTTCGAATTGGCAGATGACAGAGCGAACCTGCGCCCCTAGGACAGAGGACATGCCGCCCTTCCATCTTGCTTTTCCGGTTCACGATCTTGCCGCTGCACGAAGCTTTTATGGCGATTTTCTGGGGTGTGCGGAGGGGCGGTCAAGTGAGCACTGGGTCGATTTCGACTTTTTCGGCCACCAGATCGTTGCGCATCTCGCGCCCGATGAATGCGCTGAAGCGTCGACCTCGGACGTCGATAGCAAAGCCGTTCCAGTTCGCCATTTCGGCCTTGTCCTCGACATGAACACCTGGCGCGATCTGGCGGCGAAACTCACCGGGAGAGTCGACTTCCTCATCGCGCCCTACGTGCGGTTCGAAGGCGAGCCAGGCGAACAAGCCACGATGTTCTTTACTGACCCCAGCGGTAACGCGATCGAGTTGAAAGCCTTTGCCGATCGTGCCCAACTGTTTGCGAAATAGAACCGCGAGAAACAGAAAGTCAGACCATGATCCTCTACACTTATCCGCGCGGCCCGAACCCCCGACGCGTGCATCTCTATCTCGCCGAAAAGGGCATCGACGTGCCGTGTGAGACCGTGGACATAGTGACCCGGCGCAACCGGGAGCCTGATTTTCTGGAGAAGAATCCGACCGGGGGCATTCCCATTCTAGAATTGGATGATGGAACCTGTATCGCCGAAAGCATCGCTATCTGTCGCTACTTCGAAGAGCTGCACCCTGAACCGCCACTGTTCGGCAAAGACGCGAAGGATAAAGCCGTGGTCGAGATGTGGCTGCGACGGATTGAGTTGAATGTTATGGTGCCGATCGGAATGGTCTGGATTCACGGCCATCCGCTCACCGCCAAGCTGATCAAACAGATCCCGGAAGTGGCCGACCAGAACCGCATCCGTGCTGCGATGGGCTATAAGCTGCTGGACGACCAACTCGCCAAGTCAGAGTTCATCGCGGGCGACAATTACACGATCGCCGATGCGGTTGCCCTGGCAACGCTGGAGTTCGGGACTGGACTTGTCGGCGTACCTTACAAGGACGAGCTGACCCACCTTAAGCGGTGGCATGACATGGTCGCTGCCCGGCCCAGCGCCGCGGGAGATGCCTAGACCTCTAGCGTCGAAGCATCGCTGCGATCTCGTCTTTCAGCAGCATGCGCTGGACGCGAAGGCCCCGCTCCGGGCGCTCATCGACTGGCTCAATCCGGGCCTCATAGCGGTGGATCGCGCGATTAATCTCGTGATAGCGCTCAGCAAGGTTGGCGAAATGCGGACTGGTCGTTTTCAGCGTATGGATCTTGTCTTTCTCGAGTGGGAACTCATCGGCGAGTTCGTGCGGGACATGGGACATAATCGGTCTCCTTTGTATTGATTCTGAAGATACATCAGAGCCACGCTGAAGCGCTCTGTCACTCAGGGTCTCTACGTAGAGCGTGCCTGTCGCTGCGAGAGGTCTGTTCAGACCTGATCTGCGATTTAAACTCTTGGTCATGGACCTCTCAGCCAATCCCACCCTCGCCCCGTTCCGCGCCGAAGTGCGTGCTTTCTTCGAGACCGACTATCCGCAGGACATCCGGCAGATGACCGCGCGCGGGGAGAGCCTCAGTACCGCTGATGTACGACGCTCTGAGATGGCGCTAGGGGCCAAGGGCTGGCTGGCGAGCGCCTGGCCGACAGAGCATGGCGGGCCGGGCTGGAGCCTGGAACAACAATATGTTTTCGACGAGGAGCTGGAGCGCGCCGGCGTGCCGACCGTAACGCCGATGGGCGTGATCTATGTTGGGCCGATCCTCTACACCTTTGCCAGCAAAGAACAGCAAGACCGCTGGTTGCCGGGCACGCGCGACGGCTCGATGGGCTGGGCGCAGGGCTATAGCGAGCCGAACAGTGGCTCTGACCTCGCTTCGCTTCAGTTCTCGGCCAAGCGGGACGGTGACGAGTACGTCCTGAATGGCACCAAGATCTGGACCAGTGCGGCCCAACATGCCGACTGGATCTTCCTTCTGGCGCGAACCAGTAAGGAAGAGAAGAAACAGCAAGGCATCAGCTTCATCTGCTGCGAGATGGACCGAGCGGGTGTGACGCTCAATCCGATCATCACGATTGATGGCAAACACGTCCTCAACTCGGTGACGTTTGAGGACGTTCGGGTTCCGGCCGACTATCTGATCGGCGAGGAAGGCAAGGGCTGGACGTATAGCCAGTATCTGCTCGGCTTTGAGCGGACGTCTTACGCGCGGATCGGCGGCAAGCGCAAACAGCTGCGCCATATCCGGGCGATGGCTGAAGCCGAGCCGACCGGCGGCAATCGACGCCTCATCGATGATGAGATGTTCGCGGCCAAATTGACTGCCGCTGACATCGCGGTTGACGGCCTCGAGATGACCGTCCTACGCGTGCTTTCCGCCGTCAAGGATGGCGGAAGTCCGGGCAAGGAAGCGTCGATCATCAAGATCCTGGCGACCGAAACCGCGCAGCAGATCACGACCCTCTATCTCGACACCGCAGCAGCAGCTGCTCAACGGAAGTTTGACGACAGTGTCAGCGCCGACTGGACCGGCCACGCCGCCTATGCTGCGCCGGGGGTTTCGACCTACTTTGGCGCCCGCGCACAGAGCATCTACGGCGGCACAAACGAGATCCAAAAGAACATTATCGCAAAACGCGTACTTGGGCTTTAGCTGCTATCGAGCGCGAGCTGGGTGAAGTGGTGGAGGTCTGAGAGGGCCCGGGTGCTGCGGGGGTGTTTTTGCCGCCGCTGCCTAGTGAAGGTCGGCGGGTGGCCGAGCTTGAGCGGGTTTAGCCGCGCCGGGCCGGTCTCTCTCGCGCGGCGCTGACGGGTCAGCCAGCCTGCCATGCGGCGGGCTTGTCTTTCGGGGGCCTCAAGCGCGTTTTGAAGCGCGGTCAAGCGTTGGAGCAGCTGACCCGGCTCCACGAATTGGTCGGGGTCGGCAGACTCCACGTCAGGAATGGACGCCTGCGAAGCGAGCGGGTCCAGCGCTTCGCCCGGTGTCACCACCCAGAACGCAAATGTGGTCGGTTGCGGTTCAGTCAGGGGAAAAGCCGGGACGTGTGCTTTCGGCAAAGCGCGCAAGCAGGTGAGCGCCTCGGCGCTCGCTGGACCTGACAGACTGGGCGCGCACTGTGGCAGGCGCAGTGCCATGATCAGGATGGCCCGGCGCACCAGCGCCTCGGCCTGCCGGATCAGGATGACAGCTTCCCGCCGCGCGCCAGCCCGGATCAGGCCGCCGGAAACAAAAGCCGCCGAAAGACTGCTCACCAGCCCCCGCACCGCGTCCCAGCCGCGTTCCAATGCGCTATCCGTATGATCCTGTAACGTCATGAGTTGAGATTAGGATGGATGGCGACTGGGTCGGATTAATTCCGAAGCAGACAAAGCCGCGAACTTATCAGGCGCTCGGCTGGCGAACAGTCCGCCCGATTAATCCATGCTTTTGCTCGCATTGGAGAACAGGATCAACGCATTCCCGTCGCGTTCTGTTCGATCCAATCGCGAATACGACCTTTGCGATCCTCAAATGCGACGGCCGTGGCCTTGTACATAATATCGGTCAGGGGAACCGCTGAGAGCGCATCTCGAAAAGCCATTTCAGCATGCTGAAACGCGGCAGCGATATCACATGGCCTCCGGCACTCACCGGGTGACGCCCCGCAAGGCCCATTTCGTCTGATTTCAGTGCACCGGAAACTTGGTTGTGTTCCTTCCAGCGCGGCGGTGATGTCCCAAAGCGAGATTGAACCTGCGTCGCGCGCCAATCGATACCCACCAGTAACCCCGCGTTGGGTGATGACCAAGTTTGCCCGGCTCAAAGCCTGGAGTTGTTTGGCGAGGTAAGGTGCCGGTACGCCCAGATACTCAGCCAACGCATCGCGTGAAAGGGCCGCATCCTGTGGCAAGAGCGCCAGAATAGCGCAAGCATGAGCGGCCCATTCAACGCCTTTTCCAATTTTCATAGGGGGCCCTCGTTATGATCCAACCTTTTCACGAAGTTCAGCGACGCGAGCGGCGTTAACGCCCGCATCTGAGTGGCCCACTCGAGAGGCAGATCGAACCTGAATGTCGCTATCCGTCAAACGAAATTCGAGATCATCAACAAAACCAAAAAGGCTCGAAGAGAATTCTGAGGCGATGTAATCGTCGGTTTGACGGGTCACGTTTCCACCCATCTCTTCGATCACGCCTGGCAGAGCAGCCCAAGCACCGAGTGCAAGTGAATCGACTTTCTTGTCATCGGCTGTACCGGCTTCGCTCGAGACACAGTTGGGAGAAGACGGGCAGACCGCAAGTTGGCCGTTATTCAATCCTGGTGCACTGCCGCTTCGCGATTGCATTCCAAGAAATACAAATGCGGCAATACCTAATAAAATCAGCGCGATAACACCTATCAGACCAAATTTGAGAATTTTCACTTCAGACTCCCTCTCGCTATTTCTTTAATTCGGATATATTATATCCATAATTAGAGCCCAGTAAAGTCAATTTAAGGTCCATCCACCGATGGCCGAGAGCGAGGTCTGAACTTAAGATGCTGCAGGACGATCAACTGCCCCAACATTCCGCCTTTGGCCTGACTGGCCGTGTCTTGTTCACATCGCTCTTCTTTGTGTCAGGGCTAACCCATTTCACGAACGTGCCATACTATATCGATCTGATGCCGGGCGAGATCCCGCTCAAAGTGTTCTGGATCTACGTCTCTGGCATCGTCGAGTTAGCAGGCGCGGTGATGATTTTAGCGAATTTTCGCCCACGGCTCGGCGCGTGGCTGATTGTCCTTTTCATGGTCCCTGTAACCTTCGCCGTACACGGCTATGAAATGCTATACGCCGAAACCGAGGCCATGCGCATGGCGCAGCAAGCTCATTTCATAAAGGGCCTTGCGATAACTGGAGCGGCGTTAATGTTCACGCAGCTCGGCGTAAAAGCCGGACCGAAATCATTCAGTGCCTAATGTCTTTTGCGCGCTAACCAGACGCTGGATCCTTAGAAGGCTGTGCAAGTTGATTGAGCCTTTGAGTTATCTCCGAGATCCGGGTCAGGCTCTGCAAGGCTGCAGGGAGCATCACAGCCGCCTCTATGAATTCGTACGAATAGGTTACGATTGAGAATATTTGCCCCGGCGACGCGGCAATTTGCGTTGCCGAAAACCAAAGATTGGTCCCCAGCATTGAGAGCAAGACAACGAAAATCAAACCATAAACTATGGCTTCGGTATCCGATATCCGAACGGCATGTCGTCTTAGGTTTGAGAGGTGAAGGACAATGGACTCGCGGATGCCGCTTTCGAGTACAGTCACTTGCTGCTCGGTTTGCGAGTTAAGGTCTCCGTTGAGTTTGAAAAACCGCCCACTCGCGACCCAGTAAATGACCAGCGCCAATATGGTTGCCGCACTCGCAGTCGCCGCGAGCCATCCGTGAAAGCTGAACAAGATGATGAGCGATACAACGACCTGCAAAACAGCCATGATGACAATCGGTGCTTCTGTTTCGAGAAAAGTGATCAGTTCTCGACTCATATCCAGCCTGGCATTGATCTTAGATACCGGTGAGCCCCGAGCTTTATCGACAACAGCAGCCCCGAGTTCGACCCTCATTTTCCCATAGGCCCGGGTATCGAAGAGCCGCCGCACGACGCTGATCACAACCAGCGAAGCCATCGTAATTCCAAGCAGATAGAAAGGCTGCCAATCCTGGTTCAACAAGCCATCTATTGAGAAGCCGATGAGGAGCGGCAAAGAAACGAGCAATAGCGTTTCAATCAGCGTGAGCGTCCACGTCAAAGCAACCTGAAGCCAAAATACTTTCAGGATAGAGCCCAAAGATAACGTTCTTCCGTCCAACATCGCATGAAATCCAAATCTGCCCATGAGACACATTTGTCTCATTCTCCGATTTTCAAGACTCTGGGCTCGCAACGATCAGCCCGAATAGTTGGAAATGCGAATGTCTTCTATGCCCGCTGAACAGACTAATTAATTGTGACCAAAATTCGCGATATCCCACTATTCGTCTGAAGGCGATTTCAACCACAAACCGCTATCTTGCCCAAAGACGTTCGGGGGCATGATGGTACGTAGCGCAATCCAATCCACCTGGTTGATCAAGATCATTGTCGCGATGGTGGCAATCTATGTTGGTAGCCAATTGCACGCTTTCGCAGATAACAGTCCGGTGGAATTAGATAACGTTGCCACCGAGTGGAAGATAAGCACTGACCAACTCGACTTAGCGATTGATATTCCGGCAGATGCGAAAATCGAAGACATTGCCGGCGGTAAGTTCGAGCAAGCGTTCAGCGCTGCCGATCAATCTGTTCCCAAAGTGGATGGGTATGGGAAAACGATCTGGGGCCGCGTAACACTCCACAATTCTAGCGGAAGAACGTCAGCATTCAGCTTGGTCGCCAAGTACCCCCAGCTGGACAATATCGATTGGTTCGTCGTTTCGTCGAATGGACATATTGAGCACTCTTCGAGTGGACAGTTCGAGGCGCGCGCCCCCAATCAGATGGCAAGCCGGTTTCCGACCGTCTCCGCTCAGCTATCCGACGGTGAATCAAAGCGGATCTATTTTCGTATCCAGTCTGAGACGGTCGTCATTCTGCCGCTGCGCGTGTACCCGATGGCCACGTGGCTCAGCCACTCGATCAACGCCGTGTTATTCTATGGTCTGCTTATCGGGTGTTTAATGACCATGGCGGCGCTAGGGCTGATTTCTTTTTTCGGATCGAAGCATTGGTCATCGCTTTGGTTTTCGGTTTTTTGTGTGGCTTCGGCTGGATACATCCTGACGGCGTCTGGTATGGATAAAGCCTATTTCTGGCCGGGCCGGACGGGCGACTACTTATTCCTCTTATTTGTGTTTCAGGGCGTGGGAATGGCCGCAACCGCGCTGTTTGTGGATCGCTTTCTTAAAACCAAGTCTACCGCGCCATGGCTTTATCGCCTGCTTCGCGTTCAAGCGGGTGTCGCACTGCTGACCTGTTTCACAACCCCACTCCCGATGGCCGTTGCCGCTTTGGGATTTACGGTGACGATGGCGATCGGACCGCTCGTGATCTTGATCGGAGTTGTATCGCTTTGGCGTAAAGGGGTGCCAGGTGCCGGACTGGTCGTGCTCAGCTGGATTCCAAACCAACTCGGCGCGTTTTGGGTTTTCTTGCGGGCCATCGATGTCGCACCCTACACCGATATCAATCACTATGCCTTGCCCGTATTCTGCACATTGACCGCCGTCGCGTTCGTGTGGGCGTTGCATCGTCAGAACGCGGAGTCGGCTCACCGCGCCACACATGATCTATTGACCGGGCTGCCCAACCGCTTCGGATTTGAGCAAACGGTCGCACGCGCTTCTGGTGGACGCCCGCGGCCGCTTGCTGTGATGCAAATCGATTTAGACGGGTTCAAAGCTATCAACGACACACACGGACATGCGGCTGGAGATTTTGTGCTTCAGGAAGTCTCCGCACGCTTGCGCGCGGTGTGTGAGCCAGAGGCCACACCGTTTCGAAATGGTGGCGACGAGTTCATTGTATTTTGTAGTAAACGTACGCGCCAGTCTGACGTCGAAGCGCTTGCGAAGTTAATCATCGATCGAGTCGCTGAGCCAATAGTTTGGCGGGACCGGGACCTGACGATTGGGGCAAGCGTCGGCATAGCATTCCCAATGGGCGGCGGTGCAAACGTGTTGAGTGCTCTCGAAGACGCGGACGCTGCGCTCTACACAGCAAAACAAAATGGCAAAGGTTGCCTGGTGACGGCATCTTTCCCGACGCAGAGTGAGCACGTCGCTCCGCCCCGGGCAGCTTGACTTTGGAAGTCGGTGGCTAGTGTCTTTTATCGCACGCGATGCTGTCATTGCGCCTCTTAGAGCGGGCTAAAGCCTTGCCCCATCCGCCTCGGCGAAGCTCTGCAGCTCCCCCACTGAACGGAGACGGATAAGTTTAGTCTGATTTTCCCGGGGCGATCAGGGTGCGCAGCCAGCGCCAGGTGCTGTTTTCTTTCAGCATGTCGCGATAGGCCGCGTCGAAGAAGCGGTTCAGCGCGACGGCGTCTGCAAACATGTCGATACGGGTGCGCTTCATATCTGCAGGATCAAATGTGCGAATGACCTTGGCCGGTGTTCCGACCGCGATGGCATTGGCCGGAATGTCGCTCGCGACGACAGATCGTGCGCCGATGATCGAATTGTCGCCAATCGTGATGCCCTTGCCGACATAAGCCCCGTCGCCGATCCAGACATTGTCGCCCAGTGTCACCGGCTTGGTCAGGCCATGCACATCGGTGCGGTCATAGATGCCATGCCAGTCGCAATCGGTGACCGTTGATCCCGCCGCGAACATACAGCCATGGCCGATCGTGATCTGCTCGCCCGCCATGAACCGGCAGCCCGGCGCGATCAGGCAGGCATCGCCAAAGGTCAGGCGTGCGGAGCCTCCGGGCGGGGCCCAGCAGCTGAGGCGGACCCGGGCGTCACTGGACGCGATGATATGCAGGCTGGCCCCGGCCTCGATGCCTGCGCCAAACACCCGGATGGCCCAGGGGTTGCCCATCAGCCAGTGCGGTCCGATACGGTCAAGATAGGGCACGACGCGCCACGCCGCATAGGCGTGCTCAAAGCGGCGGCTGAGCTTGTACATCCAGAAGGTGCGGGGATCGCGTCTCATGGCGGCAGATTGAGCGGAATTTGCGGGGGATGAAAAGAGGCATGCACACTGCATCCCAGCCGCGTTCCAGAGCGATGTCTGTGCGATCGTCCAAAGTCATGGAGATGAGGTTAGACAGGGTGGGGGTGGGTCGGATTGTTTCCTAAAACCGGACATAAGAAAACAGCCACATAAACGGACGTTGATGTTTGTTCTCGTTTTGGACTTTGTGGAAATGTGATAAGATTTACCATCGCTGATGAGAGAATCGATTCGCTATGGCTATCAATTATCGTGGTTTGACGTTCACCGCTCAATCATTTCCACCCATGAGTCCTGGCCTCTACGCAGCGATAGATGAGTTCAACACTATCTACTATGTGGGCGAATCTGAAGACGTATGGGATCGCGTTCAAGACTACAGACGCGGAAAGCACGAAGGCTTGAATCGGGCAGAACTCTTCGGTGCGAAGTCGCTGGTTTATAGCGAGCCAGTCACTGAACTTCGAGACCGGTTGGACATTGAAACTCTGATCCGTCGAGAATTTGACCCCCGCGCAAATTATCAGCTAAGGCCTTCATTACTTACAGCCGCGCAAGCAGCATCTCGATTGGGCCTGAATAGCTTGGCCTCTCAATGGTTTCGCTTGGCGTCACCACCGACGGGTGTTCCTCGAACTGTCGGGCGATTGCCAAGGCGAAACGAGAAACCGATGAATGCGTTCGCCTCACTCTTACTAAGCCCAGGGCGGAACTGATTTGGAATTCGGTTTTGCGCGCCTCCTAGAACTATTCAGGGAACGCTTCGGGCAGCGTGTTTACACGATAATGCTTGTTCTGATCGCCACCGCGCTGGTGGGCGTCTGCTTGAACGTGATTTGGAGTTACATGATCAGTCCGCTGTTCGAGCTTTATCAAAACTGGAACTGGCCGCAGATGAAAAGCTATCTCGGCAATCACTTCATGCCGCTGCTGGTGTCTGTGGCATTGCTCTATTTCATCAGCGGGTTTTTGTTCGGCGTATTAGACAAGATTGCTTATGAACGTCGCCTGAAAACAGCGCGCAAAAAGTTCATGGCTCTTGCGCAAAGTGAAGTAGAAACGCGCCTCAAAGAGGCTCAGCAAGAATCCGAGAAAGTTGCGGATGAAAGACTGAGCGAACTCAAAAAAGAGTTGATGGAAATCGTTGCTGAGGAATCGCGGCGTTACGATAACCAGATAGACTCTCTCACTACGCTCCTTCGTTTGATGGGCAATCGGCTGGAAGAAGCGGAAAAAGCGCTCTCCGATGACGTGGATACCCAGCGGGCCAAGTGGATCATTGAGCAAATGAGACGCGCTGCCAAGACGGTTGGCCAAAAAGCCGCGTAACTTCGATTATCCGGACAGAACTCTCACTAATGGCCGCTTTTGCGTGCATACGTGACGGTTCGCGGGCGATGCAACGCTGTTGCGGTGGTCTTCGTCTTCTTTCGATCCGCTGGATCAATTGATCGCGTCGCGACCGGCGTCGAAGCTTTCCGCACTCGGACGGTCGATTTTTCTTGCGCGTCTATCCGACTCCTCGCTATAGGGCCTCCGTTTGCCTACAGCGCAGCATAATGAGGAGCCACGATGCCAAAACGCACCGACATTCAGTCCATCCTCGTTATTGGTGCCGGGCCGATCATTATCGGGCAGGCTTGTGAGTTCGACTATTCTGGTGTGCAGGCGATCAAGGCGCTGAAGAGCGAGGGCTACCGGGTCATCCTCGTCAATTCGAACCCGGCGACGATCATGACCGATCCGGGGCTCGCCGATGCCACGTATATTGAGCCGATCACGCCGGATTTTGTCGAGAAGATTATCGCCAAGGAACAGCCGGACGCTTTGCTTCCGACCATGGGCGGTCAGACCGCTTTGAATTGTGCCCTCGCCCTTGAACAGGCGGGGGTTCTTTCAAAGTATGGGGTTGAGATGATCGGGGCGCGGGCCGAGGCGATCGAGATGGCCGAGGATCGCAAGCTGTTCCGGGAAGCGATGGACCGGATCGGGCTGGAAAACCCGCGGGCGGAGATTGTCTCTTCGCCGAAGCGCGAGGATGGCAGCTATGATCGCCTCGCGGGCCTGCAAGTCGCAATGGACGCGCTGGACACGGTTGGGCTACCGGCGATTATTCGACCTGCCTTTACGCTGGGCGGCACCGGCGGCGGCGTGGCCTATAACCGGGAAGAGTATGAGATGATCTGCCGGTCGGGCCTTGCGGCCTCTCCGGTGGCGCAAATCTTGGTTGATGAGAGCCTTTTGGGCTGGAAAGAATTTGAGATGGAGGTGGTCCGCGATCAGGCGGACAATGCCATCATCATCTGCGCGATTGAGAATATCGACCCGATGGGCGTGCATACAGGCGACTCGATAACCGTGGCCCCGGCGCTGACGCTGACGGACCGGGAGTATCAGATCATGCGCAATGCCTCGCTGGCGGTGCTGCGTGAGATTGGCGTTGAGACGGGCGGGTCAAACGTGCAGTTTGCGGTCAACCCGGAGAATGGCCGTCTGGTGGTGATCGAGATGAACCCGCGTGTGTCGCGGAGCTCGGCGCTGGCGTCCAAGGCGACCGGCTTCCCGATCGCCAAGATCGCGGCGAAGCTGGCAGTTGGCTATACGCTGGATGAGCTCGACAATGACATTACCGGTGTGACGCCTGCCTCGTTCGAGCCGACAATTGACTATGTGGTGACGAAGATCCCGCGCTTTGCGTTTGAGAAGTTTGAGGGCGCTGAGCCTGTACTGACTACGGCGATGAAGTCGGTCGGAGAGGCGATGGCGATTGGGCGGTCGTTCCAGGAAAGCCTGCAAAAGGCGCTGTGCTCGCTGGAGACGGGTCTGACGGGGCTTGATGAGATCGCGTTTGACACCCAGGCGGACCTGCGCGCGGCGCTCGGCAAGCAGACGCCGGACCGGCTGCGGGTGGTGGCGCAGGCGCTGCGGGACGGGTTTAGCGTCGAGGACGTGTATGAGACGACGAAGATTGATCTCTGGTTTCTGCGCCAGATTGCGCAACTGGTGAGTCTTGAGCGCGATATTCGCCGCGATGGCTTGCCGACAGAGATGCGGGACTTTATCGATCTGAAGGGCAAGGGGTTTTCCGATGCGCGGCTGGCGCTGCTGACCGATCAGTCCGAGGCCGAGGTGCGCGAGGCGCGGCGCGCGCTGGGCGTGCGGCCGGTCTATAAACGGATCGACACGTGCGCGGCTGAGTTTGCTGCAAAGACGCCGTATCTCTATTCGACCTATGAGCGACCGGCCTATGGACAGGACACCGCCGATTGCGAGGCGGGCGTCTCTGCGCGCACGAAGGCGATCATTCTGGGCGGGGGCCCAAACCGGATCGGTCAGGGGATTGAGTTCGACTATTGCTGTTGTCATGCCGCGTTTGCGCTAGCTGATATTGGCGTTGAGTCGATCATGGTGAACTGTAACCCGGAGACCGTTTCAACCGACTATGACACGTCTGACCGGCTGTATTTCGAGCCGCTGACCGAGGAGCATGTGTCCGAGATTATTGCGCGGGAGCAATCGGGCGGGGATCTGGCCGGTGTGATTGTGCAGTTTGGTGGCCAGACACCGCTGAAACTTGCCACGCCGTTGCACGAGGCGGGCGTGCCGATCCTCGGCACCTCACCAACTTCAATCGATTTGGCAGAAGATCGCGATCAATGGTCGGCCTTGCTCAGCGATCTCGGCATTCAACAGCCGCCATCAGCGACGGCGAAATCAGTAGAAGAAACGCTGGAGCGGGCGAACCGGCTCGGCTATCCGGTCATGCTGCGCCCGTCTTTCGTCTTGAGCGGGACCGCCATGCGGATTTGCCACGGCGATGAAGATGTCAGGCTGCATGCCGCAACCGCGCTGGCGGTGTCCGGGGATGCCTCGCTATTCATTGATCGCTATCTGTCTGATGCCATTGAGGTTGATGTCGACGCGCTATGTGATGGCACCAATGTGCATATTGCAGGCATTATGGAGCATATTGAAGAGGCGGGTGTGCATTCCGGCGACAGCGCCTGTGCCCTGCCCCCGCATACGCTTCCGCCGAGCATTATTGGACGGCTTGCTGAGCAGACCATCGCGCTCGCCAAGGCCCTGAATGTCAGCGGCCTGATCAATATTCAATACGCGGTCAAAGGCGATGAGATCTATGTGCTGGAGGCCAATCCGCGGGCGTCGAGAACCGTGCCGTTTGTCGCCAAGGCCGTGGGTGCGCCGATTGCCAGCATTGCCGCCAAGATCATGGCTGGAAAACCGCTGACCGACTTTGACCTGCGCCATGCCGAGGCGCGCCGCGTTGCGGTTAAAGAGGCAGTGTTCCCATTTGCGCGGTTTGCCGATGTCGATCCGATCCTGGGGCCAGAAATGCGTTCCACCGGTGAGGTTATGGGCTGGGATGACAATTTCGCAGCCGCCTTCCTGAAGTCGCAGATCGCTGCGGGCGTGACGCTGCCAACCGCTGGCAATGCGTTCCTGTCTGTGCGTGAGGGCGACAAGCAGGATATTATCGAGATTGCCAAAGGCCTGGTCGAGCTTGGCTTCAATCTGGTCGCAACATCAGGCACAGCAGCGCATTTGCAGGAACAGGGGCTGGACGCCCGCATCGTTCGCAAAGTGATCGACGGCCAGCCGAACATTGTCGACGAGATGAAGAATGGCGAGATTGATCTCGTTTTCAACACGACCGAAGGCTTACAATCACGCAAGGATTCCAAATCAATCCGGCGGACAGCGGTTTTGGGCAATATCCCGTATTTCACCACGATGTCGGGCTCAAGCGCGGCGGTGAAAGCGATCCGTGTGCTGCAAGATCAATCCTTATCAGTGCGGGCCTTGCAACAGGCCGGATCTGCCCCCACTTGACGAAATCGCGATTTGGTCAGACGCTCTGACTGAAACAGTAATGGTATCATCGAAATGCAACGAACTCCCATGACCGCCGAAGGCCACGCGGCCCTCGACGCAGAACTTAAAAATTTAAAGTCAGTGGAACGCCCGGCAATTATTCAGGCGATCTCCGTCGCGCGTGAGCACGGCGACCTGTCAGAGAATGCCGAGTATCACGCCGCGAAGGAAAAGCAGTCCTTTATTGAAGGGCGGATTGTCGAACTGGAAGACAAGCTGTCGCGCGCTGAAGTGATCGATCTGGAGCGCGTAAAGGGCAACCGGATTGTGTTCGGCGCGACCGTCACCATTGTCGACGTCGATAGTGAAGAAGAATTCACCTACCGGATTGTTGGTGAAGATGAAGCAGACATCGCCCAACACAAGATTTCCAACACCTCGCCGATGTCGCGGGCACTGATTGGCAAGCAGGTTGGCGATGAGGCAGAAGTCGCAGCCCCCGGCGGGGCCCGCGTCTATGAGATTGCGGATTTACAATTCGTTTAAGCCCTCTTCCAAGCCAACCAAGACTACTCGCGGTCGTATAATTCTGTCAGACTCTGCGTGATTCGAGGCTGAAGGAGGCTCAGGACCGAGATAGTGACCCATTCCTCTGGATCTTTGGGCCCCTCCATTTGGGCGGTGAGTGACGGACGCGCCGGCAATGCTGCGCAGGTTCGCGCGATTATCAGCGCTCTGACCGAAACGCGGCGCTGGATGCAGATTGCGCATATTCAAGGCTCTGGGCATCGCGCCGACCCGCTAACCCTGCAACCGCGTGCGCCCTGGACCTGGCTTCCGAGCATCAATTGGCCCGCACCGCGGCTCGCCCTGCCCCCACAGCAGCGAGCCGAACTGAACGGGCCGTGGCCGAGCCTGTGGATTGCCGCGGGCCGGCGCAGCGCGCCCTATACCGTTGCGACGCGTGGCTGGAGCGGCGGGCAAACCTATACAGTTCAGCTGCTGGACCCGAAATCCGATCCGGCGGCCTTTGATATGGTTGTGGTGCCGGAGCATGATGATCTGCGCGGGCCAAATGTCGTGCGCACCATCGGCTCCCCCTCGCATTTTTCCGAAGATGCGGTTGAGGAGGCGGGGCAAGCCTTTGCTGACCTTGCCGATGAGCGCCGCAAGAGCGTCATTGTCATTCTGGGGGGGAACTCAAAGAGCCATACGTTTACCCGCAAGGCAGCCGAGGATCTGGAGCAACAGATCGAAACGCTGGCCGCACAGGGCTGGCGGGTACGGATCACAACCTCAAGGCGCACACCAATTTCGGTCATCGTCTCCATGCGCGCAATGGCAGACCGGGTCGGGGCGGAGTTCTGGTCTGGCAGCGAGGATGGTCAGAACCCGTATCTCGGTTGGCTGCTGTATTCCGACGCTGCGATTGTCACCGAAGACAGCGCCAACATGTTGTGCGATGCGGCCTGGCATGGCCTGCCGGTGCATATTGCCAGACTGTCTGGAAAATCAGCCAAGTTCAGCCAGTTTCATGAAGACCTGATCGGGCGCGGGTGTGCACGCTGGTTCACGGGCACGCTGGATCAGTGGGATTATGACCCGCTGCGCGAGGCGGGCCGTGTCGCCGACAAGATTATCGAAAACTTGCTGGAGCGTTATCCGCAGCCGGAGATCACATCAGGGCAGGATACGACGCCGATGCCAGACTGGGACTAACAAGCCTAAAGGTTTGCGACCTGGGCGAGTTCGACATCCGCAGCCGACGTGTCGGTTTCCCAGCACCAGGCTTCAGGCTGTTCCAGCAGCGCGCGGACCAGCTGATTGTTCAGCGCATGTCCCGGTTTCAGGGCCTCATAGACACCCGCAATCGGGGCGCCTGCGAGCATCAGATCGCCAATCGCATCAAGCAGTTTATGGCGCACAAATTCATCATCGCTGCGCAAGCCTTCAGGGTTCACAACGCGGTCGCCATCAATCACCACCGCATTGTCGAGCGAGCCGCCGCGCGCAAGGCCCATGGCCTGCAGGGCTTCGATATCGCGCGAGAAGCCGAACGTGCGGGCAAAGGCGAGATCGCGGGCAAACAGACCCGGCGCAAGACGCATGGCCATTTGCTGGGTGCCGATGGCTTTCGATTCAAAATCGATCCTGGCTTTCAGGGTCAGGATATTGTCCTGGCTTGGTGACAGGCGCGCCCATTTCTCACCCTCACGCACCTCAATCGTGTCGAGGATACGGATACGGCGGCGCAGCGTGGTCTGCTCGTGCAGGCCTGCCTCGCGAAACAGCTCACAGAACACAGCAGAAGAGCCATCCATGATCGGAACTTCCGGGCCATCAATCTCAATCAACAGGTTGTCGATGCCCATGCCAGCACAAGCGGCGAGGAAATGCTCAACCGTAGCGACGGAGCAGCCATCTTCATTGGTCAGCGTTGTACCAAGCTGTACTTCGGTCACGACGTCGCCACGCGCCGGGATCTCACTCTGCAGTGGCAGATCGGTCCGCACAAAGCGAATGCCGGTTCCAGCAGCGGCCGGGTGGATCACCATTTTCGCTCTGGCGCCGGTATGAACGCCAATGCCCGCGCAAATAATGCTGCGCTCCAGCGTGTTTTGATACTCTGCTGCACTCAAGGTAAACACTCCATCTACAGCGTCATAAACGCGATTGGAGGGGGTAAACTCAAGACAAGGTTTATTGCGCTTTGTTGCAAACATTACGCAGGGGCGCTGCAAGGCCCTTATCGCCGTATCTCACTGATATTAATGAAGTTTAATTATTGGCCGAGCGACGCAGGAAAGCCGGGATTTCGAGGTCTTCATCATCAAACGGTGCAGCGGTTGGATGATCATCTGGCGTGGTGACGATTTTCTCTGCTTCGCTGGAAACATCATTGTCGCCAGACGCCTCGTCCCGGCGCCAGCCAAACAGGTTTGAGAAGCCTGCAGGCCCTTCTGCGGCCGGGCGCGCGCCAAAGACAGCGTCAGCTGAAACCTGATCTTCGCCGTCAACGCGCTCACTATGCGCTGCTGGCAGGCTGCGTCCGCCAAAGTCTGGCCGTGGATCAGCATCAGCCGCCGCGACCACTTCTTCGATGACGTCCTCGATAATCGGGGCCGGTGTTACGATGGTTGGCTGCGCGGCAGTCTTCGGGGTATCGAGCGACATCTGCACCGCCTTGCTGAGACCTGCTGCAACCACGGAGACCTGGATGCGGCCTTCAAGTTCCGGATCAAAGGTTGAGCCGAGGATGATATTGGCATCGTCATCAACCTCTCGGCGGATTTCATTAGCGGCTTCATCAAGCTCAAACAGGGTCAGGTCATAGCCGCCTGTAATGTTGATCAGCACGCCTCTGGCCCCGCGCAGGGAGACATCGTCCAGCAGTGGATTGTCAATTGCAGCGCGGGCGGCTTCGAGAGCGCGGCCTTCGCCTTCACCCTCGCCCATACCCATCATAGCAGACCCCATGCCCTTCATGATGGTGCGGACATCGGCAAAATCGAGATTGATCAGGCCGGGCATGATCATCAGATCAGTAATCCCGCGGACCCCGCAATACAGGACATCATCCGCCATTCGGAACGCTTCGGCAAAGGTCGTGCGCTCATTGGCGATGCGGAACAGGTTCTGGTTGGGAACAACGATCAGCGTGTCGACGACGTCCTTAATTGTCTCAAGGCCGGCCTCGGCGGTCGCCATACGGTGCGTTCCTTCAAAGCCAAACGGCTTTGTCACCACACCAATGGTCAGGATCCCGCGATCATGAGCGGCTTTCGCAATCACCGGTGCTGCGCCGGTGCCCGTGCCGCCGCCCATGCCAGCGGCAACAAAGACCATGTGCGCGTCTTCGAGGATTGTCTCGATATCAGCCATGGATTCTTCAGCCGCCGCTGCGCCAACTTCAGGCCGCGCGCCTGCGCCTAGGCCGCCCGTTGTCTCCAGACCCAGCTGAATGCGGTTTTCCGTCTTGGACCGCAACATGGCCTGCGCGTCCGTATTGGCGACATAGAACTCGACCCCACGCAGGTTTGCCTCGATCATATTATCGACGGCGTTGCCACCCGCGCCGCCGACGCCGATCACAACAATGCGTGGTTTCAGTTCCTTGGTCATAACCATTCCCGCTCTTTCAAATTCAACGCGCCGCAACTTCGCTCTGACATAAAATGGATGAGTTGGCCTAAGAGACTCTTAAATGATTCTGATTGAAATCAGAAATTTTCGCGTATCCAGGTCAGGACTCGGGCAATCATTCCACGCCTGATCGTTCCTCCGGCTAAAGCCGATGCCGCGCCAGCCCGCGAAGCATCTGCAAACCCCTTCAGTTCATAGCTTATCAGACCTGCAGCTGTGGAAAAGGCAGGATTCCCATAATTCTCACCTAAAACATCAGCATCTATGGGGCGGCCGAGGCGAACAGGCTGATTTAGGCTGTTTGCCGCAAGATCGCGCACCCCTGGCAGCTGGCTTGCACCACCTGTGAGAACGGTGCGTCTCGGCAAGATCGGACGCAATTCGCTGGCGATCAGCTTGGCTTTGACAATCTCGAACACTTCCTCAACCCGGGGGACAATCATGCCCGCAAGATCACCGCGCGCCATGCGGCTGGCGCAGAGGCGGCCATCATCCCCGAGGCGCGGGGCCTCGATCCGTTCAGCCAGGCCGGGCCCGCCGAGATCTGCTGTGCCATATACAGTTTTCAGCCGCTCTGCAGCCGCGAAGGTGGTGCCTATGCCCTGGGCAATATCGCCTGTGATGTTCGCCCCGCCAAGCTTGACGAGGTCTAGCCAGGCCGGTGCACCGTTCAGGAAAACCGAGACAGACGTGACGCCGCCGCCAAAATCGATGCAGATCGCGCCATTGTCGATTTCATCATCAATCAGGCTACCAGATCCGCTCGCCAGAGCAGATGGAACGATCTGTTCCACTCCAAGGTGCGCGCGTTGCAGGCACTCGGTCAGATTATCGACCAGCGACCGCGGCGCTGTGACAACATTCAGGAGCACACGGACGGTGTTGCCGATCATCCCGACAGGGTCGCGAATGTCGTCCTGATCATCTACGCCGTACATAACCGGATACGCGCCGAGCAGTTTCTGCTCTTTTGCGACAGACTTGCCAAGCGCCTGCGCCCAGACCTTGTGGACATCGCGGGTTGAGATCTCGCGCTCGCCAAGATCGATCTGAGCTTCCGCGAGACGGCTTTCAACCCGGGGCCCGGTAATACCGAGGATCACTTTCTCGATCCGCTCACCGGCCTCACGCTCGGCATCCTCAACAGCAAGGCGCACAGATCGCTCCAGCGCCTCCATATTGGTGATCGCGCCGCCATTGAACCCGCGGCTTTGCTGACGCCCGCCGCCCATGAAGGCAAAGCCAGCGCGGCTGCCCGGATCCACCCGGCCAATCAGACAGGCAATCTTCGAACAGCCAATATCGAGCGAGGCAATCACTGTGCCTGCCTTGCCAACCTGTTTTGGCTTAAGTCGCTTGTCCGCTGTCGCCATCAGGCTGCCTCCTCTGGTGCGCCTGTGTCCGGCCATAGGGTCAGGAAGACACGTCCTGGCACGCGCATATCAATCATCTGAACCGCCCGGCGTGTCAGCGCTGCGCCGGTTTCCATACGGGTCAGGCTCTCTGCCACCGTGCTGAGATGCTCATCTCCAGGCAGGCGCAAGGTTGTACCGGTGGTCAGTTCCAGGTCCCAGCGCCGTTTAGAAATCCGCCGGGCAAGCGCGACGCGTTCGATCACGCCCGGGGTCATTTCAAGCGCTGCGATGAGGTCCGGAGCTGCCTTGGCAGCACCCGTTCCAGCGGACTTCAGCAGATTTGCATGATCGCTCGCGCGGGTGCGGGTCATCACGCGGCCAAAGTTATCGACCACTTTCCAGGTCTCGCCATCATACCACAGAGCGGTAGGCTGGGCTGCATCGGCGCGGATCATCACCGTATCAGGCCACAGGCGATAGACGCGAACATTGGTGACCAAGCGGGTGTCCTCAACGCGTGTGCGGATTGTATGCGGATCAGCGCGGAACATATTCTCGCCCGGCTCAATCATCGCGGCCTCGCGGACAGTACGTGCGACGGCGGGAATATGCTCCAGCCCAACCAGTTCAACGCTTTGCACCGAGAGGCCGACATTGCGCGACACGCCGTCAAACGCACTGCTCCAGCGCTGTGAGGCCTTGGACAGAGAGCCACCCAGCAGAGCCGCCCCGGCGACGATCACAGCGATCACCATGACAATACCGAAGATCACCGACGAGATTTGCGTCCCGCGGTCATAGTAGATCTCTTCCGGGTCTGGTTTTTTCACCTTTGGCATGAGGCATCCTCAATCATCCAACTGACCAGCTCGGTGTACGACATGCCAAGATATTCGGCCTGTTCCGGGACCAGCGATGTCGGCGTCATGCCGGGCTGCGTATTGGTCTCCAAGATCACGAGGCGCTCCTTAGCCGGGTCGTACCGAAAATCGGATCGCGTCGCGCCCCTGCATCCCAAGGCCTGATGCGCGATGAGCGCTGCATCGAGCGCAGCCTTCGTCACCGCGTCTGGAAGGTTGGCAGGGATCACATGCCGCGATCCACCATCTGCGTATTTTGCATCAAAGTCGTAAAACTCCCTTAATGTCGTGATTTCCGTGACAGCGAGCGCGCGGTCGCCCAGAACGCCGACGGTCAGCTCTCGCCCGGGGATGAATTCCTCAGCCATCAGATTGTCGCCATAGTGCCAATCGGCGCTCAGCACCTCACGCGCTGGACCGTTTGCGCCCTCACGGACAAATAGCACGCCGAAGCTGGAGCCTTCATTGACCGGCTTGACCACATAAGGGGGCTCGAGCGGGTGCGCGCGGGCCACCTCTTCGCGGGTGACGGCAGCATCCTTTGCAACATCCAGCCCGGCAGCCTTGAACGCAGTTTTGGATTTGATCTTGTCCATGGCGAGGGCCGACGAGAGCACGCCGGAATGGCTGTAGGGAATAGCGAGGATCTCAAACAGGCCCTGTACGCAGCCATCCTCCCCCCAAGGCCCATGCAGGCCGTTCAGGATGACATCGGGCGCGGCCTCTCGCAGCTGTACAGAAAGGTCCGGCGTTGCATCAATCTCAACCACATCATAGCCGCCATCGCGGGCGGCGGCGGCCATTTTCTGTCCCGAAGACAAGGACACAGGGCGCTCTGACGACCACCCTCCATACACAACCGCAACGCGTTTCATGACCATGCCTTTGCCTGAAGAGAACTCGCACTAGTTAGCCAGTATCTATGTTGATGCGGCGTTAAGAGGGCGGGGACGCGATGTTACAAAGACAGATAATATTACAAGCTCGTAATCTATGAATCGCGGCGTTGCTCGCAGCAGTTACATATGTAACAGAAGCCGCAGAAATGCGTTATTGAGTTGGAGTTTTCAGGCGTGAAAAGTACTTTTATTATGGGGCTGGCTTTCAGTCTGTCAGCACCTGTGATTGCGCAGGAAGTCCCTGAAAACACAGCGGAAACCCAGGTTTTTGTTCCAGCCGACTTCACCCAGTTTGCGCCGCGTACCGCGCTTGACATGGTTGAACGTATTCCAGGATTTCGAATCAGCGGTAACAATAATGGAGAGCGTGGTTTTGGTCAGGCTGATCAGAATGTATTGATCAATGGTCAGCGGATTTCTTCCAAATCGACCAGCGCGCGTGATGCGCTGAACCGTATTCCCGCCGCAAATGTCGAGCGGATCGAAGTACTGGAGGGCGCGACTCTGGATATTGCCGGTTTGAGCGGTCAGGTTGTGAACGTGATTTCGGAGACGACCGGCATTTCGGGGACCTGGACCTATCGCCACCGCTACCGGGAGAACCTGCCGCCTGTCCGAGACTGGTTTGAGGTTTCGGCAAACGGTGAGAGCGGCGCACTGGCCTGGACGCTGGGACTTGAGACAGAGCCCGGACGCGGGGCGAGCGCGGGCCTTGAGCGGATTACCAATGCCGACAATGAGCTGATCGAACTGCGCGAGGAAGATTCCACGTTTATCAGTACCTTTGTGAAGGGCTCTGGCAGCCTCGCCTGGACGCCTTCAAACGGGCATATCGCCAATCTGAATGCTGAATACGCGATCTTTGAAGCCAATGAGCGTGAAGCCTCAAACCGGTTTGACCCGGACGGGACCGAGGTCGAACAAGTTGTGTTTCAGTTTGCCGAGGATGAGTGGAACAGTGAGGTCAGCGGTGACTATGAGCTGGATCTCGGACCGGGACGGCTGAAATTCATCGGCCTGCAGCGCAATGAGCACAGCCCGACCATCTCCCGCAGCTTTGGCGGCACGCTTGATAATTCCGATGTTACCGAAGAGGTGTTCGAGCGCACGGTTGATGAAAGCGAGTCCATCCTGCGCGGCGAGTATACATTACAGACTTCAGAGACCACAGATTGGCAGCTGTCTTTGGAAGGCGCGCTGAACACGCTGGAAAGCGATGCCCGTCTGTTCGAGGCTGAGGGTCTGGGCGACCTGATGCCGGTGGATATTGGCGATCCGGATATCACGGTGGAAGAGAACCGCGCTGAGACCTTCATCACGCATGGCCGGCAGCTGTCGCCTAAGGTTCGGCTGCAAGTCTCTGTTGGGGCCGAAGTGTCCGAACTGATGTCTGACGGCGAAAATGGGCAGACGCGGACCTTTACGCGTCCGAAGGGATCGATTTCGACGACCTGGAACGTGCGGGACAATCTAACCGTGAACACAACGCTGCGGCGGGAAGTTGGCCAGCTGAACTTCTTCGATTTTGTGTCAAATATCGATCTCAACCAGGGCGACGACCAGACCGGCAATGTCGACATCGTGCCAGAACAGAGCTGGGAATTGGAGATCGAGGCTGAGCGCGACTATGGCGGTTGGGGCGCAGCCACTTTCGGGGTTCGCGCCGAAGCCCTGGAGGACATTGTCGATCAGGTTCCGATTGGTGAACGCGAGGTCATGGATGAAGCTGGCAATCCCAGAACCATCATTCTTGAAGGTCCCGGCAATCTGGACAATGCGACCCGCATCCGGTTCGAGTTGGAAGGCACGTTGAAGTTCGACAAACTGGGCTGGGAAGGGGCGCAGCTTCAGTATGAGGGCAACTGGCGCAAATCCTGGCTGGACGACCCGCTGACCGGCGATACCCGGCGGATCAATGACGACACGATCTATTATTTCAATCTGGAATTCCGGCATGACATTCCAAATACAGACTGGGCCTGGGGCCTGAACTATGAAGACTTTCAGGAGTCGCCGACCTTCCGGGTCAACTCACAGCGCCGGTTTGAGAACCGGCCCGGTTTCATGTGGGGCTTCATCGAGCACAAGGATGTGTTCGGTATGACCGCATCGGTGTTTCTCGCCAATATTGCCGATCAGGACAACCAGTTTACGCGTGTCCTTTATGACCCCGACCGGACGGGCAGCATAAGACGTATCGAAGATCGTACCCGCAACTTTGGCAACATCCTGACACTGCGCCTGCGCGGGAATTTCTAGGACGAACGCCACGCGAACAGAATGGCAAATGGATAGGTCGCGACGATGAAGGCAAAGGTCGTGCTGATGCCCATTGGGACAGCGACGCTGCCGCCCTGTTTCCACAGAGGATAAATCACCAGAGCCAGAAACAGAGCCTTGTAAATCACTTGCGCGAGTAAGATTGGAACATATAGCCGTGGCCAAAACAGGCCCGCAATAGATGCGAAAAGAATAGCCAGCCAAAGGCTTGCCACCAGCAAGGCCAATTCAGTTGACCAGTTGAGTTTGTTCTCGAACACACTTGTCCGGCCTGAGCCAGAAAACATGGCCCAACACACTGGCACCAGAATAATAATGTTCAGAATGTAAGGCAGGCGAAGCATGATCTGTCTACGCCGGGCCCTGGCTACTGGATGCGTCCGATCCGGCGGATTTCCCATCTGAGATGAACGCCGGAATGGTCGAGCACGCGCGCACGGACCAGTTCGCCCAGGGCTTCAATATCTGCGGCAGTCGCTTCGCCGGTATTGATCAGGAAGTTGCAGTGTTTCTGACTGACCTGCGCGCCGCCGACGCGGAGGCCGCGGCAGCCCGCTGCGTCGATCAGCTTCCAACTTGAGCGCTGATCTGGTGTGCCGGGCGGGTCTGGATTGGCAAAAGTTGAACCGCCGGTCTTGTCCTTGATCGGCTGGGTCTCTGCCCGGCGGGCCTGATGGCCCTTGATCTCTTCACGGAGGGTTTCAGGGTCAGCGACGTCATCGCCAGAGAGACAGACACGCGTGACAATCAGGTCTTCTGGCAGGTCGCTATGGCGATACCCAAAGTGGATTTGCGGATGGCCATGGTCGATCATGTCGCCCTCATAAGTCACGCGTTCGCCTTGCCGTGTGACCCCGTACAAGACGTTCAGGACGTCCTTTAGCTCCCGGCCATAGCAGCCTGCATTGGTGCGCAGCGCGCCGCCAATCGTTCCGGGAATGCCGGACAGAAATGACAGACCAGACGTGCCATTCTCTGCCGCTGCCTTTGCGATCGACAGATCGAGCGCCCCGGCGCGCGCTTCGAGACTGGTGGCATTGAGCGGTCGGACCTCGCCCCAATACTTCCCCATCAGGCGGATCACGACGCCCGCAACACCGCCATCGCGGACAATTGTGTTTGAGCCGACCCCGAGCACAGTGACCGGGATGTCGGCAGGTAGGACTTTCAGGAAACCTGCAAGATCTTCCTCATCAGCCGGGAGAAACAAGACATCTGCAGCGCCGCCGACCCGAAACCAGGTATAAGGGGCCAATGATGCATTCTTGATCAGTTTGCCGCGAGTTTCAGGCAGGAAAGAGAGGTCAAAAGCCATCGCCTAGCTCTACTTGCTATGGCGCTGCAGGGAAAGAGGAAGGACTGCGGCCTAAAACCGGTACTTCGCCGCAATATTCAAGCTTGGTTTAACATCGTAGCGCCCCATCAGATCGCCGCGAATGTCAGCACCTGAATAGGTCAGCCGACCGCGCAGTGAATGATCGACCAGGCTTGCCCCGGCGACCATATGAAAACTAAGCCCGGCTTTTGCCGGATCCCCAACATCATAACCGACCCCGATAAAGGCCGTGCGGTTATGACCAAAGCCATTGGCATTCGGGTCGAGTTTAAGCTGCCCGATTGCAGCGTCGATCTGACGGTCGATCTGCTCGGTATCGCGTACCACACCTGCCGCAATATGTGTGCCCTTGGTCAGGACGGGTAGTTTCGAGAGTGAGGCGACATTGCCAATCTTTACTTTTGTCATAGTCACGGTCGCGGGCCCCGTGGAGCCTGGGCCGGGTCACGAAAATGGCAATCTGGGGCGAAGGTTTAACGGTTTGGCAGCTGGCTGCGGAAGAATGTGTTCGCGATGCTCGATGACTGACAGATGGCTTTTTTCGAAGCCAGCATAAGATGGAACGGCCATTGCAGCCACGCTCACAAAGCCACTCATCAGACACCGGAAAAGCATACCACCTCGTCCCTACTCTCAACCGTCTCTCAACCGTTTGGCAATTTGTCAGTAACTTTACAGGAAACTCCTTTTATCGACGCTACGAAAGCCAGTGGAATTTGGGCCTGCGTGAAGAGGCTCTGTTCACCATATTTCAAAAATGCGCGGCAGGACCTGATGTATTGTGGGCCAATGCGACTGATTGAACCCTGAGCAGAGGCCGGAATATGCTTGCCATATTTAGCGCAAAACCTTGTGCGAAAAGGGTGAACACCCAGAGTAGAGAAAGCAGAGATCAAACCTAGAGTGTTTCCATGGACATCACGCTCCCGCAAGCCATCCTCCTCCTCTCCCTGAATGACGAAACCGGCAAGACCGAAGACGGCTATTATCAACCTGCGCTCGCCGGAGCTGCCCTGGCTGATCTGTTCCTGCAAGAGGCGATCGAGCTGGACCTTGAGCCAGAGGGCGTGATTGCCCTGCGCCATAACTTGCCGCTTGGAGCGTTCCTGCGCATGTGCGATGCCGAGATCGGCGCTGCGCCGAAGCCGCGTGATCTCGCCTTCTGGGTCTCACGGCTGGCCAATCAAAAGGGATTCATCACCACGCTGGCCGATGAGCTGGTTCACCTTGGGGCCCTCTCGAAAGAAAAGACCAAAGTGTTCGGCCCGTTTGAACGGACGATATGGCCAGAGGCGTCCCCGGCGATGGAAACCAAGCTCAAGGAAGAGATGGCAAGCGCGATGTTTGCGGTCAGCGGCCCGGTCAGTGAACGGGTCTGCCTGACGATTACACTGGCCAGAGCGGTCGGCCTGTTGGAGCATAATTTCGATACGGCCAAACTGGCCGCGCATGCTGAGCGGATTGCGGCGATTTCGGCGGGCGAATGCCTGGTCTCAAACGCTTCTGAAGCGGTTGTGAAAGCGGTAAAAACCGCCATCCGCGCCGCCAACACGATGGCCGAAACCACGGCGGCGACGATTATTCACTAGGCCAAGCTCTCAGCCAGTTTGTTGGCGTGGGCGGAGATGCTGCCTGCGCCCATGCAGACGACCATATCACCGGGCCTTGCCAGTTTTGCGACCAGCGCAGGTAAGCCGTCCAGTTCCGCAAGCTCCAGTGCCTGTTTGTGGCCATGGCCTTTCATACTGGTGACGAGGGCCCGGCTGTCCACGCCATCGACCGCCTCCTCACCGGCCGCATAGACCGGCGTGATGACAGCAATATCGGCCTCGCGATAGCATTGCGCGAACTCTTCGAAGAGATCGCCGAGCCGGGAATAGCGGTGCGGCTGTGAAATGGCGATGACGCGGTTCTGGCCCTGAATGGCGCGTGCGGCCTGCAGGCAGGCTTCGATCTCAACCGGGTGGTGGGCATAGTCGTCAATGAAGCGGACGGGCGGCTGGCCCGCCACCGGGGTCCATTCGCCAACGGCGGTGAAGCGACGTTTGACCCCGCCAAACTTGCCGAGACTGTCACGGATTTGGTCATTCGTCGCGCCAAGCTCGACCGCAACAGTAATCGCAGCAAGTGCGTTGGAGACATTGTGTTCCCCCGCCATGGGCAGGAAGACGCCCTCAATCACCCGCTCGCCCGCATTAAGGCGCGCGCGGATCATGACGTCGAACTTCACGCCGTCCGCGGAGGGTTGCAGGTTCACCGCGCGGATATCGGCCTGGCGATTATAGCCATAGGTGATGATCCGCCGGTCTGACACACGCGCGACCATGGCCGCGACCTCGGGGTGATCGGTGCAGAGGACCCCAAAGCCGTAAAAGGGAATATTCCCGACATAGGTGTCAAAGGCGGCCCGCAGCGCGTCCATGGTACCGTAATGCTCCATATGTTCGGCGTCCATATTGGTCACGACCGCGATCGTCGGGCGAATCTTCATGAACGTGCCATCGCTCTCATCAGCCTCGAGCACGATCCACTCACCCGTGCCGACTTTGGCATTGCTGTCATAGGCATTGATGATGCCGCCATTGATCACGGTCGGATCAATCCCGGCCCCGTCGAGCAGGGCTGCCATCATGGTCGTCGTGGTGGTCTTGCCATGGGTTCCGGCAATCGCGACGGTCCATTTCAGGCGAATAATCTCCGCCAGCATATCGGCGCGGCGCACCACGGGGATGCCGGATGCGCGGGCGGCCATAACCTCGACATTATCATCCTTGATCGCGCTGGAAATGATCACCGCGCCTGCCCCGGCAACGTTCTCGCCCTTGTGGCCGACATGCACAACCGCGCCTTTTTCCCGCAACCGGATGACATTGGCGCTCTCGCGAATATCGCTGCCCTGCACACTATAGCCAAGGTTCATCATGATTTCGGCAATGCCGGACATGCCAATGCCGCCAATACCGACCAAATGCGCCGGGCCAAGGGGAAACGGGGTGGGGGAAGGTCTGATCGTCATATCATGAGTCCAAGTTCTAGGGTTCCCCAGTCGCACGTCCGGGTTTGCGATCCCCTAACAAAGACCCCAGGAATCCGACGAGAGCTACAACCAGCATCACGCCAATAATGGTCGTTAAAACGGTTTCATCCACCGGACCGTTATGCTCATCGGCCTCCCGGCGCAGCTGATCGATGTGAGAAAAGAATGACATCCAGAACATGGCAGCGGTAAATCCCCATCCACCAGTCAGCCAGCGAACGGTGCCGGTGTTCAATGCGCGCTGACCGCCAAAGATCAACAAACCGGCAGCGATATAGTCGACGACCCAAAAGGGCCACCATTGCCAATCGCCCCAGTTTCGAACGATCTCCGCAACGAACAGGAAACCGCCAAAGGCGAGCGCGAGAATGGCGGATATGCGGATCATTCTGACGCCACCCCCTCCGCTAAATCCGCGAGGTCTTTCGCGGCGCGCGTGTTGCCTTTTGATTTGGCGGCGGCGGCACGAGTGCGCAGGTCTTCGCCATCGCCGAGACGAACCGAGAGCAGTTCGCCGAGCAGGTTCGGATAGAGATTATCCTCCAGCATCACATCGGCAGCGCCCGCTTCGGCAAGGCCCTCCGCATTGGCGTTCTGGTGGTCGTCCATCGCGATCTTGAGCGGCACCAGAATGCTGGGACGGCCCATCACCGCAATCTCACTGACAGTACCGGCTCCAGAGCGGGCGATGACGAGGTGCGCCTTGCTGAGCTGGCTTGGCATGTCGTCGAAAAAGGGGCGCAGCTCTGCGCGGATCATCGCCTTGTCATAGATCGCGGCGACTTGCTCAAGCTGTTCTTCGCGGACTTGCTGAACGACTTTGATGCGTGCGCGGATCGGGGGGCTGAGATGATTGGCGATGGCGAGCGGGATAGCCTCACCAAGGATGCGGGCGCCCTGAGAGCCACCTGTGATGAACACGGTGAGGTCGTCATCGGTTGGCGGGTATGGCGCGCCGGAGGCCTCGATAATTGGCGTGCGGACGGGATTCCCGAGCGGAGCATGATTGGCCCCAGCAGGCAGGCGGTCCAGCCGCTCAAACCCGGAGGCGACCACAGCCGCCTTTTTGGCAAACTGGCGGTTCACGCGGCCCAGCACGGCGTTTTGTTCATGGATGAGCAGCGGGACGCCCATCGCACTGCCTGCGCTGAGCGCCGGATACGCCGGATAACCGCCAAAGCCCGCAACGAGTGCCGGGCGCTGGGCTTTGAATTTCTGTTTCGCCGTGCCGACGCCAGCGCGCAGTTTCAGGAAGGTGCCAGGCAGCGTCCAGGGCTTACGCAGGTTCGGGCTCGCGGCTTTGACCTCCAGCTTCCAGTCAGCGGGAAAGGTCTTGCCATAACGCAGGCCGCGATCATCGCTGATCAGGCCAACCGCCCAGCCGCGCGAAGCCATCTCTTCAGCAAAGGCGGCAGCGGGAAACATGTGCCCGCCCGTGCCGCCTGCGCCAATCACAACGAGAGGTTTTTCACCCATATCAACTCCAAGATCCACGCCGGGTGAGGGCCAGCGCCAACCCGAGTGTTAGCGCGGTTCCCAGCATTGATGATCCGCCGGATGAGATGAAGGGAAGCGTCATGCCCTTGGGCGGGATCAGACTGACATTTACCGCGATGTTTATGGCGGCCTGAAGGCCAAAAAGGGCAAATAATCCGGTCGCTGCGGCCCGCGGATAAGGGTCATTCAGGCGCGCTGCGCGTTTCAGGCCGCGCCAGACGATGAACCCGAATATGAAGATCACCGCGACCGCCGCGAGATATCCGAACTCCTCGCCCATCACCGCATAGATAAAATCCGTATGCGCATCTGGCAGCGCCGTCTTGATCTTGCCTTCACCAGGACCAACGCCAAACAGGCCGCCGCGCGCGATCGCCTCGCTCGCCTTGTCGATCTGATAGGTGTCATACGCGGTCGGGTTGATGAAGCTCATCACCCGCGCCTGCACGTGCGGCAAGGTCAGGAAGAGAACCGTCGAAAGCGCCGCGCCAACCCCGGCAAACCCCGCCGCAAGCCGCATGGGCAAGCCGGAGACAAAGAAGGTGATGATGAACGCCGCTGACAAGAGCGCCGATTGCCCGACATCCGGCTGTAGCAGCAGGAAGCCGAGCGTCACAACGAAGAATACCAGCGTAATCGCGGCCCACGGCCCGTTTGGATAAAGCTGGCGCTGGGCGAGCAGCCAGCCGGTTAGAATAATCAGCGCAGGCTTGATGAATTCGGAGGGCTGGAGCGTTGATCCCGCGATCCTGATCCAGCGCCGTGCGCCTTTCGCCTCATGCCCTGAGACCAGAATGAAGGCCATCATCGCAAGCGAAACAATAAAGACCAGCGCCGCAAGCCGCCTGACCCAGGCGCGGTCCAGCGTCGACATCGCAAACAGGATAATCACCGCAGCCCCGCTGAAAATCACGTGCCGCTTCACAAAATGGTAGGGGTCGTCATAGCCGATCCGCATGGCGGCTGATGGCCCCGCTGCCAGCGAGAGCATCAAGCCGACGCCAAGCAAAACGGTTGCGGCAATCAGAACAGGCCAGTCCAGACCGCGGCGCCATTCCAGCAGAAAAGCTCTCGAAGAGCGTGGACGAAGGGCAACCTCGACCATCGCGATCGCCCTTATACCGCCTCAGCTGTCGGGGCAGCGACCCGGTCAGCCAGACGTTGAACACAGGCCCGGAAGGCATCCCCCCGCGCCTCGAAATCCGTATACTGATCGAAGCTGGCGCAAGCTGGTGATAGGAGCACAATCGGGTTCGGATCGCCGGAGGCTTTGGCCGCGTCAAAGGCAGCCTGCACAGCGACCTCCAGCGTGCCGCATTTGGTCACCGGCCTGTCGCTTCCAAGCGTTTTTGCAAATGCATCCTGACTTTCGCCAATCAGATAAGCGCCCGCGAGCCGGTCAAACCAGGGCGTGAGCGGCTCAATGCCTTCCGCCTTGGGCACACCGCCCGCAATCCAGTGGACTTTTGGCCAGGTCTTGAGCGCCTGTTCAGCCGCCTGTGCGTTCGTCGCCTTGCTGTCATTGATGAAGCGGACACCCTCAATCTCGCCAACCCGCTCCATACGATGCGGCAGGCCGCCAAAACTGCGCAGGCCCGCCATGATCCGGCCGGGGGCCACGCCAAGCGCGAGGCAGGTGGCATAGGCGGCCGCCGCATTTTGGTAATTATGCTGCCCCGGAAGCGATTCAGCTTCGGCGAGATCTCCAACCTTGATGGCCTGACCACCGGTACTGTCATAGAGATGGCCATCGACCGCGCTGACGCCGCCGGCGAGCCCAAACTCAGCCGAGATGGGGACAACCCGGGCCGCACCCGGACGCGAGCGCCCCATGGCAATGGACTGGGTGACCGCATCATCAATCCCAATCACCGCGACATCTCTTGAGCGCTGGTTCTGGAAGATACGTTTCTTGGCGGCGACGTAGCCTTCCATCCCGCCATGACGATCGAGGTGATCGGGCGAAATGTTGAGGAAGACAGAAACATCACAATGCAGGCTTTCAACCAGATCGAGCTGATAGGAAGACAGCTCAAGCACGTAGACCGCATTGGCATGCAGCGAGGCCATGTCGAGGACACCAGTCCCGATATTGCCGCCGATCCGAGCATCGCGGCCCGCCTCTTTCAGGATGTGTCCGATCAGGGCGGTGGTTGTCGACTTGCCATTCGTGCCGGTAATGCCGACGATTTTAGGACGCGCCTTTTCTGGCAATGTCTGCACCGCGCGGGCAAACAGCTCCATATCGCCTACGACAGGCACGCCGGTCATTTCTGCAAGCCGAACAAGGCGGTGCGGCTGTGGGAACCGATAGGGGATACCAGGTGACAGAACCAGCGCGGCGAAGCGTTGCCAATCGCGCTTGTTGATGTCTGAGACGTTGACGCCTTCAGCCTCGGCCCGGTCCCGAGCGGCTTCCCCGTCATCCCAGGCATGCACGCGCGCGCCGCCCGCCGCCAGCGCTTTCGCCGCTGACAGGCCGGTCCGTCCCAGACCGTAGACGGCGACTTCGCGCCCAGCATATTCGGTGATCGGGATCATCGCGTGCGCCGGTTACCTCAGCTTCAGGGTTGCAAGGCCCGCAAGGGCGAAGAGAACAGAGACAATCCAGAAGCGAACCACGACCCGGGTTTCGGGCCATTGCTTCTTCTGAAAGTGATGATGCAGGGGCGCCATCAGGAAGATGCGCTTGCCCTCGCCGGTCAGTTTGCGGGTGATCTTGAACCAGCTGATCTGCATGACGACAGATAGCACTTCGATCACGAACAGACCGCCAATCACTACCAGCGCGAACTCGTGCTTAATCGCGACCGCGACAACGCCGATCATGCCGCCAAGACCAAGCGAGCCGGTATCGCCCATAAAGACTTTGGCGGGATAGGCATTGTACCAGAGAAAGCCCATGCCCGCGCCCATCATCGCACCGAGCAGAACGGCCAGTTCACCGGCGCCGGGCGTGAACTGGATGCCCAAATAGTCAGAGAAGACGAAGTTGCCGGTCAGGTAGGCAATCATCGCATAAGCACCCGCCGAGAACATCATCGGCACAATCGCCAGACCGTCGAGGCCATCGGTGAAGTTCACCGCATTGGCAAAGCCGACAATCACAATCGAGGCGAAGATGACGAACAGACCGCCAAGGGGTAGGAAATAGTCATTTACAAAAGGCACAGCCACGCCGCCGGAAAAGCTCGCCTCATTGCGTTCAACCGAGGTTTCAGGGGCGACGCTGGCAATCCATTCTGCAAGCGGCGTCATCGCGCCCCAGTCGGCATGACCAAGCGGTGTATGCGCGCCGTGAAGCCCCATGATGAAGGCCCCGGCAAGGGCGGCAACAATAAACTCTGTCAGCAGGCGCACGCGTGCCGAGACGCCGTCCGTGCTCTGCTTTGTGACCTTGGCATAATCATCGAGGAAACCGAGTACCGCGAATGACAGCGAGACGAACAAAACCACCCAGATGTAAGGGTTTTTCAGATCCGCGAAGAGCAAGGTGCCGAGCAGCAGGCCGATCCAGATCAGGAAACCGCCCATTGTTGGCGTGCCCTGCTTGGCCATTTGCGCCTCGAGTGACAGATCGCGGATAGGCTGTCCCTTGCCCTGGCGCGCGCGCAATGTGTCGATCAACCAGCCACCGGTCAGCACCGTGAACAGAAAAGCCGTCATAAGGGCGGCCCCTGTCCGGAAGGTCAGGTAATTTAATAGTCGAAAGACGCCGTCATCAGCGGCGAGCCATTCATACAACATTTTTACCCCTCGCAGCGCGTTCTGCACCGCTTGCCATCAGTGTCTCGTCTGCCGCTGCACTCCATTGGCGCAGGCGGTCTGCGAGCTGTCCCATTCCGGAGGCATTCGACCCTTTTAGCAACAGGACATCACCGCTTTTAACCGTGAATTTTAGCTCAGATTCCAGCTCTTGCGCCTTGACGGCCCATTTGGACTCTGTTCGTTCACGGAGCTTATCCACAAGAGGCTGCATACCCTGCCCTGCAAGGAAGACGATATCCGCCCCGGCAGACAGAATCGGTTCCGCAAGGGCAGCGTGCTCGGCCTCGGAGGTTGGCCCAACTTCCAGCATCTCACCAAGGGCAACAATCCGGCGTCCTGTACAGGGCCGGGTCGCAAAGCCAGAGAGCGCCGCGCGCATGCTTTCCGGATTGGCATTATAGGCGTCATCGATCAGCGTGATCTCTCCGCCGCCGGGTAGCGCCAGTGTTTCGGTCGTGCCGCGTCCCGGGGGCGGCGCATAGCCGTCGAGCGCGTTCGCTGCAGCGCCAACGTGCTCTGGGCCGTCCGGGCAGACCGCAAGCAGTGCAGCCGCCGCATTGAGCGCCCAGTGGTCGCCAACCGCGTTCAAAGTGAACGAGACCTCGCGTCCGTGCACGCTGATGAGACAGGTTGTCGTTCGGCCATTGCTGCTGGTTTCAACCACAGAAGCATCCGGGCCCGGGCCAACCCCGAAGGTCAGAATACGGCAGTCCGGCTGCAGCGCCTTCGCACGGTCTGACAAAAGCGGGGCAAAATCGTCATCCAGCGGGAGAATGGCCGCCCCACCCGGTTGCAGACCAGTAAAAATGTCTGCTTTCTCGCGGGCGACGCCCTCAATGCTGCCAAGCCCTTCGAGGTGGGCTGGGGCAATCTTGGTGACCATAGCGGCATGCGGCTGAACCATAGCGCTGCGCGGGGCGATCTCGCCGGGGGTGTTCATGCCAATTTCGAACACAGCGCGTTTCGTCTCGCGCGGCATGCGAGCCAGCGTCAGTGGCACACCCCAGTGATTGTTGAAGCTTTTGACGTTCCAGTGCGCCGGGCCAAGGGCGCGAAACATCCGCGCCATCATTTCCTTCACGCTGGTTTTTCCAACAGAGCCTGTGACCGCGACGCGGTAGCAGTCCTCTGCCCGGTCCCGGGCGTTCAGCCCCATCGCCTCAAGCGCCGGAAGCACGTCATCAACCTGCACAACCGGGCTGCCCTCAACCTCGCGGCTGACCAGCGCGCCGCTGGCCCCGGCTTTGAAGGCGTTGCTGGCAAACTCATGTCCGTCGCGCACGTCTTTCAGGGCCACGAACAGATCGCCCGGCTCCAGGCTGCGCGTGTCGATCGAAAGACCGGTCACGTCGAAGTCAGCCGTTACGGTGCCTCGTGTTGCCGTTGCGATTTCTGCGGAGGTCCAGAGCGGATCAGGCATTGGCCACCTCGTTAAGGGCAGCGAGCGCTGTCTCTTGGTCTGAGAAGGGAATGACTGTGTCACCGACAATCTGGCCGGTCTCGTGGCCCTTGCCGGCGATGAGCAGCGTGTCGCCTTTCTTGAGACCCGCGATGGCCTGAGCGATGGCCTCGCCGCGATCCCCAATCTCAATACCGTTCGGCACAGTAGTCATGATCTCAGCGCGGATTGTGGCCGGATCTTCAGAGCGGGGATTGTCGTCTGTGACAATCACCAGATCAGCATGCTTGGCAGCAATCGCGCCCATTTGCGGGCGCTTGCCCTTGTCGCGGTCGCCGCCTGCGCCTAAGACGACAACGAGACGCCCAGCCGTATGCGGACGCGCGGCGCGGATCAGAACGTCCAGGCCGGCAGGCGTGTGGGCATAGTCAACAAAAACACCCGCGCCCTGACCTGTTTCGCCGACATATTCGAGACGACCTTTGACGGGTTTGAGCGCCGCGAGACCATCAGCGACAGCTTGCAGCTCCATACCGCCAGCCAGCGCCAGACCGGCGGCGGTGAGCGCGTTGAGGGCCTGAAACTCCCCGATCAGGGGGAGATCAATTGCTGCTTTGGCCCCGCGCCAGCTGACAAAGAGGCGCTGCCCGGTGGCTTTCGGCATCAATTCCTCAATCTTGAGGTCTTCACCGCGCCAGCCAACGGAAACAACTGCGAGGCCTGCATCGAGGGCGGCTTGTTCAAAGAACAGGCGCTGGTCACTGTCAGCATTGACGATCGCCGGAACGCCCTTTGGCGCAAGTTCAGAGAAGAGACGGGTCTTGGCGGCCCGGTACTCCTCCATCGTGCCGTGATAGTCGAGATGGTCTTGCGTCAGATTGGTGAAGGCGACGGCGCCGAGTTTCACCGCGTCCAGTCTGTATTGGGCAAGACCATGCGAGGAGGCCTCCATCGCGGCATGCTGCACGCCCTCTGCCGCAAGGGCCTGGAGCGTGGCGTGGATCGCGACTGGGTCCGGGGTGGTGTGGCCAAGGTCGATATGCCCGCTTGGACCAATCGCTCCAAGCGTTCCCATGGACGCCGCTTTCAGGCCGCTGCTGGCCCAGATCTGACGTAGGAAGTCCACAGTTGAACTTTTCCCGTTGGTTCCGGTAATCGCAACAATCGTTTCAGGCTGCTGCGGATAGAACCGGGCGGACGCCTGGGCGAGCGCAAGACGCGGCTCATCAGCCTCTATTGCGGCCGCGTCCATCGCTGGTAAGTCCTTGCCGAGCACCGCAGTGGCGCCCGCCGCAATCGCCTGGGGAATGTAAGCCCGCCCGTCGGCAACAACGCCTTGCAGCGCGGCAAAAACAAAGCCGGGCTCAACCTTGCGGCTGTCGGCGGTGAGGCCGCGAACCGGGGCATGGCCTGCCTCGCCAGTTAAGCCTGGAAACAGATCTCGTAATATCAAAGCGAACTCCTTCTCTCTGAGACGGAGCGAACCTGCGGACCCGACCGGTTCAGATCATCGAAGCGCGGCTCAACACCCAGCATGGGTGCAATCCGATCGATAACCCGGCCAGCCGTCGGGGCAGCATTCCAGGATGCTGTCCGACCGCGATCCGCACCCGCCTTAGGAGAGTCCAGCACGATCAATACGACATATTCAGGGCTATCTGCGGGAAACAGAGCGGCAAAGCTGCAAATATTCTCGGTTTCGGAATATCCGCCAGCAATCGGCTTCTCAGCTGTGCCGGTTTTACCCGCAACGCGGTAACCTGCAACCTCGGCGCGTGTGCCGGTGCCGGACAAGACCGCACGCCGCATCATCTGGGTGACGAGCGCCGCGGTTGGCGCAGACAGCACGCGCTTGCGGCGGGGCTTGCGATCCGGGTCACGCACCAAGGTTGGCGTGACGGTTTCACCGGCATTGGCGAGCGACGAGAAGGCAGCCGCAAAGGCCATCGGCGAGACCGCGATGCCATGGCCGTAGCTGGCTGTGGCGCTGGAGAGGTCATCAAACTGTTCTGGTAGAAGCGGCGCGGCGCTGCCCGCCAGCTCAATCGGGGCACGCTCGAACAGGCCGAGGGAGGACATGAACTCCTGCTGGCGGCGCACGCCCATCTGCCAGGCGACTTTAACCGTGCCGATGTTCGAGCTCTCCGAGACGATCTCAGCAGGTGTCGCGCGCGCAGCGATTGGGTGTGTGTCGCTGATTTCCATGCCACGAATGATCAGTGGGTCGCGCACATCGAACTTGTCGCTGGGGCGCACTGCGCCCGCATCAATCGCGCCAGCGATGGTGAGGGGCTTGAACACCGATCCAAGTTCATAGACCGCGCCGGTCGCCCGATTAAGCAGGGTCGGGTCATCACGGCTGAGCCGGGTCGCCTGATTGGGATCAAGCGGCGGCCAGCTTGCCAGCCCAAGGACCTCGCCAGATTGGGCGGCCATGACAATACCTGCAGCCGCCTCTGCATCATATTCGCCGACGGCAGCCGCAAGCTCTGCCTCAAGGCTGAACTGGATATTGGAATTGATGGTCAGCGCGAGGGGATCACCGCCCTTGGCCAGACGGTCATCAAGCGCGTATTCAACCCCGCCTAGCCCCTGCCCGTCAGCGCCCGCATAGCCAAGCACATGGCCAGCCAGCGTCCCGCGCGGATAAGCCCGGCGGGTTTCCTCGCGAAAGCCGAGCCCCTCGAGCCCAAGCGCAAACACTGCCTGACGCTCGCGCGGGGTCAAACCGCGCCGGATCCAGACGAAGGCCCGCTCTTTATTGGCGAGGCGCGCAGAAATGCGCTCGACATCAAGATCAGGCAGAACCCGCGAGAGCTCTTGCGCGACAAGATCCCCATCCATCATCGCGCGCGGATCAGCAAACAGCGAGTAGACGGTGACCGAGGTTGCAAGCAGGTCGCCATTGCGATCAACAATGTCCGCTCGCTTGATCGGCGCTTCAAACGCAGTTGCGACACCGCCTGACGCCCGCTCTGCGTTCAGCGCGACGGTCGCACCCTTGATCGCAATTACGGCAAACAGGGCCAGCATGCAGATCGAAACCAGCCGCGAGCGCATATCACCGCCGCGCATGGTCGCCGCAGAATCCTGACTATTGCGCATCAGGCGCCTCCCCTTGCGAAGGGCGCGGCTGCTCCGACACGAGCGGCGGACCGGTCAAAGCATCAAGATCACCGGGCTTCACGAACTGTTCCGCGCGCGCCGGGACCATGCCAAGCTGTGTGCGGGCATAGTCTTCAATCCATTCCTGACGGGAGCGGTGACTGAACTCAGCCAGAAGATCAGCTTGCTCAGCCAAAGCGGTTTCGATCTCTGCCTCGACCTTGGCGATCTCTTGCACGGTTTCCCGCGCGCCAAATTTGGCCCGATAGAGACTGAAGATCAGCACCGCGATCACGGCCAGTCCAAAGAAGAACGCGCGCTTACTCATGCTGCGACCTCCACATCTGCAAGACTTGGCAGGCGCATTCCGGTCTCCACCGGCTTGTCCCAGATCGGCGCTTCGGTCCGCGCCCCGACGCGCAGGCGCGCAGAACGGGCCCGTGGATTGGCGCGCACCTCAGCCTCGCCTGGCTCAATCGCCTTGCGCTGTGGCAGCAGGAAAGTCGGGTCCGGGCCTTTTTCGCGTTCCGGCAGATAGCGCGAGCCACCCGCGGTTTCGCCGGACCGATCCCGCATGAAGCGTTTGACCAGACGGTCCTCCAGCGAATGGAAGGTCACCACGACCAGGCGGCCGCCGGGTGAGAGCATCCGCTCTGCTGCTGCCAGCCCCCGCGCCAGTTCCCCAAGCTCATCATTTACAAACATACGCACCGCCTGAAAGGTCAGCGTTGCCGGATGGGTTTTCTTGCCGCGCCGACCGCCAACCGCCTGTTCGATTGTCTCTGCAAGGTCGAGCGTCGTCGAAAAAGGTTGCGAAACTCTACGCTCAACCAGCGTTTTCGCGATCCGGCGTGCCTGGCGTTCTTCCCCGAGCTGGCGAATGATCGCGGCGAGCTCGGACTCGGGCAGTGTATTGACGACATCCGCCGCGCTTGGACCGGCCTGGCCCATGCGCATATCGAGCGGTCCGTCGCGCATAAAAGAGAACCCGCGCACGCCTTCGTCGATCTGGAAAGAGGACACGCCAATATCGAGCATCACACCGTCAACCGAGCGGATGCCGGCGTTCAGCAACAGCGGCTCCAGGTCGCCAAAGCGACCCATGAGCGGGATCAATCGCGGCTGATCGGCAGCGATCATCTCTGCCCGCTCAATCGCGTCGAGATCGCGGTCTATCCCGTACAATGTGCAGTCTGCGGCGGCGAGGACACGCAGCGCATAACCGCCGCCGCCAAACGTACCGTCAACATAGGTTTCGCCATCCGTGGGCTGAAGCGCCTCGATCACTTCGGGCAGCAGGACCGGGATATGCGCCATCAGCTCTCCTCCCCGCCGACAACGCCGAGGATCCCGCCTGCCGCAAGCGCAGCCTGAAACGGGGCCTCAATAGCAGACTGATGGGTCTCAAGCTGTTCAGCCATATCCATATCGAAAGCCGCAAAACGCGACGGCTCCCAGACATGGAAACGGTCGAGCGAACCGGCAAAAATCATTTCCTTGGTGATGCCCGCCGCCGCCAGCAGCGGCTTGGGGATCGAAATCCGGCCCGTATCGTCCATCTTCAAATCCGCCGAGCGGGTGAAGATGGCGTGCATGAAGGCGCGCCGCGCCGGGTCATTCGGGCTCATCCGGGCCAGCGTCTGACGATAGGTCGCCATCAACGCTTCACCGCCGCCCTCAAGACAAGGCGAGCCATCGGATGCAGGCCACAGGAAGATGCGCGTCCCGCCGCCCAAGGCATGACGAAACGAGGCCGGGACAGATACCCGACCTTTCGAATCCAACGATGTCTCATGCGTCGAGACAAACACGCGCCAACTCCCATCATGCCCCGGCAGAACCCATTTGGGCTCAGCTTGTTAGATTATGGGATAACATGGGAATGATTGGATTCAAATGGGTGATTCAAGCGATTCGGATTATCCACAACCACAGCGCGCAAAAACAAAGTGAATACAAATAGGGAATTATTCGGAACAAAGGCCTGCCTGAGTGTACAAAACGTCAGAAAGTCCAATTTTTACAGTCTGTTAACTATATCGCTACGGAGGTTGAAAAAACTTGTCCGATTTGCTGATTTTTTAATTTTCTACCGCACACTGCCTATTCGGCAGGCACAGAGGCAGAATCACCTGTCGCCCTTGGTTCCTTCGGCACAATTCCATCATTGTAACGCGCGCCTTTCTCGATCAGCACGGGCTTCAGCCGATGATAAAGTTTCTCATAATTATAGAACGGCACAGAGGGCCAGAGATGGTGCATCAGATGCCAGTTCTGCTGCTGCAGGATCGGATTGAGCCAGCGATGCCCCAGATTGCGGGTCGTGTGATAACGATCCCCCCGCTCAAACGGATGGTGCGGCAACCAGATGAAGACCACCGCCAGGAAGCTATATCCAAGCATGGCGGGAATGAAATATAGCAGGAAAACCTCTGCCGCAAAACCGCTAAAGACGAGGCCCCAGACTGCGCCGACCATAATCGCATTTGCGATATAATGCCCGCGCCGCTCTGCCGATGTCATGGCAATATCGGCGTTGAAATAGCCCATAGCTGGCGACCGATCGCGCACCAGCAATTTCAGAACCGGGATCGGAACCAGCAGCAGTGATGTTGTTATCGCGTTTCGCAAAAGCAGCCGCCAAAGCGCCTTCTGCACAAACACATCCGGATCCTGATCTGTATTGGTATGGCTGTGATGGCCTTTATGCGTGCGGCTCAATAGCGGCCAATTAGCAAACAGGGTCACCGCGCCGATCCACCCGAGCCCCTCCTGGAACAATCGATTGAAGCGCCCGTTCGGCAATATGTTTCCATGAATTGCCTCATGCACATAGGTATAGTGGCAGAAGGCGATATAGCCGAGCGGGATGGTCCACATCCAGTAGCTGCCAATACCAGAAAGCGCTGCGTAAAGCATACTGCCATGTACTGCCCAGATGAACGGCACATAGAGCAGCGTTGGGACCGCGACTTTCGGGGTCAACGCCCGCGCTTCGGCTTTTTCATCGATCTCAAGTGCAGCCATCGAAAATCCAATACTAGGTAAGTCATGACGTGAGTTAGTATTCAGTCAGAAAAATCAAATCCTGTGAAGCAGATACTCGTCTAAGGCGTTTAGACACCCGCAAACAGCGGTGAGACGGACCCGACCGCTTCGCGTTCCCTCTCCAGAACGTTTTCAAATGACGGACGGACAAGCATCCGCGCAACATAGTCGGCAAGATTGGGCCAGCGGTTAGCATCGACGGTTTCGCCAGCATGGAGGAAATTCACGAAGATGCTGCCCGCAGTGAGATCCGCAAGCGTAACCTGATCCCCAAGCAAGTATGGCCGTCCATTCAAGAGCTGTGATTCCAGATAATCAAAAACCTGAGGCATAATCGCCAGGGCTTGATCCACGATCGTTTGATCCGGCTCAGTCTTGCGAAAGTTCGGATTAATAAAACGCTGAATAAACAACGGCGCTTCAACTTTTGAGAAGAATGCCGTGGCGAGATAGTCGCAAAGCCAAAGCATCCATCCTTGATCCCAACCCCGTTTAGGAAACAGTGCTGGATCCTGAACCTCAGCCTCCAAAAGCGTGCACGCTGCGAGCGAGTCCGGTAAAAAGCGACCGTTGAACTCGAGCACAGGCACTTTGCCAAGTGGGCTGATCTTTAGAAAGTCTGGATCTGGATCGCCAAGCGGGACGACGTTGATAATCTCGTAGGGAAGCTCCTTTTCCTCGATAAACACCACCAATCGGCGGACCCAGGGCGACAAGATCGTTCCGTGAACTTTGAGCTGCATGTTTCATTCCTTTCCGGGAAAACGATTGCGACAAACGGGAGGGCGAAAATTTCTTGGTTGCAATATAAGACCACTTAGGCTACACGGTCCTATATTGCAACCAACAAGCATGGCGATGAAAACGAAGTCCTTCTCAAATATGCAATGCTCAATTGCCCGGACACTCGATCATGTCGGGTCATGGTGGTCTTTGCTGATTATTCGCGATGCGATGATGGGCGCGCGGCGGTTCAAGCACTTTCAGGAGAATCTCGGCATCGCCAAGAACACCCTGACCAGTCGTCTGAACGATCTGGTTGAAGGCGGCATTCTGGAGAAAGTACCCGCAGGCAGCGGTCTGACATACGAGGAATATGCGCTTACCGAACGGGGTCGAGAGCTCGCTCCGGTGATTATCGCACTCGCACAGTGGGGCGATAAGTGGGTTGCCCATGAAAAAGGCCCATCCACCGTTATTACGGTCAAGGCGTCCGGCGAACAACTGCCGCGTATCTGGCCACGCGATGAGGATGGGGAGGTGATGGCGCTTCGGGCTGTCGGCATGCGCCGTGCCAATGGCGCGCCCCCGAAGATTTGGACTGAAGAAGAGGAGTAAAGGATGATCCCCTGCAATTGTATTGTTCAGGCCGGACAGGTCTCAGCTGAAACCGAGGCTGTCTTGCGCGCCAACCTGAACGATTTCACACAACGAAGCTTTGGCGAACCTGCTGAAATCAACTGGACCGCAATACCTGAAGGTAGCGGATTTACGGCTGCCAAACCGAGCACGTCGTCGATTATCTCAGTCCGGGCGAACGCACCGCTCGCGCAATCAGATCGTGCAGACCTGCTGCGTGAGCTTTGCGGCATGTGGGCGCGCGAAACCGGCCGTTCCCTCGATGAAATCGTCGGCGTTTTGTCCGACCCCCAGCCAAACTAGGAGCCTCTTATGCCTCTCTATCTCTGCAACGCAGCCAAAGGCGCGATTAAAGACACCGCCAAACCCAAAATCGCCGCTGATATCACCCGCATTCATTGCGATGTGACCGGTGCGCCGCCACAATTCGTCCATGCCTTTTTCGTTGAGGAAGCCGCAGCGCCGCCAATTGACGGCAAAAAGGCTGTCCTGTTTGGCAGCATTCGCGGTGGCCGAACCGAGGCGCAAAAAGCGCAAATCATTGCTGAAATGCGCCAGTCGATCGAAACGCATGCCGGAATTGCGCTGGATGATATTGGCATGGTGACGGCAGATGTCCCTGCAAGCTGGGCGTTTGAAGGCGGCGATATCATGCCTGAGCCCGGCGAAGAAGCCGAATGGCTTGCTCGGCACGACGTCGCCCCTGCTGCAGAATAACGACCCCAAACACCCCCAGGAGGCGCCCATGATCTCTCGCATTTTTTTGGCTTTTAACGCGATCGCCATAGGCCTGATTGGGCTTCTCTACCTGTATGATCCCAACCTGCTACTCGCCCGCTATGATTTAGTGACCGGGAGCGCGGGTATGGATAATATGTTGCGGTCCACCTATGGCGGCCTGTTCCTGGTCTCAGCAGCCGTGTTCCTGCTGGGCGTCTTTTCCGCAAACCGTCACCGCGATGCCCTCGCTTTTGTTGCGATTTTCATGACGGGAGCCGCGCTTGGTCGAATTGCCAGTATTTTCGCTGTCGGGAGCCCGCCAGCGACCATCATGCCACTGCTTTACTTTGAGATTGTGATGACAGTCCTGGCAGTCATCTTGTATCTGCGCGCGCCGCGAGCCAGCGCATAAGCCCAAAACGCGAGACCAGCTCAAAGCGACTGAAGCAAAAATACACCTCTTCGCAGCATTTTATTGTTAGGGGCGTTGGATGCAGCTTCGTGTGGTCATTCTAGCGCTTGGGATCATGACCGCCCTTCTGGGCGTTGCGATGATCCCGTGTTGGCTGCTCGATCTCGCAGATCAGCGCTCCGAATGGCCGGTCTTTGCAGGCAGCGCGACCGTACTGATCCTGTTTGGCATCGGTCTGACCATTCTGGCCGGTGATCGCCCCGAGCGGACCGGATCGAGAGAAGCCTTTCTGCTGACCGTTCTGGTCTGGGTGGTGCTGCCCGGCCTCGCCGCAATCCCGTTCATGGGGGTCGGCATGTCCTTTACCGATGCAATGTTCGAGAGCGTCTCCGGCCTGACCACGACCGGGGCGACCGTGATTGATGATCTGATTGATCAGCCGCGCGGGATCCTGCTGTGGCGCGCCATACTGCAATGGTTTGGCGGGATCGGTATTATCGTGACCGCGATTGCGATCCTGCCCGTGTTGCGGGTGGGTGGGATGCAGCTGTTCCAGCTGGAAAGCTCTGACGTATCGGGCAAATTCATGCCGCGCATCGGTGAGATTACCGCTCAGACGGGCATGATCTACCTGTTCCTGTCGATTGCCTGCGCGCTGACCTATGCGGCGTGCGGGATGACCGCGTTCGAGGCCATCGCGCATTCGATGACCACGGTTGCAGCTGGGGGGTATTCCACGTCAGACGCCTCGTTCGCAGCGTTCATCAACACACCTGCCCCGCTCGCGGCGATCTTTTTCATGATCATTGCCGGGCTCCCCTTCAGCCTACTCGCGCTTGCCATGTTGCACGGCCGGGCAAAACCGCTGCTGACCGATCCGCAGCCGCGTCTGTTTATCGGACTGATCCTGGGGATTACCACGCTGGTCTTTGTGCTGCGGATTATCGAGGACCATGATTATGTGATTATCAGCCCCGTCGCAGGCTATATCGAGACGCTGTTCAACGTCGTCTCGGTGATCACCGGAACCGGCTATGCGACGACGCCTTATGACAGCTGGGGCGAGGCGGCGGTGCTGGTTTTCCTCGTTGCGATTTTTCTGGGCGGGTGCGCGGGATCTGCAGCATGCGGGATCAAGATGTTCCGGCTTGAGATCAGTTTCCGGGCTGTGCTGGCCCATACGCAGCAAATGATCAGCCCAAACCGTGTGGTGCCGATCCGGTATGGCGGCCGGGTTGTGGACAATGATACGCTACAATCGGTGATGGTGTTTGTCTTCCTGTATCTCGCCACGTTCGTGCTGGCGGCCATCCTGCTGAGCTTGACCGGGGTCGATCCGCTGACCGCGATTTCGGGCGCGGCGACCAGCGTCTCGAATGTTGGACCGGGGCTTGGGTCAACCATCGGCCCGGCGGGGACGTTTGAATCCCTGCCGGACCGGGCAAAATGGATCTGTCTGACGGCGATGATCCTGGGACGGCTGGAGTTTACCGCTGTCTTCGTTCTGATGACGCGGCGCTTCTGGAAGGGGTAGGCCCGCCCTGTCGCCTCGATAGTTCTGCCCCAAAATTGCCGCTTGCCATTCGCCATAGCAGACCGTATGTGCGACATATGACTTGCTTTTTGAGCCCCGCACGACCGATCACCGCCTAGTTTTTTAACTAGGCGCACGATTTGCTGTGTGTAGCTCAGTCGGGTCAGAGTACCGCGCTTGGACCGCGGGGGTCGCAGGTTCAAATCCTGCCACACAGACCAGTTTTCCAATCCCGAAACCCATCCGCGTAACGCAAACAGAGATTGCGGCTTACGCATAAATCCGGCAGATGAAATCCATGGCTGATACTGTAAAAATTACTGACGACCTCCACTCCACCATGCTCGATATGGGCCATCGCGCGCGCGCGGCCTCAGCCGAGCTCGCCAAACACACGCCACAGGCACGCAGCAAGGCGCTGCATGCGATGGCCGATGCGCTAAAGGCAGCAGAAACCGAGATCCTGGCAGCAAACGCGGCCGATCTGGAAGGCGGCAAGGCCAAGGGCCTGAGCTCGGCCATGATGGACCGGCTCGCGCTGACCCCTGAACGCCTTGAAGGCATTGCCGCCGCCGTCCTCGATGTAGCCGCTCTGCCTGATCCTGTCGGCGCAGAAATCGCCCGCTGGACCGTGCCAACCGGTCTCGACATTGCGCGGGTCCGCACGCCGCTCGGCGTGATCGGCATCATCTATGAAGCCCGTCCAAATGTAACCGCCGATGCCGCTGCGCTCTGCCTGCGCTCCGGCAATGCGGCGATCCTGAGGGCAGGTAGTGAAAGCCTGCAATCTGCAATCGCCATCGGCAAAGCGCTGCGTGCGGGTCTGAAACAGTCCGGCTTCCCTGAGGATGCTGTGCAGCTGGTCCAGACAAGCAATCGCGACGCGGTGGGGCATATGCTGACGGGTTTGAATGGCACAGTCGATGTGATTGTACCGCGCGGCGGCAAAGGGCTTGTCGCGCGGGTTCAGGCTGATGCCCGGGTGCCTGTGATCGGACACCTGGAGGGGCTCTGCCATATCTATATTGATGCTGGTGCGGACCTTCAGAAAGCCGTGGACATCACAGTCAATGCCAAGATGCGCCGGACAGGCATTTGCGGCGCCGCCGAGACAGTTCTGATCGACCGCGCCGTCGCCGGTCAGATGCTACCGGTTCTGGCCGCAGCGCTGATTGATGCCGGGTGCGCGCTGCGCGGCGATGCCGAGGCGCGCGACATGGTGCCGGAGATCGAAGCGGCCACCGAAGAGGACTGGCGCACCGAATATCTCGATGCGATCCTCTCGGTCCGCGTGGTCGACGGCGTCGAGGGCGCGCTGGCGCATATTGCCGCTTATGGCACGGGCCATACCGAAGCCATTGTGACTGAAGACACCGCCACCGCTGAACAGTTCCTGGCGGAGGTGGATGCAGGCATCGTCATGCACAATGCCTCGACCCAGTTTGCCGATGGGGGACAGTTTGGCATGGGCGCTGAGATCGGGATTGCCACGGGCCGCATCCATGCGCGCGGGCCGGTTGGCGCAGAGCAGCTGACCATCTTCAAATATGTCGTGCGCGGCACGGGCCAGACCCGGGCCTAATTGGTTTTCATGGTCCACCCACGCCCCCAGCCCAACCCCCCGCAGAGGCTACCCCTGGGGTGGGTGGGCAGGGGGCGTGGGTGGCCGGAGACCTCCCGATAATGCCGAGACTTCGCCCCGCTGCTCATTTGCCGCCCGCTGGTACGCGCCAGCGGATCGGCCTGTTCGGCGGCAGTTTTGATCCACCACATTCCGGGCATTTGCATGTCGCAGAGACCGCACTGAAACGCTTGCGGCTGGATCAGGTCTGGTGGTTTCCAACGCCTGGCAACCCCCTGAAAGCGCCGCCGGGCGAGTTCGATGCCCGGCTCGCAGCGGTGCAGGTTCTGACCGCGCAAAACAAGGCGATGCGGATCAGCGACATCGAGATGCGGGCACATCTGACCTATTCGATTGATCTGATCAAACTGGTACGCGCACATTGCCCAAAGGCGCAACTGGTCTGGCTGATCGGGGCCGATAGTCTGATGACGATGCATTACTGGAAAGATTGGCGGCAGATCGCGGCGACGATCCCAATCGCGGTGGTCGCCCGGCCGGGATTTGAGCTGGCGGCGCGGACCAGCCACTTTGCGCGGATCTTTCGCGACAGCCGTTTGCCGGGGCGCTCTGCGGTTGCTCTGCCCGGCCGCAAGACCCCCGCCTGGACCTATCTCAAAGCCCCGCTCAACCGAATGAGTTCGACGGCGCTACGCAAAAAAGGCATCTAAATAGATGGACCTGCCCAATCTCCATATCTTCACCACCGGTGGGACGATCGACAAAGTCTATTTCGATGCTTTGTCGGAGTTTCAGGTGGGTGAGACGGCGCTCGATTCCATTTTGCGCGAAGCGAATGTCCGGTTTGAGCATGAGATTACGCCGCTGATGCGCAAGGACAGCCTTGAACTCACCGATGAGGATCGCGCGCTGATCCGCAAGGCGGTCTCCGGCACTGAGGCCAGACATGTGCTGATCACGCATGGCACCGACACGATGGCGGCGACCGCACGGTTCCTTAGCGGTATAGAGGGCAAGACGGTCGTACTGACCGGCGCGATGCAACCCGCCTCGCAGCGATCCACCGACGCAATCTTCAATATCGGCTTTGCTGTTTCCAGCACGTTCCTGCTGCCGCCCGGCATTTACCTTGCCATGAATGGGCGCGTGTTTGACCCGGAAACGGTTGTTAAGGACCGAAAGGCAGGCCAGTTCCGAAATGATCGGTCCGGTGATTCGTGACCTGGACCTGCCAAAAAACGGGCAGAGCGATCCTCGCTAAAGTTGTATTCCTGCAACGGCGCAGGTGAATATGCCGTGTTCATCCCTGTTTGGGGGGTGGGGATTCGAGGTCACAGTTGTCGCTTCGCGGCAAGTCAGCTCTGGAGCCACCTTTCGCGACATGCTATAGATATCGGCAGCAACAAAATTGGAGCCCCACCCTGCCTGCCCAAACACACGAGACCCGTACAGCACGCGCTGTGTCAATTGAAGATATTCGCGCCCGGTCCGAGCTTTTGATTGCATCCCTTCAAGATGATAAGGCGGAAGACATTGTCACCATCGATCTGGCAGGCAAGTCATCCCTCGCTGACATCATGATCCTCGCCTCCGGGCGGTCGGCGCGGCATGTCAGCTCGATCGCCGACCATGTGGCGAAGACGGTGAAAGACAGCACAGGTCAGGCCCCCAAGCTGGAAGGCATGCCGAATGCCGACTGGGTTCTGATCGATCTCGGCGACATTATCGTGCATCTGTTCCGCCCCGAGGTTCGCTCTTTCTACAACCTTGAAAAGATCTGGGCAGACGACGACAATAGCCACATCCATAGCGACGTCTGATCTGCGCGAACCGCAATGATCATTACGATTGTGAGTGTTGGGCGACTGAAATCAGGCCCTGAAAAAGACCTTGTTGATGACTATGCGGGCCGGTTTCGTAAGTCTGCGCGTCAGCTCGGCTTTCGTGACCTGAAACTGGTGGATGTCGAGGCCGGGCCGAGCCTTGAAGCCGAGGGCGAGCGTTTGCTGGCAAAGCTGCCCCGCGATGCAAAACTGTTTCGACTGGATGAGTTTGGCGCGCCGTCAACGTCCAAGGCCTTCGCTCAAAATCTCGCCAAATGGCGCGATGCCGGCACGCCGCAAGTGGCTTTTCTGATCGGGGGCGCGGCGGGCTATAGTCAGGCTGTTCGCGATGCCGTGCCGACCACAATGGCGTTTGGCCCGCAGACGTGGCCGCATCGGCTGGTCAAGGTGATGCTGTGTGAGCAAATCTACCGCGCCGCCAGCCTGCTTGCCGGGTCACCCTACCACAAGGCCTGACTGCTCTTCGACAGGCTGAATATAGCTATACAGCTGAGGTTTGAAGGACACGCCGAGACAGAATTGCTCGCTTCGCCAGTCATACGAGCGTCTTTTACCCAATTTGCACGAATTTCGAGCGCTATCGAGAATTTTTTTTCGTCACACCGCCCTCAACTGGATAAAGCTTGTCCTGTCCTTTCTACAGGTGTCATCAACTCGACCCCAGCTAGAGGAATCAATGATGGGTAAAACACTTTCGCGGGCAGCACTGCTCGCACTTGCAACCGGAGCGCTCGCAACCCCGACTATGGTCGCAGAAGGCGAGTTCAGTGCAAACGTTGCGCTGACCAGTGATTATGTCTTCCGTGGTTTCAGCCAGGCAGACGGCGCGCCAACCATTCAGGGCGGCTTCGACTGGGGTTCTGACGAGTTTTACGTCGGCACCTGGGCTTCAGGCGTCGACTTTGGTGACGGCACCAGCACAGAGATTGATCTCTATGCCGGTTGGACACCAAGCGTTGGCCAGTTCGACCTGGACTTCGGCTTCATCTACTACCTGTATCCGGATGCACCAGACGAGCCAGAGCAGAACTTTGTTGAGTTCTATGCAGGCGCAAGCACCACACTCGGTATCTTCGATGTTGGCGCATCTTACGCCTACTCACCTGAATTCTATCTCGAGACCGGCGCTGCTGGCTACCTGTCCGGTTCAATCGGAACAGCACTCGGTGACAATTTCGGCATCGACGCGACAGTTGGTTACTCTGACTCATATGACGATATGTTTGACGCTTACACCGACTTCTCTATCGGTCTGACAACCTCCTTTGAGGATTATGTCGATCTCGACTTCCGCTACATCTCTACGGACGTAGACGACAATGACGAAGCCTTCGTCATTACGGTCAGCCGCAGCATGTAATCGGGCTCCGATAAGCTAGCCTGTTTCCCTCCTGTCCGGGCTAGTCACATTGACCGCTGCTTTGATCTTCAAGGCAGCGGTCTTTTTTATTCAGAAATTGCCCCATATTGAGAGCATAAGGAGACCCCGTACATGGCAGATGCATCGTTAAGCCCCGTCGAAGCCCTGATGCCTGCAATGGTTCTGCTCGGGGTGGGCGGGGCTTCGGCCATCGCGTCCAAGGTTCTCAAGCTTAGCCCAATTGTCGGATATCTTGCGGCCGGTGTTCTGATCGGGCCGCATGTCTTTGGGGTTATCGAGGAGAATGCCACGACCCACCTGCTTGCAGAGCTGGGGGTGGTCTTCCTGTTATTTGATATCGGTATGCATGTCTCGGTGCGAGAAATGCGGGAGAGTGGGCGTGATATGATCGGGCTCGCGCCGACCCATATGGTCCTGACCGGTGTGCCCTTTACGATCGCGCTGGGCCTATTTGGCTTGCCCTGGCCCGCAGCGATCGCGATTGGCATATCGCTCGCCTTGTCCTCCACGGCGGTTGTCTCGCGCATCATTGACGAGCGGAACCTGAATTCCTGCCCGCTTGGGCGGTCTGCGATCCATGTGCTGATCTTTCAGGACATTGTCGCGATCTTTTTGTTGATCTTTGCAAGCTCGCTGGGCGGCGACTCCAGCAATCTGGCAATCACGATGGGTCAGGCTGCGATTGCTGCTTTCCTGGCATTCGGAGCGGCTATCCTTGCGGGTCGCTATCTGATGGGGCCGGCTTTGCAGCTGTTGATTTCGACCCGAAATCAGGAAGCGTTCACCGCTGCAACGCTGTTTCTGGTTCTGGCCGCTGCGGCGGCAACAGCGGCGATGGGTTTGTCCCTGACGCTTGGGGCCTTTCTGGCGGGGCTTGCCGTTTCGGGTACATCTTTCCGCCACCAGATCCAGACCGAGACGGGACCGTTTCGCGGCCTGCTGCTCTCTTTCTTTTTCATGTCGGTTGGGCTGATGCTCGATGTTCCGGCGCTGATCGACAATCTCCTGCTGGTCGTGTGCGCTGCGGCCGCCATCCTTGTGTTCAAGACAGCCTGCGGAATGCTTGCAGGGCTTTTGAACGGCTGGAGCAAGGCGGGCACGACGCAGCTTGGCTTTCTGTTGGCGCAAGGCTCTGAATTCACGCTGGTGGTCATGGCCATCATTGTTGCCACGACCGATATCGTGTCTGCCTTTGCAGAGACAATTATCGTTGCCGGGGTTGCGCTATCGCTGGCCGCTGCCCCGCTCTGGGCCGGCCTGGGCATGCGCCTGTCGCGTTTCATTGCCGCACGCCGTAAGGAAAACACCCCGGAAGATGCTTCTGCCTCCAATGGCCGCGCGACACCTGTGGTGATCTTTGGCATGACGGATGCGGGCCGACTGGCGGCAGATGCATTGAAGGACAATCATATCGCTTTCGTGGCCTTTGATGCAGATCCCGACCGGTTCATGTCGGCGATTGCCGATGGCTATCAGGTCCTGTTCGGGGACGCTTCAAACCTGAAATTGGTGCAAGCAGCAGGCGCCGCCAACGCCCGCGCGATTGTCATCGGAGCCCCCCGCTATGAAGTTTCCAAGGCGATTACACCCGCTGTGGAGCTCGGCTTCCCGGGCGCGAAACGCTTCGTCAGTGTAACGACCGAGGAAGATGAGACGCGCTTCAATGCGCTTGGCATGCGCGCCTGGCTGTCCGTGACCGAGCCGCACGGCATTGAAATGGCCGCTGATATCCTGCGCGAGCTTGGTACGGACGAAGCAGACATTACTGACTGGCTGAAAACGCAATCGGAGCGGTACCATATCGAGGACCGCTCCGAAGACGTGATTGAGATTGTTGAAGAAGCGGCCTGAGCCGCCTTTACCTAGCCCGCAATCTTGCGGACATAGTCGTATTCAGACTTCTTGCGCTCGCGCTTCTTGGTTGGCTGGAACGCAACCTTGGCATGCTCAGCGCAGTAAGGACCGCACGTAGCCTTACGGCCACAAAAAGCGAATTTTGGATCAGCCGGGTCACCGATTGGCCATTTGCACATGCTGTCGCGCAGCGTGAGAATGGTGGCAGCCTCACCATCAGCCAGCGGCTGAGGTGGCAAGGTGGCCATCACCGCCTTCTCGACTTTTTTCACTTGCGCATCGACCGTGGGCGCCGCTGGACGCGGCGTGACGACACTGCCATCTGGTTGCACCCGTGGCTTTGGCCGGGCCAGCCGCGGTGGCCGCTTGACAGGACGTGAAGGTGTTGCCCGGCCTGACAGACCAAGGCGATGTACTTTACCAATCACGGCGTTGCGTGTGACGCCGCCGAGTTCTTTTGCGATCTGACTGGCTGAATGCCCTTCAGCCCAAAGTTTTTTCAAAACCTCGACGCGATCTTCTGTCCAAGCCATACATATCCACTGCTTTATAGCAGCCCCTATATCTTGATGCAGGAATGCCCATCAGCCCCGCTCTAACGCTATATATCGTATCAGCAACGAAATGAAGCACAAGATGCTGATACCGGCAATCCACAAGCAATCAATATATAGTAGGAACTGTGGATAAAGTAAGGCCTATCGCCAAACGGTGAATCTGGGCCTACAAGGCCGGTTATGCCTGATACATCGACGCAGCTCTCGCCCCCGAAACCCCGCAGCTATGGCGCCTTTAACTGGCTGGGCCTCTGGACGTTGTACAAGCGTGAGGTTGGCCGGTTCCTGAAGGTCTGGATGCAGACGCTGCTTGCGCCGGTGGTTTCAACCCTGCTCTTCATGACCGTGTTCAAACTGGCCTTTGGCAATCGCGGGGAGCTGACCGGCGACTTTAACGGCCTCAACTATAATGACTTCCTTGCGCCCGGCCTGATCGTGATGGCGATGCTACAAAACGCGTTCCAGAACTCGTCCAGCTCTCTGACGATTGCGAAAGTTCAGGGCAGTCAGGTGGATTTTCTAATGCCGCCTTTGTCCGCGGTTGAGCTTGCGACCGGCTTTATCTTTGGAGCGGTGACGCGCGGGCTGATGGTTGGCGCGATCTCCGCCATCGGCATTCATTTCAGCGGGCTTGCCAGCCTGAGCGTGGATCATCTTTTCCCGGTGATATGGTTTGGCCTGATGGCGACGATCTCACTCGCCGCGATTGGCGCGATGGGCGGCATCTGGGCGGACAAGTTTGATCATCTGGCAGCGGTAAGTAATTTTGTGATCGTGCCCCTAACCTTCCTGTCGGGCACGTTCTACGACATCAATGTTCTGGTCGAGCCGTTTATCACGCTCGCTCATTTTGATCCGATCTTCTATCTGATCGATGGGTTCCGCTATGGCTTTCTTGGCGCGGCCAATTCAGACCTGATGACCGGCTATATCGTGACCGGGCTGTGCGCACTGGCGACGTCTGCGGGGGTCTGGTGGATGCTGAAATCAGGCTATAAGCTCAAGAGTTAAGCCGCTTCGATGGCCCAGCTTCCGATCCTAAAGATGACTGATGTTCGCCTGTCTTTTGGCGGCAAACCGCTGTTTGAGGGCGTGACGTTTACCCTCGCCAAGGGCGAGCGGGCGGCGCTTGTGGGCCGGAACGGAGCCGGCAAGTCGACCCTGATGCACCTGCTGACAGGTCGCTTCGCCCCAGACAGTGGTGAGCTGTGGATCAACCCGGGCACTGAGATCGTTGCGGTCGAACAGGAGCCGGACCTGTCGACCTTTGCAACCGTGCTGGACTTTGCTGCTGAAGGCCTGGAACAGACCTGGATGGCCGAGGCGGAGCTGGGGCATTTCGGGGTGGACCCAGGCGCGGAGCCGAACACGCTATCGGGCGGGCAGAAACGCCGCGCGGCGCTGGCCCGCGCCTTTGCCCGTGACCCGGATGTCCTGTTGCTGGACGAGCCGACCAACCATCTGGACGTGCCGATGATCGAGACGCTGGAGGCGCGGCTGAAAGCCTATACAGGCGCGGTCCTGCTGGTCAGCCACGACCGAACCTTCATGGAAAATGTGACAACCAATACGCTGTGGCTGAGAGATGGCGTCGTGCGCAAGAGCCCGCGCGGCTATGCCTATTTCGACGACTGGGCCGCTGAGGTTGAGGCGGCTGAAGAAAAACAGCTCGCCAAGATGAAGACGCAGATGAAAGCCGAGAACCGCTGGCTCGCACGCGGTGTGACCGGCCGGCGGGCGCGCAATATGGGCCGGTTGCGGAAATTGCAGGCGATGCGGGCAGAGCAATCGGCGCTGCGCACCTCTGTTAATGCAGGCAAGTCGACCGCCGGGATCAGCGCGCAGGCTGGTGACAATCAAAGCCGCAAGGTTCTGGAAGCGCGCGGCCTCAGCAAGGCGTATGGCGACTTGAATCTGGTTCGCGATCTTAGCCTGAAAATCCTGCGCGGCGACCGGATCGGCCTGATTGGCCCGAACGGCGCGGGTAAGTCGACACTGGTTAAACTGTTATTGGGGGAGCTCGCACCCGACACGGGTAGCGTAAAACTAAACCCATCGCTAACCGTGACGTATCTCGATCAGAGCCGCGATACGCTGACGCCTACCGATACGTTGTGGGAAGCGCTGACCCCTTCTGGCGGTGACAGCATCATGGTGCAGGGCCGCCCGCGTCATGTCGCTGGCTATGCCAAGGACTTCCTGTTCAAACCCGAACAGCTCCGCCAGCCGGTTCACGCGCTGTCGGGCGGTGAACGCAATCGCCTGACCCTTGCGATTTCGCTCGCCAAGGCAACCGATCTTCTGGTGCTGGATGAGCCGACCAACGATCTTGATATGCAGACGCTGGAGCTGCTGGAAGACATGCTGCTGAACTTTACCGGGACGCTGCTGCTGGTCAGTCATGACCGGGCGTTTCTGGATGCGACGGTGACGTCCTGTCTGGTCCCGGTGGGGGACGGAAACTGGGTGCAAACCGCAGGCGGGTGGAGCGATGCGCAGTCGCAAATCCAGCCTGAGGCACAGACCAAATCATCCAAACCGAAAGCCAAGGCCGCGCCAAAGCCGGACGCCCCGAAGAAGGCAGCAAAACTCTCCTTCAAGGACCAACATCGCCTGAAGGAAGTGGAGGCCGCGATGCCGCGCCTCAGCGCCGAGATTGAGCGGTTGGAGCAGGCGCTATCGGACCCAAATCTGTTCACCGATGACCCGGATGGCTTCAACAAGATCAACCAGCAGCTGGAACAGGCACGCAGCGATCTGGAACAGGCCGAGGAAGACTGGATGGAGATTGAGGCCAAGAAAGAGGCGCTTGCAGGATAGTCACATCAATCGTGCAAATTTAACCGATCCCGGTTAGATTTTGTTAACCTTGGCTTAGGTTTCCTGCTACGGTCCTTGAAAGCTGCGAGAAACGTCGGCTTTGGAGGGACATCCATGCGTAGATTTTCGACTATTATTCTGGCCTCAATATTGGTCAGCTGTGCGACAGTGACAGACGAACCTGTGGGCGATGAAACACAGCCGGAGCCGGTTGTCATAGAGCAATCTGAGACACCGCCCGAGCCGCCACCACCACCTCCTCCTCCGCCTCCGCCGCCCCCACCGCCAGAACCGATGGCGGAGGATGCCCCTCCGCCACCGCCCACCCGTAGCCTCAGTATGCCGGCACCCGCACCCGTCCCGGTTGAGGTTATGGCGATGGAGCTTCCGGTACGCGAGGCAAGCGAGTGTGAGCGTATTGCTGCGGAAGGCGCGCGCAGCGGGGATGAGTGGATTACATGTGTCTCTGTTTTTTACGGCACCAACCGGACCGCCATCGAAGGCGAGGCAGATGCGATCAATTCCAAAACGATAGAGAGAGGCCGGGTCACCGACAAAGGCGATCTGTTCAGTATTCGCCCCGAACCGCGCGCGAATTGCGAGCCCAGCCCGTATGATTATTCCCAAACTGCGTCCAGTACGCGGGTCTGTCACCTGGGCGAAGTGATGGTCAGCATACCGGATTCAAGGCGAGAAAAACTGGCCAAAGGCGGCGGCGCGTTCAAGGCGGCCAGCAGCGGCGCCACATTGCGCGACCGGGACCTGAAGAAGTATTTCGCGCTGCTGGATCACTGGTCCTATGACCGCGATCCGGAAGGGTTTGCAAACCGCATCCATGAAGTCATCGCGACCTCCGATCCGGACTCCGAACATGCTTTTGTATTCATCCACGGGTTCAATGTTCCGTTCCGAAACGCCGCGTTCCGTACAGCGCAGTTAAAATATGACATGGAGGTGGATGGCCCGGCGTTCTTTTTCTCATGGCCCTCGAATGGCAACCTGCTGGATTATCTGAACGATCAGGAAGATGCTGATCTGAGTGTCGACGCATTGGCGCGGTTTCTACGCCTGACACATGAGACCGTCAGCACCGCAGACCGCCCCATGAAATTGCATATTATCGCCCACTCCATGGGGACGCGGGTGACCGCTCAGGCGCTGGCGCGGTTGAGCGATTTCAGCCGCGAGAAGAAGTTTGGTCATGTGATCTTTGCGGCGGGAGATCTCGACTCCAACCTGTTTGCAGAATGGATGGGCGCAGCTGCACCGATCTATGACGGTGTCACGATCTATACCTCACAAAGCGATGCTGCTGTGGGGTTCAGCGGCGCATTGCGCAACCTGTCGAGCCGTATGAACTTCTTTGGCTCCAACAAGGATTCCGACGTCAAGAGCCGGATCGGTTTCTACAAAGGCGGTGGTCCGGCGGTGTTTGATATGCCCGATTATCTCGGCCGTCAGTTTGTAAAAACGATCGATGTAACGAAAGCGGCCCCGAAGAGTTTCTTCTTCAAGGTCAAGCACACAACCTATGCCCAGTCGGTTTCGATCACCAATGATATTCGTTGCCTGTTCGATCATCCGTATTCCTTGCCGCACGAACGCTCCGGACAGTTCAAGCGACTGACAACGGGACACCCGCACTGGGTTCTGGACCCGCGATCGGTGTTCGACCCGTCCTTTGCGACCGAGCAATCGATCTGCGACTAGGCCGAACGCTTATTTAACGCACGCCGTCTAATTTGACACCAGGAGTTGAATAGATGGAGTGCTGTGATGCGCCACGTTCCAATGCGTTTCACCTCAATCGTTCTGGCGGGTCTGGCGCTTGCAGCACCGGCAAGTTTCGGCGATGCGGCGATAAAAGGAGGGGCGAGCGAGGAGCTGCCCGGCCAGGAGTATAGTGTCTATCGCACCGGCCAGCCTTACGTATCAATGCGCGGCTCCACCGCAACCCATTGTCAGATGGTCTGCAACGGCGATGAAAATTGTGCCTCCTGGGCCTATGTTCCGGCAAACTTGCAAACCGGTCCGAAATGCGAACTGAAACGCACGATTGATCCCAGCATTTATCATCTCGGCGCGGTGTCCGGGGTATCTGTGCGGTACTATCCGAACGGGCAACCGCGGCCGCAACCAGTCGTGCCCGCCGATGCGGTGATCTATCCGCGCGCAAGTCTTGCGCCATATCCGGGGTCTGAAAACTGGCCGTCGCCCTATGATATTCCTGAAGCGCAGCGTACGCCTCTAGGCGATGTGCCTGCAATTAAGTCGAAGCCCGAAACGGCACTGCCGCAAGTTATGCGGGACCCATCGGCACCTCAACCGCCTGCGGCAGAGACCGTCACCCGCGCGACGGGCACAGTCGCGCCTCGTGAGACGATCTATGCACCGGTGATTACGCGGCCCGCGCCGCCCGCCCCACGCATTGCGCCCGTCACCTTTGTGCCACCTGTGACTAAGGGCTCACCGGTTGAAGCGCGGCCGGTTGACGCCTTGCCGACACCGCCGACGCTGAAGCGGCGCAAGAACTGGACAGACCCGGGATATGGTGAGTTCGGCTATTCAGTTGAAGACAGCGCGTTCATTCCGGGCGACGAAGACGCAACGGCCGGGTTTCTGGCTGGCGCACCTGACGAGTAAACGCTAGCGATCCGGCCTCGGTTTGGCACGGGGCGGGCGTCCGGTTCCCTTGCCTTTATAGCCATTGCCCTCGCCGCGCGGCCTGTCCTTGCGGTGGTGTTTTGGTTCGCGGTTGGGTTTTGCGCCGCCTTTGCCGACAAAGCTGCGGCCCTTGCGCATCAGCTTTCCCTCTGCATCGCGAAGCCGTGCGGGCCGGTCAGGAAGAGAGGCCGTGATCAAGGCTGCACGTTCTTTCGCGGTCAGGGCGCGCCATTGGCCTTCGGGCAGGTCGCCCAAAGAGAGTGGACCGATCCTGATACGCAGGAGGTCTATCACTTTAAGTCCAACCAGATCGCACATCCGGCGGATCTGGCGCTTGCGCCCTTCACGCAGGATAAAGCGCAGGGTCTGCCCCTGTTCGACGGTGACTTTGGCGGTCTTGAGCTTGCGTTTATCAAGCTCGAGCCCATTGCGCAGCAGCATGAGACGGCCTTCGGTAATCTCGCCTTTCACCGTCACCAGATATTCTTTTTCAAGCGTATGTTGCGGCCCGATAATGGCCTTGGCGAGCACGCCATCCTCTGAGAGGAGCAACAGACCGCGCGAATCCTGATCCAGCCGTCCGAGCGGTGCAAGACGCGCATTCCGGCCGGGCGCGGCGGTCTGATCTGCAGCGTTTTTTGCGGTCAGCAAGCGCGCGGCGGGTATCTGGTTGCCTTCTGGCTGAGCCGACACATAGTCCACCGGCTTGTTTAGAACGGCGGTGAACTTGCCCTCAATCGATCTTTCTGCAGCCTGCGTCAGGGTCAGAGTTTGCCCGGGTTCAATCTTGTGCCCGGGCTGTTCGACCTGAATTTCATCAACGGCAACGCCGCCCGCCACGATCAGGGCCTCAGCTTCGCGGCGCGAGCAGAGACCAAGTTCGGCCATCCACTTGTTCAGGCGAACCGGCGCATTGCCCTTATAGGTGTGAGAGACTGCCATGGGCGGGGTTTGGGCGGCGCAGCGTTCGGCGTCAATGCCTTTTAGCTGCCTTGCAGATCATAGGACATGGCGACGTCGCAGCGTTCATAGCGACTGCCGTAGCGCTGCATGATGTCAGCGCTATGTATGAAGCCCAGCTTTTCATAGAGATGAATAGCAGCGGCGCACTTCTTGTTGGTGAGCAGGAACAGCTCGTCCATCTGCATTTCGCGGGCCCGGTCCAGTACTTTTGCGAGTAAAAACTCCCCGGCTTTGCGGCCACGCGCCGAAGCCAGTACGCCCATTTTTGTGAGTTCGAAGACACCCGGTTCTATGGGCATCAGGGCACACGTGCCGACAATACCGAGAGGCCCCGCTTCAACGAAGAGGACATCGCCGCCCCTGTCGATAATGTAGGATCGCGGATCGGACAGAACCTGCTCATCGGTGTCTTCCATGCGGAACATGTCACTAACCCACTCCTCATTGATCGAATAGAAGAGCGGCGCGAGGTGATCGGCAAAACCGACGATTTTCAGGTTCTGTGTCGCGCGAGACAGCAATGATTGTTGGTCCATGGCAGCTTCAATCCTCTTCAAATGATCCAGGAAATCGGTCGGTGGGCCCTCGCAGAGGGCCGCAGCAGCCTGCTCTACCCCCGGAAAGACGTCGCGTTTCATTGTGGCGACCGCTTCACGCCCGGCTTTGGACAGGGAAATCGTCTTCTGACGCCGATCTTTCTTCAAGGCGGTGGTGGTGACCAGCCCAAGATCAATCAAACTGTTCAGACAGCGTGTCACAGCTGGCTGACTGATCCCGAGCGCATCGACCGCTTCATTCACTGTGAGATCGCCATAGCGGTCCAGCGCCGCAAGCATGGGGAAATGGCTGGGTTGGGTCTTAAGCCCGGCCTGTTCGTGGATTTTCAGGGCATCAGCCTGCATCCGTTCTGCCAGACGTTTCAAGCGACTGCCAAGCGCGAGGTGACCAAGGTCTTTGAGGATATCCGGCATATCTATACCTATCTATATAACATGATATGTATATTTTTGTCCTCGATAAGTTTCAAGCTTGATTTTTTAATCGTCTGGACTTAGCGACATAGTATGCACCTCGTGATGACCCTCGCCGCAAAACAGCAGATTTGCTGGAATCATACGTTTTTGACCGGGTGCATGTGGCAGGCTTTGCCCAACAACTAAGCCGAACTCGCCAATCCTTCACCCGCAAACCAGACGCGGGTGTTCCTGTTTTAACGGCCCGCATTGATCACTTCAGGACCGTTCCATGACTTATACAGAAGATACAGATTTTGAGGCGCTTGCTCACGCGCTTATCGGCTGCACGCTGCCCAAAACAGACTGGACCCATGAGGCACACTTTGCTGCTGCGCTCTGGTTTATCCGGCACCCTGAGCGAGATGCGGAACGCGAAATGCCGAGCACTATTCTTGCTTACAATGAAGCCACTGGCGTTCCAAATACAGACCGCGAAGGCTATCACGAGACGATCACACTGGCTTCACTACGCATGGCTGAGCGGCATCTGCGAACCCATTGCGAGGCGGCGAGGCTTGGCCACGTCTTGTCGACGCTGATGGATGGCCCGCTCGGACATTCTGGCTGGTTGCTGACCTATTGGAGCAAACCGGTTCTGTTTTCAGTGGCCGCGCGACGGCGCTGGGTCGGTCCTGACCTGCAAAAGCTGCCGGTCTAGCGCGGCGCTAGTTCTTGGCCTCATTGGCGCTGTCTTTCAGCACCTTGCCAACGGTTTCAACGTCTTCCCCAACACCGGCAACGGTGTTGCAGGCGGCGAGAAGCGGAAGAGCGATCAAAGCAGCGATCAGAGCTTTCATAGGTGTGTCTCCTTAAGTGGGGCACAAGATGGGGCTTGCACGGCGTGCTGACAAGCCATGAGGTTAGTTCTGTCTGGGTGTGGGCGGCGGCGCAGGTGTGCGGCATGGCGGCAGGCTGCCGCCTGACAATTCGTCAGCATACGGGTCACAGGCCTGACCCGCCTCAGCCCGATATCTGGATGTGGAGGCAGAGGCGAAGAGTTCGTCGCGCGCCTCATTGGCAAGATGTGAGACCCCGCCGCCTAGCGCCTGAATATCGCGGCCGACGCCGTCAACCGTTGCGCAGGCTGAAACGCTGCCCAGCAGCATGACGATAAGAAGTGTTGAGCGCATGTCCGCCTCCTGATGTCATCTGTCTGTATCCCACCGCGCAGACATCCACACAAGTGTATTCCCCTTTACCGCGACTCCCTGCTAAAGGGGGCCAGCAAAGGATCGAACATGAAAACCGCTATTATCGTTTTCCCCGGCTCTAATTGTGACCGCGACGCCCAGGTCGCTTTGCGTCAGGCAACAGGCAGCGAACCTGCCATGGTCTGGCACAAGGATGGCACCATCCCGGAGGGGACAGACCTCGTCATGGTGCCGGGTGGGTTTTCCTATGGTGACTATTTGCGCTGCGGTGCGATTGCCGGGAATTCACCCGTAATTGCGCAATTGCAGGACCATGCCGCGCGCGGCGGATATGTCCTTGGCGTTTGTAACGGGTTTCAGATCCTGTGCGAGACCGGGCTGTTGCCTGGCGCGCTGATCCGCAATGCCGGCCTGGAGTTTGTCTGCAAGCCGCAGGCGCTAAAAGTGGAAAATGCCAATACGTCTTTCACCAGCGCCTATGCCGGAACGCCTGAAATTTCCATTCCAATTGCTCATCATGATGGCAATTATGTCGCCGACGAAGAGACGCTGGATCAGCTCGAGCGTGAGGGCCGCGTCGTCTTCCGGTATGTCGGCAATCCGAATGGCGCCTCGCGCGATATTGCCGGGATTGTCAGCGAGAATGGCCGAGTACTGGGGATGATGCCGCATCCCGAACGCGCGATTGGTGGTCATGAAGGCGGCACTGACGGGCTCCCTATGTTTGAGAGCCTCATCAGCGCCGCCTAATTTGATTGATCAAACACTCCGATCCAGTTGGAAGATCAACCGTCAGGGTCCTCGCAGAGTTGAAGCCCTCCGGGCGTGCATACCATGACGCAGGGGTCAGGCCAAACAATGTTGCAATTACCCGGGATTCCATCAACGCGTTGAAGCTTCATCACCGTATCGGCTCCCTCAACGGCCGGTGTGATAAGCGCTTCCCGGTCAAACATGTTCTCAGCAGCAATGTCAGCATAGCCAAGCTCCGTCAGGGTCTCTGACAATGTAGCGGCCTCGTCCGCCTCGAACGTGTCTGTCGGTGCTGGGCTGGCGACTGCTCCCACAGTCAAAAGCAAGCACCCGGCTGTAAGCAAAGACAATTTTTTCATAATTCCGATCCTTATGATTAAAATTCCCCAGCGCTTTCTATTTAACATAGATCTCTATTCCGCGATAAATACAGATTATTTATTTAAAATCATAAATAATATTTAGACGAGTATTTTAACTTGACTTATTACATTGATCTCAGAGCGATCTAAACCCGTGTCGCAAGCATGGCGTGGCCTTTGACCATTCGCTCGACTTCGCTTTGGTCAACCTCGGTGTCCCAATTGCCCTTACCAACAGAGCCGCCAAGCACGATCCCGCCTTTTCTTGGAAAAGAGTAGAGCAAGCCATGCCCGCCGAAGCCGCCTGCATAGCCATAGTCAATATCGGATTGCGGCAGCAAGAAACTTAGCTGACCGCGCGCCGGGATCAGGTCTTCGTCGCCAAATACACCGCGCGCGCCGAGCCCAAGGCAGTTGACGATTGCATCTTGTGGCAACGCAGTCACGTCCGCTTTGGCCTCAAAAGACGTCTCAACCATGCGTCCGCCAGCCCCCATGAAATCATTCACAAGCGCGCGCAAGTAAATGTCGGGGTCGATCATCAGGGTATAATAGCCATCCCAATACGGCGCCCCGAACGGGCCATCGCCCTGCTGGTTACGCACCAGACCCGGATAGAGGTCATCGCCGCCCATATAGGGATATAGCGTGCTCATCGGCGTGCTGCTGAGCGAATGCTGGCGGATCCAGTAGACCCCATAGCGCGGATCGTTGGCGTAATGGACAAAGCGATAGAATGCGATGCGCGACGCCTTGTGCAGCATGGACAGCGTTTCAGGCGAGATCAGATCGCGTTCAAATAGCGTCACCGGATGCCACATCGCGCCTGCAATATTGGATGTGGTGTAGGGCGGGAAGTCCTGCGCGTAGATCGTGACCTCAAAGCCCGCGCGTTGCAGCTCCAGCGCCGTGGAGAGCCCGATCGCACCCGAGCCGAGCACCGCAATCTCAGGCTGGCCACTCGCCTTGATCATAGAGGCCGCCATCTCAGCGATGCCCCATGAGATCGAAACGCCGCCGCCGCCATGGCCGTAATTGTGGACAATGTCTTTTCCACCAAGCGTGGCCGCTTCGAGCCGAGGGCCGGTTTTCCGAAACGGGCGTAGGCCGACAATCGAGCGGGTGACCCGGTCCATTGACGAACGGATCGGGGCCAGTGGCGAGCCAATTGGTTGAATAGCGCCATTTCCCGGAATAGGCGCTGCAGCCAGAGATGTCGCTGTGGTAGATGCGCAACCCGACAGGCTGGTCGCCGATAAAGCGGCAGCGCCGCCAAGCAATACATCTCGTCTGCGCATGCTTGTTCCTTTGGATCCGCACTCAGCCTACGCACCGTGTGGGGACATGCCGTAAGATGCAAGTGTCTTACAACCGGAAAATGACAATCCTGTCGTTTGCGTAGCTCTTACGCAGTCGGACCGGCCGAAGCCTGGCGATAGAGAGCGAGTGTCGACGAAGACATCAAAGACGACTACGCAAAAACTTATTGGTCAGGCCAAAACAGCGGCTAAGCAGCTGTTTTGGATTTAACGGCGTAAGCTGTTACCAGTATCGTACCAATATCTCCGCCGCTGTTGTCAAGTTGAATGGCTTCTAGGGCTGTTGCGTCAGGGATGCGCTGATCGTGATCCAGCATGACTTCCAAATGTCCGCTGAGAGCTTCTGCAGCGTTAAGAGCAATCTCTTGCTGGCTGTCGCCGACACTCACGCAGCCGGGCAAATCTGGGAATACAACGCCATATGTATCACCATCTTTGTGGACCACAGCCGGAAAGACATAGACGCTCAAGGATCACCTCAGTTTTACACCGCTTTGAGCTTCTATACTGAGAATTGTCTTCAGTGTCAGGTCTTTCTTCGGGTGAGGGACGGTCACGATGCCAGATTTCTGGGGATGCTTGAAATGATGATGACTTCCCCTGGTTCGGACATGCAACCAGCCGTCGGCTTCTATCAGCTTGATTACATCACGGCTTTTCATCTTCCGAACCTTGTTGCTCAAATCAATAAATATACAAACTAGGGTGGAACATTAGTGTTGACTTACTTGTGTTCTTGTTAGGTTCGAAGCAGTTCACAACTAGCAATTATCCTGTGGATAAATCTGGGCAATTTCCGTTCATAAAAGTCGGCGCGCAGTATTTTCTAGCGAATCCCTCTTTCCCGCGCTAAGCGCCTCACATGACCAACGCATCTGACATCATCGCCGCCATGCAGGCCCTGCAAACTGAGCGAGATGCCGCTGAACACGGCATCAATACCGAGGAGTGGGAGCGGCTGGTGACCCGGCTTGGGCGTGATCCCAATCTGGTCGAGCTTGGCATCTATTCGGTGATGTGGTCGGAGCATTGCTCGTACAAATCGTCGCGTCGGCATCTGTCCAAATTCCCCACCAAGAATGACCGTGTCATCCAGGGCCCTGGCGAAAATGCGGGCGTGATTGATATTGGCGACGGGCAGGCGGCAATCTTCAAAATGGAGAGCCACAACCACCCGTCTTACATTGAGCCATATCAAGGCGCTGCGACCGGCGTCGGGGGCATCCTGCGCGATGTTTTTACGATGGGCGCGCGCCCAATTGCGCTGGTCAATGCGCTGCGTTTCGGGGACCCTGCCCATGAGAAGACACGTAGTCTCGTCGCCGGTGTCGTTGCCGGGATTGGCGGGTATGGAAACTGTGTGGGCGTCCCAACTGTAGCGGGCGAGACCGAGTTCCACAAAGGCTATAATGGCAATATTCTGGTCAATGCGATGGCCGTTGGCCTCGCCGATCAGGACAAGATTTTTTATGCGCGCGGGGCGACGCCGGGCAATCCGATCTTCTATGTCGGCTCCAAGACCGGGCGCGATGGCATTCATGGCGCGACCATGGCCTCCGCCGAGTTTAGTGAAGGCGACGAGGAAAAACGCCCGACGGTTCAGGTCGGCGATCCGTTCACTGAGAAACTGCTCATCGAAGCCTGTTTGGAACTGATGGCGACCGATGCGATCCAGGCCATTCAGGATATGGGCGCGGCAGGCCTCACCTCGTCTTCGGTTGAGATGGCCGATAGCGGCGGCGCGAATGGCGAAGGAATCGGCGTACGCATGGATCTGGACAAAGTGCCCCAGCGCGAGACCGGCATGACCGCCTATGAGATCATGTTGTCGGAGTCGCAAGAACGCATGCTCATGGTGCTCTACCCGGACAAGATCGACCTCGCGAAACAGATTTTTGACAAGTATGATCTCGACGCGGAAGTGATTGGTGAGACAACCGATACCGGCCATCTGCAGCTGCTCCAACACGGCGAGACAGTTTGCGATATTCCGGTGGCACCGCTCGCCGAAGATGCGCCGAACTATGATCGGCCTTGGGTCGAGCCGCCAAAGCGCGCGCCGCTGGACATCTCCAAATATCCCGAGCCGGAAGATTATGGCGAAGTGCTCTTAAAGCTCATGTCTTGCCCTGACATGGCATCCAAGCGCTGGATCTGGGAGCAGTATGATCGCCATGTGATGGGCGACACGGTTGATAGCTCACAGAGTATGGGCAATGCAGCCATCGTGCGTATTCACGGCACCAATAAAGCGCTGGCGATTACGTCTGATTGCACGCCGCGCTACGTCGCCGCTGATCCTTATGAGGGCGGTAAGCAGGCCGTAGCGGAGGCCTATCGCAACTTGTCTGCAGTGGGCGCGAAACCGATTGCGATCACCGATAATCTGAATTTTGGGAACCCGGAGAAGCCAGAGACGATGGGCTATATCGTCAAGGCGATTGAAGGCATGGCCGAGGCGTGCCGGGAGCTCGATTTCCCGGTCGTGTCGGGCAATGTCAGCCTCTATAATGAGACCGACGGCATCGCCATTCCGCCGACGCCGGTCTGCGGCGGTGTTGGCTTGATCGAGGATGTCTCCAAGATCTCGACTCTGAAGGGCGCGCAGCCGGGGGATGCTCTGATCCTGATTGGGGAGACCAAAGGGCATCTCGGCGCCTCGCTTTATGCGCGGGAAATCTGGGGTCTTGATGGAGAAGACGCCGGGCCGCCGCCGCCAGTAGACTTGGAAGTCGAGAAGCGGAATGCGGATTTTGTTCGAAGCTTGATTGAGCAGGGGCTGGTCAACGCTGTGCATGATGTCAGCGATGGTGGAGTGCTTTGCTCGGCCTTGGAGTTGAGCCTTGTAAGCAACCTAGGGTTTGAGTTCGGCTTTCAGGGTGAAGAGTCCTTGCCGGAATTCCTGTTCGGTGAAGACCAGGGTCGATATCTCTTAGCGGTCAACGCGAGCGCCACTTTCATGGACGCGGTAGGGAACATTGCGGAGAAAACCGGAGTGGGCGTCACGGCCCTTGGCAACTTTGACAGCGATGAAATCGTTAGCCAAGTCGATAGCGAAAGAGATGGATCGGTGCGCCTCCCCCTCTCCCGCCTGCGCGAGGCGAATGAGGGCTGGCTGCCTGCTTATATGGACGGTGTGGATTAGCTGGGTCCCGGGTCTCACTGCGTTCGCCCGGGATGACAGTTAAAGCTCAGCACACCCTCTCTTTGTCATCCCGGAAAGCTTGAAGAGCTTATCCGGGACCCAGAATTGGCGAGATCACAGGCTACGACACTGGGTCCCGGATATTTTCTGGCGAAAATTCCGGGATGACAAGTGTATTATGTTCTTGTATTGTTCCTGCCATGAGAGACCATAAGTATTTCGTCTACATGCTAGCGTCCAAACGAAACGGGACGCTTTATACCGGGCTGACCAATGATCTGGTGCGCCGTGTCTGGGAGCATAAGGAAGGTTACGTAAAAGGCTTCACATCCAAATATAATGTCCGCACTCTGGTCTGGTTTGAGCCGCATACAGACATTAATTCTGCGATCGCCCGTGAGAAACGGATCAAACGCTGGCGGCGTGACTGGAAACGCAACTTAATCGAGGCAGATAATCCCGATTGGCTGGACTTGTATGAAGGATTGGTCGCAGTCTAACGCCATGACCACCGTGCCTGATATCGCGCTGAGTGTGCGGCAGCCCTCGGCTTGGGCCCTGCTTGAAGGCGGGAAGGATATTGAGAACCGAACCGCTTTCTCTGTGAAAGCTGGCGGCATGGAGCCAGGGCGGATTGCGCTGCATGCCGCAAAGGGCATGACGCAGGCCGAGTATGAATATGCCGCCTACAAATTTGCGGCGATTGGGTGTGAGGTTCCGCGCCCGGACGCGCTGACCCGCGGCGCGATTATCGGCGTTATAACGGTCACAGCGATCATCCGCCCGGACGAGACGGACTCGCCGTGGATGTCTCGCCGAAGCGCTGACATGCGCGGTCTGGTGGTCGCCGATACGGTCGGGATTGAGCCCATCGCCGCTGAAGGCGCGCGCGGGTATTTCGAGTGGCAGGCGGGCGGCGAGGTCTGCGCTCCCGCGCCGTGGATGCAACGCTGGAACCGACCCTCAGGTGATGACCGGACCTCCGACTTGTTCGCTGAACAGGCCCCGGCCTATCGCGCACCGCCCAAACGGCCCTGGGACTAAGCCCTACTCTTCAACGCTCTTCATGCCGTCAATCTCGACCAGGATCGCATCCGCCGCGTCGGCCATCATCACAACCGTTTCGATCGAACGCAGGTACCAGTCTTTATCGACGTTTTCGAAATCATCGCTCGGGCGGTGATAATCCGGGTGATCCTCCACGCCGAGATAGAGGTGCGGGATGCCAGCGCGGAAGAAGACGCCATGATCTGACAGGAGCGTCCAGTCGTCGCGCCCCTCGCCAGTGTCAAAGCCCATGCGAACCTCAACCGGTGCCGTGCTGGCGACCGTCACAATCATTGGCTCGAGAGCTGGCCAATGCGCGGCGCCCGAGGCCCAGAGCAGACCATTGTCGCCGCGCGAGACCATATCAAGGTTCAGATTGAAGGCGATGGTCTCCAGCGGGATCGGTGGATTGGTGACGAAGTCCCGCGCGCCGCTGAGACCATCTTCCTCTGCATCGAGCGCAACGATCAGAACATTGTGCAGAGGCGTGTTTTCGGAAAAGTATTCCGCCGCCGCTAGTATGCCGGTGACGCCGGACGCATTGTCATCCATTCCGTTGAAAATTTCGCCCTCGCGCACACCGAGATGATCAAAGTGCGCGGTCAGAACCATGGTCAGATCACTCTCACCACTGCCCTCAATCAGGCCCATGACATTCGTGCCGGGTTTGTCCGGGACCGCGTCCTCGCCCGTTTCAGGATTGGTGAAGGGGCCATAGAGGAAAGGATGTTCAAACGAACCGTTCACAGGCTGAACCCCGAGCGCTTCGAAACGGTCTATAATCATTTGGCGCGCGCGCATGCTCTCTTCAGTCCCCGGCGCGCGCCCCTGCAGGTCATCAGAACTCAGCGCCTCTGCCAGATCGAGGAGATAGTCGCCGCTGAACCGCGTCGGCTCGTAAAGGGTCTCAGACGGCGTCGACTCAACCTGACTGCAGGCGGTAAGACCGATCAGAAGAAGCGCGCCAAGCGCCATATTTGCAGATTGCATTCCATTTCACCTCTGAGTGTCTGAAGCTTGAGTATGGCCTCTCAACGGCTCGTCGGAAAGGCGATTTAGTTGCAATCAAAAATAATTTGATCCAGTCCGCAAGACGTCCCGTACATAGGGTACACGACCTCAACTCGTGGCGCCGGGGCTGCTCCAAAGTTTCCTCCCCCCAACTTTTGGGCTTACTCAGCCTCGGCGCACATTTTTTATTGAGCGCTCTCGGGAATACGGTGCTCTTCAGACATGTATTCAAGCGACCGCATTTCATGCAGGCGGCTGGCCGTGCGCTGAAACTCAAAGCTGCCATCGCCTTCGGGGTAAAGGTCATCAGGATCAGCCGCCGCACTGGCGACGAGTTTGACCTTCGCCTCATACAGCGCGTCGATCAGCGCTACGAAGCGGGCAGCTTCGTTACGGTTTGCCGGAGAGAGCGTCGGAATATCGTCCAGCAGGACGGTATGAAACGTCGCGGCTATGGTGAGATAGTCCTGCGCACCAAGCGGGCGGGCGCAGAGTTCCTCAAAGCTGAATCGGGCAACACCAGCCGCCTGCCGCGCCACCGGAACCTTGCGCCCCTGGACCGAGAGCTCGCAGGCATGCGGCGCTGCCCCGAGCGTCAGCCGGTCAAATGCGTGATCAAGAATTGTACGGTCAGATGCAACATACCAGACCGGCGCTTCGGTCAGCCTCTCCAGCCGGTAGTCCCGCGCCGAGGCGAGTTCAAACACATCGCACGTGCCCTTCAGAAGATCGATAAAGGGCAGGAATAAGTGGCGGTTCAATCCGTTCTTATACAGATCATCCGGATGGCGGTTAGATGTTGCCACCACGCACACGCCGTCTTCGAACATATGCTCAAACAGGCGCGACAGGATCATCGCGTCCGCGATCTGGGTGACCTGAAACTCGTCAAAACAGAGCAATTTCGCCTCTGAGGCGAATTCTTTCGCCACTGGGGGGATTGGATCGCTGACATCGCGGCGGGCGCGCGCCCTGCCGAGACGCTCATGCACGCGTCCCATAAACTCATGAAAATGAACCCGCCGGGACGGCACAGGGGCCACCTCATGGAAAAGGTCCATCAGCATCGATTTTCCACGCCCGACACCGCCCCACATATAGAGCCCGCGCGCAGGCTTCGACCGGCTGAACCATGACTTTTTGGTACTGGCTTGTAACTGCGCCAGAACCTGATCGAGCGCACCTGCCGCGCCGAACTGAGCCGGGTCGTGAGACAGCAGCCCCTCAGAAATGCGTGCCTTGAGAGTATCAGTGACGCTGCCCAAGCCTTAACCGCCCCCAAGCGCTTGTGAGACTTGTGTCGAGAAGGCTTGAAGCGCACGTGGCTCCACCGCGATGGTCGCGAGAATACCGGCCAATGCGCCGCCGAGATGGGCTTCGTGCGCAATCACCTTGTTCTCACGCTGCGCCAGAACCGCGCTGACGACAATGAACAGGATTGCGAAAACAACTGCAGGCATCGGAATGAAGAAGAAGCCGAGCATGGTGAAGGGCAAGAACAGACAGACACTGAGAATGATGCCGGAAGTTGCACCGGATGCCCCAAGCGCGCGATAGTCCGGCTTGTCCTTGTTTTCCAACAGTGACCATAAGCTGCCGCCAGCAAGCGAGGCGAAATAGATGATGAGATAGCGCGGCGACCCGAGCAAGCTCTCGATCGCCCGGCCAAAGCCCCAGAGCACGTACATGTTCACAAACAGGTGAAGCATGCCGCCATGCAGAAACCCGCTGGTGAACACACGGGACCATTCCCGCCCCTGCAGGATCGGACCGACGTGAAACAGGTTCTTGTTCATGAAGGCCGGGTTCGAGAAGGCATAGAAGCTGGCCGCGATATTCGCGGCGATCAGCAATACAGTCGCCGGGTAAGCGGACAGTCCAGAGAGTTCAAACATGATGTGTCGCTAACCCAATCGTCAAATCTATGCACCTGATTTTTCACCGCAGGTGCGGTTACGTCAGATCTGTATATAAGTCGGGCCGTCGATCGCGAAAGAAGCCCCATGCTGCGCGGTCCCGCTCTATGTCATCGAGATTGAATGCGGCGGTGATGACACCCTGCTCCGTTCGGCCAAGCTCTGCTGCAACCTCCCCGGTATGATCAGCAATAAAACTGGTACCATAGAAGATCTGTCCCGCCTCATCGCCAATACGATTGGCCGCCGCGACGGGGATGACATTGCTCACCGCGTGGCCCTGCATCGCACGGCGCCAACGCGCGGCAGTATCAAGGCCCGGATCTTGAGGCTCTGCGCCGATCGCGGTTGGATAAAGCAGCAGGTCCGCCCCCTGAAGCGCCATGGCGCGCGCGGCCTCTGGAAACCACTGATCCCAGCAGATCCCAACCCCGATACGGCCCTTTAGTGTCTGCCAGACCTTGAAGCCGGTATTACCGGGCCGGAAGTAGAATTTCTCCTGATAACCTGGCCCATCCGGGATGTGGCTTTTGCGATAGGTGCCGAGGATCGTGCCATCTGCATCCAGCATGACGACGCTATTATAGTAATGCGGGCCGTCCTTCTCGAAGATCGAGACTGGAATGACGATGTCATACTTGGCCGCGAGCGGTGCAAGCGCTGTGACCGCCGGATGTTCTGCGGCCGGATATGCGGTGGTAAAATGGCGCTCATCCTGCGTCTTGCAGAAATAGGGCGCGCAGAAGAGTTCAGGCAGCACAGCGATGCCTGCGCCTTTCGCGGCTGCTTCTGCAATACGAAGTGCCACAGAGGCGATATTGGCCTGCATATCGTCCTCGAAGGCGAGCTGCACGGCAGCAACTATGATCTGTCGGGTCATGCCGTTCTCCGGGTTGGAAACTTTGGAACCTCTCGGGTCATACAATGAAAACTGCCGCCGCCGGCAAGAATTGCGCGGGCGGGAAGCGGGACAATCTCATGCGCTGGGAAGAGTGGCTCAAGCGCCTCGACCGCGCGGAGGCTGAACACATCCTCATAGGTGGGCAGGATCACCAGGCCATTGGTGATAACAAAATTCATATGGCTGGCCGCTGCGACCTGGCCGTCTGCATCTTCAATCCGGCCAGGCGACGGAATGCGTGTCACGGCGAGCCCGGCCTTGAGCAGGCTGTCATAGCACGCGTCGTATCGCTCTTTGTTTGGGTCATCCGTGCCGGACGCCATCTGACAAACTACTTGGCCTGGTGCAATTAAGCGAGCGAGATTGTCGACATGACCATCGGTGTGATCGCCGCGCAGCCCCTGATCAAGCCAGATCACCTGCGAGACGCCGAAAGCCCTTTGCAAGGCGGCCTCGGCAATGGCTTCGGTCCATCGGGGATTTCGGTTCGGGTTGAGCAGGCATTGACGGGTTGTGAGCACCTGGCCTGCGCCATCGAAATCGACCGCGCCGCCTTCGAGGATGACGTCATGGCGAGTGGCTTTCACCTGTTCAGCTGCGGCGATTGCAGACGCGGTTTCGGTATCACCCGGCATGACAAATTTACCACCCCAGCCATTGAACTGAAAACAGAGCGCTGACCGGCCTGTGCCTATTTCAACAAAGACAGGACCGGTATCGCGCAGCCAGATATCGCCGGTTGGGATGCGGTGTAAGACGGCGCGGTCCTGGCAATCTCGCAAGGCGCGTTCGGCGCTCGCAGAAGCCTCGTCTGAACCGCAGGCGACCTTGACCGGAACCGCTTTGCTGACTGTTTCGATGAACACCGCGATCTCCGCGCGCGCGGCTTCGAACGCGTTGCCCCATTCCTCGCGCAGGTGCGGCCAGCCAACCCATAGGGCGGCTTGCTCTGTCCATTCCGGTGGCACAGTGATCAGCGGGGCGGTCATCGCGCGGCCCATGCCACATACCGGCCCGAAGACCAATAAAAAAGGGCGGCCCAATCTGAGCCGCCCTTTCGAAACAGAAGTCTAAATCGCTTAGAATTCGTACTTAACACCGAGCTGGATCTGCCAGAAAGACTGGTTCAGAACTTCGATATTGTTGATGCTGTCCGGGTCCTGCAGGTTGTCATAGACGAACTGGCCGTCAACGATTTCCGCAGAAACAACATCGCGCTCATACTCGTAGCGGGTCCGCTCGACACGGCCCCAGTCTTCGTCGATCAGGTTGCCCAGGTTCTCAACGTCGACGAACAGGAAGGTCCGGTGGCTCTCAAGGAAGCCTGGCAATTCCTGCTGCAGACGCAGATCTACAACTGTTGACCAGCGTGAGTTGTCGCCATTGCGCTCTGCGATACCGCCTGCATACTGAGACAGCTCAGAACTGTTGATATAGTCGAAGAAAGCCTGCTGTTCAGCCGCATCGCCGCCGAATGAGTCAGCTGAGAATAGCGGATCGTTTGGACCTGATGGAACGTAAAGCAGGTGACCGGCATCATCGACACGGCTCTCACGGGCACAGCGACCGCCGCCAACATCGAACACACATGCGTTGTTCTCTGAGAAGGTGTAGCTGTATGGCTGTCCTGTGCGACGCTCACCGAACAGAGTTGCCCGTGTTGCGTAGTCGCCGAAGAAGGCCTTTTCCCAGTCCAGACGGAGCTTGAAGAGATGCTCAACCTGGAAGTTCGACGTGCCGGTCCGTGGCTGCTGCAGATCAAACCGTGCAGAGTCAGAGTAGTTTGAGGTCGCTGTTGAAGACGTGCCGTAGCCGATATCCTCAACGTCAGCATAGGTATAGCTGGTGAACAGGTCGAAATCACCAAACCCTGTTTCCCATTCTTTGTTCGCGGAGACAGCCCAAAGGAGCGAGTGTCCTTTATCGACGCTGCCGAGGACGAGATCTTCAGGGAAGCCACAATCATAGACACCGCGGCCATCCGGCGCGACATCAACCGGATCCTCACATGAAGCGAGATACCAGTAATTGGCATTTTCCAACTTATTGTAGAGCACGTCTGCGCTGAACAACCAGTCATCGCCAAGATACGGCACGTCGGCATTTACCGCGACACCCAGGTTCGCTTTCCAGGTTGTTGGAATGTCGAAATCCGGGTCGAGGGCGTTCACAGAACCGTTTGGCGCCGTGTTGGCCAGAGCATCAAGCTGCGCCTGTGGAACCCACTGACCGGTTACTGGGTCTGGCGTGGTCGGAACGGCAAGCAGAGTTGCCGGATCGGAACCATCCCACTCAGCATCGGCGTCATCATTGATCACACCGTCATTCGAGTAGTTGTTTGAAACCCAGACACCTGGTGAACCACCGGAGAAGCGGCCAAATCCACCGCGGACTGTAATATCATCGGTTGCCTGATAATCGAATGAGAAGCGCGGCAAGATAACATCCAGCCCATCGACGTCGCCAGTGTTGGAGAAGCCATTACGCTCCTGGAAGTTATCATTCTGACGAATGTCCCCTTCGGTTTCGTACCAGTCATAGCGCAGACCGAGGTCAAACGTCAGGTTCGGCAAGAATTCGTATGTGTCCTGAAGGTAGATCGAGTTGATGTTGAAACCCCAGATCGCCCGCAGGTCATTCTCGTCATTGGTGATCGCGTTGTCGTAGTCAATCTCAAACGCGAGTGCATTGCCAAGCTCTTCGACACTTCTGAAGCCGAACGTGCCTTCAGAGTTCTGCGCAAACAGGTTGTTTACGTCGATTTCCTGACGCTCATAACCTGCTTTCAGAGTATGGTCGCCTACGATGTATTCAGCCTTGAATTTCAGGTCGAAGAATTCCTGATCAAGCTCGTTCCCGTGACGGAAGCGGTCTGGACCAAAGGCGACGATCTCGCCGCTACTTGTAGTTGGTACTGAACCGAGGAAGAATTCGGCGCCGTTCAAGCTGTTCTGGCCGGTCGCCTGCTCAGTGAAAGCAATTTTGAACTCAGTTGAGAAATTAGGTGTCCAGTCTGAGAACAAGTGACCAATGTAAGATTCAATGGTTTCCGAACGCTCATACCATGATGATGAGAAGGCAACATCAGCACCCTGAACAAAGTTGTTACCGTTCTGCTCATTAATGCTTGAACCGTCAGTTCTGAGGTAAGTGAACTTCGCACGATGATCGTTGGTGATGTTCCAGTCGATATTCGCGAGAATTTTTTCGTCTTCCACAGGGGCCTTGTCGAAGCCGCCAACATCAAAGCCGTAAGTGTCGAGAACTGTCTGGCGAATTTCGTCTGCGTCGGCTTGTGTGAAACCGGCAATTTCGTTCGTCGCACCTGAACCGACAGGGCCTGTGTTCAAACGCGCAGTTTCTTCGAATTTGTCGTATGACGCGAAGAAGAAGAGCTTATCCTTGATGATTGGACCGCCGAGCGTGAAGCCGTAGGTTTCTTCTTCAAACTCACCATCGCCGCCAGCCATGGAATCGTCAGTTGTGAAATAGTAAACTGAGCCATGGAATTCGTTGGTACCGGATTTCGTCACCGCATTGACGTTACCGCCAGTGAAGCCGTTAAATTCAACGTCAAACGGCGCAGCCTGAACAGACAGAGATTCGATCGCGTCAAATGAGATCGGTGAACGCTGTGTCGGGAAGCCGTTTGCGTTCAGACCGAAGCGGTCATTCAGCGCAACACCATCAACTGTCAGAGAATTGAAGCGATTGTTCGCACCGGCAATCGAGAGCTCTTTCGAACCGCCGGACTGAACGTTGACTGATGCGAACGGGTCGAGCTGGGCAGCGTCTGTGATGTCGCGGTCAATCGACGCAACGCCGTTCAGGGCGTCAATGCCGAGTGTTGTCGACAGGCCCGAGCTTGCAAAGCCTGACTGTGTCTGAGACGCGGTCACAACAACTGTGTCCATGGTGCGCGCGCCCTGGACCACAATGTTCAGAGGGAAGGTTTCATCGAGCGCGATGTAAATGTCAGTAATTTCTCTTGGTGCAAACTCACCGCCGCTGATTGAAACCGTGTAAGGGCCACCAACACGCAGACCGCGTGATGAAAAAATACCGCTTTCATTAGTGAAAGCGGTTGAGACCGTGCCAGATGGCGTGTGCGTGATGATCGCTGTTGCACCTGCAACCGGCGATCCATCCTCATTCGCAACGGCACCGCGAATGCTAGATGTTGTAACCTGGGCCTGAGCCGGCGCAATGAGCGCCGCGGTGGCCAGAGACGCAGCCGCTACACCGCCATATAGTTTCCAATTAGCCATGAGTTTTTCCCTCGAATTCTCATAAAATGCAGGAGGGGCAGAAAGCCCCAGACACTACTGCGGCGGCGTCTATTGGTTAATCATGACAGTTATGTGACAGTTGGGCGACGGTTCGACGACACGCGGTATTCGATTAGTTGTTATTGCAAATAAGCAACACATGCGTCACACGCTTTATTCGCCATGACTTGGTTTGTAAGGCCTGAACCATGATTCAATTTCGCCTGCCAGATGATGGGCCAACCCGGCTATCTTTGGCAATCATTTCAGGACTCTTGCTGCTTCGGCTCATTTTGGTGGTCGCTTCACCGCTCGAGCTTTATGCCGATGAAGCCCAATACTGGCGATGGGGCGAGACCCTGGAATGGGGCTATTACTCAAAACCGCCCATGATTGCCTGGCTTGTCCATGTGAGCACGGCGATGTTTGGCGATTCTGAGTGGGCAATCCGGCTGTTTGCGCCGATTCTGCACACAATCGCGGCGACCATGCTGATGCTGTTATCGCGCCAGATGTTCGGGCCACAGGCGGGCCTAATCACTGTCGTTGCGTATCTTGTGATGCCGGGCATTGTCTTGTCGTCAGTGATCATTTCCACCGATGGTGTGCTGTTTCCGTTCTGGTGCACCGCGCTGTATCTGTTCTGGCGACTGCGGGAGGGACAAGCTGGCTGGGCCTCGGTGATCGGGCTGGGCGCTGCAATCGGGCTCGGGTTTTTGTCAAAGTATGCGATGCTTTATTTCGGCATCGGGATTGCGCTGACAGCCCTGCTCGACGCGCCAACGCGCAAGGCCATGCTGAGCCTGAAAGGGGCGGCCGTGATCGGCGTGGCTGCTGTCTTGCTCGCGCCTCATCTCGTCTGGAACGCGGCGAACAGCTTTCAGACCGTTGGTCATACCGTCGACAATGCCAATTTGGGCGGCGATCTGTTCAATCTGGAGAACCTGCCTGATTTTCTGGCGGATCAGTTGGGCATTTTCGGGCCGGTGAGCTTCCTGACGCTGCTCGCCGGGTTGATCTTTGTGCGCGCGAAACCCCGGTCAGAAGCCGCGTCGCGAGAGACATGGCTGGCTTGTTTCATTGTTCCGGTTCTGGTGATCATCGCGTTTCAGTCAGTTCTATCGCGCGCGCATGCCAATTGGGCGGCAACAGCCTATCCGGCCGCCAGCGTGCTGATTGCAAGTATCTTCCTGCGATTAAATACGAGACGGCGCACCTGGCTGATCATTGCCGCGATTACAGCACTCATCATCCAGATCGTGCCGGACTTTACCGCCCCTGTCCGGTTCGGGATTGGACTTGTAACGGCCGCGACCATTCTCGGCCTCGGCGCCCTTTTTGCGTGGCGCAGCGTTGGCCTGTTCTGGGCAGGTATCGCGATCCATTCTATCTTGTTTCTGGTCTTTGCGACCCTTGCGCTTGGCCCGCCGAGCTGGATTGCCAGTATGGGACTGGACAATGCGTTCAAGCGCACACGCGGCTGGCAGGATCTTGCCAATCAGCTGGTTCTGGAAGCCGAAAAGGTCAGCCCATCTGCAATCCTCGTTGATGAGCGGGAGATCTGGCACGGGCTCGACTATTATCTGCGCGATCGGATCGATGCCCCACTTATTCTCTGGCGCTATAATGACGGGATAAAGGCCTTTGCGGAGACCGAACCGCTGACCGACGAGATTGACGGCAATGTGCTGGTAGCAAGCTACCGCGCCAATCGGCGGCCGCGCATTCAGGCCGATTTCGAGCGCTGGTCACCTGTCGGTCTGGTGGGGGTCGATCTTGGTCAGCGCTCCAATGGCTGCCCACTGCGCCGCGAGTTGCGTCTCTATCAGGCAAGCACATATGACCCCTTGCCGCGGACAGCCGAATGGGTCACGCAATTTGAAGGACAGGAATTCGACGCACTGCCAAAGTGTCCGTCAAAGGAGTAGTATGCCCATCCTGAAGGCCATTCTCGGCCCGACAAATACCGGAAAAACGCATTACGCGCTGGAGCGAATGATGGCGCATACGACGGGCATGATCGGCCTGCCGCTGCGCCTGCTCGCGCGGGAGGTTTATGACCGTGTGGTCAAGGCAAAGGGGCCGCGCGCGGTGGCGCTGGTCACCGGCGAAGAACGGATCGTCCCGGATCAGGCGCGCTATTGGATCTGTACCGTCGAATCAATGCCGGTCGATCAACGCGTCGCGTTTCTGGCGATTGATGAAATCCAACTCGCCGAAGATGATGAGCGCGGGCATGTCTTCACAGACCGCATTTTGAACGCCCGTGGCACTGAAGAGACTTTGCTGCTGGGCGCAGAGACAATGCGCGAGGTGCTGCGCGAGCTTGATTTCGAGTTTGAGACCGACACACGCCAGCGGTTTTCAGAGCTGCGCTATGGCGGGCCAAAGAAGATTACCAAACTGCCAAAGCGAACCGCAATTGTCGCCTTCAGCGCAGACAAGGTCTATGCGATTGCTGAAGTCTTGCGCCGTCAGAAAGGCGGGAGTGCGGTGGTGATGGGGGGCCTCAGCCCGCGCACGCGCAACGCGCAGGTTGAGCTCTATCAGTCCGGCGAGGTCGACTATCTGGTTGCGACAGACGCGATCGGCATGGGCCTTAATCTGGATGTGGACCGCATTGCCTTTGCCGGGCGGGCGAAGTTTGACGGGCGCCGGCATCGCTGGCTGAGTGCCTCCGAATGCGGACAGATTGCCGGCCGGGCTGGACGGTTTCGCGATGATGGTGAATTTGGCGAGACCAATGACTGCCCGCCCTTTGAAGAAGACCTGATCCACGCCATCGAAGAACACCGCTATGAGCAAGTTGCCGATTTGCAGTGGCGCAACTCTGATCTCGATTACCGCTCGATAAAAACGCTGATTGCGAGTCTTGCGCGGAAATCGCCTTTGCCTGTCTTGCGCCAGAACCCGCATGGCCTTGATGAATGGATCCTGCGGCGCATGGCTGAGGAGGACCGGATCGGCCCGGAAGTGCGCGGCCATCGCAAGATCAGGCGCCTGTGGGATCTCGCCCGGCTGCCGGATTTCAGGAAATCAGGTCATGAAGGGCACGGGCGTCTGGTACTGGGGCTAGCGGACACACTGGCTGATCCGGATGCCAGACTTGGCGATGATGCCATGTCGCTGCGGCTTGCCGCGCTCGACAATACAATCGGTGATATCGGCCTGTTGCAACAGCGTCTCGCGATGATCCGAACCTGGACTTACGCAGCTTTTAGGCCTGACTGGCTTGAAAATCCCGAGCTTTGGCGCGAAACAACGCGGGCAATTGAGGATCGATTGTCAGATGCACTGCATGAGGCGCTGACTTTGCGGTTCGTTGATCGACGGACGACGGCCCTGATCGCAGGGTTGAAAAGGGAAGATATTTTGACGACGGAAGTTTCCGAAGCGGGCGAGGTGACGATTGAAGGCCATGTGGTCGGCAAGCTTGTCGGCTTGTCCTTTGCCCCAGAGACCAATGCTTCAACCCTTGAAGGGCGGACGCTGCGCAGCGCCGCGATGACGGCACTTGAACCGATTATTGCAGAACGCTTGAAAGCGATTGCCGGGGCCCCTGAAGCCGCGCTTGATATCAATAGTGAGGGTCAGGTTGTCTGGAACGGGATGGCCGTCGCGCGCCTGTCGCAAGGCCCGCATTGGCTGGCCCCAAGCGCCAGCCTGATTGGCGGCGAGAATGCCGAACAGCATCAGCAAGAGGCGGCCACAACACGGCTGAATGAATGGCTAGGCACCGAGATTGAAAAACGCCTGCCGACGCATTTCAAGCTGAAGTTCAGCCCGGATGAGGCCGGACTGGACGGGCTGGCACGGGGGCTCGCCTTCCGGCTTCTGGAAGGCGGCGCGGCAGCAGATTTGCGCAACGAAGATCGTTCGCTGCAACCCGGGCCAGAAGAGCGCGGAAAACTGAAAGAGGCGGGTATCCGCTCAGGTCGAATTGCCGCCTACATCCCGGATGCACAGAAGCCCGCAGCGCAGCGCCTGATCGCAATTTTGCAAACGCTCTCAGATGACCGAACCCGCCGCGTCGCCCCGGAAGGCGCAGGCTCTTTCGAGCTGGATGGCGAGTGGCTGGACGAAGATCTGACAGCGCAGGGATATCTGCGCTTTGGCAAGCGCGCGGTCCGCGCCGATCTCGCCGAACGCCTAGGGTGGGAGCTTTCAAAACGGCGCAAGGAAGCGGGCAAGGCGACCTTTGAAGTGCCACCAGAGCTTGCTTCGATTGTGTCCTGCCCGCTGGATGATTTTCACGCGGTTCTTAAGGGCTTTGGCGTGGTGCCAGCCGAGAAAGACAAGGAGACCGGCGCGGTCACCCTGTGGCGGTTCCAGTCGCGCGCATTTCAGGAAGAACAGCGCAAGCGGCGCGAAAGTCGCCCACCGCGAAAACCCCGCGCTGAGGGCCAGCGCCCGGCTGGCAAATTCAAAGGCAAGGGCGGCAATCGCCCTCAAAACGGAAAATCAGGTCAAAGGCCGCGATCTCGCCCCGTGGAGAAGAAGGCGGATCCGGATAGCCCATTCGCGGCGCTGGCAGTGCTGCTGCCGCCTGAACCGCCAAAGCCGAAAAAGAAACGTAAGCCCAAAAAGAAAAAGCCCGCTGCAGCGAACGCGGCTGACCCCTCTGTAGGTACTGCCGCAAATGCGGAGACAGCGGGTAAGCCAACCCCAGATACAGCGCCCGCACCTGATCCCGTACCGGCGCCCGAGGCCCCCAAATCAGATGCCTGATCAACAGGCCGAAGACATTCGTCTGGATATCTGGCTGTGGCGCGCGCGGTTTTTCCGAACCCGGGCTTTGGCTACAGACTATATCAGTCGCAAGGGTGTGCGGCTGACACGGCATGGGCAGACCCGGAAAACCGACAAGCCGGGCACGCGAATTCTGCCCGGGGACGTTCTGACATTTTACCGAATGCGCGAGGTTCAGACGGTCGAAATGCTGGATGCCGGCACGCGGCGTGGACCCGCCGCTGAAGCAGCAACCCTTTACAGAACCCTCACGCAAGACACATAAGGCCCGTATGAGTGGTTTTTTCTCCAGATTGTTCGGTGGCGAGCGTGAAGCTCCGATTCGCGACCTCGACCCCTATGAAGCGGCGGCAGCCCTGATGGTTGAGGCAGCTCTGGTCGATGGCATCTACGCAAACCTTGAGAGCGACATGGTCGCTGAACTTCTGGTCACGAGTTTCAACATGGATGCGACCCGCGCCGATGAGGTCCTCAAACGCGGCGAGGAACTGGCAGAGAATGCGACCGACGCACACGCTTTAACCCGGCATGTCAAAAAGCTGCCAGAGCGTGAGCGGACAGCGATTATCGAAAGCCTTTATCGGGTTTCATTTGCCGATGGTGAGGCCTGCAAGTTCGAAGAAGCGTATATCCGGCATGTTGCCAGCCTGTTGCACATTGATGACGTAACACGGGCACACGCGCGCAAAAGAGCTGGACTAAACACACAGTGACAGCCCGCTACATTGACTTGCGCGCCAGCCGCCGCCATTTGCGCAGCTGAAACTTGAATTACAGGGCCAGTGAATGACCTATATTGTTATGGATGCCTGCATTCGATGCAAATATATGGATTGCGTCGAAGTCTGTCCGGTCGACTGCTTTTACGAAGGCGAGAATATGCTCGTCATCCACCCCGATGAGTGTATCGATTGCGGCGTTTGTGAACCGGAATGTCCGGTTGAAGCGATTAAACCAGACACCGAGGACGAGCCGGATGCCAAGTGGCTGAAACTCAATACCGATTATGCCAAGGTCTGGCCGAACATCACGATCATGAAAGATCCGCCGGCCGACCGCGAAGAGTTCGCGCAAGAAACCGGAAAACTGGCAAAATATTTCAGCGACAAACCGGGCACGGGCGACTAACTGCAATTGAATTAATGAGAATTAAACCCGCCTGTTGAGAATAGGACGGTTTTCTGCTATACATATCTGTCACAACAAGACTTGCGAGCCATGCACATTGTCGGTGGACCTTCTTTCACCGGTGACATGGCTCGTTTGCGTAGAAAATGAGGTCTCCCACATGGCAAAATCAGATGCGGCAACAAAGCTCGACTTCGAGGCTGGACAAAAGATTGTCTACCCCGCTCACGGTGTTGGTACTGTCACCAGCATTGATCAGCAGCAAGTCGCGGGCATGACGCTCGAAGTCTATGTTGTCTCTTTTGATCAGGACAAGATGATCCTGCGTGTTCCAACCAATCGCGCCATTGCCTCTGGCATGCGTGCGCTGGCAGGTTCAAAACTGGTCGACGATGCACTGCGCACACTTGGCGGCAAGGCCCGGATCAAGCGGACCATGTGGTCGCGCCGCGCGCAGGAATATGAAGCCAAGATCAATTCTGGCGACCTGATCTCCATCGCGGAAGTTGTTCGTGATCTGCACCGTCTGGAAGATCAGCCTGAACAGTCCTATTCCGAACGCCAGCTCTACGAGAGCGCGCTTGACCGTATGGCACGTGAACTTGCAGCGGTTGAAAGCATTGACCATGACATGGCCATGGATCGTCTGGCCAAGTCACTGGCAAAGAAGAAAGCTGCCTGAAAGGGCGACGTCGAAGACGACGAGTAATGTCTTTAAAGCCTCGCCGATCTGGCGGGGCTTTTTTCATTCCAACCCCATTGGATTCGCTTTTTAGTTCGATCCAAAATAAATCAAGTCTGATGTGATCCGAACCTGCTGACACGGCGTAAGAATATATAAACACGTGGAGGCAGCCTATGGCGTCACAGCAAGCAGGACCCGCTGATCGCAGATTCGTTCGGAAAGCCATGAAGGCCCCGATGCTGGAGGCCGATCATGAGATCCATCTGGCAACGCGTTGGCGAGACCATGAAGATGAACGCGCCCTGCATGAGTTGACGACGGCCTATATGCGTCTGGTGATCGCGATGGCTTCGAAGTTTCGCCACTATGGCCTGCCGCTCGCCGACCTTGTTCAGGAAGGCAATGTCGGCCTGATGCAAGCGGCCGCGCGATTTGATCCGGGCCGCGAAGTGCGCTTTTCGACCTATGCCTCATGGTGGATCCGGTCTTCCATTCAGGATTATGTCTTGCGCAACTGGTCGATTGTTCGCACCGGGACGACAGCAGCGCAGAAATCGCTATTCTTCAACCTGCGCCGGTTGCGCGCCAAGATTGATGATACCGGCGATGGCATTATGACCGATGAGAACCGCAAATGGGTCTCTGAACACCTTGGTGTGCCAGAGCGGGATGTTGCCTCCATGGCCTCGCGCCTGTCAGCTGCTGATCGCTCTCTCAACGCCCCCATGACGGCTGACGGAGAAGCTGAATGGCAGGACCTTCTGCCAGATCATGCGGCCACACCGGACGTTCAGGTGATGGAGCAGCATGACAGCGAACGCCGCAAGGAGTGGATTGCCGAAGCCTTAAAAGCACTGAATGAGCGCGAGACGCTGATCATCATGGAGCGCCGCCTGACCGATGATGGCGTGACGCTGGAAGTGCTTGGCAAACGGCTTGGGATTTCCAAGGAACGGGTTCGCCAGATTGAGCATCAGGCGCTTGGCAAACTGCGCAAGGCCCTGACCGTTATGGTCGGTGACCCGGAAACCGCAGGCCTTATTCCGCAAGCCTAACCAGCGCAGCGCTTCGGCATCCACTATAAACCGCGAGCATTCTTAGCGCGCATTAACGCGCAACCCGGTTTGCGATTGCGCTCTCGAACCCGTGTGCCATAAGGGTTAACGGTTTTGTAAGATGGAGAGCGGCAGCGATGAGCACGATTGGACGGACCAAACAGCGACAATGGATTACGAAGGCGGCGACAAGTATTGTGGCCTTGTCCATTGCAAGTGGTCTCGCGAGCGCAGAAGACGTTGTGATTATTCAGCCTGGCGCGCCGGGGGAAACGGCAATAACGCTTAGCGCTGAAGAAGCGGCGACCATCGCTGATACGAGTTACTCCATCGATGATGTCCGCTTTATGCAGGACATGATCCCGCATCATCAGCAAGCCGTCGAGATGGCCTCTTTGGTGGCTGATCGCACCAATACGGATGATATCGTCGATATTTCCGGGCGGATCGATGCCTCCCAGGCTGATGAAATCGCGTTTATGCAAGACTGGCTGGCCCAGCGCGGCGAAGATGCGCCAGGTGGGCATGATCATCATGGCACGCACATGTCGCATGACATGATGGGGATGGCGACGCCGGAACAAATGGCACTGCTGGCGGCCTCTGACGGGGTCTCATTTGATCAGCTGTTCCTGACCCTGATGATCAGGCACCATGAAGGCGCTGTGACCATGGTTGAGGACTTGCTGGACAAACGCGGCACGGCCTATGATCCAGTGCTGTTTGAGTTCGTCAATGACATTGTCAACGACCAGACCTCTGAAATCGAGCGCATGAACGAATTGCTGGCTGGGCTGTCGAGTGACCCACGGGCCGGACTGGCTGCAGGCTTTCAGGATGCCGGCCGGGCGATTTCCAACCTGACCCTGATTGCGTCTCTGCCACGGCCGGATGGGTTCTTTGACCCGGAAAACCCGTCTGACCTGCCACCGATCGTTCCTGACGATGAAGAGGAAGAAGCCTCTGACACCGAAGCCGAAACCCACGATCATGCCGGGCATGATGGCCATGAGGGACATGCGGGTCACGATGACGCCATGCCCGCCGAAACCGAAGTTGCGTCTGAAGAAACTGAGACTGAAGACGAGCAGTCCAATGAAGGCACAAATTGGGGCGAGCGCTCGCCGCTGCTCAGTTTCTCCAACACAGATATGGCCTTCTCGGGCGATATGCTGATCGTTGGCAACTATCACGGTTTCAATATCTACAGCCTGGCCGAAAGTGACGTGCCAGAGCTGATCAGTTCGGTTGTCTGCCCCGGTGGACAAGGCGATGTCTCGATTGTTGGTGATTTGCTAATCATGTCTGTAGAGCAAGCGCGCGGGCGCGTAGACTGCGGGCGTCAGGGCGTCTCTGAGGATGTGAGCGAAGAGCGTTTCCGCGGCCTCAGAATTTTCGATATCTCTGATCCAACCCTGCCACGTCAGGTTGGACAGGTGCAGACCTGCCGCGGCTCTCACACCCATTCGGTCGTGTCCGGCCCAGATGAAGATGGCAAGATCATCGTCTATAATTCCGGCACCGCTTTCATCCGCGAGGAAGAGGAGCTGCCCGGCTGTATTGGCCCGGTTCCCGGCGATGACCGCACGGCCCTGTTCCGCATTGATGTGATTGAGATTCCGGTCGACGACCCAATGCAAGCCCGTATCGTTGATAGCCCGGCGGTCTTCATGGATGAAGAGACCGGTCAGATGGCCGGGCTTTGGCGCGGCGGCGACCATGGCGATGACACCCAACGCACCTGGCGGACCGATCATTGCCATGACATCACAGCCTTCCCGGAGTTGCAGATTGCTGCGGGTGCCTGTTCTGGCAATGGCGTGATCTTTGATATTTCAGACCCCTATAATCCGAAACGTATTGACGACGTCGTGGATCAGAAGTTTGCCTATTGGCACTCTGCAACGTTCAATAATGACGGAACAAAAGTCCTGTTCACGGATGAATGGGGTGGTGGCAGTCGGCCGCGCTGTCGTCCATCCGATCCGATGGATTGGGGCGCCAATGCGATTTATGACATTGTCGACGGAAAGCTTGAATTCCAAGGCTATTTCAAACTGCCCGCGCCGCAAAGCGAACAAGAGAATTGTGTCGCTCACAATGGCTCTGTCCTGCCGGTTCCGGGCCGCGATTTGTTCGTTCAGGCCTGGTATCAGGGTGGCATGTCGGTGATTGACTTTACCGACAGCTCCAATCCGGTTGAGATCGCTTATTTCGACCGTGGACCGATCCATGAGGAGCGTTTGGTGCTTGGCGGTTACTGGTCGACCTATTGGTATGACGGCAAAGTCTATGGCACGGAAATTGTTCGCGGGCTGGACGTGTTCGAGCTCGAACCGAGCGCCTATATGAGCGAGAATGAGATCGCTGCGGCCGCGCTTGCCGATCAAGGCGAGCTGTTCAATCCACAACAGCAGTTTGCAGTCACCTGGCCGAATGCTGAGCCGACAGTCGCGCTGGCTTATGTCGATCAGCTGGAGCGCGATGCGGCCCTGTCTGAGATAGAGGTTACGGCCCTTACCGAGGCGCTGGCCTCAGCTGCTGCAGCGATTGAGAGCGAAGACCGCAACCGCAGACTGGAACGCACGCTTAACAATCTGGCCCGCGATCTTGATATCGATGAGACGAGCGCGGTGATCGCGGCCCGTATGGTCGCGTTGCAGGACGCACTCACCTCAATCGCAGATCGGGTCGGCTAGCTCGAGGCGGAAACAGTAGATGCCCGCAGGCCTGAAAAGGGCCTGTGGGCTATTTACTGTCGTGTTGCAAAGCGATCGCCCAAATTCTTCTTGACGTTACGTCGATCATCGCGCATATGCCGCGTCCATTCAACATTCCGGAGGATCCGATGACCTATCGGCCCCAAAATCAAAAAGGCTTTAGCGGTGCGCGGGATGAGCGCAGCGGCTCATGCCTTATGGAGGATGTTGGATGACGGGCTGATCATCAGCCCACCGGTGAAAGCCGGTTTCACGCACCCTCCATGCGCTTCAGGCCGGGAGGGTTTTTTCTTGCCCGGTTGGTCTGCCGCATGGAGGGTATCGGCGACGAAAGGAGCTCAAAGCGAGCTATAGACCGATGAATAATTTTGAAGTGATCGAAGCGGCCAAAGGCGGAACGATCAAAGCGTGGGTCAAAGGTGTTCCTTTGGAACCCGCAGCCCGCACGCAATTGGAGAATGTCGCCGGCTTGCCGTTTGTGCACAGCCACATCGCCGTCATGCCTGACGTTCATTTTGGCCGCGGTGCTACGGTTGGTTCAGTGATCCCGACCAAGGGTGCGATCATTCCAGCCGCCGTCGGTGTTGATATCGGCTGTGGTATGATGGCGATGCGAACGTCTCTGTCGGCATCTGATCTGCCAGACAATCTGAGGGCGTTGCGGTCTGAAATTGAACGCAAAGTCCCGGTCGGCAACGGGCCACGCGGCAACCACCGCGACGCACCTGCTTCAGTTGCAACCCGACTCAAGCGCTCCGGCCTGGTAGAAAAGCTGGACGTGATTGTCGGGAAGCATCCGAAAATCACCCCAGGCAAATTTTCAACTCAGCTCGGCACATTAGGTGGCGGCAACCACTTTATCGAAATTTGTCTCGATGAGGTGGATCGGGTGTGGATCATGTTGCACACTGGGTCGCGGGGTACCGGTAACCGGATTGGGACTTACTTTATTCAAGAGGCACGCGCCGCTTTGGAAAAACGGGTCCTTGGCTATCACATTCCGGACCGGGATCTGGCCTTCTTTGTCGAGGGTGAGCCGTTGTTTGACGACTACACTCAGGCAGTGCTCTGGGCACAGGACTATGCCCGGCTCAATCGGGAAGCCATGATGGACCGGGTTCTGCAGGCCTGCCGAGACGAACTACCTGCTTTCACTCTGGAGAAATCAGCGGTGAACTGTCACCACAATTACGTGGAGCGGGAACGGCATTTCGGCGCGGATATCTGGGTCACGCGGAAAGGCGCGGTCCGGGCAGGCGATGGCGAACTTGGTATTATTCCGGGTTCAATGGGCGCCAAGTCGTTCATTGTGCGCGGAAAGGGACATGCGGACTCGTTTTGCTCATGCTCTCACGGCGCAGGCCGAGCCATGTCGCGGACGGAGGCAAAGCGTCGGTTCACCGTCGCTGATCATGTTGCAGCAACTGCGCATGTCGAGTGCCGGAAAGACCAGGGCGTCGTTGATGAGACGCCTATGGCGTATAAAGATATCGACGCGGTCATGGCAGCGCAGTCTGATCTCGTGGATATCGTTCACACGCTGCGTCAGGTCGTATGCGTAAAAGGTTAACTGCAGACGGCGACCGAAAGGCCGCCGTCTGTTTCTTATAAATCCGTCAGCTGGGGCACGGTGCCTTCGCGGCCCATCCAGGCGTCTTCGAAGAGGGCCCGCGCATAGGCTTCGGCGCGTTTGTCGCCTTTGGCGCGGAACGTTTCAGCAAGGCCAAACAACGCGTAGGCATTGTTTGGTGCTTTGATCAGCGTGCGGAAAAACTCCCGCTCGGCCCGGTCATATTGTCCATCCTGAAGCAGGTAGAGACCGAGGGTCTGGCGCGTTGGATAATACCACCAGGTCGGCTCGAAATAGGGCAGTTCCGCTTCTGCGGCCGCGGCTGCCTCCAGCCGGTCAATCGCGCCTTTGAGATCGCCTTTCGCCGCCAGTATGCGGCCTTCGAGCGTTAGACTTGCAACCGTCTGGATCCCAGAGAGCGGCGCGAAATAGAGCGTGTCATAGTCACTGAACCCTTCGGCGCTTGTGAGCGCGCTCAATTTTTCAAACTCAGCTTCGGCCGCCGCAAGATCGCCCTGACGCGCGAAGACGGTGCCGCGCGCATAATGCCAGGCGTTTCGCATATAGAGATGTGCCGCCGCGGGCTCCGGTATGGCAAGCACGGTGTCACCGGTCGAGAATAAGAGATCGGTAAAGATCGGCGAGGCCGCAATATGCTCTGACAATGGCGCCGGAGCAGACGGGTCAAGCGCGGCGATGTTTTCTAGCTTGTCTGCCATTTCCAGCGCGGTGGCAGCATCGCCCGCAAACTGCGAACTCGCCACGACGAAATGGACATTGTGCGGATAATAGACGCTGCCATAGACAGCGGCATTATCGCTTTCAGCGATATAGGCCTCGTCTGCCTCAATCGCAGCAATGTTTGACGTATGCGATTTCTTCCACTGTCCAAGCCGCAGATAGATATGAGACGGCATGTGGACGAGATGACCGACCCCGAGCCCTTGCTCCAGCAGGCTGTCTGCATAGGCTTCTGCGCGATAGGGGTCGACCGAAGACTCAGTGATATGAATGTAGAGATGGATGGCGGGAGCGAAGTCCGGATCGATTGCCAACGCCGTCTCAATCAGGTCGAGAGTGCGGGCGGTGCGGCCCTTTGGCTCGCGCGCGCCGGCCTGCCAATAGTCCCAGGGCTGGGTGTCCATATTGGCTTCGGCGGCCAGTGACAGGATTAGTTTGTCGTCTGCAAACTTGCGCGCAACGAGGTCCATGGCATCAGCGTAGGCTCCGGCGTTTTCAACGACTTCTGCTGCGTCTTCTGTTGCCGCAATGCTGTAGCGGGTATCGAGCGCTTCGATCAGCGCGGTTTCCCTTTCCATCAATCCCTCAAGCCGTGAGAGGGCGGCATCTGTAGCGACACGCCCCGCTGCACCGCGATCCGGCGCATATGGGATATTGATATTGCTGCCAAATGAGAGGCCTTCGCCCCAATAGCACATTGCGCAGCCGGGGTCCTTTTCCTGAGCTCTGCGGAAAGCGGCAATCGCCTCGTCATGGTTGAAGTTCGCCATATGCGCCATGCCGGTGTCGAACCAAAGCTGGGCTTCGCGGCTGGCGGTTGAAATCGGAGAGTGGAAATGCGCGATGACGTCGGCTGGCAAGGCGAAAGGCTCACCATAGTCAAAGCCGGGGTTCAGGCTGGAAGCCGCTTCGACCACTGCAGCCGGGGTTTCCGCCACGCGGCCACTGCACATGCTCTGCGACAGGGTCACCGGATCGATGAAAGGCGGGGTTTCGGCGTCCGCTATTTCGGTGTCGGCGGGGTCAGCAGATATACATGACGTAAGGCCAAGAATACCAAGTGCTGCGCCAGTAACCCAAGTTTTCGTGATGGTCATAACAAGTCCTCCCTAAGCAGGAGTATGCCACAACTTGCCGATTTGGTTAACAAGAGACCGGTTCAGACCGTGTGAAGTTTCGGCGACAGACCTATGTGACACCCTAGCTTGTATCGGTATCAGACGTGAATGGTAGGTCGAGTTGTAGCGTTTCCTTGCGCATCGCGCTGCGCTTTTGACCCCGCATCGGGACGCCTGATTTTCGACTGCCATGCTTGTTCTGAATGGTATTGGCACTCGCCCGAAATGTCTGCCCCTTGCGGACCGCCCAGACCTTTTGGCGCGCCTCTTTGGCTGCGGCAAGGTGATCAATAATCGGCAACGGATAGGCCTTATCAAGGACACTGGCGGCCCCGTCCCACGTCCACGGCTCATGAATGAAAGCCTCGGGCACGGCTGCAAGTTCAGGCACCCAGCGGCGTACAAAACTGCCGTCAGGATCCTGATCATGCCCCTGCTTGACGGGGTTATAGATACGGACCGTATTGATGCCCGTCGTGCCCGATTGCATCTGCACCTGCGGCCAATGTATGCCGGGCTCATAATCGGTAAACATGCGCGCAAGATGCTCGCCGGGCGCGCGCCAATCGAGCCAGAGATGATAACTCGAGACCGCCATCAGCATCGCCCGCATGCGAAAATTCATCCAGCCGGTTGCGTTGAGCGCCCGCATACAGGCATCCACAAAGGGTAGTCCTGTTTCGCCCTTGCACCAGGCTTCCAGCCGGACCTGATCGGGTGTGTCAGGTCGCAAGCCCCTGTAAGCCGGATGCAGGTTTTCAAACTCAAGACGCGGTTCATCCTCAAGCTTTTGAGTAAAGTGATCCCGCCAATGCAAACGCCCCTGAAACGAAGACATAGACCCACGCCAGCCGCCTTTGATCCCGTCAGCTTTCAAGTCTCGCTGACGCGACCACGTGGCTTGGGCTGCTTCGCGCATCGAGAGTGTCCCCCAGGCGAGATGCGGGCTGAGACGGGAACAGTGCTCAGCGCCATCAGCTGGGCTGGACATCGCCCGGCGATATGGCGCGCCGCGAACATGCAAAAATGTGTACAAGCAATCGAGCGCCGCCTCACGGCCACCGCGCTGCCGGCCGGGACAGTCTGTGTCCCTCAGTTTCAAATCCGCTGCGGTTGGAACCTGCCCCGGTGCAACATCATCAAGCCGGGGCAAGGCGGGCGGCGGCGTGGTTTCGGGCTCCGCCATGAACGCGTCCCAGCGCTTGGCCCAACCGTTCCGGCTTCGCAAGCGCCGGATAACACCCGATTGACGCACTTCCTGCCAGACCACACCCTGACTGCGCGCCCACTCTGCAACCTTTGTGTCGCGGGCATAAGTCCAACCATTGCCGGTCTCTTCGTGGGACCAGAGTTGAATGCGGGGATACTTCCGGCGGAAACACTCCAGAATATCGATCACCTCGCCGACACGGATGATCAATGGCTGACCAAGTGCAGCAAGATCGCCCTGAAGGCTCGCCAGACACTCGCGCACAAAGGCCCAGTGGCGTGCAGACATGTCAGGCTGCTGCCACAGGTCAGGCTCTACGATGAAGAGAGGCAGAACGGGTCCGGCCGCGCTCGCCCGGGCCAGCACTCTGTGGTCAGCGATACGTAAGTCGCGCTTGAACCAGACAAGCTGAAGCTCAGAACCCTTTTCCATATCGTTCGATATAGCGTATTCGACCCATCCTACGAGCGAGCCAAAAGGTATCAGCTCGCAATTGTAAACGATGTGTTTGACGCGCTACGTCGGGCAATCACAGCCATTTCGTACGCGATCCAATTGACTCACTTCCCTTAGCACCTAGTTAGGAGGCTGACCCAAGTGACGATATAACAAAATTGCAGGAATGCCGGCCAATGTCTCAGTTTTCAAAAATGGATGCGACCGCACTGACTCTCTCTGGATTGTGCTTGCTGCATTGTCTTGCATTGCCGGTCCTGGCATCCACCCTGCCTCTGTTCGGGGTGATGGCGGAGGCTGAATGGCTGCACCGAGCCTTTGTCCTGGCCGCCGTGCCGATTACCGGCTTTGCTATTATGCAGCCATGGCGCGGCGCCGACTATATAGCGTTTTGCATCCTCGCCTTGACTGGCATTAGCCTGCTGGTGGCAGGTGCGTTTGTTGAGCCTCTGGAAGCCCATGAGACGCTTCTGACGGTTTGCGGTGCGCTGTTGGTTGCCGCTGCCCACGCGCTGCGCTGGCAACGGCAAGTATCCTAGCCAAGCTGGGCTTCGAACAAAGTCAGCATTCGGCCCCAGGCACGCTCTGATTGTTCTGGATTGTGAGCACGGGAGTCCGTCGGCACCCAGCCATGCATCGCGTCGGCATAGACTTCAATCTCAGCCGGAACCTCTGCATCAGTAAAGGCGGCAATCAGCGCATCCTTGGCTTCAGGCTCCCGCTCATGGTCATTCTCGGCAATTGCGATCAGGACACCGCCTGAGATCTGACCGGCGAGATTGTGCGGGCTGTCTTCGGCTTCGGTGACAAGACCGCCGCCATGGAAGGAGGCGGGGGCCTTGATCCGCGCTGGCACCGCTGCAGCGGCGCGCAAGGTCCACGACCCTGTCATACAGAAGCCGACGGCACCAATGCCGCGCGATGTATCGACCGCGTCCTGTTCATCCAGCCAGCTCACAAGCGCCGCAGCATCCACATTCACTGTATCAGGTGACAGCACGGTATAATGTGGTCCAACCAGCTCCCGCCCACCTGGATCTCGGAAGGTCTGACCCTCTGCAAACAGACGACCGGTATGAGTGCGATAATATGGATTCACTGCCAATACGGCATAACCAGATCCGGCGAGGCTGCGAGCCATGTCAAAGAAAGCCGGGCGAACGCCGTGAATGTCTGGCCAGATGATAACTGCAGCATGAGCTCCGGTTGCCGGGTGAATGAACAGGGCATCGGCCTCACCATCTGGCGTCGGCACAAGAACTTCAGTCTCGGTCAGGCCATCCGGATCGACTACAGGCGTGGCGCAAGCGGTCAGAAAGCTGCTAGCGGCAACCATGGCGGTTGCGCCTGCTGTAAAGCCGCGCCGTGTCACCGCTTTTCGCTTTAAATATTCATCCAGTTCGCGTTCCGTGGTTTCATCGCACATGGGGGTCACCTCTCTTTTGTCTCTATGAGGTAAACCTAGTGGACCTTTACCGATTGTCGATCCTGCCAAGCCGCGTTTACGTGAAGTATTCAAGAAAAGCGGGTCGGAATGCTGGCCAGAGGCAGGATTATTGAGGGATGGCGCGGCCAAATCCCCGACGCGGTGTTGCAGCACTTTGGGCCAGTCGGCTGGGCGATGCTGAGGCCCCACCGCCGCGCAAGCTCTCCTGAATGATCGTCTTGATCGTGCGTGCATCTTGCGGCGTGAACGCATGCGGCGCAAACTTGAGCTTCTTACCCTTTTTGAGCTTCAGCTTGATCCAATAAGCTTCCGGACCGTTGCCGCGCACCTGTTTGACATCAAGACCGCCGATTTCGGAGAACGAACGAGGCTTGCCCGTCTGACCAAAGATATAGTCGTTGCGGAAGGTAAACTGGCGTCTGCCACGGTCGAAAACGACGGTTTTTGTTGGGCTGGTGAAGATCGCCAAACCACAAATCAATCCGATACCAACTGTACCGAGCGCGACGGTGTTCAGCATTTCGGCGTGCTGGCCGGATTTACTCATCGCCATGATGAAGAAAAACAGGGCACTGCCAAGGCATACCAAGCTGATCGCCCCCATCATGATCCAGTTAAACCATGGCTTATAGATGATTTCTGCCTGCTGTCCGTTTGTATTGAATTGCATGGACGCCTCCTCCCAATTTTCAGAAGATGGTATCCAAGAGCTCCTAAAATCAGCCTCAGGGAATGATTTGAATTCGCAAAAGCGCGTTAACTGGCGGCAGATCGTTTAAGACAGCCTTGTAGCGACCAATGCTTCCCGGCATTCTTCGGCGAATGTCTTCCCGGTCGGGCCAATCGGGTGTTTCAACCCAGCGCTCGCATGACCATCATCCTGTTCGGTATCGCCAGATGGCAATTGTAAGCAAAGCAAGAGCGCTCTTGATGACGGCCCCGATGAGGAATGGCGTGACACCGACCTCTAGTGCGGTTGCGGGTCCCACTATTCGGCTGAGCCAGGCCCAACCGAGGCTGAGAATGACAAGATGAGCGACCAGAAACGCAGCAAACAAGCGAAGGGATGAGCTTGGAAATGTCCGTTCGGCAACGCCCGCGAGATAGGCCGCGATGGGGAAGCCAGCAATATAACCCGCAGTGGACCCCGAAAGCGCCTCCAGGCCGCCTGCCCCATCTGAGAGAACGGGCAGACCCGCCGCTGCGAGCGCGATCCAGACCAATACAGATACCACACCGAGACGCGGCCCGGCAAACGCGCCAAGCAGCAAGACGGTCAAGGTCTGCGCCGTGATCGGAACAGGGTACATCGGCACCGAGACATAGCTCGAAACCGTCATCAGGACCGCGCCCAGTACGGGCACCCAAAGAAATCTAGTCTGCTGAAACGGCAAGAGCTTCCCGGCGTTTTTCGGCGGCGGATTTCTTGACGCTTTCGCTGCGTAGCTGACCGCAGGCGGCGAAGATGTCCCGGCCACGTGGGGTGCGGATTGGGCTGGAATAGCCAGCGCGGTTCACAACCTCAGCAAAGGCTTCAATGTCTTCCCAATCGGAGCATTCATAAGGGCTGCCCGGCCACGGGTTGAACGGGATGAGGTTGATCTTGGCGGGGATGCCGCGCAGCAATTTCACCAGATCCCTCGCCTCGGCGAGGCTGTCATTCACGCCTTTCAGCATGACATATTCAAACGTCACGCGCTTGGAGTTGTTTAGCTCTGGATAGGCGCGGATCGCCTCGAACAGGGTCTGCAGATCATACTTGCGATTGATCGGGACAATCTCGTCGCGGAGATCATCGCGAACCGCATGGAGGGAAATGGCGAGCATCGCGCCGGTGCGTGCTCCAAGCTCGGGGATTTTTGGCGCAACGCCTGCGGTCGATACCGTGATGCGGCGGCGGCCAATTGCGAGACCCTCGCCGTCGCTGAGCGTATCGATCGCTTCGGCCACATTATCGAGATTATAGAGTGGCTCGCCCATGCCCATGAAGACGATATTGGTGAGCGCGCGGCCTTCGGCGCTGGCGGGCCATTCTCCAAGCGCATCTCTGGCGATCAGGACCTGCGCTGCAATTTCCTGCGCCGTCAGATTGCGGACCAGTTTCTGGGTTCCGGTATGACAGAACGTACAGTTCAGAGTGCAGCCGACCTGACTTGAGACACAGAGCGCGCCGGTCTTGTTGGAAACAGCCGGAATGAACACGCTCTCGCCCTCAACGCCGGGCTGAAAGCGGACGAGCCATTTCTGTGTGCCATCAACGGAGACTTTGTGCTCCGCAATTTCCGGTCGCTCCAGTGTATGGGCCTCTAGAAGTTCAGCGCGAAGATCCTTGGACAAGTCCGTCATCGCATTGAAATCGGTCGAGCCGAAATGATGCAGCCAGCGGCGAAGCTGTTTGGCGCGCATGCCTGCTTTTTTTGGTTCAACGCCCAGCGCTTCCATCTGCGCCTTAAGCGCAGGCATGGAGAGACCGGCAAGCGAGGTCGGCGTCGCAGGCAAGTCTGACTTTCGGGTGAGGTCGAGCGCGGTCTTCATGCGCTGCGCTGTAGCATAGGCGCGCTGTATTGGCGACGGGGCTTAGGCTGTGAGGGCTTCAAGTGCAGCGCGCGTGTTTGCGACCTGCTCGGCATAGTGTTTGCGCATGGCGGTGGTCAGCTTTTCCGGGGCAACATCCGGGTGGCCAGTGCCGGTGGGTGGCTGAGGATTGTATTCGAGTCCGAGCTGAAGCGCCTCGGCCGTTTTCTGGTCGACAAGATCAGCGATAATTGTGTAGGCGAAGTCAATCCCGGCTGTGACGCCCCCGCCGGTAAACGTATTCCCATCGCGCACGACACGGCCCTTTGTATAGGTCGCCCCGAAGACGGATAGAAGATCGGTATAGGCCCAGTGGGTGGTAGCCTTTTTGCCTTTAAGCAGACCTGCCCCGCCCAGGATCAGCGCGCCGGTACAGACCGAGGTCACATAATCTGCACCCTCGCCCATCTGCCGCACAAAATCCATCGTCTCTGTATCGCCGAGCGCGTCCACAACGCCAAAGCCGCCAGGAACGCAGATGAAGTCGAGTTTTGGTGCGGTGTCGAATGTATGCGTTGGCATCAGGCCAAGGCCGCAATCACTCGGCACAGGGTCCGCTGTCTTGGCGATAATGGATGTCGTTGCCCCCGGCATACGGTGCAGGACCTGAAGCGGCCCCGTAAAATCGAGCTGGGTGACGTTTGGAAAGAGGATGAAGCCAATTTGCATGACTTGAGCTTAGCACGAAGATTAGGCGGCTGCGACCTTATCCTTATCGCCTGGACGCTGTAGCGCGCCGCGGAAATCACGCGAGGCAATCAAGTGGTCTTCGAGATTCAGGGTCTCGCCTGGCGCGGTGAACAATATACCGTCCGGCAGTAATTGCCGTGCGAGGCTTTCGGCAACCTGTTTCTGCATTGGCTCAGCCATCGCAGAGAGGACATTCCGGCAAATGATGACATCAAACAGGCCAAGCGTATCGGCAGGTTCAAGCAGATTGTGAACCTTGAAGGTGGCTTGCTCGCGCAGCTTGTCCTTGACTTGCCAGTCGCCACTTTCCTGACGGTCGAGTCCCAGCAGCAGGCGATGAACAGAAAGGCCCTTTTGCACATCAAAGTGACCATATGTGCCAGCGGCAGCGGTGTTGATACAGTCAGCGGAAATATCCGTTCCGATGATTTCAAGCTCTGCCTTGCTGATCGGGGAGCCAACCTGCTCACCGAGCCGCATGATCAGTGAGTAGACTTCCTGACCGGTGGAAACACCCGCGCACCAGACCCGGAGGCGGCCGGTTTTGGACAGTTTAAGGCGTTCTGGCAGAACATGTGTGACGATGCGGTCGAGCATCTCACGATCCCCGAAGAAACGGGTCAGCTTGCCGGTTAACGCCGCTGCGACCTCACGTTCGAACCGTGGATTTGGACGCGATTTGAGGCAGTGCGCCAGATCATCCAGCGTCGCAAAGCTCTCGCGGCGACTGATCGTCGCCAGCCGGGCTTCCATCAAATAACGCTTGTTCGGATGGAACGCCTGGCCTGACTGTTTCAGTGCAAGATCAGCAAGGGTTTCAAATGTTGTATCCTGCATACCGTCTCGTAGATCTTCAGCTTCGGGGTCTAAAAGTTACCAAAAACGCCGACTGTGTTAATAAATTGCTTCAAACGAGCCCGACTTCTGCAAATTTACTTTCGACAATTTCGGCGTCGAACGGCTTCATAATGTATTCGTTCGCCCCGGACCGGATGGCTTCGCTAATATGTTCAGCATCGTTTTCATTGGTGCAGAAGACCACAACCGGGTTCTTGCCACCATCTTCCCGGCGCAGCGCGCGGACAAAGTCGAGACCGTTCATGACCGGCATGTTCCAGTCGAGCAGGATCGCATCCGGCATCCGTTCGCGGCACTTGCGCAGCGCTTCAGACCCGTCGCCCGCTTCGCTCACCTCAAAAGACAGATCCTTGACAATACGCCCGGCTACGGTGCGAACCACCCGTGAATCGTCGACGATAAGGCAGTGTTTCATGGTTTATCCCAGCAATGCGTTCAGACTTACCGCACTTCATGCGCGTATTCTTGTTAACAGCCAGTTAGGTTTGGCGAAGTTTATGCTTCGGAAACGTTTTAGCCCTCAGCCCGAAGCCCGATTGCAGTAAAGACGATTTCTTCTTCTGCGACGCTGGCACCAAGCGTTCCGTCAAGGTCGTCAATCACCATGCGTGCAAACAAAGGCTGAATGGTCCGCGCTGACCAGCCCTCTTCGGGTACCTCGCCGGCAATCGCGGCCTTGGTAAAGTCGGACAGCTTGGCCCGGGGCCCTTTGGCGCTGGCGACAATGCTGAGGGTCTCTTGATCATTGTGGACTTTCAGAGAGACCACACCGCCGCGCGGAATACTTGTAGTCGCCATGATGACAAGATTCATCAGGACGCGGGCATGGCCGCAGCTGAAATGTGGGGTATCGATATCCCATTCAACGCTTGGCTTGTGGCTTTTCATGAAGCCTTCGACAATCTGTTTGACCTCGTGCCGGTCTGCGGCGGTGTCAGACAGTCCGGCCGAGCCAAAAGCATAGCGCAAGAGCTGAATGCGGGCGGCAGCCGACTCAGCGCCGTTCACGAGCAGCTGCTCAGCCTGTGCTTTCATGTCCGCATCGCCTGGATCATCAAGCAATTCCAGGGCGGAATTCACCGATGCAACTGGCGAGATCAGGTCATGACAAATGCGCGACGCGATGTAAGCCGCAAGCTTTGAAGATTCGATCATATGGAGCCCCTTTGGAGATACCGGGGCAACCTAACCGATTCGCTCAAAAGGTGCGCGCGCTATTCACCGAACTCGTCGGGATGTTGCACATCGTCATAGCCTTCACGGGCGCTCTTGAAGGTCAGAAAGAAGAGCCCGAAGGCCAGCGCGAGACTAAGGCTTGCGCCAAGGCCATAGGCAATCCAGCCGTGAATACTGAGGTTCATCCCGAACGAGGAGAGGAGCTGACTGACGCCAAACAGGACCGCGACAAGCGCGAGAACGCTCAAAACAACCAATAGTGTATTTTTGGACATGGGCTTGCCCTCTTATTTGAGTTTCCAGACTCCGTCTGCGCCCATGACATAGGTCCCGGCAGGAGCTTTGGCGATTTGTTTTTCACCTGTCACCCGCGCCACTTGCCCCGTTGTGGTTCCGGTATCGCGCGCGAGACTGTCATAGAGCGCGCGGCGTTTATTGTTGATCTCGTTAATCTTGCGCATCAGGGACGGGTCAACGGAACCGCTGACCACGCCGAGATAGCCATCGATACGCTCCCCAACCACACCTTGCTGCTGTGCCGCCTCAATTTGCGGGTCGCCTGCTGAAGCCGGGCCTGCCAACATCGCTGCAAGGCCAATAAAAGCTGCCAACACGAGTACAGTTCTGATCAGAAAAGTCATGATAAAGTCCCCCTAGAACAGGTCCGGATTTTCGGAAATCAATTCTTCCACGTCTTGTTCGAGACGGACCCGAACTTCCTGTGTGATGGTCACATTCAGGTTGATCTCGATTGGTTTATCGGGCGCTTCAATCTTGACCGTCGGCGTGCACGCTGCGGCGATGACTGAAGTAGCAATGGCAAATGTAAGCGTGCGAGACATGCGCGAGCTCCTGAAACGAGTCCCCAATGTGGGGGCGTCTAGCTGAATATCAATTGAACGCGCATGGCTATTGTGTGTCATCATCTGCTTCGGCCCCCCAGCACAGCTTCGGTAATCCACGTGGATGTGGTAGCGCGTTGGCCAGACTTGATCAGCTGGGCAAGCTCTGAATCGACATCGATCTTGAACCGAAATTCCGATCCGCCGAGCACATCGGGATTGTATCCAAGCAGATCGAGCGAAATGATAATGCTGCCAATCAGATTACCATTGGCGCCGAGTTCCAGAACCGAAAAGCGAAAATCCTCCAGCGCGGTGAAGGCGGCGGCGACCGTGTCATTGCCCTGCCCGGCCGCTTCGAGACCGCTGCCTGTATAGCTAATGCGACCGCCTTTTTTATCTGCGACAAGGCGGGCTTCGCGGACAAAAGCGTTGCCATCGACGAGTTCGATCGGGAAGGTCCCGGAAACTGTACCTTCAGCTTCTACATCCGGCAGCGTGAGCGCCTCAATCAGATCAGCAAGCTCAATCTCGCGCGCAGTAACATTGATCACATCGCTTTCACCGGAAATCGTCCAGCGGGTTGGCTGCACCTCAAGCGCACCACCTGCAAAGGGCCACTTGGCTTGTTCAATGACCGCCTCCCGTCCGTTCAGAACCTGTAGCGTCACCGTTCCGTCGGCCAGGGGCACACCGGGATTGAGCGCCCCAATGGTAAAGACCTGACCCGGAGCCGAGGTCAGCCCCATCAGATCACTGAAAAACAGCGTCCCGGAAACGCCATCTACAGCGCCGAGGCGGAACGTATCAAAGCCAAATTCGTCGGCTTGAAATGTACCCGTTCCTGACAAGCGGCCTGAGCGGACACTGATGTTTGCCGTGCCTGAGAGTGTACCGCGCCCATTGGTCAGGATCGCACGCAACCGATCCGTCAGGTGTTTTGGTTGCAGGCCGCCGGGCTCAAACAGCAACGGGCGCGATTGCAGCACGGCCTCACCGTTCAGGCTGAGCAGATCGATATCCAGTCTGACACTGCCGACGGTCGCGTTCGGGCTGACAAGGCGCACGGGGCCCGTCAGTTGCATCTGCCGCCCGGTAAAACTTGCAACAAGGTTTGCAAGCAAAGGCTGATATAGCGGGTCTGAACGTTGATCGGTAATGCGCACGTTTGCGCTTGTCGCAGACCCGGTAAAGCCCCCGCCGTTTAAAACACCCTGCAGGTCGATCCTTGGCAGGGTCACATTGGCCGGAACGAGTGCGCCAGACAGAACGGTCTCACTTAAGCCTACAGAGAGACGGGTCTCCTCGGTAAAGGAAAAGGCCGCGCGCGGCTGTGCGGTTTCAAGCTCCAGCGAGCGGGTCCCGATGATCATTGGCAGGGACAGCGTCTCTGCCTGTATATCAAGATCGAGCTCATCCCCAGCTTGCCAGGTCAAGGTGGCAGCATAGAGGTCTGCCACGCCCGAAAAACTGTTTCCGTTAAAGGGGACGGAAACATCTCCAAGCCGGATCTGGCCTGTGGGACGGCCATCCTGCTGGCGAATGAAACGGCCATCTTCCGGACAGATCGCAAGGCGAATATCGGACAGCGTCAAGTTTCCTGCGGTTCGCGTGCTTGCAATGTCCAGCCCGAGACAGTCCTGCCCTTGGGTCTCGACCCGCCAGCCTTCCGAGCCGCGCAGCGCTTCAATACCGCCAAAAACGCGGCTGTCGTTAAACGCGATGCCGAAAGCCTCACCGTCAAAGCGCAACTCACCAAGCGTCTCGAGACGAAGGCCTTCACTGGTCTGAACGGCATTGAGTCGATTAAGCCGCGCCCCGATTTCGTTGCCGCTGACCCGCCATGGATCAAGCGTAATGCCGCCCGAACCGAGCCCGACTTCCTGATCGCTGAAGCGGAACGCGTTAAGATCAATGGTCAAACGCGGACCGCCGCCGCCCGCAACCGATAAAAGGCCCGCAACCGTCAGCGCGTCCTGATCAAGCGATACAGGTGGCGCAATCCCATTCGGCGTGATGATGGCGGAGACCCCTGAGGCACTGGACAAGGCCACAGCCTCGGACAAGGCGATGGACCAATCGCGTCGACCGGAGGCGGCCAGCCGATAATCACCGCCGAAGGTAAAGTCAGCCAAAGCGCGCCGCGATACGTCCTGAAAAGCCTCAATATGCCCGTTCCATGGGGCGTTGCCATCTGGTCTGGTAAACACCTGATCGAGCAGGGATGGCGATACTGCAGCCCCTGAAAGCAAGACACTGCCATCGCCTGTAAGCCTCTGATCCGTGCTGTTCAGGTCGCCCTCGAAGCTCAGCGTTATAGCATCTGCGTTGATCTGGTCAGTCATGGCTTCGGTCAAACGCGTTTCAGCCGAAACGGTATGCAGCCCGTTTTCAGGGCTGGCATTCATCGCAAGTTCAAGCGCGGCCTGCCGGGCTGAATAGGTCTGCCAGCGCAGCTCGCCGGTTTCGATGTCAGCGATCAAGCGCTCAATCAGGTCAAGCGGGTTACTAGTGTTGAAACCAGTCTCAGCCGTCAGGCCGATCTCTCCTGAGGCCTGCACATCCTGAACCCATGCAAGACCGGCTGCGGCAACTTCTCTGGCTGACGCATCGAAACGCATGGTCCGGGGGGTCTGGTCTGACATATTAGCGGTCAGTCGAAGCGTATCGGTGCGAAAACCTTCGAACTGCGCCTCACTCAAATGCAGCGAAACCGCGCCATCAAACAGGCCCTCATTCAGTTTGAGGCGAAGGTCACCCTGCTCAAGCCGCAATGTATCTGATCCGCGTTCAAGCTGTGCCGGCGCGAAAACGAGGTGCGCTTCGCCGCGCTGAGGCCATTGCGCGGAAACGTCAAAGGCCGCCGAAATCACCCCTGCAGACATTGTCAGATCAAACCGGCCATCGGAGACGATTACCTCTGGCGCCGCACCCCCGCCGCCGCCTGAAAGCAGATCTTCCAGACCCGCGACACTGAACCGGTCATTGAGGTAGCTGGCTGAAACAACAGGATTTTCTACTCTGATTGTTTCAATCACGGGACTGCTGAGCCGAGGCCAGGCAAGGTCCAGTTCAACCATCTCCAGTATCAGACGGCCGGGCTTGTCTTGATGCCGAACCGATACATCTGACACACGAACGCGGGTGAAGCCGATCTCCGAAATGGAGAGTTGGCAGGCAAGTTGCTTGTCATTGCACCATCGCTGGGCCGCCATTTCGGCCAGCGAGCTTCGGAACGCATAGGTAAGGACGCCCACGAGCAGGATGATGAGAAGAACGGCCATTCCCCAAAGTGCGCTTCGGCGCCAGAATGGTGCAGTCGTGCTCAAACGTACCGTCTCCGTGACTGAGATTTCACCTAATTTAAGTCGCCTGAACCCGTTTTTCAGCGCATGCTTCGATCCAGGTTCCGACAAGTGTTATAGAATTGTGAATGAATACAGGCTTGATAGAGTGGTAAAACAACTCCTTCGCCGAGTCTGCAATCAAGTGGAGTAAACTATGGCGATCCGTCCCTTTACTAAAGGCGCGCGCAGCGGGGCCATTCTGGGTGTTTTAGCTGCTTCGGCCCTCGGTGCCGGGCTTCTGATGAAGCCTGGCAAGACTGAGACCCCCGTCGTGGATGAAGCCGCTGCACCAATTGAAGCGGTTGAAATCGCCGCCGCTCCGGACGTTGACTTATTCGAGATGGCAGAGCCCCTGACCCGCGCTGACACAACATTGCGCCGACGCGAGACCCTGTCTGGCCTGATCGACCGGCTGAATATTCCAGCACGTGATGGGGCGCTCGCCCTAGCCAGTCTGACCGAGGCAGAGATGCTGGATGCCAGACGCGTGCAACCCGGTCTGGAAGTGAGCGCCCATTTCGAAGGTGAGACCTTCAAGGCGCTGTCAATTGAACCTGAGCCGGGCCGCAAACTGCTGACCAAACTGAGCGCCGACGGCATATTCTATCCGATCGAGATGACCCCGCGTCTGAAACAGGCCCCGCTTGTCGTCAAAGGCAGTATCGAAACCAGCATCTATAATGAAGCCCGCAAACTGGGCGCAAGCGATCAGCAGGTTGTCGATTTCGCTCAGATTTTTGCCTATGATGTTGATTTTCAGAGAGAAATTCACCCTGGCGACACGTTCGAGATTGTCTTTGATACAAGGCAAGATGAACGCGGCACGGTCATTGATCGCGGCGAGGTTCTGTTTGCAGCCTTGAATGGCAAGGCGATCAACAAACAGTATTATCGCTTCACCACACCCGACGAGAACGTCACGGATTACTTCCAGACAGACGGTGAGAGCGCGACCAAGTTCCTGATGAAAACGCCAATCAATGGTGCGCGTCTGTCATCCCCCTTTGGTCAGCGCCGCCATCCAATCAGCGGCTATACCCGCCTGCACAAAGGCACAGATTTCGCGGCCCCCACCGGAACACCCGTCTTTGCCGCCGGGCATGGCACAGTCGAGCGGGCCAGTCGTTATGGCGGATATGGACATTATATCCGCCTTCGCCACGCGAATGGATACAAGACCGCCTATGCGCACTTGTCGCGCTATGCCAGCGGCGTCAAGGCAGGCCGCAAAGTGCGCCAGGGCCAGGTTATCGGCTATGTCGGTTCAACCGGCGCGTCGACAGGCCCGCACCTGCATTATGAGGTTTATATTCATGGCAAGCCGGTCAATGCGATGCGTCTGAAACTGCCGACGGGCCGCAAGCTGGCTGAAAGCCCTGAAGTATTCGAGGCGTTTGAGCGCCGCCGCGATGAGATTGATGCGATCCGCGGTACGGCTCCGGCACCGGATTTTTCAATTCTGGCGGCAGGTGCAGCGCCCGCCTCCTATACCCCCTGAAGCAAAACTGAAAAAAGCAACTCGGCTGAAACGCAAAACGCCCTCTGACTTTTGAAAGTCAAAGGGCGCTTGATATGTCACTTCGCTTGATCTGAACGTCTGTGCAATTTTGGGAGGAAACTGCGTTCAGATCGGGACGTGCTGTTCTGGCTTATTTGGACGCCAGTGTGATCGGCAGCGTTGTGCCTTCGTAAACAGCTGTCAGCATTGGTGAATTGATTTGCTCAACCGCGTCAGTCGTCATTTCAGCGACGCAGCTACGGTCCGTACGATTGTAGCCGTAAAGTTCAACTCTACAGTATTCTTTCGCTTGATCGACCAGAGCTTCGAACGTCTCTGCAGCACCTTCTGGTGTGCTGAGCAATGTATGATCGTAATAGAGGTCAGCTGTCACGACGGTTTCCTTGGTGATATCACCAAACGCTGGAGCGACGAGAGCTGCGCTTGCACAGAGCATTGCAATAACGGATTTCATTATCTTCATCCTTGTTTGGTCGGAAATCTCGCTTCCGACAATTCCCAAACTAGATCGAAAATTGTGCGACGCAACATAAATTTCGTTGCATCTCGACAGATCGTATATTCATTTCTGCATATATAAATTCAGAAATTTGTAATATAACCGCTTAGTATCTGAAAATATTGAACATTATTCAAATCATTCATAAAACATGAATGCATTTTTGCATGGATGATTTGCATTGCTGCGATAGCGAACAACCAGGGCTGCAGTTTACGCAAAGGTAAAGGCACGCCCCGGTTTCCTAGTCTAGTTCAGAGCCGCCGCACCTTTGGCAAATGTCGTTGGGATGCCATTGATTGAGAGATCCTCATTCTCGACATCCACCTTGATCTCATCGCCATCATGCAGACGCCCCTCCAGAATTAGACGCGCGAGCGGGTCCTGCAGTTCCTTCTGGATCACGCGCTTTAGCGGGCGCGCACCATAGACGGGATCATAGCCCCGGTCCGCGAGCCAGGTTCGGGCGGCTTCACTCAGCGTGATCTGCATCTTGCGCTCCGACAGGAGAGTCTCAAGCCGCCCCATCTGGATGTCGACAATATGATCGATCTCCCCGCGCCCAAGACGGGTGAAGACAACTGTTTCATCAATCCGGTTGATGAATTCCGGACGGAAGTGCGCACGAATAGCCGTCATGACATGCTCGGTCTGGGCCGGCGTCAGATCGCCCTCATCCCCGCTGGCGAGCACTTCTGAGCCAAGATTCGAAGTCATGATGATGATCGTATTTTTGAAGTCGACCGTGCGGCCCTGTCCATCGGTCAGGCGGCCATCATCGAGCACCTGCAGCAAGGCATTGAACAGATCGGGATGCGCCTTCTCAACTTCATCGAACAGGACGACCTGATAGGGGCGACGACGGACAGATTCGGTCAACACGCCGCCTTCATCATAGCCGACATAACCGGGAGGCGCGCCAATCAGGCGGGCAACTGAGTGCTTCTCCTGAAACTCTGACATATCGAGGCGCAGAACGGCGGTATCATCATCAAACATGAATTCGGCCAGCGCCTTGGTCAGCTCTGTCTTGCCGACCCCGGTTGGGCCAACAAACAGGAAACTGCCAATCGGGCGGTTCGGGTCTTGTAGCCCCGCCCGCGCCCGGCGCACCGCATTGGAGACCGCGATCAAGGCATCATCCTGACCCACAACGCGGGCCCGCAGGGCATCTTCCATGCGCAACAGCTTGTCACGCTCGCCTTCCAGCATCTTGTCGACCGGAATACCTGTCCACTTGCTGACCACCGCCGCGATATGGTCCGGGCGCACCACTTCGGATACGAGGCCTTCATCGCTTTCATCAGCGGTTTCAGCGTCAGCAATCTTCTTCTCAAGATCCGGAATGGTCGCGAATTTCAGCTCTGAGGCTTTCTGCAAATCACCGACGCGTTGCGCTTCGGCCATTTCGGCATAGGCGCGGTCAAGCTCATCCTTGGCGCTGGCTGCGCCTTTGAGTTTATCTTTCTCAGCGGCCCAGGCGGTGGTCAGCTCATCCGATTTGGTCTGCAGTTCGCCAATCTCGGTCTCAAGCGTGTTGAGCCGATCCTTGGAGGCGGGGTCTTTCTCTTTCTTGAGCGCCTCGGCTTCGATCCGCAATTGCAACAGACGGCGATCAATCTCGTCGAGCTCTTCAGGCTTGCTGTCGACCTGCATGCGCAAACGCGAGGCCGCTTCATCCATCAGGTCGATCGCCTTGTCGGGCAGGAACCGGTCGGTGATGTAGCGATTGGCGAGGGTCGAGGCCGCTACGATGGCGGCGTCAGAGACGCGCACCCCGTGGTGAGCCTCATAGCGCCCTTTGAGGCCGCGCAGGATAGAGATGGTGTCCTCCAGCGTTGGCTCATCAATATAGACAGCCATGAAACGCCGCGCCAAAGCGGCATCGCCTTCGACATATTTGCGATACTCGTCGAGCGTAGTGGCGCCGATACAGTGAAGCTCACCTCGCGCGAGAGCCGGTTTCAGCAAGTTCGAGGCATCCATCGCGCCGTCAGTTTTACCTGCCCCAACCAGCGTGTGCATCTCGTCAATAAACAAGACCACGCCGCCTTCGGACTGCTCAACTTCTTTCAGGACCGCTTTCAGGCGCTCTTCAAATTCGCCGCGGAATTTGGCACCTGCGATCAGCGCGCCCATGTCCAGCGCAAGCAGGCTTTTGCCTTTAAGGCTTTCGGGGACGTCTCCGTTGACGATCCGCAGGGCGAGGCCTTCGGCGATCGCGGTCTTACCAACACCGGGCTCGCCAATAAGAACCGGATTGTTTTTGGACCGGCGCGAGAGGACCTGCATCGCCCGGCGAATTTCCTCATCACGGCCAATCACCGGGTCGAGTTTGCCAGAGCGGGCATCCTTGGTGAGATCGCGGGTATATTTCTTCAGCGCCTCATAGCCTTCTTCAGCATTCGCGCTGTCAGCCGTGCGGCCCTGGCGAAGCTGTTCGACGGCCCCTTCCAGCGCCGCAGCATTAACGCCGGAACCTTTGAGAATTTCAGCGGGTTTGGAGCCTTTCAGACCCGCCATTGCAATCAGCAGGCGCTCAACCGTCACGAAGCTGTCACCCGCTTTCTTTGCGGCCGCTTCGGCAGACTGGAACAGTTTGGCCGATGCCTGATCGAGACGAAGACCGCCGCCAGCGCCGGAGACTTTCGGGATCGCGCGGATCGCTTCCTCGGTGAGCTGAACGACGCGCTCGGGCTGGCCGCCTGCCGCGCGGATCAAATTAAGGGCGAGCTTGTCGCGGTCTTCCAGCATGGCGCTGAGGATATGTTCAGGAAGAAACAGCTGATGGCCGCTCGCCAGAGCTGAGGTTTGCGCCGCCTGCAAGACGCCTTGGGCGCGCTCTGTGTAAGTGTCGAAATTCATTTCGGCTCTCCTTTCAAAGGCAGATCTGATGGGCCCGCCGACATTGCATCGCACGGGTTTTTAAAGATGCGGCCCCGCTCAGCAGCAACCGCTATGGGAAGGATGTGGGCATGGCTGCCTGCATCTGCAAGGCCATCTAAAATCGGATGCAGGATACAATTTGGTTCGTTGACTCTGCCCGGCTTCACCCGCCAAATCAGGCGCAGTGGAGTATGGGCGCGTATCGATGGAAGCTGAAATCGCCAGAATTGTGCAATTGGCCGTTGCACCGGTCTTCCTGATCGCTGGACTGGTTGGCTTCCTGCAGGTTTTAAGCGGCCGTTTCAGCCGGATTTTCAACCGCTATCGCCTGCTGGAACAGGAGATCCTCGATCAAGGCCCTCGAGGTGCGGATATCCGTCAAACCAAGGAATTGCATTACCTCGATCAGCGGATGTGGAGCATCAATATGGCATTGATCTGCTCAACGCTTGCCGCCCTGCTAATCTGTTTCGTGATTATGGCCCTGTTTGTTGAGGAACTGATCCGGGTGGATGGCAGCATCCTTGTCGCGACGCTGTTTATCGCTGCCATGATCTCGCAGATTGTCGCGCTGCTCCTGTTTCTTCGGGAAGTCTCGATCGCGACCCAGATGATCAGTATGAACCGCGAGCTGCTGGACTAGCCTGCCTGAACCGCTTGGCGGGCAATCAGAGCTTCCACAAAGTTGATATGACTGCGCAAGTGGTAGAGCTCATCATTATAGGAGACCGGGACCTCCACGCCGCCAACTTCGATTTGCAGGTCGCGGATTTCGCCTAGCACTGCGTTTCGATCTGCATCCGATCTGGCATCGAAGCCGCGCCGCTCAAGCTCGTGAAGGTCATTGTACCAGACATAGATCTTGCGGCGAATGCGCCAGCGATAGACCGGCGGAGCCAGCTGAACCAGTGGAATGAGAAGCGTGATGAGCGGGATCAGGAAGACCCAGGCGCGCTCCAGAAAGTTTGCCCAGCCAAACGAGAAATACCGGCGCAGAAAGGTTGGGCCATTGCGGTAGAAACGGCGCGCCTCCTCTGACAAAGGCAAGTCGACCTTGATCGGATCAGGATAGGTCGCCGCGCGCGTCAGGATCGACCCACCGCCATGTATCGGCTCCGCAGCTTCCAGCAAGACCGCCTGAATGGCCGGGTGCAGATCATCGCGCACACCAAGCTGGGCAATCGCAGCGATCAGGCTTTTGTCGGCGTCGGGAAGGTTACGATCCATATTGACGACGCCCTCATACAGGGTCACGGGCGCCAGAGCCGGATCGCGCATGGAGAGACCATTGGCCCTGCGAACAGGAACGAGGCGTACACGCGGCTCATTAAGCAGCGCCTGAATATAGCCTGCCTCGACCGAGGCTGCGAATACGGCTGCATCAACCTCTCCGGCGAGAAGCGCCTGAACCGCGGCGTTTCCTGACAGGGGCACAGGCGCTTGCCAGCCACCGCCCCAGTCTGTCTGCAATTTGGTGGTGAGCGCGCGTGTGCCAGACCCTTCCGACCCGGCTGCGATCCGGGACTGATCGAGATCACCAAAGTCGGAAACCTCTGAGCCAGCAGGAACGAAAATCCAGAATGGTTCGGCGAGAACGCCGCCGAGCGATAGATTGCTTTCGCGCTCGGCTTCACCGGCCAGCCCGCCCTGCAGCAAGGCAACATCAGCTTCTCCTGACGCCAGAAGGCTGTAATTTTCAACCGTGCCCGCTGTTTCCAGAACAGTCACATCAATGCCATGCACACCCAGCCGCGTCTTATACTCGCTTGCCAGAGCGTAATACTGACCATCAATCCCGCCTGCGGCAAAAGTGATCACTCTTGGTGGGGGCGGGGCAACCATGCGCATCGTGATGACCAGCACAATCAGGATGAAAATGGCCAGCGGCACATAGACTTTTAAGGCGTCTCTCATTCTGGAAAACGGCTCCAAATGTTTTCGCGGGCTTTAATTCCTGCCGCGATTCAACTCAATAATTCTTTCTATGGCATAGATTGACATGTTTTGAGTCGTTTTCATGAAACCCTTCCCCTATATGAGTAAGTGACAAAGAAACGAACGTCTGGATGTCCTCATGAACACCCGTAATCTCGCCGTCTGGGGCCTGATCGCCATACTTCTAATTGGGCTGCTCGCTGTAATGCAAAGCAACCCCGCTCAATCTGGTGCTGAAAAATACGATATCAGTCAGGTTTATGAGATGGCTCAAACCGGCCGTATCGAAGAAGTTGTGATCAAGACGGACCGGATTACCGGCGTTACCGTTGATGGCGAGCGGTTCTATGCGCTGAAGAATGTTGACGTCTCTGCGACCCACTCAACCGCGCTGATGGAGCTTGGTGTAGATGTGGCTGAAGACCCGGAAGCAGGGTTCAGCTTTGCCGATCTGCTTATGAGCATCCTGCCCATTCTCTTGATCCTTGGTATCCTGCTATTCTTTATGCGTCAGATGCAAGGCGGCGGCGGTGGTCGCGGCGCGATGAGCTTTGGCAAGTCCCGCGCGCGCCTGCTAACCGAGAAACAAGGCCGCGTCACATTTGATGATGTTGCGGGTGTGGATGAGGCCAAGGAAGAGTTGGAGGAAGTTGTCGACTTCCTGAAAGATCCGGCAAAGTTCCAGCGCCTCGGCGGCAAGATTCCCAAAGGCGCCCTTCTTGTGGGCCCTCCTGGGACCGGTAAAACCCTGCTTGCGCGTGCGATTGCAGGCGAGGCTGGCGTCCCATTCTTTACAATTTCCGGTTCGGACTTTGTTGAGATGTTTGTCGGCGTCGGTGCGAGCCGTGTGCGCGACATGTTTGAGCAGGCAAAGCGGAATGCGCCTTGTATCATCTTTATTGACGAGATTGACGCGGTCGGTCGCTCGCGCGGCGCTGGCCTAGGCGGCGGTAATGATGAGCGTGAGCAAACCTTGAACCAGCTGCTGGTTGAGATGGACGGTTTTGAAGCCAATGACGGGATCATCATCGTCGCGGCAACAAACCGCCCGGACGTTCTGGACCCGGCTCTGCTGCGTCCTGGCCGGTTTGACCGTCAGGTCACTGTTGGCAACCCGGACGTTATCGGCCGCGAGAAAATCCTGAAAGTGCATATGCGCAATGTGCCGCTGGCCAAGGATGTTAATCCGAAGATTATCGCCCGCGGAACACCGGGTTTCTCTGGCGCTGATCTCGCCAACCTTGTTAACGAAGCAGCCCTGCTTGCAGCGCGGCGCGGTAAACGTGTCGTCGCGATGAAAGAGTTTGAGGACGCCAAGGACAAGGTCATGATGGGGCCGGAGCGCCGCTCCATGGTGATGTCGGAAAGCGAAAAAGAGCTGACAGCCTGGCACGAGGCAGGTCACGCCATCGTGGCCATGATGGTGCCAAAGGCCGACCCCGTGCACAAAGCGACGATCATCCCGCGCGGACAAGCGCTCGGCATGGTGATGCAGCTGCCGGAAGACGATAAACTGTCGATGAGCAAGATCGAAATGACCTCACGTCTTGCCATCATCATGGGCGGACGGATTGCCGAGGAAGAAAAATTCGGCATGGATAATGTGACTGCTGGCGCGGCCTCGGACATTCAGCAAGCCACTCGCCTTGCCCGTGCTATGGTCACCCGGTGGGGCCTGTCTGACGTGATCGGTCCGGTGGATTATGCCGATGATCAGGGCCAGGTCTTCCTTGGCCAGCAATTGATGCAGTCCTCCTCTGTTTCGGAAGAAACCGCCAAGAAGATTGAGGAAGAAGTTCGCGCCCTGATCCAGCAAGGTATGGATGACGCGCGCGACATCATGACGGTTCATCGTGACAAGTGGGAAGCTCTTGCAGAAGCCCTGCTTGAGTATGAAACGCTGACCGGCGACGAAATCCGCGCCCTGATCAATGAAGGCAAGACCCCGGAACGCCCGGATGAGCCAGATGAGCCGACCGGAACTGGCTCCGCCGTGCCCGTCATCGGCAAGCGCCGCAAGGATAAAGGCGGTGACTTTGGCGGCGAGCCGGAACCGGCATAGGTTCCTACGATGGCAATGACCCGCGAGACGCTGGAAGGCTTTCTGACAGAAGCCTTTCCAGACGCCGAAATCACCTTGACCGACCTCGCCGGAGACAATGATCACTGGCAGGCGGAAATCGTCTCACCGCAGTTTGCTGGAAAAACACGGGTTGCCCAGCACCAGATGGTCTATGCCGCGCTAAAAGGCACAATGGGCGGCGAGTTGCACGCGCTCGCGCTGAAGACCAAAGCGCCGAGCGAGTAAAACAACAAGGATTGACGCAGTGCATGGGCTTGTTAGCCAGTTTGGATGATACGCACACCGCTTGACCTGACCCGCCGAACAACGCTCGCTCTGCTTCCAGCAGGCCTCTTGATAAGTGGCTGTCAGCAATCAGCGAGCAATCCCGAGATCGATCTTCTACAAAGCCTGATTGATGGCCCGGAAGGCGCGCGGGCGCCTGCGGCGGGCTTCGTCTTGATGCGCGGCGGTGAGATCATGGCGGAGCAAGCGGTCGGTATCGCATCAGGGCTGAGCGCCGAAGAGCAAACGGCAGGCATTCCCCAACGCGTGTTTACCACGGATATGCCCTTTCGCTGTGCGTCTATCTCGAAAATCGCCGTCGCGATTGCAGCGCTCGAACTGCACCGCGAGCAGGTTCTGGACATGGACGGCGACATTGCGCCGTTTCTACCCGCGCCGCTGCGCCATCCCCAGTATCCGGAGACCCCGATCAGCCTGCGCATGCTGCTCTCTCACACCTCGGGTCTGCGTGATCCGGAAGCGTATTGGGTCGCGCATCCGGGCTCCATCGCTTCTGTACTGAGCGAGGGCCTGTTTGCGGAGCCGAGAGTGCCCGGTAGCTGGTTTGAATACTGCAATCTAAACTATGGGATTGCGGCGACGGTTCTGGAAAACGCCAGTGGAGAGCGGTTTGATCAGCTTGCGAAACGGCTGGTGCTGGAACCACGTGATCTGCGCGGGAATTTCAACTGGGGCGGCGTCGATGCGAGCTATAAGCAGACCGCCGCAACGCTGTACCGCGAAACAGAGGCGGGCTGGCAGGTTCAGATGGATGGCCCGGACATTCTGTCAGACCCCAATCCGCTCTACCTCAAGGAAGACGGCGCAGACCTCTCGACCTATACGCTCGGCCAGAATGGAACCCTGTTTTCACCGCAAGGCGGATTGCGCGCCAGCCTGAAAGAGCTCGCCTTGTTTGCCTCTGGCCTGAAAGACCTGCCGGAGCTGACCCAGCCGGTCTGGTCCCTGAATGACGCGATGGACAATGGCGACCATGATCAGCGTTACTTCCTGTCCTTTGGCACCGGAACTCAGACCCATTTTGCTGGCGAATCGCTGTGGCCCGGCGAGACGATGGTTGGGCATCATGGCGAGGCCTATGGCCTGTATGCAGGCGCGTTCTACCTGCCGGACCGGGATGTCTCGCTTGCCTATGCCGTGACCGGTACGCCGCAGACCCCGCCCGCCCGCAGCCCGAAGCACCCCGCGCTGGACCTGTTCACCGCGAAGCTGATGCAAGCGGTTCGTCAGGCTTATGATGAAAGCCGGCAGACTTAAGTCTTCTTCTTGCCGCGTAGCCGGGGCCAGATGAGTTTCAGCCAGATCCACAGGAAGACGGCGATCAGGACAATCCAGGGCAGGCCGACCGCGAAAGCGGTAATCACTGCGGCAATTGCGCTGGAGAGATTGTAGAAAAAGTCACCGAACGCTTCGCCAAGCGGGCTACCACGGCCGCTATCGAAAGCCGGAGGCTTGGTGCGATAGCTGATATCAAGGCGTGACATGGAGACCCGCAGGCGCAAGGTCTTGAGCTGCGCTTCGATGCTTTCAATATCGCCGGTCACACGGGCCAGCTCGCGTTCGATCTGGAGCAAGTCCCCAAGCTCGCCATCGCGCCGCTCAAGCAGGCCGAACAACCGCCCTTGCAGTGTTTTTTGAGCGTCCAGACGCGCGCCCGTGTCGAGGATGGCGCGGGTCAGGTCTTCAGCGCTGGTGGAGCGTTGTGTGATGTCGCCGCCTGCTGCGTCAACGTCGGCTTCCAGGCCGCCGAGAAAGGTCTCAATCCAGTCCGGCGTCGCCCGTATGGCGAGCTGACCATAGGCATAGTCAGGATCATCCGATGAGATGTTCGAGTTGAGGACAATACAGGTGCTGGTCCCGGCTGAGCGACAGGTTTCGACATGGCTCTGCATCAGTGGATCAACGCCGCCTTTAGGCAGGGTCATGCCAATACTGTGACTGTAAGCGATGAATTGCTCAGGCGCCTCAGGGGCGGGCGCGCCATTATCTGTCGGTGCGGCCTCTAATTGCGGTGCTTCGCGCATCCGTTCAGACGCGAACGTGCCATCGCGCGCCATGGCCATCTCTTCAAGCGCAACCGGTGCGGGCGGCGGCGCTGTGCTGGCTTCATAGTCTCCGCCTGAGCCACCGCAGGCGGCCAAGACCAGAGCAGCTGCACCTAATCCAAGCGTCCTCAACATGACAAACCTCCCATCGGTCTTTTATTACAAGAACGACATGACAGGTAATCAAAGCCAAAGCGAGGCATAATCGCGACAGCCTCGCCACAGATAAGACCAAACATCTCCCGGCGGTAGCTGTAGGAACGCGGTCAATTGGTCTTGCGCGCAGGGGTGCTGACTGCTTTACCTGTTGCAGGAGCAAACAGGGAGGCTTCCATGGATCTCGCAGAATTGACGAGCAAAGCAGCAGAGGCTGTAGCCGGTGGCGGTGGTGGTTTCACAAAGAAAGTGAAATTCGACTTCGGTGATGTCGGCAAATTGTTTATCGACGGCGCAGCAGGCATCGCCAACAATGATGATGGTGATGCGGACGCAACCGTGAAAGTCGACTGGGACGATTTTACCAAGCTGGCAGGCGGAGAGATGGACCCGACTATGGCGTTCATGCAGGGCAAGCTGAAAGTGCTGGGCGACATGTCTGTCGCGATGCAGCTACAGAGCCTGATGAGCAAGTTCAGCTAGGTCGCAGACATCTCCATAGATTCAAGGCCTCGTTCGGCATTTGCCGGATGAGGTCTTTTTGCTTACACACCCCAGATGACAGCCATGCAAACAGACAAGATCGTTGATGTGCCGGGTAATCCGCAGCCCGAGGGCGCAAGGATCGTCTGGTTTGAAGGAGTGGGCGGGCGTAATCTGCGCGCCTGTATCGCGCCAGCAACTGCGCAACCGGCACGCGGCACCTGTATTGTCTGCCCCGGGCGGACCGAGTTCATCGAAAAGTATTTCGAAGTCGCCCGCGAGCTGCAGGATAAGGGGTTTGCGGTTCTGATCCTCGATTGGCCGGGACAGGGCCTCTCAGAGCGTCTGCTGGACGACCCGCAAAAGGGCCATATCGACCGGTTTGAAACCTTTATGGGGGCGCTGCGCAACGGCCTCGATGCATTTGAGGATCTGCCACGGCCTTATGTGTCGCTGGCCCATTCCATGGGCGGTGCCATCGCGCTTGCCGCGATTGGTCAGAAACTGGTGAATGTTGAAGCAGCAGCCTTCTGCGCGCCGATGTGGGGTCTGCCGCTGGGGCGCGTGCAACGCTACTTTATCTGGGCGATGCGGGTGATGGGGCGGTCGGATGATTTTGCGGTCAAACCCGGCCCGCCAGAGAAATTTGAAGAGAATATTGTCACCCATGATCGTGCCCACTGGCAGTTGCACCGCGACCTGACGGATGCGGCCCCGGAGCTGTCACTCGGCCCGGTGACCTGGGGCTGGCTTGGGGCGTCTCTCGAGATCGTTCAGCGGATCCGCAAACCCGCCATCCTGGAAACCATCGATATTCCGATCTTTGTGGCGAGCGCGGCAGAAGAGAAGCTGGTGGATAATCGCGTGCATGAGCAGGTCGCAAAACACCTGCCCAATCATGAGCACATCACAGTCGACGGCGCGATGCATGAAATCCTGATGGAAAAACCTGATAAGCGTGTGGCGTTCTGGGCTGGATTTGACCGGATGCTGGAACGCGCCGGGATTTAAGCCTCAGGCTTGCGATAAAGCGAAACGTGCATCTTGCTATCAGCTGTAAAAGGCTGGCGCTCCCAACCGCCCCAACGCGCCTCAAGATGCAGACCTGCAAGCTGTGCCATCAGATCGATTTCTTGCGGCCAGGCATAGCGCATGATCAGCGGCGCGAGGTGTGTGCCCTCAGCGGAGATCCGAATCCGCTGGAAGCTGAAAACCTGCGCCACCGGATCATGCTCAATCGCCTCCAGCCAGACGGTCTTAAACCCCAAGTTGCGAGTTCGTACGGTTTGATGATCATCAAAGCGTGTGAGATCAGGCACAAATGTTTCCACCAGAAAAGCCCCGCCCGGATTGAGGTGCTCAGCGACGGTCCTGAAACACTGTACCTGCGCGGCCTGGGAGGTCAGGTTGAAGATCGTATTGAACACCAGAAACGCAAAATCGAAACTCCGGTCGAGCTGGAAGTCGGACATGTCGCCGGTCAGAACTGGAATGTCTGCGCCGCCCGGTTTCTCACGCAGCTTGGCGACCATTTCGGGTGAGCCCTCGACCCCCTCTATAGAAAAGCCACGCTCAGCCAGAGGCAGCGCCATACGGCCCGTTCCAATTGCCAGTTCAAGCAGCCGTCCGGTGCCCGCAAGCTCTGCGATCAGCGCAACCGACTCTGCTGTGGTTCCCGGGTTATGGAGCGCGTCATACTCATCGGCGTATAGTTCGCCAAACGTCTCTGGTTTGAACTCCATGGTCCTTACCTATCGGGGTCTAGTCGGCCTCAAATCCGATTTTGCTATGCGTGCCGTCACAGAACGGCTTGTTAGCGGACGCGCCGCAGCGGCAAAGATAGGCTTTGCGACCAGACCAGGCCTTGCGTCCGGACCCCGCCTGCATGGAGAAATTGCCAGACACTTCAAGTGGGCCGTTGGGGATACGCTTGACCTGAAGAGGGCCGCCATCCTCGACGCCTGTCAGGCCGACCTCCCCAATCGCGCCGGGGTCTCTGAAATCTGCTTCACGGTGCGAGTTGTCACAGAATGGCTTGTTCTTGGACTGGCCGCAGCGGCAGAGCGCGGCGCGGCGTGAAACGCTTTGCATGTCACTGGCTGCACCATCAATGGCGAGATCGCCTGTGACATACAGTGGGCCATCATTGGCAACATGGATATCGTTGCTTCCGGGCGCAGCTTCGCTGACGGCCGCACTATCCGGTGTCCGCACCGCAAGCGCGCCAGTTGGGCACCGCGTGATAATGCCTTGAACATCAGCTTCCCCGGCCAGATCAGGATTGCACCAGGGGTCGCGGCCAGAGACAAACACGTCACCTTTGGCTGCGCCGCATTCGCCGACATGGATACACAGACGACGATCCCAGGTGACCGTCTGTGCTTCGCCTTTGTATTCAAAGATTGTCGTCTTGGTCATTGCGGTCCCCTAGGGTCTGATGTGACGAGATCAGTGTGCGTTCGCTTCCGACTGGAGCTGCGTGTAATTCTCGATCCCAACGCGTTTGATCAGCTCAAACTGGGTCTCGATATAGTCCACATGCTCTTCTTCATTGGTCAGGATCTTACCAAACAAGTCGCGACTAACATAGTCCCGAACACTTTCGGCATACTCCATCGCATCGCGCAAAACCGGAATCGCATCGCCTTCCAGTTCCAGATCGCATTTTAGAATCTCTTCAACGCTTTCCCCGATCCGCAATCGGCCAAGGTCCTGCAGATTTGGCAGGCCACCGAGGAACAGGATGCGTTCGATCAACCAATCGGCGTGGTTCATCTCTTCAATGGATTCCTTGTACTCATAATCAGCCATCTTGCTGACACCCCAATCTTTCAGCATGCGCGAATGCAGGAAGTACTGGTTGATCGCCGTCAGCTCATTCTTCAAGCATGCGTTCAGGAATTCGATAGTCTTTGCGTCGCCCTTCATGGCTTCATCTCCGTATAAATACCTATGCACCGCATTTAGGTCGGCTGTCGGCAGAAATCAAATAAAAATGCAATAAAAACAATTGACTATGATAGTGCGAAGCATTTGCAAGGCGAGTGAAAATCAATCTCAGGCCGGGGGTTTGATCTGACTTCACTTTCAGACCCGGACCGCGTCAGTATCGCCGCGCTACCAAAACGCCCAACCAACCGAACACAGCGACGGGGACCCATGCATATGGTGCCGGCGTTCCCCACAGCGCAGCATGGCCGAACAGAGCAAGGCCAATGCCGAGCAGCGCGAACCCGCTGGCCATCATCGACGCAAGAACCGCAAGGACAAACTGGTCCTGCCGACGGGCTGCAACTCCAAACATTGCGATCATGATCAGGACTGCAACAGTGCCGACATGCCATGAGAAGTGATGGAGCCAGATAACGTCCGGCGCCAGATCAGCGTCATCCAGTGGCGCAAGGACTTTTGGAGCCCCGAAAAATTCATGCGCTGCGACACCCAAAAGGGACAAGACTGCAGCGATCAAGAAGAGAATAGCCGATAGCCGCATGTGTCAGGCCAGATCATAATCCTCGAACTTAACCTCTGCCACAGCCGCCGCATAGGCGCGGGTGTGGGACGACCAGTTCTGCGTGATCCGTCCATCTTCTGTCTTGTACCAGCTGTTGCAGGCCGGATCGGCCCAAACGGTTTTGGCAAGATCGGCCTGGAGCTTTTGATTGAAGGCGGTTTGCGCTGCCCGGCTTGGAACCATGGCACGCGCGTCTTTCTCAATAAGCGCCTGGATCGATCTCACCACATAGCCAACCTGTTCTTCCAGCATAAAGGTAATCGAGTTGTGGCCAAGATTGGTATTCGGCCCATACAGCACGAAGAAGTTCGGGAAATCGGCGACTGTAATCCCGAGATATGCCTCCGGAGTGTCGCCCCAGACTTCGTTCAGGTGCTGATCGCCCCGCCCCACGACATCTACCGACCAGCGCCAGCCTGTCGTTTCGAACCCGGTCGCGAAAACGAGCACATCTAACGCATGCAATGTACCATCAGAGGTGCGCGCGCCCTCTGCTTCGATTGAACACGGGGCTTCGGTGATCAGCGACACATTCTCTTGGGTTAGCGCCGGGTAGAAGTCATCGGTGACCAGAATGCGGCGGCACCCAACCGGATAATCCGGTGTGAGCTTCGCCCGCAGCTCCGGGTCGCTGATCTGAGCGTGCAGATGATTGGTCGCGACCTTCGTGTAGGCAGCGCGGCCCACCTCAGTCCATTCAAACGCCTTCCATGAGAAATAGTCTGCCGTCTCATAGATCGCTTTGCGATTGGCTGCGCCAAGTTCCAGAGCCTTTTCAGGGTCAGTCATGAATAGCGCAACTTCCTCAGGGCTGTTTTTGATCTCCCGGCGCGGCACGACCCAGTTTGGCGAACGTTGAAACACAGTCAGATGAGTGGCTTCCTTGGCAACTTCCGGAATGATCTGTACGGCGCTGGCCGCGGAGCCGATAATGCCGACACGCTTGCCCGCCAGATCGACGGAATGATCCCAGGCTGCCGAATGCAGCTTGGCCCCGGCAAAGTCTTCAAGACCCGGAATGTCGGGCCAGTTCGGGCGGTTAAGCTGACCGAGGGCCCCGACTAGAGCGTCGCCAGTATAAGTCTCGCCGCTGGCTGTCTTCACCGTCCAGGTACAGCTTTCTTCGTCCCAGACTGCGGAAAGCGCTTCATCGCCTAGATGCAGATTTGGCCGAAGTTGATAACGGTCGGTGATATCTTCGGCATAAGCCTGAATCTCGGCACCTTGCGGATAGTTGCTCGACCAGCCAACGCCAGCTGCAAAAGAGAACTCGTAAAGCGCAACCTGAACATCACACGCCACACCGGGATAGGTATTCTGCGCCCAGGTCCCGCCAACCTTGTCCAGTTTTTCCACGATCGTGAACGTGAACCCTGCTTCCTTTAGTTTGATTGCTGCGCACAGGCCCCCAAGGCCTGCACCGATGATCAAAACATGTTTGCCCGCCATCTGCGTGTCCTCCGTCTTTATTTTTCAAGTACGGTGAACGAAGACAGCCCCAACGCAAGACCTGACGGAGGGAGAATTCGACCCTAGCCGCGTTGTGGTTCAGCCGGATAAATCCCGAGAATCTTGAGCGATGAAGAGAAAAACCCAAGCTCTTCAAGCGCCAGCTGGACCGGGCGCTCATCCGGGTGGCCTTCAATTTCGGCGTAAAACTGTGTGGCGGTGAAAGCCCCATCAAGCTGGTAACTCTCCAGCTTGGTCATGTTGATGCCATTGGTCGCAAACCCGCCAAGCGCCTTGTACAAGGCAGACGGGATGTTGCGGACCTGAAACAGGAAGGCGGTGACGGTCTTTCCGGTGCCTGGATCAAAGTCCAGCGGCTCCGGGGCCATGATGACGAAGCGCGTTGTGTTGTGCTGTGCATCCTCAATGTCGGACGCGAGAATCTGCAAGTCGTAGACCTCTGCGGCGAGCGCGGGCGCAATCGCAGCAACCGACGGATCGCTAAGCTCCGAGACATAGCGGGCTGCCCCGGCTGTATCTGCGGCGGACACTGCCTGAATACCGTGCTGGCGCAGATACTCCCGGCACTGACCCAGCGCCATAATGTGCGAGTAGGCCCTTTGGATATGATCGAGCGCGCTGCCTTTTGGCGCCATCAGTTCAAACCGGATCCGCATATAATGCTCGCCAATCATATGCAGTGTGGTGCTGGGAAGCAGATGGTGGATGTCACCCACGCGGCCAGCAATCGTGTTTTCGACCGGGATCATGGCAAGGGTCGCCTCGCCGCCCTCAACAGTGGCAAACACATCCTCGAACGTCCGACAAGCGACCGCTTCATAGCCCGGATAGACGGTGTTGCAGGCAATGTGGGAATTCGCCCCTGGCTCTCCCTGATAGGCGATCCTGCCGGACTGGTCTGTCATTCTTGTCTTCCTTCCTGCGCGGCCAGTTTGGCCCTGAGACTGCGCGCATTCGCCGCTGAACAACCCCCGCGCGCAATTCGCCACATCTGTCTATATTGATTGGATCGGAATAGCGTGTCAGAAGGCGCGCGCAACATTGGTTTTCAGAGGAATAGCCTTATGGGTGAACTCGGCCTCAATAAGTTATTCGGTGCATTGCTGGCAGTTGGCCTGGCTGTACTTGGTCTTAAAGAGCTTTCGACAATCGTCTTTGGCGGCGGTCATCATGGTCCAGGCCATGAGTATGAATCACTGAACACATGGGCTGAATCCAATTTCGCCTATCGCGTAGACATCGCCGAGACTGGCGGAAGCGGCGAGGTTATCGAAGAAATTTACGATCTGGGTCTGCTACTGGCCAGCGCCGACATTGCGCGCGGCGAGCGCAGCTTCCGAGGCAAGTGTTCAACCTGCCATACCGTTGAGCAAGGCGGTGCGAATGGGACCGGGCCCAACCTGTACGGCATCATGGGTACTGGCAAAGGTGTGCGCGCTGACTTTGCAGCTTATTCTGGCGCCCTCGCAAATACCGAAGGCAATTGGTCTTACGAGAATATGGACAATTGGCTGCTGGCACCAGCGCGCTATGCCCGCGGCACCAATATGGCGTTCGCAGGCCTCAGCCGGGATGATGAACGCGCCAATGTTCTGGCATATCTTGCTTCTTACAGCCCGGATGGTCCCGCAGCTCCTGAACCTCTTCCTGCGGTTGAAGAGGCCGTTGTGGAAGAAGCTGAAGGTGATCTCGCTGTAACGGATGCAAGCATCACTGACGCGGAAGCTGCCATGGTCGAAGCCCCAGCGCCTGCAGAGGCTGTGGTTGAAGAGGCAACCGAAGCGGTTGCAGCAGCCGAAACAAGTGTTATCGAAACCGTTGCGGAAACTGCTGAAGACGCAGCAGAAAGTGTTACTGAAGCAAGCGAAGAGCTGGTTGACGACGCGGTTGAAGATGTGACCGAGACCGTTGAAGAGGCGGTAGAGGCCACCGAAGATCTTGTTGAAACGCCTGAAACACCTGCTGGTGAAGACTAGACTTTCATCCAGTCGGGCACCTGCCCAATCGACTGAGACAGATTTATGCGGCGAGCCCCAACCGGCTCGCCGTATTGCTTTGCGATGCGCGCAATTGAACCAGCCAGCGGTTCAGCGGCGACAGCCATATGATAGCCATTGCCATGCAAAAGGATGTCGGCGTCCAGCATGATCCCGACATGGCCTTTCCAGAAAATCAGATCGCCGCGTTGCAAAGCGCCGGGAGCCTGCCAGTTCTCGATCGGGTCGCCAGCCCAAGCCCCCTGCATATCGCTGTCGCGCGGCAAAGCGATGTTACATGCAGCAAAAGCCTGCTGGACGAGGCCTGAACAATCAATACCTAGGCTCTCGCGCCCACCCCATAGATATGGTGTGTGAAGATAGCGCTCTGCGACAGCTGCCGGATCGGTTTCGAACGTGTCGATAGGGCTGAGTTGATCTTCATACACCCAACCTGCGCGAGCGCATTTCAGGAAGCGGCCGTCGCGCTCTTCTTCACTGACCATCAAGCCGTTCAGGCTGATCAGATAGCGCGGCGCAGACTTGATTGATGGGCGCGGATAAACATAAAGCCGCAGCGCTTTGACACGGTGGGTTGGCGCAAGCGCGGGCGCGGACAAGGCCTCCATCAGCGCCCAGCCGGTATAGCGATCCTCAATGCTCTGAACGAGGGCGAACTCGCCATCTTCATGATGAAGTATGACGTGATGACCGTGCAGAACTTGCGAGGCCATCTCAGCATCTGGTTCAGGGGCCTTGCGTAGTGCAACGATCCCGGCAGTTACCTGCATGACAGTGCCCTCACCGCCGTTAGGCAGCGTCAATCGCGGGTCATTGAATTCGGGCATGGCGTCCTCCTGATTGTCTCAGACATAGACGCAGAAGGCTAAGGCAGGCTTTAGGCGACAGCGCGGCTTTCATCTGAATTCGGCGCATCCATAAACTCACCAGCCTCGGCCGCAAGGATATTTGAGCCGAAGGCCCGGAGCCACGTCATACCTTCGACGGTGCGTTCAATCAGGACACTGCGCAAGTCATTTTCGTCCGGAATGCGGCGAATGAAACCGGCCTTTTCGAGCACATCGAGGGCGCGCGTAACGGCAGGTTTGGCAATTTTCAGGTTTGACGAGAGACCGCGTACCGTGTGTGGACCCGGGGTTAGCGCGACCGTCATCAGAACCGCCTGCTGGCGGGCTGTCATATCCGATTCATCACTGCGCACATAGGCTGTCAGCGCCCGTCGCCAGAGTTCCAATGCCTGTCTTTGCGTCATCGCCATTTCGACACCTCTTCTTAATTCGTTAACGAATCAGAATCCGATTTGCCGCACGCGTAAAGAGTCCGACGCCGCGATTCATGAGCCGAGAGCCCTCCGCGTACGGATAAGCCACCTCCCTTCGGAGACGGCTTATGCAAAATTCCAGAGTCTTTTGAATCGCTTAGAAGCTGAGGACTTTGGCGTAGCGAATATGCGGTAGCTGCTGCAGATTTTCTGTGAAATTCTCTGGCGGGAGACTATCGATGCCAACCAGTGCAATCGCTTCACCACCCGCATCCGCGCGGCCAAGGTGGAAGGTTGCAATATTCACATTCGCTTCGCCCAGCATGGACCCAAGCGCGCCGATAAAGCCCGGCTTATCGAGATTATTGACGTAGAGCACGGTGGGCGAGAAATCTCCCTCAAGCGCCATATCCTTGACCTCAACGATGCGCGGCTGATCTGCAATCAGCGTACCGGCAAGAGAACGCCAACCCGGCTCCGGGTCATTCTCGGTGCGTTTGGTGAGCACTTTGATGCGGATCAGGCTGTCATAGACGGGGCTGTCTTCGGTCTTGGTCTCAGACAGTTTTACCCCGCTCTCGGCCAGGATGGCGGGCGCCGACACCATGTTCACATCGCCGCGTGAAGCGCGCAGCAGACCAGCCAAGGCGGCTGCCGTCAGCGGCTTGCGGTTCAGCTCAGCAACCTCACCTTCATATTCAATCACAACCTCTTCAAAGCCATAATCGCTGATCTGTCCGGCAAACAAGCCCAGCTTTTCCGCCAGAACGGCAAAGGGTTTCAGGCGCGGCGCTTCGTCTGCGGTAATCGAAGGCATGTTCAGCGCATTGGTCACCGCGCCGGTCAGCAGGTAATCGCTCATCTGCTCAGCCACCTGAAGGGCGACATTCTCCTGAGCTTCGCTCGTCGCTGCGCCAAGGTGCGGGGTGGCAATGAAGTTCGGCGCGCCGAACAGGACGTTTTCCTTGGCAGGCTCTGAGGCAAATACATCAAAGGCGGCCGCCCCGATGTGACCCGTTTGCAGACCTTCAGCAACGGCAGCTTCATCAACCAGTCCGCCGCGCGCGCAGTTGACCAGAATGACGCCGGGCTTTGTCTTGGCAAGCGCGTCTTTGGAGAGAATGTTGGCGGTCGCGTCCGTCTTGGGAACGTGCAGTGTGATGACGTCCGCGCGGGTCAGCATAGTGTCGAGGTCCGGTGCCTTTTCGACGCCCAGTTCAAGGGCGCGTTCTTCGGTCAGGAAAGGGTCATAGGCGAGGACTTTCATCATCAGGCCTTTGGCACGCTCAGCCACGCGGGCGCCAATATTGCCGCAACCGATCAGGCCAAGGGTCTTGTAAGAGAGCTCAGTGCCCATGAAGGCCTTCTTGGGCCACTCACCGGCCTGCGTACCGGTATTGGCTGCCGGGATCTGACGCGCGGCTGCGAACATCATGGCGATGGCGTGCTCTGCTGTTGTGACAGCATTGCCGAACGGTGTGTTCATCACCACGACGCCTTTGGCCGTGGCAGCCTTGATATCGATATTGTCGACGCCAATCCCGGCGCGGCCAATCACTTTGAGATTATCTGCCGCGGCGATGACATCGGCGTCCGGCTTACAGGCTGAGCGCACAACAAGACCGTCAAACTCGGGAATTTTGGCAATCAGGTCTTCCTTGGACAGCCCAACGGCGGTTTCAGTTTCAAGGCCGCGATTGTGGAAAATTTCTACAGCAGCAGGGGCGAGTTTATCAGCAATAAGAACTTTGGGCATTTTCATTTCCTTCCGATTGTCCCGGAGTTGAACCGGGATGGCTTTCGGGGGTTGTGGAACAGGGAAAGGGGTCCCGGCTCAATCGCGCTGAAGCGCTTTGGCCGGGATGACCGGGCTTATATGGCAGCGAGTTCCTGGGCAAAGGCCCAGTCGAGCCATGGCGTCAGTTTGGCGACATCATCGGGCTCGACTGTCGCGCCGCACCAGATACGCAATCCGGGCGGGGCTTTGGCATAGGCGGCGGCATCATAGCAGGCCTCTTCTGCCTCAAGACGCTTCATCATCCGTTTGACGAAATCGCGCTGCGCGCCCTCTTCCATCTTTGCGACTTGGGGATGGGCAATGCGGAAGGTGACGCCTGTGTTTGAACGCACATCATCATCAGGGCAAAGGAACTCCACCCAATCGGTTTCGGCTTCCCATTTGGTGAGGATATCAAGCGACCGGTCAGACCGCGCTTTCAGCGCCTGATAGCCGCCCGTCTCTTCGGCCCAATCGAGCGCTTTCAGATAGTCTTCGGTCGCCAGCATGGACGGCGTGTTGATCGTTGCGCCTTCGAACAGGGCTTCGTTGAGCTTGCCGCCTTTGGTCATCCGGAACAGTTTCGGCAACGGACGGGCCGGCTTATAGCTCTCCAGACGCGCGACGGCGGTCGGTGACAGGATCAGCATGCCGTGAGCCGCTTCGCCGCCGAGCACTTTTTGCCAGCTATAAGTCACGACATCGAGCTTTTCCCACTCCAGGTCCTGCGCGAAGATCGCAGAGGTCGCATCACAGATAACGACCCGGTCCGGATTTGGGGTGATCCAGTCTGCATTTGGAACGCGCACGCCCGAGGTGGTGCCGTTCCAGGTGAAGACGATGTCCGCATCGTCGCGGGCTTTTTCAAACTCTGGCAGCACGCCATAGTCGCCGGTATGGATGTTACAGTCTGGCAGCTGCAGCTCGTTGACTGCATCGGTTACCCAGTCCCTGCCGAAGCTTTCCCAGGCGAAGAGGTCAGTGCCATGCAGGCCGAGCATGGACCACATGCACATCTCAACCGCGCCCGTGTCTGAGGCAGGCACGATCGCAACGCGATAGTCATCGGGCAGACCGAGAATGTCTTTGGTGCGCTCAATTGCCTGCTTCAGCTTGGCTTTCGCATGAGCTGAACGGTGCGAACGGCCCAAGGCAGCGGTCTCAAGTTCTTTTAGGGAAAATCCGGGGCGCTTGGCGGTCGGTCCGGAAGAAAAATGCGGGCATGCAGGGCGCACGTCCGGCTTAACGGCATCATATGGCATCTGTGTTGTACTCCTATCCTTACAGATAGGCTGGCCCCCGTTGGGGAGGGCTGGCCCGCAGCGCATATGGCGTATTTGCCGGGTCGGCGCAAGGCAGAATGATCTGCCGCACGGGTCTGTTCAACGAATATAGAGGATATGCTTAAGCTGCGACGCGTTTTGCGCTCGCCGCACCGGGCATTTGTTCCAACAGGAAATCGTGGAATGTTTCAGCGCGCTGGATAAAGCGGTTGAAGGGCAGTTTTGCCTTGAACACGGCGCGCGGCGCGATGTTGCAACCACAGCGCAGCGCTGTCTCGACGGCCGCATCGCGCTCTGGCTGAGCTGAGCAGATCGAGATGCGGTGTTTTCCCATATTGGCCACACGCGCAATGGTCATATCGCCGTCATGGCTATCGGGCAGTGTCAGGTCCAACATCACCAGGTCAAAACGTTCAAGGCGGAGGCGATTTTCAGCCTCCATCAGGGTCGTGGCCAGAACCAGATCGACCGGCACCCGGGCGCGCGCTGCCTTGTCTGCAGCAACTGCCAGTAAATCACATACCGGCTGATGGTCTTCGACCCAGAGAACTTTCATTAATATCGACCTTTTTTACTCTACTGTTATCCCGGCGATTCTCGCCTGCCCTCTTTCTGTTACCAATTTGCCATGTCAGCCTTTCAGGATGGTAAAGCAGAAGTGACCAAAGTGTTGAAATTTGAAGATTTTGGCGACTGGGTTGTAGCGTCGCCAAACTTACACAAAGTATGCTAGACTCGTTGAAATCGGGGAAGTTATTGGAGATGGAGCAGATGACGGAGGAGACGCTTGGCGTGGCAAAGCGCGAATCTGCATTTCTTGTAGGCCTCGATAAAGTTGAAGTGCACATTGTTGATACGATGATCAAAGAGCGCTGCCCGAGCTTCGTGAACCACTGGAGCTGGCCTGTTGTTCGCCCGATGCTGTACAACCTGCTTGGCTATCGCAAGGCACGCGACAAAGCCGACTATCTGCAGAGCCTGCGCGGGCAAGACAGTTTTGATCATCTGAGTGAAGAACTCGCGGTTGACCTGACGCTGACCAATATCGAATCGATGCCAAAAACCGGCCGGCTCGTCATTGCCTCTAACCATCCAACCGGCCTTGCCGATGGGGTTGCTGTCTGGGATGCGCTGCGCCGCGTCCGACGGGATATTGTGTTTTTTGCTAATGCAGATGCAATTCGCGTCAGCCCAACATTTTCAGATGTGATCATTCCGGTGGAATGGGTCCTGGAGAAACGTACGCCAGCGAAAACGCGGGAAACGCTGCGGCTCGCCAAGGAAGCTTTTGCCGCAGAAAAGTGTGTGGTCATCTTCCCATCTGGCAAACTCGCCAAGAAAATCGACGGTCAATTGACCGAACAGGAATGGATGCCATCCGTCGTCAGTCTGGCCCGGAAGTACAAAGCCCCGATCCAGCCACTAAACATTCGCGCGAAGAATTCCTGGCTGTATTACTTCTTGTCGGAACTGAATGGTGAGCTGCGCGATATCACCCTCTTCCACGAGCTGTTGAACAAAACCGGCAGCGCCTTCGACATGACATTTGGTCCGCTGATTTCACCCGATCTGATTGAAGGCGATGTCAACGATAAGACAGCGCAGCTTCGGTCCTATGTGGCGACGGCTCTGGCTGGGAAACCAGCGCTGCCCTTCACACCAGACGTATAAGCACGCCCCACCCCAAGCGGAGGTGAGGCGTACCTTTTGCATCGATCAGGCGGGTGCGGGTTTACCTTCACCGTACCAGTCGACATTGCGGGTCATGAACATGGTCAGTGCAATCGCGGCGAAACTCGCAAGCGCCCCGGCCAGTAAGGCGTGATCCTCAGCCCGCATCAGCACATAGATCAGCGTGTAAATCCCGGTCATGATGGCCAGCGCGCGCAGACCATAGGTTAGAGACTGAAAGACGGTCATGGCATAGAAGGCTGTCAGACCAACCGTCATTGTCGCCGCGATGGCAAAGGCCACGTCGAACCCGACCCATTCGGAGAAAGCCAGAAGCAGCAGGTAGAAAATCGTCTGTGCCAGACCGACCAGAACATATTGCGCCGGGTGAGCCCGCGCGCCGCTCGTCACCTCGAACAGGAAGTAGGCGAGGAAGACAAAGCCGATAAACATAGCCGCATATTTCAGAGCGCGTTCAACACTCTGATACGGGCTGACTTCCTTGATGAAGCGCACGGCCATGTCGCGATTGTTCCAGCGGGTGACATCGCTGAGATCCAGCCGCGCGCCTGCGCCCGGAATTCCGCGCGCAAGGTAAGGCACCTTCCAATTGGCGGTAAAGCCGGTTTCGTTTTGTCCAGCTGTGTGAGTGTCCGGCAAGACCCCACCACCAAAACTTGGCGCAGACCAGTTGCTGGCCATGTCGACTTCCGTCGTTTTTGCAAAGGGGCCAATCGCCAGACGCTGCGCCCCTGAGAGGCGTAGATCAACAGTGACGCGAAAGCGGTTTTCCAGGGTTTCAAGACCTGGGATCACACCGCCAGCGAGCCGGCTGCTCGCATAAGGAACAGGCTCATACCCATCGCCATTCGTGACGCGGTTTGCCGGTTCCATGGGGATATCGATGCGCGGCCCTCCCGCACCTTCTGCGGTGACCTGTATGACATCCTTGATGCCGCGTGTGTCAGATACCCCGACATAAACCCGTGCATCGACCCAAACGGCCTCTGCATCGGCCGGGATGGCTGTGCGAAGCGCTGCCGGATCAAACTCAGCGTCAAACTGGAGTGTCGATTCAAATACCGGAATGGTGTGAATGCCGCGCTGGCGTTCCGACACCGTGACATCCGCGTTAGCGTAGCCTGTCTCCGCATAGGCAATGGCGATCCCATGGACCACTGTTTCAGGCTTTTCCGGATCTGGACGACGCAGATACGGCACCGCCAGCACGGGGCCGAGTACGGTTTGAGCGCCGCCGACAGACTCGCTGACCTCAGAGACGGCGAGTTCGAGCCCCTGACTGCGCTCATTGACGACGCCATAGACCAGCAGCGCCGGGATGATCATGACAACGGCAAGCGCGCAAACCAGCAGCAGCTTCAGTCCAGCTGAGCGTTTGGGCAAGAATGCCGAGAAAGAAGGCGGGCTATCATCGGGCGGCACCTGAGGGCTGGGAGAGTCTGAATTTGACATAATTGGGCTCCTGTCCGCGAACGGACATCAAGATAAAGGGGAGCCTTCCTGTTCGGCCACGCAGGTGGCGACACCGAGACAAGCTTGGGACAATATTACGAAAATGTCAGGGCAGTTCCAGGTCTGGCTAGACCTTGGTTGCCGTCAGTAGCCCATGACAATGCTTGTATTTCTTGCCGGAGCCGCATGGACAAGGCGCATTGCGCGGTGTGTTTGACCAATCCTCTTCAGCCTGCGCCACCATCGCATTCGGCGCCTGTTCAGCGACAGCTTGCGGGGTGTTCGCCTGGTCATTCTTCCCGGTATCAGGATCAAGATGCGTCTCAAATACCTGCGGTTGTGGACGGGTTGGAACCGGCTGCGGCTGTGGCGGCTGGATCGTTGCGTTCATCAACAGACGTGTCACTTCGAGGCGCAGTTCTGAGAGCATATCGTAGAACAGCTTGAAGGCTTCTTCCTTGAATTCGTTCAGCGGATCACGCTGGCCGTATGAGCGAAGGTGGATGACAGAGCGAAGCTGGTCGATCTGTTGCAAGTGCTGACGCCAGCGGCCATCCATGACCTGCAAGAGCACCTGCTTCTCGATCGCGCGGTACTGGCCCTGCGGCGCAGCCGCGACCTTGGTTTCGTAAGTCGTATTTGCCGCCGTGATAATGCGCTCTGCAATTTCTTCATTGGCAACGCCTTCTTCGGCGGCCCAGTCGGCGATTGGCAGCTCCAGGCCGAGCATCTCAATACAGCGCTGGCGCAGACCATCTGTGTCCCATAGCTCTGCATGCGCTTTTTCCGGCAAGTGCGCACTGACCATGCCATCAATCACCTGCTCGCGCATATCGACCACTTCATCCAGCACGCTGTCAGCATGCATGAAGTCTTTGCGCTGCTCAAAGATCACCTTGCGCTGATCGTTGATGACATCGTCATATTTGAGAACGTTTTTACGGATCTCGAAATTGCGCTGCTCGATCTTTTTCTGAGAGGTCTGGATCGCCTTGTTCATCCAGGGGTGGGTAATCCCCTCATCATCCTTGATGCCCAGGCTCTTCATGATCGAGTTCAGACGCTCTGCTGCGAAGACGCGCATGAGGTCATCTTCAACTGAGATAAAGAATTTGGATTTACCGGGATCCCCCTGACGACCGGTCCGGCCGCGCAGCTGGTTATCGATACGGCGGCTTTCATGCCGCTCAGTGCCGAGAACGAACAGACCGCCCGCATCAAGCGCTTGTTTCTTGGCAACCTCGATCTCAGCCTTGATCTGACTTTCAATATTGGCGAGCTCGCCCTCGGACGGCTCTGTGCCTTTCTTTGCGATATAGTCTTCAACCGCCTTGCTGACGCGCATTTCGAAGTTACCGCCAAGCTGAATGTCAGTCCCGCGTCCGGCCATATTGGTTGCCACTGTAACCGCGCCGGGTGTACCGGCATTGGCAACAATTTCAGCTTCCTGGGCGTGATGACGCGCGTTCAGAACCTTGTGGGGGATCTTGGCTGACGTCAGGTATGTCGAGACGATCTCGGACTTCTCAATCGAAGCGGTACCAAGCAGGACAGGTTGCCCCTTCGCGCGCGCTTCACGCACTTCTTCGACGATCTCTTTATATTTCGCCGCAGCGAAACGGTAGACCACATCGTCATCATCAATACGCTGGATCGGCTTATTGGTCGGCAGCTCAAACGTCGACAGAGCGTAAATATCGGCAAATTCCGACGCTTCGGTCATCGCCGTTCCGGTCATGCCTGCCAGTTTGTCGTACAAGCGGAAATAATTCTGGAAAGTGATCGAGGCGAGCGTCTGGTTCTCAGGCTTGATGTCGACATCTTCCTTGGCCTCGATGGCCTGATGCAGACCCTCGGACAGACGGCGACCTTCCATCATGCGGCCGGTAAACTCGTCAATCAGCATCACCTGCCCGTCCTTGACGATATAGTCCTTGTCACGCGCAAACAGCGTGTGGGCCTTCAGGGCCTGGTTCGAATGGTGGACGATGGAGACATTGGCCGGATCCCAGAGGGAGCCCTCCATCAGACCTTCTTCAGCCAGCATCTCTTCCATCGCCTCGAGGCCTTCCTCAGTGAAGACCACGGAATTCATCTTCTCATCAAGATCGACATGTATTTCCTTGTCGATTTTCGGGATGAGCCGATCAATGGTGCGATACAGCTCCGAGCGGTCATCGGTTGGACCGGAAATGATCAACGGCGTGCGCGCTTCATCGATCAGGATCGAGTCGACCTCATCGACGATGGCATAGGCGTGGTCGCGCTGGACCATCTGATCCAGCGAGTATTTCATATTATCGCGCAGATAATCGAAACCGTACTCGTTATTTGTGCCGTAAGTGATGTCGCACGCGTAAGCAGCCTTGCGCTCTTCCTCGATAAGGCCCTGAACGATCACGCCGGTGGTCATGCCGAGGAAGCCGTAAAGCTTGCCCATCCATTCCGCGTCGCGTTTGGCCAGATAGTCGTTCACGGTCACGACATGAACACCGCGGCCTTCCAGCGCGTTGAGGTAAACCGGAAGCGTCGCAACCAGGGTCTTACCCTCACCAGTGCGCATTTCGGCAATCGCGCCATTATGCAGCACCATCCCGCCAAGCAGCTGAACATCAAAGTGACGCATGCCGAGCGCCCGCTTTGCTCCCTCGCGTACAACCGCAAAAGCTTCGTCCAGAACGTCGTCCAGCGTGGCACCTTCGGCGAGGCGGCGTTTAAATTCGTCGGTTTTTCCGCGCAAGGCGTCGTCGGACAGCGCCTCTATCATCGGCTCAAGCGTGTTGATCTTTTGTACGCGCCGCCGCAGAGGCTTTAGCTGACGGTCATTAACGGAACCAAAAATCTTTTGCGCAAACGATAACATTGGAAACAGAACCACTCGTACCTTTGATCTCAATCGCCCCACAGACCATAAAAGGCTTTATAAGACGTGCACACCGGATGGCGTGTCAGCAACTAGTCTCTCGACCGATACCTTAACCGGACTTAAGAACGCCGCTATTGAGTGTCAATCAGCGCAATACCGCAGAGGAACCTGTCAAATGCAGTGTACCCGATTAACCACACCCGTCTTGAGCGCCATTCTGTTAGGGGTCGCCTGCTTGACAGCCTGTGAAGATCAAATGATCAGCAGCCCAAGTGCCGGTCAGGTCGACGCCGCGACGGCCGCTTTGGTGAACGGTGACCCGATCTATATCAGTGATGTCGAGCTTGAAGCCGCAGCCCAGGGCCTGATTGAACCTGGCAGCCCATTCGGGCCGGATCATCCTGATTTTCAACCGGTTTTGGAGCAATTGATCGACCAGCGCTTACTAGCCCAGGAAGCCGTTCGCCGGGGACTGGATCTGGAGACATCTGCGCGTCGCCGCCTTGAGGCCGGACGTGAGCGCTTGCTCGGCAATATCCTGGTTGAAAATCTTGTTGCCAATGAGGTCACCGATGAGGCCATCGATGCGATGTATGGCGAGCAGGTTAAATTGCAGCAACTCGATGATGAAGTGCGCCTGCGCCACATTCTGGTTGAAACGCAGGAGGAAGCCGACGGCATTGTCGCCGAGCTGACAGCCGGTACCGACTTCACCGAGCTCGCCTTCAAGCACTCGACCGATATTCGCACGCGGATCGATGGCGGCAATTTCGGCTGGGTTGCCCCGAACGACATGCTGGAGCCGTTTCCGGCGATGATTGGCGATACCGAAACGGGCAGTACATCTGCGCCATTTCAGTCTGAACAGGGCTGGCATATTCTGCGGGTTGATGAGCGACGCACACGGCCCCCGAAAACCAAGGAAGAGATGCGCCCGGAGATCATTACGTTTCTGACCTTTACCCAAATTAGTGACATTCTGCGTGAGCTGCGCACCAATGCCGATATTCGCCAGCGCGACCCCGGCGCAGTGGAGCTTTCAGAACCGCCAGCGACTGAAACCGATACGCCCGAAACAGAAACGGCTGAGGACACTCCGAGCGAAGCTGAAACCCCATGAATCTAAAACAATCCCCGTTCGCGCCGGAACGGTTTCCAGACCTTCCGGCGATTGCCGGCGTTCGCGCCGCCACCGCATCACGCGGCTTCTATGCCGCGCGCGGCCTCAAGCGCGACGATGTCTTTCTATTTGCCTTTGACGAGGGAACGACCTGCGCGGGTGTATTTACCCAATCAGCGACGGCATCAGCTGATGTGCAATGGTGCCGGGACGCGTTGAAAGCCGGGCGGGGAGAGGCCCGCGCGCTTGTTGTAAACTCGGGCAATTCAAATGCTTTTACCGGACCGAAAGGCGTCCTCAAGAATGATGCGACATTGGCGGCGATGACCGCCGCGCTGGGGGTGCCAAAAGAGCAGTGTTTTCTGGCTGCAACGGGTGTTATTGGCGAACCTCTAGACGATCCGAACTATGTCGGTTCTGCTGTGCCCGATATGAGCGCAAGGCTCAGCACTCCGAACTGGGAGGCCTGCGCCAAAGCTTTCATGACCACCGATACATATCCGAAAGGCGCATCAGAAAGCTGTGAGATTGAGGGTGTGCCGGTCAAGCTTGCCGGGATCGCAAAGGGGTCCGGGATGATCGCCCCGAACATGGCGACCATGCTGGCCTACTTGTTCACAGACGCGGCAATCGCGCCGACTTTGCTGGATGATTTGCTGCGTGAAGCTGTTACCGTGAGCTTTAATGCGATCACCGTCGATAGCGATACATCAACGTCTGACACGTTGATGGTTTTTGCGAGCGGTGCATCGGGCGCACCAATGATTGAAGATCGGAACGACCCACGTCTTGACGCTTTCGCAGCCTCTTTGACGAAGATTTGCCGCGATCTTGCCTTTCAGGTTGTCAAAGACGGCGAAGGCGCAACCAAATTCATCTCAATATCGGTTGAGGGCGCGCAGTCAGACCACTCCGCAAAGATTATGGCCGCAGACGTCGCAAACTCTCCGCTGGTCAAGACAGCCCTTGCGGCGGGTGACGCAAATTGGGGCCGGGTTGTCATGGCGCTGGGCAAGTCCGGTGAACCGATTGATTTGGACAGGCTTTCGATCTGGTTCGGCGAGGTTCAGGTCGCAGAACAGGGCGGACGGGCCGCGGCCTATGATGATGATCTCGCCAATGCTGTTTGCGCCGAACCGGAGATCAACATTCGCGTTTCCGTTGGAGCGGGCAGTGGCGGGGCAAGCATTTACACTTGCGATCTGACCCACGCCTATATCGATATAAACGGAGCGTATCGCACGTGACGAAACTGGTCCTTGTCGCAGCTGCAGCGCTCATCAATGACAAGCGGCAAGTGCTGCTGGCCCAGCGCCCGGAAGGCAAGTCCATGGCGGGCCTCTGGGAGTTTCCGGGCGGCAAGATCGAAGCAGGAGAATCGCCGGAATCGGCACTCGTCCGTGAGCTTCATGAAGAATTGAAGATTATGGTGAACGCAAAAACGATCAAACCGATCACATTTGCAAGTCATGCTTATGCATCTTTTCATCTGTTGATGCCATTGTTCACTGTGAGTGAATGGGAAGGACGGCCAGAACCCGCTGAGGGACAGCAATTGGAATGGGTACATGCGGCCGATCTGCATGACTATCCTGCCCCGGAAGCTGACATCCCTCTTTTCGATGTTTTGGTTCGCTATCTGAAGGACTGATATTCATGATGGCGATCCGCAAACATCTCCGGGCCCTGAAACATAGCAAAGCTGGCGCGACCGCGGTGGAGTATGCCTTGATCATGTCGCTTATGGTTGTTGCGCTGCTCGCAGCCCTGACCGCAACCGGTGACAGCACCCGCGATAAATGGGACGGCGTAGCCGACGAGGTGACAAAAGCCAGCGGAAATGGCGGCTAGGTCCGACATGCAATTGTATTGCCGCTACGTCGCGACTTGACCAATCGAGCGCCCGGACGCCTGATCAGATGAGATCAGGAGACCGCCATGACGCCGAAACCGTTCCAGATTTCTATTCCGCAAACCAAACTCGATGCGATCAAGGCGCGTGTTCGAGACTATAAATGGTTTGATGCGCCGGAACTGCCCGATGACTGGGCGCTCGGCATGTCCACACCAGTGATGAAAGACATTCAGGCCTATTGGCTGGAAAGCTATGACTGGCGGGCCGCAGAAGCAAAGCTGAATGCCTATCCCCATTACAAAGCCGAAATTGAAGGTCTGGATATTCACTTCGTGCATGTTGTGGGTGAAGCGAAGGGAAGGCGCCCGCTTATCCTGACCCATGGCTGGCCGGGGTCTGTGTTTGAGTTCTGGGATGCGATTGGACCGCTGGCTTACCCAAGTCAGCATGGCGGGGATCCTTCAGATGCTTTCGATCTGATTATCCCGTCCCTGCCCGGCTATGGATTTTCCGACAAACCCGCGGCACCGATTGACCAGCGCCGCACGGCTTATCTCTGGAACCGGCTGATGCAGGATGTTCTCGGATATGACACCTATCTGGCGCAAGGCGGGGATTGGGGTTCAGTGGTGACAAGCTGGCTGGGTCAGGATCACAGCACGTTCGGGAAACTGGGCGGTTGTGAGGCCATCCATCTGAACATGCTGGGCTTCAGACCGGCCGACGCCGCGCCAAAGAGTGAAGCCGAAATCGGTTGGTTCAAACAGCGAGAAACCGCGATGCAAACGGGTGGGAGCTATTTCCAGCAGCAGGCAACCAAACCGCAAACCCTGGCCATGAGCCTGATGGACAGCCCGATGGGCACGGCGGCATGGATACTCGAGAAATTTCACGCCTGGTCAGATCTCAAGGATGGCGATCTGCGCAGTGTTTACACGTATGATCAGCTGTTGACCAATGTGATGATCTATCTGGTGAATGACGCAATCGCGACGTCGGTCTGGTATTATGCCGCGTTCTTCATGGGCAGCGGCGGCGCGCCGGGCGTCAGATGTGAGACACCTACAGGCTACGCTGCCTATCCGGGTGAACCGCTTTTCTCGTCACCGCCGCAATCCTATGTCGAGCGCGCCTACAACATTACCTACTGGTCGGAACCGGCAAGGGGTGGCCACTTCGCCGCAATGGAAGTGCCGGATTTGTTTGTCGAAGATTTGCGCCAGTGGGCTGCTAAAACAGCATTTGTCCAAGCATGATCAGCAGCTGAACGAACAGAGCCAGTCCGGACAAGGCAATCACGGTCGCCACCCAGGCGCCGCCAAAGCCCATAAACAAGCCAACGGCGATACCGCCACCTGCAGACAGCGCAAGCGCGACGAGCCAGTTCATACCCACGGACAAGGTGAAGGTCGAATAGGCCAGAATCAGGAGCGTGATAATTGCACCCCATGCGCCAGCCTTCATGAAGGCTCCGTACATGCTTTCCTGTGATTCAACATCCATTTCGCCGCGTGTGTAGTCACCAGAGGCCATTCGTCTCTCCAAAGCAGAATTTAGCTCGTCATATCGCGCGTCCATTTCAGGTCAAGCGCCATATGTGTCGCAGATCAGCAAGCGTACGGGTCCCCTTTCCAAATCACTACGAATGTTACAGGGTCGCCGAACAGATCGCCGAGAGAGCGAATGGGAGACATGAATGAGCAATGTGGTAGCGGCGGTTGATCCGTCTATCGGAGCCGAACCCGCCACAGGTGGCGCATTTGGGACCAAGGGCATTGGCTGGGCAATCTTCGAGTGGGCCCGCAATCCTTATTACAATGTCATCGTCATTTACGTTTTCGCCCCCTATTTCGCGAGCACAATCATGGGCGGCGGGGCGGCCGGGCAAGCGGCTGTTGCACAAACGATTGAAATTGCCGGTTACATCATGGCTGTGCTGGCTCCCGTTCTGGGCGTCCTTGTCGATAAAGGCGGCGGCAAGAAGGGTTTTATCTTCGTAACCCTGCTGGTTCTCGGGTTATGCGCGCTGGGCCTTGGCTGGATCAGACCCGGATTTCCAAATGTGGTCGCAATTGGCATGACCTTGATGGTCGTCGGCTATTGCAGCTATACGATTTCAGAACTCCTGCACAATTCGATTTTACCCGCTGCTGGTGAGTCAAAGGCCTTACCGATGATTTCAGGCCTTGGGCTTGCGATGGGGAACGTTGCAGGCGTGACCATGCTGCTGATTCTGCTCCTGGCAAATGTGAATATTGAGTGGGTTGCGGCTTTGCCGGGCGGCGTTGGGTCCCTCTCCGGACCGATCGTAGCGATCTGGCTGGCGATCTTCATTCTTCCCTTCTTCCTGTTTATGCCGGACCGCAAAGGCTCTCTTGGAAGCTGGAGCGCAGCAACGGTTCAGACTTTCACGCCCCCGAATTTCAAACTGTGGGGGAAGCCTGCTGGCCTCAATTACATTTGGTCCTTTTTCATCAACCCGGTTCTCTTCATCATCAGCAAGTTCCGGGAATCACCGAATATTATGCGGTTTCTACTCGCGCGCATGATCTATGCGGACGGGATTGCTGTCTTGCTTGTATTGGGCGGCGTATACGTTGCTGGCGTCCTTGGCTGGTCAGGCTCAGAAGTGATTGCCTATGGCATCATCGGGTCTCTGCTCGGCGCGCTTGGTGGATTTGTTGGCGGCGCGCTTGATGGCAGGCTTGGCCCGAAACGCGCTCTGATGGTGGAGCTCACGGCAATCCTGATCATTTTGGTGATTCAGATTTCGGTGACACAAGAAGCGCTCTTCTTCGGGCTTGTCCCTGCGGATCACACCGTATGGGATGGCTTTGGCACAGGCATGTTCACAACGCTTGCTGATGTATTCTATCTCTTGATGGTTATCCCAGCGGGCATCGCGATCGTCTCATGCATTTCATCCAGCCGATATATGCTGGTGCACATTTCACCCCCCGAAAAGATTGGTGAATTCTTTGGCTTCTACGCCATGGCAGGCAGTGTAACCGTTTGGATGGGTCCGCTTGTCGTACGCAATATGACAAACTGGTTCGATGATCAGCGCATCGGATTTTCTGGTGTGGGCCTGTTGTTTGTTATCGGCTTGCTGCTCCTGACCACAGTGAAGGCCGATAAGACACCGGAGCACATGAAGGCCGCTGGTTAGGGGTCCAGCAGGGTTGCGTTACTGCCGGTCGCGTTCGACTGTATTCGTACGTCGTGGGCGCAGATAGAACTCGTCAGAGAGCTTTTTCTTCTCGGTATAGAAGTAACCAAGGAAGGACTCATAATCGTATTCCACTTCGGCCAGGATCAATGAATCACCATCGGACACTAATCCACTTGGTACAGTCACTTGCTGTCCGACCGGAAGCGCCGTCAGATTCAGCCCATCACTCCAGGCCACTGTGACCGTGCCATCTTCTCTGACCAGGCTCGACACACGCATGCGTGCGACGTCTGCCGGATAAGGTTCGAGGATGGTGCGGCTGGCATCGAAAATATCGATCATTTCAGCGTTGTCGATACTGTCTGCGCGCGCGACCAGATCACCCAGAGCACCGGCTGTTGATGTAACCTTGCGATCCAGTGTCATCATGAAGGACAGTTCGATACTGCCGAAATAGAACAACATCATCACCGGCGCGATCAAGGCAAACTCAACCGCCGAAATCCCGCTCTCAGCGCGCCAGAAGCCGCGAATATTACGCCAGTGGAAACGATGAATCTTGTACATCATACGGTCCTTAAAATGGCTCGTTTCGGAACACGACGGTCGCTTGTAGCAGACGCTTATCGTTTCCAACATTTGCGAGTGGACGGCTGAGTACCGGTGTGATCAAGCTCCACTCATAAAAGACGCGGACCAGAATGATGTCGCCGCCATTGCCGATATCCATGCCAAAGTTCGAGGAATCGTAATTACCGTTCGTGATCGGAGAGCTGGAGGTCACGCCGGAAAAATTCGTAAACCTGCTGATATCGACGCGAATTTTGCCGCTATCGCAAGGCAACATGCCAAAGGCGTTGTCGCAGATTTCATTCCTGAACTGCTCTTCGTCAACAACATCGCGCTCGTGGAATTGGCCCGTGCGGATCAGGCGAGATGCCTCAGCAGCGCCATACTCCATCACTGAAGTCATGATGAAGACCATGCAGATTTCCAGAAGCCCAAAAATCAGGAAAAAGAATGGACCGGCAACAAGCGCGAATTCAACAATCGCAAGGCCACGCTTGTCTTCAGCCCACTTCCGGGTCGCTTTCGACCAGCGTTTTGCGACTATTCCTGGAACCGAAATCATGATCATGTCCCTCTCCGGCACACTTTGTGCCACCATCACGCATACGTAACAGGTCGCACTTTCCGCATCGTTCAATAAATCTGCCAAATTTCATCGATCGCGCCCTGCGTCACTGCCTGGTCTTTACTCTGGCGCATTCTGGGGCCACATGCTGTCAAAGCACCGACGTGGAGACGCGGCATGACCCACAATCCGATCCGCCCCTGGCGCAATATAGACCGGCGCAAAAGCCGACAGATCATGGTTGGCAGCGTTGCTGTCGGCGGCGATGCCCCCATTAGTGTTCAGACCATGACCAACACGCCAACCCCGGATGTTGCTGCAACGCTGGGCCAGATACAGAGCGCCGCTGATGCGGGCGCAGATATTGTACGTGTCTCGTGCCCGGACGAAGCTTCCACCGCAGCGATGAAAGCGATCACGCGCGGGTCCCCCGTTCCAATTGTGGCTGACATCCACTTTCACTACAAACGCGGCATTGAAGCGGCTGAAGCGGGCGCGGCATGCCTGCGGATCAATCCCGGCAATATTGGCTCACAAGACCGGGTCAAAGAGGTTGTCAGCGCGGCTCGGAACAATGGCTGCTCGATCCGCATCGGTGTAAATGGCGGGTCTCTGGAGAAGCATCTTCTGGAAAAGTATGGTGAGCCATGTCCGGACGCGATGGTCGAAAGCGCGCTGGACCATGCCCGTATCCTCGATGACCTTGGCTTTCATGACTATAAGATCAGCGTGAAAGCGAGTGATATGTTCCTTGCGGTTGCGGCCTATCAACAGCTTGCAGAGGCAACCGATGCCCCGCTGCATCTTGGGATTACAGAAGCCGGGGCGCAGCGCACAGGTACGGTGAAATCTTCAATTGGCATGGGCAATCTGCTCTGGATGGGCATTGGCGACACAATCCGGGTGTCCCTGTCGGCTGATCCGGTTGAAGAGGTGAAAGTCGGCTTTGATATGCTGAAATCACTCGGGCTGCGGACACGCGGGGTAAATATCATCTCCTGCCCCAGCTGCTCGCGTCAGGGGTTTGATGTGATCACAACGGTGCAGACACTGGAAGAACGGCTCGCGCATATCGCTGAGCCGATCACACTGTCGATCATCGGCTGTGTCGTGAATGGGCCAGGGGAAGCGGCCATGACAGATCTCGGCTTTACCGGCGGCGGCAAGGAGAGCGGGATGATGTACGTTTCTGGCCGGCCCGATCACAAGCTGTCTAATGCTGATATGGTCGAGCATATCGTCGCGCAGGTTGAAGCCAAGGCAGAGCGCCTGAAAGCGCAGCGTGAGGCCGAAAAGGTCGCGGCTGAGTAGCCTAGTTCAGCAGCTCACAGACTGATTGATCCACTAGGGATGCCGCCAGATCATATCGCTCTGCATCTGGAGCAAGACGGCGAATAAGCGCGAGTGCCACCCCTTCAACCTGAACCGTGGGCTGAGCCACATCAGCTTCAATCTGTGCGCCGGGTCTGGAGACCACAATACCCGAGAACACGCTGTCCGGACCAAGATCACCGACAAAGACATTGTCGGTCTGGTCGTTGAAGATGGAGAGCGAGCCATAGCCATCCCAAGTCGGCGCGGTGATGAAAACAGGGCCATGACGCACATCGAACCGGCAAAGGCTATAGGACAGGTCTGGAGAGGGGCGAACGATACGCTGCGTTTCAGGGGTTTGGCGCGGAGTCGCCGTCCACTGGTACTCAGGTACGCCTTGCTCTGCCATCCGGCTATCTGCTGTGCTTATGATGAAGCCGGGAATGGAGGTCAGCACCCAAAAGTGAGCCGCAACCGCACTGACAGCGAAGACAAGACATGCAATAAGCCAGCGCATCAGGCGTCTCCCTCACAGCTCAGTTTGAAAATCGAAGGCGGCGTGAGCACAGTTTCCGGATCAGCCAGGAGCGCGTCATTAGGCTGATACAGGCGGAGCATCAGATCAAATTTGCCAGCTGCACGGCTTGAAACCCAGGGCATGAGCAGGTCGTCTGGACTGTCAGCTGAAACCTCAAACATCCAGATATCCGAAACGTCCGCGAAAATGTAATCGGCCTTGGTCTGATCGAAAGACAAGCGCTCATCGTCATTCATCGGCAATTTGCTCTGACCATCATAGAGCGTGATCGACCACCACCCGGCCGGCAGCTGGCTGCCGCTTACCCGATATGTGCAGCGTTCCTCCAGTTGGTCACCGGCATCATCCTTGGTCTGAATGAAATAAACCGCCTCTTCCTTGCGCAGGGCAAGCAATCCATTTCTCGCCACGACAGCGCGGACATAAGGGTTTGCATTTTCAGACCCGATCGACCAGTCACTGCGCCAGCCATCAACACTGACCGCATTCCCTATCTGGGGACCGCCGCGGATCATGCCGCCCATCCAGAGCGCAGACAGACCGCCCAGCAGAACGCCAAGAATTGCAATCACGAGCAGACGAAAAAGTTGACCCATCCGGTCACATAAGATGATGCTCGCGCACTCGTGAAGAGGTCACCAAGCGTCAAAACTTGCCATTACCGGGCGGCTAGGTCATGCGGAACGTCGAAGTTTATGGAGAGACCAAGAATGATAGGTCAGATGTTTAAATGGTTGTTTCGGGTCATCCTGGGCGGAATTATTCTTGCCGGAATGTCGGCCTGCACCATGCTGGGCCTGAACTATTCCAGCCTTGAAACCGACAACAAGCCAGAGCCGCGTCCGGCCCTCACGGCTGACTTTGATCTTGAGCAGACAAAACTGACCCTGGAGGCCGAGCTTTATGGCCCGTGGCCAGGGCAGCTTCCCGTCTCGGCCTCTGAACCCCGAATGATCGACGAGAACTATCTTGGCGGCACAGGAACGCTGGAAGAGGTAATGCTCACAATCGGCGAAGGCGAAACAGCGCGGACATTTCCCGTGGTGCTTGCCCTTCCAAACAGGGCCGGATCAGAACCGGTGCCGCTGATCATCAGCCAGACCTTTTCAGGGAACTGTTCCGTGTTTCCAAATGACCCCGTAACCAGCCCGGATGGTGACCCTTGCAGCGGCTCTGAAATGGGCGGTGCTGTCGGCTTTATCGCGACAAATATTTTCGGAACCTATATCGCCTATGCGCCGATTGAGCGTTATTTCGAAGCGGGCCTCGGTTATGCAAGTTTCTATGGCTCCGGCTTTGTCCCGGACGCGAACGGCGCCGCGCAGAGCATTATGGCGGAGCTTGAGCCCGGCCCAAAACCAACCTCAACCCTGATGGCATGGGCATACGGCTTTGACGCAGCTGCGCGCATTCTTGGCAAGGACCCTCGAATTGAGGAGACAGCCATAGCCGCCGCCGGGCATTCGAGGTTTGGCAAATCGGCCCTCATGGCAGCGGCCTGGTCGGATCGCATTGCAGCCGCGATTGCCCATCAGTCAGGGTTTGCAGGTGCCTCCTCTTCACGCTCAACGACCGGTGAGACTCTTGGCCGTATGGCGCGTTCTTATCCGCACTGGGTTCGCCCGGGTCTGGGGGCTGAGCTGGAAGACGGATTGGAGCTCACTCTGGATCAGCACTACCTGCTGGCCCTGATTGCACCGAAGCCTATCTTCCTTGGCAATGGCCGACGGGATGTCTGGTCGGACCCCAACTCGACCTATCGCATCGCACAGGCGGCTGACCCTGTGTATGAAGCGCGCGGCGTTGAAGGGCTGCCTGATGGAACGATGCGTACATTCGATCCCTCAGCTGAAATCAGCTATTGGCTGCGGGTTGGCGGGCATAGCGTAGTGTCAGAAGATATCGACGCCTTTATTGACTTCATGACAGCTCACTTTCCCACCGAGCCTGATCCGGCGGGACTTTGATTTAACCCGGAACTCAGTCTAGCCTACCCAAATAATCATAAGCGGGAGGCAATTATGGAATCACAAGCACCAGACTTTAACGCCCTGTTTGAGGCGGCGCTGAATGGGCAAGCAACAGAACTGACGGCGTTCCTGACGCCAATGCTGCTCTTGATCGTCTGGACAGCGATCATGTGGCTCTGGATGTACGCGACGCGTATTCCAGCAATGCAGAAGGCCGGGATCAATCCGGATGACGCGCGTCACCCGGGAACCTATGGCGATCGCATGCCGGCCAATGTTCGTGCTATTGCAGATAACTACAATCACCTGCATGAGCAGCCGACCCTGTTCTATGCCCTGATGGCCTTTGCCGCTCTGACTGGCGGAGCGGACACGCTTATGATGTATCTAGCCTATGGTTATGTCGGGGTCCGGGTGTTGCATTCTCTTGTGCAGGTCATGTCTCCCAAGGTTGCGCAACGATTCCTGGTCTTTGCGCTCGGCTCGATCGTTCTGTTCGTCATGGTCGGCAAGGAAGTCATTCGGGTCTTCCTGTAAGCCGCGATACCCGCTAGAGCCGGGGCATGGCCACGATACCCCAGTCCCGGCTCGAGCAAGTTATCGAGCGATTTGAAGAAGTTGAAGCCCGTATGGGTGCCACGACAGATGGCGATGAGATCGTCGCCCTGTCTCGTGAACACGCAGAGCTGAAGCCTGTTGTTGATGCGGCCCGCGACCTGATCGCGATGCGCGATGGCCTGAGCGAGGCTGAAGCCATGATCAAGGGCGATGACCCGGATATGGCGGAACTCGCCGAAGAAGAAGCTGGCGACCTGCGCACGCGTATTCCTGAAGCCGAAGCCGCGATGCAGCTTTTACTGCTGCCCAAGGACGCGGACGACAAGGCCAACATCGTGCTGGAAATCCGGGCCGGAACCGGCGGCGATGAAGCCGCGATTTTTGCCGGTGATCTGTTCCGGATGTATTCGCGCTATGCCGCGCTGCAGGGTTGGAAGATCGACCTGCAGAGCGCTTCGGACGGGGATGTGGGCGGCTATAAGGAAATTATCGCGAATGTCGAAGGCGACGGCGTTTTTGGTCGTTTGAAGTGGGAAAGCGGCGTTCACCGCGTGCAGCGGGTTCCGGCCACAGAGACGCAAGGCCGCATTCATACGTCCGCCGCCTCGGTCGCGGTTTTGCCCGCGCCGGAAGATGTCGAGATTGAAATTCGCCAGGAAGATATACGGATTGATACGATGCGGGCCTCCGGCTCTGGTGGTCAGCACGTTAACACGACCGATAGTGCCGTACGGATCACCCACCTGCCGACCGGGATCATGGCGACAAGCTCTGAAAAATCGCAGCACGTGAACCGCGACAAGGCGATGCAACAGCTGAAAATCCGTCTCTATGAGCGTGAGAAGCAAGCCGCAGATGCCGAACGCGCAGAAGCGCGCGCCAGCCAGGTTGGCTCTGGTGATCGCTCGGAAAAGATCCGCACGTATAATTATCCTGAGAACAGGCTGACGGATCACCGGATCGGCCTGACGCTCTATTCGCTCGACAAGATTATTGCGGGCGACAAGCTGGAGGACGTGGTTGAGGCGCTGATGACTGAAGATCAGGCGCGCCGCCTCGCCGCCATGGAAGACGCGTGAGCGGGGTCAGTTGGGACGCCTTTCTAAGGCGCGCAAAGTCTGATCTCGCCAAGGCCAATATTGATAATGCGGCTGAGGAAGCCCGCTGGCTGGTCAAACTGGTTGCCCATCAATCCAGCGCAGACCTGATTGCCCGAGGCGGTGAAGTGATCCCGCAGCAAACCCTGGAGCGCCTCGAAGACGCCCTCATCCGGCGGAGCGCGCATGAACCGCTGCAACACATTGTCGGAGAAACAGAGTTTTTTGGCATTACCCTGAAGACAGATGGCCGGGCGCTCATCCCGCGCGCAGACAGTGAATGCGTCGTTGAGCTGGGCATGGCATGCCTGCCATCGGGCCTGACCGGAACGATCGCAGACCTTGGCGCTGGCACAGGTGCGCTTCTCATCGCCATTATGCAGCGGCGGGTCGGCCTTAGGGGTATTGCTGTTGAGCGGTCGGAACCTGCAGCTGGCCTGACAACCGAAAATTTGGAGAGAACCGGCCTCGCAGGACGCGCGGTGTGTTTTAGTGGCTCCTGGACCGAGTGGACCGGCTGGGGCGATTGCGATCTGATCATTTCCAACCCACCCTATATTCGCAGCGACGTCATTCCGACGCTGGCGCCGGAAGTGCGTGAGCATGATCCGATAGAGGCGCTGGATGGCGGCACCGATGGGTTGGCGGCTTATCGCGAAATCATCGGGCTTGGCGCCGAGCATATGAAACCGGGTGCCTGGCTGGTGTTCGAGATCGGCTATGATCAAAAGAACGCTGTAACAGAGCTGCTGGCGCAGCGCGGATTTACAGATTTGCAGCACGCACAGGACCTTGGCGGCCATGACCGCGCCATCGCCGCAAAACACGCATGACAGAAACCCCCTTGGCGAATCTGTTTCAGCGCGCTAACTAAGGGTCAAGGCAGGTGACTGGGTTTAAGTCTCGCCTTGAAAGTTTGCGCGACAGCATGAGTACAAACGAGGAAGCCTTCGCGCGGAAACCGCCTAAGAACAATTGGGCCTAACAGATCAGGAAGATTGCCAATGGCAATGCAGCGCAAGCGCCGCCGCCGCTCCGGTGGAAATAACAATAGCAATAACAATCCGAACCGTCACTTTGAGAGTAACGGCCCGGACGTCCGCATTCGCGGCTCGGCGCAGCAAATCCTCGACAAATATCTGCAATATGCCCGCGACGCCCAAACCAGTGGTGACCGGGTAAAAGCCGAAGCTCTGTTCCAACACGCTGAGCATTATGCGCGCATTGTGGCGGTGTTCGAAAAGCAAAAAGAACAAGAGCGCCTGGAGCGTGAAGCCCGCGATGCAAAACGGGCTGAAGAGCGTGCGGCACGTGATGCAGAACGAGCTGCTGCGCGCAGCGAAACAGACGCAAATGCCGAAGCCGGTGAAGACGCCGCGGCCCCAGAGGCTGTAAGTATGGAAGACGAAGCGGCGCCGGAAGCTGAAGCTGATGAAGCGCCGTCACCGAAACGTCGCGCGCCCCGTCGGCGCCGCAGTGAAACCCCTGAAACCACAACGGCTGATACGTCTGAAACAGAAGGGGCCAGCGCAGCTGAGCCGGTCACAGCGGAAATTACAGACACCGCTGAGGCCCCAAAGCGCCGCCGCGCGCCTCGTAAGTCCGCAGACGCGCCAGCAGCGGCAACGGCAGATGATGGCATTATGAAAACACTCTCACGCGGTGCCTCGTCAGAAACTGTGGCGAGTGCAGAGGGCGACAGCTAGAGCGTATACCCTAAACCATGCTGGCATCGGTCGGCAGACCAAACAACAGTCGCCCGGTCAGTTCCCAGGTTGAGGGCGCGGTGACGATGTGCTGGGTCATGGCGTGCGCATCCCGGAACCTGCGCTGCAGATCATTGTCACTGAACAGCGCAGCGCCGCCGCCAAGATCATACATCTCCCGGCAGATATCAGCTGAAGTGCGCACCACATGCGTGCACGCCATGCGCAAGGCCGCGCGGCGTTCCACCGGGATCTCACTCTCGGTTTCAGCCACGTCCCAGGTCTGATCAATTTCATCGAACAAATAGGCGCGAGCCGCCCTGAACCGAGCCGTCAAGCTGGCCATTGCGGCCTGAATGTTCGTGCGCTCACTTAGTGTTTTGCGTGAGCCCTGAGATTTCTTGGCGACGGCAAGATCGGTGAAGGCCTGAAGCGCGCCTTTGGCATTGCCCAGAGCGGTTGCGGCGACGCCAAGGGAAAGCAGGCCGAATGCAGGAAACTTGTATAAGGCACCATCGACTTTTGGTGTATCTGTGACGAGAGACACAGAGCGCGCTTTCGGAACACGTAAGGCCTTGACTTCAATGTCCCCGGAGCCGGTGCCTTTAAGCCCCATTGTATGCCAGGTATCGATCAGCTCGGCATCATCGGCTGGGAAAATCATCATCCGCGCATCCGGGCGTCCAGATGGCAGCGTCTTCAGCTCGCCATCCTCAAAAATCATTGCACCACCACAAAGCCAGGTACAATTTGCAGATCCTGACCCCCATTCCCAGCGCCCTGTAACGATATAGTCATCCCCATCGGCAACCGCTTTACCCATAGGCGCAAAGACGCCGCCAGTAATCACATCTGGATGGCTATAAATCTCGTTTGCATACTCAGGGTCGAGATAAGCGGCGTTCATCGCCGTCGTTGCGCCAATCATGACGCACCACCCTGCGCTGGCATTCGCCTCTGCGATAATCTCAACGGCTTCCACAATTTGCCGGGGTGTGCACTCAAGCCCGTCATAGGCCGCTGGCGTGACCAGCCGAAAAAGGCCTGCGGATGCAAGCTTCTGGGCAATATCGGCAGGCAGACGACGGGCGTCTTCGATTTCCTGAGCGCGCTCGCGCAATTCTGCGTCAAAACTACGTGCTGCAGACAAAAGCAGACTAGGGTCATGTCGGGTCATGCCTGAACGCTAGCGAATTTTTTGATGGGCGCAACAGGCTTCCCAAATCTCTCAGATGGCGTATGTCGATGGCCATTCAGATGGGAGGTTCAAGATGACTTATACTTTGATCTATAATCCGGGCTGCGGCACCTGTCGCAAAGGCCTCGCGCTGTTGCAGGAAAACGGCGTTGAACCGGAATTGCGCAAGTACATGAATGTCTCAGAGCGTCTATCCATTGAGGAGCTGAAAGACATTGCTTCAAAGATTGAAGGCGGGTCGCCCCGCGCCTTTCTGCGAGAGAAAGAAGCTCGCCTCACAGGCCTTTCAGAGACCGCAAGTGACGAGGAAGTCTTCGCCGCGATGGCGGAGAACCCCAAGCTGATCCAGCGCCCGATCGGTATCAAGGGCGACAAAGCTGTACTCGGTCGCCCGAATGAGCGCTTGCTGGACCTGATTTAGGGTTGAATCGGTAAAATTTCATCGATCCGGCAAACCTGCCTTCAATGAGAAGCTGTCATAAGGGCCTTTCAACCCGAAAGGTGCCTTATGCTCGCGCTTCAGATCCTTGCTGCCTGTCTGCTTGCCCTTTCGGCGGCATTTTTCTTTCTGCCGCAGATTGTGATCTACGGCCCGCATGCCTTTCCGATGCTGGCGCGCAACCAGCAAGCCCGTTTCGTGGGCGGGTTCTTTGCGACCGCTTTGACCCTGACAGTTATGGCGCCATACCTTGGCAGCGCCGCTGCGTTTGGCGGCGAGACGGTCGCTGCGGTTGCCATTGACGTGTTTACAATGTCCTTCGGTAAGGGTTGACCTCATCTGCCCCGGCGCTGTTATCAGCGCCATGACGAAATCTTTCCCCGGCTATTTTTTCGAAGATTTTTGTGTCGGCATGGTCCTCAGGCATGCCACGCCGCTGACCGTGAGCGAAGGCGATACCAGCCTTTATCGCGCGCTGACCGGTAGCCGGTTTGCTTTCTATAGCGCTGAGACATTTGCAAAGGCCAATGGATTGGACCGGCTACCCATCGATCCGCTGCTCGCGTTTCACATCGTGTTTGGCAAAACCGTGCCAGATATCTCGCTGAACGCGGTGGCCAATCTCGGCTATGCAGAGGGCCGGTTTCTTACACCCATCTATCCCGGCGACACGTTGCGTGCGGTTTCCGAAGTCATTGGCGTGAAGCAGAATTCCAATGGCAAGACCGGGGTCGTCTATGTGCGCACACGCGGCTTCAATCAGGCTGATACAGAAGTCTTGTCATATGTGCGCTGGGTCATGGTCAATAAGCGCGATCTGAATGCCCCGGCTCCGGAGACCCTCATCCCGGATCTGGAAGACGCCGTTGCGGCCACATCATTACCGCGCAGCCTGAACTATAGCGGCTGGGATGATATGCTTTCAGGATCACCGTACCGATTTGAAGACTATTCGGTGGGTGAACGGATCAATCATGTTGACGGCATGACGGTCGAGGAGGCAGAGCATCAGATCGCGACACGCCTTTATCAGAACACGGCCAAAGTTCATTTCGACGGGCATAATCAGAAACAGAGCCGGTTTGGCAAACGCCTGATCTATGGCGGTGTGGTCATTTCGATCGCAAGGGCGCTGTCATTTAATGGGCTCGCCAATGCTGCCGAGATGCTCGCTATTAATGCCGGAACGCATACCGGACCGCTGTTTGCCGGGGACACGCTTTATGCCTGGAGCGAAGTTCTGGACAAAACCGAGCTCAATGACACCGCGGGGGCCCTGCGGCTGAGGCTTGTAGCGGTGAAAGATCAGGACCCGGGGACGTTCGCACTTCGGGGCGAGGACGGCAAATATGCGCCCGGCGTCTGCCTCGATTTCGACTATTGGGCCGCAGTGCCAAGGCGTTAGCTCAATGGTGATTGAGACATCCAGAACCCGGCTTGAATATCTTGATGAAAATCATGCCGACCTGATCGTTAAGTATTATGAGACAAATGCAGACCATTTAGCACCCTGGGAACCGCTGAGGCCCAAGGGTTACCATTCCGTCGTGAAATGGCGATCTCGCTGTCGACAAGCTCAGCTTGAACATCAGCAGGGAACCGCAAGGCGTCTTGTCGCGATCATGAAGTCGACGGGAGATATCGGAGCAATCTGCAACTTCACGAACATTGTGGGGCCGCCTATGGAGGCCTGCTATCTGGGCTATTCGGTTGCGAAAAATCTTGAAGGTCAAGGTGTGATGAGCGAAGTGGTTTCGACAGCGGCTCAGCACATATTCGAAACACTGAATTTGCACCGCATCATGGCGAATTATGTACCTGAGAACAAACGTAGCGGTGCAATGCTGGCGCGGTTGGGATTTGAGCGCGAAGGACTGGCCAGATCCTATCTCAAAATCAATGGTGAGTGGCGCGATCACATCCTTACCGCAAAATTGAACCCAGGACGGGCAGCGGTTTAGCGCCGCGTGATTTGAAGGACCATCTGGGTGAGGCGGATGGCCTGATCCTGACCATAAGCCTGGTTGTAGCTCGCAAAGAGCTGCTTCCAGCCAGCGTGGATGTCAGGCAGAGTCTGCTGCCCTTTTTCGGTCAAGCGGATTTGAACCCGCCGCCCCTGCCCGTGACGCTCACATAGGTCCATGCGGGCAAGCTTGTCGACGAAACGGGTCACGGTCGACGGGGCCAGGCTTAGAATCTCGGCGAGATCACCAATCAGACTGTTTGGACGCTCCGCCACGGCCATCAGCAGGAAGGCCTGCCCAGGCGCGATTCCCAAAGGGCGAAAGGCGGCCTCAGCCATCCGGTTCAGGTCACGTTGCAGCCGCGAAACTGAAAAGAAAAGGTCGCCGGAAAAGAAGTCTTCCAGACGATCTTGCGAGTCTGCGCTCATGGTTTAGGTCCTCCATGTCGATACTTTTGTATATGCAAACAAGCTGAAGATTGGGTATACAGACGGCGCAGGCCTATCGAAGCGGCTCATGCGGCCCTATATCCCTGCGCATGTTATCTGGTTTGACCCTCATCTCTATCGCCCTCGCGGTGATCCTGTCCGCGTTTGTGCGACTGGTGCAGACCATGCAGCTGCGCCAACGGGTTATGGCCGGAATGACGGGCGTTCGCGAGCTTTCAGAATTGTCGGGTATAACAGATGCGCGCGACTTGCAGGATGTGTTTGGTCCGCCGGGGATGAACCGGATCTGGAACCATGTGACGCTCGCAACGATTGAGGCCAAACGCAGACTAGCTGGATATCTGATGGCCGACAGTCGACTGCACTGGGCCTGTATTGGCATCGGACTTCTGGCCTTCCCGATCAGCCACTGGACCGTTCAGGGCCTATTGCTGGCAGCAGCGCTGATTCAGGCAAGCGCCTGGGTGTCCGCTCTTCAGCTTCCAAAATAGAAATTTGATCATCTTCGCACGGACCTTTATGAGCAGGGCTCTGGGTCAAGGAAATACGCCATGAGACTGTGGAAAATGAATGGTGCGGGCAATGCGTTTGCGATCTTTGACGCACGCGACCGGGTTTTCAAGCCAACCCCGGAGCAGCTGCGCGATATCGGCCAGACCCTCAAGGCCGACCAGATCATGTCGATTGAGAGCGATGTACGGGCAGATGCTTTTCTGCGGATCTGGAATGCCGATGGCGGAGAGGTGAAGGCCTGCGGAAATGGTACGCGGGCGGTGGCGCACTTGCTGCTGGAGGAATCTGGCAAGGATCAGGTTCGCATCCAGACCGAGGCGGACCTGTTGAAAGGCAGCCGGGCGCGTGGCGGCCTTGTCTCGGTCGATATGGGATCGCCTTTGCTGGGCTGGGAAGACATTCCCCTGTCGGAGAAAATGGATGTTCGCGGGGTCGACGTCAAAATCGGCCCAATCGACAAGCCGATCCTGTCGCGCCCGGCCGTTGTCTCCATGGGCAATCCTCATGCGGTCTTCTTTGTGGATGATATTAACGCCTTCGACATCCCGGCGATCGGACCATTGGTTGAATGGCACCCGACCTTTCCGGAGGGTGCAAATGTTGGGTTTGCCCAGGTTCTGGATCGTAAGACAATCCGGTTGCGCGTTTGGGAGCGCGGCGCTGGACTGACCAAAGCCTGCGGCACAGGCGCTTGCGCCGCTCTGGTCTGTGCAGCGCGGGCCGGAAAGACCGAACGGGCGGCAACCCTGATCCTGGATGGCGGCGAATTGCACATTCATTGGGACGAAAGAACAGATCATGTGATCATGACCGGGCCTGTTGAACTGGAATCCACGCTCGAGGTTTGATGCCGCAGCGAGCAAATTCGAATATTTACCTTCATTAACCATAGATTCCAGTTGCCCTGGTGAGGTGCCCGCGCAATATCTGCAGCGTGGGGGATGGCAGCCCCGCGTGTGGGGTATGGGAATGCGGGCTTTCCTGAAATTCATGGCAGCTGGAACCTTGGCGTTTGTCTCGACGCTATGCGGTTTTGCTGTTTTCGGACAAATGGTTGGTCAGCCCTATTCCTGGCCCTTTGAGCTGATTGCGAGTTTTGCCCCGCAACTGGCCATTGCTACCCTCATCACAGCGGCGCTGGCGGCAAGAATTCAGCCAAAACTCGCCATCGCGGCCGCCGCCGTTGGCGTCGTCGGGGCGGTGCCGATCCTGTCCTTTTCGAAGTATGAATCGCCCAGCCGCAGCGAATGCGGCGTTGATGATTGCCTGACAGTGATTACCGCGAACCTCTGGGGGCGCCATGAAGCGATGGATGCCTTGGGCGAGATTGCTGCGCGAGAGGGCGCCCACATTCTGGGCCTCAATGAAGTGCCGGCTGAACTGGTCAATGACGACTTTCTGAAGACCTTCCCGAACCATCAGCACATCGTCCATGCGGCATGGGAGAATATGGCAAAGCCCATGGGCGCGCCGATCGCTTTGATCTCAACCGAGCCATTATATGATAGCGAGCGGGTTCTACGCGATGACACAGCCCGCCGGGCCTATATCACGGCCGATCTCGGAGGCGACTGGCAGGGCCTGCGCATGGTGGTCGCCCATCCGGTCACGCCGCAATCACCAACTGACTTGCGCAAGCGAGATATTCTGCTCGCAGCCGCTGGCGATGCGGCAAGGGAATCGGAGACATTTGTCTTCATGGGGGACTTTAACCTGACCCCCTGGGCGCCAAAGTTCCGCACACTGCCGGGACAGCGGGCGTCTGACCCACGCGGCAGTTTTACCTGGCCTGCGAGCACGCCGGGCCTTGGCATCCCGATTGATCATGTGATGTTCGATGGCGATCTGGAACTGGTCGAAACGCGCGTCCTGCCAGCGATTGGATCAGATCACCATCCAATCCTCGCCCGGTTCAAACGCAAGACTCAAAGCGAGCGGGCAGCGCTGGTGACCTCAAAGACCGCTCGCGACGAGAACGAGCGATAGGCCTGAAACGGCAGCCAGTCGATCCCTTTAGCCGTTTATTGCAATTGTAAGCCGTTGCTGGCTGTTTTCTAAACGGTCAATACCCACTTGTCCTTGGGAGCCTCAAGCGCGATATGCGCTGGAAGATTATGCCCGAAAGCAAAACACCGTCCGGACCCTCGAAGGTCATCACACTTGGCTGTCGCCTGAACAGCTATGAAAGCGAGGTTATGCGCGGGCATGCCGAAGCCGCAGGTCTTGAAGGTGCGGTCATCGTCAACACTTGCGCCGTGACCGCCGAAGCGGTCCGCACCGCGCGCCAGACGATCCGCCGGGCGGCCAAGGAAAACCCTGACGCCCCACTGATTGTGACCGGATGCGCCGCGCAAATCGATGCAGATATGTTCGCCGCGATGCCGGAAGTCACCCGCGTTGTCGGCAATAACGAGAAGATGCAGGCCGAAACGTGGAAGCCCGTTGACCTGCTGGGCGGAACAGAAAAAGTCCGTGTGAATGACATCATGTCGGTCGAGGAAACGGCAGGCCACCTGATCGATGGGATGGGGGGCCGGGCGCGGGCCTATGTTCAGGTTCAGAATGGCTGCGACCATCGCTGTACGTTCTGCATCATTCCTTATGGGCGCGGAAACTCCCGCTCTGTGCCAGCGGGCGAGGTTGTCGCCATGGTGCAGCGTCTGGTAGACACCGGGCACTATGAGATCGTGCTGACCGGCGTCGATCTGACCAGTTGGGGCGCTGACCTGCCCGGAACGCCGCAGCTGGGCAATCTGGTACAGCGCATCCTGAAACTGGTCCCAGATCTCAAACAGCTGCGCATTTCCTCCATTGATGCGATCGAGATGGACGAGGCGCTGTTTGATGCGATGGGGGACCCACGTATTGCGCCCTTCATGCATCTCAGCTTGCAGCATGGCGACAATCTGATTCTGAAACGGATGAAGCGCCGTCATAGCCGAGAAGACGCGGTGGACTTGGCGGGTCGGTTGCGGTCTGTGCGCCCGGACATTGCGCTTGGGGCTGACATTATTGCCGGCTTCCCGACCGAGACGGAAGCCGCGTTCGAGAACGCATTGAAGCTTATCGAGGATTGCAATATCGCTTTCCTCCACGCGTTTCCCTATAGCCCGCGTCCTGGCACCCCGGCTGCGCGGATGCCGCAGCTGGAGAAAAGTGTGATCAAGGCCCGCGCCGCCCGTCTGCGCGCGGCCGGGTCAAAAGCTTTGATTAACCATCTCCAAGCCCGGACTGACAGGGATTTTGACGTTCTGGTCGAGACCGGGAACCGGGGACGCCTGCCAGATTTCACGCCGGTCATGCTTGACGGGTTTGAGTGGGCCGAGGCTGGACGCCCGGTCCGGGCACGGATAATCGGTCATGATGGTGAAAAACTGAAAGCGGTGGCCCCATGATCCTGTGGTTTGGCAAGAAGAAGAAAAAAGAAGAGGCGCTGCAAGCCGGCGCTGACATGGAAGCCCCGGAGCTAAGCGCCGAAGAGCTGGCAGCGCAGAAAGCCGCCGAAGAGGAAGCTGAACGCCTCGCGGCAGAAGAGGCTGCACGGCTGGCCGCTGAAAAGGAAGAGATCGAGCGCAAGGTTGCCGAAGCCAATCGCGCCTGGGAAGAGCGTCAGAAGCGCGAGGCCGCAGAAGCAGAAGACGCCGCCAAACGCCTTGCCGAAGAGACAGCGCGGCGCGCTGAAGCAGAGGCTGGGGCGAGACGGCAGGCTGAAGTGGCACGGCTGCAAGCTGAAGCCGAGGCAAAAGCCGCTGAGGAAGCAGCCCGCGCGCAAGCCGAGGCTGAACGCCTCGCTGCGAAGGCTGAGGCTGACGCGAAAGCCGCTGCGGATGCAGAAGCTGCACAGCAAGCCGCAGCCGCGCGCGCGGAGGCCGAACGCCTGCGCGCCGAAGCGGAAGCCAAGCGCCGCGCCGATGAAGCCGCTGCCGAGGCGGCCCGCCAAGCCGAGGAAGAGGCCAAACGCATTGCGGCTGAAGCTGAAGCGACCCGCTTTGCCGAGGAAGAGCGCCGCGCGGCGCAAGAGAAAGCCGCTGCTGAACTGGCTTTGTTGGAGCAACGCCGCGCCGATGAGAAATTGCGCGAAGAGCTCGCCGCCAAGGAGGCCGAACGCCAGGCCGCCATCGCGCGCGGTGAACCCGATCCGTATGCGGAGGTCAAGGACCCTGGCTTCTTCTCGAAGATCTCCTCCGGGCTGGCCAAGTCCTCGTCCAAGATGGGCGAAGGCATTACCAGTCTCTTCACTAAACGCACGCTTGATGATGACGCGCTGGAAGACCTTGAGGACTTGCTGCTGACCTCCGACATGGGCGGTAAGGTCGCCACGAAAATTGCCGCCAACATCGCCAAGACTCGCTATGACAAGGACGTTACGGACGATGAGATCAAGCTTGCGCTGGCCGACGAGATTGAAGCGATTATGGCACCGCGCGAAGAGATTGTAGACTTCTCTGAGGGTTCGCGCCCGCGTGTTGTCCTGTTTGTTGGCGTCAATGGTTCGGGAAAGACCACAACCATCGGCAAAATCGCATCCAAGCTAAAAGAGCAAGGCGCCAAGGCACTGCTCGTAGCAGGTGACACGTTTCGGGCTGCGGCCATCGAGCAACTCACCGTCTGGGGGGAGCGGGCAGGCATTCCCGTCATGTCCAAAGAAACCGGCGCAGATGCCGCTGGCCTCGTTTACGAGGCAATTGAACGCGCCAAAGCCGAGGATCTTGATCTGGTATTGGTCGACACCGCCGGACGCTTGCAGAACAAAGCTGAACTGATGGCCGAGCTATCCAAGATCGTCCGCGTCACGCGCAAGCTGGACCCGGATGCACCGCATGATGTGATCCTGGTTCTGGATGCTACAGTTGGGCAGAATGCCTTGTCGCAGGTTGAAGCGTTCCGGCACACAGCCGATGTCTCCGGGATAGTCATGACGAAGCTTGATGGCACGGCCAAGGGCGGGGTTTTGGTTGCCATCGCCGAGGCGCATGCCCTGCCGATTCATTTTGTCGGCGTTGGGGAAAAAGCCGAAGACTTGCAGCCTTTCTCAGCCCGCGCTTATGCCCGCGCGCTCGTCGGTCTTAGCGATAGTGTGACGGCGCCAGAAAACGAAACCGAACCCGCATGAGCGCAGATAGCAAACAGACACTCCGCGCGGAGATGAAAGACTTGCGCGATGAACTGGCCGCACGTGACCCAGATGCAGGCGAGACCGTCGCTGACAAGTTCCCGCTGAAACTGCTTGAGCGTTATGGCCCGAGTGTCGCGGTCTATCTGCCGATTGGCAGCGAGGTGGATTCGCGGCCGCTGATGGGAAAACTTGAACAGGCCGGGGCCAAACTCGCCCTGCCCTGCGTTCTGGGTACCGGCGATATGGTGTTCCGGCATTATCGCCGCGGCGACCCGCTTGAAGCGCGTCCGTTTGGCCTGCTCGAACCCAACCCGGAAGTGCCAGAGGTAAGCCCAACGCTGATCATCGCCCCATTGCTGGCGTTTGATCGAGCCGGGAACCGATTGGGATATGGCAAGGGGCACTATGATCGCGCCCTGTCGCGGCTTCGCGAGGATGGGCGGGTCTTTGTTTGCGGTCTGGCGTTTCAAGGCCAGGAAGTCGATGCCGTCCCGGCCGAAGACCATGATATTCCGCTCGACTGGGTGATGACCGAACGCGGCTCTATCCCACTGTTCATGATGCGCACCTTCGCCGAAGGCCAGGGCGACTAACGGTTTTGTGAGACTTTTAGCCTAAGACTGGCAAGCAACTTGCTTCCCCTCTGAGTTGAATTGGACCGGGAATGTTCTCGGCGCTGGTTAGGAGGCTCGGAAAATGCACTGGAGCATGTTTGCGCTCGCAGCTTTGGTGCTGGTTGCCGCCTATAGTTTGAAGGTTCCAAAGGCTGGTCTTGGACGGCTGTCTTCAGCAATGGCCTTTTTCGGCGGGCTGATCGCAAGCGCCCTCCTCATCAAGATGTTTGCCAGTGAAGCAGGTCTTGATCGCACCACAGAGTTCGACAAGTTCGTCAACGCGGCCATTGTTTCCGCGGAGCAAGATCCAGCGCCGCTGATTGTGTTTACAGGCGCGAGCTATTCCCGAAACGGCATTGATCCTGAGCGGTTGACCCTCGCACTGAAAGATCTCGGTTACAATTACCGTGTTGTCAGCCTGTCGCTTGAAGCAGCGTCCATTCTCGAGCGCGACGCTCATCTGAAACAGTTTATGAATGCGATTGATCGCACGCCTGAAATCGTCTTTGTCGAGGTCTCTGGCGCGTTCGATAACAAAGTCGCCTATATGTTCGGGAACTCGAAATTTTCCCAGCGGGCGATTGAGCAATTTGACCTTAGAACCACAGCGTGGACGCTTCTGGGACTAGGTAATCGGGCTTGTGAGGGCGTCAGCGCCTGTATTCAGGATGCAGGGTTTCTGGGGCTGCATTCGGGGCTCAACTTCCTGAATATTGGTCTTGTTGGAAAAGGTGAGACAGCAAGTGGTGCAGGTGCTGTGCCTGCTTATGACCCACAATTTGCGCCCCGGTATGACCTCGATCCTGCGGAAGCGCTGAATCAAGCTGAGGCTACACCGGTCATCGCGAAACAGTGGGTTCGGTCGTTTCGATATCAACAGCGTGAACGTTTGCGTTCCGAAGGAGTAAGCCACGTCGCCTACTATCAACCGCCTATGCTGTACGAGGGGGCACGCGCTTATACCGAAGGTCTTTGCGACGGCGAACTGGCAGGAGAGATCTGTATACACTCGAACGATACCGGCCTGATGCAAGCGCTGAATGGCAATTACTGGTATGATCACGGGCATCTGCTGGATGCTGGCACGGCTATCTATAACGCCTGGCTCATAGATCAGATGATTGAAAGCGGCGTGCTGGGGCCCGTCTCATGATCTTCACTGATGCGATCTTCTTTGTGTTTCTGGCAGGCGTGTTCTCGGTCTACTGGACCCTGAAAGACAAGGAATTACGGCTTGTGACGCTGCTTGTTGCCAGTGCCATGTTCTATGGCTGGTGGGATTGGCGGTTTCTGGGGCTGATCGGCTTCGTCATCGGGTTGAGTTGGTTTGTTGCGCAGTTTGCGGCTGCGCGGCCCGTTGGCAACCGCGCGCGCAGATGGGCGCTTGTAATCGGGATATCTGCCAATCTGAGCGTGATTGCGATTTTCAAGTATTTCGGGTTCTTCGCGAGCACCGCTGAGGCGGCGCTTGCCAGCGTCGGAATTGAGCCTGGCTGGACCGCTTTGAACATCCTGCTGCCGGTCGGGATCAGCTTCTATGTGTTTCAGGCCATCTCCTACATTGTCGATGTCGCACGCGGTGATCTTGAACCGGAACGGCGTCTGCGGCGCGTTGCGCTTTACATTGCGTTCTTCCCGCAACTGGTGGCAGGACCGATCGTGCGAGCCGCGAGTTTTTTCCCGCAAATGGAGCGGGTCAAAACCTTTAGCGGAGCGCTTGCCTTTGCCGGGTTGCGGGCGTTTGCACTGGGTTTTGCCTACAAAGCCGGGATTGCAGATAATCTCGCACCTCTGGTGGACCCGGTCTATGGCGCGGATGACCTCTCGGCCTGGTCAAACAGCGCCCTGATCGGCTCAACGCTCGCCTTTGCGGGGCAGATCTATTTTGACTTTGCCGGTTACTCCCTCATGGCGATCGGGGTCGCGCGCTGGTTCGGCTACTATATTCCAAAGAATTTTGATCACCCCTACGGCGCGACGGCGATCGATAATTTCTGGCAGCGCTGGCACATTTCTCTCTCCAGTTGGCTACGGGATTATCTCTACATCCCGCTGGGCGGAAATCGCGGCGGCGAGTTGAAGACACTGCGGAATCTGATGGTGACCATGCTGCTTGGCGGCCTGTGGCATGGCGCGGCCTGGACCTTTGTGTTTTGGGGTGGACTGCACGGCGCGGCGCTTGTCGTACACCGGGTCATGTTCAAAGGCCGGCGCAAGGTCGGCTTCCTGCTTGGCCTGTTGCTCACGCAGAGCTTCGTCCTGATCACGTGGATTCCGTTCCGGGCGGAGACCTTTGCCGATGCCCTGAGCGTGCTGCAAGCCTTTACCGGTTTACGGGCGGGTGGATCGGAAATGCTGCCCTGGACAGTCTGGCTGGTCGCGCCGCTTCTGACCCTTGATACCTGGCTTGGGCGGGGCGGATTAAAGACGCTGACCCGGAATCCGATCTGGCGAAGACCGTCCGTTTTCTGGGGCGGACTGGGCACGCTGACCGGGATACTCTTTGCGCTTTACCCTTTGGAAGCAGCTCCGTTTGTATATTTCCAATTCTAGGCCTCGCCCGATGCGCAGCACCCGTATGGATTGCGTTCGTATACAGATTGGGCGATTAATAGGAAAAAAGGAATGACTGTATGGGCCTTGATCGCCCCCCACGCGCTATAACTATTGATGATGTTGCTGATCGCGCCGGTGTTTCAGCCAAGACCGTTTCACGCGTCCTGAACAATGAACCCAATGTCCGACCCTCAAAACGGGAGCTTGTTCTTAAAGCCTCGCGCGAGCTTGGTTACCGTCCAAATCCAGCAGCAAGAAGCCTTGCAAGTTCAAAGTCCTTCCTGATCGCGCACCTTCACGATAATCCCGTGCCGGAATATGTGACCGCTCTCAATACCGGCATTTACAATGCCTGCCGGGCCAATGGTTTCTTCCTGCTGCCGGAAAAAGTTGACCTTGAAGCGCCAGATCGCCTCGATCGATTGCAGACCTTTCTGATGACTTCGCGCGCAGATGGCGTCGTTTTATCCCCGCCGGTTTGTGATAATGCTGAAGTGCTGTCGCTATTGCAGGCCACGAATACACCTTATGCGAGCATATCGCCGGCCCGAAAGCCCGTGCAGACACCTGTGATTCGTCAGGATGACCGGCAAGCTGCTTATGAGATAACGCAACACCTGGTTGAACACGGCCATAGACACATTGCTCTTATTGCCGGACCCAAGGGCCATAACGCCTCTACCAAACGCTATGACGGCTATCGCCAATGCCTTGAAGACTCTGGGATCAGGTTTGACGACACCCTGATCGTTGCTGGTGATTACTCGCTGCGCTCCGGCTTTGAAGGGGCACGTAAACTGATCGCGCTAAACCCTCGCCCAACAGCTATTTTCGCGACTAATGATGACATGGCAGTTGGCGCAATGACGACGGTTATGGCGAGCGGCTTGAGCGTTCCGAAGGACATTTCTGTAGCGGGTTTTGATGACACGCGTCTGGCGGCAGCGGTCTGGCCTGCCCTAACAACGATCCGCCAGCCGCTGGAGCAAATGGCAAGCGCCGCAGCTGAACGCCTGATGTCGCCAGATGACGGCGCGGCGCAAGAGACGGTATTTGATTTTGAGCTTATCATCCGCGCCTCAACCGGGCCCGTACCAAAGTCTTAATCCTGCCCGCCTTTAGAGCTGCGGCCGGGGCTTTGCCCTTGATCATACGCGCCGGGAGCCGCAAACTCGGCCAAGAGCCAGTTTAATGGCCAGACAGGAGGGCGACGTGATCAAACGGATTGGGCTTGGACTGGGAGCGATCATTCTGCTCCTGATCGTCGTTATTGTGGTTCGCACGCTAAATTATGGGGCACCCCAAGGCGATGTTCAGAGCGTGGAATTGGACGCGCCGCCCAATATTGATGTCGAACGCGCTGCCAACCGCCTCGGCGAGGCCATTCGGTTCAGAACGATCACACTGACCGCTGGTGATCCACGCCCTGGTCAGGAAGGTCCATGGCTGGAGCTGCGCGACTGGATGGAGGAGACCTATCCAAGCTTCCATGCAGCAGCGGCGCGCGAGATTGTCCCTGGCGGCTACACGCTGCTATTTACCTGGCAAGGCAGCAATCCAGAGCTCGACCCCCTATTGCTGATGGCGCATCAGGACGTGGTCCCGGTCAATATTGGCACTGAAGGCGATTGGGAGGCCCCGCCCTTCGATGGACTGGTGAAGGATGGCTATGTCTATGGCCGCGGCACAATTGACGACAAAGGGTCGATGATTGGTCTGCTGGAAGCGCTGGAAGCACTGGCGCGCGATGGCTTTCAGCCTACGCGAACCATTCTCCTGCTGCTTGGCCATGACGAGGAAGTCTCCGGCTCCGGCGCCTCAAGCGGGGTTCAGGTGCTCAAGGATCGCGGCATCTCGCCCGTCATGGCGCTCGATGAAGGCTTCATGGCGGTCAAAGACAATCCGCTGACGGGCGGAACGGTTGGGTTCATCGGGGTTGCTGAAAAAGGCTATGTCACGTTCGAACTGACGGTTACCGCAGAAGGCGGGCATTCTTCGACACCGCCGCGCAATTCGGCCACCGTGCGCCTGTCACGCGCACTGATCGCGCTGGATGAAAACCAGATGGCTGCAGACCTCAGCCATCCACTGGTTGCGGGTCTGTTTCGTTCCACGGCGCGGGACATGCCGTTCGCGCAGCGTCTGCTGTTCGCCAATCAATGGCTGTTTGGGGGCGTTCTCAAAGGTATTCTCGCGAGTACACCGTCTGCAAATGCGATGATCCGCACCACCACCGCACCGACCATGCTGGTCGGATCAGCCAAGGAAAACGTTCTGGCACAGCGGGCAACGGCAATCGTCAACTTCCGCATCCACCCGCTCGACACAGAAGAGGACATTCTGAACCACATCCTGGATGTCACGAAAGATATCGAGGGTTTGGATGTTGAGTATGGACGTGCAGGTATTCGCGGCGAAGGCGCCTCCCCCGTCAGCCCGATGGACAACCGGGCCTATGCTGTACTTCAGGCGGTTGCGAGCGAAGCCACCGATGGCGCGCCGGTTGCGCCGGGGCTTGTGCTGGGAGCCACCGATGGACGCTATGCAACGGCAATCACTGATAGTGTTTATCGCTTCATGCCGGCAGTGATGACGCTAGACGAACTCTCTGGCTTCCACGGCACGAATGAACGGATCTCGGTTGAGAATGTCGGGCGGCTGGCGCGCGGTTATGCGCAACTGATCCTGGCCATGGACAGCGACGAGTAGCCGGGCACATGAGCGCGGCGGACAGACCTTCGATCGTCCAGCGCGCAGAAACGCTTGCCCATTCAAAATGGGTATTGCCGGTCCTTCTGGCCATTGAGATTGCCGAAACGACTTTCGTGCCGTTGCCGTACGAAGCCCTTTTTATCGCACTCTGTGCTGCGGCGCGCGAGCGAACCTGGATGTTTGTGGCGATTACGATGCTTGGCAGTGCTATTGGTGGCTCCATTCTATATTTGCTCGGCGTCTCATTTGCCGATTCAGTTGCAGCCATGTTCGGCGCTGAGGCTGCGCTCGCAGAGCTGACGGCTGTCTTTGCCGAACGCGGCGCGTCCTTCATTCTGCTTGGTGGAACAACGCCGGCGCCCTCCTATCTGATCAATCTCGCGGCTGGGGCGAGCAGCTATCCCTACCTCAACTTTCTGGTACTCTTCTCACTCAGTCGCTTTATCCGGTTCGCGATCCTTGGGCTCCTGATCTACTATTTTGGGGACGAGATCGCAGGTGCCTGGAAACGCTTGCCAAAGTGGCTGCGGCGCCTGCTGACTGTGCTGATCGCGGGGGCCATCGTGTATTGGTTCGCGTCCGGTTTTGTCTAACGCGAAGCGCTTCAGCGCGGTTATGGATAATAGGGGATTACCGGGCTCGACTGATTTATAGGTCTGAGTTGAGGCACGATTTAATCACTACGATGTAAGACTTAGGGGCAACCTAAAATGGGTCCTGACATGCCAATTGATACACACAAGATCAAAGAGACCGCGATCTTCTTTACGATGATCATTGCAAGCGCACTCGCACTTTCATTCATCGTGACGATCATCATGTACAATTTCGGGCTGTCCAACCATTCTCAGAAATACTTGCTGACAAGTTTCTATATCTCAGCCTGTGTCGGACTACCGGTTGCGATCATTGCATCGCAAAACCAGTTCCGCCTGATGATGCATCGCGATCCCCTTGAGACGCTCTCAACCCGGGATAATCTGACCGACCTGCTGAGCCGCCGCTATTTTCTGCAAGCGGCCAATCAGCAGATCCAGCGGATGCAACGCACAGAGAAAATGGCCGGCGTTATCGTATTTGATATTGATCGCTTCAAAGACGTGAACGACAAGTATGGTAATCACCTGGGCGACAAGCTGTTAATGGCGGTCGGAACCCTCGCGCGCGAAGAGCTGCGCAGTCGTCAGGACCTGATGACCCGTTGGTGGGGCGATGAATTTGTCATCATGCTGCACGCGACCACACCCGAACTGGTTCGTCTGGTTTCTGAGCGTATCCGCAAGCGTATCGCTGAAACACCGATCATGCTGGATGATGCAGAGGTTAAAGTGACCGCAAGCTTCGGGTTCGCCGTCCTGTCGAAGTATGACACGTTTGAGGGCGCACTTGGCCGCGCCGATGAGGCGATGAAGCTGGCAAAGTCGGAAGGCAAGGACACGGTCCGGACCTGGTCAATCGCGCAACTCGCAAGCTAAACGACCCTTAAAGCTCGGCGATAATCGCATCTGCCATCTCAGTTGTAGACAGGCTGCCGCCAACATCACCAGTGCGTGCGCCTTTTTCCAGCGCCGCGCCCACGGCCGAGAAAACCCGATCTGCCGCGTCCGCACGATCAAGCGACCAGCGTAGAGCCATTTCCAGAGACAGGATGGCGGCGCACGGATTGGCCTTGCCCTGACCTGCAATATCTGGCGCGGAGCCATGTACCGGCTCGTAAAGGCCCGGCGCGCCTTCAACGCCCAGACTGGCCGATGGCAGCATCCCGATTGAGCCGGTTAGCATCGCTGCGGCATCAGACAGGATATCACCAAACAGATTGCCAGCCAGAATGGTATCAAACTGTTTCGGTGCTCGCACCAGTTCCATCGCGCAGGCATCCGCCAGAATATGGCGCAGTTCAACACCGCTGCCTTCAGCGGCGTGCAGGTCTGTCACCGTCTCGCGCCAGAACAGACCGGATTCCATGACATTGGACTTCTCGGTGGAGGCCAGCCTGCCACCCCGGCCTCTGGCAATATCAAAGGCGACGAGCGACACGCGCTCAATCTCGCCCTTTGTGTAGCGCGAGGTCTCGAAGCCAAAGCTCTTGGACCCGATGCCCCGCTCAATACCGCGCGGTTCGCCAAAATAGACCCCGGACGTCAGCTCACGCACGATCATGATATCGAGACCTTCGACATGTTCGCGCTTCAGGCTTGAGGCCTCGACCAGCGCCGGAAAACAGAAGGCCGGGCGAAGATTGGCAAAGACGTCCATACCCTTGCGCAGCTGCAAGAGCCCCATTTCCGGGCGCAAATTGCGATCGACATCCGCCCATTTTGGTCCACCCACCGCGCCGAGCAAAGTGGCATCGCTGGTCTTCGCCTTGACCAATGTGTCGACGGTCAACGGCTCACCGTTCGCATCGATCGAGGCTCCGCCAACCAGGTCTGTTTCATATTGCAGATCTGGGGCGACTATTTCAGCGACACGCCGGGCTTGCGTAACAACTTCCGGGCCGATCCCGTCACCGGGCAAAAGGAGCAGGGTTTGGGCCATAACTGGGTCTACCTTATGGATTTATCTATCGCGCGTTTCACGAACATCGTGCGCGCGAATTGAGCGTTCAAGAAACTTGACGTCCTCTAGCGCCGCACGCCAGCGATCCATATGCGACATCTTGAAATGTGCATCAAGCGCCTCCCAGCTGTCCCAGCGTTCGAGCACCCGCATAATCGTCGGGTCCAGCACGTCGATCGCGTAGATATAGTCTATGCAGCCGCTTTCCGCCCGGCTCGCCTCAATCTGGGCTGTTGCCGCATCGCGCACGCGATCAAAGTCATCAGCGGACTGCATCCGCACGAACCCTTCAACAATAATCACGTCGGCAGAGGCTGTGGGTCAGCCTCATACATGCGCACCTCAAGACCTTGCGGTCCGATCTCGGCAAGCGCTTGCCGGAAGTCGGCCATGTGCGGTTCAGCAAAATGTGCCTTCAAGGCGGCAAGATCATCCCAGCGCTCGATGATGCGGAGCAGATCAGGGTCAAGGGCATCGCGGCTATAGGCATATTCGATACACCCGGTTTCAGCCCGGCTTGCAATGATCATCTTTTCCATGGCTTTCAGGGCTTTATCCCACGCCCCGGACGGAATTCGTGCGCTGCCCTCGACGACAATCATTAGCGTCCTCTTACCTTCAACTCGAGGGTTTCGAAGACGTCTTCGGGATGGCGTTGATAGGACAGAGTGAGAGTGGTGCGTCCTTTTCCGGCCCCTTCAAACGTGAAGACCTGCGCGCCGCCACTGCCGACCAGCCCCTCTGGTGCGGGGTCAGCGACATAGTCTTCAGAGACAAGATTGATGATCGAGGCGTCGGATCCTTCAAGCAGGTACCAGAAATAGCCGGTGGTCGGGTTGCTCTCGAGCCGCACAACCACAGTGCCACCTTCGCGAATGTTGATTTCAGTACCGGTTTCCGGGTTGGTAAGCGTCTGCACCGCAGCTGCCCCTTCAAGCCCGCGCACTTCCGGGTTTGTGTTCAGGACGTCCTGGGCGCACGCGCCAAGCGCCAGGGCAGCTGTAATCATGAGTATGCGTTTCATCAGGCCGTCTCCAACCAGGGTGTGGACAATTTACGATGGGATTCGAACCGCTCGATCTCCGCTGCGCTTTGTAGCGTCATGGCGATATCGTCGAGCCCGCCAAGCAGTTTCTCTTTGCGGCCCGGATCCATCTCAAACCGGTGCTCGGTCCCATCCGGGCCCGTAACAATCTGTTTTTCGAGATCGATCTCAAAAATACTGTTGCCGCCGCCCGATTGCTCCGCCAGCTGATCGCAAACCTCTTGCGGAAGGCGCAGGGCCAGAATGCCATTTTTGCCGCTATTGTTGAAAAAGATATCGGCATAGCTAGGCGCGATAACGCATGTAATGCCTTGGTCCAGCAGCGCCCAGGGCGCATGCTCTCGCGACGAACCGCAACCAAAGTTCTCTCCCGCGATCAGGATGCCCGCGCCTTTATACTTTGGCTTGTTCAGGACAAAATCCGGGTTTAGCGATCCATCCGGCAAGGTCTTCAGTTCGTGAAACAGGCCTTCTGAAAGGCCAACCCGCTCCGTGGTTTTCAGGAACTGTTTCGGGATGATCATATCTGTATCGACATTAGCCATCAGCTTGCCCTTGTCAGTCAAAGGCGCTGCGGTTGAGCGAAGGGTCGTAAAGGGTTTCATGACTGTACCTTAGCGCGGCGCATGATGAATGAACAGCGTCGGAATACCAAGCGTGCCATCGCGAACGGTAAACACCCGGCTGCCCGGCTTGCGGCCCGTACGGATCTCACTGACATCACGTTGAGCAGCGTTCAGACGCTGATGCGCCGCTTCAAGATCATCGACGGCCCATGTGACACCCCAGATTGTGTCCGGGTCGTTGGGGTCTGAAATCTGATCCAGACGGTTGATCACTTCCAGCGTCAGACCACCGAGCCGAAAGAACAGAAACCGGGTTTTCCACTGCGGGGCACGCCGGTCGAGCGCAAAGCGAAGTCCGAGCCGCGCACCGTAAAGCGCGACGGCGCGATCAGGGTTGGGTGTGTTAATCACCAGATGATCCAGTTTCGTTACAGAACCCGTCTCAAAAGACTCTGGCTCTGGGAAATCGATAGTACGTTCCAATATAAAACTTTTCACACCTGCGACACGTTCATCTGGAATACGGAAACGGTTCCAATCGCGCGTGTCACCTGATTTGAGATGCCTGCTTTGTCCGGGAAGAATATCAACGGGGTCAAGGCCGCGACGTTTCAACTGATGATGATCGGCGCTCAAATCATCGCTGCGATAGACCAGCGTTGAGAATTTCGCGCCCTTAGCGGTCATCTCTCGAAGTTTATCCGCTGCGTCTCCTGCACCATGCGGGCCTAAAAGTTCCAAATAGGTATTACCTGCATGGTAAACTGCTGTCTCTGTGCCGCCCTCTCTGGCATGCCAGACCGGCTCAGCCCCCATCAGCACAGTATAGTCTGCGACAGCGGCATCTATATCCGGACACAGAAGAACAACATGATCGAGCGCTGTAATCATCTTCGATAATCCTCCAACCGCCTTTTCTGTTCGCCGGCAGCATCAAAGTTGGATGGGGCGAGCCAAGCCTCAAAAGCCTGTTTTATATTTGGCCAATCGTCATCCGTCATCGCAAACCAGGCCGTATCGCGGCTCCCGCCCTTAACGACCATATCATTGCGGAAAATACCTTCATAAAGAAAGCCAAAGCGTTCTGCGGCCCGTCGAGAGGCCTTGTTATCATTATGGCATTTCCATTCGTATCGGCGATAACCCAGTTCATCAAACACGTGAGACGCCATCAGATACATCGCCTCAGTCGCCTCTCGGGTGCGTTTCAGCTTCCGACCAAAGGCGACCGCCCCAACCTCAACACTGCCATGTGCCTGACGTAAACGTAGATATGAGGACATGCCGAGAATGTCGCGCGACTGCCCCTGACGGATCACCAGCGTTGACCAGCCTAACGCGTTTGCGTGACCGCCAAAACTATCCCTGAAATCAGCTTCGTCCTTATACGGACCATCAGGCATATAGCGCCAGATATCATCATTTTGAGGCCCGCTGACCGCCGCAAAGAGACCGTCCAAGTGGTTCGACCAATCCAGGGGTTCCAAAATGGAATATAGTCCAGAAAGCGGCCATTCACCAGGACGGTCCCTGGGTTGCCAATCAGCGAGGCTCACCCAATTACTCCATGAATAGCGGCGCGCGCGGCAAGGTGCGGGCTCATCAAGTGGGTCCGCCCACCACGCCCCTGACGCCCTTCAAAGTTACGATTGGAAGTCGAAGCGCAGCGCTCCCCCGGGGCCAGAATGTCGGGGTTCATGCCAAGGCACATCGAGCAGCCTGGTTCGCGCCACTCAAACCCAGCCGTCTTGAATACCTCGTCCAGACCTTCGGACTCAGCTTGCGCGCGGACCAGGCCAGAGCCCGGGACCACCATCGCACGTACACCGCTCGCAACTTGACCCGTTTCTGCAACCGCAGCCGCAGCGCGGAGGTCTTCGATGCGAGAATTGGTACAGGAGCCGATAAACACACGTTGGACCGGCGTCCCCGCGAGCTTTTGCCCCGCTGACAGCCCCATATAGTCGAGGGCGCGCTCAGCTGCAGATTTCTTGATCGGATCGGCCATGGACGCCGGATCAGGCACGTTGGCTGACAGAGCAATCGCCTGTTCTGGGCTGGTGCCCCAGGTTACCGTTGGCTCGACCTCGGCACCGTTAATGTGCACCACCTCATCCCAGGCCGCATCATCGTCTGAATAGAGCGTTCGCCAGTATTTCTCGGCCATCTCCCACGCGCCCGCTTTCGGCGCAGCAGGACGTCCACGGATATAGTCGTATGTCACATCATCAGGCGCGATCAGACCAGCGCGAGCGCCGCCCTCAATCGACAAGTTGCAGAGCGTCATTCGGCCTTCCATGGACAGCGCGCGGATCGCTTCACCGCGATACTCCATGACAGCACCTGTTCCCCCGGCCGTTCCGATACGAGCAATCAAATGAAGCGCAAGATCCTTCGCCGTCACGCCCTCTGAGAGCTGCCCGGAAACCTCAATTGCCATATTCTTCATCTTGCGAGTGCGCAGGGTTTGCGTCGCCAGCACATGCTCGACTTCGCTGGTGCCAATACCATGTGCCAACGCGCCAAACGCACCGTGGGTTGAGGTATGGCTGTCCCCGCAAACAACCGTCATTCCGGGCTGTGTTCGACCTTGTTCGGGCCCAACGACATGGACAATCCCATTGCGAAGCTCCCCCATCGGGAAGAACTCAATCCCATGCTCAGCGACATTACGGGTCAGCGCTGCAAGCTGGTTGCGCGCGGCCTCGTCTTTGACCCCGGCCAGCCCCAGAGACTGATTTTCGGTTGGCGTGTTGTGATCCGCCACAGCCAGGGTGAGATCGGGACGGCGCACCGGACGACCCGCCGCCTTCAGACCCGCAAAAGCCTGCGGCGTTGTCACCTCATGGATGAGGTGCAAATCAATGTAGAGGATGGACTCCCCCGTCGCATCGTCACTGCCCACCAGATGGGCGTCCCAGATTTTATCGTAGAGTGTTTTGCCAGTCATTTACTCAAATCTCTCACTTTGCGCGTAAACACCATGCCTTGCTTTTTCACGCAAGCGCAGAGCCGTTGGCATATCAGTTGAACCGGTCAGTAAAGCGCGAAAAAGTAGACATCTGTATATGCAAAAAAGCCGACTGCGTTCTGCAGCCGGCTCTCTTGCTTACCTGGATCGAGCGACAGCCCGTCCCCAAGTTAGTTACAGTTGCATGGGGCCCCGACATTCAGGACGACTAGGCTCGCCCGAACTGTTTCATAGCGGGTCGGATTGGTAACCGTTTCCTTCACCGCATTTACCCGGCGATTTTCGATTGGCTGAATGATGGTACGCTTTACCGGCTGATAGATATCGCGTTGCGTTACAGCTTCGAAATAGGTCTCAGAACGCTCTTCGACATAGTCTTCCTGGACCTGCGGGATATAGTGGACGACCGTGTCCGGCACGCGGACATCTTCGATAATGCCGCTTAGAATTTCTTCTTCATAACGAACATCATTGGTAATCGTCTCATGACGCTCAGTGACCAGCACGTTTTCGATCGGCTGGATTGTCGTCACAACAACCGGTTGGATGATGTTTCGTGTCACTTGGTCGATATAGACATCTTCAACTTCCATGACGGTGCGTTCGGTGACTTTTGGAATGATGGATTCCATCAGTTGAGGCGCGCCATCCGTGTTCACAATCAAAGGCAGGCGCTCTTCTTCGTAGCGTGTGTCTTCAGTTATGGTCTCTGTCGTCGGACGCAGGATCTGGCGCTCGATCGGCTGAATGGTTGTACGTGTCATCGGCTGATAGACGTTACGCGTCTGTACGTATGGTACAATTGTTTCCGTGATCTGCTCTTGAGTGACGGTGGTCACATCTTCGGTGAGCGTCTCAATGGTTTCCGGAATAGGTTGCTCGCGGCGATCAAGTGGCGCGCGGATAGTCTCGTAGCGAGTATCGTTGGTGATCGTTTCGGTCACGGGGCGAACGATACGGCGCTGAACCGGAACAACTGTTGTCCGCTCAATCGGCTGGATCACATCGCGCTCTGTGATCACGTCGATATAGGTTTCTGTGATCTCTTCGGTATTCTCTACCGTAAGCTGCGGGATGTAGTTCTCAACAATGGCTGGAACCTCGTCGCGCTCTACGATGAGCGGCAGGCGGTTCTCTTCATAACGCATGTCTTCGGTAATATCTTCGACACTGCCTTGCAAAATGCGGCGCTCAATCGGCTGAATGAGTGTACGCTCGACAGGCTGAATGATGTCGCGCCGGCTGATAACGTCGACATAAGTCGTTGTTTCTTCGATGTCCGTGCGCGTTTCGATCTGCTCTTCCAGATCCTCGCAGCAGACTGTCGTCTCAATCGCGACTTGCGATCCGCCCATATAACGGACGTCTGCATTTCCCTCAGGCGCACCTGCGCGGGCAATGATGTCGCGAATCTCCGCGTCCGTCAGCTCGCTATCGGCTGTGTCAGCGCCGACAATCACATAGCGCTCACCAGCGGCGTCTTTATCATAGCTGGACTTGTCGCCATCTGCCTGTGCCGAAAGTGGCAGGGCGATCGCTGCTGCCAATCCGGCGATAACCGTTTTTGTTACTCTCATTTCCACCTTCCCCTAAGTCTGGCGCCAGGTTGAGCCCGGCTGCCAAAAGGTCATTTGTCGCCGTGTATCGAACCATTTCGAAACAGCAACAAAACGCAACGCAAGAACCACGCCGGTTATTTCGTATATGAAATGAGATGAAAGCCTCCAACCGGATTCACCTGAAGCGGGAATCTTATGAAGCCATACTCTTGTTTACAATCAAGGGCTTAGAGCCATCCAAACCTCTGCATTAACGATAGATCTGTAGCAGGAATAACAGTCGTAGCCGGTTTCAGCAGAGCCTCGAGCCAAGAAAAAACCCCGATGCAAATGCACCGGGGTTTCCTGAACTTTCTGCAGTCAGGGTTAGCTCTATGACTCGCCTTCGCCCTCTGCAGCGGCTTCTTCTGCAGCAGCCGCTTCGGCTTCAGCGGCCTTAGCTTTGGCCATTGCCTCACGCTCAACCGCAGCTTCTTCACGGCGCGCCACTTTGGCAGCATCACGCTGGCGACGCAGCTCGGTCTTGGAGGTGGTGATTTCGGTAGTCTCGATACCGCGGCCACTGGTACGCTCTGAGATACGAGCAGACTTACCGCGGCGATCGCGAAGATAGTAAAGCTTGGCGCGGCGAACGCGGCCCTTGCGCTTGACTTCGATGCTCTCGATCATCGGTGAGACAACCGGGAAGACCCGCTCTACGCCTTCACCAAAAGAGATTTTGCGAACGGTAAAGCTCTCATTCAGGCCTTTGCCAGCGCGGGCGATACATACGCCTTCATAGCGCTGAACCCGCTCACGGTCGCCTTCTTTGATACGCACGTTCACAGACAGCGTATCGCCTGGCGAAAATTCAGGAATATCTTTACCAGCGGTGACGCGGGCAACTTCTTCAGCTTCAAGCTGTTCAATCATGTTCATCGTCCGTCTCCGACGCTCGTGAATGGGGTCCATTGAGGAAAGCCGCCCATAAATCGGGACGGCGGGCTTTTGTCAATGCCTCGCTCTGCTGATTCCGCCATGTCGCAACCTTTTTGTGGTCCCCCGATGTCAGCACAGGTGGCGTCGGGTGGCCGTCCCACTCTCTGGGCAAGGTATAATGAGGATATTCCAGCAGCCCGGACGAGAAGCTTTCCTCTCGACAGAAGCCTGATTGCCCGCAACACTAGGGATCAGCCGCAAGGTCGCCTCAAGCATTGCCATCGCCGCAACTTCGCCGCCAGCGAGCACAAAATCTCCAAGCGATACTTCAATCATGTTCCGCCCGGAAATCACCCGCTCATCAAGGCCCTCAAAGCGCCCACAAAAGAAGATGAGCCCTGGTCCGCGTGACCAGTCTTGGGCAAGCGCCTGGCTGAATGGTACACCGCGCGGGCTGGGATAAATGATCGGGCGGTCTGAACCGGACAAGCTATCGATCGCTTCTGCTGCCACGTCCGGCCGCAAGACGAGGCCTGCACCGCCGCCTGCTGGGGTGTCATCGACCTGCCGGTGCTTGCCGCGCCCAAAGCTCCGCAAATCCACCGTTTCGAGCGACCAGATCCCATCGCGTCTTGCGCGCTCCAGAATGGAAACGCCGAGCGGTCCGGGAAATGCCTCTGGGTAGAGCGTTATGAAACTTGTCTGAAATACCATTCGCGCAGTCCTAAACGCTGCGCGTCCGTCTGCCTATCCTGTTGAGAACGCCAGAATGCGGGAAATGACAGATCGTGGCTGCCCGCTTTGCTCGGCAAGCTCCGTCATTGCTGCATCAACTTTCCTGAGCGCGCTCTTGCTGGTAGCCACCGGTTTGTCGAGAATACCTTCACGCACCAAAGCAGCGCAGACATCCTTTGAGGTGATCCAGGCATCATAGCCCGCAAACCGCAGGAAATATTGCGCCGTGGCGCCGCCGAGACGTGACCCATATTTGCCAAGATGCGCCAGCAAGCCCGTTTGATCATCGGCAGGCCAACGTTCCAGAAAAGCACCAAAGCTGCCATACTGTTTGATGGTTTCGACAACGAAGCGGGCATTCTCAATCGTTGCAGTGATCTTTTGCCCGTTGCGTACAATCGCTGCATCCGAGAGCAGGCGATCCATGTCCTCGTCGGAATAGAACGCAACACGATGTGGATCGAAGCCATGAAACGCCGCTTCAAACCCGTCCCATTTGTTGCGAATGACCGTCCAGTTAAAGCCTGCATTGAACACGGCCTGGGTCATTTGCGCAAAATAGCGATCATCGCTGGTGGTCTTCAGATCTGGAACAAGCTGCGTATTGGCGGCTTTGCTCAACACCTCAGATGCGCCGCCATGATGCTGCGCTGCCAATTCAATAATCTCATTCAAGGTGCGCATAGCCCGGTCCGTTTGATCGTGTTGCTTGTCAGTATTGTGAGCGCGCGCCTGAGAGGCAAGTTGTTTAGACCAAACAAAAAGGGCGACCTGCAAAGGCCGCCCCTAAACTGCGCTGAAGCAAAGCCTATTTGTTGTAGACACTCTTCTTGCGGAAGTGGACAGCCAGCAGGTAGTAGACCACGGCGCGATACTTTGCGCGGGTCGATTTGCCGTACTGCTCCATGACAGCTGAAATGCCCTCATCGAGTTTTGGTGTGTCCTTGAGACCCAGCTTTTTGATCAGGAAGTTTTTCTTGACGGTTTCCAGCTCTTTCGGATCGCTTGCCGAAACCGTAGATGAGTCTCGGTTATAGATAGATGGGCCACAGCCAATCGTCACCTTCTTCAGAAAATCCATGTCGGCATCTACACCGCATTTCTCTTTCAAATCTTTGGCATACTTCGCGATCAGATCGTCACGTTTGCTCATATCGGTTTCTCCCAATGAGTCGATTCGGTACTCTACAGGCGAACGCTGCCCGAATTAGAGTTGTAAATCAACGCTTTGACTCCCATTGCCTGATTAGCTGGTTTCCTGATCATCAAGTTTGCAAACCCCAGCGCGATAGTTTCCGACAGTTCGGATGACCTCTTCGCCGTCTGGCTCGACGCGAACCCCGGTTACCAGACCTTCCAGAACGCGCTGCACAAGGCTGTCGAGACGGGTGACAACATAGCAGTCCACTGTCGGCTCTGCATGAGGATTACCGATACCGCTATCGTCGGTCAGGAAGATGTATCGCCCGCCGGTGATCTGCGCCATGCCGCGCATGATGAACTCAGCCGTTTTCTCAACGCCGCTCGCTGCGATTGGCACAATATGGATCCCGCGTGTGCGCGAGATCAGACCGCTGTCCCAGGTTTCGGAGATATGCTCATCATGCGGCGGCGCGTCGGCCACGAGCATGTTGATCTTGATCGCGTCATCGCGCCACTCAAACTTCAGACCCGCAGAAAGGGCATCATGCATCGCCTCCGGGAAGTCGCCGCCGCCGCGCGCCGATTGTGCCGCCAGCTCTGCCTCAAAGGCGGGCAAGTCGTCAGTGAAGGGATACTCCTTCACCACATAGGCATCGCCTTCATCGCGGTAGACAATGAAGCCGGCCCGAATATCGAGCGCGGCATTGGCCTCACGTAAACGCTCAAGAATGCCCAGCAGCTCGGCCTGAAGATAGGTCATCTCATCGCCCATCGAACCGGTCGCGTCGATTGTCAGAAGCAGGTCGAGTTTTTCAGCGGGCGTCACATCCTTTGAGAGATCAAAGGTCACGGTGCCGCCAATCTCAAGCCGTTCCTGTGAGAGACGGTGTGTGATCTTGCGGGCGCCATCAGAGGACACGGTGATCTTGATACCGGATTCGATCACATCATAAGTTGGATAGATGTAGGCAAGACCATCGGCGCCGGTTCGCAATGGAAACATCGGGTCGCCATCTTCTGTGGTCAACGAGATTTTTGCGAGCGGCACAGGCTTGCCAAGCCGGTCAACGACCTTGATGGCAATCCGGCGATCAGCATCAACATATGGAAGCTTTCGGCTTGATAATTCGTCCTGAAGGACCTTGTCGAGATAGGCCTTGTAGAGATCCGGATTGAGCACATCGTCATAGTCGCCAGCGGTGAGAAGCCCAGCTTGTGGTTCGGGCAGCTCGGGCTCAGGTTCGGGCACAATAGAACGGTCAGCTTTCGATTCTGCCAAAGCCCGCTCAGTAGGGCTTTCCGATTTCAGCGACCGGCTGCCTGTTACGACAATAGAGTCCATTGCGGCAGAAGGTTCAGCGCCCATCTCAGCGAGCGCGCCGGTACCAGAGCGTTCGACGGGTGGAGGCGGCGGTGCTGGAGGTGGTCCCGGCGGCATGGCGGGGTCAGCTTCCGCTGTGACCGTTCCAGGATCGGAACCGGCCGCATCCCCTGACCCACTCTCAGTGGTTGCACAGCCTGCCAGTATGGTCAGGGCCGCTCCTGTTGCCAGTATTGCCTGCAATCCCGATTTCATCGCGCGTCTCCCAAATGACATTGAAGACATAAAACCACGCGCTTTAGGGCGTAAACATGGCGTCAGCGAATTATTCGGACTCTAAGTGTCTGAAACATCATCCAAAAGCGGCAGAACTTTCAGGCCCGTGATCTGGTTGCGGGTCTTGCGGACAATGTCGAAACGATGCCCGTGAAACGCAAAGCGCTGTCCTGGCTCCGGGATGGTCTGCGCCTCATGGATCACCAGACCGGCAATCGTCACGGCCTCTTCATCCGGCAGCTCCCAACCGGTTGCCCGGTTAAGATCGCGAATGGTCACCCAGCCTTCAACATAGACCGCGCCGTCGCCCTGAGGCCGGACGCCCTGAACCACGACATCATGTTCGTCGCGAATATCACCAACAATCTCTTCCAGAATATCCTCAAGCGTGACGAGGCCCTGCAGAGCGCCATACTCATCAACGACAAGGGAAAAGTGACTGCGCTGTTTCAGGAACAAGTCGAGCTGATCCTCGGCCCGGGTCGTCTCCGGGATGAACCACGGGTCGCGGCTGATCGCCTCAATCTCCACTTTATCGGTGCGGCCATTGTGCTGGATCACAGCCCGCAGCAGATCCTTGACGTGCAGAACACCAACAATCTCCTCCTGATCACCTTTGAACAGCGGTAGCCTTGTATGCGGGCTGGCCAGCGCGTGACGGATGATCGCGTCGGCAGGCTGGTCTGCGTCAATCATCACGATGTTTTTGCGGTGGATCATCACCTCTTCGACGGTCATGTCCTTCAGGTCGAGCGCGCCGACGAGGCGATGCCGGTTCTTGGCGTCGAGACCCTCTTCCGAGTGGTGCAGGTCAATCGTGCCGCGAATATCATCTTCAGCGGTGACATCATCGTCGGGCGGTTTCACCCCGGCAGCTCGCAGCGTGACATTAACGATCGCTTGAATCCCTTTTACGATCCAGCTGGCAATTGCCACCAGCCAGCTGATCGGCCGCGCAACAGACATCGCCATATTGTCGGGCCTTGTGATGGCATAGGTTTTCGGCAGCACCTCCGCGAAAACGAGTACAAGCACCGTCATGACCGCGGTCGCGATGGCAACGCCGCTCGGACCGAACAGAATGATGAAAAGATTGGTCGCCAGCGCTGATGCGAGGATGTTGACGAGGTTGTTCCCGAGCAGGATGGCCCCGATCAGGCTCTCGCGATCAGAGATCAAGCGGTTGACCAGCCCGGCGCGTTTGTCGCCATCTTTCTCCAACTGGTGAATCCGCGAGCGGCTCGCGGCCGTGAGGGCCGTTTCAGACCCCGAAAAGAACCCTGACAACATAAGCAGGAAAAGAATTGTAATTGCAGTGCCGATAATCATCAGCGGTTCGATAGCTCCTCAGCTAGAAAGTCAGAGACGTCAGACAAGTCTGCATCCGGGTAGATAAACGATTGCCCAATCCCTTTTGCCAGAATGAGCGGGACACGGTCGCCGCGGGCTTTCTTGTCCTGCTTCATTGCCTCAGCAAGCTCTTCGGCGACATAGGGTCCGCCTTGCAGATCTGCCAGTTTTGTTTCCAGTCCACAGGCTGCAATCGCCCGAATGCCGCGTTCGGCATCTTGTCCTGTCATAAGGCCAAGCCGGACCGAATACCGCAAGGCGAGCGCCATGCCCGTGCCAACCGCTTCGCCGTGCAGCAATGCCGGGCCATAACCATTTACCGCCTCAAGCGTATGGCCGAATGTATGACCGAGGTTGAGGAGCGCCCGCACGCCGCCCTCACGCTCGTCCTGCGCGACGATCCGCGCTTTCGAGCGGCAAGAGATCGCAACGGCCTCTGCAATGGCTTCTGGGTCAAGGTCGACAACCCGCCCGCCATTCACTTCAAGCCAGTCGACAAAGCTCGGGTCATCAATCAGGCCATACTTGACGATCTCGGCATAGCCAGCCTGACGCTCTCTCAAGGGCAGCGTTTCGAGCAGCCCGGTATCGGCAAGCACCAGACGCGGTTGATAGAACATGCCGACCAGATTTTTGCCGTGGCGTGTGTTGATGGCCGTCTTGCCACCGACGGAGCTGTCGACCTGCGCCAGCAGTGTTGTTGGCACCTGCACCAGGCTCATGCCGCGCTTCATCAGACCCGCTGCAAGGCCCGTCAGATCCCCGACAACGCCGCCGCCAAAGGCAATCAGCACGTCATCACGTCCTGCGCCGTGATCCAGCAGCCAGTCGACAAGCGTGCCAAGCTGCTGCCAGTTTTTGGTCGCCTCGCCTGCCGGGACCGCGAGTGCATGACACGTCAAACCGGCAGTCTTCACTGCGCGCTCAAACAGGTCGCCATGCAGGCTCCAGACAGTTTCATCGGAAATCACAAAGACCCGCCTGCGCTTCAGGATCGGGCGCAGAGCCTCACCCGTTTTACTGACCAGGCCCGAGCCAATACAGATATCATAACCGCGATCTCCGAGGTCCACATGGACCCGAACTGGCGCAAGTGTCTCAGTCATTATTTGAAGTCTTCCAGGTCTTAAGAGCATCGAGAATGGCATCGACAGTGTCGGTATGAGGACCATCGAAGCTGGTCACGACAAGATCTGCGAGTTGATAGACCGGGCGGCGCTGGTCGAGCAGATCGGACAGGGTCTGCTTCGGATTTGGCTGACGCAGCAAGGGACGGTGTGTGCGTCTTGAAACACGCTTCCAAAGCGTCTCAATCTCTGCGTTTAGCCAGACTGTTACCGCGCGCGATCGCATCAGGTCGCGCGTGTCTGCGTTGAGATAAGCCCCGCCCCCGGTGGCCAGAACATGCGGTGGTCCGGCCAGAAGGCGCTCTAGAACACGTTGCTCGCCGCGCCTGAATTCGGCTTCACCATGGACAGAAAAAATCGTCGCGACCGACATGCCAGCGGCTTTTTCAATCTCATCATCACTGTCAAAAAACGGGCGCTTCAGCGCATTTGCGAGGCGCCGCCCAACGCTGGTTTTACCTGCGCCCATCATGCCGACCAGCGCAATCGTCCGGTCTGGCGCGCCTGCCTCATTTATGTCGGGATTAAGAATAGAACTTCGTTCTTCAGCCATGGTCTTTTCGGGTTCACACAACCTGTCCTATACAGGCCTGGCGCTTCCGGCAATGTTGGAGCTGGGCACGATCGCATCGAAAGGCAACCGGTTATGAAAAAATGGCTGATTATTCTCGCGCTGTTAGCGGTTGCGATTCTTGGGACACTCTGGTGGCTGGGACAGTCGCTGAACGAGCACAAACCAGCCGATGGCGAGGTCCGTATGGAGATTGAGCATGTCTTTTAAGGCCATCGCGCTTGTAGCAATCACTGCGATTGGCTTACCTCTCGCGAGCGCTCAGGTGGCAAGCGAGGGCATGGGCGATCTTGATGCCTGGGGGGCGCGGCATCTGCAAACCGATGAACCGGACTTTCCGCCAGAGCTGTGGACCGGGTCAGACGACGAAACCCTGCTGGGGCTGATGCAATCAATCCGGACGGCACAACTGACCCCATCAGAACGTGCGCTACTGCGCCGGGTGGTGCTATCCCCAACCCTGCGACCAACCGGCGAGAATGCCGAAGCCCTGTTGGCGGAACGCGCCAGATTGATGCTGGAGCTTGGTGAAGCGCGCGCTGCAGCGAATCTCGCACCTGAACTCGAGGTTGAAGCGCGCGGTCTTGATGCTGAAACGATTGCTGTCGATCTTGAACTGGCGGCGGGCAATGAAGCCTCAGCGTGCGCGCGCCTAAGCGGACCGGTGCCGGACGGTCTCTACTGGCTGAAACTTCGCGCTGTGTGCGCCGTGCTTGAGGATCGTTATTCGGACGCTGAACTGGCGGTTGAAGTGGCGTCCTTACAAGGCCTGTCCGATCCGTGGTTTCTGGAGGCGATCTTTGCCGCCTCTGGCGATGCACTGATACCACCTGCAGCAAAATATGATTCTGGCTTGAACATCGCCTTGTCCTCGAAGGCCAATCTCAGCACTGAGAGTATCACGCTGTCCGGATCGCGCCCGGATCTGGCAGCCGCAGCGGCCGTGCGCCCTGGCGTAACCCCAGACCTGAAGGCACGGCTTGCCACCATGGCGAGTGACCGGGGGCTGATTGATGGCGCAACACGCCGACAGATTATTCTTGATCGACTGGCCCAGGAAAACGCGACGCCAAACTCAGAGCTCGAACAGACCCTTCTCCAGATCAATGATCCGCTGGTCCCACTCGACCTGCGGGCTGCAGCCCTTGCTCGGGCTCTGAATGGAGCGGCAGGGATCGACATCTCCCGATTTCGCAGCATTGCCAGTGTGTTTGCGGAAGATATTGCTGAGCTTCCACAAACCGCCGAAACGCATGCCTATGCTCAAGTGTTTGCGCGCGCAGCCCTGGTTCTTGGTGATAATGAGCTCGCAAATCGCTGGCTCTCGATTGAAGAGATTGATGGTTTGCCCCGTCAGGACCCGTTCGAACTCGACTATCTTGTCGCGCTCGACATGATGGCTGGCGGTGAAGCCAGTCCGGGCTCACAAATCGCTGTGCAGCTCAGCCTGCTTGAACTGGCAAAAACCGAAGAGCAGAAACAAGCTGTCGCCGATCTGTTCGTCCTGTGGAGCGGCTTTGAGTATACGCTGGGCCCAGAGGCCCGCGCCCTGATCCGTGGACAATTTTCGCGTGACGCCCAGATTGCACCGACCACGCTGATCACGCTGCGCAGCGCCGCCGCCGCCGGGGCGATTGGCGAGGCCGCGCTGATTGTGCTGTCTGAGACACGCGGTGATCCAGCCACATTGGCGCACAGCGATACTGCGGCGCTTGCTCGGGCGCTACGCGCCCTTGGCGCAGAAGATATTGCCGGGCAGCTTGCCCTCGAAGCCAGCTTATTCTGGCAGCGCGAAACGGTGCTTTTACCACCCCGCCCGATTGATGTTCCGGTGCCGGTTGAAGCCCCGATCGAGAGCACACTTGAGGAAGAGTTGGAAACCGCAGACCCCGATGCCGGGCCAGGGCCGCTTAGCCTGACACGGACGCCTGAGGCCTCTGCGTCAGACCCAACGGACGAAACAGACTAGTCGGCGCGCCACATTTTCAAGGCATATGCGAGCCCCGGATATCTCGGCTGGTCCAGATACAGCGTTTCAAGCGCCGCACAACGCAAATGTCGGAGCACATCTGCATTGCTGAAGTCCAGCGCGCCCTCTTTGGCAAGCGCAAACATGTCGCCTTCCGTCATCGATAGCGCGCGCAAACGATCCAGCGCGTCTCTGCGATAAGCTGCGCCATACCGTGTATGGCGTTCCAACATGCCGAGGGCATTGCGAGCGACCAGGGCCTGAAATTTGTCCCTGCCGGAGACGCCGGGCAAGATATCGGCCTTGATCCATTCGGCCAGAGCCATAGTCAGCTCAAACGGCGCGGTTTCACCCGATGCGGGGTTTTCCGGCGGGATTGACCAGTCAACATGTGCGCCCTCTGGCGGGTGCTCACCCTCCAACAGAAGCAGGAGATCCAGCTCAACCTCAGAAACGCGGCGGCCAATTACGGCTCGTTCAAGGGTCCGGTCGAGACCTGTCCGCCAGACATTCGCCATGGTCAGGCAGGCAACGCCCCACCAGAGCGTTGAATAGATCAGCCAGAACCGAAACCGAACCGGGTCAACGCTGCGACCGCTTTCCGCCTCATAAGCGGCCAACAAGTCTCCGATCTCACCGATGCCGGCGACCGGCTTGTCGTAAACGGCAAAGCGCCAGGCGGGCACACAGATATAGGCAAGGTCCTGCACCGGATCACCGCGATGTGCGGTTTCCCAATCGAGAACGCCCGTCAACTCTGTCTCGCTGAGCAAGAGGTTCCCTAGCCGGAAGTCGCCATGCACAAGACACGTTTCGCTGCCCGGCTCGGGTTGATGCGCTGACAGCCAGGCAAATGCCGCTTCGAACATCAGCGATCTGGCACCGTACGCATCGTACCGCTCACGCAGGCTTTGCAGGGACGCCGCTGCATCCAGAAGTGGCAGGTCCGCAACGGTCCCTTCAAGCGGGGTTTCGTGGATCCGCGCAATTTCACGGGCACAATCCTGAATAAAGCGATTTCTGGCAGGCTGATAGCCCGGATCACTTTGCAAGGTCTTGGCGAACGCCTCACCTGCAATTCGGGTCATCAGAAACCCGCGACTAAGGCCATCTGCCGGGTCCAGCACACCAACAATGCCCGGCGCCGTGACCCCGGCATGACCTGCCGCGCGAATGATCTCAGCCTCCTGCTCAATCGTCATGGAACCAAGACCCTCATCGGTGTCAGCCTCTGCCATGGCGGGCGGCAGACGCCGCATTACGAGTTCCTTTCCGCCATAGTCGAAGGCCCAGGATTCCATACTGGCTCCGCCCGTCAGGCGTTTCAGTCCCGTTATCTCTGCGCGCTCACCAAGGAAACGCTGACAGACCGTTTGCAGGGCAGCAGCAATATCGGCGAGTGTACTGGCGGTTGTCATAAGCGCAATCTGCCGCCGAACGTACGCAGCGTCCATGCCTACGTAAGGGAAGAGCGTTCGACTTACTCGGCGGCCCGCTGTTCCGGTAGGCCGAGGGCGCTTTCGACTGCGGCCCAATCAACCAGCTTGAAGTTCTGGTTCACGCCTGACGCTGGGTTGCCATCGTCCTGAACGACCAAAAGGCCGTTTGGATAGCCCGGCAAAGGCATTGACAGGATATCGAGACCGTCAGTGTGGGTAACGGCGTCAATGCTGCCATCGGCGCTGTCGGTGACGGTGAAGATACCGCGCGGCGCGTGCGGCGGCAGGCGATCATAGACGACGAACCGGTCGGCTTCCTGCGCCGAAGCGACAAGATAGCCTGCGCCGTCAGCCCATTTCCAGAGGCTTAGCCCCTCGACATCTTCAACCAGGCCATTTGCATTGGCGATTGTGTCCAGAATGATGGGTTGGGCTTCAGGGCTTGTGAGATCCAGCGACCAGATGCCGTGGGTTTCCTCACCGATGAAAATGCGATCATACTCTTCGTCAAAGACACAGCCTTCAAGCTGAGAGTCCAGCTTAATGGTATGGACCAGCTCGGCGGAAACAGCGTTGAGATCCTCCACATTACCTTCCCAGAACTGAACCGTGCCGTCTTTGTAGGTCACAGCCGCGACAGGTTTCTCGAACTTTTCTGCAAGGCATACGCCGTAAGGTTCTGCCTTTTCGGTCGGGGTATCGCCAATATGGGCGGCCTTGTTGCCGAGTTCTGGTAAAACCGCGAACCAGGAGAGCGCGCCGACCTCATCATTGCTTGCAACGGCAAGATCACCGCGAATATCGACATTGTTCAGCTGCCCGACATCCAGAAATTGCACCTCTGTCCCGTCAAGCGTGTAGACATGTAGGCCTTCATCCTTGTTGGTCCCAAGGATGCGGGAGTTTGAGGGATTGGCGCGATTGTACCAGATCGCAGGGTCATCAGCCTTGTCGCCTTCCCCTATCATCGGGTCGGTTTCAACACTCGCTGCAACCGGAGAGATCGGAAATGGCAAAATCTCCGGAGCTGTTACACAAGCACTCAGTGAGAGGACGCCCAGCGCGGCAAAGAATGGTTTTGTCATGTGAAGGCCCCTTGTGGTTGGCTCGAAATAGCAGATCGCCAGACCTCTTATAGAGGCCTGGCGATCATCTGGGAGAAAATTTAGAATGTCAGACGTGCGCCGACAATCCAGGTCGATCCGAACTCGTCATACTGTGACAAGCGGTTCTCGTTTCCGAAATAATAGTATTCCGGCTCATCCGTGATGTTCTTACCTTCGACATAGATTTGCAGCATATCGCTGACATCATACTTAGCTGAGGCTTCGATTAGCAGCCGATCATCAGTTGTCCGGTCAAGGTCTTCATCGGTCAGCTCATCGAGATTGTTACCGCGGAAGTTTGCTGACACCCGCAGGTCCCAGGGGCCCTTGTCATAACCAAGCGCGAGGTTCCACACTGTATCGGCCTGATTCAGGAAGGGCACATCGCGGCCATCCGGCAGCGTGGCTTCGGAATCTGTCAGGGTCAGGTTACCGGAGACGAGGAAACCTTCCAGTGCAGGGTTCAGGTCTTCAAGGCTCTGAACATAGTTGAATTCGACACCAAAGATCTCACTCGAATCGACATTGATGAAGGTGTTCACTTCCTCAAGGCCAGCAACGACATCGGCGCTCAAGAAAGACAGATCAACATCTGACGGAACGTCGCCGATATCAAAAGTCGCCGGGAAGATCGCGTTGGAGATGTCCTTGTAGAAGACGCCGACCGACATCACAGACAACTCGGTCGGGTAGTATTCAAGGCCAAGATCGAAATTGTCTGCCTCGAGCGCGTCAAGATCCGGATTTCCAAGCTCCAGCTCATCGCGGTCATCATTGAACCGAACCGCCGGCGCCATATCCCCAAACGCTGGACGGACGACCGCTGCATAATAGGCGGCGCGGCCGATCAGCTTGTCATTGAAGTCGTACTTGACGTTCACGCTCGGCAACACATCGGTATAGTCATTGGAAACCGACCGGTTTGTGAATGTGAGATCGCCTTCGGCAACATTGCGGCCAACAAGATCGACATCTGTTTGCTCGATACGGACACCGGCCACAACCGTCGCTTTGCCAAGATCAAACGTCCCCATGCCGAAGCCAGCCAGGATCTGTTCGTCAATCTCATAGTCCTCTGCGGTTGAGTCGAAGAAAGAGGCCTCTTCATCGAGATCATCTGGGCCGAATGTGCCGCGCAGTCCTGTTGTCAGACCTGGGTCAGGCCAGGTTGGCTGCGGGTTTGGCAGGCGCCAATTGTCGATAAAGGAATCCCGCGCAAAATCTGCGAGATTGAGATCAGCCTCATAGAAAACCAAATTCACGTCGCGAATTTTTTCGCGGTCACGTAGCTTGAGACCCGCTTTCCAGGTTACCGGCGTATCACCGATCAGGCTGTCGCGAGAGACGTTGAATTGTGCTGCGAATTCGGTGTCCTCGTTGACCGAGAATTCCTGCTCGAAGGCATCCAGCGCATAGTTTGATGGGTCATAGACCGCGTCGATAACGCTTTGCGTCCCGCCGATGACAGGTGTTTCCGGGTTTGAGATGTCGAAAGTGACATCGCCCGGGAAACTTTCCTGAATATCCTCAAAGCGAAAGGCGACATCATGATTGTCGCTATCGTCTTCTTCGGCGTATGCATAGGAGAGCTCATAATCGAAGTCCCAGTCGCCCATGGCCGTCTCGCCGCCAATTGCAATAGTCTGGATTTGACGCGTCTCGGCGCGGACACGAACCTCAGCATCGACTTCGTTCAGCGGAACGGAAATTCCGGTCGCGGTGATTGTGCCATCGTCTTCGACGTCATCGAGATCCTTGAATTCGAACTTGTTGCGAATTTCATCGTCTTCGTACTCATTTATCAAGGTACGAAGATAAAGATCGGTGTTCTCATTCACGCGCCAGTCAAAGTTGGCAACAAGGCCAATCCGCTCGCGTGTCAGGTCATAATAGCGATGCTCATAGTCATCGTTCAAAAACGCGATCCCGTCATCTGTAAACCCGAACTCGCCATCCTCATTATTATGTGCCTGAATAGCGAGGTCCTGATAGTTCAGGGACAACGCAACACCGAACGTGTCGTTGAAGGTCTCGGTATAAGTCAGCGTCGCTTTTGGCGAGATCTCTTCGGTTAGCTCATTATAAGCGCCTTCAATTTTGGCGCGAATGAAACGGCCTTCGCGATCGAAAGCTGAAATCGTCTTCAGGTTGATAACGCCGCCGAGGCTGTCGGCATCGACGTCCGGTGTCAGCGACTTCTGAACTTCGATCCCCGATAGCAGGTCGGACGGAACACCGTCCAGAAGAACCCCGCGGCGGTCTTCCGGCGAAGGTGTCCGCACACCGTTGATCGATGTCGCGATAAGGTCGGTATTGATCCCCCGGATCGAAACATAGCGGCCTTCGCCCTGGTCGGTCAGAACCGACAGACCCGGCACGCGTGCCAGAGAGTCTGCCACGGTTGTGTCCGGGAAGTTGCCGAGACCATCGGAGTCAATCACCGAGATGATCGCGTTTGAGGCGCGCTGCTGGTTGATCGCACCAGCTTGCGCCGCCGCAGACCCGACCACGAGCACGTTGTCGAGAAAGCGCACATCACCACCAAGTGTCAGGTCCAGAACCGTCCCTGCCGCTGGAACAGACACTTCAGCAACCACATCATCGGTTCCAACATACGAGACGATCACTGTATGATCACCAACGGGGACGTTAGAAATGCGGTATTCACCAAAGCGATCCGTTGTGGCGCTACGGTTCAAACCATCGATACTGACACGCGCGCCTTCAAGTGGCGCTGTGCCTGAAGCATCGGTGATCGTGCCGGAGATGACATCAGCTGAAGCGAATGGTGCTGCAGCAATCATTACAGTTGCAAGTGCAGTTCCGGTGAAAAAACGAGTCATGGACCCCTCCAAGTTAACCTCGGCGGCCCCTTGCGCTTAAATCGCAACAGTTCGATGACAGATTAAATACGCTTTTACGACCTATTGATCGTGTACTGACTTCTTATTCGCAAAGCATTCCTGCTTAAATATCTGTATAACCAAGAAAAAGACCCGCTGGAAAACTCCAGCGGGCCAGTAATAACTTCAACCGAGAGTGCAGGTACGATTGAAGATATCGTTGTAAGCGAGGCTTTTAAGACACAGCCTCAAACTGGTTCATGGTGTTGTGTGCACCGCCTGCTTTCAGCGCGCGCTCACCCCCTGTCATTTCCTTGAACGTATCGCCGAGATCAGAGCCAACTTCGTGCTGGTGTTTCACAGCGGAAACGCCGGTCCGGATTTCTTCGCGCTGAATACCAGCAACATAAGCCAGCATCTTGTCGTCGCCGAAATAGCCCTCGGAGAGATCGTTCATGCCCTTCGCATCCATGTGGAACGTCGGCAGTGTGATCAGGTTGTGGAACACACCAGCTTCACGAGAAATGTCGGTCTGGAAAGCCCGCAGACGATCGTCAGCCTCAATGCCGAGTGGGTCTGCATCGTAAGACGAAGACATCAGCTGGACATCATCCGGGTAGGCATCTGCGGTGATCTTGCCAGACTCGATCCAGTCCTCACGAACCTGTTTGCGCAGGTTGAGAGTCCAGTTGAAGCTTGGGCTGTTATTGTAAGTCAGCTTCGCGTTTGGAACGACTTCCTTGACCCGGTTCACCATGCTGGCGATCTGGGCCACGTTTGGTGTCGCGGTTTCGATCCAAAGCAGGTCTGCGCCGCCATCTGTCAGGCTTGAGATACAATCCTCGACAACCCGGTCTTCACCGGTGCCTTCAATGAACTTGTAGAGACCGTTTGGCAGGCGGATTGGCTTGCGCAGCTCGCCATTTAGTTTGATGACCACATCGCCATCTTCCACGTCAGCCGCGCTTTCAACAGGCGTTGTTTCGAGCCACTTTGTGTACTGTGAGGCAAGATCACCCGGCTCTGTTGAAACCGGAATTTTCTGGGTCAGGCCAGCGCCGAGACTATCGGTCCGCGCCACGATGACACCATCATGTACACCCAGCTCTTCAAAGGCCATGCGGCAGGCGCGCAGCTTTTCAGCAAAGTCTTCGCGGGGAACGGTGACTTTGCCGTCCTGGTGACCACACTGTTTCGCGTCTGAGACCTGGTTTTCAATCTGCAAGCAGCAAGCGCCCGCTTTGATCAGCTGCTTGGCGAGCAGGTAAGTTGCGTGAACGTTGCCGAAGCCAGCATCGATATCAGCGATGATCGGGCGGACATAGGTCTCGAACCCATCAATCTTGGCAATAACGGCCTGACGCTCTGCTTCGGTGCTAGCGGCTTTCAGCTCTGCAAAGAGATCGTTGAGATCAACTTCGTCAGCCTGGCGCAGAGAGGTGTAGATCTCTTCAATCAGCTCCGTCACGGCAGTTTTCTCATGCATGGACTGATCTGGCAGGTGGCCAAAGCTGTTGCGCAGACCGGCAACCATCCAGCCAGACAAGTAGACGTAAGAGCGATCCAAAGTGCCCTTCTGACGCTTGATGGCGCGCATCATTTGCTGGGCGTGGAAGCCGGACCAGCAGCCAAGAGACTGCGTGAACTGGCTGCTGTCAGCATCGTAGCGTGCCATGTCTGCACGCATGACTTTCGCCATGGCTTTGGCAATATCGAGATGTGTGCTGAACGTGTTTTGCGTTTTCAGCTGCGCAAGGTCGTCAAGGTTGATGCCCGCTGGCGCGCCGTTTGGGTAACGAGCCTGCAGCTCGGTAAGTGTTTCAGAATAGGTCATTTAAGCCTCCAAAATGTCATAGGCAGGAAGTGTAAGGAAATCGGGCAGGTCAGCTGACGTTGCCGTCTCGGTGAAAAGTCTTGCCGCTTCGGGGAAGCGGCCGGATTTAAAGGCGTTGTCGCCAAGCTGGGCTTTGAGGTTGGCCAGCTCATCATCGAACAGTTTGCGATAGAGCGCGGACGTGACCGTCTCTTCGCTGCCATCGGCCATCGTCGCTGTCGCGCCGTGACGGATCCACTGCCAGATTTGAGAACGGGAGATTTCCGCCGTGGCGGCATCTTCCATCAGGTTGTGGATTGGTACCGCGCCGCGTCCACACAGCCAGGCCGCCGTGTACTGGATACCAACGGAAATGTTCGTCCGAATGCCCGCTTCAGTGATCGTGCCCGTATGGGGAGAGAGCAGCGATTCAGCTGTAATGTTCGGGAATTGGCGCTGTGACAGGACCTGGTTTTTCCCAGGCATCTCTGCGTCGAAGACGTCCATGGCGACCGGCACCAGATCAGGGTGCGCCACCCAGGTTCCATCGTGGCCCTGATCAGCCTCACGCTTTTTATCCACGCGGACTTTTTCAAAGGCCGCTGCGTTTGCTGCGTCATCGTTCTTGACCGGGATTTGCGCTGCCATGCCGCCCATAGCGTGAGCCCGGCGACGGTGACAGGTCTGGATCAAGAGCAAGCTGTAGGCTTTCAGGAAGCCACGATCCATACCAACCTGAGCGCGGTCTGGCAGAACGTAACGCTTATGGTTCTTCAGCGTCTTGATGTAGCTGAAAATGTAATCCCAGCGACCACAGTTCAGACCTGCCATATGGTACTGCAGCTCGTGCAGGATCTCATCCATTTGGAAAGCCGCTGGCAGCGTCTCAATCAGAACAGTCGCCTTGATCGTTCCGTGCGGAATGCCCAGCGCAGCCTGAGAGAAGTTGAACACATCGTTCCAGAGGCGCGCTTCCTGATAGCTTTCCATCTTTGGCAGATAGTAGAACGGACCACGGCCATCTGCGGCAAGCGTCTTGCCATTGTGATAGATGTGCAGGCCGAAATCGACCAGGCTGGCAGACATGGGGAGATCATCGACCGTGATATTGGCTTCTTCGAGATGCCAGCCGCGCGGACGAACGATCATTGTCGCGATGTCATCATTCAGCGCGTAAGACTTGCCACGGGCTTCATCGGTGAAAGACAGATCGCCGGACGCAAAGTCCTGCATGTTGACCTGCCCATCCATCATGTTTGCGAAAGTTGGCGAAGACGCATCTTCGAAGTCAGCCATGAACATTTTGGCGCCGGAGTTCAGCGCATTGATCATCATCTTGCGATCAACAGGGCCAGTAATTTCAACGCGGCGGTCCTGCAAGGCCTCTGGAATAGGCGCAACTTCCCACTGCGATTTACGAACGTGTGCCGTCTCTGGCGGGAAGTCCGGTAGCTCACCGTCATCAAAGCGGATCTGCGCAAGGGCTCGGTCTTCCAGAAGCGTTTTACGGGTAGGTCCGAAGCGGCGCTCCAGATCTGCCAGGAAGAGAAGTGCACCATCTGTCAGGACATCACTATAAGCTGCTGAGACGCCGCCTTTTACCTTTGCCAGCACGCGGTGGCGCGGGGTCGGCTTGCTTGTCGGATTGGCCTCGTCTGAAACCATACTCATCTTTACACCCTCCAATGGAATTGTTGCGTGACGTATTTTACAATTCCAGTGCCAAGTCTATAAGCATGCGCAGGAAAGGGGGTAGGATTGTAAATTTTGTTATGATAAATTCTTGTAAAAGGAAAATCTTGTAAATGGTCAAACGCCACGAAAAGCTGATTATTGGTCCGCGATTACGTCGGTTCCGTCAGACGCTCGGACTGACGCAGAGCCGCATGGCGGAAGACCTCGGCATTTCGGCCTCTTACCTCAACCTCATGGAGAGCAATCAGCGCGCCATGAGTGCCAATGTTCTGTTGAAAATGGCAGAGCGTTATGATTTCGACATTGCAAGTTTTACAGGTCAGTCAGACGCGCATCTGGTCGCAGAGCTCTATGAAACGATGCGCACGCCCATGTTCAAGGACACTCCAGTTTCAAAATCTGAAGCCGAAGACATGGTTGCCGCCAGCCCCAACGCGGCCAAGGCTTTTCTAAGGCTTTACAATAAGCACCGCGATCTAAACATGCGCGAAAACGCGATGGAGGCAGACAGAGACCGTGTCGAGCTGCTCGAACAATCGGCCGAAGCAGTCGAGAGTGTTCGCCAGTTCATAGAGGCCCAAAGCAATTATTTTCCAGAGCTCGATGCTATCGCCGAGGGGCTGGCACGGGAACTTGGCTTTGTGCAACAGACGATGCCATCGGTTCTGACGCAGCGCCTGAAGACCAAGCACAATATTCAGGTTCGCGTTGTGCCAGTCGAAATCATGCCGCAAATGCTGCGCTACTTTGATCGTCATGCAAGACGGATCAACCTGTCGGAACTGCTGCGCCAGTCGGGACGCCGGTTTCAGCTCGCGTTTCAGATTGGCCTGCTTGAGCATCGCAAGCTGATCGACAAGATTGTAAAGTCTGCAAACCTGCCGGGTCAGGAGGCTGAAGGGCTTTGCCGGACGAACCTTGCCAACTATTTCGCAGCGGCCTTGCTGATGCCGTACAGCCGGTTCCTTCAGGAAGCTGAGAAGACGCGCTACGATATCGAGCTGCTCTCGCACCGGTTCGGGACCAGTTTTGAGCAAACCGCGCACCGCCTAACAACCCTGCAGAAGCCTGATGCGCGCGGCATTCCCTTCTTCTTTGTGCGTATCGATGTGGCCGGCAATGTCTCAAAACGGTTCAGCTCAGGCCGGTTCCATTTCTCGAAATTTGGCGGGGCCTGCCCACTGTGGAACATTCATGAGTGTTTTCAGTCACCTGGCCGCGTAAACACGCAATTGATCGAGATGCCAGACAATACGGTCTATTTCTCAATTGCGAAAATGGTCAGCCGCTCTGACGGCACATATGAGAACCCGCAGCAAAAACTCGCGATCGGGCTCGGCTGCGATATCGCCTATGCCCCGCGTCTGACCTATGCAGATCGGTTCAATCTGGAAACGCCGCAACCAACGCCTGTCGGCATAAACTGCTATCTCTGCGAGCGAGCCAATTGCATGCAACGCGCGCACGCGCCGCTGAACAAGGCGCTGAACTTTGACGAACGCGCCCGCAGTATGTCGCTGTATAGATTTGGCGATTAGGCCAAGTACAAAGCTTACATGAAGCCCTTGAACTTGTCCTTGAAGCGGGACACACGGCCGCCGCGATCAAGACCTGAGCTGTTGCCACCGGTCCAGGCAGGGTGCGAGCTGGAATCAATATCAAGCACCAGACGATCACCTTCGCTGCCATAGGTCGAGCGGGTCTGGTATTCGGTGCCATCGGTCATCACAACTGTGATGAAGTGGTAGTCAGGATGCGTATCGGCTTTCATAGTCGATGCCTTTGAGTGCTGCGGTGCCGATTGCTGACCGGCCCCTGAAATCTCGGAAAGCGCGTCCATACCTGAACGACGTCTCTCATGCAAGCGACAAGAGTCAGGGATGAAAGCTTAAGCTAAGCTGCGTCATCCAGATCAGATTGCAGGAAGTCTGCGGTGATCCGTTTGTCGGCTTTCTCCATTCGCCAGGTCACAATCGCAAGTGTGATCCAGCCGACATGGAAAAACAGGCCGCCAAGCAAGGCCAGCCAGCCGGGAATATGACCAATATGGGCGCGGTAAAGAAATTCCTCCCACGTCTGGACGTCGTTTGGATGAATCGCGATCTTGGCGAAGTACGCGATTGCCTGAACCGCGAAGATCCAGCCATAATTACTGCGTATACGGCGCCCCAACGCTCTGATCTTCGAAATGCGATGGCGCGGATGAACGTAATCGTCAGATAGCGCGGTGCCGCGATCTATGGGAATGGTTGCCCCTTCCCCGCGCAGGATCGGCACATAATTGGCGAGTTCGATCATCCGGGCCCGAAACTTCCAGACGTAGAAATAGCGATAGCGCCGGGCTTCAAGATACAGGAACATCACCGACAAGAGACCCACCAGAACGATCGGCAGGGGTGAAGCCTCCACGTTTGCAAAACTGATCGAGAAGGCAATGCCGGTTGAGACAACCGCCCAGTTGGTCGTCATGTCGAGCCGCTGCCGCCATATCGTCGAGCGATACACCTCCGCGCGATAGAGGTGGGCGAGCGCGCCGATTTCAGCCGACCCGGCAATCGGCAAAACTGGATCTGAATCAGGATCTTCCATGCCAATAGTATAGTCTATTCAGGTTAATCAACCACATCCACGTTTGCAGTTGCGCAATAGCCATGCTCAAGGATGGCACGATAGCCGCTTAGCGCCTGACGGACATGGCGGGTATCCTGATCATCAGCCTCGTCGCGGATACGTTGCAGCAAGCTCAGCGCATTTCCTCGCAAACGGGCGCGCCAAAGGGCGTAACGCAGGCTGAGTGGATTATCAGTCAGTGGCAGGATGTCGGCAAATAGGGCCCTGTCACATCGCAGCATCGCAAGCTCCAGTGCAGCATGGGCGAGGCTTGGCTTTTCGAATGAAGAGGCTGAACCGGCAAGGGAGATGAGCGCGGTATTTACTCTCAGTGCGTCTTGCGGTGCTTTATGGATCAAGCGCTCGCCGGCTGAGAACAGGATTTCAGCGCGGCCGAAATTTAGCGGTGCACGCTTCTCGCGCGCGGCCTGTAGCAAGCCATCAAGCCCCTCTTCAGCGAGCACAGTGCTGGCATGGCGCCACCCGAACTCTGTCTCTCGGTCGACAGGCTCTGCTTTGACAGGTTCAAGCGCGAAGCGATCAGCCCAATTCTGCATCAAAGCCGGATCTGCGAGGGCGGCCGTCTCAACGAATAGGGGCTGAACGCGGGCTTTTTTATCCTCTGGCAGGATCAAGGCCGCTGACCAGACTGCGTCCAGTACGCAAGCGGCTTCAGGCTCACAGTCTCCTTCCGCTGAAGCGACCGCAAGGCCGAAAAGCGAACAGGCCGCGATAAGTGTCACTTTGAGCGATCGTCCCATAAGTCACTCTTTACTGACATCGCTATGAATGAAGGATGATCGAGCGCAATCGGTTGCAGCTCTGGCAAAGCGCTGCGGTGTTCAACCCCGCCCGCGATAGGGCGCGACGCCCGTATCCGGGACATAGAGTGCCTCCGGGACGGGACCGGACTGCCAGAAGACGTCAATCGGGATGCCACCGCGTGGGTACCAGTAGCCCGAAATGCGCAGCCAGTTTGGCTGCAGCAGCCCGGCAAGGTCTTTGCCAATACGGACAGTGCAGTCCTCATGAAATGCGCCATGGTTCCGGAAGCTGGTGAGGAAGAGTTTCAGGCTTTTGCTCTCAACCAGCCATTCGGCAGGCGCATAATCAATCACCAGATGCGCAAAATCGGGCTGTCCGGTAACTGGGCAAAGCGACGTAAATTCCGGGCAGACAAACCGGGCAAGATATAATGTGTCCGGATGCGGGTTGGGGACACGCTCAAGCGTGGCCTCATCAGGGTTGGTTGGCGCGCCAACTTGCTGGCCCAGTTGATCGAGGCCAGAATAGATATCGCGATCACTCATAGCGCGCCTCCAAGCGTCGGGATCAAGTCAAATCGCAGCCCGAGATAGACCACATAGCTAAGCAACAGGACCGCCCCTTCCCACCGTGCCAGTTTGCGCCCGGTATAGGCAAACAGGCCAAGCAGGAAAACAGACAGCGCCAACGCGCCCATATCGGTCCAGCTGACAAGGCTGGCTGCGCTATCAAAAGTCATCGCCGCGACTTCAAGTGGTGCGGAGGCGTCAAGCACGCCGCCACCAGTGATCGAGAACGGGAAGACGATGGCCGAGACGCCAATAATCCCGAGAATGTTGAAGATGTTGGAGCCGAGCACATTGCCGAGGGCAACATCAGCTTTGCCTTTGCGCGCCGCAACAATTGACGTAACGAGCTCTGGCAAGCTGGTCCCGATTGCCAGGACAGAAATACCGATGACCGTTTCTGTCACGCCGAGCGCGCGGGCCGCAGCGGTTCCGCCGTCGACCAGAAAGCGTGCGCCGAACACCACACCCAGGATGCCGCCGACGGTCAGAAGTGCAGCAAGCCAAAGCGCATCATCCGTTTCGATGGCTTCGCTTTCTTCCTCGTGCATATGCGCGGCCTCGCTGTCACCGCGCTGATCAAGCCAGATTGAACCGACGAGGTAGGTCACCAGCAAGACGACCATAAGAATGCCTGTAATGCGGGAAAACTGATCAAACCAGACAAGCGCGGCGAACAGGATCGTCACACCAAGCACAACCGAACCATCGCGTGCGAGTGCGCGCGGGGATGTGATGATCGGCATAATCAGTGCCGCCGCCCCAAGAACCAACATGACATTCGCGACATTGGAGCCAATCACGTTGCCGATCGACAGTCCGACGGCGCCCTGGTCCAGAGCCCGCAAGCTTGTCACAAGCTCTGGTAAACTTGTCCCGAACCCAACCAGTGTGAGGCCGATAACCAGCTCAGAAAGCCCAAACTTTCTGGCGATTCCAACTGAGCCACGCACCAACGCCTCGCCCCCAACAAACAGGAGAAAAAATCCGCTTAGGATCAGCAGAAGTACCATTGCATGTGCCCTTTGGTGATGCTCGCCACCTTATGAACGAGCTTGCCATTCTGTCCAATGGGGTAAATGCTTTACATTTTGCACAACTCAAGAGCGCACCTGTCATGTCCGGAACTCGTATCAGACAGCTCGTCTTTGCGTCGCACGACCAGGCCGATATAGAGATCCTGCAGCACATTCTGGGTCTCGGCCCGTCTTATGTTGATCGCGGTGTTGGCGAGTTTGGCCTCACGAATGGGGTTTTTGCGCTGGGCGATCAGTTTCTTGAAGTTGTGGTGCCCGTTGAAGAGAAGACCGCAGCGGGCCGGTTTCTTGAACGTGGTCAGGGCCTTGGCGGCTATATGATCATCTTTCAGACTGAAGACCTATCTGCTGTTCGCGAGCGCGCAGATACATTTCACATCCGTAGGGTCTGGAACATTGATCTTGCTGATATTGCCGCCAGCCACCTGCATCCAGCCGATATGGGAGCGGCAATCGTCTCCATCGACGAACCTCATCCAGCTGGTGCCTGGCGCTGGGGCGGACCGGACTGGCAGGACAATTCGAGGCCTGGTCACATTGTGGGCGCTGAGATTACTGCGGTGGAACCGGAAGTTATGGCGGAGCGTTGGGCAGGTGTACTGGGCGTACGCTTTCACGAAGACGCCGCGAACTATCAGGTTGAGCTGAGCGAGGGGCATGTCGATATTGTGCCGGGCAAGGAGGATCGCATGACAGCGTTCCGGTTGGCTGTGGCTGATCCGGACAGGGTGCTTTCACGGGCGCAGGCGGCGGGCCTAAAGTTGATTGATCCGCAAACTTTTATGCTGATGGGCGTGCGTGTTACCGTTTCGGCACATTGATCCGGGACGAACGCGAATTAAAGTGACGGCCGGATCAAAGCTGAGGGGATGTCCGTGAAACAAGGAACGCTGGATCTAGACACCCATAACTCGCGCCTGGAACAGGCGATCGAGAGCAAGCTGTTCCGCCATATTATAACGGCTTTGATTATCATAAATGCGGCAGTGCTCGGCATTCTGACCTATGAAGACTCGCTATCGACGCAGTTCGTTGCTTCGCTGTCCTGGTTTGACCGGGCGGTCACGATCGTTTTTGCGATCGAGATCTTCCTCAAACTTGTCGTCTATCGGTGGCGCTTCTTTACAGAAGGCTGGAACTGGTTCGATTTCGTCGTGGTTGGTGTATCGCTTGCCCCGGGATCAGAGGCCTTCTCGGTTCTGCGTGCGATGCGAGTTCTTCGGGTTCTGCGCCTGCTGCATGTCGTACCGATGTTGCGGCGGATCACAGAAGCCCTGCTGAAATCGCTGCCTGGTATGGGCGCTATCCTGGCGGTTCTGGCCCTGCTGACCTATGTCGGCGCGGTTATGGCCACCAACATGTTTGGCGATACGACAGATGAAGACGTGCTGGAACTGTTCGGCGATCTGCCAAGCTCAGCCTATTCCCTGTTTCAGGTCATGACGATGGATGGCTGGCGTTTCGAAGTCGTCCAGAAAGTCGTGGATGACGGTAACCCCTACGCACCATTTTTCTTTCTGATCTTTATTTTCATTGCCAGTTTTGCCGTCCTCAACCTGTTTATCGCTCTGATTGTTGATGCACTGGCAGAGAGCCAACGCGCCGAAACCGAACAGCATCTTGAAGAAATCGACTCAGAGATCGATGAAGGCCTTAAAGAAGCAGACAAGGAACGCGATGAAATCCTAATGCGATTGTCCCAATTGCAGGATGATATCGCAGCGATCCGCGCCGCGCAGGATAGCACCCCGACACGGCGGGCACGAAAAAAGCCCACCGATCAAAACTGATCGATGGGCTCCATATCAAGGCGGGTTCTGTGACAGCTTAGCTCGCTGGCAGCAGGACCGTATCAATCACATGAATAACACCGTTCGACGCCATTACATCAGCGGTTACAACGGTTGCGCTTGAACCTGGCGCTGTGACGGTCACACCGTCTGTTCCGTCAACTTCAAGGTCACCGTTCAATGTCGCCGCCGTTGTTGTTGTGCCTGCAAGGTCCGCAGAAACAACTTTACCTGCGATAACGTGCAGTTTCAGGATGCCGGCAAGAGCTTCCTTGTTCTCAGGCTTCAGAAGGGTCTCAACAGTGCCTTCTGGCAGCGCGGCAAAGGCGTCATCCGTTGGCGCGAAGACAGTCAGGGGACCTTCGCCAGAGAGCGCGTCAACCAGGCCAGCCGCTTCGGCAGCTGCCAGTAGTGTACCGAAAGAGCCAACAGCGGCGGCCGTGCCAACGATGTTCGGCAGTTCTTTATGATGCTCGACCAGATAGGCCTGTGTCATCTCAGTACTTGCTTCTGTCGTTTGATATGAGGCTTTTTTGCTGCTGCACTCGGCAAAGGCAACAGGGCTTGCAAGCAGGCTGGCGGAAAGAATAAGGGTCGCGATTTTCAAGAGGGAATCTCCCAGACGTGGAAAAAATGCGCCGAAAAATGTCGGCGTGATTGAGTATACGCCTTCGGATATAGAATAGATTTTAAAATGACTCAGGATTAATGATGACGTCGAAGTGATGCCATAACTTAGAAACACTCACTCACACTTTCTGAAAAACTCGCTATAAGTGTGCTCATGAACATTTGGCAGAAACTCATTGAAGGCGGAAAGCGCCTGTTTGACAGTGACTTAGAGGAAGATGCCGTTCCTGCTGATGTCGACTGCGCGCCGGACCCGCGCGATGTCGGCTTTACTGCAGCTGTCGTCGGGCTGGGTGCGAAGATGGCCAAAGCGGATGGCCGCGTGACCGATGATGAAGTCATGATGTTCGCACGCGTTTTCCAGACCGCCCCGGAAGACGCCACCACGGTGCGCCGCGTGTTCAATCTGGCCCAACAAACCGTGCGTGGATACGAATCCTATGCCCGCAAAATCGGCCGGAAATACAAGGCGAGGCCTTGCCTTCTGGAAGGTGTTCTGGATGGCTTGTTCATGATCGCCACCGCAGACGGTGTCGTGACAGATGACGAGCTTAGCTATCTTGAAACGGTTTCCGGGGCCTTCGGCTTCAGCGAAGCTACGTTTCGGCGGATCCGCGCGAGCCATCTGGGAGCAGATCGGGAAGATCCCTATCACATTCTGGGTGTCGCACATGATGCCGAATTTGCGGATATTCGCCTCGCTTATCGACGTTTGATGGCTGATAATCACCCTGATCGGGTGGTCTTCAATGGTGCGCCGCGTGAGTTTGAAGCCGCCGCGCATGACAAGGCCGCTGCGATCACGAGCGCCTATGCCAAAATCCGAGCAGAACGCGGCCTGATCACGGCTCATTGATCAACTGTTAGGAATTCGACATTGACGGCGCGGGAGTTGCATTACATCTTCTGTTTACAAAAGGAAGATCATGACAGCTACACAGACCGCACCGTTTGGATTTCCGCATAATCTGCTGGCCACGCTTCGCCGCTTTGGCTTGCTCTTTGTGAAAGGCGTTCTGGCGCTTGCCATTATCATGGTTGCCGGGTTCGTAGCCGTGGCGACAGCCGCAGCAGGCATGGCGCTTGCTCTGGTCGCGCTTCTCATGCGCTTGTTCGGTGGTGAACGCGCAGCGCCGGCTCAGACTGAACCCGAAAGTGATCCTGGCATGACCCTTGAAGCGCGCAAAACCCCACGCGGCTGGACAGTCGAATAGCATATATCATCCCTGACTGATGAGATTGGACACTTTGCCTTGAGGGCACGGTAAACTCTGTCTGTCATAAGCTATCGCGAAGTCAGAGAATCCTTATGGCAAATGTAAAATCCCGTCCTCTTAGTCTCGCCCTGCAAGGCGGCGGCGCACATGGTGCGTTTACCTGGGGTGTTCTGGACCGTCTCTGCGATGAACCGGGCCTTGATCTGCAAGCGATCACGGCGACCTCTGCGGGCGCCATGAATGCGGTCGCCTTTGCATCAGGCCTCGCGACGGATGGAGCAGACGGCGCAAAAGCCAGCCTTGAGCGCTTCTGGCGGATCATATCTCAAAAGGGGACGCCCTTCTCAGCTTTCTCGCTATCCAACACGCCGCTCTCCTTGCTGCCCTTCGGTCCATTTCAAGCTGCCATGGCGCTTGCCAGCATTGCCAGCCCTTATGAGTTCAACCCGTTCGACCTCAATCCACTGCGTGATACGCTGGATGAAGCAATTGATTTTGAGGCTGTCAGGGCCGCCCCGCTCGATCTCTACTTGTCGGCTACGAATGTTGAAAGCGGCCGTGTGAAAGTGTTCAAAAACGAAGAGGTAACACGCGACGCGGTGCTGGCTTCAGCGTGTTTGCCCCAGACATTTCGGGCTGTTGAGATTGACGACGGCGCCTATTGGGATGGTGGCTATATGGGCAACCCAAGCCTCTTTCCCCTGATCTATTCTGAAGCGCCGCGTGATGTCTTGCTTGTACTGCTCAACCCGATTTCACGGCTCGGCGTCCCGAAACGCGTGCCAGAAATTATGGACCGGCTCAACGAGATCAGCTTCAACGCCTCGCTGATTGGCGAGCTGAGAGCCATCGCCTTTGTTCAGAGACTGTTGGATGATGGCATGCTGAAACAGCCGCTGATCAACAAATACAAACGCCTGAACATTCATGCCGTGCGAGGCGGTCAGGTGCTGCGCGATCTCTCACTGCAGACCAAATATGATACAAGCTGGTCCTTCCTGACGGGCCTACGCGACAAGGGGCGTGAGGCGGCGGGATCCTGGCTGGGCACATGTTCGAAGTATCTTGGCACGAATGAATCGAGTGTCGATTTGCAGGCCGAGTTTCTGGACGCCTAGTCTAGTCCCGGGCCAGAAACCAGAATTGCGCCGCGCCGCTCATTCGCGTGTTCAGAAGCGTCCACCCGCTGAAATCAGTTGTCTCATCTGCGGCGGTTTCGACCACAACGATTGCCTGTTCGCCTAGCCATTTACCATGGATAAGCCCGTCCAGGCAGGGTTTTACGAGGGCTTTGTTGTATGGCGGGTCGAGAAAGGCGATATCGAAGGTCAGATCCTCTGCATCCGGGTTCAGGCCCAGCGATATGGCGCTGCGTGACAGCAGTTTTGCCTGAGCGGAAACCTGAAGCGCCTTGATGTTGGCCCGAATAGCCATCTGCGCTGGCCGGGCATTTTCGACCAAAAGACAGTGCGCCGCACCGCGCGACAGGGCTTCAAAGCCAAGCGCGCCTGAGCCTGCAAACAGGTCCATCACACGCGCGCCTTCAAGCGCCGGAGCCCAGCTCGCATGCGCAAGGATATTGAACAGGCTTTCCCGCGCCCGATCAGAGGTGGGGCGGGTCGCACGCGTCTTTGGCGCAGCGAGCGGCCTGCCTTTAAATTGTCCGGCAACGATACGCATGGCTTGTCATTAAGCCGCTGTCCGGCGAAGGAAAAGGGATGAGAGACACGATTGCCCCCATGACCCGAGCACTCGCGCTTGCCGAGCAGGCGGCGGAGGCGGGTGAAGTGCCAGTGGGCGCTGTGATTGTTGATCCCGAAACCGGTGAGATCGTCGCCGAGGGGCATAATCAACCCATTGCTGAGCACGACCCGACCGCGCATGCCGAGATTGTGGCCATACGGGCAGCGGCAGAGAAAATCGGTAACTATCGCCTGACCGGTCTGCATCTCTATGTCACGCTGGAACCTTGCGCCATGTGCGCCGGCGCGATCAGTTTTTCCCGTATCGGCAAAGTGATCTTCGCTGCCGATGACCCCAAAGGCGGTGCCATCCGGCATGGCCCGAAATTCTTCGACCAACCGACTTGCCATTGGCGCCCGGAGGTGGAGCAAGACGAGGCTTGTGCCGAGGAAGCTGCCAGCCTCCTAAAGTCCTTCTTCAAAGCCCGGCGAGGCAAGTGAATGGACCCACTGCTGACAGTCGGTTTTGTCGCTAATCTTCATTAGACAAGCTGGCGGAAAAATGTTCCTAAACTGATATAACATAACACGGAGAGTCCACCGATGGCGTACCTTAGAGTTTTAGTCAGTAGCATCTTCCTAGCGGCCGCGGCCCTCTGTTTCTCAAGCACACAAAGCATCGCGGCGCAGGAAAGCCCCAGCAAGCCAATGAGCAGCTTCCAATTGGCTGAGGCTCTAAAAGAGGGCGGGCTGGTTTTATTTATTCGCCATGAACGTACCGAAGTCCCGTCCCGCGCCGATGACTATACCCGTCCTCCGAATGAGTGCCGCGCCCAGCGGAACCTGTCCGTATCGGGTGTGGCCGCCGCATACGAAACGGGCACGGTTTTGCGTACAGTCGGCGTCCCAATCGCTCGCGTTATCACCAGCCCCATGTGCAGAGCGGCGGAAACAGCCCGCTATATGTTTGGCGTCGATTATGAGCTTGATAATCGCCTTATGCACCACGACCCAAGCGAAAATAGCCAGCGTGGTATGGCCATCGCCGTCGATGAAGCCAAAGCGCTTATCGGTGAACTTGGGCCTATTGCGGAAGGATCCAATATTGTTCTCGTCGGTCATGGTGGCACGATTAGAAATGTGACAGGCTTATCCCTCACTGAGGGCGAAATCGCTGTGCTGCAGGTCAGTGAGGCTGGCGAAGTCATCGCGCTTGGCCAACTCACAGGCAGTGCGCTTGGCTTTTATGCGCGTTGGCAATCATCAAAGGCAGAATAGTCAGAAACGCTCTTGCCTCTCCTACGGAAAAGCAAGCTATCGACACGAAAACTTTCGGGAGATACTTCATGACCGCGCCAGCCACGATAAAAATCGAAAACGAAATTGCGATCATCACGATGGATGATGGCAAAGCGAATGCGATCAACCCGCCCATGCTGGAGGCACTGCACGCCTGCCTCGATGAAGCCGAAAGCGAGGCCAAGGCGCTCATTATCACAGGGCGCGAGGGCCGGTTCTCTGGCGGGTTCGACCTGAAACTGATGATGAGCCTGCCCGGTGAGGAGGTCAAAGCGCTCGTCGATGGTGGCGGCAAACTGGCGCTCAGGCTCTATTCCTTCCCGATGCCGGTCATCGCAGCCTGTACCGGCCACGGTGTCGCCATGGGGTGCTTCATCCTGCTGTCTTGTGACATTCGCATCGGCATAGCGGGCGCCTTTAAAATTGGCGCGAACGAAACTGCGATCAATATGGTGCTGCCAACCTTTGCGTCCGAGCTGGTCAAGGCGCGAGTTGCTGATGACTACAAGACAAGATCCATGATCTTTGCTGAACTGTTTGATCCTGAAACCTGCGTCAAAGCCGGATATCTCGACCGGGTTGTCGAAGCCGACCAGTTGCTCCCAACCGCTCTCGGTTATGCAGAGGGCCTGAAAGGTCTGACCGGAAGCTCACTGACGGGTAACAAATTGCTTCTGCGTCAGGAGACAATCGCCACGATCAAGGCCTCACTACCGGCCTAGAAAACACCCGCCGCACGCAGCAGGAAAATACAGCCGATCGCGGTGACCAGACCCTTCATCCATGAAACGAAGTTGACGTCCGTCATACGTTTCAGGACCATGCCGCCAAGGCGGGTTCCGGTCATGGAAACCGGAACAGCGACAGCAAGCAACCATAGTGGTGGCAAAGCGCCCCAACCGGCTGCGCTCACCGCAGGCACGCTCCAGAAACCGACTTTGACCAGATGGCTCAGGCACTGCGTCACGGATTTGGTGGCGACAATTTCCTGCCGCGTCATGTCTGCGCGAACGAAGAACAGGTCAAGCAAAGGGCCGGCAACCCCGGCCAGCGTATTCATGCCCTGCACCATAAAGCCCGCAAAGATGGCGTGGGCGGGTTTTCGAATGTCCAGGTGGAGCAGCCCTTTCGGCACCCAGATCAGTAGGGGCGCCAGCCCAAGGATGAGAAAGACACTGCGTTTATCGGGGACCCAACTCACGAAAAACAGCGCCGCTATCCCGGCAATCGCGCCAATCAGATAGAGGCGGAAAACACGCCAGTCGATTGAGTCTTTTAACAGCCAGGCCCGATAGCCATTCGCCACCATCATGATCGAGCCATGCACGATCATGGCCGTCGCAACGGTCACCAAACTGACGAGCACGCCCATCAGAATCAAGCCGCCCGCCATTCCGAAAATGCCGGAGATAAATGACGTGACTAATGTGGCGATGAGAATGATCAGAGCGGTCAGAAGCGTCATGGCCGCCTGATGGCACGGTTTGAACTGAATTGACCAGACCCAGCCGCTTCAAATCCCTCAGTAGATTTGAAATGACCGGATCTGGCCTGGAGAGGCTCTTGAATTCAGCGGACGTAAACCGACGCCCCGCTGGATGTGTCTTTGGTGACCGAAGCCGGGCTGCCCTCAACCCGGATGGAAGAGCCGCTGGATGCGTCTACGGTGACGGCTTCGGAGGCATAAACGGTGATGGAAGAGCCTGACGAAGCATCCACTTCAGAGGTTGCACATTCGAGACTGCCCAGAGAAAGGCTAGAGCCTGACGACGCATCTACCATCAAATCGTTACACGCGCCGCTGAGGGAGATTGAAGAGCCGGAGGATGCATCGACTTCGAAGTCATCGGCCACGAGGTCACCTTTAAAGGAAGAACCGGACCCGATATCGATACTCTCAAGCGTAGAAGACTGGGCATAGACCTTCATGCTGAGATGTCGATTTCCAGACCAGCCTTTGTCGCCGGAGCGTCCGATCTCGAGAACACCATTCTTGACCTCGATCTCAACATCGTCCCAGTCGCCGCCGCGAAGCACCGCAGTCACGCCCGGGGTTGGAGACTGTGAGTAAGTCACAGAGAAACCGCCGGACAGATCAACTGTATCAAAGTCGCTGACCGTGAACTCCTTCGTGATCTCTGTCATGTCACGACCGTTCTGGCTGTGCTCGTGCTTGATCAGGCGTTTTTCAATTTCCATTTGCCGTTCGGCACGAGCCTGCTCGCGCTCCACCTCACGCTCAGCTCGTTCTCGCTGACGCTCGGCACGTTCTGCCATCCGCTCAGCTTGCTCAGCAGCGCGTTCAGCCTGTTCTTCGATGCGCTCGGCTTGCTCTTCCCACTTCCAGGTCCAGCTATTGGCATACTTTTCAGCTTCGGCTTCAGCGAACGCTTCGATATGGGGTTCCATTTCCTCAACCCAGGCTTCAGCGCGGGCCTCGACCTCTTCGCCCCAGATTTCCATCTCAGCGCCCCAGGCTTCCATGGCCGCTTCAAATTCCTCCATGTGAACTTCGTCGAGTTCAAACTCTTCGCTGTTAAAGCTCATATGGAAACTGTCGCCGTCGTTGAACATCGTCACCCCGGGGATGCCCTGAAGGTCTGGCATCTCGGGCATGGGCGGCAGATCATTGAAGGAAAACTCGAAGCTTTCGCCATCGATCTCGAAAGAGAAATCCATGTCGTCCAGGTGAATCTGCTTGTCGACATGCACGTGGAAGTCGTGCTCATCCTTCAAGCTTGGTCCTGACTGGTCTGGACCGCCGGCAAGCTCTGCCTCAGGCGTTTGCGCTGTTGATGAACAAGAAGCCGTGGTGAAAATCGCGGCGGCACCAAGGGCCCCTGCGAGGGCGGTGCCCATCATGCGACGGCGGAAATCGGGAGTCGGGTGCTGCATCATTATGAGTCTTTCTTTTATGGGATGAGCGAGGGTTAAGCTGGCGGCTGCGATACGGCGGTCGGACGGTCTGGCGAGTTTCGCGGCCTTGACGAGGGTCCGCCCATAAGCGGCGGGTGAGAGCTTGGCGCGGTTCAGCACATCGGCGTCACATGCCGCTTCCTGATCTGTGCGGAAGGCCTTCAGCGCCAAGTGAGCGACGGGGTTGAACCACTGCGCGGCGGCGACGATCCGGGCGATCTGAAATGCCCAGAGATCACGGCGCTTGAGGTGCATCAGCTCATGGATCAGAGCGTCACGCTGCTCAGACCGGGTATAGTCTTCCTCGAACCAGTAAGGCAGCAGGACGACCGGGTTCTTGAGCCCGGTCACAAGTGGACCGCTGCACAGCAGGCTTGAGCGTACATGCGGCACATTCTTGAGCTTCAGCATTTTCGCGATCGCTGTTGTCTCTTCAAGAATAGCGTCGGAAGCTGGTTCGGAATCGTCCCAGATCAGACGCTGGAAGACGTCCTGACGGTGCAGCGACAGACCAAGCCAAAGCAGCGCCCCGAGCACCCAGACTGCAATCATAATAAGAGGCGCTTGTGAAAGAGCCCCGTGCGCTATGCTGCTGATCAGGGATGGCGTTGTAGGGGCGATCGCCTCGGCAACCGGTATTTCAACTGGTGCAGGCGGCGTGATTACAACCGGGCCACCATCGGATGGCACCGTGACCGTGATCGCCGGCTCTGTTGTTGGGGTCATTGGTGCAGCGCTTGGCATCAACATGGAGATCCAGCCGGAGAGAGACCAGTTCACAGGCAGCGGCGGCATCACGAAGCGCGCCAAAGGCAGCAACCACAGCGCATAGGCTGTTTTAGGGCCGAAATAGCGGGCAAAGGGTTTGCGGATCATCAGAACAAAGGCGACCAGCAGGCCGACAGCGAGGGTTGTCCGTGCAGCTTCCTGGATGAGCGGGTGCAGATCAGTCCAGTTCATCGCTTTAGTCTCCCCAACAAAGCTTCGAGTTCTTCAATATCCTGTTCACTGAGCCCGCGAGCATCAGCGAGTTGCGCAACGAGCGGCGCAGCGCGCCCGCCAAACAGGCGGTCAACCAGCTGTCCTGCCGCGTTTTTCTGATAAGCCTTCTCGGCAATCAGAGGGCTGTAGAGATAGCGGCGACCATCCTGCTCAATCGACAGCGCGCCCTTATCGACCAGGCGCGACAGTAAGGTCTTGATTGTACGGATGTTCCAGTCCTGCTTATCGGCAAGCACATCGGCAACTTCGGTCGCTCCGATGCCTGGCTTGCGCCAGATCACTTTCATGATTTCAAGCTCAGCAGATGAGATTTGTAGGGTCATGATTCACTCGCATTGACTACAAGTGTGGTCATTACCCTCGACTACAAATGTGGTCAATAGAAAAATTATGACAATTTCTGGGCAATCGGGTTGAGTGTCGAAGTTTCGTCCTGTGTCTTGTCGATGGCGTTTTCAAAGCCATGCGTCTCGGAGACGATGTAGAGCGGGCGGGCTTTCACTTCGGTGAAAATACGCGCCATGTACTCGCCCAGAACACCGATCCCCATCAGCACAATTCCGTTGAAGAACAAGATCACACTCATCAGGGAGGCATAGCCGGGTACATCCACGCCAAACAGCAAGGTCTTCGTGACGATCCAGCCGCCATAAAGGATTGCGCCAAGGCTGACAGCAAAGCCCATATAGGACCAGATGCGCAGCGGAAGCGAAGAGAAAGACGTAATGCCGTCGAGCGCAAAGTTCCAAAGCCGCCAATAGTTCCATTTGGTCTGACCTGCAGCGCGCTCTTCGCGCACATATTCAACCGTTTCCGCCTCATACCCGACCCAGGCGAACAGTCCTTTCATGAAGCGGGACCGCTCCGGTAGCCTTTTGATAGCATCGACAACAACGCGGTCCATCAGGCGGAAGTCTCCCGCATTACGCGGAATGCGTGGCTCACTCAAGCGAGAGAACAGCGCGTAAGCGCCATTGGCTGTCATCCGCTTTAGCCAGCTATCAGAGGATCGGTCCGCCCGAACCGCGAGAACAACTTTTGCCCCGGCGCGCCACTTCGCCATCAGTTTGGCAATCACCTCTGGCGGGTCTTGTAAATCTGCATCCATCGGGATGACGGCATCACCGCTGGCATAGTCGAGCCCGGCGCTAAGCGCTGTCTCCTTGCCGAAATTGCGCGAGAGGTTGACGATTTTGATCCGCGCATCCTGCTCTGCAAAATAGTGAAGCCGCCCCAGCGTATCGTCCTGACTGCCATCATTCACGCAGATGATTTCATATGAAGGCGTGATCGTGCTAAGCACAGAAGACATACGTTTGAAGAAGAGATGCAGCATCACCTCTTCATTGTACATTGGCACAATAATCGACAGAGTTGGCATGAGCGCAGCCTCCCGACTCGTTCTCTTATCAGATTAGATCAGGCATTGGTTGCTAAAGCCTTGCGATCGGCCGCGCCCCATCGAAGCTGCCTCAGCAGCACACCCGCAACAAAGAGCAGCGCGATCAGACTTATCCATGTTCCAAACCGCTCCGGCAGCGTCGGTGGCAGGGTGAGCTCGACCCAATGCACCCCTGCGGGCAGATCAAAGGTCATCAGTCCAAAGCGTGGCTCCGGATAGAGCGCGAGGTTTTCGCCGGTTGCAGTCATCCGCCCCTGCCAGTGCACCCAGTGCGGGAAGACCAGTGTAACAGGTCCGTCCTGCGACTGAATGACTTGAAGCATGATGCGATCGCTCGCTTCACTCAGCACGCTGATTTCGTATTCAGCGCTCTTCAAGGCGGCCGTCTCACGCGCGTGAATATCTTCAATGACCTGGAACAGACTGTCATAACCGCGCTGCGACCCCCGGGCTTCGCGCGCCGCTTCAATGAAGGGCGCCGGGAAGTATTCCGGGGCCCCGGTCATGGCAAAGTCCTGACCACTGCGGGCGGTCGCATCTTGCGCTGCAGGAAGGATAAGCATCGCAGAGTAAACCAGCGCAGCCATAACAAAGGAGGTCGGCAGCAGCGTCTCGATCGCTGGAGCCTTGCTGCGCATGGAGCGCACCGCATCAGCCGCCAGCGCTGTGACGCCCAGCGCCAGGCTGAGATCGACCAGTATCATGACCCGCCACGGAAACTGAATGGATTTGATGATCCAATACTCCCACAGGATCCACGACACAGGCGTCATCAGAACTGCGGCAAAGAAAACCGGAGCCAGAACTGAGGTCAGCAGCCCCGGTGTTTGGCTGATCGCGGGCATCTGCCTGCGCCGCATCCAGAGGAAAGCCACCATGATCAGGGCCGACATCATGATCGCCTTGATCATCAACGCGGAGGCAGGGTTTGGCTCCGCGCGGCCATCCAGAAACAGCCAGTTTGTCGGGGTCGAATGCTCTGAATAGAGCAGAGACGAGGTTACATCCGGCAATAACATAAGCGCCGGCAACCAATACACCGCGCTCAAGGCAGCGCCGAGACCGCCCCAGAACGCAAAGCGCGCAAACACCATCAAGATCGCGCGTCGGTCCTGCCGCAAGCTCCAACTCTTCCAGACCACAAACGCGGCCAGGAAGTGAACCGTGATCAGAGCAACCGGCAAGTGACTAAAGACCAGCGCAGCAAAGGAGAGGGCAAGCAGGAGACCGCCCTTCTGTTCTTCCAGAAGCTTGATTGCGCCAAGCAAAATCAGCGGAAGAAAGATGGCTGCTGCGATCTCTCCGACTGCCTGACGGATCACCCAATCCATCGCGTAATGGTAGGGCAGGACGCAATACAGTATAGCAGCGAAGACGGCCCAATTCAGCGAAAAGTACCGACGGCCGAGGAAAAAGAAACTTACACCAGAGACGATGACCATCCAGGCGCCGCCCATAGCAAAGGCGGTGCCCGGCGCGCAGCCTCCAACGCATCCCATATGCCCCAATAGAGAGGCGATCCAGAACGGCATGGGACCGTAGAAATAGAAATCGAGACCGCCGAGCCCGAACCAGAGCTCCGGCAAGTGGCGCGGGTAAAGATCGCCTGACCAGAATGCCTCATCGAACGCGATAAACCATGGCAGGTTATGACGATAGGAATGCCCACCTGGCGTGCCCGTGATCGCATGATAGGCGAGCAGGCCGCCACTTGCGAGAAAAACGACCGAAATCAAACGCCAATGGCGCAACAGGGCGGCTTGCATCATCTACTCTTACTCTAATTGAGCGTGTGACCTAGCAGACCAGCTTTAATGTCACGTTTCAGAGCAGCCGCAGGGAGTTAACAAGCGCGCAAGGTTTGACCTAAACCTCTTCGGTCTCGCCTTTCTTGGCGCGGACCATCTCAACCTTGAGCGTTGATCCAGGCGTGATCAGCACATCTTCATGCCGCAATGGGATGTCGATCCCGGCGTCTCTGAACTTGTCCCAGATATTGAGCATGACTTCTGACGAGACATTTGAGACACCATTTTGCGGATCATTGATCCAAAATCTGGCTTCAATCTCAATCGCTTCATCCCCAAACTCCATGACAAGGCATTTCGGCGCCGGATTGGCCAGCACACGCTTTGTCACCATCGCGCCTTGCACGACCAGATCGACGGCCTGACGCAGGTCGGTTTCATACTCGACCCGCAAGCGGCGTTTTACCCGCACTTCCTTGTTGGAGTACGACCAGTTCACCACTTTATCCGTGATCAGCATTTCGTTCGGAATAAGATGCTCCTTGCCATCACGGGTAATTACAGAGGCGTAGCGCAGACCGAGCGATTTCACGACGCCATAGGTTTCGTCCACTTCGATCACATCATCAGGCTTGATCGAACGATCCGTCAGCAGAATGACGCCCGAAATAAAGTTTGCGACAATCTGCTGCATCCCGAAGCCGAGACCGACACCGATCGCGCCGCCGAGAACGGCCAGACCTGAGAGTGGAATACCCAGTCCTGCCATAGCGAGCATCGCTGCGGCAAAGAACAAGCCGATCTGAACGGCATTGCCCATCAGAATGCGCAGCGAAGAATCCACCTTGGGCAAGGTGTCGACGCGCATCTTCAGCTGCTTGGCGAGCCAGTGTGCGGCGAACATGAAGATCGCAACAGTCAGTATGGCCTGAACCAGGAAGACCGGGCTGATCGTGCGTCCGGCAAACTGAGGCCCAACGCCGCTCAACCAAGCGTATACTTCTTCGAGCACCCCAAAGGCGTAGAATGCGGCGAACAGCCAGATGACCCAGCCTGCCGGTTTTCGCATCGCCTCTGGCAAGAAGGCCGTCACGATACGGATCAGCAACCATGCCAGTGACAGTGACGAGGCAATCCGCACCAACGCGCTGTCCATGCCAGCGCCAGCAAGGGCGGCCTGCGCAATGTAAAGACCAAGCGCCCAAAGCGCTGGGCGAACCAGCGTTGGGCCGGTTTCCTCAACCAGTTTGCGCACCTGGTCTGGCAAGCGCTGGATAGAAGCGAACACAAGCTTGCGGCCGCGCGCGGAGAACATGATACCGAGGATCAGAACTCCAAGGATCGCCCCAAGCTGATAGACGATCGGCAACAAGACTTCGAAGTTGAGCAAGTTGGACCGAGCCCAGCCGATGGGGTCGGCAATGATCGGATCAGCCCAGGCAAACAGGCTGGATGTCTCTTCGGCAGGTGCGGCGGGTTCAGGCGTTTCCACCGCGCCGATTTCGGTCACAGATATATTGTCACCGCAGACCCGCTGGCCTTCGATGGTCACACAGCCTTCGACCTGAATTTCGTCTTCGTTTTCCATCCAAACCTATCCTGCAAATCGTGCGCCGGAGCGGTTCAGTAACCCCTGATCAAACAGGAGGATACGGGAAAACGCTGGTCGTTGCACCGAGATCTGTAAAGCTGCCTTCCATGGCGGAAAGGCCATGCTCTATCAAGGTCTCAGGTGTCCATCCTTGCAGACGTGACACAGATTTCACCGGACGCGGCTGGCTGAACAGAACAACTTCATTACCGCGCACAGAGAAGATCTGCCCGTTCACATGTTTAGCGCCATCGGCGCAAAGTGTGATCGCAAGCTGTGCCACCTGATCGGCGCGCATGCCAGTTCGCATCCGCTCGACCCGCTCAGCCCCCGCCTCGTCTTTTACCGGAATCGAAGCAATCATCCGCGTCCAGGCAAAGGGGGCGATGATGTTGGAGCGGACATTCTTGCGCGCGCCTTCCATGGCCACAATGCGCGAGAGACCAGCAATCCCCATCTTGGCCGCGGCATAGTTGGCTTGGCCGATGTTCCCGATCAGACCGCTGGTCGAGGTAAATAGTACAAGCGAGCCATCTTCCTGGTCGCGAAAGTGTTCGATTGACGCGCGTGCAACATTGAATGAGCCGTGCAGGTGAACATCGATCACGGACTTCCAGTCATCTTCCGACATCTTGTGGAACATGCCATCGCGCAGGATACCCGCCGGGTTGATGACGGCATTCAGGCCGCCAAACTCGCTCTTGGCCTGCTCAATCATGGCTGCGACGGCATCATAATCGGTTACGCTGTCAGAGTTCGAGACCGCATTGCCGCCCGCCGCGCGAATTTCTGCGGCGACCGTTTCGGCAGGGCCAGCATCACCAGCGTCAGCGCCGGTTAATCCACCCCCCAGATCATTGACAACCACATTGGCACCGTGCTGCGCCGCCATCAGCGCACATTCCTTGCCAATTCCATTGCCGCCACCCGTTACAAGTATGGTCTTACCATCCAAAATGCCCATCAGCTTTTCCTCGTCGTTTTTCTGAAGTGGACACAGCACGGAATACAAATGCGGGCAAGCGACTGCGGTGACGCATTCGAAAAACAAGCGCGCTTCAACGCCGAATCACAAAGATTACTGAAACGTCATCCGAGATTAACGAAGATCTTAACTCAATGCTAAGCTCGGTTGGCGTATTAACGGCAAATGTCTCGCTTCATCTCCTCCACACAGACGGCATTCCCGATGCACCGCCTTGCGCTCCTGACGATTGTTCTGTGCGTGCTGGTTGATGAATTTGTTATCCGCTAGCTTCCGGGCTCGGACAGCGATTTAAGCTTTCGTTCGAGAAAGCCGCGCTCCATCTGATTATCCGTTAGCGCAAGTGCAACCTCAATAAGCTTGCCAGCCTGTCTAAAGTCTCCGACCTTTTGGAGAAGATCAGCGCGCGCCAGATGAAAGGCCTTATAGCCCGAAAGATCATGCGTCTCGCCAATTTCGGTAAGCATCTCCAGAGCGCGCTTCACGTCACCCATCTGCGAGATAGCCAAAGCCTGATTGATCCGAACGACAGGTGTAGGCTGCATTTGGTAGAGCAGATCATAGAGGGCTGCGATTTGCGGCCAGTCGGTCTGCGCCCAACTCGGCGCTTCGACATGCAACGCACTTATCGAGGCCTGAACCTGATACGGCCCAACCCGCCCTTTCTTCAGGACCGCTTTCAGCCGGGCCGTCCCTTCCTTGATTTTACTCTTGTCCCATAGAGCACGGTTCTGGTGTTCCAAAGACACCATAGCGCCCCGCTTATCGACACGCGCGATGCGCCTTGCATCATGCAAGAGCATCAAGGACAAGAGACCCTCAATCTCGGTCTCTTCTGGCATCAGGCGCGCCATGATACGCGCCAGCCTGATCGCCTCAAGGATCAGATCAACGCGCGTCAGCCTCGCGCCCGAGGACGCGGCATAGCCCTCATTAAAGATCAGGTAGATCGTGCTGAGCACGCCGCGCAGGCGTTCTGACAAATCTTCTGCCTCGGGCACCCGGTACGGAATACGCGCCAGTTTGATTTTCTTCTTGGCGCGGGTCAGTCGCTGCGCCATGGCCGATGGCTTGTCGAGAAAGGCCCGGGCAATCTCTTCGGTCGTAAGGCCGCCTATAGTCCGAAGCGTGAGGGCAATCCGGGTCTTCTCTTCAAGCGCAGGATGGCAACAGGTGAAGATCAATTCGAGCTGCTTGTCATCAATGGCAGCCGGGTCTTCCAGATCAACTTCAGACTGATCCAAAGCCAGTAGATAGGCGAGTTCTGATGACTTTTCGGCAAACCGGTTCAAGCGGCGAATACGATCAATCGCCTTGCGCCGGGCCGTTGCGATCAGCCACGCTGCCGGAGATTTCGGGAGCCCGCGCTCTGGCCAGGTCCGTAATGCAGCTTCAGCGGCGTCCTGCAGGCAGTCCTCGGCCAATTGCAAATCACTGAGATTTTTGACCAGACTGGAGAGTATACGGCCCCACTCTTCCCGGATCAGGCGTTCGACCGACTGCTGAGATGAAGAGAGGGGCAGCATCAAACAAGCCTAGTCGTAATTCATGACCGGGCGAACCTCGATCCGTCCGTGCGTTGCGGTTGGGATCTGCGCAGCATATTTCAGAGCTGTGTCGAGGTCCGGGCAATCGAGCAGATAGAAACCGCCAAGCTGTTCCTTGGTTTCGGCAAATGGGCCGTCAGTAATCTCAGGTTTTCCAGTTTCCATCGTGACCGTGCTGGCGGTGGCCACAGGTTGCAGGCCTTCGCCAGCGACAAAGACACCGTCTTCCTGAACCTTGGCGGTGAATTCCATATAGCCCTGCATATAGGGCCCAAATTCAGGTGTGCCGTGTTGCGGCCCGGTGGCTTCATCAGAGTAAATCAAACAGAGGTATTGCATATCAGGTCTCCTTTGGGTTGTGCGAGACAGAATGAATGCTCGCACAAACCAGACGAACGAACATCAGCGGAATCGACATCCTTGCGATTCTTTTTTTTGCTAATCATTCTTGCGGTCCGCCAGCGCTATAATTTCGTAATCAATTGCGGTTGAAGATCGCCTGAATCAGCAGAGCGCTCGGCCAGTTCAGGATCATCAGAAACCCGGAAAATGGTCCGAGCGGCGTCGTGTAAGCGCAGATGGCGACAAGCAACGCAACGCTAACTTGTCCGCGCAGGAACCAGACACTGACACGCGTCAGTTTTCGCTCTTGGGTCGACAAGCCAATCAGATCAGCTTTCCGAAAGGCATGGTTGTACATAAGGCTGAGCAATAGATAGATGACGGCATAGCCACTGGCAAAAATAGCCATACTCTCAGCAGCTTGTTGAATACCAATCTCCATTTCTTGAAGACGCTGAAAATCCCCGGTGATTGAACTGAAGATATACCAGAAGAAGCTCTCAAAGATGAACCGCAGCGGGTAGGCAATGAACAGGACCGCGAGCAGCATCACAGAGTTGATCACCACGATTGTATTGTCCGCAAGCGCATAGCGCCTGAAGAACACAAAATGCGCATTCCAGATCATGAACAGCATTGTGAACCCGGCCGCGACAGGAACAATGCTGACCAGAAATTTCAGAAGTTCAGAATAAGTCTGCGGCGGCGCACCGGTTAAAAGCAGCATGCCGAGCGCGAGGGCGAAAACGATGTCTGACAGGTTTTCAATCCGAGAGACGCTCTGCCCGCGCCACTCGAACTCCGGATCGTGGTCAAGATGCTTCGTTATTTCAGCGCGCATGCAACACTCCCTCGTTCAGGCTGATGCTAAAGCGAACCGCGCAAAGAAAAACCCCGGCCGAGCGGGCCGGGGTTTTTGATTGGGTATTCAGGCTGGCCTAGATCGCGTCTGTCAGCTCGGGCACAGCGTTGAAGAGGTCTGCCACCAGACCATAGTCCGCGACCTGGAAGATTGGGGCTTCCTCATCCTTGTTGATCGCAACGATGATCTTGCTGTCCTTCATCCCCGCCAGGTGCTGAATGGCACCGGAGATCCCAACAGCGACATAAAGCTCTGGCGCAACGATCTTGCCGGTTTGGCCGACCTGATAGTCGTTTGGTGCGTAGCCCGCATCGACAGCCGCGCGAGAGGCGCCAACCGCAGCGCCCAGCTTGTCCGCCAGCGGAATGATCAGGCGATTGAACTCATCCTCAGAGCCAAGGGCGCGTCCACCGGACACGACAGACTTCGCTGCTGTCAGTTCCGGACGGTCAGATTTGACCACCTCTTCCGAAACAAACTCAGACTTAAACGGTCCGCCGGGCGCATCAACAGTTTCAACGGCAGCTGAACCGCCGCTTCCGGCCGCGTCAAAGGCCGTGCCGCGAACGGTCACAACCTTCTTAGGGTCAGATGAGGTGACGGTCATGATCGCATTACCGGCATAGATCGGGCGAACGAATGTGTCCTGGCCTTCAATACCGATAATGTCAGACAGCTGCATGACATCAAGCTTGGCTGCAATACGGGGCGTAACGTTTTTGCCCATGGTTGTCGCCGGGGCGAACAGCGCATCGTAGCTATCCATCATCGGGACGATCAGCGCTTCCATCGCTTCAGCCAGCTGCTTCTTATAGGGGGTGCCGTCGGCGTGTAGGACTTTACGGACGCCTTCGATGGCAGCCGCCGCCGCAGCCACATCACCAGCGCCTTCACCGGCAACCAGGACATCGACATCGCCGCCAAAAGCTTTCGCAGCCGTTACTGTCTTCGCGGTCGCATCTGACAGCGCCGCATTATCGTGATCAGCAATTACAAGAACAGCCATTAAATAGCTCCCGCAGTTTTAAGTTTTTCAACCAGAGTTGGCACATCTTCAACCTTCTCACCGGCTTCGCGCACAGGTGGCTCGGTTACTTTCACAACGCTGAGGCGCGGTGAGATATCGACGCCGTAATCGTCTGGCGCTTTCATATCGATCGGCTTTTTCTTGGCCTTCATGATGTTGGGCAGTGACGCATAGCGCGGTTCATTCAGACGAAGGTCAACCGTCACGATCGCCGGGCCTTCCAGAGCAACCGTCTGCAGGCCGCCATCAACCTCACGTGTGACATGCACTTTGCCAGCATCTGACTTTACCTCGGAAGCAAATGTGCCTTGCGGCCAACCGAGCAGCGCGCCAAGCATCTGGCCCGTCTGGTTGCTGTCATCATCAATCGCCTGCTTGCCAAGGACCACAAGGTCCGGGTTTTCCTCACCAACGACCTTTTCCAGCAGTTTCGCAACGGCCAGCGGTTCCACAGTCTCGTCCGTCTTGATCAGGATGCCGCGATCAGCGCCCATTGCGAGCGCGGTGCGAATGGTTTCCTGCGCCTGCTGAGGCCCAACGGAGACAGCAATAACCTCGGTTGCGGTTCCAGCTTCCTTCATACGAACGGCCTCTTCGACGGAAATCTCGTCGAACGGGTTCATGGACATTTTGACGTTTGCAAGATCGACCCCGGTTTGATCCGACTTCACGCGGACCTTAACATTATAGTCGATCACTCGTTTAACAGGCACGAGAACCTTCATCAGCGACTCCCAAGTTTGAGACAGTTTTAATTGCGTTGCAGCTAGCGCTATGAATAAGAATCCGCAAGGCTTCCGTTGACGTTAGGGTCAATTTGGCGCGCTTTTTCACTGAAATCGAATGCTGGGCCAGCCTGATCCTGTCTTCGACGGTTGAATCGGTCCGGGAAGTTCGTGATTCGGGAGAGTAATTAGCCTCCTTATTTGGCATTCGTGATCAAGTTAACCAAAGACAGTGCGACCAAATGGAGCGGATGCCGAATTGACAGCGTTTACCTCCGGAATTTCTGAGTTTCCCGCTGGTCATTCGGAAAATGTCAGGTTTGTATTCTCCACATCAATTGGGACAGCAGAAGAAACTTGACCCCTTGTCGGGCTCTAAAATCTGCTTTGAGTAGGGGAATATCCGTGTCCGATACAGCCGTAGAGTTAGCCGATCTGAACGTGCAGCCTGGTTCTTTGATGAAGAACTGGAATGCAGCCAAATTGTATGAGCGCTCAGTCAAGACTGGAGAGGCCCGCGTGGCCAAAGGCGGCGCGCTTGTCGTCGAAACCGGTCTGCACACTGGCCGCTCCGCGAAAGACAAGTTTACCGTCCGCGACGCCACGACAGAAGATACAGTCTGGTGGGACAATAACGCATCAATGACCCCTGCAAATTTCGACGCCTTGTGGGAAGACTTCCAGGCCCACCTTCAGGGCAAGGAGCTGTTCATGCAGCAGCTGTTTGGCGGCGCGGATCTCGATCACCGCCTCCCCGTTCGGGTCATCAATGAATATTCGTGGCACTCACTTTTTATTCGTCACCTTCTGCGTATTCCTACTGAAGCTGAATATGCGGACTTCGAACACGAATTCACAATCATCAACTCCCCAAGTTTTCGGGCTGACCCGGCCAAGCACGGCACAGTGTCTGAAACCGTGATTGCGGTAAACTTCACCAAGAAGCTCGTGCTGATTGGCGGAACATCCTATGCAGGCGAGACCAAGAAATCTGTCTTTACCATCCTGAACTATCTGCTGCCGACCAAGAGTGTCATGCCGATGCATTGCTCGGTCAATGATGGCGGGAACAACGATGCGGCGATTTTCTTCGGCCTGTCCGGAACCGGAAAAACAACCCTGTCAGCAGATGCCAGCCGCGAATTGATCGGCGATGATGAGCATGGCTGGTCAGAGAATGGCCTCTTCAACTTTGAGGGCGGTTGCTACGCCAAGATGATCAATCTCTCGAAAGAGGCTGAACCTGAAATCTATGCCACGACCGGCATGTGGGGCACTGTTCTGGAAAATGTGGTCATGGACCCGGAAACCCGTGAACTTGATTTCTTCGACAATTCGCTGGCAGAGAACTCGCGCGGGGCCTACCCGATTTCAGCAATTGAAAACGCATCCCTGAGCGGACGCTGTGGTCAGCCGAAAAACCTGATCATGCTGACCGCAGATGCGTTCGGGGTTCTACCGCCGATTGCAAAGCTGACCCCGGCGCAGGCCATGTATCACTTCCTGTCTGGCTATACTGCGAAAGTGGCGGGTACAGAAAAAGGCGTCACTGAGCCGACCGCCACCTTCTCAACCTGTTTCGGCGGTCCATTCATGCCGCGCCATCCGAGTGAGTATGGTAAGCTGTTGGGTGAACTGATAGACAAGTATAACGTGAATTGCTGGCTCGTCTCGACAGGCTGGACTGGGGGGCCTTACGGCACGGGGAACCGTATGCCAATCAAGGCAACACGCACGCTGTTGAATGCGGCTCTGGATGGTTCGCTCTTACAAGCGGACTATCGCACGGACGAAACGTTCGGGTTTGACGTTCCTACTGAGCTTGAAGGCGTTGATCCGAGCATTCTCAACCCTCGTTCAACCTGGTCAAACGGGGACGCTTATGACGCTCAGGCAGCAAAGCTGGCCGATATGTTTGTCGATAATTTCAAGGTCTATGAGGCTTATGTCGATGACGCGGTGCGGGCAGCAGGGCCAAGAGCGAAAGCGCTGGCCTAGCTCAAGCCTCGCGCAATACCTTTCACTGCAAACTCAATGGGCCTTCGGGCCCATTTTTTTGATGGTTGTCTGCAACGGGATTAGCTGCGATGGCTGACACCATGTCCTGGAAATGGCTTCCAAACGCGCTGACACTGCTGCGATGTGTCCTGGCCTTTGTGGTGGGATGGTCAATTTTGGGGATTGAGGCGGCTACCCAAGACATGGCGGGTCTGATTAGTGAGGCACAAGAGCTTTTATCGGGTGTTGAGGCCCTGACAGCTGCAACAGATCAACTCGACGCGATTATTGTCGGAATGCAGAAAGCTTCGGCCCTACTTGTTCTGCCATTCCTCTGGTTTGTTCTGGTTGCGATGACCGATTTTTTGGATGGCTTTCTAGCGCGAAGACTAGACGCGGTTAGTGAATTTGGCGCTTTCCTAGACCCTATCGCAGATAAGCTGCTGGTCGCGATCAGCTTGCTTGCCTTGTGTCAGGTGGCTGAGTGGCCGCTACATTTGTGGGTGCCTGCCTTGGTCATCATAAGCCGTGATATCATGGTCACGCTCCTGCGTTTGCTGCGTGAGGGCACGCTGCCGGTTACGCGGCTCGCGAAGTGGAAAACTGCGGCGGAAATGATCGGGATTGGGGGATTTCTGCTCGGGTTTGCCGTGCAAGGTCTTACCGGTCTCTTTGTTGATGGTTTTGAGGATCAGCGACAGGCCGCCTTGATCGCCATATATGCTGTGAGTTCGTTGAGCCTCTTCCTGGTCTGGATCGCAGCGGTCCTGTCAGCTTATACAGGCTGGCTCTACCTGCGCTCGGCACGGGCTTAGACCTGAAATAGAAAACGGCCGCGCTCAGGGGGCTAAGCACGACCGCGTCTTGCTGGCCGAGGCGCGCCTGAGGGGGAAACGGACGCTGCCATACCAGTCCTTGAGCAGAGAGGGGACCTCTGTCAGGGTCTCCAAAAATACGGGCATCCTGTTAAAGTCGGCTGAATCGGAACGCCTAAATTCGGTCAATCTTCAGTCCGCAATCGCGCCTTATTGCACTGCCACATAGATGGCATGAGATATCAAGCCACTCTGTTTCGTCCCAACTATAAGGCCATGGCCATATCGGCCTTGGTCTTTGTGGTCGCGCCTGTTGGCCTGGTCCTGATATCTCGTCTGCTTACCAGTATCGGCTGATCGCCGTGCCTTCATAAAGCTCGGCAAAGCGTCGCCGGTTGCCCGGTGTGATATCAGGCGGCAGGGTATCCGGCTGAAACCAGTCAATCTCGGCAATCTCTCCGCCATGTTCACTGGCACAGGGCTGCCACTGGTTTGCCGCCACCCGGTAAAGCAGGACATGGTCGTTCCGCATGATCCGGTGATTGGAATAGATACCGCAGAGCGCAGGCTCAGCGAGGAGATCGACACCGCCTTCTTCGCGTAACTCTCTTGCAAGCGCCTCAAGCACTGGTTCTCCTCGTTCAACGCCGCCGCCGGGCAAGTGCCAGCCTTTGGTATAGGTATGCTTGACCAGCAGAACAGCGCCCGCCTCGTTTTCCACAAAAGCGCGAACACCTAGCGTCATGGGCCGGGACAAGCGAAACCATGTGTAAAAGAGATAGGTTCGCAAGTTCGGCATTTTTGTTTCTCTCAATCTGGCAAACGCCTCTCGCCAAATGCGCAAACACAGTCTAACAAGACGCGCAAGTCTCTATCTTGGGGTAAAATTATGCACGCATCTGTTTGGGCTATTCTTGTTACGGTCGGTCTGTTCGGCCTTCTCAACCTGATCGAGTTCCGCCGTCTCGACTAGTCTGGCAGGCTTTCACCTATGAGTGATTTCAGCCTGTATGTGTCCCTTGTCGGGGGCCTTGTCCTTCTTGCCATCGCAGGTGATTTCCTGGTCAGCGGCGCTGTCTCGCTCGCCCGCAAGATGGGCGTGTCTCCGCTTGTTGCAGGTATCCTGATTGTTGGTTTTGGCACCTCAGCGCCGGAAATGGTGGTCACGATTGGTGCAGCGCTTGAAGGCAGCCCGGCGCTCGCTCTGGGCAATATTGTTGGGTCAAACATCGCAAATGTCTGGTTGGTGCTTGCGGTTCCGGCGCTGATCGCGCCGATTGCCACGAACGGCTTCGGCCAGCCCCGCGCCCTTCTATTTGTACTCCTGGCCACCGCAGCGTGGATCGGCCTGACCTCGATAATGCCGCTTACGCCAATGATCGGACTGGCCTTTCTGCTGGGACTGATCGTCTATGCCATCATTACGGTGACGCAGACACTATCGGCCTCAAAGAAAGGCGTTGATGTCGGCATTGATGATGACGAAGACGGCGTGACCGGTTTCAAGCTGTGGGCGTATCTGCTGGTTGGCATTATCGGGCTACCGCTCGGCGCGCATCTCATCGTTGAAGGCGGTGTCGGGATCGCACGCGAATTTGATGTGTCCGAAGAATTGATCGGGCTCACCCTGCTTGCGATTGGCACCAGCCTACCGGAACTCGGCGCAGGGATTGCTGCAGCCTTACGCAAGAAGTCAGATGTCGTGATTGGCAATGTGCTTGGCTCAAACGTCTTTAATCTGCTCGGCGCGGGCGGCCTTGTCAGCCTGTTTGGACCGGTTGAGATTGCCTCTGGATTTATCAATTATGATTACTGGGCCTTGGGCGCTGCGGCCCTGACGCTCGCTCTGTTCATTGTACCACGCTCGCGGATCAGCCGTCTGGCTGGTCTGACCATGATGCTGATCTATTGTGTCTATCTCTACGGTCTGGTCAGTGGTTGGAACCTGATGGCTCTGTTTGGAGGTGCAAATGGCTGAGCGGGTAGCAGAGGGACCACGCCGCGCTCTGGTCACAGGGGCCGGAGCGCGTCTTGGTAGCGCGATGGCAGAAGCCCTCGGCGCAGACGGCTGGTCTGTGGCTGTCCACTATCGCGGCTCCAAAGCTGGCGCGGAAAAGACCGCTGCCGCCATTCGAGCACACGGCTCAAAGGCTGAGCTTGTTCAAGCCGACCTGTCAGATGAAGAGTCCACGGCAACACTGGACCGAGTGGCTCAAGAGGCCCTTGGTGGTCCGCTGACGCTGCTGGTCAATTCAGCTTCCATGTTTCAGGATGATACCGCAATCGACCATACGCGCGCTAACTGGGACGCGCATATGGGGCCAAACCTGCGCGCGCCGGTTCTGCTCGCCCAGCATTTTGCGCGGGCCTTGCCGGACGGCGAAGCTGGCCTGATCGTTAACATGGTCGATATGCGTGTGCTGAAGCTAAACCCGCTCTTTTTTACCTATATGCTGTCCAAGTCAGCGCTGTGGACGGCGACCCGGACCCTGGCGCAGGCGTTTGCGCCAAACATTCGCGTCAATGCAATCGGTCCGGGGCCGACGCTGGAGAACATTCACCAGAAGCCGGGGGAGTTTGCAGCTGAAGCTGCAGCTACACTTACTCAAAAAGGGTCAAACCCCGAAGAAATCGTAAAAGCTCTGCGCTACCTGATCGACGCTGACAGCATTACCGGCCAAATGATTGCTAGTGATGGCGGCCAGCACCTGATGTGGCAAACGCCGGATGTCATACTGTAATGGATTTTTCGTCTGACACGTCAGCGCCGACGCATCCCTCGGTTCTGGAGGCCCTGAAAGACGCCAATACCGGCAATGCCGCCAGCTATGGAGTGACACTGTGACTGAAGCTGTTCGCCAAAGGCTTATAGAGGTTTTTGAGACCGACGATTTCGAGTTCTGGATCTGCGCTAGCGGAACAGCCTCTAACGCGTTGGCGCTTTCGTGCTTTTGTCCCCCAACCGGAGCGATCCTCTGCCACGCCGATGCCCATATTGCTGTCGATGAGCGCGGCGCGCCGGAATTCTTTACAGGTGGCGGAAAGCTGCAATTGTTGCCGGGCGCTTCCGGCAAGATTGCCGAACCGGGTCTGCGGGATGCGCTCACCCGGATTAATCCTGAATTTGTGCATGAGACCCCGGCACATGTCCTGTCCCTGACCAATCTGACAGAAAGCGGATGTGCCTATACGGCCAGCGAGATAACTCACTATGCCGCACTCGCACACCATAATGACCTGGTGGTGCACCTGGACGGCGCGCGCCTTGCCAATGCGCTGGTCTCAACCGATGCGCGCCCGGCGGAAATGACCTGGCAGGCTGGAGTGGATGTGCTCACTTTCGGCCTGACAAAGACCGGCGCGATCGGTTGTGAGATCATTCTCCTGTTCGGCAAGGCGCGGCAGGCGTTTGCTGATCTGCAGGCGCGCGCCAAACGCTCCGGCCATATGCCGCCCAAGATGCGATTTCTGGCGGCGCAGGCCCTTGCCCTGCTTGAACACGGATTGTGGCTGGACCTTGCCGCTTCGGCCAATCAGTCCGCCCGTCAGGTATCGAATATCCTGTGCACCGCGCCGGGGGTTTCGCTGACCCAACCTGTTGATGGCAATGAAGTCTTCGCGGCTCTGCCGCCGGAGCTGGTCTCACAGCTGACCGCAGCAGGGGCTAAGTTCTATCCCTGGCCCGACGGCTCTTATCGACTGGTCTGCAGCTGGGCAACGTCAGAAACCGAGCTGGAAGCGCTAAGAGCTGCTGTTTCCGGTAAGACCTGAAGCGAGCCAGCGTTGCATCTGGCTGAGGAAGTCATCGGCATCTATTGGCGAGACGTCCGACCCACCAAGCAATTCCTGATGCAGTGTCATGACGAGAATGGGAGCCAACATCAGAAAAGCTGACGCGCGGGTCTCAGCCGGCGTTGCAGGTCCGCCGGGTGTTGCCGTCAATTTGCGTGAGACAGCTTCTAGAGCGGGGTCCAAAAGCTGTTCCAGATAGGCGCGGCCGACGGTTTCATCCGCCATGCCTTCGACCAGACCAAAGGCGTGCGCCTTGGCAAAACCAGCATGCGTCATGCCCGCACGTGTGACCCGATAATACTCTTCGACTGCGGCGCCCGGCGTCTCAGCGGGTGTCGCGACAATGTCCCAAAGCGCAATTGCCCGCTTGTGAATGTGACCGAGAATAGCGATCACAACGCCTTGGCGGTCTCCAAAATAGTGACGCAGGGTTGGCTCGGAAGCGCCGACTGCAATTGCAAACTGGCGCAGCGACGGACGGCGAAGATCATCTTTCAAAGCGAACTCCGTCAAAGTATCGAGCAGTGCTGTGCGCTTGGCTTCGAAATCATGATTCCGTACGCCTGCCGGTCTCGGCATTCAACTATCCTCCCCTGCTTCAGACAAACAATCTGAAACTGTCTACCTTATGTGCCGTATTTAAACCGGCTTCGCCAGTTCTCTGTCACATTTATTATGCGAACGGCAAAAGCGCTTCATCACGCAGACGCGACGCGAGCCCTTCAGCGCCGGTAAAGTGATGTCCCCGCATGCCAAGCGCCTTTGCGGCCTCAACATTGACGAGCGAATTGTCGATGAACAGCACCGAGTCCGGGTCAGGATGCCCCATACGCGCCAATGTGATTTCGTAGATACGCGGATCAGGTTTGATTACTTTTTCTTCGCCCGACACGATCACATCCCGCAAAAGCTTGATCATCGGATAGGCATCGAAGGTTTCTTGAGCGATATCTGCTGGCAGGTTTGACAACCCAAACAAGGGGACCCGTTGCTCTTCAAGGGCTGCCATCAATGCAGGGACACCCGGCATATATCCCGGAAACATGTCCAGCCAGCGTGTCTGCCATGCCTTGATGTGCATTTCATATTGAGGGTGCTTGGCGATCAACCGCGCTGCATTGTCGGGCATGGAAACACCGCGATCATGAGCCTGGTGCCAGTCCAGCGTGCAGATCGTATCGCAAAAACGCTGAGCCTCTGCTTCGGTATCAAATATTTGGCGATAAAGTCTGATCGGTTGCCAATCGACAACCACATGACCAAGATCAAAGAGGACGATTTGAGCGCTCATGACGAATTGAGGCTCACACGTTCATGCCTGGCTCAGCCCTGCTTGGCTTTAAACCGTGGATCAGTTTTGTTGATCACATAGGTGCGGCCACGACGGCGAACGACTTTACAGTCACGGTGACGTTCCCGGAGTGCTTTAATCGAGGATTTCACTTTCATGGCAGTGGCCCGAGCTTTAGAGTTGATTTCACGAAAGCGCGGGACATACACACAGGCCTTTGCAGAGTCAACGACGCGCCTCATATCAATTGCGGTAGTCACGCGCTTACCGCTGGAAAAGGGACATTTTGGGATATGACATCGATGACTGGAATATCACAGGGTTGGCTGGCGGCGATGGCGCTGGCTGGATGGATTGGGGCGTGCGCTGCGACCCCTGCGACACCGCCGCCTGCACCGGTCACCGGGTCGCCGTCAGACACGCCAACTCCTGTTGTCAATCCGGCTGAGCCGATTGAACCGGTCTCTGGTGTCGACACGCCTGCACCCGCGCCCGCACCGACCCCGGCGCCGCCAGCTGTTGAGCTGCCTGATTTTCCGTCGTCAGGAAATGTCAGCATGGATGCATGGCGGCTGGACTTTGCCGATCGTGCCGTCGGTGCCGGTCGTGAACCCGCCATCGTCTACGCGACCCTTAAGGATATTCGCCCTTTGACACTGTATCTTGGCAGCGAGGTAAGTGCCGCAAGAACCGGGGTTGCCGATCAGGCCGAGTTTGCAAAACCAATCTGGGAATATGTTGGTGACACTGTCACCGAAGCGCGCAAGACCGGCGGCGCGCAGAAAATGATCGAATTTGAAAGTACGTTCGCGGCAATTGAAGCGGCTTATGGCGTTGACCGGGAGGCGATTACCGCAATCTGGGCCATGGAAACCAATCTCGGGTCCTATATTGGCACGTTTGACGCGGCTAACACGCTCTCCAACATGGCGGTTGAAGGTCGCCGCCAGAGATTTGCTGAAAACGAGCTCATTGCACTGATGAAAATACAGGAGCGCGGGGAGGTTCGCCGTGACCAATTGATTTCAGGTTGGGCCGGCGCAATGGGACAGACCCAGTTTATGCCCTCCACCTTTCTCGCCTATGCCGTCGATTTCGATGGTGATGGCATAAAGGACCTGTGGAACAGCGAAGCCGACGCTCTGGCTTCAGCGGCGAATTATCTTTCAGTCTCGGGCTATCAGAGCAATCAGCCCTGGGGCGTTGAGGTTACTGCACCGGAAAGTTTCAATTGGGCCCTCGCGGACGGACAGGATCGCCGGGTCAGCACATGGGTTCTGGAAGGCCTGTCGCCGATTGCGGCCCCTGCCTTCAGTGCTGAGGATGGTCGATATGCTGAGCTGTGGCTGCCGACCGGCGCGACCGGTCCGAAATTCCTGCTCTTCAAGAATTTCGATGTCTTCAAAACCTATAATCGCTCTGACAGTTACGCCTTGTCTGTGGGCCTGCTCACCAATGGGGTCGCGGGCCAAAACGGGCCTGTCGCGGCCTGGCCGACGCATCTCGGTCAGCTCAGCCGACAGGATGTCATGTTGCTGCAGGATTCCCTGAACCGTCTTGGTTTTGATGCGGGCACCGTCGATGGGATTGCCGGGCGCGGAACCAAAGGCGCACTGCGCAGTTTCCAAAGCGCAAATGGGTATCTCGCAGATGGCTATCCGACGCGTCAGGCTCTCGATCAGGTCCTTGCCGCGTTAAGCTAAGGCATGGGTTCACCGCGATAGGCTTCAACCAAATCATAAAAGTCGCGCGCTGACAGTTCGATCGCAACAGCACCAGCGGCCTCCTGAATGCGCTCGGGCTTTTGCGTCCCCACAATCGGGATAATATTGGCCTGATGCTTTAGCGCGAAAGCCAGCGCAATTTGTGTCCGCGTTGCGCCATGGGTCTCTGCAAGACGATCAATCACTGCCATGACATCGCCAAGACGTGGATGATCCCCCTGCCCTGTTGCCAGCGCACCGCCTGCGAGAGGCGACCAGGCGAGGCACGCCGCGCCAGTTTCAGAACACCAGTCCAGCACACCGTCTGTGATCGGAGACTGTTCCAGCGCCGAAAATTCCGGCTGTGTGGACGCGAGCGGCGTATCAAGGTGGACTTGCAAAGCCCGGGTTTGCGACGGGGTGAAATTTGATACGCCAATGTGTGTCGCCTTACCCAGTTCTACCATCTCATTCAGGGCGCGGGCGGTTTCTGCCATCGGCGCAGTCAGGTCCGGGCGATGGATTTGGTACAGGTCGACATGATCGACGCCGAGGCGCTGCAACGAGGCATCCAACGCTGCGATCAGATAATCATAACTGGAATCGTAAGGGCGCGGCGGAATGATCCCACCTTTCGTGGCAAGCACCATTGCATCTCGCAGCTGTGGTGCATCGCGCAGAACCTGCCCCAGAACGGCTTCTGCGCCGCCGAAGCCGGCCTCAGTCCCAAAGCCGTAAATGTCTGCGGTATCAATCAGGGTCAGGCCCGCCTCAAGCGCAACTTCAAGGTTGCGCTGCGTAGCCTTCGTATCGCCACCATCAAGCCGCCAGCAGCCATAGGCGATCCGCCCGATACTGGGACCAGCCGGGCCAAGTCGCGTCATTTGCATATTTCGTCCTGACTATTCGGTATCGTCGATAATCTGGCCTGATGGCTCAAGAACATCCAGAATGGAAGAGGGAACTTGCCCCGGCGGGCATTGCGCCGACAAAAAAGGACCAGCATTGCCAATGCCGGAGTTTAGCGGCTTGGACCGCGCCATATAGCCGGCGAGGAACATCAGCGCGATCCCGCCCGCGATCCCGGCGATCATCAGTTGACCGATCTTGCTCTCTTCGCTGGATTGATAGGGCGGCGCACTGGGCTTGACCACCGGGCGCATTGGCGGCGCCTTCGGCTTGGCTGGCGCGACAGCAGTGGCTGCCGCAGCTGCAACCGGTGCAGCGGCCGCTTTCGGCGTCTTCTCTTCAACAGGTTCTGCTTTTGGCTTGGGCTTGCCGACAAGAGAAATCGGATCGTCAGGATACGCCTCTTTCCAGGTGTCTTTTGCAGCCTTGTCGCGCGGCTTGATCTTTGCCCATTCCGACAAACCGGGTCGGGAGGCGCGGTTTCCGAGATCATCAACAAGCTTGTAGAACGGTGCAACCGTTGTTTTCTCTGTCAGGCCTTGCAGCGTGTAACGCTGATCGCCATCAAAAGGCTCGTCCGGCACGGTTTTATCAAGAACGGCCTGAACCAGTGCGCCATCCTTCGATCTGGCATGATGTGCAATCGCATGGACCCAGTCGCTGTCGCGTTTTGTTGTATCGCAAGCCGACTTTGACCAAAGCACGAGGATGGAGCGCGCGCTGTCTGCATCGCGATAATCGCGAGGTGTTGGCGTGGTGTGCTCGCGCTTCTTGTCATGGCGGACTTTGAACTTCAGGCTGCGCAGGCGCTTGACCAGCATCTCTGCCTTCGCACTATCTGCTAGCGCGTTAACAAGGAACACATCGTACTTCATCACTCAAACCCCTTTTATTTCAAGGGCAAGTGTACCAAATCACGGGTTCCAGGCCAGTGAATTCGTCGCAAAGCAGATAAAAGTGCCTGTTTTTCGCGTCAAAATGGGCTAATGCGCGCCGGGAATTAGTCGTGAGGATCGTGTCATGGGTTTCAAGTGCGGAATTGTCGGGTTGCCAAACGTAGGCAAGTCAACCTTGTTCAATGCGCTGACTGAGACGGCTGCGGCGCAAGCTGCGAATTATCCTTTCTGTACGATTGAGCCGAATGTCGGCGAGGTTGCCGTACCCGAACCAAGACTTCAGACCCTGGCCGAGATTGCAGGATCAAAGGAAATCCTGCCCGCAAAAATGAATTTCGTCGATATTGCGGGTCTGGTCGAAGGCGCGTCCAAGGGCGAGGGGCTCGGCAACCAGTTCCTGGCGAACATTCGCGAAACGGATGCGATCATCTATGTCCTGCGCTGTTTTGAAGATGATGACATTACGCATGTCTCAGGGCGGATCGATCCGATTGCAGACCTTGCCATCGTCGAAACCGAATTGATGCTCGCCGACCTGGAAAGCCTCGAAAAGCGCCGGGCAAACTGGGTCAAGAAAGCGAATTCCGGCGACAAGGAAGCCAAAGCAAATGTCGCTTTGATCGATCTTGCACTCAACGAATTGAATGAAGGTCGCCCGGCCCGCCGCGCCAGCATCTCCGAGGATGACCGCAAGGCCTGGGACATGCTGCAATTGCTGACAGCGAAACCCGTTCTTTATGTGGCGAATGTGGACGAGACCAGCGCCGCGGATGGCAATGACTATTCAGAAAAAGTGCTCGCCTATGCGTCGGAGGAAGGTTCGCAATCCGTGGTCATCTCGGCCCAGATCGAGGCGGAGATTTCTCAACTCGACAATGAGGAACGCAGCGACTTCCTTGAGACAATGGGACTGGAAGAACCGGGCCTGAACCGGCTCATTTATGCCGGCTATACACTGCTCGGCCTTCAGACCTATTTCACCGCCGGCCCCAAGGAATCACGCGCCTGGACCATTCATGAGGGCTATACCGCGCCGCAAGCGGCGGGCGTCATTCATGGCGACTTCGAAAAAGGCTTCATTCGCGCCGAAACGATCGCGTATGAGGACTATATCGCCTGTAATGGCGAAGCGGGCGCCAAGGATGCTGGCAAGATGCGGGCGGAAGGCAAGGACTATGTCGTTCAGGATGGCGACGTCATGCACTTCCGCTTTAATGTCTAATTTTCCAGAGCCTTGTAGACCAGGTCTGAGGATATGCCTCTGAGGTCTGTCTCCTGCTCAGGGTTGGTCCAGGCGAAATACTGCACCATACCGATGAAGAACAGGTCATTCTGTGGATCGATCCAGAACCATGTTCCGGCAGCACCACCCCAAAAATAAGTTCCTTTCGGGGCGGTCATGCTGGCCGCCTCCGGGTCCACGATAATGCCAAAGTCGAGGCCGAACCCAAGACCATTTGCTTCGCCAGCGCTGGTGGACCCATCTGAGAAAACACCCAAACCTTCAGGCAGAACATTCGTGGTCATCAGGGCAACTGTCTCTTCTTTCAACAGGCGCGTGCCGTCCAGTTCGCCGCCGTTCACCAGCATGGCTGCAAACCGGGTATAATCGTCCATGGTTGAGACCAAACCGCCGCCGCCGGACTCCATTGCAATCGTATCTTTTGTATATGCAACATCTGGTGTTGGGATGGGCACCCAAGCCTGATAGTCTGGGCTGTAACCATACACCTCGCTGAGCCGGTCATAATCAGCCTCTGGCACATAGAAGCCCGTATCGACCATCCCCAATGGATCAAAAATCCGCTCGTCGAAGAATGCGCCGAGGGTCTGACCAGTCAGCTGTTCGATGATGTGGCCCTGAATGTCGACAGCTGCGCTATAGTACCACTGCTCGCCCGGTTGAAATAAAAGCGGGATGTCTGCGACTTTATTGATGAAGGTTGGAAGGTCGGGCGATTCAAGAACGGCACCATCGCGGAAAGCTGCATTGGCAGCGTCATCCCCAGCCAAGCCATAGGCAAACCCGGCCGTATGGCTCATCAACTCTTGCATGGTCGGCATGCGCTCAAGCGGGACGGTAATGGCTGATCCATCTTCGGCCACGCCGCCAAGCACTTCGAGATCTTCAAACTCCGGGATGAATTTGGTGATCGGATCATCCAGGGCAAACGCGCCCTCTTCCCACAGCATCATCAGCGCGACACCCGTCACCGGCTTGGTCATCGAATAGATACGATAAATCGTGTCTTCCTCGATGGGCTTCTGTGTCTCCAGCGTCCGGATGCCAAAGCGGTGATCGCTAACAACCGCGCCGTCTTGAACAAGGCGCGTTGCAATCCCATAGAGTTCCCCATCTGTCACAAACTGCGACATGCGCGCCTCCAGCTCGGTTATTCCCGCTTCGGTAAAGGCTGCGGAGGTCTTGTCGAGAAGCTCAACTTTCGTCTCGTCAATCTCGCTGTCAGCTAGGGTCTCTGCAACCGCTGGCGCTGCATCGAGAGACACTTCAGGCGTGTCTGAGACAAGCGTGCCTGCGCAAGCCGTGACACCAAGGGCGACGAAAGCAGTAAGCCAGGTTGAATGGGTGAGAGATGATCGTTTCATGGCGCGTCCTCCAGGATTTCTTGCGATCTTGCGCCAGAAGGTCAGCGCGGCAAGTCCAGCCCTAGCGTCAACCTATCATCACGTCTTGAGCTCGATTTGAAAACAGGTTTCTTTGTTTCGCCATAGTTCTGTATATGTTCCTGACCGAATCGTGTAAGGATTCTGCTATGGAACCACTTATTCAAATTGGTGAGGTCGGGCTGGACCTGATTCATCTTCTTGCGATTACGGCAACGCTTGTCCTCGCTGGCCTCGTTTATCACTTCGTCTCAAAGCTCTCACTCTCGGAAGCAGCAAGGCAGGATGCTGAGGCTGACCTTGAACATACGTCCCAGCAGCTAGAGACCCAGCGCGCTAAAGCCGAAGAAGCGCGGCTCGAACTCGCCGAGTTGAAGGGGCAAAGCGCCAAGGACAAGGAACAATTTGGAGAAATCGCGCGAGGAGTGATGGCGCAGGCCCAGAAACACTTCATGGATCTCGCCAATGAGACCTTCTCCAAACACAAGGAGGGCGCAAAGGGTGACCTTCAAAAGCTGATGGAGCCGATTGGCCAGAATTTTGATGAGTTTCGCAAACGCGTCGAGCGGATCGAAAAGGTCCGCGCCGAGGACAAGTCTGCGATCCAGCAGCAAGTTCGCGCGATTGGGGAAAGCCTGCACCGGAATACAGCGGAGACGGGAAAACTTGTGAACGCCCTCACCGCGCCGAAAGGCGGCGGACGCTGGGGCGAGTTGACCCTGCGCAATGTTATGGAACAAGCGGGTCTGTCGGCCCATTGCGACTTTGATGAGCAGGTCAATGACCAGACCGAGGAAGGCGCGCAGCGTCCGGACGCGGTAATCCATTTGCCGGGTGGACGGCAGATTGTGGTTGATAGCAAGGTTTCGCTGGACGCTTACATGTCAGCCTCTTCGGCTGAAGATCCTAATCAACGCGCCGTGCATCTGAAAACACATGCCACGAATGTCCAGCGACACGTCGATATGCTCTCGCGCAAAGCCTATCAGGACAATCTCGACGAACGCGTGGACTTTGTTGCCATGTTCATTCCCGGGGAGAACTTCTTCGCCTCCGCTCTAGAGCATGCGCCTGATCTCCTGGAACGGGCCTATTCCAAGAACGTCATTGTCACCACGCCCTCGACATTGATTGGGCTTGCCAAGACCGTGTCCTATGTCTGGCGGCAGGAAAAGATGACTGAAAATGCACGGGAAGCAGCAAAGCTCGGCGAGCAGCTGTATGAGCGGATCGCAACCATGGCCGGGCATATTGAGAAACTCGGCAAGTCGCTGAATGGCGCTGTCGACAATTACAACAAGATGAATAGCTCACTTGATAAGCGCGTGATGCCGACCATGCGCAAGTTTGAGCAGCTCTCAATCGCGCCGCCCGACAAGGACATGCCAGAACCGAAGAAGATCGAGGCCTCCGCGGATGTTTCAGAGCGCGCCCCCGAGCTCGATTTCGCCAAATAGACCCTTTCAGTTCAGGATGTTGACGATCAGGCCCTCTATTCATAACTAGTGAGCATGGCCATTCGAGAAATCATTACTGTCCCGGACCCGCGTCTGAAAGAGATCTCCAAGCCCGTCGAAGGCGGCGTGACGGATGAGATTCGCGCGCTTATGGATGATATGCTTGAGACAATGTATGATGCGCCCGGCATTGGACTGGCCGCCATTCAGGTCGGCGTTCCCTTGCGCGTGATCGTCATGGACCTCGCCAAAGAAGACGAGGAGCCGCAGCCGCGCTATTTCGTAAATCCTGAAATCCTGCCGCTGACAGAGGACAAAGCGCCTTACGAGGAAGGCTGTCTGTCGGTTCCGGATGTCTTTGATGAGGTTGAACGTCCAACTGAATGCCGCGTGCGCTATCTCGACTATGATGGCAACGCGGTTGAGGAAGTTGCGACGGATATGTATGCGGTCTGTATTCAGCACGAGATGGACCATCTCGAAGGCACGCTGTTCATCGACTATCTCTCGCGCCTTAAGCGCAACCGCGCGGTCGATAAGGTCAAGAAAGCCCAGCGTATGAAGGCGAAACACGCTGCCTGAACCGGACAGACAGAAACGGCCGTTCTATCGGACCCGCTGGTTTTGCTGGACGCTTGCAGTCCTTCTGGGCGCAGCAATTGCGATCTATCTTGGTCCCGCTGGTATGACAAACGGGCGCCTTTACCTCGGACTGACATCATAGATATTTCTTTTGATGTGAACCCGCGATAGAGGCAGTGCGATGACCAAACCGCTCCGCATCGCCTTTATGGGCAGTCCAGATTTTTCTGTGCCCGTGCTTGCCGCTCTGGTTGAAGCTGGCCATGAGATTGCCTGTGTTTATTCGCAGCCACCACGTCCGGCGGGGCGCGGTAAGAAATTGCGCCCAACGCCGGTCCATCAATGGGCTGAGGAGAACGGGTTTGAGGTCCGCACACCGCGCTCGCTTAAGAAACCAGACCAGCAGGAGGCCTTTGCTGAACTTGAACTCGATGCCGCTGTGGTTGTGGCGTACGGTTTGATCCTGCCACAAGCGATCCTCGACGCACCGCGACTTGGCAGTATGAACATGCATGCTTCGCTTCTGCCCCGCTGGCGCGGCGCTGCCCCAATCCACCGCGCGGTGATGGCGGGTGACGAGATCACAGGTGTGCAGGCCATGATGATGGAAGCCGGGCTGGACACTGGCCCCATCCTCGCGACGGAGAAAACCCGCATCTTCAGTTTTGATACGACACAGACTGTACATGATCGTCTAGCCGGGCTTGCCGCCGATCTGGCGGTACGGGCTCTGGCCGGACTGGCAGATGGATCCATGATCCCTCAACCACAATCCGACGACGGTGTTGTATATGCACATAAAGTCTCGAGCGATGATCAGCGGATCGACTGGACCTGCCCTGCGGCTGAGATTGATCGACAGATACGCGGCCTGTCACCGTTTCCGGGTGCCTGGTGTCATTTCACACCTGCGGGTGAGGACACGCCCTTGCGCATGAAAGTCCTGATGAGCCGACTGGACGATAGCAAGGCCCCGTCTGCCCAACCCGGCGAAGTGATCGACGATGCCCTGCTCGTAAGGTGCGGGGATGGGGCATGCATCAGAGTTCTACGTGCTCAAAAGCCGGGCTCAAAAGCAATGGATGCCGAGACCTTGCTGCGGGGATTGCCCATGCCGGCTGGGAGCCATTTCGAATGAAGGATATCTGGATCCGCCAAGTCCGGGACGAAGACGCTGAGACCGTCGCTGCTTTAAACACAGCAGCCTTTGGCGGCCCTGATGAAGCGCGCATCGTGGCGGAGCTGGCGGCAGAGGGTGACAGCCTCTATTCACTCGTCGCGCATAATGATCGAGAGATACTGGGGCATATCCAGTTCTTCAAAATTGCGATTGACGGAGAGGATATTGCTGCAGGCCTTGGGCCAATGTGCGTCACGCCAGATCGTCAGAGATCCGGTATTGGCAGCGGCCTCATCCGGTTTGGGATGCAGCTCATAGAAGGCTCCGGGCGACCTTTGGTCTTTGTACTTGGGTACCCGAACTATTATCCAAAATTCGGGTTCGACGCGGTCGCAGCTCGGCCGTTCAGCGCCCCGTGGTCAGGGCCGGCCTTTATGGCGCTGCGCTTTGGTGAGGCTGGACCGACAACCGGCGCACTAACCTATCCGAAAGCCTTTCACGGATAGGACGATGCAGCGGATCAAACTGACCCTTGAATATGACGGTCGGCCTTATGTTGGCTGGCAGCGTCAGCTTGAGCATAAAAGCGTGCAAAGCGTTCTGGAAGCTGCCGCAGAGAAACTGAACAATGCACCGGTGACGCTTCAGGGCGCGGGACGGACGGACGCGGGCGTTCATGCCACCGGACAAGTCGCGCATATGGATCTGACCACGCCGCGCCCCATTCGAAAAATTGCGGATGCGCTGAACTATCATCTGCGCCCGGAACCAGTTGCCGTGTTGAGAGCTGAGGAAGTTGGGGAAGACTTCCATGCCCGGTTCAGCGCCAAGGGGCGCGCCTACCGCTATATCATCGTAAATCGCAGGGCGGACCTGACATTGGACAAGGGGCAAGCGCTACGCGTTGCGCCGCCGCTCGACGAAAATGCGATGCACGGCGCAGCTCAGCGCTTTGTCGGTGTCCACGATTTCTCGACCTTTCGCGATGCCGAGTGCCAAGCTAAAAGCCCGATCAAATCCCTCGAAAAGATATCTGTCGCCCGGTTTGGCGATCACATTGAAGTAACTGTTGAGGCAATCAGTTTTCTACACCGCCAGGTGCGGTCTATGGTCGGCAGCCTGATTGAGGTTGGGCGCGGCGCGCGCGATGCGGACTGGATCGAAGAGATCCTTGAAGCAAAGGATCGCAAAGCGTGCGGCCCGGTTGCCGCTGCCGATGGGCTGTATCTGGAGCGGGTCGATTATTGATGGACGATTTTGATCAGAGGCCCATTTGAAGAACATATGGCGCTTTCAATCATCATCCCGACCCTGAATGAAGAAAGCGCTCTTCTACATACACTAAAGTGCCTCTCGGCACTGTCACCTGCCCCGCTCGAAATCCTCGTTGCAGATGCGGGCAGCACTGATTCAACCGTTTCCATCGCCAAAGATGCCGGCATCCGGGTTCTGAAGGACCTGCCAACAGGTCGAGCCGGACAAATGAATGCAGGCGCTGCAGCAGCGGTCGGAGACCAGCTGTGTTTCTTACATGCAGATACAAATGTTCCCGAAGACTTCGCCGCGCTTGCCGATGGCGTCTTGCATGATGAAGCGACCGCGCTGGCTGGATTTATCTCGGTCATGCGAGGACCAGATGGCGTTCGGCGCGTAACGACCGCGCACAATTTCCTGAAGACGTGGTATGCCCCATTGCTGTTTCGACCGCTCTCTTTTTTCCGCGGTTGCCGTCTGCTGTTTGGCGATCAGGTGATGATCTGCCGCCGCGCTGATTTCGAAGCGGTTGGCGGATTTGACCCCGGCCAGACCATTATGGAAGAAGCCGATCTTTGCCTTCGCATGGTACGCGAAGGGCGGGGTCGTGTGCGCCAGGTCAACCGCAAAGTCTGGTCTTCAGACCGGCGCGTTGCCGAATGGGGCTTCTGGAAAGCCAACGCAACCTATCTTTATGTCGGCATGATGTGGGGCTTCGGCGCGGGGCCCAAGCGCCTCTCTCAACATTATAAAGATGTACGTTAGGGGCTGCTATCAAGCCAGCTTCGAGAGGCCCGACCTAGATTTCCTGATTGTATTTGCCGATTTCCGGATATTTGGCGAGGCGGGGTTTTACCTCTTCGCGGAAGAGAGCGACCATGTCTTCCTCTGAGCGCATGGATTCCACCACAACCGCGAATTCCGGCTTGTTGGACGAGGCACGGGCAAGCACCCAGGAGCCATCCTCAAGCGTGACCCGAGCGCCATTGACGGTGTTCACATCGACCACTTTACGACCGAGGATTTCGGTGCCGAGCAGGCCTTTATACTCTTCGACAATCCGCTCAATCACCTCATACTTCACCTCATCAGCGCAATGCGGCGACATGGTGAGGGACGTGAAGGCGACGCCCAGCTCGCCTTTCAAGTCAGCCATCGTCTTGCCGGGATTACGGTCAAGCATTTCAAGGATCGCTTTCGCAGCGATCAGGCCATCATCATAGCCAAGACCGATCGGTGGACGGAAGAAAAAGTGACCTGACTTCTCAAACCCGGCAAGGGCATCAAGGTCAGTCGTGCGGCGCTTGATGTAAGAGTGGCCGGTCTTGTAATAGTCCACTGTCGAGCCATTTGCCTCAAGCACCGGGTCCGTCTTGTAAAGACCGGTTGATTTGACATCGACGACGAATTTCGCGCCGGGATGCTCCTTTGACAGGTCGCGCGCCAGCATGAGGCCGATCTTGTCAGCGAAAATTTCCTCACCGGTATTATCAACGACACCGCAACGATCACCGTCGCCATCAAAACCAAGCGCGATGTCCGCGCCAAGCTCCTTCACGGCCGCAGCCATGGCGTGCAGCATTTCAGCGTCTTCCGGGTTTGGGTTATATTTCGGGAATGTGTTGTCGAGATTACAATCCATCTCGATCACCTCGACACCCATGGCACGTAAAGCATCCGGCGCGAAGGCACCAGCCGTTCCGTTACCGCACGCCGCGATGACTTTGAGGGGGCGTTTGATCTTCACACCCTCAGCGGTGCTGGCGATATACTTGTCGCGAATATCGTCGACACGGTAGTGCCCGCCGCCCGCGCGGGGTTGGAAGTCACCACCAAGCACAATCTCTTTCAGGCGGCCCATCTCGTCAGGGCCAAAGGTAAGCGGGCGATTGGCCCCCATCTTCACGCCGGTCCAGCCATTTTCATTGTGCGAGGCCGTGACCATGGCGCAGCACGCTGCATCAAGCTCGAACTGAGACCAGTAGACCATAGGTGAAAGCGCAAGACCTACGTCAAGCACTTCACAGCCGCCCTGAACAAGCCCCAGGATCAGTGCATTCTTGATCGGCTGACTGATCGACCGGAAATCATGGCCGGTAACAACTTTAGGCTCAACACCGAGTTCATGAAAGAGCGTCGCCATGCCGAGACCGAGCGCCTGAACGCCGGTCAGGTTCAGTTCTGCAGGCTTTTCGTGACCGATCCCATTGAACCACCAGCGCGCATCATATTCACGAAATCCGGTCGGCTTAACGAGTGGCAGAATCTCAAATTCCAGTGTGTTTGCAGTGATATCTGCGCGCGGTGTTGGCAGCATTGTTTCGTCCTGATGCAGTAGGTTCCCCAGTAGGGGGCGGTTGAGCAGATCAGCACGCAAATGGCAAGCCAAACATATTTTAATATTGTCTAACCGATATAGAATACTAAATATGCTTGCGTGGGCGACAGGGTCCACTCGTATTGTTTCAGAGGGAAAGACGAAATGCTCTTGAAAACTGTTGCCGCAATGGCGGCTTTCGCGTTGACCGGCCTGACTGCTCAGGCAGAAAACTGGTATGTCAGTGGCTCAGTTGGCTTCGTTCAACAAAACGACTCCAGCAATAGCGGAGAGACTGGCGCGTTTACAACTGGCAATCTCGGCGACGGGTCTACGCTGGATGTCGCAGCCGGGACGCCCTATGGTTGGGATACTGAATTTGACAGCGGCTCTGTCTTTGCTGGCGAAGTCGGTCGTAGTCTTGGAAATGGTGTACGTATCGGCGCTGAACTGGCTTTCAGTAGCAGTGATGTTGATACGCATACCGGTGTTACACTGGGTGGTGGCAGCATTGATGGCGTCGACGCGGCCGCGCTTGCAGGCGCGCCAGATCCACTTGGCGTAACTGTTGGTGCACTGGTCGCCGACGGACAGGGCGAGATCTCGCAAACTGCCGTGTTTGCGAATGTCTATTACGATTTCGGCACAGCCGGTAACTTCCAGCCCTACATTGGAGGTGGTCTTGGCTTCGCAGATGTCGACGTTGAGTACAGCCCATCAGGGGTTGGTATCATCGATGATGGTGAGACGAAACTGGCCTATCAGATCAAGCTCGGCGCAACATTGAAACTGCAAAGCCAGTGGGAAGTGTTTGGCGAGTATGCTTACCGCGCGACCGAGGACATTGAAGTCGATAACAGCCTGTTCCCGGGCACGCTTGAGATTGAGAACCAGCAAAACGTGTTCTCAGTCGGCGCTCGCTACAGGTTTGGCTAGGTCGTCGTCGCTTTCAGAAAGTTGGCGATCCATTTGCCAACCAGGTCATTATCGAGGGGGGCTGCAAAACTGTCTTCTGCAGCCTCCACCAAATCAGCCGCGATCCTTGTGCCCTTGCGAATTCCGTAGAGGGCGCAGGAAAAATCGGCACTATACTCTGGATGACCTTGAAAACTGATAGCAGGCGCAGCGGGATAATTCAGGGCCGCGTAGGGGCAAAAGTTATTTGTACCTACAAGTTCAGCGCCCTGAGGCAGTGTCTCAACCTGATCCTGATGACTGACACCGATCGCAAATGAAGCCCCCGGATCGTCAGTCATCCAGGATGGTTTATGGGCGAGGTCATAGACATGACGTCCAATACCCCAACCTTTGTCCGACTTTCTGACCTGGGCGCCGAAAGCTTGCGCTATCGCCTGATGACCAAAACATATTCCGATTTGCGGGACGTTACTGGCGGCTGACCAGCGAATGAAGTCCATGAGCGGGGCCATCCAGGGCTCATCGTCATAAACGCCCGCCGCAGCGCCGGTGATCAGCGTGGCATCAAGCGTGGAGGGATCGACGAGCGGATCGCCTGTTGCGACCGAAATCGTCTCAAACTGCCAATCCGGCAGGTGCGGCGTAAGCAGATCTCTGAACATATCCGGATAGCCCGGCCAAGCTTCGCGCAGCGCTTCAGGTGGCAACCCTGTCTCGATAATCGTGAGCTTCATTTGTGCGGCGCCGCGTTGAGTAGTCGAAAGACCTGAATGAAGCCGCCTATGGCCCAAAAAAACGTCCAGACCCCGGCAATCGCGCTCGTATACCCCCAGTCCATACTCGGCGCACCAAGGCCAATCATGATGAAGGACCCACAAGTGATCGCCCCGATCAGGCCCCACAAGATCAGCCAGTTCCGTGTCAGGCGACCAAACCACCCGACTGCAAGCACTAAAGGCCCACCGATCAGGTAAAAGATAGCTCCAAAGGGGTCCATGATGGCCGGCACCAATCGTTTACGTTGTCTCAACCAGTCTACCACTCACCCTTAAAGCAGCAACACCCTACACGAACACAAGAACCGCAATTGATTTTTGTCTTGCTGTGAACTCTGCCGCGTTGACAGGCCAAAAGTGACGCTTAGAAGGCGCAGGGAAGACTATAACAGCTTGGAGATATAGATGGCTGGATCAGGTCAGACGGACACACGTCCCCTTTCGCCACATCTGCAGATCTGGAAGTGGCACTGGACCATGGCAGGATCGATTTTTCACCGCGTTTCGGGGGTTGGCTTGTATGGCGGTGCGTTTCTGATTGGCATCTGGCTTATTGCTCTCGCAACCGGCTCTGAAGCCTACAGTGTCGTTGAAATGGTCATGCTGTCCATACCGGGACAGATCCTTCTCTTCCTCTGGCTCATGGCTGTCCTCTATCACTTTGCCAACGGGTTGAGGCACCTGATCTGGGATGGACCGATGGTTGGGTTCGCCCCGAGATTGGCGAGCCTCTGGTCACTCTTCAACTTTATTTTCTCAATTCTCGGTGCGGCGACGATCTGGTCGCTCGCATCCTTTCTTTAGGAGCGGCTCATGCCTACGAGTACGAAAAGTGTTCGCGGTCTTGGATCAGCAGGCGTTGGCACCAAGCATCACATCCATCAGCGGGTCACGGCGCTCGCGCTATTGGTACTTGTTCCGTGGTTTCTGTTTTCGGTGATCAATGCGTCCAAAGCAGGTTATGAGGGTGCGCTGAGCTGGGCGGCGCAACCGGTGAATGCAATTTTGCTAATTCTAACACTGAGTGCGGCGCTTTATCACATGCGCCTGGGCATGCAGGTCGTGATCGAAGACTACATAAGTAAGAGTGGATCCCGGCAGGCTTTGCTTATTTTAAACACGTTTGCCGTGATCGCCCTGGCTGCGGCGGCAATCCTGTCCGTGCTAAAGATTTGGTTCACAGCTGGCGCTTGAGAGCGTGCCGCTGATCGGAGGAATTGAGATGAGCGATTACGAGTTTATCGATCACACATATGATGTCGTGGTTGTTGGTGCGGGTGGATCTGGACTTCGCGCAGCCCTGGGTTCGGCGCAAGCTGGCCTAAAGACAGCCTGTATCACCAAGGTTTTCCCAACGCGGTCTCACACCGTAGCGGCACAAGGCGGCATCGCTGCCTCGCTGAGCAATATGGGGCCGGATGACTGGCGCTGGCATATGTATGACACGGTTAAAGGCTCTGACTGGCTCGGCGATCAGGATGCAATTGAGTATCTGGCACGCGAAGCGCCCGCTGCGGTCTATGAGCTTGAGCATTGGGGCATGCCGTTCAGCCGGACCGAAGAAGGCAAGATTTATCAGCGCCCATTTGGCGGCCACACAACGGAGATGGGCGAAGGCCCGCCGGTTCAGCGCACCTGTGCGGCGGCTGACCGGACCGGTCATGCGATGCTCCACACGCTTTATGGTCAGTGCGTCAAGAACGATACCGAGTTCTTTATTGAATATTTCGCACTTGATCTGATCATGGACGAAGAAGGCGTTTGCCGAGGTGTCACCGCGTGGAAGCTGGATGACGGCACATTGCATCGCTTCCGCGCGCAAAAAGTCGTTCTCGCCACAGGCGGTTATGGTCGCGCATTCTTCAGCTGTACCTCTGCACACACCTGCACGGGTGATGGTAATGCAATGGTCCTGCGAGCGGGCCTGCCATTGCAGGACATGGAATTCGTCCAATTTCATCCAACCGGAATTTATGGCGCGGGCTGCCTGATTACCGAAGGCGCGCGCGGTGAAGGCGGTTACCTGACAAACTCCGAAGGCGAGCGCTTCATGGAGCGTTATGCGCCCAGCGTGAAAGATCTTGCGCCGCGAGACATGGTTTCACGCGCGATGACGATTGAAATCCGCGAAGGCCGCGGCGTTGGCCCGAACAAGGATCATATCTTCCTGCACCTTGAGCATCTGCCGCCGGAAACACTGGCAGCGCGTTTGCCGGGTATTTCGGAAACGGCTCGGGTCTTCTCTGGGGTCGACGTGACCCGCGAGCCAATCCCGGTTCTGCCGACGGTGCACTATAATATGGGCGGTATCCCAACCAATTATCATGGCGAAGTGCTGACCAAGAAAGGCAATGACCCTGACGCGGTTGTCCCTGGCCTGATGGCCGTTGGTGAAGCGGCGTGTGTATCAGTCCATGGTGCGAACCGCCTTGGCTCGAACTCGCTGATCGATCTGGTCGTATTTGGCCGGGCCGCTGGCCTGCGCTGCGGCGCAACGCTGGAAGCCGGGGCCTCTCAGCCAGCAGTGAATGACAAGTTGACAGACAAACATCTGGAACGGCTCGATCGCATCCGTAACGCTGATGGCGACACCAGCGTTGCTGATCTGCGCCTCGAAATGCAGACAGCGATGCAAACAAATTGCGCCGTGTTCCGCGAAGGTGACGTACTGGACGAAGGCGTGGCCAAGATTAATACGGTCTATAAAAAGGCCGAAAGCATGAAAATCGAAGACCGGACACTGATCTGGAACACCGATCTTATGGAAGCTCTGGAGTTTGACAATCTGATCGGCCAGGCCGCTGTCACCGTGAATTCAGGCGCCAACCGCAAGGAAAGCCGCGGCGCACATGCACGTGAGGACTTTGCTGATCGTGACGATGAGAATTGGATGAAGCATACGCTCGCCTGGGTCGGTGATGCCGGTGACGTGAAAATCGACTATCGCCCGGTCCACGATTACACGATGTCCAACGATATGGCCTATATCAAACCGAAACAGCGGGTCTATTAAGAGTTAGCAGGAAACGACAATGGTACAGCTTACACTTCCCAAAGGGTCCGCTCCGAAAAAAGGCAAGACCTGGCCAAAGCCGGACGGCAAGGACGTTAAGGCCTTCAAGATCTACCGCTATAGCCCGGAGGAAGGCGGCAATCCGCGCTGGGACACGTATTATGTAGATACAACAAAGTGTGGACCGATGGTCCTCGACATCCTGATCTACATTAAGAACCATATCGACTCGACGCTGGCCTTCAGACGCTCCTGTCGTGAGGGGGTTTGTGGATCATGCGCCATGAATATTGGCGGCCATAACACGATTGCATGTACAAAAGGGTGGGACGAGGTTGCGGGTAGCACGATTTCGATTGCACCGCTGCCGAGCCAGCCTGTGATCAAGGATCTGATCCCTGATCTCACCAATTTCTATGCTCAGCATGCTTACGTGCAGCCCTTCCTGAAGACTGACACACCGGAGCCGGAAACAGAATGGACGCAGAGCGAAGAAGACCGTGAGGAACTGGACGGTCTTTACGAGTGTATTCTTTGCGCGTCCTGTTCTACATCCTGCCCCTCCTACTGGTGGAATGGCGACAAGTATCTGGGACCGGCCGCACTGCTGCAGGCCTATCGCTGGCTGATTGATAGCCGGGATGAAGCGACAGGCGAGCGCCTTGATGATCTGGAAGACCCGTTCAAACTGTATCGCTGTCATACAATCATGAACTGTGCGCAGGTCTGTCCGAAGGGACTGAACCCGGCCAAGGCCATCGCGAAGATCAAACACATGATGGTCGAGCGCGTCGCTTAAGGCGGCCTTTTTTCCGCTCAATCAAAAAAATGTCTCCCCCGTCTGCGATATGCGGTTAAGCTTGCATGTCTAGAAAAGTTGGAGACCCGATATGGATAAGGTCTACGAAGTAACCGCAGCAAACGGACTGCGCTTGCGAGAGTCTGCCCCAAACGGCGATATCATCACCGTCATGCCGCATGGCACGCAGGTGGAATTCCTTGAAAAAGCCGATCTCAAGGGCTGGTGGAAAGTCCGTACCACCGCCGGCAAGAATATTGAGACCGGCTATGCCTCATCACACTTCATGATGGAGCTTAATCCGCGGCCGAAATTCCGCGTCCCCTTCTTCAATACTCTTGAAGCCTCTTTTGAGCGTGTGCATCGCTTTGCCGGCACGGTGGCCGAGCAATATGGTCAAGAGATGCTGCCCGCGCTTAACAAGGTCCTGACAGAATACAACATCAACCGTTCGCCCCGCCGCTTCACGCATTTTATGGCGCAACTGGCCCATGAATCGGGGCATTTTCGGTACCGCGAAGAGAATTTGAACTATAGCGCTGAAGGTCTGTGGGCGGTGTTCCGGAAGTATTTCGATGATCTGGATCATGCTAAAAGCTATGAGCGGCAACCGGAAAAGATCGCCAACCGTGTCTATGCCGACCGTATGGGAAATGGCGATGAGGCATCGGGTGATGGCTATCACTATCGCGGCCGTGGCTTTATTCAGCTGACGGGCCGGGACAATTACAAGCAGATTGGCGACCGACTAAATCTGGATCTGGAAAACAATCCGGATCTGGTCTCATCTGATATTGAGACAACCCTCCGGGTTGCCGCAGACTTCTGGGATTCGCTCGGTCTCAACCGTTTCGCAGACAAAGATGATATTTACGCAATCACCAAGCGGATTAATGGCGGCTATAACGGCCTTGCAGATCGCAAGAAGCTGCACGCCCAAGCCCGCGCCATCTGGGGCTGAGTCAGGCTGAAAGCGTTCCGGCGAGTGCCACACGCTCATACTTTCGCGACAGCTTCGCCGGCAGGCCTTGCAATCCGCCACGCGCTTCAATCGCATGTCCCCATTTGGTCATGCACGTTGCAAACTCCTGCATGCGTCCACGCGCAAATGTCCCTTGCCGAACCGGCATACGGTAATTGGCCATAAGTCTCTTATACTGTGTATCTCCAAGGCCGAGATGCATCTCACGCATGCCAGATATAGCTGCCCACTCCGCCAGACTGAAAAGCAGGGCAAGGCCAGCCTTGTGGGTCTGAAACTTCGGTTCATAGGCCGGAAACCAGTAATGTAGCACGTGTTCTGAACGCATACAGAAGCAAACAGCGGCGAGTTCGCCATCAATGCAGAGCTTCGACAGAATACCCTGCGCGCTGACATCATTGGATTGTGCCAGCTGCTCCAGCAGAGCCCGCGGCCAGGTCAGATCGAACAGGTCGAAATAGCCAGCTTCAGCAAAGGCTTGTCGTTTCAGCTTGATTAAGCGCTCAAAGCTCTCCGGATCGATGATCTGGTGCTCTGCATGCATGCGGTTATCATTCAAAAGTCGGCTGACTTTGCGCCAGGTTCTGCGGAAGTTGCTGCTCACGGCACCTCGCGCCTCAATATAGGCGTCAAAGCCTTCGGAGAGGTCGAGCACCTGATTGCCCTCGCTGACCTGACCATGCAGGCCGTGGCGGCGTTGATTGAATGGCACAGCAGAAAAAGCGTATCCAGAAAGATGCTTTGCGACGTCCGGTGCTTGCATGTCGATATCGGTGTGCGGTGCAGCCACCAGACCGTGTAAGTCATCCATCGGGCCAGCTGGCGGCCGACTTGTGCCCAGCCACCCTTTGCGAATGGGCAAAAAACCAATCGGCGTTTCGCCGTCTGCAAATCGTACAATTTTCAATCCGGGGCGAACCGCTTCAACCGCTTCGAGATAGGCAATCGAAAAGTAAGGGCTGGCCAGCAGCGCATCTTGTTCCCGAAAACGGGTCCATGCCTGGCGGTCAGCCGCAGAAAGCGACCCGAGATCTAAAGTCGAAACGTTCACGTCAGCATCCCATTTTCGGAACAAGGCTTGCAACACTTATTCCATGCCAGATTTTCGTTACGTATCTCAGAATATCAGTGAATTTATTCTCAACTATAGTGCACGAACCTTCGGCCAGGAGTTGGTAGATGTTCCTCGCGGGCGTTATGTCAGTCTCTGCTTTGATGATTTTCCAAAATCAGCAGTACAGACCGCAGCGCCAATGATTGAAGCGCGCGGCTGGCGGGCGACATGGTATGCGTGCGGCGCAATGATGGGCCAGCGCTCGGATGAATATGGCGCTATGTATACTGCGCAAGATCTGAAATCATTGTCTGCAAAAGGACATGAGATTGGCTGCCACACCTACTCGCATCAGAGCGCGCAGGACCTTTCCAAGGCCGAGCTTATTGAAGATTGCCTGCGCAATGGTCTGTTCTTCAAGCGCTATGGGATCGCTCCGCCAAGAAGCTTCGCCTTTCCCTTCGGCGCAGCCAATCTGAGCGCGAAGTCGACAATTGCCGAGACCTATACGGCAGCACGCGGGGTCTATCCTGGCACAAATACCGGCAAAATGGACATCCGTATGCTAATGGCAACGGCGCTACAGGATGATCAGGGCGGTATTGATCGCGCTCTGACAGAGCTTGAAAACCTCACCGACGAGGGCAGCTGGCTGATCATTTTCACACATGATGTTGAGACCCATCACAGTCCGTGGGGTGTCGCACCTGAAGATTATGAAACCGTGCTAGAGGCTATCGAAGCCTCTGGAGCTGAGGTCATCACAGTCGCAGATATGATCAAAAGAGTTCGCCCGGAACGGTCAGGCGCGATAAACCTCAAGCGGGCTTGATCGCAATACTGATCGGCGCGTGATCACTTGGCTTCCAGCCGCCGCGCCAGCCGAGGTGAATGCGATAGCTCTCCATATCCACAAGCGGCGTTGCGGCTTTGTTTGACCAGATATGGTCCAGACGTCGGCCCTTATTGCTGGCGGCCCAGTCGCGTGCGCGATAGCTCCACCAGGAATAGAGCCGCTGATCCTCATCGTGGATATGCCGAGCAAGATCTGTAAATGCGCCAGCCTGACGCGCTTTCTCCAGCGCCTCGGTTTCAACCGGCGTATGGGAAACAATTTTCAGGAGCTGTTTGTGTGACCAGACATCGTTCGGGTGAGGGGCAATATTGAGATCCCCGACCAACACGCGCGGCTGATCATCCTTGACGCTCTTTTTAAAGTGCTTGCCGAGCTTGCCGACAAAATCGAGCTTGTGGGCGAATTTGGGATTGGCATCTGGGTCCGGGACATCTCCGCCCGCTGGCAGATAGATATTATGTAGCTCAAGACCTGCAACTTTGATGGAATTGACACGCGCATGGCCTTCCCGGCACAGCGGAGCCGGGTCCATCACCTCAATAGGCTCGCGCGAGGCAATGGCAACGCCGTGATGCCCGCCTTTCTGTCCGAACACCGCCAGGTGTGGGAGCCCCATCTGCTTGAAAGCTTTTTCCGGGAATTCCGCCGTCTGACATTTAATTTCCTGAAAACAGAGAATGTCCGGCGCTTCAGCCGCCACAAAGGCTTCGACATTTGGCAGGCGCAGGCGGATCGAGTTGATATTCCAGCTGACGAGGCGAAGTGTGTCTTTGGTCATGGCTTCGCTTAAGACAGCTACCCACACAAGGTCAACGCGCTGAACCGGGCTGTTCCGGCTCAGCGCTCAGATTTCTGTGGGATTGGGGCGGTCTGCCTAGTTCGTCTCGATCGGTGTGAAGGTCAGCTTGGCCGCCTGCAGAGTCACTTTGCCGATGTCTTCCGTATCCGCTTCAATCCGCACCGGCACACTTGCGCCATTCGGCAAAGGGGCGAGCCACATGCGCAGCGGGCCTTCAATACCCGTCAACGTATCCTTGTTGACCTCACCTGGCTTGTAACCTGCCACCTTGTCCATGGTGATATGGCATTCCCAGGCTTCACCGGACCACGCCTCTGACTTGATATTTTTCTTTCCCTCATTCTTGAGGTGTAGATGGGTCAATTGGCGCCCGTCAAAGATCTTCAACGGACCGCCGCAGGGGTCAGCCCCTTCAGCACGCGGCTCAAGTGCGAAAGAGATCAAGGCTGTTACAGGATCCTTGGCGTCCAATACCTGCTCGGTCGTGGCGGCAGGATCACCAAGATTGCCGAACCGCGGCGTCGCGGTCATCTCAAAACTGTCCTTGAGAAGCTTCACATCAACGCGGCGGTTTTTCTTGCCGTCTTTGTTCTGTGACACATAGGCATAGGTGTTGAGACCGGTTGGCGTCGTATAGCCAGACGCTGCAACATCGAGGTCATAGTTCACCAGAATGTCGGCCAGGCCGGTGGTTTTGACCTTGGATTTGATCGAATAGGTCTTCTCATTCATATTGACGGCGAAGTTCGCCTTGCCCGTAATCGGCAGGAACAGGACCCAGGCGCTGGCCTTGATCTGGTATTCCATACGCATTGGCTGACCCGCTTCAATATCTGCCAGTATCGCGGGGGTCAGGCCAGAAGACGCCTGCGTTGCCGTATCGGCGCCAGACAAGCCCGCAAATCCAGCCGCAATCAGGGCTGCTAGGGATGTCATTGCGATCGTTTTTCTCATTTGTCGGTCTCCTGAACCACTCAATGCAGGACATCTTTATATCTGCGCTACAAAAGGCAAGCTGAACAACCCCGCCTATGTTGCGCCGTAATTAAATCTTCCTAAGGTCACAAAGTCACAAGCCGCCATGATCCGGTTAACACTTCGATGTCGCAATTAGTTTCAGGCTGAAGCGGAGGGGAAGGCGTTTTGGCCAGTTTCAGGTGATGAGTCCGCTTGACGCGCCGCTCTGTGGATCGTAATAGCCGCGCTTCTGTTTTCAACACTCTTAACACAAGCGAGCGACCCATGTCCCGCGTCTGCGAACTTACTGGCACCCGTCCGATTACCGGAAACAATGTCAGCCACTCCCGCGTTCACACCAAGCGCCGATTTCTGCCGAACCTTGTAAAAGTGTCGCTGCACTCTGAAACGCTTGAGCAAAAATTCTCTATGCGTGTCGCTGCGAAAGCGCTGCGCACGGTCGACAAGCTCGGTGGTCTCGATGCTTATCTCGCCAAAGCGAAAGATGAGACACTTTCAGACAAAGCTCTGAAAATTAAAAAGAACATCGCCAAAAAGCAGTCTGAAGCGTAAGCTTATTCTTTGATGCCGGTAAACATGACGCGTTTGGGCCAACCCGGGCGCGTTTTTTGTTGTGCCAGATTGCGGCATCATGAACGCTCATCTATGCCTCAATCAGAGTTTCAGGAGGAATAGATATGCGGATCGGTATGCTGGCGGGATTGGGTTTGTGGTTGGCAGCATGCGGGAGTGCGCCCCCGAGCTCAGATCAAAGCGATGCCAGCAGCGAAGTTTCTGAGGCTGGAATTGTTCGCGCGTTTACGGGCGGCACGATCTATACCGGTAATGGGCTGGAAACCGTGGAAACGGTTCTGGTGGATGAGGCCGGACGCATTGCTGCGACCTCTTCGGACCCCTCACTTGTATGGGATGACACGGTAGAGACCATCAATCTCGATGGGGCGGTCATGTATCCGGGCTTTACCGATGCCCATATTCACTTGCTGGGTATCGGCCAACGAGAGCTGACCCTCGACTTGGCAGGCACGGGCTCTGTCGCAGAGCTGGTTGATCGAATTGAGGCAGAAATTGAAAGTGCGGCAACCGGCGCAATCATCTTCGGTCGCGGCTGGATTGAAACCGGTTGGCCCGAAGACCGAATGCCGCTTGCCAGCGATCTTGATCCTGTCGCCCCGGATAATCCGGTGATCCTGATCCGCGCTGATGGCCATGCACTGGTGGCCAATACTGCCGCCCTGAACCTCGCTGGCATTGATGACACCACACCAGATGTGGATGGCGGCAAGATTGAACGCGGCGAAGACGGCAACGTAACGGGTATCTTGATCGACAATGCCATGGCGCCCATCACGGCGCTTATCGCGGAGCCGAGTGAGAGCGACCTTATCGCAGCCTATGCAGTTGGTGCAGCCGAGTATGCCTCCCGCGGCTGGACCGGTGGGCATAATATGAGTGTCAGCGCGAACCATGCTGTACTTATGGAACGCCTTGACCTTGAGGGCCGGTTGCCCCTGCGCCTGCACAATAACTTTGATCAAGATGGTGTAGATATCGCCGCTGAGCGTCTGCACGAGACAGATACGATCACAAATCGCAGTGTGAAATTGTACATGGACGGTGCGCTCGGCTCCCGCGGGGCTCTGTTGATAGAGCCTTACTCAGATCGACCGGAAACAAGCGGCCTGTCCTTGATGGAACCAGACGCCCTCGCGAGTTTCATGGAAACGGCCCATGACCGTGATGTTCAGCTTGCTATCCATGCCATTGGCGACCTCGCCAATCGACGCATCCTCGATGTGTTCGATGCTGGAGACTACGGCGCCGATGATCGCTGGCGGATTGAGCATACCCAGATCCTGCACCCTGATGATATTGAGCGTTTGGCTTCACTCGGCCTGATCGCCTCTATGCAGCCCAGTCACGCTATCGGCGACCTGAAATTCGCGCCAGCACGTCTGGGGCTGGCACGCCTGCGCGGAGCATATGCCTGGAACAGTCTGCTGGATGCTGGCGCGTTGGTCGTCGGCGGGTCTGATGCGCCGGTTGAGGTGGGATCACCCCTGATTGAGTTCTATGCGGCTGTGGCCCGCAAGGACCTGCAAGGTTTCAGCGACGAAGGTTGGCACCCGGAGGAGGCCTTGTCCCGCACGCAAGCCCTGGCGCTTTTCACCACAGCGCCGGCCTATAGCGCGTTTATGGAAGATGAGCTCGGCACAATTGAGGTCGGGAAGCTTGCAGATTTCTCTGTGTTCGATCGCGATCTGATGACGGTTCCGGAAGCGGAGATCCTACAGGCTGAGACCGTGATGACCGTCGTTCAGGGCGAAGTTGTCTATTCCGGCTCGGAATAGAGGTCTGGGCTACAAGTCTTCGACGTGAGCCTGAAACGCATTGATGCGCGGCACGATTTCCTGCTCGAACCGGCGGCCATTGAAAACCCCGTAATGGCCAACGCCGGGCTGGATATAATCGGTCTGCATATGGTCGGGAATGTTCCGGCAGAGGTCATGTGCGGCCTGTGTCTGGCCAATCCCTGAAATATCGTCGCGTTCGCCTTCAACGGTCATCAGACCGACGCCTTCAATCGCACCGGGGTCAACAAGACGCCCCCCACGGTATCGAAAGATGCCACGAGCAAGGCGATGCTCGCGAAAGACCCGCCGAATAGTCTGAAGATAGAACTCCTCGGTCAGATCAAGCACAGCGAGATACTCATCATAGAAGGCGCGGTGCTTGTCGGCGCTGTCTTCATCGCCCTCTACCAGATGGTCGAAAAAGCGGGCCTGGGCATCAACATGCCGGTCCCAGTTCATGTGCATGAAACTGGTGAGCTGTACAAAGCCCGGATAGACGCGGCGCATCATGCCCGGCCAAGGCGCCGGAACCGTGTAGATCATCTTCTCCCGGAACCACTCAAAAGAGCGTTCTTCTGCGAGCAGATTGGGAACCGTCGGTGACTTTCGCGCATCAATTGGGCTGCCCATGAAGGTCATGGTTGTTGGCAGCGCCGGGTCACTGTCTTCAGCCATCAGGGAGATCGCCGCCAAAACAGCCGGCCCCGGCTGGCAGACCGCTACGACATGCGCCCCCGGCCCGATATGGGTCAAGGCATCACGGACATGATCGATATAGTCATCAAGATCGAAACGACCGAGCCAGCAAGGGGCCATTTTCGCATCTGTCCAATCGGTGATGAAAACCTCATGCGTCGGCAAGAACGCTTCAACGGTGCCGCGCAGCAAGGTCGCAAAGTGGCCTGACATCGGCGCTGTGATAAGCAGTCTTGGGCGGCCCGCAGGGGCCCCGTGCGTCTCAAAGTGGACCAGTTTACACCATGGCGTAGACCAGGTTGTGACGGGTTGGACGGGGAGCGTCTTCCCGTCAATCACGGTGGACGGGATCTGCCACTCCGGCTTGCCATAGTACCGCGTCGCACGCTCGAATACGCTGGTCGCAGCTAGCGCAGAACGCCCGAAAGCAGTGTGCCGGGCGGGGTTCATCGGTGCTTCAAGCAGCGCTTTCGTACCCTTGGCCATCAGCCGCATAGGCGCCATCGCAGCACGGTTCATTTCAACCAATGAGTAGAGCATTCAACCAATCCCATTTGTGTTGCAGCGCAGCATAGGGTGTTTTGATGCAAGGGGAAAGCCATCTCCCGCACCAAGCGAGTATCAGGCGATGTTACAGATGAGAAATTGCAGCTGTGGCTGCATCCCAAAGGTTCTCTTTTGTTGCTGGGCCCGTATTCAGCGCTGTCCGAAAGTGAGGCCTCAGAATGAAAACCTCGACAATTGATAGCGCATTTCGCGTTGGAAAATACCTATTTCAAGGGAGCCGCACCTTCGAACAGGCGCGGCGATACCTCGGCCTGTCGCCGCGAGAGACCGAGATTCTTTGCTTGCTGGCGCGTGGTGAAAACAGCTCATCCATCTCCAGAACGCTAGGCATCTCTGACGCGACCATCGACACATTCCGGCGACGCGCCTATGCCAAGCTGGGCGTAAACTCATCCGGCAGCGCCATCGCAATCCTCATGGCCTATCTGTCGGGGTCAAACCTTGCGCCCGGTCCGTCCAACGACACGCAATAAGCCAGTCGCCTAGCCGAGATGCTCGGCCAGGCATTTGGCCATATCCGCTGGATTACTGTCACTCTCGGCAAAGAACGTACGCAAGGTCCAATCCTCATCCATCAGGTAGAGGATGGAAGTATGATCCATCGTATATTCGCTCAAGCTTTCTGGCGTTTCAATCCGCTCATAGCTCGCCACAAATGCATCTGCTGCTGCTGCAATCTGCTCTGGTGTGCCGGTGAGGCCAACCAGATTGTCAGGAAAAGCCGCCGTTGAAACATAGGTTGCAAGCGCCTCCGGCGTATCACGCTCAGGATCCACCGAAATCAGCAGGGTCTGCGGCGGAGTGAGGTCATCGGGGAGAAGCTCATAGGCATTATTGATCGCAACCAGTGTCCCGGGGCATATGTCCGGGCAATATGTGAAGCCGAAATAGATCAGGCTCGGTGCGCCCTTGAAATCAGCTTCCGTTACTGTTTGCCCGGTATGATCGACAAGGGTGAACGGACCGCCAATATTGTCATAGGCCCGAGTTGAGCAGCTCGCTAGGCTTCCGCCAGCTGTCGGCTGAGATTGATCTGCGCCGCCGCAGGCTCCGAGGATCAGAGCCAGCGCAGCAGCGGTGAACATTTGTGTCTTCATCATACAAGTTGTATCGCCTGAGCTGCTGGCCGTCGCAAGTGGCGCCGTGCCGCATTGGAGATCACATGGAAGAACCCGCACAGAGCAGAGACGGCATGGATGAGGCTTTGTTCAGCCTGTTGCCGGAAGGGTTGTCCGGAGTTGGGTCTGCCCGGGGCCGGACGCGTCTCGCCACCTTGATGACGTTGCGCTGGCTGGCCGTCCTTGGTCAGACATTTGCCGTTCTGTTTGTTTATTTCGGCCTCGGCTTTGAGCTACCCATCGGGTTTTGCCTCGCGGTTATCGCAGCCTCCGCCTGGCTGAACGTCTTCTTGTCCATGGCGGCAGTTGGCCCCCAATTGCTCCGCGGTTGGGAGGCGGCCTGGCAGCTGTCTTTCGATGTGGCGCAGCTCGCCTTCCTGATCAGCCTAACCGGAGGTCTGTCCAACCCGTTTCTGCTGTTTCTGATCGCACCGGTCACGGTTGCAGCCTCCAGTTTGCAGGCGCGATATACCGCAATCATTGCAGGACTTGCCATCGCCATGGCGGCAACAATGCCCCTTTTTGCAACAGATCTGCCCTGGCGCGAGGGCGAACAGCTCTCTTTCCCAATGCTATTTGAAGGCGGGCATTTTGCCGCGCTCTGTATCGGCATCATCTTCTTTGCGATCTCTGCACAGCGGGTCAATGAAGATGAAGCCAAGCTGGTCCAGGCTCTGGATGCCGCGAGTGTGGTGATGTCGCGCGAACAGCGGCTTTCAGCACTCGGCGCGATGTCCGCCATGACCGCGCATGAACTCGGCACGCCGCTCGCAACCATACATCTTGTCTCCAAGGAATTGCTGTACGAGCTTCCCGAAGACAATGCCTACCGCGCGGATGTCGAGCTGCTGACAGAACAGGCCGAGCGCTGCCGTCAGATCCTGCGCAAACTTGGTGACGCGCGCGAAGCCAGCGATATCGTCCATGCCCGCATGCCTGTCAGCGCCTTGATCGAGGAAGCTGCAGCGCCGCATAAGGGTCTGGGGGTGGCGCTGCGCGTCACTTATGAACCCGGCGAAGGCGGAGAAGACAAGGTTCCGATCATCCGCCGCAGCCCCGAAATCCTCCACGCCATCGGGGCGTTTATCGAGAATGCTGTTAGCTTTGCTGAAACAGAAGTTCGCGCCGTTGCCAGTTGGACCAACACTCAAATCATCGTCACCATACGCGATGATGGCCCCGGGTTTGCGCCGGAAGTGATGCCGAAACTCGGCGAGCCCTATGTCTCACAACGCGGCGAGGACCAGCTTGGCGGCGGTGACATGGGCCTTGGCTTCTTTATCGCGAAAACACTGATCGAACGGACGGGCGGGCGAATTGCGACACGCAACCGCGCGGCACCCCGCCGCGGAGCCATTGTACAGGCTGTTTGGCCGCGTTCTGTGCTGCAAAATTTGGACAATATCAACGAACAGCACCATATAGACGTGTGAAGGAGACAGTATGGAACCGCCCGTCACAGTTAAACTGCATGAGAGCCTCAAAGACGTTGAGGACAAGACCTGTCTTGTTCTTGACGATGATGGTCCATTTCTTCAACGCCTGGCACGGGCGCTCACGCAGCGCGGCTTTCAGGTTTCGGCAACGTCGAAGGTTTCTGAGGCCCGCGATATTGCCCGTCTGAACCCACCGGCTTTCGGCGTCTTTGACCTGCGCCTTGAGGACGGCTCCGGCCTCGATGTGGTTGAAGTTCTGCATCGCTACCGCCCGGAAGCGCGCGCCGTGATCCTGACCGGCTATGGCGCGATCGCAACAGCGGTTGCAGCGGTTAAAGCCGGCGCTGTCGACTATCTCGCCAAGCCCGCTGATGTCGAAGACATTGTTCGTGCGCTCGTCAATCAGGGTGATGGCCTGCCAGAACCGCCAGAAAACCCAATGTCGGCCGACCGCGTACGTTGGGAGCATATTCAACGCGTCTACGAGCTTTGCGGACATAACGTCTCTGAAACCGCACGTCGTCTGAACATGCACCGCCGCACTTTGCAGCGCATTCTGGCAAAGCGAGCCCCCCGGTAGCTCCATGAGCGCTTCATAAATCGCTCTGACGTTAAAGAAGTCGCCAAACTTACAATACAGACTAGTTCCGTTACGCAGTTGTGCGGTCTTTGCCATGCGGGCAATGCGGGGGTTTGATGGCTAATACGTCTGAAGCGGAGATCGCTCCGAAGAAGCTACAGAAATCGATGAAGCTGTTCGACGTCTATGCGATGGCGACCGGCGCAATGTTTTCATCTGGCTTGTTCCTGCTGCCTGGAATTGCCGCGTCATATACCGGCAACTCCGTCTATCTTGCCTATTTCTTCGCTGGTTTTCTGATTCTGCCCGCCATGTTCTGCATGGCTGAGCTTTCCACCGCGATGCCAAAATCGGGCGGCACGTACTTCTTTCTGGACCGCGCCCTTGGCCCGATGATGGGGACGATTGGCGGGCTGGGATCCTGGGTTGCCGTTGTGTTCAAGAGCGCCTTTGCGCTCGTCGGAATGGGGGCCTATCTCGGCCTGTACCTTGACCTACCCTTCACCGTAACAGCCATCGTGCTGACCATAGTCTTTGGGATCATCAATCTTGTCGGGGCGAAAGAGACCACCCTGCTCCAGCGTGTTCTGGTCACCGTTCTGGTCGTGATCCTCTCGGCCTTTGTCCTGATCGGACTGGTGAATGTCGGGCCGGAAAACATCATTCGGCCTGATCCCGATTACGGTCCCTACTTCTCGAGTGGTCTGATCGGTTTCATCTCGACCATTGGACTTGTGTTTGTCTCGTATGCAGGCCTCACTAAAGTTGCCAGCGTTGCCGAAGAGATCGAGAATCCAGAGCGCAACATTCCGCTTGGCATGACGCTCTCGCTCATCACGGCTACCACCATTTACACGCTTGGGACGCTGATCCTTGTAACCGTCCTCGAGCCTGAAGAACTCTTCAACAGCCTGACCCCAGTTGCCGATGCTGGCAGCAAGTTTCTGGCTTGGGTCCCCTTTGATCTCGGCGTTGTCCTGATTGTTATCTCGGCGATTGCCGCCTTCGCTTCAACCGGCAATGCGGGCATCATGTCTGCCTCGCGGTATCCGTTTGCAATGGCGAAAGACAAGCTCCTCCCCGCGCAATTCAGTGAGGTCGGCCGGTTTGGCACGCCCGCCAATGCGATCGTCGTCACAACGCTGGCGATGATCGTCGTGCTGATCATCTTTGATGTCGCATCGGTTGCGAAGCTCGCCAGTGCGTTCCAGCTGCTGCTTTTCGGGCTGGTCTGTATTGCCGTCATCGTGATGCGCGAAGCACACATCGACAGCTACAAACCGGGCTTCAAGGTCCCGCTCTACCCCTGGATGCCAGTTCTGGGCGTTCTGATTGCCTTCTGGCTGATCATTGAGATGGGGATTCTGGCCATTGGCTTCACCGGCATGATGATCATTGGTTGTGTACTGTGGTTTCAGTTCTACGCCTCAAGCGAGACGCGCCGGCGCGGGGCTATTTTCCACGTGCATGAACGGCTTGGTCGTCAACGCTATGAGGGCATCGAGCACGAGTTAATGACGATCATTCATGACCGCACACAGGCCCAGAACCTGTCTTATGAGACCGTGGTCGCCCGCTCTGCGATGATTGATCTGAAAATCGGCAAATATACACTGCCCGATCTCATCGATTTCATGGGGGACCGGGCTGAAAACCGGTTCGATCTTGAACCCGCTGTTCTGTCCGATCAGTTTGGTACGCGCGCACCGCGCTTTCAGCTGTTGCAGGACGGGTTTGCAATCGCCTATCGCTCCGATGAGCGCCTGACCGAACCTGCCTTATTCGTATTTCGCTTCAGTGATCGCGCCGTTCTGGAGATTGAGGGGCTATCTGACGAGCATACAATTGTCTTCCTGCTGACCCCGAAAGAGCCTGTAGGCCTGGACCTTCGGATCGTCGGGCACCTTGCTGAGGTTGCCCAGGGTGAGGGTTTCTCACAGCGCTGGTTGGATGCCGAGGATGAGAAGGAACTCAATGAGATCCTGATGCGTGATGACCATTTCATCCATGCCCCGGTCCGGGACCTACCCATTATTGCGAAGCAAATCGGCCAGAACATCGCTGAAATTGCGCTCCCGCCATCCTGCCTGATTGTGATGATCGAACGCGATGGCAATCTGATCATTGCCCAACCAAGCGAAGATGTCCGCGCTGATGATTTGCTGGCTATCATCGGAGAGCCCGATGATCTTGGTATACTGATGCGCGGCGAGTAGGTGTTAAGGAGGAGTTGGAGCGGGTACACGGAATCGAACCGAGATCCTCAGCTTGGAAGGCTGCTGCACTACCGTTGTGCTATACCCGCTCAGTATGTCTGCACCATCATGCGCGGCGGACAGGTGGTGGAGGGGACAGGATTCGAACCTGTGTACGCTACGCGGGCAGATTTACAGTCTGCTGCCTTTAACCACTCGGCCACCCCTCCCGAGGGACCTGTACAACGACGTTTGACGCTGCTGTCTCCACACGTTTAGAGAGGGGTGAAACACCCTCCGCCAACATCCGGAAACCGGCCTTATAATGACCAAGTCCCGCGCGCGCAACCATGCTAATTCACAACAGCGCGGCAAGTCTGCCCCGAAGCGCCACAGAGGCGCAAAACCTGCTGGTTCGGCAGGTTCAGGCTGGCTTTGGGGGCAACATGCGGTGGCAGCAGCCCTCGCCAATCCCAGGCGGCATTTGAAGCGTCTAGTTGCAAGCCGGGCCACTGCCAGCAAGCTTGGACCCGTTGGAAAGAAAGCCGAAGACCTCAGCCCCGGCGAAATTGGCGATCTGCTTCCCCCGGGGGCCGTGCATCAAGGCATCGCGGCGCAGTTCGAACCGCTCGCCGACATCGCCATCGAAGACCTCATCGCGGCCGGAACGCAGCGCCTCGCCATCTTGGATCAGGTCAGTGATCCGCACAATCTGGGAGCGATTTTCCGGTCCGCCGCCGCGTTTGGTTTTGGCGGTCTGGTTCTGCAAACGCGCAATGCCCCGCCGATCACCGGAATTGTCGCCAAGAGCGCGGCTGGCGCGATTGAAACGGTACCTGAATGCCGGGTGGTCAATATCGCAAGAGCACTCGAAACGTTGAATGAGGCTGGCTATCACACCATAGGGCTTGCCGGGTCTGGGCGCGCCAATATCCGCCAGGCGCTGAGCGGTGCGACCAAGCTTGCCATCGTCCTGGGTGCGGAGGGGCCGGGCCTGCGCCCCGGGGTTGCAAAAGCCTGTGCAGAGCTTGCCCACATTCCAATCGATCCGGCCATGGAAAGCCTGAACGTCTCCAACGCGGCAGCGATTACGTTCTACGAGGCGAGCGAGACGCGCTGACGCACCGTCTTGCCTTCACCATTTATCAGCGCATGTCAGCCTGATGGAACACAAAAAGCCCTTTCAGGTCTATTTCGATGGATCATGCCCGCTTTGCCAGAAAGAGATCGGTCTCTATCAGCGCATGCGCGGTGGTGAAGCCATTAAATGGGTGGATGTTTCTGACCCTAATGCCCTCAGCCATGTCGATGACCTGTCTTGCGCGGTTGCGATGAAGCGGTTTCATGTCCGAAAAACCGATGGAACACTGGTGAGCGGCGGCCGCGCCTTCCCGGAGCTCTGGAAGCAATTGCCGACGCTGCGATGGATCGGGCTGATCAGTTCAGTCCCCCCGATCAGCTGGCTTGCCGTGATTGTCTATCAGCTCTTCTTGCCGCTCCGCCCCCGATTGCAGCGCCTACTGTTTGGTAGCGCTTAAGCGGCGCTGAACCGCAGCCGCCAGCCTTGGGCCAAGCTGCGGGCCTTCCAACGGGTAGAGATACGGCTCAATCAGTTCGAGCTCCATCAAGAGCAGGTCACCTGCAGCGCTGCGCAACATATCGACACGCGCATAGAGCGGCGGCGCGTCCAGCGTCTGCAGCACCGCCTGCGCCGCATGCAAATCAGACACAGTCGGCTGATAGATTTTCTCGACGCCGCCATAGGTCGATTGAATGCGATAGTCGCCTTGCGCGGCATGTTTGGTCAGCGCATGGCAGAAATCTCCATCGATATAGATGAAGCTGATCTCACCCTCGCTCTGAATGGTAGGCTGAAAGGCCTGCACCATCATCGGAGAAGGCATGTCTGGCAGCCGGTCCGCTGGCGACAGACGATACTGACCATCCGCGCCCGCACCGATCTGACGTTTGAACACCAGATCATCACTACTGAGTTGATCAAACGCAGCGCGCGCAAGGTCAGGTGTAACCTGATCCAGCCAGATCGTCGGGATGGTCTCCGCCCCTTTCGCCTCAAGCTCTCGCAGATAGCCCTTATGGCTGTTCCAGCGCACCAAAGCTGCCGAATTGAACAAGGGTGTGACGGCTTCAATCTCTGCAAGCCGTTTCAGAAATGCGTCCTGCGCATCCCAATAGTCCCAGGCCGTGCCGATTATTGCTGCATCAAACTTGGCCCAGTCCTCCGTTTCAGACGCCCAATCGACATCATGGACGCTCATGCCCAATTCTGCGAACGGGCCGCGCAAGGCGTCCATCATGCGATCATGTTCAAACGCATCACTGCGACGGTCTGGAGACCCCGGCAGCGTCACTTTAGACGAGAGATAAGCTATTCTTTTCATGGTCAGCGCCATAAACAGCAGACCAAGCCGCGTCCAGTCGGCGCCAGTATCCGTGAACAGAGACCTGATGATCGCTCAAAACCCCATATCCATCATAGGCTCTGGCCCTTCCGGATTGATGGCGGCTGACGTGCTGAGCGCGCATGGCTTTTCTGTGAACATCTATGATGCGATGCCGAGCTTTGGTCGCAAATTTCTGATGGCCGGCAAGAGCGGACTGAATATCAGCCATAGCGAAGCGGAGGCGCAGTTTCTGGCTCGCTACACGCCGCACAAGCCGCTCAGCGACTACGTAGCTGCTTTCGACGCGCCTAAAGTGGTTGCCTGGATAAATGGGCTTGGCATTGAGGAATTTATCGGCACTTCAGGCCGGATTTTTCCAACAATGATGAAAGCCTCGCCTCTACTGCGCGCGCTCCTGAAACGCCTGCAGGACCGCGGCGCCACATTCTATACCCGGCATCGGTGGACCGGATGGACACCAGAGGGCGCATTGCAGTTCGAAACCCCAAAGGGTCTGCGCGAGATCAAAAGCGACGCCGCCCTCCTCGCGCTTGGTGGGGCGAGTTGGCGGCGCCTTGGTTCTGACGGCGAATGGGCGGCTTTATTTGCCCTGAACGGTATCGAAACCGCGCCTTTTCAGGCCTCCAATTGCGGCTTCACAGTGGATTGGACACAGCACCTGATCGACAAGTGGGAAGGCACTCCGGTCAAATCGATCGAACTTTCGGTCGAGGGGGCATCGCAAACAACCCGCTCGGAATTTGTCATTACCCGAAATGGCGTTGAAAGCGGCGGCATCTACACCCTTTCCGCAGCGCTGCGACATCAGTTCGGCCAAACTGGCGCAGCGGCTTTGCGCATCGACTTGCTGCCAGACGTATCGCGCGCTGATGTCAAAGACCGCTTGCGGCGACCACGGGGCAAGGCGACGCTCAGTTCCTACTTACGAAAGACCCTGAACCTTGGCGGGGTGAAGCTGGCCTTGCTCTATGAGCTCACAGATCAGGCAACCCGTCAGGACCAGAACAGTCTTATAAAGGCTCTGAAGTATTTGCGATTGCCGCTAACCGGAATAGCGCCGCTGGATGAAGCGATTTCAACGGTCGGCGGGGTCCCCTGGCAAAGCCTCGATGAGCACCTCATGCTCAAACAGCGCCCGGGTGTCTTCTGCGCTGGCGAGATGATTGACTGGGATGCGCCAACCGGTGGGTATCTCATCACAGGCTGCCTTGCGACCGGCGTCGCAGCGGCAAATGGGATCGTGTCCTGGCGAAGCGCTCAGCGACCGGCGTAATCCTTTGCAGAAAGCGCCCTTGCCCGGCTCCGGCTTGTCTGGCACATGCGCCACAGCATTAGTTTCAGGATCCCCCGTATGACCAATCCCATTTTTGACGTCGTTGGCCTCGGCAACGCGATTGTTGATGTCATCTCGCAGCAGGATGACGCCTTTCTCCAAAAGTGGGATATTACGAAAAATGCCATGAACCTGATTGAGGAAGATCGTGCTGACCTCCTCACGCAGGTATCCGTAAATGCGCTGCAGACCTCTGGCGGCTCCGGGGCGAATACAATTGCCGGTATTGCGAGTCTGGGCGGAAGCGGCGCTTATATCGGCAAGGTTGCAGATGATGCTCTGGGCGAGGTCTTTCGCGCTGACATGGCCGATGTTGGCGTGCCTTTTAACACCACGCCCCTGATCAATGGTCCCGCAACAGCGCGCTCGATCATCTTTGTGACCCCGGACGGGGCCCGCAGTATGAACACATTCCTTGGTGCATCGGTTGAGTTCTCGCCGACCGATGTCGACGCGCAAACGGTCCAAAACGGCAAGATCCTGTATCTGGAAGGCTATTTGTTCGACAAGGAAATCGCCAAGTCCGCTTTCGTGCATGCCGCTGAGATTGCGCACGCAGCCGGGCGGAAAGTGTCGCTCACCCTGTCTGACAGCTTCTGCGTTGACCGTCACCGCGAGAGTTTTCGGCACCTGATCAAGACCCAGATCGATGTTCTGTTCGCCAATGAGGAAGAACTGCTCTCCCTCTATCAAACCCGCGACTTTGATTCAGCCGTTGAAGCGCTTCGCGCAGATAACGCGCTCGCGGCCGTGACACGTTCAGAAAAAGGATCCGTGGTCATCGGCGAAGGCGATCCGATCCATGTGCCCGCTGAGCCTGTTTCGAAAGTGGTCGATACAACGGGCGCGGGCGATCAATATGCGGCCGGCTTCCTGTTTGGCCTCGCCAAGGGCTATCCCCTCGCCAGCTGTGCCCGGCTTGGACATATTGCCGCCGCTGAGGTGATCTCGCACTATGGGCCGCGCCCTGAAGTCCCTTTACGTACGCTCGCTGAGCAAGCCGGTCTGATCGTTTAAGGCTGCTCTTCGTTCCTGTTTGGAACCTTGATCAAATCGCGCTAGACTTCGGCCATGAAATGGTCAGAGCTTGATACCCACTGGTGCCCGGTCGCCCGAACCTTGTCTCTGGTCGGGGATCGCTGGACGCTGTTGATCCTTAGGGACTGTTTTCTTGGCATGTCGAGGTTCGAGGAATTTGCAAACAGCCTCGGCGCAACCCGGCATATTGTGGCCTCACGCCTGAAACGGCTGGTCGAGGCTGGCGTGCTTGAGAAACGCGCCTATTCGCAGCGACCGAAGCGATTTGAGTATGTACTCACCGAAAAGGGACGCGAGCTGGAGCCCGCTCTGCATACATTCCGCGATTGGGGCAAATCGCATATTCCGATCCGGCGCGCGGTAAAGACCTAGTCGAGGTCTCTCGCCACATCATCACGCCGAAAGACAGCGTCCATGGCGCTGGCTTCGTCATAAGACAGGTCGGGAATGAAATGTAGTTGCGGTGTGAATTTCATTTCAATCTCGCGCCCTAGACGGCCGCGCAGGAACGCTGCCGCCCTGTTCAAGGCTGCAGACACCGCTTCGATCCTTGTCTTGTCGGTTTCGCCAAGCGGAGAGCAGAAGATGTTTGCATGGCGCAAGTCAGGGGAACATCGAACCTCGCCGAGCGTGACGGTTACCCCTTGCAGCTCGGGATCACGAAACTCTTCTCGCGACAAGACATCCACCAGGGCATGACGCACCAGCTCACCGGCACGCAATTGCCGCTGGCTCGGCTCCAGAGTGCCGCTTGCTTTTCGACGTCCGCGCGCCATGTGGCTAGCCTTTCTTCAGGCGTCGACGAAATGCCGACAGACCTCTGATATCATCACCAAACCACCCATCTGGCACAATAACGGGCTCGGCACCATCAAACTTGATCAGCGTATAATCAGATGCGAGCTTCACATCCTTAACCGCTTTCCAGTCCATTCGGGTTTCGACAAGCCCGCGGCGGATACTGATATACCGCTCTGTCAGGGCAATGGTGGAACCTTGGTCCATTTCCCCGGACCGGCCATGATTGTGGCGGTACGACCAGCGAACAAAAATCAGATACCAGACGATGCCCGCCATCGCCGCAATAATCGCCGACAGCATCACTTTCCAATAAGGATCCATACCGATCTGGTTGAATGCTTCCTTGGTCAGCAGCGCCATGCCAGCCCCGATGACCGGCGCTGTGACGCCAGCATAATATAGCGTTGTCGGGCCGATTGTGCTGCCACGCATCTCGTCGGTCAGCCGCTTTACGTCTTTCTCGCTCAGCTTGCCTGTTACGGATAAAGCACTTGCACCCTCAATCATGCCAAGACCCTACCGTAAAAACATTGGCCAATTGAAAAGACGAAGCTTTGAAATCAATGAAAAGCACCAGACGGTAATCGAACAGTGCCCCTAGTCGAGCTGCCGCGCGATCATCTCAATTTCGAAACACTCGATCCGGTCACCTTCTCGGATGTCTTCATATTTCTCAAACGCCATACCGCATTCCATGCCATTACTGACCTCCGGTACTTCGTCCTTGAAGCGTTTCAGGGTTTTCAGGTTGCCTTCATGGATCACGACATCATCGCGCAGCAGACGGACACCGCAACCACGTTTGACAACGCCTTCGGTGACCTTACAGCCAGCCACTTTCCCGACCTTGGTGATATTGAAGACTTCCAGAATGTCTGCATAGCCGATGAAGGTTTCTTTCTTCTCCGGTGACAGCATGCCTGACAGGCTCGCTTTCACATCATCAATCAGTTCATAGATGATCGAGTAATAGCGGATCTCCACGCCCGACTTTTCAGCCAGGTCACGCGCCTGTTTATTGGCCCGGACATTAAAGGCAAAGACCGGTGCACCAGATGACTGCGCCAACAGGATATCACTTTCAGAGATACCGCCGGCAGCGCCGTAAACCACGTTGGCCCGCACTTCTTCGGTTGAGATCTTCTCAAGAGATTGGGTAATCGCCTCAACAGAGCCCTGAACATCACCCTTCAGCACGATTGGAAGATCTTCTGCCTTGGCAGCGCCATCCTTGATACTGGTCATGAACTGCTCAAGCGATGTGCGCTGGCTGGCAACACCCTGCTTCTGGCGTTTCGCGCGTTGACGATACTCGGTGATTTCACGTGCGCGGGCTTCGCTGTCGACGACATTAAAGACGTCACCCGGCTCAGGTGTTCCATCCAGACCCAGCACCTCAGCCGGCATGGAAGGATTAGCTTCTTTCATCTGCTGACCGCGCTCATTCACAAGCGCGCGAACTTTACCCCATTGACCGCCAGCGACCACAATATCACCGCGCTTCAGCGAGCCGCGCTTGACCAGCACGGTTGCGACAGGACCGCGGCCCTTGTCGAGCTGAGACTCAACCACAATCCCGTCTGCCGCCCGTTTTGGGTTGGCTTTCAGATCAAGCAGTTCAGCCTGCAATGTGATCGCCTCAGTCAGGTCATCCAGACCCTTCTTCTTGAGCGCAGACACTTCAACAGCTTGTACGTCACCGCCCATCGCTTCGACTTGAATGTCGTGCTGCAGAAGGTCGGTCAGAACCTTGCTCGCGTCGGCTTCTGGCAGATCGACCTTGTTCACAGCGACGATAATCGGCACCTCGGCTGCTTTCGCATGACTGATCGCTTCGATTGTCTGCGGCATAACCGAGTCATTTGCAGCCACCACCAGAATGACGATATCCGTAACATCTGCGCCGCGCGCTCGCATCGCAGAGAACGCTGCGTGGCCCGGCGTATCCAGGAAGCTGATCTTGTCACCAGATTTCAACTGAACCTGATAAGCGCCAATGTGCTGGGTAATGCCGCCAGCCTCACCCGCAACCACATCGGTTGAACGAAGCGCGTCCAGAAGGGACGTCTTACCATGGTCAACATGGCCCATAATGGTCACGATAGGCGGCCGGCCCGCCATATCCTTTGGATCATCGTCTTCGCCATCCAGACCAATCTCAACATCAGCCTCGGAAACGCGTTTCACGGTGTGTCCGAACTCAACAGCAATAAGTTCCGCTGTATCGGCATCGATAATATCATTGCCGCGCAGCATATCGCCTTGCTGCATCATGTATTTCACAACATCAGCGACGCGCTCTTTCATGCGTCCTGCCAATTCCTGCAACGTAATCGTTTCGGGCAAGGTGACCTCGATGGAGACTTTCTCTTTGGTCTCCCCACCCGAACGGCGCTCACGTTCGCGCTCACGCGCTCGTTTTACAGATGCGAGTGAACGCTGACGATCACCGTCATCACCCAAGGCTGACGCAATCGTCAGTTTGCCGCGTGTCCGCTTGCTACCGCGCCCGCGATCGCCAGACGAGTCACGCCGATCACGATCTTCTTTACCACCGCGGCCACCTTTTCGGCGACTTGGTCCACTACTGGCTGCCGCTTCGAGATCTGCCTGGCTTGGCGCTGCGCCTGTCTGACCATCGCGGCCTTTGCCACGGCTCGCAGGACGCTCGCTCTTCTGAGCTTTGGCTTCTGCGTCGGCGTGCGCCTTGGCTTCGGCCTCAGCTTTCTTGCGCTCAGCCTCTTCGGCTTTGCGGCGCGTTTCAGCTTCTTCGCGTTCCTTGTCTTCGCTAACCTTTGCCTTCTGCTTGTCTTGCAGGGCTTTCGTACGGGCCTGCTGGGCCTCGACCTCAGCTTTGCGCTTTTCCTTGGCCGCTTTTTGCTGAAGCAGGACTTTCTGACGCGCGATCAGTTCCTCTTCAGTAATCCCGAGTTTTTTGGCGAGCGCTGCAAGCTTCGACTGTCCGGCGTCAGAGCCGCCTTTGCCGCCAGCCTTTCCCGCAGGTTTTGAACCTGCACCGGACTTGGTCTGTGCGCCAACTGTACGCCGCTTCTTGGTTTCGACAACGACTTGCTTCGAGCGCCCATGGCTGAAGGTCTGCTTCACCGTGCCAGAACCACCGCCTCGTGAAACAGTCAGAGGCTTACGGCCTCCAGAAGTCTTTTTATCTTTACTCTCGCTCATGCGTGCTTTCGGTCTCTAACTTCGTTGCGCCGGGCTCTCCCGGTCGGTGTTTGCTTATCGCCGATCGGCGAACCATTCTGTTTCGGGAGCAAGCCTGAAACCTATCAGTCGCTGATAAGCTATGCCAAAGGCTTCTGCCAAAGGCCCATGTTCAAGCAGCGCATGTATCACATGCTCCCGCCCAAAGGCCATGCCCAATTCAGCAGAAGACAGTGCCCCTGCCACTTTCGCCTCTTCATATATGGCCTTGGCGAGAAAATGAACCTTGTTACGGCCATCTTTCGCACCATCGCTGGCTTCAAGTAGCCAGCCCGGTTCCCGTTTGCGTATATAAGCACGCACCTGATCGAATCCAAGCACGGCCTGTCCGCTCTTTTTTGCCATACCAATCAAGCCGATACAGCGATGAACCAATTGACTCTCAACCGCCTCGCACAGCTCATCCATAGCCTGTGTCCGGCTTTTGAAACCGCGTGAAAAAATGTCTGTTTTCAGACCTTTCTCGACAGTTTCACGTTTAGCTGTGACCCAGACGCCACGGCCTGGTAATTTGCCCGCAACATCCGGTACAGCGACACCATCAGGACTGCGGACAAACCGAATCATCGCTATCTGCGGCAGACGTTCGCGCGTGACAGCACACTGACGAACGGGGCCGTCAGGTCCGGTCTTCTCAGGCGCCCCTAACTGGCGCTTGTCGGACTCATTGATCTTCTGCGGCATCATCGCCGCCCTCCATCAATTCGTCGAGATCCATGCCCTCAAGCTCGGCCATGATGTCTTCATCGGAAACATCAACGTCTGCTGTGTCCCCACCATCACCTTTGCCAAGCTCACCGAGCGCCAGAAGTGCCCGCTCCTCTTCGGTCAGATCCGTTTCTTCAGTCGTCGCCTCGGCCGCCATCTCGGCTTCCAGCTGTTCAAGCGCTTCAGGCTCAATCCAGCCGACAAGAACGCGGGCCTTCATGATAAAGAGCTGCGCGTCATCCTTGCGCATCTCGCCTTTCTTCAGAATGCCTTCCTGCCAGACAGGCTTGCCGTCCGGGCCGTTCTCGCGCCAGCCGGTCAAGTCGTCCGGCACCAGACCGGCAACATCATCAACAGACTTGATATCATTCTCACCAAGTTTGACCGCAAAGCCCGGACTCATGCCCTCAAGCTCCATGACCGCGTCTTCGACGCCGAGCTCAAGGCGTTTGGCGTTCTGGGCTTCAGCCAGTTTCTGCAGGTATTCGCGGGCGCGCTCCTGAATCTCAGCCGAGACATCCTCATCAAAGCCATCAATCTGCATGAAGTCTTCAGCCGCGATGTAGGCAATATCCTCAACCGTCTCGAAGCCTTCAGACGCCAGTAGCTGAGCCAGAGTCTCATCCGCATCGAGCGCGGTCATGAACAATTCGGTACGGCGCTGGAAGTCGGCCTGATAGCGTTCCGAATCGTCGCTTTCGGTGACAAGATCAATCTGCCATCCGGTCAATTGCGACGCGAGGCGGACATTCTGCCCCCGGCGACCAATGGCCAGCGGGAACTGATCATCTGCAACGACCACTTCAACGCGGTGCTCGTCTTCATCCAGAACAACTTTGGAAACTTCAGCCGGCTGCAGCGCGTTCACGATGAAGGTCGCATCGTCATAGTTCCAGGGGATGATGTCGATCTTCTCACCGGAAAGCTCGCCAACGACCGCCTGAACTCGTGCGCCGCGCATCCCGACACAAGCGCCGACCGGATCAATCGAGCTGTCATTGGACAGCACGCCAATCTTGGCCCGCGATCCCGCATCCCGTGCGCAGGACTTGATCTCGATAACGCCTTCGTAAACTTCCGGAACCTCTGCTGCGAACAGCTTGATCATGAAGTCAGGGTGCGCCCGTGACAGGAAGATCTGCGGGCCTTTGATCTCGCGGCTAACCTTGTAGAGGTAGGCCCGAACCCGATCATTTGGTTGGAAATTCTCGCGCGGGATGCCGTCATTGCGGCGAATAATGCCTTCAGCGCGGCCGAGGTCGACGATGACATGGCCATACTCAACCCGCTTGACGATGCCATTGATAATCTCGCCTTCACGGTCTTTGTACTCATCAAACTGGCGCTGACGCTCGGCATCACGCACCTTCTGCATGATGACCTGTTTCGCGGTTTGGGCTGCGACACGGCCGAAATCAAACGGCGGCAGCTCTTCCTTGATTTCACCGCCAATTTCGAGATCGCTATCAATCTTGACCGCTTCAGACAGGGCAATCTCCTGGGCCGGGTCCTCAATCTCGTCGTCAGCAACAACGGTCTGCACCCGCCACAAGTATTGCTCGCCGGTTTCGGTATCGATCACAGCGCGAATATCATGTTCCTGACCGTAGCGGGACTTGGCCGCCTTCTCGATGGCCTCCTGCATCGCTTCGATCACGATCGAACGATCAATGGCCTTCTCCTCGGCCACCGCCTTGGCGATCTGCATGATTTCCATACGGTTTGCGGAAACGCCTACAGTACTCATGAGCCTTGAACTCCACTCTCTTCATTGTCTTCTAGTATATCATCTTCGCTCTCATCGGTCTCCAGACCTTCGAAAGCGGTGTCGCCAGGTTGTGGCGGCATATCGCCTGTTGCAAGCGCATCAGCGATCAACTCGTCTGTCAGGACAAGGCTCGCCTTGGTCATTTCGTGAACTCTAGCAACCAGCTCGCTATCATCATCAAGCTGGATCGCGGCGCCGTTCTCATCCTCACGGACAATCACGCCTTGAAATCGGCGACGACCCTCAATCGGCATAGTCAATTCGACTTTTGCGATATGGCCGACCCACCGACCAAAATCACCCTCACGGGTCAGCGGTCGATCAATGCCCGGTGTTGAGACTTCCAGGCGATAAGCATCGGAAATCGGGTCTTCGACCTCAAGAATTGGCGACAGCATACGCGAGAAAGAGGCGCAATCTTCGACATCCGTTGCCGCACCGCCCGCTTTCTCGATCATGATCTGCAATAGCGGTCGCCGACTGCCCATGATCCGAACGCGCACAAGCTCCAGCCCAAGCTCAGCCAGGATCGGCTCAGCCATGGCGGCAATGCGTTCTTCTTGTGCGGACACAGTGATCAAGGGTTAGCCTCTCGGGCAAAGAAAAGCGGCGGCCCCGTTTCCGGAACCGCCGCCGATATTTTTCGACTTCGCCTGTATATAGGGAAGCGAGGCTGTTCTGTCTACAGAAGTTTCAGATCAACCGCAGACGTCTTGCCACGTCGCTCATCATGATAGAGCTCATATTCAATCGGCTGATCATCGGCCAGACCTTGCAGGCCTGAGCGCTCAACTGCTGAGATATGAACGAAAACGTCCTTGCCGCCCTCGTCCGGGACAATAAACCCGAACCCTTTCGTGGCATTGAACCATTTCACTTTTCCGGTCGCCATTGCGGGACCCTTTCCGTAATATTATTGCCTGACCTGCACCATGCAGGCGGTCGCTTTAGTTTCGATTACGGAGGTAGGGACAGTTATAGCCGCCGGTCGGCGGGGTCTTCTTATGCAGACCGGCCGTATTCGATTTCGGGAGTGGCTCACGATTGCTGCGCTGCGTCAAGACAAACTCTTGTAACAGTCTTTCAAATCACCTGAGCGCAAAAATCAAAGGTAGGATTATATTCTCTTTGTCCATGCGGCACGCGACACCAATATCGGTCTTTGGCACGTCTGTTCTCCATGTCCATTTACTGACCGTCTTTGTAGCCTGATCCTTGAATCCATCTGCGGGCACAGAGGCGAGTGGCTCGATCGACGAGACCTTTCCGTCGGCAAGTGACAGTTGCATAATCACAGCGCCAAACTGGCCACGACGGGCTGCGCGAGACGGATATGACAGCGACGGACGCATACGGAACTCCCCTTTACAAAGGGGTAAACCCGTCATTTCGCTGGGCTGAAGGTCTGTGTTCTCATAGCTGATAATCGCCTCAACTTGTTGCTCAAGAGAACGGGCCTCTGAAGATGCCTTGTGTGAGGTAGACTTGAAGTATGCTTCAGAAGCGAGCCGCCACGCCTGCGCAGTATAACGACTTGTATCGAGCCACTCTGCATGTGGGGCATCCCCGTTTGCTTCATGATGTGCGCTGTGGATCTCATTCAACTCGCGCTCGAGACTGGCAAAGGCAAACAAATGGTCCAGCTCGGGCTCATCATTGAAAGCGCTGGCAATTGCGGCTGTCCGCGCATTGCTCCATTGTTGGCCAATCACAGCCTTTACAGGCTCAAAATGCTCCGCGGCTTGCTCAGCTGTAATGGCCGCACGCGCCCACTTCTCATCAGCAAGGTCCTCCGCATAGCGAACCTGAAAAATGATGACGGACATAAAGCTCGGTTCTGTCTTTACGATCGTGGTCAGCGCCTTATCGAGCGCCGCACGAGTGGCCCGGCGATCATCGACGCGCCAGTCCGCATAGGCGCTCAGGACAATGAAGTCCTCATAGGGCACATCTTCAAAATTCCCGCCTTTCGAAAGCGCCCAGTTTGCAGCAGGTTTTGCGGCCTCGCAGGCATTGGCAAGACAAAGGGTCTTCGCCGCCTCAAAGGCAAGAAAGGCAGCGTCATCGCGCTCCTCTGCGACCATGGCCGCCTCGCCAAGCGCTTCAGCAGCCGCCAGCTTGGCCTCAGTATCGGAAGTATTGACGACCGCATTATACGCTGCAATCGCGTCATTGATCCGGTCAGCAGCGGCTCCGAGCGCGAGCAGACTTGATAGAAGTCCAGCCAATATAAACCGCAGCATAGGATTACCCCTCATCATACAAGACTAGAGCTTGATAGAGCGAAGACGCGCGCGCCTTGTCAAATAAAAAGCAGATCAGTTAGCAGCGCCGAAACTCATAATAGACCTGCGCGATGTCCCCAAGATTCTTGGTTTGATAGCGGGTTTGAATATGATCCGTTGGTACTTGTCGCCAATCGTCTGCGGTCGTGGCTGTCCAGCGAAAGTCAGGGTGGGCAAGGAACCGCTCAAGGGCCTCGTCTGCATATGAGCGTACATCGGTCGCAAACCTGACCGCGCCCTCAGGCTTCATGAGCCGCGACAGCTCATCGAGAAAGTCAGGCTGGATCAGTCGGCGCTTCTGTTGCTTGGTCTTCGGCCAAGGATCAGGAAACAGGATAAACGCGCGGTCCAGACAGCCTTCCTTGAGGCCCAGCATCAGTTCGCGGGCATCTTCTTCCCACAGCCGCACATTGCTAATCCCGGCATCATCGATCTGGCCAAGACATTTGGCCATGCCTTCAATGAAGACCTCACTCGCCAGCAGTCCGACATTCGGATGTTTGAGGGCCTGCCCGGTCGTGTGCTCACCGCCCCCGAAACCGATCTCAAGCCAGATTTCGCGCGCCGCATCAAATAGGGTTCCAGGGTTAAGCGCACCCGGCTCACCAACCGGCACACGAAGCTGCGGCAGCAAGGTCTCAAACAGGTCCTTCTGCCGCCCTGACAGGGGCCGACCACCTCGGCGGCCATAGGTCCGCAGCGGGCGGCGCGTTATATCCTCTCGATCACTCATGGCGGCGCTCTATCGCGAAACTTGCCACTTGTGAAACCGCACCGATGGAATTTCTCAGCGCCACCTAACCATTCCTCAACCATAATCTGTGCACGTGTCAGTTTGTAGAGCTGGTCAGACCTGACCGTACCCAAGGTGGCAATCGTGAAGACAGATACAACAGGTTTGAACGCTGCCCTGATCTCGTTCGTCGTCCCGGCCTATAATGAGGCTGAGAGCGTCAGCCTTCTCGCTGATGAAATTGCCGTCGTTCTGAACGGAATGGACCAGGCTTTCGAGATCATCTTTATTGATGATGGCTCAACCGACAAAACACCCGAGGCGCTCGCGGCTTTGGCCAGCCAGCACGAGCATATCAAGACCATTGCCTTCCGACGCAATTTCGGTAAAGCCGCAGCGCTTGATGCCGGATTTGCGGCCGCGCAGGGCGATATCGTCTTCACCATGGACGCCGACCTTCAGGACGATCCGGCTGAAATCCCGAACTTTCTGAAAGCGATCGAAACCGGCGCTGATGTCGTTTCAGGCTGGAAGCATGTCCGCCATGACCCTATCGACAAGACCCTGCCATCCAAAGTATTTAACGGTGTGGTTGGCCGCCTCAGCGGTGTGCGTCTGAACGATTTTAACTGCGGCTTCAAGGCCTATCGCAGCGAAGCTTTGGAGGCGCTCACCTTGTATGGCGAGCTGCATAGGTTCATCCCAGTCCTGCTGCATTGGAAGGGCTTTCGCATTGCCGAAGTGCCGGTCAATCACCGGGCCCGGCAGTTTGGCAAATCCAAGTATGGCATGAGCCGCCTGTTCAAAGGCGCTCTCGACCTGATGGGCGTCATGCTGAACACCAGATTTGCCACGCGCCCGCTGCATGTTTTCGGCGGGGCTGCGATGATCTTTGGCATGATTGGATTTGCCGCACTCAGCTACCTTACAGTGCTCTGGTTTATCGGCGCTGGACCAATCGGCAATCGTCCCTTGCTGATGTTTGGCATGCTGATGGTGATGACCGCGTTCCAATTCCTGACCATCGGCCTGCTGGGCGAGTTTATTCAGCGTCAGGGCGCGACCAAGCAACGCCGCTATACAATTCGCGAGACCACAAATATTCAGCTGCGCCGGCGCAGAACCGATCATCTGGTCGATGATCTTCTGCTCGCTGCAGCCCGCATGAAGGAGGCGCAAGCCAAATGGACGCTACAACAATCCGCCACGACACCACCGAGCGCCACGTCAATAAATACACCAACAAGAACCCGGTCCACCAGCTAAGCCTCGGACGGTTCTATGACGCCGTTGCGCAGACGACCAGCGACATCGGCCCTGCCAGCGTGCTCGATTTCGGCTGTGGTGAGGGCTATATCCTCGATATGCTGGATGCACGACATGTCGAGCTGAGCCAATATGAAGGCCTCGACTTGCGTACAGACGCTTTGGCATCTGCCCGCACGCGCTGGCCGAATAAGCGGTTCACTTGCGCCAACCTGTTTGACCCAGCCTTTGACGATGAGCGCTTTGATCTGGTGATGGCCCTTGAGGTTCTGGAACATCTGTATGAGCCGGAAAAAGCGCTTGAGCGGCTTGTTTCACTGACGGATCGCGCGATTTTGCTGACAGTGCCAAATGAGCCCTGGTTCCAGCTGTCAAATCTGGCGCGGGGCCGCGATCTCATACGGCTTGGCAATCATCCGGAACATGTTCAGCACTGGAATAAGAAAACCTTTGCTAAATTTGTCGGGCAATATGCTGAGGTGACCGAAGTCAAAACGCGCTTCCCCTTCATCATTCTGGTTGCCAAACCACGATGAACCGTCTGGCTGTCACGCCTGCACGCGTGGCGCTGCTGCTGGCGGGGGTGATCACCCTGATGGTCATCTTGTGGCCGCTGGGGCTGGGCCGCGACTACATGAACCATCTGGCCCGCACGCATATTGAGGGGCATCTGGCGGGCGACCCGGTGCTACAGCAGTATTACGCGCTGTCCTTCGATTTCATTCCCGATCTGGCCATGGACCTGATCGTGCCATGGCTGTCGCACCTGATCGGAACTTATACTGCTGGCGCCGTAACCATCTGGATGGCGTTCCTGCTGCCACCATTGGCCGGGCTTGTTCTGGCGAAGACGCTGCATGGCCGGATCACCTGGCTCTCGCTGCTTGGCTTTCTGACCGTTTTCAACGCCAATATGGACTGGGGCTTCGTCAATTATAATATCGCGAGCGGGTTGGCTCTTCTGGCCCTTGCCCTCTGGATTCGCACCACAGCCGGCTGGCAAAGAACCCTGCTCTTTGCGCCCATCAGTCTGTTCCTCGTGATCAATCACGCGCTGGCCTTTCTGATGTTTGGCTTTCTGGCGTTTAGCTGGGAAGTGATCAGCTATTTCAAACACCAGCGCGGATCGCTGACCGCTTTTGTCCGCCAGTGCGTCTTTGTCGACTTGCCTGCGATGGCGCTTGGGCTCGCATACCTGTTTATGTCGGTTCAGGGCGCAAGCGACCTTCAACAGGGCGTTGATCCGCTTTACAATTTTGGTCAGAAAGCGCGAACCCTGACAGCGGCAACCGAGTTTGGCAGCTTGCCCATCGCCTTTCTTGCGGCCTTCGCGCTTGTCGGGTTCAGCTGGCTTGCCGTTCGAAATCAGTGGGTGTCATTTGCTGAAAAGTCAGGCTGGCTGTGCGCGGCGTTTCTTGCGCTGGTTATCCTGATCCCTACCGCCGTTTTCGGCATTTGGGGTTTGCAACTGCGCTACACAGCGCCGCTGGTCATCCTGTTTGGCGCTGCAATCGTGCCAAGCACAGCTTTTACAGCCCGACTTCAACACAGCACGCTCGCTATATTCGCTTGCGTTGGCGCGATCGTCTTTACCAATGGGGCTCTGCAGATGGCGAAGATTGATGGCGACTGGCGCCGTCTTCAATCAACCCTGCAAAGCGTGCCAGAGGGATCAAAAATCCTCAGCGCCTATTCAAGCCAGGACATCGAAACCGCTTTTACCATGCATGCAGCCTCAATGGCGGTGATTGAGCGCTCTGCCTATGTCCCAAACCTGTTCACCAACACATCGCCTGTCGATGTGCTGCCCGGCATGGTCGATCTGCATATGCCGCAGGCCTATCCGCTCTTGCCGGAGGCGTTAAGCGCGCGCGCAGCGGCCCCGCCTCAGCCATCAACCAATGGATACTGGTCAACAGCCTATGCGAATAGGTGGCCTGAAACCTGGGACTATCTTCTCTACTTTAAATCAAGTGATGACCCTGGCTTGTCAGGCTTTCCGGTTTGCGAAGTCGACGCGAGCGCAACAGTCATCCTTTACAAAACCGGGCCTTGCGCAACGACAGGCTAGTTTCCGGTTGCCGCCGACGCGCGAGAGGTTCAAGAAGGCGCGCTGACCTCGCATTGGAAGATAAGAAAGTGGCCGACACAACAAGCGCTCCCATCTCCGATACGGCACCGGCTCTGCCGATGCCGCTTTGGGAGTTTGTTCCAATGATTGCCAGTATGATGGCCCTCAATGCGCTGGCCATCGACATTATGCTTCCGGCATTGCGTGATATTTCGGATCATTACCAACTCGCTGAAGCCAATCAGCAGCAATGGGTGATCTTTGCCTATATCTTTGGCTTCGGTGTCCCACAGCTCTTCTTCGGCCCGGTATCGGATCGGTTTGGGCGTAAGGGACTGCTGCAGATCTGTCTGCTCGGTTACATCGCAGCCGGCATTGCCTGCATGCTGACCAGCTCTTTCACGTTTCTTTTGATCACAAGGTTTTTCCATGGCGTGTTTGCCTCGGGCATTCGTGTCATTGCCGCCTCGATTGTTCGCGACCTGATGGCTGGGCGGTCCATGGCCAAGGTCATGTCGTTGGTCATGACCGTCTTTATGGTTGTCCCAATCCTCGCACCGACGATCGGCGCTGGCGTTCTGCTGTTTGCGCCGTGGCAGTGGACCTTTGGTGTGCTGTCGGTTTCAGGCGTCGCCTTGCTGATCTGGATCTCGTTTCGCCTGCCTGAGACCTTGCCCACAGGCGCGCGCCAACCGCTAAACCTCTCCCAGACAAGCGGCGCCTACCTGCAAGTGATCACGACGCGGGTGACCTTCGGCTATATGGCTGCAAGTGGGGTGATCTTTGGCGCGCTATTTTCGTTCATTGCCGCCTCAGAACAGATTTTCAGCGACGTCTTTGGCCAAGAAGAGACCTTTGCCCTGTGGTTTGCGGGGATCGCGGCGAGCCTCGCTGCAGCCAACTTTGTGAACTCGCGCATCGTTGAGCGCCTTGGCATGCGCCGGATCAGCCATGTCGTCCTGATCGCATTCACGGCCCTGTCGCTTTTAAGCGCGATCGCCATGACGGTGATCGGCGAGCATCTGTTTATTTTCTACCCGCTCTTCTGTCTGACCTTTGCCTGTTTTGGGATGATGGGCGCCAACTTCTCGGCCCTCGCCATGGAGCCGCTGGGTAAAATTGCAGGCACGGCCAGCGCCGCCTATGGCTTTGCCACCAGTACCGTAGCGAGCAGCTTCGGCTTCATTGTGGCCAGTCAGTTCAATGGCAGTGTCGCCCCGGTCATGATCGGCTTTGTCGGTCTTGGTCTTGGGTCTTTAAGCCTGATCCTCTGGACCGAGCAGGGAAAACTGTTCGGATCCAGGTAAGAAATATCGCATCTGACACAATCCCGACACAGAGTGTTGCTACTTGCACCGCTCTTCCGGGAAAATCTCCCGGAATTCCTTCAACCGGAGCATGATATATGCGGCGAATATGTAAGACTTTACAGAATTCGCCTCTCGATATCGGGAGGCGTGTCAGCGCTTCCTCGCTTTTGCCGGGCCGCGCCTGACCTCATTGATCTAATCGACCTTGCTTGGGCCCGCTCCTGTAGCGGCTGAGCGCACCTGTATCTGCTGTTTCGCTGGTCGGGTGTTCATGAATAGAGAGGAGGCACGGGTTATGACCGTTGCCATGAAAAAGGACGCCTTGCCTTTGCGCAAGTCGCGGCCCGTCTCATCGCTCCTGCGCTATCTCGCCGGGGCGCATGCTGACAAGATCGCCTGGTTCTGGCCAACGCCGCATGAAGGGTTTTTCGCCCTGCCTGCTGCTCGCCGCCACGCCGCAGCGATCCTGATCAATCGACTGGTTGGCACCGACAAGATGTCGACGCTGAAATCAGTGATTGAACGTGGCCGGGACACTCATGTTGCACGCCTCATTGTTGGTGAAGGCGAAACTGCCGGTGTGATGAAGGCTTTGGCCAAGATGGGTGAGCAGCTCTGGGAAGAAGCTGATTATGAGACCTTCCTGCACCTGTTCGCAGAGCCCAATGCAAACCGGGCCTTGCGCCACCTTGAGACGCTGACGCCGAAAAGCTTTGCGCCGATCAAGGTCTTGCCCGCAATCTTGCGGGAAGCCGGTGTCATCGCAGCTGTCCCAAACTATGCCGCTGCGGTTGACCTGCGTTCAGCCTTCAACATCGCCTTGCGCTTGCAAGGTGAGGCACAGGCTGGCCAGATTGCGGCGCAATGGGCCCGGGCAAAAGACACCAAACGCCTGTTCGAAATGGCGGCTGGAAGTCTGATCCCGGACCGGTTCGTTCCGGTCCGCCCTGCCCCGGTTCTGCCATCGCCATTTGTGCGAGTGGAGACCCGGAAAGACCTGGTCGCAACCGCGTTGGAGTTTTCCAACTGTCTGCGTGATTTCACGTCAGAGATCGCGATTGGTCGGATGGCGGTTTATGTCTGGCGCGAGGTCCCCGAAGCAGTGCTTGCACTAACCTGGGATGCGGCAGGTTGGCGATTGGCTGAGGCCGAGACCAAGGCGAACGGTGAGCTGCCGGAGATTGTCCTGCGTGAGATCGTCAATGCTGTTGAAGCTGCAGGCGCTCACACAGGTCCGGCAATCAAAACGCTGACTTATCGTTTGTCGCAACGCGGCCACGGTGATGCCAGTATTGACCCACCGGGTCGCACCTGGGTCGAGCAACTTGAGCTCGGTGACCTTTGGGACTGAGGCTTCGCGGCCTCAGTCCTTTTGGTTTTAGGGGGGCTTAATCCGCAATCTCTGGTGAGAACCAGGCCGCGTCCACGACATCGACGATGTCGTCGATAATCTCGGTGATCTGAAAGTCCTTCGGCGTATAGACACGGTGAATGCCCATCTGGCGCAGCGCGCGTGCATCCTCGGCTGGTATAATTCCGCCCACCACAACTGGCACATGTTCAAGGCCAAGCTTGCGTAGCTCGGCCAGTGTCTCGCGCACGAGGTCCAGATGACTGCCCGACAGGATGGACAGGCCGACCACATGCGCCTCTGCCGCTTTCGCTTGCGCGGCAATCTCAGCCGGTGTGAACCGGATCCCCTGATAGACCATGTCTATACCGCAGGCCTTCGCACGCGCGGCGATCTGTTCTGCGCCATTTGAGTGGCCATCAAGCCCAGGCTTGCCAAGAACATAGGTCAACCTGCGGCCCAACCGTTCCGAGAGCGCCTCTACTCTCAATTTTGTTGCCTCGGTCTGCGCATCCTCGCCAGTCTCAATAATCGCAGCGACGCCTGTCGGCCCGCGATACTCCCCGAAAACACCCCGCAAGGCAGCGCCCCACTCCCCGGTTGTAATACCCGCTTTGGCCGCGGCGATGGAAGGCTCCATTATGTTGCTGCCCTGCTCTGCAGCCTGGATCAGGTCCGTAAGCGCTGCCTCTACTCGGACCGGATCACGTCGCGCGCGCCAAACGCGAAGCGCTTCAATCTGTTCACGCTCGACCATAGGGTCGACGGATTGAATGGCGTCATCGCCAGCGCCAAGAGGGCTCTCCTCTGAGTTCAAGTAGCTGTTGACGCCAACAACTTTGCGCTCACCGCGCTCAATCCCGCGAATGCGTTCAATATGGGCGTCAACCAGACTTGTTTTCATATAGTCGACAGCCGCGATGACACCGCCATAATCCTCAATCCGCGCCAGTTCCGCTCTTGCCTCGGTCTTCAAAGCCGCTGTCTTGGCCTCAACCACATGCGAGCCATCAAACAGATCCTCAAACTCCAGAAGGTCGGTCTCAAAGGCGAGAATTTGCTGCATTCGCAAGGACCATTGCTGATCCCATGGCCGCGGCAGCCCCAGCGCTTCATTCCATGCTGGCAATTGCAAAGCCCGGCATCGCGCCCGCTTCGACAGGGTTACCGCAAGAGCTTCCAGCAGAATGCGATACACATTGTTTTCAGGCTGCTGCTCGGTCAGGCCGAGGGAATTGACCTGCACACCATAGCGAAAGCGCAGCGCTGTCGTATCAGTTACCCCGTAACGGTCGCGACCGATCTCCTCCCAGAGATCCACAAACGCGCGCATCTTGCAAAGCTCTGTAACGAAACGCACACCGGCATTCACAAAGAAAGAGAGACGGCCAAAAACCGTCTGGAACTCCTCATCTGGCACCTGCCCGCCCGCTTTGACAGCATCCAGAACCGTGCATGCGGTCGCCAGGGCATAAGCAAGCTCCTGTTCTGGCGTCGCGCCGGCTTCCTGAAGATGATACGAGCAAATATTTATAGGGTTCCATTTTGGAACTTCTTTATAGCACCAGGTCACCATATCCGAGATCAGCCGCAGGCTCGGCTGCGGCGGGAAAACATAGGTCCCGCGCGACAAGTACTCTTTGATAATGTCGTTCTGCGTTGTGCCGCGCAGGGTCCTACGGTCATCACCGCGCTCATCGGCAAGCGCAATATACAGCGCCAGCAACCAGGCGGCTGGGGCATTGATCGTCATCGACGTGTTCATGTCTTGCAAAGGCAGATCCGCAAACAAGGTTCGCATGTCGCCAATATGGGCAATCGGCACGCCAACTTTTCCGACCTCGCCGCGCGCCAGTACATGATCCGCATCATAGGCTGTTTGCGTCGGTAAATCGAAAGCGATCGACAGCCCGGTCTGCCCCTTGGCCAGGTTCCCGCGATACAGCACGTTTGATTTTTCAGCCGTCGAATGCCCGGCATAGGTCCGAAAGATCCAGGGGCGATCCGGGCTGTGCTGAAACTCTGCCATTGGCTTGGCTCCTCAAACACACGCCAGCTCGCCCGGCAACATGACGGAGCGCACGGTCTCGCGCAAGTAGCCGTAACGGAATGGTGAATTCATGCAAATTTGCATAATAAAAGCACGGAGATACCCGATGAAGATCATCTGAAATCAAGCTATATGCCTCAACGTCAACTTCTGGAGCCCGTGTCATGCACGACGTGATTGGACTTATTGCCGCTATCATGACCACAGCCTCGTTTGTCCCTCAGGCGATCATGGTCGTTCGCACCCGCGATACGGCTGGCATCTCGCTTGTCATGTATATCATGTTCACCATCGGCGTTGCCGGATGGACCTCTTACGGTCTGATGATTGGCAGTGTCCCCGTGATTGCGGCAAACGTCGTTACACTGGTCCTCGCGACCATTATTCTGGTTATGAAACTGCGCGCCGTAATCGGTGCGCGTCGCATGCTTATGAGAGCCTAGAGAGAAACCAATGCTGACATTCACAAGCATTGAGTTGGTCGGCATTGCGGCGGCCTTCTGCACGACCTTTGCCTTCATTCCGCAGATGCTGATGGGCCTGCGCACAAAGGTACTCAGCAGCCTGTCGCTGTCGACCTACGCTTTGCTGGCAGCAGGTAAAATCAGCTGGTTCGGCTATGGCGCGATGATTGGCAGCTTGCCAATCTGTCTTTCCAATGGTGTCTCGCTTGCTTTCGTGGCCATTATTCTCGGCTTCAAACTCGCACCTCAGCGCGCCTGATTGCGCTTCGGCATAAGCCGCCTTACATCAGCGCGGTCGGAGATGCTTATGCCTGCAGCGCTATTATTGCCAATTCTATTGAGAGCGGCCGGACCGTTGGCCTTTATCCTGTCTGCCCTGATTGCGGGCGCTATGAACCGCGCCGTCATTCTTGTTCTCCTGCTTGCGATCGCTGCCACCCTGACGACAGCACTGATCCGGGCAATCACACCCTCTCCAACGGACGAACTTATGGCGGCGCTGAACCAGCAGGAAGCGCCGGTCCCAAAAAGTCCGTTTGCCGGAAGTCTGCAGCGCTTTGGCGCGGGCATTATGGGCTATGCGTTTGTGTTTGGGTTTGCTGTCCTGGTCTCGTCTCTGTTCCAGGTCACAGAGCTGGAACCGCGCTTCACCGTTGAAGACAGCGCCTTCCTCATCATCCCGGCCACCATCGCAGTGATTGGCGCTTCCGTCTCGGCGCGTATGGGCTTTAACCAGATGGCTGATATGATGGGACAGATGCGCGAAGCCTATACACAGATGCGCCCAGGCGAGCCCTATGATGGCAAGCGCGACGAGGCGTTCACGGTTGATGGCGAGGTCATACACAAGCAGGATGACAAGCCGTCATAGCCAGTCAAAGCGTTTTAGATCTGCGCCGATATAGTTATAGTAAAGCCGCTGAACCTGACGCGTTTTAAGCCCCGCTTTGCCTTCACCAATTTGCGTGCCAGCTACAGAGAGTACAGGCGCAATCACCACGCCTGTGGAACTGGTGAACGCCTCTTCAGCGTTCAGCAATTCATCTGTCGTGAAGGCACGTTCCTCAACAACAAGGCCATGATCTTGCATCAGTCGGACCACCGTTGCCCGGGTTATGCCGGGCAGCAAGGCGCGTGAGAGATCGCGCGTCACAAGCTTGCCATCGGCGGTGACGATCCAGATGTTTGCAGAGGCCGCCTCGGTGATATAGCCATCCTCAATCATGATGGCTGTATGCGCGCCCTGACGGCGTGCTTCGCGGTAAGCCAGCGACTGCGACAGCAATTGCGTGGTTTTCATATCGCGCCGCGCCCATCGCGTGTCTTCAACCAGAATGGCGGTAATGCCATCACGCGCAAGTTCACCAATCAAGGTCTTGTGCGTTGCGAACAGGAAGACCGATGGCTCCAACCGTTCAGGCCCATAAAAATCGCGCGGCCCCTGATCACCCGCCGACACTTGCAGATAGATCAGCCCTTCCCGCAGCTGATTGCGCTCAATGAGTTGCTGATGGACCTCCCGCAAATCAACCTCCGGCGGAACGATCTCAATCCCCTTCATGGTGCGGGCTAGACGGGTGAGGTGATCCTCAAAATCAATCAGCTTGCCGTTGTAAACAGCCGCTACCTCATAGGCGGCGTGGGCAAACAGGAAGCCCCGATCAAACGGAGAGATTCGGGCTTCATCGGCCGGAAGATATGCGCCATCGAGATAGATCGTCGTGCCGAGCGTCATTCGGCGGCACTTTCACCATCTGTGGTGTCGATGCGATCTGCGACCTTATTGATCAGCGCAGCAGTGCCAAATCGGGTCATTCGGCGCCAATTCGGCGCGACACCGGCCCCCGTATGGTAGCCTTCCATCCACGATCGCATCACGTCGATCTCAGCCTCGTCCAGATCAAACTCGATTGTCTCATAGTCAATCTCTCCAAACGTATTCTGGATTCCGGGGCGATACGGAATTCTCAAACGCCAGGTTCCCGGCGTCCACACCCAGTCCAGTTCAGCTGCGTCCAACATTCGAGATGTGAGGTCTGCAGGAATGAAGTCTGGGGTCGGCTGCATTGAGACCATAGCCCGCCCACTCATCATATAGGTCGAGAGTTCTTGATGGATCTCGAGTGTTTCACCGATCAATCCCCGAAATTCATAGTCCAGAACCTGTGGTCGGTCTGGCTCAATCAGGATGCTGGGTGGCGGAAGTTGATCCATGCCGTTAAAGATCAGTGTTTGACTGGCAATCGCGATGGACTGTCCGTACGGTCCGACCAGCTCAGCATTGCCGATGCTGATATAACGAATTTCATTGGTCGAATTGGTAAACGTCAGGCGCGTCAACACAGTTGGCGCTCCGGTCCAATGGCCAATGCTGATCGCCTCATCGACCCGCATCTCTGCCGTTCGCCCAATTTGGTTCTGCACGTACCAGGTGGCGCCATAGGCAAGCCCTGCAGCCAGGACCAGCAGCATAAGCAAGCTGACGAGGCGACAAAACAGACCGACAGGTCGTAACCTGTTAAGGAACTGAAGCACTTCGGCGACAAGATTCCCGCTTGGACGAAAAACTTGAACCGAGCGCAGATAGGCATCCAGGTCTTCCGGCCCTACTTCATCATTCGCCAACACAGTCACAACTTTGCCGACAGGTGACGGCCACTGCGCTTTCGCGGCATTGAGTTCCGTCAGCGTATAGCGACCATCTGATAGAGAGGCAGAGCTTGCCAGGAAGACAAACCGATCCGCTTTGCGAATACTCTTTTCGATCTGGGCGTTGAAGTCGCTTGCAGGTAGCATGCTATCGGCATCGAAAAAGACCCGATCACCGCGATTTCTAATGCCCTGCGCCAACTCTCGCGCAAGCTCGGCATCGTCGCGTGCGTACGAAATGAACACCTTCAATCGCTTGCAACTTTTGGGAAAAAGCCACCGAAACATATTTCGTCCTCACTAACACAGCCCGTGTCTAATTTTAAATCACTTGTAGTCATCAAAACCGCATCGCGGCGCGTTTCACAAGACCTCACAACCCCGGTGGGCACAGATCTTGCTTCGCGCGGGTATCGTTAAGGTTGCGATGGTGCCCTACGGAGCCCCCAATGCAAAAATCCAGCCCAATTGTCGCGATGACCGCGGGTGGGCCTCATGCCTGGATCATGATCAACGCCTTGCGCGCGGAATTCGGGGATTTTCCAGTTATTCTGGAAGACCCGGAGCCGCAGGATTTGTTCTGGGCGCGCCGTAAGCGCCTTTTGGGCCCGCTCAAAGTCGCCAGCATGCAGGCCGCGCGTATCCCGATCAAGCTCGCCAAACGTGGCACTGACGCTACGATCCAGCATATGATCACGGACTATGGACTACAACCAGACCGACCGGCTGATCTACAACCCATTAAAGTCCCATCCGTGAACTCTCTCGCAGCACAAGCTGCTCTGACCGAAGCAGACCCAAGAGCCGTCTTCGTGATCTCAACGCGGATGATCGGAAAGCGTACGCTTCAGACCACAAATGCGCCCTTCATCAACTATCACTCCGGATTCAACCCTCTGTACCGCGGCATGTTCGGAGGATATTTCGCGCTCGCAAATGGTGAGCCTGAATATTTCGGAGCGACCGTGCATCTGGTCGATCAAGGCGTCGATACGGGTGATATTCTCTACCAATCGCGGGTCAAAGTGTACCCAGAGGATAATTTCCACACCTATCTCTGGCGCTTGGCGGCGGGCAGTCAGGCCATCGTGATCAATGCCATTGATGATGCCCTGAAAAGCAAGCTGCGACCGTATACGCTGGACCTGCCGTCGAAACAGTATTTCGCCCCCACGCTTGGCGGTTACCTCTGGACCGGATTGAACAAGGGCGTCTGGTAGATTTTCTGCTCCAATGCCAGACGATCGCCCAGAACAGGTCGCCAATGCGGGCCGGGTGGTAGTGACTGTCGTAATAGAAATGGCGTGTCTTCAACCGTAAGGTTGGCCATCACTTCAGGAGTATAGCGACCGTCCCATAGGTCGCATTCCAATTTGGAATTCAGTTCCACAGGATCGCGGCCAATCCATAACCCATCGGCGGTTTTCTGGAACCAGGCCCCGCCCAACGTTGCCCGCGCGCCGGGATGAAGAAGACTGTCGAGCATGGCGCGGACAGGCTCTGCGCGCGGTGTCCGATCGTGGCCCCCCGCCACTCTGGCGATAAGGGGGGCAAGCCGGGCCTGAAGCCGGTCGGGCAGACCGCCGGTACGCATTTCAATCAGCCCGGACGGCTGAACGACCACATGGTCCCGTATCGCGTCGCCAAGGAGCTGGTCATAGCTCGCGCGCATATTTAGCAGATTTAGCACCTCTGAAACCCGAGCCTTTTCGTCAACCGCCGCCTCGGCCAGAGATTTGCGAACCTCGATACGCTCGAAATCTGTATTCTCGTTTGACGGGTCATCAATCCAGCTACGGCCCTTATCCGTTAGCCACGCCCGCAGGTCATCGCGGGGTGTCATAATCAGTGGGCGAATCAGAGTGCAATCACGCCCCTCCGGCCAGACCGGGGATGGCGCCGCGAGAACGGGGCCGGCAAGAAACGCTTCTGCCGTTCCACGACGTCTTCGGATGTGGATGGTTTCAATGACATCATCCAGCGTATGGCCCAGAAGCAGGACAGCCGCCCCCGCTTGCTTCGCCGCATGCGCCAATAATCGATGGCGAGCATCCCGCGCTGCATTCTGTCCGGCGCGTGGCTTTGCCCAGATCAGCGTCTGGTGCTGATGCCCCAGCGCAGTGGAGAGGTGTTTCACATGCGCAGCTTCCGCAGCCGCCTCCGATCGCAAGCCATGATCGACCGTCAAAACTATCAAATTGCGGTCGGACCGGCTGGCCCAATCGGTCATCAGATCGAGGAGCGCAGTGGAATCGCTTCCGCCTGATACTGCCAGCGCGAGCGGGGCTTCAGGGTCAGCACAGAAACGCGAGACGAGCGGCTCAAACGCCGGTCCAAGCGCGAGCGTCACCTTAGCCGTCGCAGTCTGATCGCAGGCGTTCCCCGGCAGCGAGGTTGCGGGTAACACCCGGCGCGTCCGGGTATTGCTGTGCAAGAAGGTCAAGTGCGCCGCAAGCGCGGCTCGTATCGCCAACCAGCCGCAGCGAGCGTGCGAGCTTGGCAAGCGCTTCCGGCGCTCGTGGATCTTCAGGATATTCGCGGATCATCTTCGTATAGGCCTGCCCGGACGCGGCATACTCTTCCTGCTGATACAGAACTTCACCCAGCCAGTATTGCGCTTCACCAGCCTGTGGATCATCGCCAAACTGGGTCAGGAAAGAGGCAAAGGCCGCCTCTGCCCCGGCATAATCAAATTGCAGCAGGCGGGACTTGGCCTCCGCAAACAGAGGGCCAGCCTCGCCAGGCAAAACCGACGCTGAAATCGTTCCCAGCGTCCCTTGTGGTAAATCAGCAGTGCCGGACAAAGCCGCCTGCTCGGGCATAGCAGCTTCAGCATCGCCTGCGCGTCTCACAATCCGTGTCGGTCCGCCAGGCGCATCAACATTGCCCACCTCTGGAGCAACCAGACCCTGCTCCGTGTCACCTGCAACCCGATCGATAAGACCGGCCTCAGACTGCACCGTCATTCGGGCATCTTCAGCGAGATCAGGCCGGGATCGAAGTGCTTCAACCTGCTCCCGCAAGGCCGAAATCTCGTCCTCCTGAGCCTCCAACCTGTCCTCCAGCTGGCCAATAAGTCGGCCAATCTCCGCATCATCTTCCTGCATGCGCTCGATCTCATCCCGTGACTGCGAAAGCAGGAATTCAAGCGTTTCGACCTGTCCGGAGAGGCCCGCCTTATCGGATTCGAGGCCAGTTATGCGTGCGCCAAGACGCGCATTGGCAGTGCGCAGGGCATCTATGTCGCTGGCCAGTTCACCGGTCGTCGTCCCCTGTCTAACAGACGCCTGAGCATTTGCATTGGGCAGAGTTGCGCTCATCCCCAGAAAACAGGCAACAATCAGGACATGGCGCATCATCTTCAGGACTCCAGTAAGCAGCGGCTTCATCTCTTGCAGGCTAAAATAGGAAGCGGCCGGGGCCAAAATGTGGCACCGGCCGCAACGCAACTGTAATCTTTTGTCAGCCTTTAGCCGACAGCACCGGACAGGATTTGAGTAAATCCGTTACGGTTCTGTGCCCATGCTGGCTCGTCGCTACCAATCGCGATTGGACGCTCCTTACCGTAAGACACTGTCTGAATACGCGCTGGGTCAACACCCAGGCTGACCAGATAATCCTTTACAACAGAGGCGCGACGTTCGCCGAGCGCAAGGTTGTATTCGCGTGTACCGCGCTCATCACAATTGCCTGCAACGAGGATGTTCACACCAGGATAAGACGACAGCCAAGCAGCCTGACGCTGCAGAACTGACTGAGAGTCTGTGTCGAGACGGTACTGATCTAGGTCAAAGTAGACACGATCGCCGACATTGATCTGGAAGTCTGCAACAGACCCCTTTTCCGGTCCAGTTGGGATCGGCGGTGCTGGCTCGGCAACCACAGGTGCCGGCGCTGGTGGCGGCGGTGGCGGTGGAGCCGGTTCTTCAGCTTGAACAATTTCTGGCTCTGGCGGAGGGGTGGACGAACAAGCCGCCGCTCCGATCAAGAGGGCCAGTGATGCTGAGGTCATCATAAGGCGACGCATGTATGTACTCCTTGCTAGTACTTCGGTTGGTGCCTTAAGCACCGAATTTGTCAACTTCGTGTCAGTTCACACGCAATATGACCCTAACCGGCTTCATTGTCACCTGAAAGGCGAATTTCACAGAATTACTGTAACAATGGTGACCAGGCTGGATCTGAGGCATCTGTGGGCGTTGGCAGCCTTCTGAGGTTGCGACCGGTCAGGTCCACAGACCAAAGGGTTGGCGGCGCGCCCGGGGAGGATTCCCGGAAAAACGTAATCACACGGCCGTTCGGTGACCAGTCCGGGCCCTCATCCAAATACGCCTCGGTTAGTAGACGCTCGCCATCGCCATCCGTGCCAATCACGCCAATATAGAATTTGCGATTCGCCTGCTTGGTGAACGCGATCAGGTCGCCGCGCGGGCTCCAGACAGGGGTTGAGTACCGACCTGCGCCAAATGTAATTCGGCAGGCCACATCCCGCCCCCCTGACGGACAGGTGCGCGGTGTCCCGTCCGTGTTCATGATGTAAAGCTGCGGGCTGCCACCACGATCAGAGTTGAAGACAATCTGACGCCCGTCCGGCGACATCGAAGGTGACGTATCAATCGATGGATGGTCTGTCAGGCGGCGGCTCTCACGGGTCTGCAGGTCCATGATATAGATCTCGGAATTGCCATTGATCGCCTGTGTCAGCAGCACCGAACCGCCATCGCGAGAGAAACGCGGCGCAAAGGTCATGTTGCGGAAATTGCCCAGAACTTCCTGACGGCCGCGGCGCAGATCATAGAGGTAGACGCGCGGGACACCGCCTTCATACGACATGTAAGTGATCTGCTGAGCTTCTGGAGAGAAGCGCGGTGTCAGCACCGTAAAACGACCACTGGTCAGATACTGAACATTGGCCCCATCTGAGTCCATGATAGCCAGTCGCTTGACGCGCGCATCTTTCTGTCCCGTCTCGGCGATGTAAACGATCCGCGTATCAAAATACCCTGTTTCGCCGGTCAGCCTTGTATATATGGCATCGGAGATCTTGTGCGCGATGCGCCGCAAGTCTTCAGGATTGGTCAGGAAGCGACGACCGGAGACCTGCCGCCCGCTCTCATCCTCAAACCGCATCAGCTCTTCGCCATAAACATCCCACAGGCGAACAGAGCCGCGTAGCAGCTCATTGCCATCGCGAACCACGCTCTCAACCGAACCCACAACCAGCGCATCGGAATTGATGATTTTCCAGTCGGCAAAGCGCGGGGCGACCTCGATGTTCACGTCCTTCTGGATATGCGCACTTTCAGGCGTGATCGTGAACAAACCGGTCGACAGCAAGTCATTGCGGACAATTGTGCTGATCTCCTCGGCAATCGCAGGGTCAACGCCATTGGCTTCAAATGTTGGAATCGCGATCGGGGTCGGTTGGAAGTTTTCCTTCCCGATATTCACTTCTAGTTGTGCAGAAGCAACTGGCAACAATCCTGCCAGCGCCAGCGCCGCGGCTGCGAGTACTCGTTTTAACATGGCAGGTCTCCTCGTCCTGAATTGGTTATTGGGCTTCAAAAGCAGGCCCGAGATTTATGCTGATTTCCCGCCATTCGGAAAAGTCTTCGGCAGGCAAACTGTAAGGGGCGCATTTTCGAACCGCACGCAATGCACGATCAACCGCAACGCCCATCGGTTGACGGCCAAGCGGGCGACGACGTGGTTCGACAAGACTAAGATCGACAATGTTTCCATTGCGGTCGAGCTCCGCCTTCATCCGCACGTTCAGTGTTTCCGGATTCGGCTGATCAGAGACACCTGTCCAACAAGGCTGAATATAGTTGTAAAGAAGCGCTTCCAGCCGCGCCGTGTTGCCGCTCCGCTCGCCCGCCCCATCTCGGACCTCTTGCGGTGCGGGTTTGTCGCTCAAGACTGAACGTGTTTGCACAGGTTTGGGTTCTTCTTTCTTGCGGGTCTGGCGCTCACTTTGAAAAGTACTGTCTGCATCATTGAGGAAGTCGTCGAGTGGATTTGCTTTCTGAACTGGCGGCACTGGCTTTTCAGGCTCGGGCGTTTCTTCCTCGGCTTCCTCTGGTTCGGCCTCTAGGTCCGGCGCGACATCTTCAGGGGTCACCTCTTCTGGCGGCGTATCGGCGCTTGCGGTTTCGATCTCATCCTCAGGCAAAGTCTCGTCGACCGGCTCGGGATCTTCAGGGGGCAGCTCTTCTTCCGGTTCCTCTTCGGGTTCTTCCGGTGCGATCTCTTCCTCAGGTTCCGGATCAGGCTCGCGTATGGGTGCAATGTTTGTAATCTCGCCAAGATCGACCAGCTCAACCGGAATGATCACATACTCCTCATCGGTTGAGGTTACGACGCTCATGTACGGCCAGCTCACATAGCCAACGCCCACGACGGCCGCGTGGAAGATGATCGAAGCTGGTAGGCCGCGCAGCATGGGGCTATTGAGCTCCTTGCACCGTCGATTTCGGGTCTGTCACCATGGCGATGTTACGAAAACCAGCGCGTTGCATCTGGGTCATCACTTCCATCACGCGGCCATAATCAACATTCTGATCACCGCGCAGAAAAATCCGCTCTTCATAGCCCTCGTCGGTGATCGCAACGAGCTGAGAGGTCAGCTCTTCAAGCTCGATCGCCGTTTCCTGAACGTAAATCTGGCCTTCATTATCGACGGTAACCGATAGAGGTACCTCCTTTGGTGCAGGCAGGTTTTGAGAGGCCGTTTGCGGGAGGGTCACGTCAACGCCCGTGGCGAGCAGCGGGGCTGTGATCATGAACACGATCAGCAGAACCAGCATCACATCGACCAGTGGCGTGACATTGATCTCGGCATTGACCGATCTCCGCCCACGGCGCCCGCCATCAGATCCGACAGACATTCCCATCGCCTAGGCTCCCCGATCAGAGACGCGGCGCGACAAGCGAACCAGCAAGTCCTGCGAGAATGCGTCCATGCGATCCGCCAACTGGTTCAGGTCGCCAGAGAACTTGTTGTAGTAAATGACCGCCGGGATGGCCGCGACGAGCCCCAGTCCGGTCGCAAACAGTGCCTCGGCAATTGGACCGGCCACGTTAGCGAGGCTGGTATCCTGATTTTCAGCAATGTTCAGGAAGGCGTTCATGATCCCCCAGACGGTGCCGAACAGACCGATAAACACCGAGGCCGAACCAATTGTTGCCAGCACGCCGAGCCCATTGCTGAGCCGGCTGACCTCGCGGTCAACTGTCGCGCGAAGAGATCGCTCTGCCCGCGACACCAATGGGCCATGTTCGGTGCCTGGCACAGCCCGGGCATCCCGCCACTCACGTGAGATAGAGGAAAACAGGCGCGCACCGGCATTGTCAGGGGCTTCGCCTGGACGGGGCTCAAACTCTTCGCTTCGCCCGCTCCAGAACGCATCCTCGAACTTCTTCATTTTCTTGCGTGCGCCGCCAATGGTGAAATACTTTTCCATCACGACCGCCCAGGACCAAATACTGGCAAGCAGCAGAACAACCAGAACCAGTTTCACGACCAGGTCGGCTTCCATCAGAAGACCGATCAAAGAAAATGAGCTCTCCGCGCTAATCTCGCCGAGGGATTGATTTTCCATATATCATTCCATTCATAGCATTGAGGGCCGCAAAACGGCCACGTATGGGCTGCTTGTCTATCCGCAGAGAATCAGGCGGAAACGTGACGGGTCCCGCGCAAACTGCATAGAAAAAGGGTAATGACCTGCTTCGGGTTAACGAAGTCTCGCCAAAAATTAAGACACTGGCCTGAAACTAGCCAAGTGCGATCTCAAACAGCATCTCATAATCGCCTTGGGTGGCGGGTTTGGCGTTGCCGCGATGAGCAAGATCGGCGAGGGCGTATTCGACAATTCCAGGTCCATCAGAGGACTCAACCCCAATCGCACTGAGCGTCGTCGGGATGCCAATATCTTGGTTGAGTTTTGCAATCGCATCACCGAGATCAGCATTTGAGTCGAGGCCCATGGCAAAGCGCAGACGCTCATATTTCTCTGGGGCGGCCCCCTCATTAAACCGAAGCAGATGCGGCAGGAAAATCGCGTTCAGCGTGCCGTGATGCAGTTTCTTTTCCTTCAAACGACCCGCCGCATGACTGAGCGCATGGACGCTGCCAAGGCCTTTCGTGAAGGCCAATGCACCCTCATAGCTCGCCATCATCATGTTCCAGCGCGCATCCTTGTCGCTGCCATCGGCCACCGCGCGCTCCAGGGCGCCCGTTTTGATCGCACGGGTCAGCCCGTCATAGCCAACCCCTTCGGCGGGTGGATTAATCGCAGGTGTCAGCACAGCTTCAATACAGTGTGTCACGGCATCCATACCCGTCGCCGCTGTCAGCAGCGATGGCAGGCCAAGGGTCAGGTCCGGGTCACAAATCGCTGTCGAAGGGATCAGATGCGGCGAAGCGAACGTCTCCTTGCGACCATTATTCATCGTCGTGATCATGCCGACAGAGACCTCAGATCCCGTTCCAGCCGTTGTCGGAACCGCGATCAGGGGTGGCAGTTTCCCAATATGCTTCGCCCCGCCGGTAATCGCGGCATATTTTTCCAGAGGGCCGCCCTGGCTAGCGAGCAGGCCGACAGCTTTGGTGAGATCCATTGCCGAACCACCGCCCAGCGCGACCAGTCCGTCCGCTTTCGCTTCATTGTACTGCGCGGCCACAACGATGGCTTGATCTTCGGTTGGGTTAGCAACCGTATCTGCGAAGACTGCGGCTGGCTCCATCCCCAGATTTTCAAGTATCGTATCAAGCAGACCAACCGCTTTAATCCCCGGATCGGTAATCACCATCGGGCGGGTTACGCCAGAGCTTTTCAGGGTCTTACCCAATTGACCAACAGCGCCATGGTCGAAAATGCAGGTGGTCAGAAAGCTCATTACGGGCATGGCGGACTCCAAAGGCTGGTATCTTGTGAACTGGGGGCTACAAAGCCCAAGAGAGGGGTAAGGGCAACGCCTCTCCCGAGGGCAAAAGGGACCCGGACATTCATGGCACCACTTCGCATCGGTCTTCTGGGCGCAGCGCGGATCACACCAAAGGCGATTATCGACCCAGCGCGGGTGATCCCCCAAACGAAGGTTACCGCCATCGCCGCCCGCGACCCGGAACGCGCCGCCAGTTTTGCAGCAAAGCACGGCATTCAGGACGTCTTGCGCAGCTATGACGATCTGATTGCTGCGGACGATATCGACCTGATCTACAATGCTTTGCCGATCAATCACCATGCAAGCTGGACGATCAAAGCCCTTCGCGCGGGCAAACATGTCCTCTGTGAAAAACCCTTCGCCATGAACACCGATGAAGCCAATGCCATGCTTGCAGCCTCCGAAGCGTCAGGCAAACGGCTCATCGAGGCGTTCCACTATCGCTATCATCCGGCTTTCGAGACCTGTCTTGACTGGGTCAGAAGCGGCAAGATCGGAGAGATCAAAAATATCGATGCGTTTTTCAATGTCGCGATCAAGGACAATGGCCATGAGATCCGCCATCAGATCGCGACGGGCGGCGGCGCAATGATGGACCTTGGCTGCTATCCATTGCATTGGATCCTGACACTTATGGGTGATACGCCGACAGAGGTAGAAGCCCGTGCCGAGCTGACACCCAATGGCGTTGATGAAACGATGAACGCAGCCTTGACCTTCAAGAGCGGCACGAAGACCTATTTGTCCTCGAGCATGGGGCCTGAAGTTCTTACGAAAGCCGATCTTGTAATCCTGGGGTCGGAAGGCGAAATCACATTTCGCAATGCCATCGCGCCTCATGGTGGCGCGTCACTGACCTGCAGCGATGGAAGTATCGCCGAGATCAGTCCGATTAGTACTTATGCCTATCAACTCGACGCACTAGTCGATGGCTTGCAAAGTGGCATAGCTCTGCCGACCGAGGGAGAAATGATCGTGCGCCAGCAAAAGGTACTCGATCAGGTTTATGAGGCCGCTGGCCTCCGCAATCTACGCTATCTTACTTGACCATTGGGTAATAATTGAGGGGCGCTGCGGTGCAACCCGTCCCGGGAAAAGAGGTCACACTGGAGGCGGTCTCAAACTTCCTTGGCGAAAGGATCGCCCGCCTCAAGATCCCTCGCAAGCTTGATCTACAAGATGCCTTGCCGCGTCAGGAGAGCGGGAAGATTTTCAAACAGGTCCTGCGCAAGCCCTACTGGGACGACACCGGGCGAAAAATATAGCTTTATATCAGATGCTTATGAATCGATGATAGATCAAAAGCAGACGATGTATTGCAATCATGGATCAAATGAGACATGTTTGTCTCATGTCAAAGTCTCTACGCCTCTCCTCAGAAGACGCGATTATTGAGGCGGCATTTGCCGTTTTCAGCCGCGACCCGAGCGCTTCATTGTCTGAAGTCGCAGACCGCGCTGGCGTTGGCCGTGCCACTCTGCATCGCTACTTCTCCAGCCGCGAAGATCTTATCCGCGCGCTCGCTAAAACCGCGATCGAGGAAATGGACACAGCAGTCGAGGACGCTTGCAAGGACGCGGCGAGCTTTTCAGAAGTCGTCCGGCTCTCACTGATCGCGCTTGTTCCGCTTGGCGACCGCTACGCGTTTTTGGAACACGAGGCACTTGAGGACGACCCTGAGCTTGAGGCCGCCTTTACCGAAGAGAAGCACGAGACAACCAAGATGGTCGAATCGGCAAAGCAGGAAGGTCTGTTCGACGAGGCTATCCCGACCAGCTGGATCGTTCAGGCCTATGACGGGCTCCTCTATGCAGGCTGGGAAAGCGTAAGAACTGGAGAAGCCACAGCGGTTCAGGCCGCTGACCTTGCTTGGAAAACCCTTATCTTCGGACTTGGAAGGACGGACACATGACGCCTGAAGCACTTGCCGAATACGGCACCTATTTTGACGATGCGTTGTTTTTGATTGGCGGCGCTATCCTCGCCATTGAGCTTCTCAAGGGCTTATTCTCCGGCTCTCTTAAAGGGCGCGGGCTGCTCGGTATGGTCGCCAGCGTGTCGACGCAAATTCCATATTTGCTGGTCGAGATCTTTCTGATGTCCTTTCTTTATCTTGGAATGGTCATCGCAGCAGATCATCTGGCCCCATGGACGATGCCGCTCACCATCTGGACGGCAGCGCTGGCACTACTCGTCTGCGACTTCGTCTATTACTGGGAACACAGGATCGCTCATCAGGTCCGTATTCTCTGGACACAACACGCCGTCCATCATTCCTCGCGGGACATGAATATTCTGGTTGGTATCCGGTTTGGGCCGTTCGAGAGCTTTTTGTCGGCGGTGATGCACTTTCCACTGATCTTTCTCGGCTTTCCGCCGGAACTGGTCTTCTTCGGAATTCTGGTCGTGCTCGCCTATCAGACCTGGATCCATACCGAGTTGATCGGCAAGCTCGGTCCGCTCGAATACGTGCTGAACACACCCGCTAATCACCGCGTCCACCATGGCTGCGACGACAAATATATCGATAAGAATTATGGCGGCATCCTGATTATCTGGGACCGCCTGTTCGGGACGTTTCAGGCTGAGGAAGAAACCCCGAGATACGGCCTCAAACGCGACTATGACAGCGTGAACCCGCTATCTGTCTGGATTTCCGAATGGCCCGCTTTCTTCAGGGACCTTGCTCGGTCACGAAGTGTCTGGGAGGCTTTAATGTACGTGTTCGGACGACCCGGTTGGAAACCGGCCGGAGAGAAAACCGCCGCAGACGTTTGACCTGCAAGGCCACCGATGTAAGCAAACTGAATGCCCAGCATCGGAGGCCACTATGTCAGCTCGCCATTTGATTCCCGCTCTCACGCTCCTTGGAGCTACCGCCTGCGAGACGGTTCCGATCTCTGATCCTCCGCCAGGCGATATCCGCTATATTGCAAGTGATACCCTGAAGCAAAGCGGGTTCCCGCTTTCAACTGCGGTTGAGGCGGATGGATGGATTTTCCTGTCCGGCGCGCTTGGCACTGTCCCGGGTGAAGGCCTTGTGCCGGGCGGCATCGGCCCGGAAACGACCCAAACCATGGACAATATCAAGGCGACACTGGAGGCTGAAGGTCTCGGCATGGACCGGGTGGTAAAATGTCTGGTGATGCTTGCAGACATTGACGAGTGGCAAACCTTCAATGAAATCTACAAGACGTATTTTGACGACGACTATCCAGCCCGCAGCGCTTTTGGTGCGAGCGGCCTCGCCCTTGGTGCACGTGTTGAGGTCGAGTGTATCGCGAAGCGCTAAGTCGCTGCCGCGCTCGCTTGACAAAACACGCTCACATGCGCCCTGTTCAGGCAGTGTAATTGTGAGGGCAAATCGACTGTGACCACGCCTATTTTAACCGTGCGCGACCTGAAAGTTGAGTTTGATACACCGGACGGCACTGTCGAAGCGGTCAAGGGCACAAGTTTTGAGGTCTCAGCGGGCGAATGCGTCGGCATTGTCGGGGAGTCCGGGTCTGGAAAGTCCCAGACGGTGCTCGCGGCGATGGGGCTGCTCGCAGACAATGGTACGGCAACCGGCTCGGTCATGTTTGATGGCACAGAGATGCTGTCCGCCGACACTAAAACCCTACGCGATATTCGCGGCGACAAGATGTCGATGATCTTTCAAAATCCGCTAACCTCCCTGACGCCGCACATGACCGTCGGGGCGCAGATGCGGGAGGTTCTGAAACTTCATAAAGGCATGGGGACCGAGGAAGCCAATAAGGTCTGTGTCGACTGGCTTGAGCATGTGCGCATTCCGGAAGCGCGTCGACGTATGGACCAGTTCCCGCATGAACTGTCGGGCGGCATGCGCCAGCGCGTGATGGTCGCCATCGCCATGCTGTGCGGCCCGAAATTGCTGCTGGCTGACGAGCCCACGACCGCGCTGGATGTCACCGTACAGGCGCAGGTACTCGACCTGATGGATGAGTTGAAACGCGAAACCGGCACCGGCATTGCCCTAATCACGCATGATATGGGCGTGGTGGCGCGGATGTGCGACCGGGTCGTGGTCATGCGCTATGGCGAAATTGTTGAAAGCGGGGACATTGACGAGATTTTCTACAATCCCCAGCATGACTACACCAAGATGCTGTTGGAAGCCGTGCCGCGTATCGATCAGCCAAATCGCGAAGGCCGGCCCAGCCTTGGGGCCGCGCCAGATGCCGAAACCAGGCCCATCCTGACGGCGCATGATCTGAAAGTGCATTTTCCGATCAATGTTGGCGGCGGGCTATTCGGCAAGACAAAGCCTCTCAAGGCCGTCGATGGCGTTAGCTTCGAGCTGCGCCCAGGTGAAACGCTGGGCGTGGTTGGCGAAAGCGGTTGCGGCAAGTCAACATTGGCACGCGCGGTCTTGAAACTGGTGCCGCAAACCTCCGGAACTGTTGCATGGATGGGGCGCGATATTTCGCAAGCGGATCGCAAGACGATGAATGGCCTACGCGATGATCTCCAGATCGTCTTTCAGGACCCAATGGCCAGCCTCGACCCGCGCATGACGATCGGCAACTCGATTGCCGAGCCGCTCACTGTGCATTCCGCTCATCTCGGCAAGGCCGAGCGTGAGGCCAAAGTAGCGGAGATCATGCCCCGTGTCGGCCTGGACCCGGCGCTGATCAATCGCTATCCGCATGAACTCTCCGGGGGCCAGAACCAACGCGTCGGGATTGCCCGTGCGATGATCCTCGACCCTAAACTCGTAGTCTGTGATGAGGCAGTGTCTGCGCTCGATGTTTCCGTTCAGGCCCAGGTCGTTGATCTGCTGATCGAACTTCAAAAGGAGTTTGATCTCGCCATGATCTTTATTAGTCATGACCTGTCGGTTGTACGTGAAATCTCGCACCGCGTGATGGTGCTTTATCTCGGCAAAGTGGTCGAAATCGCCGGCCGGGATGAGATTTATGAAGAGGCCAGACACCCTTATACGAAGGCGCTGATCTCGGCAGTGCCTGCGCCGGACCCAAAGGCTGAGCGCAACCGGGTCAAAGTCAAACTCGAAGGCGACTTGCCAAGCCCGCTTGATACACGCGCGCCCTTAAGGTTCCTGAAGTCGAAGCTGATCGATGATGCCGATGCAGACCAATACGCCCCGAAGCTGATCGAAGTCGCTCCGGGGCATCTGGTGGCTGAACATGACCCATTCGAGGGAGGAACAGGCCTGTCCGCCACAACCTGATTTCTGCTATCGTGCGCAGACGACACAGGCGAGATAATCGCCTCGCGTTTCAATCTCGACCACCTGAGAGAAGCCCTGATCACGGCAGAATTGACGCGCAGCACGTTTGCGCGCGGGGATACGATATCCATAGGCATCACGTGGTCGATCAAACTGCACACTTTGCGGGCCGTAACCATAACCATAGCCGTCATCACTTCGATAATCACGGTTATTGCGTGGTTCATAACCGACTTGATTGCGGCGTCCGCGCGGCCCACCGGCAAGCTCGCCGTCATAGCGCTTCAGCGACGTAATTCGATCATTCAACCCAAACACGCTCAAGTGTTCCACACCGCCATTGACCACTTCACAGCGACCGCGGAAATCTGGATCTTCACACAATAGCCACGTCCCAGACTGAATGGAGATTGAACTCGCCGTGTCATTGAAGCGTAGCTCTTTCAGGTTGCGAACCGCGTAGTCGATGTCGATAGCACCGCCGCGAAAGTTAGGATCTTTGAACAGGGTGACCGCGCTATATCCGCTGCGGCTTTGCTGCCCGCCATACCCGTAATCTCGGCGATTACTGCGCTGGGCCCGGCTCGAAACCGGGCGCAGCGAAGTGATATTGTCATTCATGCGAAGATCGGCGAGCCGATGCACACCGCCATCCACCACAGTGCAGCGACCCCTATAGTCAGGATCGGTGCAGATTTCCCACGCGCCGCGGACCTCTATCGACGAGATCGTATCGTTGAACCGCTCATAGGCAAGATTTGGGACCGCCCCGCCAATCACCAGACTTGCACCACGAAAACTCGGGTCCTTGTAAACCACCGCTTCGCTATAGCCGCGCCCTTGAGCGATCGCCGAAACTGAAAACGTGGAAACGGCTAACGCGAAAAGCGCCGCACCGCGCGAAAGGAATTTGATCATGACGTCAGGCTCCAGGCTAAAGACATTTGATCGCTACAGATCACATCCCGCCTGAACCCGTTTGCAGGGCCCGCTTCAGATTGGGTTCATCCAGCCGCGGCCTACTCGGCGGCCCGCATCAGCCCCTGCATGCGGTCGATCCAGGCGAGCCAGGCTGAACGCCCGCTATCGGTCAGGAAGACCCGGGTCTGAGGTCTTTTCCCAACAAAACGCTTCTCCTGACGCACATAGCCCGCCTCTTCCAGTTTGCGTAAATGCGTCGACAGGTTGCCATCCGTTGCCCCGACCTTTGCTTTCAACTCACCAAAAATCGCCGGGCTCGCAGTAGAAAGATACGCCATAATGCCCAGCCGCAAGCGGCCATGGATCACATCATCTATATCATTGTGATCAAATGGATTGGCTTGATCTGACATGGTCTCAAACCACGCTTTTAGGTTCTTGCCGCATCATAAGGATGCCAGGAACGAAGAAGGTTGCAAAGCCTGCAAGCGCGCCAACAAGCCAGATCTCTGCAGTCCCGACAAACCAGGCCGCCAAAGCGATCATTGCAAGCGAGCCATATCCCGCTATGGTTAGAACCCTGTTGTTCGCGAGGACACCAGAGGTCAGCAATCCGATGCTGTAAACCGCAAAAACCAATGGTAAGGACCATTCAAAACCTGGGTCAGGCTGCCCGGATATCACTGACTTGACGATCACGGTGCCGAAATAGGCTGACAAGGCAAATCCACCTGCGCCCCATACGACCCCTTCAACACGGTTTCCGATAGACGATGCACCCGGCTTGTCAGCAGGAAACGTCTTCACCATCAGGACCTGAGCGAAAATCCCGACCACCAGAAAGCTAGCCCAGACAATTGCAAAAAGAACAGGTGTCGCCCCGAACTGACCCGTCAGGGCAATATAGTGGCCGATATAGGCCAGCGTCACCAAACCACCCCACAGGGCCAAAAATCGCCCGCCGAGTAAGGGGGCCGACTGACCAGCTTCGGCCAGATCGCGAATATAATTTAGGTCGTCACTCAAGCTTGAGGTCATGATTAGTCCTTGTCGAAACAATTTGCTTTGTTTTTCAAAGTTATTTGAAGAGACTACTTCTGTCAAGTGCCGCGAAGATAGAGGTTTAGAGAAACCGAGAGATCGCTTATGTGATACTAAATCACACTTATCCGGGTAAAACACATGGCAGACGGCAATCCACTTCCACCTTTCAGACTTCTGGCTCAGAAGCCGCCAGCGATTGATTGTATCCGGAAACCGAATGGCTCGGTTTACCTGCGGCAACGTCATGAACCAGGTGACCGCCCGCCATCCATACCAGCGGCCCTAACCCTTCGCGCAGCGGATCATCCAGATCGTCCGTGGCTGAAGCAGCGCGACCCTGAAACCGATGCATGGGTTCACGTCAGCTATGGCGAGGCCAAGGCCTACACCGATGCGCTGGCCCAGGCCTTTCTCGACATGGGCGCTGGTCCAGATGCGCCGGTCATGATCCTGTCAGGCAACTCAATTGAGAGCGGTCTGGTGATGATGGCGGCGATGGCAGCGGGCGCACCCGCCGCGCCAATCTCTGTTCCGTATTCTTTGATGTCGACAGACTTTGCGAAACTCAAACACTGTTTCAATACCGTCAAACCAAAGGTGATCTTCGCTCAGGATCTGAAACCCTTTGAACCGGCGCTTGCCGCCTTGGGCGATCACGGCTGCAGCGTATTTGCGGTCAACGGCGCAGGCGGAGATGTCCTCGCCTATGACGATTTGATCAAAACGCCGGTCACACCCGCTATTGCAGCATCAATCGATGCCCTCACTGACGCTTCAATCGGGAAATACCTCTTTACCTCCGGATCAACCGGGATGCCGAAGCCTGTTCCAACAACACAAGGGGCGATGTGTTCGATGATTGCCGGGGTCGAGGGCCTGCGCGACGATGATCGTGACCCGGAATACGATCCGGACCGTGTCGACAACTTCCTAGACTGGCTACCCTGGAACCACATTTCCGGATCGAACGTAAACTTCAACGGCGCGCTTTGGAATGGCGCGACGTTCTGGATTGATGGCGGAAAGCCAACCCCTGCTCTGTTTGGCGAAACCATCCGTAATGTCCGCGATGCCAAGCCATCCACCTTTGGAACCGCGCCAATCGCCCTCGCTATGTTAGCCGAAGCGATGGAGGAAGATGAAGACTTGCTGCACGCCTTCTTCGCCAACATGCGCTCGGTGGGGTATGGCGGGGCCACCCTGTCTGATGATCTCTATGACCGCATTCAGGCGCTTGCAATCAAAGCCACGGGGCGCCGGATCCCAATCATCACAATGTATGGCGCAACTGAGACGCAAGGCATTACGGTGGTCCACTGGGAAGCCGAACGTGTGGGCCTGATCGGGCTGCCGCTTCCGGGTCTCACCCTTAAACTGGTCCCGACCGGCAGCAAACTGGAGGTTCGCGTCAAAGGGCCAACCGTCATGCCAGGCTATCACAACCTACCGGAGAAGACCGCCGAAGTGTTCGATGAGGAAGGTTATTATTGCCTTGGCGATGCCGCCATCTTCGTTGATGAGACTGACGCCAATCAGGGAATCATCTTTGATGGCCGTGTCGGTGAAGACTTCAAACTGTCCTCTGGCACGTGGGTTAGTGTCGGAACGCTGCGGCCTGATCTGGTCGCGGCCTGTTCACCGCTTGTCTTCGACGCCGTCATCTGTGGTCAGGACAAGAACTTCATCGGTGCGATGCTGTGGCCCTCGCCTGCAGCCTTCGAAGAGTATGTCAAAGACGCTGGCGGCGATCAGATCGCGGCCTTCACCAAGCTGACCCAAGACATCGCGGTAAAAGTCGGGGCGTTTAACGCAGCCGAACCGGGCTCCTCGCGGCGGATCAAGCGGTTCCTGATCCTGACCGCGCCGCCCTCCATTGATGCTGGAGAGATTACCGACAAGGGTTATGTCAATCAGCGCCTGGTTCAGGATTTACGGGCCGATCTGGTGAACAGCCTGTTTACCGCTGAAGCTGGCCCCGGCGTGGTTCAGCTTTAACCAAATCTGCGCTAGACTGCGGCGATGCAAGAGAGTTCGACCCGCCAAACCGGTTTGAAAACCGGCCTCATCGTTCTTGCCGCGGTCATACTTGCCGGGCTCGCCCTCTTCACGATGGGTCCTGATCAGCCGCCGAGCCCAGACGCTATGGAAGCCCCGCCCAGGCTTGCAGATGACCCCGCCTTTCTGAAACGTCTTGATGAAACATCCGTTGATCTTGCAGACACGACGCGCCGCGTGCTGGCGCTGTCTCCACGCGAAGAGCAGCGCGACGTCCTGCTTCAAGCCGCCCTCCACCTTTTCAAAAAGGAAGCCCCACGCCTGAGCTTTGCCTCGACCTCGGACTTTGATGCGCTGACAGCGCATGTTCAAAGCGGCGTGCAAACCCTCAAAGAGAGCGGCTCAGGCTGGTGCAAAGGCACTGAAATAGAGGCCTATGTGCGCCTCGACGATACCCAATTGGTCCCCGTTCTGATTGAGACCTTCGCCAATGATGACGAAGCCTATGCCTGGGCCATGCAGCTGGCCGATCTCTATCTCGACGCGATTGTCTCAGCCCGCGCTCGGCCCGTTCGCCATGGTAAGCGCACCTATCAGGACAAGCTGATCCTGCAGGACCATGGGCGCGCAATGGGCACGCAGAACTGGTCTATGGCGCTCTCGATTGCGGCGTTCAGTCAGGCCGAGGGACAAAGCTATGACCTAATGCGAGAGGCCGTCTCTGCGGTTAATGTATGTGATCTCGGCCTTGCGATGACGGATCTCTCAAACCGTCTCCCTGATGACACGCGCGGACGGATCCTGGCGGAGCTGCTGCCAGAGACATTCTATGGCAATACACCTTATGCGATTGCCGTTTTGACCAGCTTCTTCTTTATCTGAGAACTGGAAATCTGGAATTTCTCCCTCAGCGATAAGACTTTGCAAGCCTTTTCCTGCGATTGTGGAAGCAAGGAATGGACGGGATATCGGATATGTATGACGCAAGCAAAGGTCACTCAATTTCAGGCCTCAATTCAAATCTCGTCTTTGGATTGATTTTCGTCGCGGTGATTATCGCCGCCTTTTGCATCGCGTTCTTCGTCCCGGTCGGCTCAAAGGAGTCCAAAGGGCTTGCCGATATGAAGCTGACCTCAGCCAACAATGTCCTGCTGGCAGAGCTCAATGATCCGCATACCCGTGAGTTCTTCGTTACGCTCGCCGAACTTGATCCTGATGCGGCGCTTGACCTCGAAATTGACGCTGAACGCGCCATCGAAGACGGCGCTGACGAGGATGAGCTTGTGATGATGCTGTTCAACGCAACCGACCCGTCAGATCTGCAAGATCTCTCAAAAGCGAATGCGAAGCATTTCGATGCGATCCTCCGTCACACGCGCTCTGGCCTCGACAGCATGTCTCGCGGACGCTCGAAATGGTGCAAAGGCAGCACGTATGAGCGGTTTGCAGATATGTCCCAGTATCAGGTCATGCGAGAAGTTGAGAAGACGTTCGGCTATGGCAGCGAGGCTTATGAATGGGGCATACAGCTCAACACGCTGGTCCTGAAAGCGCGCGTCGACGGTCAGCGCAACCCCGTCCAGAACGGTAAACTGACCCCGCAGGATGAGGCGGTGATGCAAAACTCCATGATGAAACTGATCACCAATCCGCAAGTCATGAAGCTGATGATGGCGAGCGGACAAAACACGCAACAGCAAAAAGCGGCTGTGCGAAATGTCGACTTCTGCAATCTTGGTGGCAGCGCGCTCGGCATCGTCATGAGCCTGCCTAACGGAACCCGTCAGCGGCTCTGGGGTGAGATGGGCAGCCAGCTGAATGACGCCAAATTCAAACGCGCCCTCAGCCAAATGGGCGGATTTTAACAACCAGCACAAACTTAGCGTCTTCAAATCGACACGGTATCGCGGCAAAGTTCCGTTATGAGCTTTGAAGACACGATCCGCAAATTCACCGAACAAATGAAAATGCCGACCTTTCCGGATGACTGGAAAGGCTCAACCGAAGGCCTGCGCGACAGCTTTCAACGCGCCAGTCGGTCTGTCGAGCGTGATTTGCCGGATCTTGCGGAAATCTCGAACCTGATTGTTGATGGCGCAGACGGCCCGCTCAATGCCCGGCTGTATGTGCCGCTGGGCGCCGGCATTGCACCGGCGCCAGCCATCCTGTTCTTCCATGGCGGCGGCTTCGTGCTCGGCGATCTTGATACCCATGACATCATGTGCCGCAGATTGGCAGCCGGGGCTCATACGCGCGTCTTGTCCGTGGACTATCGTCTTGCCCCGGAACACAAGTTTCCGGCCGCGCACGCCGACGCCCTGTCAGTCTGGACGTGGGCAACAGAGCGCGGCGATATTCTCGGCTTCGATCCAGACCGGATCGCAGTTGCGGGTGACAGTGCGGGCGGCAATCTGGCAGCTTTTATCTGTCAGGAAACCAATCGCCGCGGGCTACACATGCCCGCCTTTCAGCTCTTGCTGTACCCACTGGTTCAGTTTGTCGATATCCGGAAGAAGAAGCTGACCTTTCAGGAAGGCGGCTTTTTCCTGTCACCCAACTTGTTTGATTATTTCCGCGACAATTACATCGATGATGAAACCGATCGCATGGACCCACGCGTCTCACCGCTGTTTGCCGAGGAGGAGGCGTTTACCGGTCTCCCCCCGGCCCACATGGTTTTGTGCGGCTGGGACCCCCTGAAAGATGAAGGCCGCGCTTTTGTCTCAAAGCTTGCAGCGCACGGCGTGCCGGTGACGGTGAAAGAGCATTCCGGCATGGTCCACGGCTTCATGAATATGACGGCTTTTTCGACCGCCGCACGCGATGCAATCCACGATGCAGGTATTGTTGTCGGTAAGGCGCTTGGCAGCTTGTAGCGGGTTAATTCGCGGAAGATCAGCGTTTCGCCCTCGCCACAGGATTGACATATGGTTAAGGTAACCCTTCGCGCGTACCAGAGTGAGGGGAATTAGAATGACGACCCGGTTCAATACGTTTCGCCTGTCCTTGTGTGGCCTTTTTGCTGTGACCCTTGCAGCTTGTGATCAGCAGCAGGAACGGGCAGATCGAGCAAGTGGCCTAGCTTGGTCGGTTATCGATCAGTTGCTAGGTAATGAAAGCGAAACAGCCGCAGAGGATCGCCTGCGCACCGTTAGTGTAGAAGATCGCGCCATGGCGGGCATGATCCAGCCACAATCTGTTGAGGCCCCCACAAGCGGTCGCCCGGCCAATCGCTTTGTGATCGGCTCTATCGTCGCCAAGCCGCGCGATTTACCACCTCCCGTCGCCATGGCCTCTGTTATGGCAGAGCCAGAACTCGCGGATGATATTATCGTTGATGATATGACCGAAGCCAAAATCGTCGTCCTTGATGAAGCGACCACGCAGGAAGCGATGTCCAATCCCGAGGTCATTGAGAAGATTGAGAGCCCCGCTGCCAAGACACGCTCGATCGCGGTGATGAACCCGCGCGTTCAGCTGCCTCAGCGCACACGCAGTTTGAGTATGGGCAGCGAACCGGTGTTTGAGGCCATGCCTGAACCGCCGCAGATGAGAACGCGCTCACTCACGCGCTTACCAAGCCCGGCAGAGAAACTGGAAGCCCTGCCAGACCTTCGCCCGAAAGTGGCTGAGCGTGCCTTGACCATGCAATCAGCAGCGCTTGATCGTCAGATGATTGCCGAAGACCGGATGATCGAAGCAGCAACGAAACTTGGTCTAGCAGCCTCCATTCAACGCTCCCGGTCAGGTCAGATGGTCATTGAGATCGGTGCAGATGCCATGAGCCCGACCCAGTTTACCGGTCAGAACACACCGCGTCAGACTTATGCGTATGAGACTGATATTGAGTGTACCGACGATAATGTCGATATGGCGAAGGAAAACACGCTGCTCGCCATGGAATGTGTCATTGAAGACCTCAAAGCCTCTGGCGAATTTGAGTATGTCGAGAAAGACTATGTATTCGATGCCCAGCTGATTAAACGCCCGGAGGGTGAAGGCCCGGTGACGGTTGCGATCACACCAAATGATCCGCTGTTTGATCTGCAATGGCATCTGCGCTCACAGGGCACGGCAGCAGGCGAGTCCGGAGGCGGCGCTGGATTTGTTGATTTCTGGACGCGTGAGGGCACCCAAGGCTCATCCGATGTCGTGGTCGCTGTGGTAGATACCGGGCTGCAAATGTCTCATCCGGATATTGCCAGCTCGACCAATCTTGTCCCCGGCTGGGATATGGTCATGGACCCTGCGGTTGGGAATGATGGCGATGGACGTGATGCCGACCCGAATGACCCTGGCGACGCCTGTCCTGAAAACGGCGTCTTCGAAGACACATTTCACGGCACCCACGTCGCCGGAACCGTCGGCGCAGGGGCAACCAATAACAGCTCCGGTATCGCTGGCGCAGCCTGGAACGTCAAAATCGTGCCAGTGCGCGCGCTCGGTAAGTGCGGCGGACGCTTGTCAGATATAAATGCCGGTATTCGCTGGGCTGCCGGAATTATCCCGGAGTTTGATGAACTAGGCGAGGAAGTCTGGAACGATAATCCGGCGGATATCATCAACCTCTCCATTGGCCTCTTCAGAACCTGCCCGGCCTCTTTGCAGGACGCCATTGATGCGGTGACTGCCGCTGGTGTTGTGGTCGTTTCCGCCGCTGGCAATGACCGGGTGTCAACTGAGTTCTATGCCCCGGCAGGCTGCCGGAATGTTGTGACCGTCGCAAGCAGTGACGCACGCGGTTTCCTGGCACCATACTCCAATTTCGGCGACGAAGTTGACCTTATGGCCCCTGGCGGCGACCTCACGCGGGATGATAATGGTGATGGCAACCCGGATGGCGTTCTGTCCACCAAATCCGCTGCCAATTGCTTTGACCCTGTCAGCGGTCAGCCAGTTGCCAACTGCTTCTACGCTTATGAGCAAGGCACCAGCATGGCTGCGCCGCACGTCTCGGGCGCGCTGGCCCTGATCAAGTCCAAGCGCCCGGATCTGACCGCGAGCGAACTCGTTTCGCAGCTCCTGACCGGGGTTACTGCGGCGACCGGAGAGCAGTGTCTTGGCGAATGTCGTCAGTTCCCGGGGGCGACACGCACCGAGGAAGATGAGAATATTTGTTTGAGAAAGTGCGGCGGAAGGCTGCTGAACCTGGCGGAGCTGGACTTGTCTCAATAGGGGTTTGAAAGGGAATTCATTGTCGGTCGAATTAAGTGAAACCAGCCACGTGGGAAGACAAGCCTCGTTTGTCGGAGCGCTCTGTATCGTGGCTCTTGCCGCCTGCGACACATTCGGCAGCGCAGCGCCCGCACAATCAAGTTCCTGGATACCGGACTGGGTCAACGAGGACCCGGACAGCACCCCCGTGCTTCTGCCGGCCCAAGCAGAGACCGCAATTGAACCGGCCGCAACTTTCATCGTCCGCTTCAAGGATGCCCCGGCGCTCGATCCGGTCTACAAGACATTCCGGCGCGACCGACCCGGTGCGGAAGCTACTTATAAAGGCTGGGCCAAAGGCAAACCGGCTTTGTCTGGTCTCTATTTGAGCGGGGCCAGCTATTCGGGTGAATTGATCCTCGCCCTGCCCAAAGATGACCCGCTCAAGCGTTCGGCACAGGACGTGCTTGATGCCCTGCGAGCGATGGACAACCTCTCCTATGCCGAGCTTGATTCAAACGCATACCCTAGCGCTGGAGCAGACCCAAAATGACCCGGACCTTTCTCTACACAAGCCTTGCTGCGGCTGCGCTGCTCACCGCCTGCTATCGCCAAACCGCCGAACCTGAGGCCGGCCCCGAAACGCCGCCCGCAGAGATCGCAGAAGCCGAACCTGCCGAAGTGGAAGCGACCCCTGATACTGCGCCCCTGCCAGAGCGCACCGGAAGCACAGCCAAGCGCGCCGAAATCGACTGGACAGCAGCGCAGGCTGATTTTGCCAATCGCGATCAGGAGGTCGGCGAAGAGGTCACGATTGCCAGCACATCAGGTGATCTCGCCGTTCCGATCCTGCTTCCCTCCGGTCCAATCGCACCAGCCTCTGTTACGGGCGATAAACGCCCGAAAGTCGTTCCGATCTCCGACGGCTATTATGCCTCTTACCCGGGGGACGCCTATGACATGGAGATCAACGGCACCGATCGCCTGATCGCCGCGCCCGGCCGGGGCCTGACACAAGGAGATACCGACCTTCGCTTCGAAGAGACGATGACCGGCGCACAAGTGTCCTTCAGCCGCTATGGGGCGAGCTACATTGTCGAGTTTTCCTGTAACTTCGCTGCCCCCAATCAATCCTGTATCAGCGAGGAAGAAGCCATCGCAGCTGTGAATGAGCTGCTGATCGCGAGGGCAAGATAGTCATGCGTATTGTGTTGAGTACCGTTCTGGGCGCGGTTTTAGCCCTGTCAGCCTGTGATGCTGTCCGATTGCCTGGTGATGGGCGCGAGCCGCCGGGGCCAGAACCGGTGATCCCGGACGGCGCGCCCGGTCCGCAACCGCCGCTTCTGCCGGTGGCAAACCCATACGGTGAGGATGAGACCGAGCCGCCTGTCACGGTCGATCCCGAACCGGTTGATGAAACAGATCCTGAGACCAATCCTGAAGCTGATCCTGAGACGGAATCTGAATCCCCTGACCCTACCGAGGTCAATGTAGACCCTGTCACTGACGAGACCGAAGGCGGCGACGAAACTTCAGACCCGGACCCAGTTGAAACGGAACCTGAACCAGAGCCTCTGCCTGTGAAATTCCAGTATTATCCGCCCGGTGACTTGATTCCCGGGTCCGGGATCGGGGCCCGCGATGAAACGGTTTACGTCCCGGATATGGTGTTCCCGGTGAAAGATGCACCCGCATATCCACAATCACAAGTCTGGCGCTTTGGCGGCTATCTCGGCGGGGATGGCGGGCAATGTGATGAGCGTAACTTCTCTGCGCCATGGCGTGACAACTTCTGCGAAACCCGCAGCAAAACGCGCAACACACCGCTTTGCCCGGAAGAGAAAGTTCATCAGGGTCAGGACATCCGTATCGGCACCGCTGCAGAGTGTCGCCAGATGGTCGCGATGCGGCCGGATAAACCGACCCTGCATTCGATTGTCGCGGCTGAAGCTGGTATCATCACCAAAGTCGCCTCTTATTGGATTACCCTGCGCGGCAGCGAAACCGGCAATCTCTACACCTATATCCATCTCAATATGGGTGCTCTGAAAGTTGTCGAAGACCAGACGGTGACCGCCGGGCAGGAGCTTGGCTATGCCTCGAATGATTTTGGCGGCACGCCGACAACCTTCCACCTGCACTTTGAAATCAAGGCACCGGTTGAAGGCGAAGGCTTTACCCATGTCCCGCCCTATATGTCGCTTGTGGCGGCCTATGAACGGCGCGAGGAAGGCCGGGGCGAACTGATCGAAGATGATACAGTCGCGGTGGCGAGTGTGCCAATTTTGCCGGAAGGCATCGAGATTATCGAATAGGTCTGACTGCTCTGTTTCTGCCTTTTCCGGTTACGAATCAAAGCAGCGGCAAAGTGTTGACAAAGTTTAAACAGATAATCACTTGAACGCGGCTCATTTCTTGCGCCATGTGAAATGATCTCAGCAGAAAGAAGCCAGCGCCCCATGAACGTGGTTCAAAAACTACCCGTCACACCCGTCACATATGAAGAAGCAGAAGCTGGCGGCAAAGAGCCAATTGTGACTCTGATCGGGGCCGATCTTCCCCAAGCCTATCTTGATGAAGCCGAGCCAAGTCCCATGATGGAAAATCTGGGTCATGCCTGGCGCCGTGTAATCAAGGCGGCGAAAGTTCTGGCGGTGATCATGCTTGTCGGCGGTTATCCTGCGGCAACGGTCATGTCGCACCAGGTTGATGACAGCCAGATCGTGCTGTCCGCAACGGATACCTGGACCTCACCTGAAATCGGCACGGCTCTGACGCTGGTCGGAAGGGAGCTCACCGGCGCTGGCATTGCCGCAGATCGCAGCGACTGGCATCCGCAGGCCCGCCTAACGGCCCTTCCCGCATGGCAGGATAGCGCTTTCACCGCCCTCTCAGAATACACGCTCGCAAGCGCCGATATGACCCTCGATCAGGACGGCCGTCCTGATGTCGACCTCGCCGCTGCAGGTCGCCTGCTGGCCCCGGCAAGCGATACCAAGCTGGAACCACGCCTGCATGCGGCGGCAGAGGCGCTGCAGCGGTTTGATGGCCGCGTATCACGTGAGCTTGCAACCGCTCCTTCAGGGTTCGAAACCCTGCACGGTCGGCTGGATATGTTTGTGCACTGGACCTCCACCGCGCAAACAGACCTGCGCCTCCGCGCCAATACAGCCGAAGCCTGGCCCGCTGCAAAAGCAGACGTTGAAGCGATTTATGCCGCACGTGCCAAAGCCCATGTCGCAGGTCAGTTACTGATGGCGACCTTCCTGAATGAGCCGGGCCTCATCGTATCGCCGGATGCCGCAGAAGCGATGGACCGGACGTTCGCAGCGCTGCGCCGGACATCGACCTTCAGCCCACTGATCATTTCCAGCCAATCTGGAACAGGAAAAGTGCTGTCAGATCACCCGGCCACAATGGCATTCTATCTCTCCGAGGCCGAAGCGGCGATGATCGATCTGCAAGCTGCGCTCGAGGCTCAGACCATCAGCACCGAAGAAGTCACGGTCGCATCAGCCGATGACGCCGCAACACCATAATCACGGTTTGCCTTGAAAGATCGGTACATGCCCATCATCTGACACTCAGATAGAGGACAGACCGATATGTTTATCCAAACCGAACCGACACCAAATCCGGACACGCTGAAATTCCTGCCGGGCCAACCCGTGACAGGCGATACCGGGCCTTATGATTTCGCATCGATCGACGAAGCTGGAACCAGCCCGCTCGCTCAGGCGCTGTTTGATGTTTCCGGCGTGGTTCGGGTCTTCCTCGGCAGCGACTTCATCTCGCTCACCAAGGACGCAGATTCCGACTGGAAACATGTCCGCCCCATGGCGCTGGCCGCCATTATGGATCACTTCGTCGCCGGCCTGCCTGTCATCGAAACCGGCGCTTCAACGCAGGGCGCGCCTGAGGCTTCAGCCGACGATTATGAAGGCGACGCCGCGGAGATTGTCGGTGAGATTATCGAGCTGATCGATACACGCGTTCGCCCGGCGGTCGCGCAAGATGGCGGCGATATCATCTTCCACCGCTTCGAACCGGACACCGGCATTGTGCACCTCTCCATGCGCGGCGCTTGCGCAGGCTGCCCATCGTCAACGATGACGCTCAAGCAAGGCATTGAAAACATGCTGAAAGCCTATGTGCCGGAAGTTACAGCGGTCGAAGCCGCGCTTTAGACCTCCAACGCCGCCTCATAGGCTTCGCTCGCCTCCATCCAGTCCAGTTCAGCCAGTTCAATCGTCTCGACTGTTTCACCGCGCTTGACCATCAGCGTCTGGATCGCTTCAGATTCCAGCCCTGGCTGGGCAAGATCGCTATCTATCTTTTCAAGCTGCGCAGTCGCTTTGCTAAGCCGCTTTTCCGCCTCATCTGCCTTGCGCTTCAGAGGCGCCGCCGCCTTACGCTTGTCCGATGAAAGACGCCGCTGCTCGGCTTTGTCGCGTTTAGGCTCTGGCGTGCGCTGGGCCGATTTTGCTTTCGCCTGAGGTTTGTCTTCCTTACCGCGATCAGCCTGCAGAACCAGTTTGCGGTAGTCGGCCAGATCCCCGTCATACGGCCCGGCCGTCCCATCCTTGACCAACCAGAGTTGATCTGCCGTCGCTTCGGCCAGAAACACATCGTGGGTGATCAGCAGGACCGCGCCCTTGAAGTCGTTCAGCGCGTAAATCAGCGCTTCCCGGCTATCGATATCCAGGTGCGATGTTGGCTCGTCGAGGATCAGGATGTTTGGCTTCTCCATCGCCATCAGGCCGAGCAGCAGCCGAACTTTCTCGCCGCCCGACAGTTTTTCGATATGGGTCTCAACCTTTTCGTGCGAGAAACCCATCCCTGCCGCAACCGCTCGCTGACGCGCAACCGATGTATCTCTCGGCAAAGCGAGTCGCACATGGTCCAGCACCGTCTCGCCAATTGTAAGTTCGTCCATCTGATCCTGGCTAAAATAACCAATACGGATCGCTTTCGGGACTTTCTTGCGCCCTGCCATCAGCGGCAATCGCTCGGCAATCGATTTGACCAGCGTCGTCTTGCCCTGCCCGTTTGTGCCGACAATCGCGATCCGGTCATCCGGGTCGAGGCGCAGCTCGACATCGCGCAAAATATCCGCACCTTCGCCATAGCCGAGCACGGCCTCTTCCATAACGAGCATGGGTGGAGCCAGTTTCTCATCGCCGGATGGGAAGTTGAAGGGCACAGTACGTTCAGCCAGCGGGATCGAAATGTCCTGCATCTTCTCAAGCATTTTCACGCGCGATTGAGCTTGGCGAGCTTTCGAAGCTTTTGCGCGGAACCGGTCTACGAAGGCTTGCAGGTGGGCCTTGTCAGCATCTTGTTTGGCGCGCTGAGCTTCCAGCTGCGCTGTCTTTTCTGCGCGGATCTTCAGCCAGGCATCATAGCCGCCTGGAACGATTGACAGCTTGCGGTGCTCCAGCGCCATTGTGTGTGTCACACAGCGGTTCAGCAGTTCGCGGTCATGGCTGACGATAATCACCGTATACGGATATTTTTTCAGATACCCTTCGAGCCACGCCGCTCCTTCAAGGTCGAGATAGTTGGTAGGCTCGTCCAGCAGCAGCAGGTCCGGCTGCGAGAACAGAACTCCTGCAATCGCCGCGCGCATACGCCAACCGCCGGAAAACTCATGCGTAGCGCGGGCAAGATCTGCATTTTTGAACCCCAGGCCCATCAGCACTTCTGCGGCCCGTGCTTCGGCGGACCAGGCATCAATATCGACAAGACGCGTATGGATCTCCGCGATCCGGTCCGGGTCGGTCGCCGTATCAGCTTCCTGCATCAGCGCATGGCGTTCAGCATCCGCAGCCAGAACCACATCCAGAATGGTCTCATCGCCGGGCGCGACTTCCTGCGCCACCCAGCCCAGCCGCGCGCCCTGACTGAGTTTGATCGCGCTTTGACGCGTGGGATTTTCAACATCTTCGCGGATCAGCCGTAGTAGGGTCGACTTGCCTGTCCCATTGCGACCGACAAGACCGACTTTCCACCCGGCAGCAATCTGCGCCGAGGCTCCCTCAAACAGAGGTCGGGCTTCCACCCGATAATCAAGATCCGAAATTGTCAGCATCGGCCAAGGGGTTTAGCGCCGCTATCAGCGAAAACAAGCTCGCTCAGCTTGACTTCCCTTATGTTCCCGCGCGAGGGGGCGCCATGACGTCCAGCCTGTTTCCCATTGCGCTCTGTCTCCTGTCGGCTGTCACGGTTGCCGCCACCAACACCTTTGTGAAAAAGGGCGGCGACGTGCTGAGCGCACGTATGATCGTGTCGATCGCGATGGCGCTCAGTGTTCTGCCTTTCGTGTTCTTTGTGCCTTTGCCGACCCAGACGGTTTGGGCGGCGCTCCTTGTCTCGGTTATCGTCCATTGGGGGTATCAGTTCGCGATGATCCGCGCGCTGCATCGCGGTGACCTGTCGCTGGTCTTCCCGGTCATGCGCGGTCTATCGCCCCTACTAACAGCGATTATGGCCGCCCTGCTACTTGCCGAAATGCCAAGTGTCTTGGGTTGGACCGGGCTGATCATTGCAACGGCCGCCCTTATTGTTTTTGCGTTGCCTGAGGAGCTGGAGGACAGCCAAAGACGGCTCCAGCGTGCCGCTTTGATCTGGGCGGTCATCACCGCCCTTGGGATTGCCGCCTATTCGGTGGCTGATGCCCGTGGGGCCAGACTAACAGGCCATGTCGGCACCTATGTCGTCTGGCTGTTTCTGTTTGACTGGATTGGGATAACCGCCGCGATGATTGTCTCGCGGCGTGGACGGATTTGGGCCGGGGTCAAGCCGCAGCTTTGGAACGGCACGCTCGGCGGTATCCTTGGTACAATCTCCTATGGGTCAGCGCTTTGGGCCTTTACCCTCGCCGATACAGCAAACGTTACGGCGATACGCGAAACTTCGGTCGTGTTTGGCGCGATTTTCGGCGCCCTCTTTCTGCGTGAGCGGTTCGGGCGGCGCCGGATCGCGGCCGCCTCTGTCCTCGCCGCCGGACTGATGCTGCTTGAGTTTGCGCCTTAACGCGGCTTTCGCATATCGTGTGATAAAGCAGCGAATATGAAATTCCTTCGTCATTTGGCCGGGTATACACCTGTCAGCATAGCCAGCGCGCTTGCGGCGTTTGGCGGTGTGTTCCTGTTCACGCGCCTTCTCGAAGCGGATGAGTATGGGCGCTATGCGCTAATGTTCTCAGTTATGACACTTGTACATACAATGACGCTTGTCCCGGCCGAAGCTGCCGCCTATCGGTTTGCCGGTCAGGCCAATGTACGCGGAGAGTTGCCAGACCATTTCCGCACGGCTCTGTCTCTCACCTGGCGCTCTCTGTTTGTGACGACCATACTTTTTGCAGCTCTGGCAATCGCGCTTCGTGACAGGCCTGATTATCTCGCAATTCTGCCCTGGCTTCTTGGCCTTGCTGTGATGTCGACGCACACTCATATCGCTTTTGAGGCGCACAAGGCGATGCAGCAGGTCAGTCGCTTCACCCTACTCAAGACCTTTCTTACGCTCAGCGGGTTCCTGCTTGGCGCATTGGTCGCCTGGCAAACCGGGCTCGGCGCTGTCAGCCCGTTTATCGGCCTCGTTATCGCCTCCGCACTGGTCTTTGTGCCAGAAGCGCTGTGGCTGCGCAGGCAGGCCTTTGGCGGACGCACCGACCCAGAACGACGACGTGCCTACCTTACCTATGGTCTACCAATCGCAGCGGCGCTCGTGCTCGATATCATTGTATCGGTGGCGGATCGGTTCCTGATCGCGCTCTTTCTTGGCGAAGCTGCCGTTGGTGAATACGCCGCAGGCTACGGCGTCGCCGACAAGACCGTTCTGTTGATCTGCAGCTGGGCCGCTATTGCCGCCTCTCCGCTGATCATGGCCGCATATGAAACTGGCGGCAGAGACGCCGCCCGTGAAGAAGCACGCGGCCTGATCTCAACCCTGCTGCTGCTCGGTGTTCCAGCTGCCGCAGGCATTGCCATGGTCGCAGAGCCACTTGCGGAGGTTCTGATCGGCGAAGACGTTCGCGCGGGGGCCACGACGATCATTCCCTGGATCGCCTTTGCCGGTCTCCTCAACGGCCTGCTGGCACACTATTTCTCAGAGGTCTTTCAGCTCGCGCACAAAACGCTTCAACTGACCTTGCTAATGCTGATCCCGGCCGGGCTGAACATCGCGCTTAACCTCATCCTGATCCCCAATTACGGCCTGATGGGCGCTGTCTTCGCAACCTTGATCAGCTATGGCGCCGGCGTGCTGACCCTTGGCAGTATCGGGCGCCTGCATGTCGCGCTCCCGGTGCCGGTCGGCGACCTGATCCGTGTCTCGGTCGCTGCCGCCTGCATGTGGCCGGTCATCCAGCTGATCCCCGCTTGGGGCAGCTGGCCGGAATTGCTTGCCAAGGCCAGCGCGGGCGCTCTCATTTATGTCATCGTCGCCCTGCTGCTTGACGCTGGCGGCGCGCGCAAATTTCTGCGAAACAGAAGACACTCATCCAAAGCAGGTAACACAGCGTAACGAGCGGTATGAACGATACACAGAGTGATCTCGGTAAAACAGCTGACAAGGCCAATCAGATCTGGGCAGAACTCCTGCCCGTTATCGCCTTTGTTGGCCTCTATAACATTATCCGGGTAGCTGGCATTGATGCCAGCTTCAACCTGTTCGGTCTGAACATGGCGATCAACGCCGACACCGCGCTTTACTGGGCGACCGGCGTCTTGATCATCGCAACGGTCGGGGTGATCATTCAGAAACGTTTGAACAAGCAGCCAATCCCGCTCTTCATGCTAATGAGCGCCGGGATTGTCGGCACTTTTGGTGTCATCGGTATCGTCCTGCAGGACAAAGGCTTCATCTATGCCAAGCCGACCATTCAACAGCTCGTGCTCGCCTCGATCATCCTGGGCAGCCTCGCCCTCGGAAAGAATATCTGGAAAGTGATGTTCGAGAAGGTTTTCCAGCTTCCAGAACGCGTCTGGGATATTTTTGCCATGCGCTGGGCCGGCTATTTCATCGCGATGGCGGCGGCGAACGAGTTCATTTGGCGCTATTACGCGCCCGGTCTGGAGTCACCACTGAACATTCTGGGCTTCCAATGGGCCCCGGCAGGCACCTATCAAATTCTTGGTCTGGAGTTTGGCGCACGCGATGCAGAGGATATCTGGGCGACCTGGTGGAAACTTGCGACCTGGGCCATCACCGTTATCTTCATGCTCGCCAATACACCGCTCATGCTGAAATATCTGGAAGATCCAGAGGCAGAAGAAAACGTTGAACCTAGCGCGTAAGCCTGTCAGTGCCGGGCGGGTTGCCAAACGGCGTGAAAACATCTTGATCACGTGTTTCTGCAAAATGCGTCAACGCCCAGACAACGGTTGGAAAGGCAAGGACTGACCACGGAATATCCTTCCAGTCATAGAGGCCCACCTCAGCGCTTTCCGGCCCAACCCCAAAATCTCCGTCCAGAGTGGCCCGAAACATCACCTGCACCTGACCGATGCGCGGGACGGAATAGACCGCGAGCAAACGGTCGATACGAATATCGGCGAGCGCCTCTTCCTGCGCTTCGCGCATCGCGGCTTCCTCAACACTCTCACCCAGTTCCATAAACCCCGCTGGCAGGGTCCAGAACCCCTTGCGCGGTTCAATCGCACGCTTGCAAAGCAGGATCTGATCCCCCTTGGTAACAACCGAGCCAGCAACAATTTTCGGGTTTTGATAGTCAATAAAGTCACAAGTCTGACAAACGCGCCGCTCTTTATCGTCGCCCTCGGGTATAGCAAATTCAAAGGCTTGGGCGGATTTGACTGTCATCTTTATGTCAGGCTCTCGCTTTATGGGTGAATTGAATTGATCTGCACACGGTTTGTTCGCAAAACCATGCTATGACGGGCTGAAATAAAAAGGGTAGGCTAAAACCATGGCCAAGCAAGAGACTGAGGCTGAATTCGTACTGGCGACTTCAGTGACACACCTGCTGCACCGCGCACAACAGGCAGCGGTTAATCTGTCGGCAACACCGTTGGGCAATAAGGGTCTAACGATCCGGCAGTTTGCCGTCCTCGCCGCCCTGCATGATGAGGATGGTCAAAGCCAGTCCAATCTCGTTGATGCGACCGGAATTGATCGTTCCACGCTTGCCGACATGGTCTCTCGGATGGAGAAAAGCGGCCTCGTCAAGCGAGTGAAGTCCAAGGAAGACGCCCGCGCCAAGGCCGTCTCACTCAGCGAAGCCGGGGAACGTGCCTATGGGGAGGCGGCCCCGATTGTCGCTGAGGCCGACCGCGTCCTCGTCGATGAACTGCGCAAGTCGCGCAAAGAGAGCCTGATCCTGTCTCTCGCCGTTGTTGCAGGCGATCATGATGAGGAAGAGGATGAGGACACATCCCGCGTTAAGAAGAAAAAGAAAAAGAAGAAAAAGAAGAAAAAATAGCGCCTTACTGCGCCAGCGCTTCGCTGATCCGTTGCACGCTGTCGGCCTCAAGCGGACCCCTTACATGCAGGACGATCTGGCCGTCGCCGTCGATCACAAACGTCTCCGGCACTCCGGTCAGGCCAAAGTCCAGCCCGCCCTGCCCATCAGGGTCTTTGCCTATATCCGCATACGGATCGCCAAGCTCGCGCAGAAACTGGCGCGTATCTTCCGGCCGGTCCTTATAGGCAAGCCCGTAGACCTGCTCTGGAAATGATGCTGCAAGGTCTGTCAGCAGAGGGTGCTCAGCCCGGCATGGCCCGCACCAGGATGCAAACAGATTGACCACCACGGTCTCACCGGTTTCGGACGGCGCAAACTGCAGAGCGCCTTCACCATTCAAGCGCGGAAACATCATGGTCGGGGCAGGCCGCAATGTGGCTTCCGTAAAGCCCGGTTTCTCCGGGTTTAGCAGCTGCGAGGCCCCAAGGGCGCCCAATGCCAAAAGCGCGACAAGCGGAACAGCGGCAAACCAACGTTTCATGACAGCTCATCTTTCTGAAGGCGCTCCAGCCTTTGCTTCGCGAGCCGCACACGTAGCCAGACCAGCGCCCCCATAATTACTGGCGTACCAACTCCCAGGACAGTGATCGACCAGACATAGATCGCGTCATCGGCAAAATCGGGCACGCGCTCAGCCTCCCTCAAGCCGGGCTGCGAGCAGTCGATCTGACCGCTGACTGTAAATCTCGGCGCGCATCAGCATGAAAATCAGGGCGCTCGCCAGCAGGCCATGCCCGGCAAAGCCCCAGAGCAGCTGCTGCAGATAGACCGGGTTCATCCCTTGCTTTTTATCTTCGGGCACATCTGAACCGCCGCCAATCTTGAGCACACTGGACGGCTGGTGGATCGTCGTCGTCTGCCAGAGGTCGACCGAGACTTTGATGATCGGCACATTGATCAGCCCAATCATGGCGAGGATCGCACCCGCTTTCGCCGCCTTCTGCCGCGTCTCCATGGCAGCACGCAAGGCGATATAACCAAGAAACAGGAAGAACAGCACAAGCACCGACATCAAGCGGCTGTCACCCAGGATCAGGTTATGCCAGCCTTGCCCCCAACCTTTTTGTCCCCAGATTGACCCGGTAATAAAACAAAGCGCGGTATACCCTGCGCCAATCGGCGCAATCGCACGCGCGGCCACATCGGCCAGTTCATGTCGCCAGATAAACCACACAAAGCTTGCCACAGCGAGACCCGCATAAAGCCCCATACAGAGCCAGGCCGATGGCACATGGGTAAACATCGCGCGCATCAGATCACCGCCCTGAGCTTCGTCCGGTGGCACAACCAGCAAGCCATTATAGAGGCTCCAGCCGACGAGCAGCGCACCAATCGCAAAGCAGATCGGGATCGCAAACCGCGAAAAGCCCATGAAACGATGGGGATTGGCGAGGAAAGACCACATGCGTTTCTTCTACCCCTCCCCTACTCTGCCGCCAACCGCAAAGCCGCGCCCATGGCAGGGGGTGCGACACCAAGTGCAAACAGCATGGACGCGCCTAAAAACGGCAAGCCAACCCCGTTCAAGCCTTCTTCAGCCACCCGAACGCCAAAAATGATCGCTGGCACAAAGAAAGGCAGCGCGATCACCGCGATCAACAATCCGGCTCGCGCGACACTCGCCGACAGCGCGGCCGCGACCCCGCCCCACAAGAAGAAAGTCAGTCCGCCCATCGCATAGCCAAGCATCGCAGGCAGCATCTGGCCCACCGGAACCCCCAGCATATAGCCAATCGCGGGTGTCAGAATGACAAGCGGCAGGCCCGAGACCAGCCAGTGCGCGAACGTCTTGCTCGTAGCAATCAGCGAAATCGAGTCGCCTGACTGGATCCAGAGGTCGAGCGCGCCATCCTGCAGATCGGCCTGAAATACTCGTTCCAACGTCACCATAGAGGCCAGAGCCAGAGCCAGCCATAGAATGCCGGGTCCAATCCGCGCCAGCAATTCTGCATCACTGCCGAGGCTGAACGGGATCAACATCGCCGTGCCCGCAAAGAAGCCAAGCGGCAACAACAGACCAGACCCACCCGCCCAGGCCTCGGACAAAGCTTGGCGAAACGCGGAGGAGAGCGGTGCGGGGTTAGTCATCTTCACAAAACCACCTCGCGGCTCGCTGCCACCGGCGTATCGCCGTGCAGTGCGGCAATCACCGCCCCGCTCAAATCACAATGCGCCTCGATCATTCCGGCGAGCAAATCTCGCCCAGCAGCATCCAGCGCATTGAACGGCTCATCCAGGAGCCAGAGTGGACGCTCCACCAGCAAGAGCCGCCCCAGCGCCGTGCGCCGTTTCTGACCGGCTGAGAGCATCCGGCAGGGCACATCGGCGGGCCGCGTCATCGCCATACGCTCCAACACGCCATCAATATCAACGTCGCTGCCCCAGACCCGCGCCCAATGCCGTAAATGCGTGCGCGGGGTTTCATGCGCCTTCAGCCCATTTGTATGCCCCAGCCAGTGCTGCGCCGCTGACCTCGAAATCACCCCTGTCGCCACCTCGGACAGGCCCGCGAGCTGGCGCAGCAGGGTTGTCTTGCCGCTGCCATTCGCGCCGCGCAGGAGGACGGTCTCACCGGCCCGGACCTCAAGGTCCAAGTTGCGAAACAGGAGCCGCTCGCCCCGCATCGCCCCAACAGCCTGCGCCTCTATGAGAACCTCCCCGCTCAACGCAGAGCCTCTACCGCGCTTGCGGCCCGGTGTGGCAATTGCACCGGGGCTTCAGCCGGTATAGGACTCCTGCAAGTCACATTACAATTTACAAGAGAGGTGCTCACGCCAATGTCTTCCCTCGACAGTTTCAAGGCTCGCAAGACCCTGACCGTAAATGGTAAGGACTATACTTACTACTCCCTCGATGCCGCAGCCGAAAATGGCCTTGGCGACGTGTCAAAGCTGCCCGCCTCGCTGAAAGTGCTGCTTGAGAACATGTTGCGCAATGAAGACGGCACGACTGTCACGCGCGACGACATAACCGCGTTCAAAACCTGGCTCGACAATGGCGGTAAGGTGACGCAGGAAATTGGCTATCGCCCGGCCCGGGTTCTGATGCAGGACTTCACCGGCGTGCCCGCCGTGGTGGATCTGGCTGCGATGCGCGACGCTGCTGAAAAGCTTGGCGCAGAGGCTGATGAGATCAACCCGCAGGTTCCCGTCGATCTGGTCATCGATCACTCCGTGATGGTGGATTATTTCGCTGGTCCGGACAGTTTCAAAAAGAATGTCAAAGCCGAATATGATCGCAATCAGGAGCGCTACGAGTTTCTTCGGTGGGGCGCGAGCGCCTTTGAAAACTTCCGCGTGGTGCCGCCCGGCACGGGCATCTGCCACCAGGTGAACCTGGAATATCTCGGACAGACAGTCTGGACCAAAGAAATAGACGGCGAAACGATTGCCTATCCTGATACCTGTGTCGGAACCGACAGCCACACCACTATGATCAACGGACTATCTGTGCTCGGCTGGGGTGTGGGCGGTATCGAGGCAGAGGCGGCCATGCTTGGCCAGCCAGTCTCCATGCTGATCCCTGAAGTGGTCGGCTTCAAACTCACCGGCAAACTGCCAGAAGGCGCGACGGCAACCGATCTCGTGCTAACCGTTACAAAGATGATGCGTGACTTTGGCGTGGTCGCGAAGTTTACCGAATTCTTCGGCCCCGGCCTTGCCAATCTGACACTCGAAGACCAGGCAACGCTCTCAAACATGTCCCCGGAGTTTGGTTCAACCTGCGCCTTCTTCCCGGTTGATGATGACACGATCCGCTACCTCACGAATACCGGCCGCGAGGCGGACCGGATTGCGCTGGTCGAAGCCTATGCCAAGGCCCAAGGCTATTGGGCCCCGGATATGGACGAGCCGGTCTTCACCGATGTAATCGAGCTTGATCTCTCAACCGTTGTCCCCTCCATTTCAGGCCCAAAACGCCCACAGGATCAGGTTCTGCTATCGGAAGCGGATACCAAGTTTGCAGAGGCCATGGTCAAGGAGTTTGGCACCGCGGCAGATGACGCAACGGCGGTCCCTGTTGCAGGCGAAGACTATACAGTCACCCATGGCGACGTGTTTATTGCCGCGATTACCTCCTGCACCAATACATCAAACCCAAGCGTTCTGATCGCAGCCGGGCTGATCGCCCGCAAAGCGGCCGCGCTTGGCCTTGATCGCAAGCCGTGGGTCAAAACCTCCTTTGCCCCGGGCTCGCAAGTCGTCACCGACTATCTCGACAAGGCCGGCCTGACGCAGGATCTTGATGCACTCGGCTTCAATCTTGTCGGCTATGGCTGCACCACATGTATCGGCAATTCCGGCCCGCTTGATCCAGATATCGCCAAGGCAATTGCCGATGGCGACCTCGTTTCCTGCTCCGTCCTGTCAGGCAACCGCAATTTCGAGGGCCGGATCGGGCCGGATATCAAGGCCAACTATCTCGCCTCGCCGCCGCTTGTGGTCGCTTATGCAATCGCCGGATCACTCAAGATCAACATCACCAAGGAACCGCTCGGCCAGGACAAGGACGGCAAGGATGTATTCCTAAAAGATATCTGGCCGACCAGCCATGAAATCGCGGAAATCATGGCCGAAGCGGTCACTCCGCAAATGTTTGCCTCGCGCTACTCAGACGTCTTCAAGGGCGACGCGATGTGGAAAGAGATCGAGGTCTCCGGCGGCCAGACCTATGACTGGCCGATCGGGTCAACCTATGTACAGAACCCGCCCTATTTCGAAGGCATGGGTCGCGCGATTGAGAAGCCCGAAGATATTCACGGCGCGCGTATCCTCGGCCTGTTTGCCGACAGTATAACAACCGATCATATCTCGCCCGCCGGTTCGATCAAAGCCGACAGCCCTGCCGGAGAATACCTGCAGGACCGTCAGGTCAATGTGCTCGACTTCAATTCTTACGGCTCGCGCCGGGGGAACCATCAGGTGATGATGCGCGGCACCTTCGCCAATATCCGTATCAAGAACCAGATGGTGCCCGGCGTCGAAGGCGGGGTCACCATCCACCACCCAAGCGGCAAACAGATGCCAATCTATGATGCGGCGATGAAGTATCAGTCAGAGGGTAAGCCGCTCGTGGTCTTTGCCGGCACGCTGTATGGCAATGGCTCGTCACGCGATTGGGCCGCAAAGGGCACAATCCTGCTCGGCGTGCGTGCCGTCATCGCGGGTTCTTTTGAGCGTATCCATCGGTCAAACCTGATCGGGATGGGCGTTCTACCGCTCGAGTTTGCCGACGGCACAAGCTGGACATCGCTTGGTCTTAAGGGCGATGAGGAAGTCACCATCACAGGGATTGATGATATCGAGCCCCGCCAGACCGTGCCAGTTCAAATCACCCGCGCTGATGGCACCAAGGTCACCGCACAAACCATCGTGCGGATCGATACCGATAATGAGCTCGAATACTATCGCAATGGCGGCATCCTCCACTATGTGCTGCGCAATCTGGCAAACGACGCTGCGTAACGCAGCTCATAACGCAGACGTGAGTGCCAATCCGATCGGGAAAGCGTTATGTCACCGCTTATGACACGCTTTCTCGCCTTTTTTGCCTGCCTGCTTCCGATTTCGCTCGCACCCGCTGCGGCGCAAGCCACACCGGTCGTTGTCGAGCTGTTTGCATCACAAAACTGCGCCGCTTGTCCAAAAGCCCACCGCACTCTTGGCAGAGTGTCGCAAGAGGATCTGGACGTTCTGGTTCTCACCTGGTCTGTCGACTATTGGGATTATCTTGGGGCGCCCGATCCCATGGCCATGCCAGAGGCCAAGGCCCGTCAGGCTGACTATGCTGACAATCTTGAGCTGCGCGCGCCCTATACACCGCAATCGGTCTATGATGGCGTCAAGCAATGTCCGGCGACCAATCGCGGCCGGGTTAAGCGCAATATCAGCGACCGGCGCAACACCCGTCCAGATAGTCTGCCTCAGCTGACCCGCACAGACACCGGCGTGCAAATCGCAGAAGCGGCAAGCACCTCACTCGAGCTGCACATCGTTGAATATCTCAGCGCCGAGGCCAATACGACCGATATGGTCAATCCGGTGATCTCAACCCGGTTGGTTACAGACTGGACCGACAGCAACGGTGCGGTCGATGTCTCGTGCACCTATTCATGCGCAGCGATGCTACAGGAAGCCGGTCACGGTGAAATCTTGGCGACCCTCGTCCTGGACTAGGGGTCAGCGCCCCCTCAAGACTTTGTTGCAATCGCATCAAGCTGGGCTTGCATCGCTTCCATTTGCTGGCGCAGCATGGCAACGGCATCCTCGTCCAGCTCCGGTTTAGCAGACCGCGCCGTGCCTTGCTTGCCTGTAGCCTTTTTACTCCGCTCGCGTCCAGACAACGTCCCGGCTGAGAACATCCGCATTGTGTTCTCGAAAATTTCCATATTGGTGCGCGCCTGCTTCTCAAACAGAGCGAAGGGATTTGTCGCGCCGCCCACTGTCTTGGTCCAGCGTTCCTGACTCTCGGCGAAACTGTTCATGCTCATCTCAAGCCAGGCCGGCAGCAGGGTTTGAGATCCCCCGCCATAGAAGCCGATCAGTTTGCGCAGAAAATTAACCGGCAGAGCGCCCTCACCCTTATTCTCTTTTTCAAAAATAATCTGGGTCAGGACCTGACGGGTTAGGTCTTCGCCGCTTTTGGCATCGCGCACTTCAAAATCAACTTCGCGGCGTACCAGATCAGACAGATGGTCAAGGGTGACATAGGAGGACGATGAAGTGTCATACAACCTGCGATTGGCGTACTTTTTTATGATCACAGGCCCAGATTTTCCGTTCGCCTTCGCCATCAATCCATCCCTTCAAATACATAAATTCTGAATGCCAATTGCCGCAACGACAAGCATTGGACCAAAGAATGATATAACACCTGTTGGCACGCTTATCATTCGCGTGTTTAAAATCAGTTCCAACATATGCAGTAATTTTATGCTGCACAGCATATACGTAGGAGCGGTGATGTCTAGAACAGTACTGATAACCGGTGGAACACGCGGAATCGGGCGTGAAATCTCCTCCTACATGCGGGCAAAGGGCTATGCGGTGGCCGCAAATTATGGCGGCAATGACGCAGCTGCAGCATTATGCGAACAGGAAACCGGCGTGAAATGCTACAAGTTCGACGTGTCGGATTTTGACGCCGTCGGCGAAGGCCTTGCAAAAATCGAAACCGATCTCGGCCCCGTCGATATCCTGATTAATAATGCCGGCATCACCTGGGATGCGCCCTTTCACAAGATGACGCAGGAACAGTGGGACAAGGTGATCTCTGTCGATCTCAGCTCTGCATTCAACCTGACCCGGCAAGTCTGGGAAGGCATGCGTGAACGCGGCTTCGGAAGGGTGATCAACATCTCGTCGATCAACGGACAGAAAGGCCAGTTCGGTCAGGTCAACTATTCCGCGGCCAAGGCCGGGCTGATCGGCTTCTCAAAGGCCCTCGCGCAGGAAGGGGCCCGAAAAGGGATCACTGTCAACACAATCTGCCCCGGCTATATCGACACGGAGATGGTCCGCGCGGTACCGGAAAAAGTGCTCGACAGCATCATTGCCACCATCCCGGTCGGAAGGCTTGGCAAACCGGAAGAGATCGCTGCCATGTGTGCTTACCTTGCCAGCGACGAAGCCGCTTTCATCACCGGAGCCACAATGACGGTCAATGGCGCTCAATATATCGCCAGCTAGTCTTCCAGACGCTCGGCATGTAGTTCATGCGTCAGATCCAGTCGTCCCTCTGAGACCCAGCCGCGCAAGCGGACCGGCAGGCCAATAGGCAGATCGCAGATCATGGCCGCTTCCACCCGCACTTCAATCCGCCAATCGGTCCCCTCAGCCGCCCGCACACAGGACAGCTCCACCGGAATATCTTGCGGCACCGGAAGCGCGCGTCCCAATCTCGCGCTTACCAGCTGAAACCCGCGTTGCTCAGCATCCAGACCGCCGATGCTCCGGACCCCGTAGGCCGCTTTCCCCCATAGACCGACCCCGTCATCGCGCGACACGGTTTCCGCGGCCAGCAGCGCCTTACCCTTTGCAGCAGTGTCAGGGTATAAACGCACACGCGCAGCCCCGCGCCGGATCAGCTCCATATTCACCCAAAGCTGCGGTCCAGCCTGGTCCGTTGTCACCAGATGGCCCAACGCGCGGTCATAGCGATCACGCGTCAGTCCGGGATAATAGATCTGAACCTCGCGTCCCAGCACCATATCCTCCAGCGTGCGAGAGGCCTCAAGCGCATGCGGGTCAGGGTCACGCCCGCGCGGTTTCAGAACCGGGGCCTCGATCCCGACCAGCCGCACGACCTGCCCGGTATTCAGGACCAGCGCATCGCCATCGATCACACGCACAACGCGCCCCTGCTCGCCCGGCTCCATACCTGGCAGCGGCGAGCCCGCAGAACACGCCCCAAGGCCCAGTCCACACAGAACCCTCCCCGCAATGCGCCCCCAAAGCCTCTTCAAACCAAATCCTTTTCACGCTAATCACAACCCTACGGTCCCGTAGCTCAGCAGGATAGAGCAACAGATTCCTAATCTGTAGGTCACGCGTTCGAATCGCGTCGGGATCGCCATCACTGCCCCCCCCTTTCCTGTCCAGCCCCCTCACCCGCTCAATGAGGGGTCAGAAGATCGTCATCAACGGGAGCCAACAGGCGTCACCGTTTAGGGAGAGCTTCGTGCGGTTTGGAAAGCAGCTTGGTTAGGACATTTACACAAAGTAGACCCATCGGCACGGCTAAAACAAACCAAAACAGTTCATCCATTTTACTTGTGCAGTCTTAGTTCTTTTTAACGTATATTTCGCGATTTTGTGAGATAGCACGAATGGATGTCGTGCTAGAGGATAAAATGGATATTGATCAGTTAGGTAGCGAGCTCTCGTCATTTTCAGCGCGAGCTTGCGCAATGCGAGAGAAGATAATGACAGAGGAGGCGGTGAAAATGGCCGTCATCTTGCCTTTCTTCAAAATGCTCGGCTTTGATCCCTATAATCCCGAAGAAATAATTCCAGAATATACAGCTGATATCGGAATCAAGCGCGGCGAGAAAGTTGACTACGCTATTTCATTGAACCAGCAGATTGAAATTCTAGTCGAGTGCAAGTCTCCTCAGACCCCACTCCGCTTCGAGCACGCCTCTCAGCTATGTCGTTACTTTAATGTGGCGAACGCCCGCATTGCAGTTCTCACAAACGGCTTCGATTGGCATTTTTATACAGATTCCGAAAAGCGGAATGTGATGGATCAGAAACCATTTCTTGAGTTTAATTTGAGCAAACTGGATAGGCGCGAAGTCAAGCAAATCGCAAAGTTTAGAAAAGATAAGTTTTGCTTGGACAGAATTCTGGAAACGGCATCAGAGCTCAAGTACCGTGCTGCTTTGGAAAGTGAATTTCGGTCTGAGATTCTTGAGCCGAGTGACGAGTTCGTCGAGTTATTGACGCGACGTGTTTGCGATGGTCGATTTACTCAAAGCCGCAAGGATCAATTTCGCCCGCTCGTAAAGAACAGTATCAATGAAGTGCTCCGTGAAAGTGTAAGCGCTTTGCTTGCAAACGCTCTTGAACGGAGCAGCGGCTCGGAAATTGAACATGAAGAACTTCAACCGTCGGGCATCGTTACGACGGAAGAAGAAGAACAAGGCTTGCGGATTGTTCAGGCTATCTGCGCGGAACTGGTACCAAGTTCAAGAATTGCTATGCGTGATCAAAAGGCATCGTGTGCGATCATAATGGATGATAACAGGCGAAAACCTCTTGTCCGCTTATGGTTCAATGCGCCCGGGAAGAAGTTCGTGGGCCTGTTTGATGGAGAGTCTGAGGAAAAAATGCCGGTGGATACTGCAGAGGATCTTTTCCAATTTACACATCGAATCAAGCAAACCCTCAAAAACTATCTTTCTGCTGAAGCCGCAAAGCAAAGAGCCGGTTAGCCCTGTATAAGCTGGCACACAAACGCCCCCTAAGGTTTGACCTGAGGCGTTGAGCCCTCAGACTGGTTCATGTTCGCACAGCGAACGGAACCCGCTTCGCAAAGCGTGGCGCATCGCCTTGGCGCTTTGCAAAACTCAACCTTTCCAAACCTAACCAACTGCCCACACGCAGAACACTCAAGGCTGCGCTCAGGTCGAAATCGCTTTGATCAGTCCATCAATCAGAGGGTCTGCGATGGTTTCAGCGGGTTTCAGCGACAGGCGCTCCAGATTAACCGGGAGAGCGAGGCAGCCATGCACACCAGACCAGACCATTTGAGCGATGATCTCCGGGTCGCCCTGACTGATCTCGCCGCTCTTCTGTCCATCCTTGATAGTTTCGATCAGAAGGTCAGCAAAGTCGATTGTGGTCAGCGGATCTGTGTCAGGCAGGGGCAGTTTTTCAGGCCGCACAAACATCAGGACGCCCTTATAAAGCTCCGCATTTTCAACACCAAACCGGACATAATCCAGCAACAGGGCCTTGAGCCGGGGCAGCGGCGCGTCGAACTTTTCTGCCAGAGCCCGAAGCGCCTGACCCTGACGCTCGACGGTTGGAATCCAGAGCGATCGCATCAGACCGGTCAAATCACCAAAGTGCGCGTAAATCGTCCCAACCGACACGCCAGCTTTCTGAGCGACGGCGCGGGCCGAAATCGCGCTAATGCCTTCGCTGTTGTAAAGGTCCGAAGCGGCCTTCTGTATCCCGCTTCGTATCTCTGCGCGCTGCTGCGGTGTAGATTTTGGCCGTGCCATACCCCTCCCTAGGCGGCTTTTGCGATCTGGCGCAAGTTCATTTCAGATTGCAGCACCGATAGCGGTTCACTCAGCCGCTCTTCCCATTTCTCAAAATTGATATTCATCGAGTTTCGGCCATAATACCAGCCATCTACGAACGCATCCATGGCGGGCAGATTGCCTTTTGGAGCGACCAGAGCGGTATGAGTCATCGTAACCGCCAGCCGGATCGCGTGATACGGACTGCGAATCTGAGAGAGATAATAGGACGCAAGCGCCAGCTCGCCGGGAATGGTCGCGCCATAGCCGGTCAGAACATGCATGAAATCATGCAGCTGCGTGCCGCGGATCGACATATAGGCCATCTCTTCCGGCATCTGTTTCAGTTTGCCAGAGCGCATCATATCGTCATGGTACTTGCGATAGTCGGTGCCGAAACTCTCAAACAGCTTATTCTCGACGACAAAGTCGCGATATGCTGCGCCCAGCGTGCCCGGACCATAATCCGACAGATCCTCGATCACCATGGGGTCAGCGATATAGCGCTCTTTCAGAAACGCCTCTGCCCCCGGAATGGCATGCAGCTCCTCCATATAGGCATCAATCGCTTGCGGGGTTGCCGTTTCCCACCAGTCATTGATCAGGAAATAGACGCCATAGTCGAGTGGGCGATCAACCGAGATCATGAACTTCTCTGCAAAGCCGCGATCCACAATAGGGGGCTTATCTGTGATAGGTTGGGCCATGATCGGGTTCCTCCGGTTTTTTGAGGTCCATAGCATACTTCGTAGATTAAGTGAACTTGTTCATTTAATTAATTTTCCATCTCTTCCCGGGATGCTCACAGTGACAAAGCGTCTATTCCCATCGACTGGAAATCGCGCATGATAGCTCCAGAATGTCTGGGGAGGACAGATTTATGGCCAATGCTCAAAGCATCATACTGCATCACTATGATAGCTCGCCCTACTCGGAGAAGGTTCGTCTCGCCTTACGGATGAAAAATCTTGGCTGGTCTGGTGTCAGCATTCCCGTGATCATGCCAAAGCCTGATTTGATGCCGCTGACGGGGGGCTATCGTCGCACGCCCGTGATGCAGATCGGCGCAGATATCTATTGTGATACGGCGATCATCTTGCCAGAGCTTGAAAAGCGGTTTGCGCTGCCGTCGCTAACCCTGCCGGGTCATGAGGGGCTTGCGAAAATGATTGCCGCCTGGACTGATGGAAAGTGGTTTCAGACCAGTGTTGCGGTGATCTTTGGCGCAACAGCGGACGTTGTACCGCAAGCTTTCATTGACGACCGGGTCAAGATGTCGGGTCAGGGGTTCGATGTTGAAGCGATGAAATCTGCGGCCCCGATGGTACGCGATCAGTGGCGCAGTCAGCTGATGTGGATTGAGGAGCGTCTTGAAGGTGGCCGACATGCCGGGACCGGCGATTGGCTGATTGGTACGAAACCGGGTCTCGTGGACGTTCATGCCTTTATGAACCCCTGGTTCGTCGAAAACACGGTGCCTGATTTTCTGGACCGCTGCTTTGAGGACGCGCCGCTGACGCGCAACTGGTACAAACGCCTCAAAGACTATCAGGGCCAGCCGCCGGAGGAGATTACCGGAGCAGATGCGATCGCAATTGCCAAGGCGGCCGCACCCCGTCTGAAACCGGCTTCAACCGATCAAGATCTGCGCGAGATGCTTCCCGGAACGCGCGTAGCGATTGCGCCAGATGATTATGCGCGCGACTGGGTTGAAGGCGATCTGGTCGTCGCCAATGCAGAACGTGTCATTCTCGCACGCCATGATGAGAAGGCGGAGAATCTGCATCTCCACTTCCCGCGGACGGGCTATTTACTACGCGCCGTCTGAAGTCTTGGGGCGAGGTTTCCTTAGTTTCTCCAGTGCGGAGAGAACAGGACCAACGATCTTGCCGCCAGTGCGGCCAAGCTGCATCGCGCGTTTCAGTCGCCGCATGATAAAGGCATCGACATCGTCCTGATCGGTTGCATTCAACCAGTAGAGTACGATTGACGGAATGGTTGCGCTTAACAGAGCGCGTTTGGTCTGGCGGTTATAGTCTGTCGCCGTATCGCCAGCGGCTTCCCAGATCGCATCAGCAATCTTCCAAACGCGCCGACTGGCAGCGCCTGCGCCCCAGGGCAGCATGCCTCGCGCGGCCGCTCTGCGTACGGCTTCACGGTTCGGATCAAGACCGTCAAGCCAGGCGCGCAATCCGGCTGCGACCCGTTCATGCACGCGCATCTTGTCAAGATCCTGTGTTGCCAGTCGGTTCAGCATGTCATCGGTCGCAAGCTCAAAGAAGTGATCGATCAAATCGCGGACGCCGTTTGGCGCGGCAAGGGCCTGCTGGTTCTCACTCAACTCAGCGGTTTTGGCAGCGCGGGTCAGGACAGCATCCGTCCAGCCATCCGCATTGATATGTGGGAGAGCAGCTTCGAGCCAGCGGTCTCTGAAGGCTTCTGAGGGTGTGCGCATCTCTTATGATCCCGGCAGTAGGCAAGCGGCTTGGCCTGTGTTATAGGCCCGCTTTTACGAGAGCCCCAGAGGCCAATTTACCGCATCGGCGCCATCAGAGCCAAACAATTCAATGGAGAGTTGACCATTATTCAGATTACCGTCCGCGACAACAATGTCGAGCAAGCCCTACGCGCGCTTAAGAAAAAGATGCAGCGCGAAGGCCTTTTCCGTGAAATGAAATCTCGCACTTATTTCGAGAAGCCTTCGGAGAAGAAAGCTCGTCAGAAAGCTGAAGCGGTTCGCCGGGCGCGCAAGCTTGCGCGCAAACGCGCTCAACGCGAGGGGCTGGTCTAGACACTAGTCTCAGGCGACGACGTTATAAAAACCCCGCTGGATGTTAGTCCGGCGGGGTTTTTATTTGGCTTGAATGCTCAGCGCTAGCTTTCCGCTTTGCGGCCGGGAACCATCTTACCGAAAAACGCCCAGACATCGGCAACGCCTGCCCCATGAACAGCGCCGGCGCGGTAAACCCGGGTTGCCAGATACAGGATAAGGGTTGCTGCGACAGCCATCAGGCCAAGCTGGGCAAGCACCTCAAGCATTGGCGGGTCTGTCGGCATCCTCAGAATAAGCAGGAAGGGCGTAAACACCGGGATCCAGACCATCGCCTCAATGATTGGGGATTGCGCATCACTGATGGCAAAGGTCAACATGAAGAGCGGCACCATCAGGAGTACGATCAGAGGTGTCATGAGGGTCTGCGCTTCCTGAATTGTGTCACACAGGGATCCAAGCGCCAGAAACAGTGATCCATACATCAGATAACCGAGAACGAAGCTGATAACCGCTGGGATGATCAGTGTCGGATGCAGCGCCGCACTTAAGACAGTGATCGCACTCTCAGCAAAGTCCGGGGAGAGCTGATTGCTCGCCAAAATCCCAATAATCGTCGACCCAAGGCCCCAGAACGCCATGAGCGTTAGGGCGAGTGCGAGAACTGCGATGAGCTTCCCTGCCAGAAGGCTGGGTAGTGTCACCGAGGTAAGCAGGCTGTCGAAAATCTTGTTTGACCGCTCCTCAATTGTTCCCATCAAAAGGTAATTGATGACCGAGAAAATCAGGAACCAGAGCGTGAACGCCATGGCGATTGAGACGATAAAGGGGGCCTGATCGCTCAGCGTGACTTCGGAACTGGCCGCATTCGAGCTTGGCCGCGCGCGCTGTGCAACAACTTCCCGCCGGGCATCACGGGCATCTTCCAATAGACGGCTGCTGACACCGGCATCGCTGAATATTTTCTCTTCCGCAATCTTGCGCTCAGCTGCGCGGCTGATGTCCATCAGGGCGCGTGATTGAAGATTTTCGCTCCAATATTCAATGGTTTCGCCGTCGTCTGAGACCACAAGAGCCGCAAAGAGCGGCTTTGGCCCCTCAGGCGTCTCCACCAGACGCTCCCCGAGCAGATACGGTTTGAGCGCTTCTGCCGTACGTGCAGGCGGCGGAACTTCCACAAAATCGCCGAGTGACAGCTCAATTGGCGCACCGCCAGCTGCATCGAGCGCCTCTTCAGTCGTGGCACCAGCCTCACGTGCCGCATCAAACAGGTCTTGCTTCTCGCTGTCCTCTCCTTGCAGGGCAGATACCGGATCGAGGCTGGCCCGAGCCAGCTCTGCGGAAATTTCATCAAGTTCTGTGCGGATCGCTTTGGTAAACTCATCCCCGGCTTCAATCACTGTGAAATAGCGGGTCGGCTGTGAGCTGGCCGCCAAACCGGGGGCCAGAATTCCGATGCCAAGCAGGACGGGGGTTAAAAGCAGTCCTAGCCAAAAGCCCCAGGCTGTAACGTAACCAAGATAGTCTCGGCGCGCGACGAGATATGTGGAAAACACTATGCGGGCTCCTTGTCGCTGGCGAGTGTATCGGCAAGGTCCTGAGCCTCTGCATCACTGACAAGAGACACAAAAACATCTCTGAGCCGCGCTTCTTCAGGTACAAAACTGGTGATCGGGGCACCGGCATCAATCGAGAGGCGCAGCACGTCCTGCGCGTCGCGGCCCTGGGGCAGGTTGACCCGCCAGACCCCATTGTCAGCCTCAGCTGTAAAGCCTGAAGGCGCGAGTGTCCGGGAGAGATCAAACCCGTTTGCAACGCCGACCTTTACCGCCCGGCCAAGCGCTGTGAACGCGTCATCCAATGTGCCATCGAAGACTTTTCGGCCCCGCGCCATCATCACAATCTTCTCACACAGGCGTTCGGCATGTTCCATAACATGGGTTGAGAAGACGATTGTGGCACCCCGCTTGTGCTCTTCGACAATCAGCGCTTCGAGTGCTTGCTGGTTGACCGGGTCGAGCCCCGAAAATGGTTCATCCAGGATCAGAAAGTCCGGCCTATGGGCGAGCGCGCAAAGAATCTGAACCTTCTGTGACATACCTTTTGACAGGCGTGAAACGCGAGACTTCGCGAACTCCTGCAGGCCCATCATCTCAAGCAGTTCACTTGCGCGTGCTTTTGCGTCCCGATTGGAGAGACCTTTCAGGCGCGCGAAATAGGTGATGATCTGGTACGGGCTCATTTTCTTGTAGAGGCCGCGTTCCTCTGGAAGAAATCCGACACGCTTAAGGTTCTTGAGATTTGGAATCTCGCCAAACAGGTGGGAGTGACCGGTATCCGGCGAGAGAACGCCAAGCGCCATACGTAAGCTTGTCGACTTTCCGGCACCATTCGGACCCAAAAATCCAACAATCGAGCCCTGCTCGACTGTAAAGTCGAGCGCGTTGACGGCGCGAAAGTTACCAAACCACTTGGTAGCAGCGACCATTTCTAGAGGACGACCCTCGGTCATGCGCTCATCTCTCCACTGAATCTCTTGTTTATCGATAAGATAAGCCATTCTTTTGCGTGTCTAGCCTTGCCAAGCCCTTAAAGTGCAACCACGATATTTTTGATATGAAGAGGATCGGGTCTAAATCTGCGGATTTGGCTACAACTCTTGGGGACGAAACAGACCGCATCCTTGTCCCGAAGAGTGTAAACCCTTTCGGCTGCCCAACACCCAGCTCGCGGAGCGAGTTATCAAGTAGCGCCGCACTCGCTCAGATTGAGGCCGCCCTGCAACGGCTCGAGAATGGCAACTTTGGTATATGCGTCGCTTGCGGCGCACGTATCAGCCTTGAGCGGTTGGAAGCGGATCCAACCGTTTTAGACTGCGGCCACTGTTGCAGCGCGGACAAACAGGTCAGCGCATAGATACGGGCTGATCTAGATCGAGGATAAAGCCTGCACCAGATCGGCGCTCAAATCCTCAACATCTTCCAAGCCGACAGATAGCCGGATCCAACTCTCATCCAGCCCCATCTCGGCTTGTTCCTCTGCGCTGAGCGCGCGGTGTGTTGTCGACGAGGGATGGCAAGCAAGCGACTTTGTGTCGCCAAGATTGTTGCAGATATCTACCAGACCCAAAGCATTGAGAAATTTGAATGCTTCTGGACGCGCACCCTTTACAGATATCGCCACAAGGGTCCCGCCAAGTGACATCTGTTTGGCATGAATGGCGTGATGAGGATGGTCGCTACGCCCTGGATAGCGGACGGCTGCAACATTCGGGTGACTTGCGATTGTATCAGCCAAGTCCGCCGCATTTGCCGAGGCCTGCCGTACCCGCAGATCGAGCGTATCGAGCCCCTTTAGCACGGTCCAGGCGTTGAACGGCGAACAAGACGGTCCGGTGTGGCGTAGCCACGGGTCGATATGCTCCACGATAAACTCTTCAGGGCCAAGGATCGCCCCCGCTAGAACGCGGCCATGACCATCCATGTGCTTGGTCGCCGAATAAACGATGATATCTGCGCCAAGCTCCAGCGGCTTCTGCAGAACCGGGCTCGCAAACACGTTATCAACCACAAGCAAGGCCCCTGCTTTGTGCGCAAGGTCTGCCACGGCGGCAATATCAACCGCATCGAGTAGCGGGTTGGACGGGCTTTCGATCAGCACAAGGCGCGTTGGCTTGGACAGGGCTTTCTCCCATGCCTGCAAATCCGCGCCGTCCACAAACTCTGTTTCAACACCGTAGCGTGGCAGGATCGTTGAGCAGATATGCCGGCACGATCCAAACAGCGCGCTGGCCGCAACAACGCGGTCACCGGTGCTGCACGGGGCGATCATTGCGCTCGAAATTGCGCCCATACCGGACGCGGTAACCCGGCACGTCTCTGCCCCTTCCAAAAGGGTGAGGCGTTCTGCCAGCATCTGGTTTGTCGGATTGCCATAACGGGAATAGACGTAGCCGTCTTCGTCGCCGCGCATGCGAGCCGCCGCTTGCTCGGCGCTGTCATAGGCGTATCCGGAATTGAGGAAAATCGCTTCGGAGACCTCACCGAACTGAGAACGCATGGTTCCACCGCGCACCAATTTGGTGGCTGTTTTCCACTGATCTTTTCCGCGCCCTGACATGGCTTCGTCCTTTGCATTTTCGGTGCACCGTCATAAGCCTGTGCGATGAGAGGGATCAAGCCATGGCTGATGTAAATAAAGGTGTTCTTCCAGACAGCGCGCTGACCACGCTGCTGAATGACGGCGCAATCCGCATCGATCAACCTCTGAATGGGGATCAGATTCAGCCCGCCAGTCTGGATTTGCGCCTCGCCTTTGACGCCTACCGCATTCGCGCGAGCTTCCTGCCGGGCAAGGACCGCAGCGTCGCCGACGTGCTGCGCGAACCTGGCATTGAACTGCACAGAATCGAGCTCACACCACAAGGGGCTGTGCTTGAAACCGGCTGTGTCTATCTCGTTCCCTTACAGGAGGGGTTACGTCTACCAGCAGGGATTTCTGGCCGGGCCAATCCAAAAAGCTCAACTGGACGAATTGATGTGTTTACACGCGTTGTATGTAATCGCAGCCGGGCGTTTGATGAGGTGCCGGTTGGCTATTCCGGTCCACTATGGCTGGAAATCAGCCCGCGGACTTTTCCGATTCTGGTCCGCCCGGGAGATCGCCTCGCGCAGTTACGACTGCGCCGGGGCAAAGCGCAGGATACGAGCGAGAAAACGGTTTCAATCGATCTTGATCAGGCCGACAGCACGCCGGTAGGCTGGCGCGCCAAACGCCATGGCGGCTTGATCGACTTGCGCGGCATTGGCCGCCACGATGTCCGCAACTTCTGGGAGCCCTTGTTTGCACGGGGGGGGCGCCTCGTTCTAGACCCGGAAGAGTTCTATATTCTGGCCTCGCGAGAAACGGTCAAGGTCCCATCTGGCAAGGCCGCCGAGATGGCCCCGATTGCACCTGAGCTCGGCGAGTTTCGTGCCCATTATGCGGGGTTCTTCGATCCGGGCTTCGGGACCAATAAGGGCGGCAGCCGCGCCGTACTTGAGGTTCGCTCCAGAGATGTGCCTTTCATTCTGGAGCACGGTCAGCCGGTCGCCAAGCTGATCTATGAACCGATGGCTGACAAACCAGCCGCGCTCTACGGCGGTAAAACCAGCAATTATCAGGGACAGGGGCTGAAACTCAGCAAGCATTTCGCGCTGCCGAACTAGAGCGATGTCAATGACGCTTGACATGTAAAGCTTGCTTGTCTAAATGACATGTATGCAAGACATGGAGACTGTCATGACACATCGTACCTATAAAGATGCCAAGCGGCGCTACCACAGCGTATTTTGGCCCCTAATGGGCCTATACCTGACCGTCGTGTTGAGCGGCAGTGTGTATATGGGCTTTTCAGGGAATGACGCACTTTGGCTCAAATTCGCGTTGGGCCTCGGCATGGGCTTACCAATGGTCGGTGTGCTTTTCGTTATGGTCCGTTTCTTCGAAGAAGCAGATGAGTATACCCGCCTTCTCCACTTCCGAAGCTTTGCGTATGGGACAGTCGTAACGGTTGGCATCGTCGCCCTATTCGGCGCATTACAGATGTTTGAGGCGATTGGCGGGATTCAAGTCTTCTGGTTTGTACCCGGCTTCTTCCTCGCCTACGGTCTCATCTATCGCTTTCTTGGCGGAAGGGACTGCGTATGAAGAACCGCCTAAGAGTCCTCCGCGCTGAGCGGGGTTGGAGCCAGGCGACACTTGCCGATCATCTGGGCGTGTCGCGTCAATCGGTCAACGCGATCGAAACCGGAAAGTACGATCCATCGCTGCCCCTCGCCTTTGCTATTGCGCGTCTGTTCGAGCGATCCATTGAAGAGATTTTCGAAGACGAAACGCCGCTTGCCGAGGCAGCCGAATAGGGCCTTTCTATCCCGCGCGGTTCACCGCATCGACAGAGAGCGGTCAATATGATCAAACGCCCTATATGCTGGCCAGAGTGCCGCAAAGGATAAAGGATACATAATGTCCAAGGGTCTGGTTGTTCTGTTCGGTGGGTCTGGGTTTATCGGCCGCTATGCCGCCCGCGCGCTGGTTGAGGCCGGTTGGCGGGTACGTGTGGCTGTTCGCAGGCCGCATCTTGCCGGTGATGTGCGCCTCGCGGGTGCGCCAGGCTGGGTCGATATTGTTCAAGCCAATGTCCGCCATAAGGCATCGGTTATAAAGGCGCTCGAAGGCGCTGATGCGGCGGTGAACCTGGTTGGAATTCTGGCTGAAAAAGGACCGCAAAAGTTTGAGACAGCGCAACGCGATGGGGCCATTAATGTTGCCGAAGCGTGTGCCGAAGCTGAGATCAAACGCCTTGTGCACATCTCCGCGATAGGAGCTGACCCAGAGTCAGATGCAGCTTACGGGCGCACAAAGGGCGAGGCCGAAGCCGGCATCCGTGACGTCTTGCCCGATACCGTCATTCTACGTCCGTCGATTGTGTTCGGCCCGGAAGATGAGTTTTTCAACCGGTTCGCCTCCATGGCGTCGCATCCGATTTCGACGGTTGCGCCATTCCTTCCAGCAATTGGCGGCGGCAATACGAAGCTGCAACCTGTCTATGCGGGCGATGTTGCCGACGCGATCGCGTCGGCAGTTGCAAGTGATCAAGCTGCCGGCAAGACATATGAGCTTGGCGGCCCCACCGCCTACTCATTCAAGGAGCTGTATGCCTTCATTTGCGAGCAAATTGACCGCAAACGCATGGCTTTGCCGCTGCCCTTCTTTATTGCCAAGCCGATGGGCCTGACCATGGGCGCGATCTGGAGCATTCCGTTTCTACCGCTCTGGACTGTGCTAGGCCCTCCGCCGATCACGGGTGATCAGGTTGAGATGCTTAAGACAGATAATGTGGTTGCCGAAGGCGCGCTGACCCTGGCGGACCTCGGGATCACTGAGCTGGAGTCGATTGAGGCCATCGTGCCGAGCTATCTCTGGCGCTTTCGTCCTTACGGACAATACCACCAGAAAAGCGAAGCCTGATAGCTCCGCATCGGTGATTCTCCTCTATAACCCAAAATGAACAAGGCCCTCTTCAAATGGCCTTGTTTGCAGCCTCGTGCGCGCCCAATTTCATGTGCAAATTGTAAGAAATACAAAGCTTTCCGCAGGCGTTGGGACGCGTTTCGGAGGCGCGGCGCACGCGGCATTGTTTTACAATATCGCGTGCGTTGTTGCGTGGTGGGCTAGCCCTCGATTTCTCCAAGAAACTCTTCCGTCAACACTTCGATCTCGACATCGCCAGCATCTGGCATGGCGTCCGAGAGCGCCTTTTTGATAACGTATTCCCGCGATTCGCCTTCGCCCGCTTTGTGGATAGTGACTTTGCGTACTTCAACCTGCTTTTCGGCGCCCTCATTACCATTCTTATGCTCTCGGTGGATGAGCTTCACCTTGGCGTTACCTTCAAGTTCCGCTCTCGAAACGGAGTTGGAGCCATCGGTGTCGAGAAGTTTGATCACCTTTGCATCGTAGCCGGAGGCGATTTCACCTCGTGTAAGCACGCCATCCTTATTTGCATCGAGCTTGTCGAAGGCGGACTCATCGGCGGATGAAGGCAAGGCGGTTACAACAAAGACGCTCAAAGCGGCGCTGGCGGCCAGAGCCGCTGATTTGATACGGTTGTGAAGCACTGTCATGGCAAACTCCTGAACAGGGTTAGGTTTCTCTGTCAGTCGCGCCTCAGCAATATAATCATCAATGAACGTTCGGATGAGGCCAGAAGCGGTTTCACCTTTCTGACTGGCAAGGGCCATGAACTCGGCTTTCTGCGAATGCGGTAGCCGAACCTCCAAAGTCTCGCTCTTCTTCTCTTCGCGTTTCATCATCTTTCCATATGTCCAGACCGCGCTGACGGGAAAAGACGTCGCGCTTTCGGAGGAAATTAAAACTGAAAACGCGCCCAGACGCCAATACTATCGTGTCCGGACAGCGATTTTCGCCTAGATGAGACCCATGATTGGTGCAGCGACAAGCAAACCAATCCCCAGCAGAAACCGATAAATTACAAAGGGTAGAAAGCTGATCCGCTTGAGCAGTTCCATAAGCGCCCAGATCGATAGAAAACCTGATATGAAAGACAGGCCAGCGACGATCAGCCCGTCTGTCAGGGTCGCAACGCCCTCGCCCACGTCAGAACCTGCAAGTTTCAGGAAGGCATAAGCGCCGACCGCTGCCAGAAGAGGTGCGCCAATCAGCATGGAAAAGCGTGCAGCCTCTGTTCGCTCAAACCCAAGGGCGCGCGCCGCAGTCATGGTTATGCCAGAGCGGCTGGTCCCAGGCAGAAGGGCGGCAATGGCTTGCGTCGCGCCGATCAGGATTGCGTCGCGGACCTTCATATCGCCTTCCCTACGCGATTGGCTCCCTTTAATGTCGGCCCACCAGAGCGCGGCACCGAAAATGATTGAGGTTGCAGCAACGACCCATACAGACCGCATCGCGTCTTTCTGCGCATCTGCCAGCAAAAACTCATAGGCGACCATGACGACAAGCGCGATCGGCAGGGAGGCGAGGATGTTCAGAGCGAGATTTGCATTCTTACTCAGTGAGCCGCCCGATAGCGGCGAGGCCACCAGCTCCAACCCGCCGGCAAAGGCCCGGACGATATCGCGCCAGAAATAGAGCAAAACAGCAAACAGCGTTCCGATATGCGCCATCGCATTGATCAAATACTCGTCGCGGCCCTCAAGTTCGAAATAGCTCGCCGCCAGCAAGACATGGCCCGAAGAGGAAATAGGCAGCCATTCCGTGATGCCCTGAACGAGAGAGATGATAAGAAGCTGTAGAAATGACATTTCGGCTTTAAAGTCTGCTAAGCGTGAAGCCTCCTTCTTGCAGAGTTCACGAGAAAAGCCAGTGATGATTTATAATATCATATCGATATTAATATCTGTTTGGAAAGCTCAAAACTGGCACTCCACTGAGAATTTTTCAGCTATAATATATCAATATAATATTTAGTGGCCAAACTTGCCCTTGCTTACTCTCAAAAGGGCATCCATAAGGCACGTTCACCCCATTGGAGGCCCTAATGGCGCAGAAAATGCTGCAATTCATCTCTGTTGATCGTTCCATGCCCGGTAAAAGGGCAGCCGATAAACGTGCAAAAGACTTCAGCGAGATTTATGGCGACTACTCAACTGAGGCGGCGCAGGCACAAGCCTCGCGCTGTTCGCAATGCGGTGTACCTTTCTGTCAGCAGGGGTGTCCGCTGCAGAATAATATCCCTGATTGGCTGAAGCTGGCGGCTGAAGATCGGCTAGAGGAAGCTTATGCCGTTTCTGCTGCAACCAATAACATGCCAGAGATTTGCGGCCGGATCTGTCCTCAGGATCGCCTCTGCGAAGGGATCTGCACGATTGAGCAATCGGGCCATGGAACCGTCACGATTGGATCGATTGAGCGCTACATTACTGACACCGCCTGGGAGCAAGGCTGGGTCAAGCCGGTCAAGCCCCCGAGAGAGCGCAGCCAGTCAGCAGGCATTATTGGCGCCGGCCCCGGCGGGCTGGCCGCGGCAGAGCAACTGCGCCGCAAAGGCTATCAGGTGACCGTATATGATCGCTATGATCGCGGCGGCGGTTTGCTGGTCTATGGCATCCCGGGATTCAAGCTCGAAAAGGACGTCGTCGACCGGCGGATTAAACGCCTTGAGGAAAGCGGCATCGCATTTCGATTCAACTGTGATGTTGGCGGCGATATCAGCCTCAATGAGATTCGTGACACGCACGATACAGTCCTGATTGCGACCGGGGTCTACAAGGCACGTGACCTGAAAGTTCCGGGCATCGGCGCGGCGGGGGTCTTTGCTGCGCTCGACTTTCTGACCGCTTCTAACCGGATCGGGTTTGGAGATGAGGTCGACGCCTTTGCTGACGGAACACTGAATGCAGAAGGTAAGCGCGTTGTGGTTATCGGCGGGGGTGACACCGCAATGGACTGCGTCCGTACCGCCGTGCGTCAGGGCGCCAAGTCCGTCACCTGTCTCTATCGCCGCGACCGCGCCAATATGCCGGGCTCTCAACGTGAAGTACAAAACGCTGAGGAAGAAGGCGTTGTGTTTGAGTGGCTGTCAGGGCCTGAAGCAGTGCTTGAGACCAAGGCGAACAAGGTAAAGGGCGTCAAGGTTCGGCGTATGAAGCTCGGCGCGCCGGATGCATCCGGTCGCCAGTCGCCTGAGAAGACCGAGGAGACGGTCAATATGAAGGCCGATATGGTGATCAAGGCGCTTGGGTTTGATCCAGAGGATCTGCCCGTGCTCTTCGATGAGCCTGCTCTGACCGTGAACCGCTGGGGCGCAGTACGTGTCGATTTCAAAACGATGGAAACAAGCCTTGGCGGCGTTTACGCTGCTGGGGATATTGTCCGCGGGGCATCACTCGTGGTCTGGGCCATTCGCGATGGGCGTGACGCTGCCGAGCAGATGCACCTTGCTATGAAGCAGGCGGCGAAATCAGAAGCTCTGGCGGCGGAGTAAATTATGACAGATACGATTCAAGGTCAGTGCCTCTGCGGCGCGGTGAAGTTCGAGATTCAGCAGGTTGATCATGTTGATGTGTGCCATTGCAAGATGTGCCGCAGTTGGAATGGCGGTCCGTTTGTGGGCGCGGATATCCGAACCGGGATCAAGTTTCACAGTGATGAGACCCTGTCCTGGTATGAAAGTTCAGACTGGGCCCGCCGCGGTTTCTGTAATGTTTGTGGCAGCAGCCTGTTCTATACGTTGAATGACGACAAATTCTTCTGGTCGATCAGTGCGGGCGCACTCGATCTGCCGGAAGGCTTGAGCATCTCGAAAGAGATCTTTCTGGATGAGAAGCCGGACTATTACAATTTTGCTGGCGAACAGCCGCGTCTGACGGGCCCTGAATTTCTGGCCACGCTGCAGGAGCAAAACGATGACTGATACGATTGCCAAATACCTCGACCAGCGTGAGCGCCTAATCGAAGCGAATGCCTACAATCCCGAAGATGAGCACAGCGCCTGCGGTGTCGGTCTTGTGGCGGCGCTGGACGGCAAGCCGCGCCGCGAGATTGTCGAGATGGGCATCAAGGCGCTTAAGAATGTGTGGCACCGGGGCGCGGTGGATGCAGATGGCAAAACCGGCGACGGCGCAGGCATTCGCATTGAAGTGCCGCAGGACTTTTTCCGTGAGCAGGTCAAGCGCGCTGGCCATGTGCCGACCGATGATGATATTTGCGTTGGGCAGATTTTCCTGCCGCGCACCGATCTCGGCATGCAGGAAGCAGCGCGAGCGATCGTCGAGACCGAAATACTGCACTTTGGCTTCTACATTTATGGCTGGCGTCAACCGCCGGTCGATGTCTCGGTCATCGGACAAAAGGCGCAGGATACGCGCCCCGAAATTGAACAAATCATGTTCCGCGACGGGCGCAATCGCGATGCAGAAGCCCTGGAACGCGATCTCTATGTTTGCCGTCGCCGGATAGAGCGCCGCGCGCGCGAGGCCGGCATTCCAGATTTCTATATCTGCTCTCTCAGTCACAAGTCCCTGATCTATAAAGGCATGTTTCTGGCGGCAGATATCGACAACTTCTATCTTGATTTGAGAGATGAGCGGTTCGTCTCCGCAGTGGCCATCTATCACCAGCGCTATTCCACCAACACATTTCCACAATGGTCATTGGCCCAGCCGTTTCGCATGCTCGCGCACAATGGTGAGATCAACACACTGCGCGGTAACCTCAACTGGATGAAAAGCCATGAGATCAAAATGGTCTCCGGCTCGTTTGGTGACTATGTAGATGACGTCAAGCCCGTCGCCCCGCAGGGCAGCTCTGACTCAGGCGCTCTGGATTCTGTGTTCGAGATCCTTTGCAAGGCAGGCCGCACCGCACCAATGACCAAAGCGCTTCTGATCCCCGAAGCGTGGTCAAAGCGCGCTTCGATCATTCCTGACAAGCACGCGGCGCTTTACGCCTATTGCAACTCTGTGATGGAGCCATGGGACGGACCAGCTGCCGTTTGCGCTTATGACGGCCGTTGGGCGGTGGCAGGCCTTGATCGCAATGGTCTGCGTCCCCTTCGCTATGCGCTGACGAGCGATGGGGTTCTCGCGGTCGGCTCTGAAACGGGCATGTGCCCTCTGTCCGGACATGAAGTGGTCCGGCGCGGCCATGTTCAGGCTGGCGGCATGATCGCGGCGGACCTTGAGTCCGGTAAATTCTACGAGCATCGTGAAATCGTCGACGAACTGGCAGCCGCTCATCCGTATGAGAAATGGCTGAAGAATGTCCGTGATCTTGATCCGGAAATCGGACCAGGGCCGGAACCACAACTGTTTGGAAAAGAAAGCCTGCTGCGTCGTCAGGCGGTTGCCGGGTTTACACTCGAGACACTGGAACTGATCCTCGCGCCGATGGCGGAAACCGCCAAGGAGGCCATCGGCTCTATGGGCGATGACAGTCCGGTTGCGGTTCTCTCGGAGAGTTATCGTCCGCTCAGCCATTTCTTCCGTCAGAATTTCAGTCAGGTAACCAACCCGCCGGTTGACCCGCTTCGCGAAGACCGTGTGATGAGCCTGAAAACGCGGTTCAAGAATCTCGGCAATGTGCTGACAACGGATGAGCGCCAGCAAGATGTATTCGTGCTGGAAAGCCCGGTCCTGACGACCGGCATGTATGACCGCCTTTCAGATATGCTCGGCAAAGGCGTACAAGTCATCGATTGTACCTTTGATGGCAGCCGGGCCACGGGCAGCGGCGGCGCGCTAAAAGACGCGCTCGCCCGTATTCGCGAAGAGGCTGAAGAAGCGGTACGCGCCGGGCGCGAGCATATTGTTCTGACAGATCAGAACCAGTCATCCGAGCGCATCGGTATGCCGATGATCCTGGCTACGGGCGCGGTCCATTCCCACCTCGTTGCGCAGGGCCTTAGGACATTCTGCTCGATCACAGTCCGCTCAGCTGAATGTATTGATACGCATTACTTTGCCGTGCTGATTGGCGTCGGCGCGACCTGCATCAACGCCTATCTCGCCCAAGACGCAATTGCGGATCGCCATGCCCGTGGCTTGCTTGGGGAGCTCTCGCTGAATAAGGCCGTTCAGAACTATAAGAGCGCCATCGAAGCAGGGCTGCTGAAAATCCTCTCCAAGATGGGAATCTCGGTGATTTCGTCCTATCGCGGCGGTTACAATTTCGAAGCGCTCGGCCTCTCGCGGGCACTGGTCGCCGACTATTTCCCCGGATTGACCAGCCGTATCTCGGGTCTCGGTCTTGCTGGGCTGGAAGAGAATACCATGAACCGGCACGATCAGGCGTTTGATGAGGACGTCATCTCTCTGCCGGTCGGAGGCTTCTATCGCCTACGTGCCAGCAGCGAGCCACACGCACTTGACGGCAATCTGATCCATATGCTGCAGGCGGCCTGTGATCGCGGCGAATACTCGTTGTTTGATCGCTACCAGAAAGCCGTCAACGCTAACCGGGCCCCGATCCAGCTGCGCGATTTGATGGATTTCAAGCCGGCTGGCCCGGCTGAACCGCTGGAGCGTGTTCAGTCCGTCAACGAGATAAGGAAGCGGTTCGTCACACCGGGCATGTCGCTTGGCGCGCTCAGCCCTGAGGCGCATGGGACGCTGAATGTCGCCATGAACCGCATCGGTGCAAAATCAGTGTCCGGCGAGGGCGGCGAAGTACGCGAACGCTATACCCCGCTACCCAATGGCGACAATATGAACTCTGCCGTCAAGCAGGTTGCCTCTGGGCGGTTCGGCGTCACCGCTGAATACCTGAACATGTGCCGCGAGGTTGAAATCAAGATTGCCCAGGGCGCAAAGCCCGGCGAAGGCGGACAGCTGCCGGGTTTCAAAGTGACCGAGTTCATCGCCAAAAACCGTCACTCGACCCCCGGCGTCACACTGATTTCGCCCCCGCCGCATCACGACATCTATTCGATCGAGGATCTCGCGCAGCTGATCTATGATCTGAAACAGATCAATCCCGACTGCCGCGTCTGTGTGAAACTCGTCGCGCAGTCTGGTGTCGGCACGGTTGCGGCGGGTGTTGCCAAGGCCAAGGCTGACGTCATCTTGATCGCGGGCGGGGTTGGCGGCACAGGTGCGAGCCCGCAGACCAGTATCAAATATGCTGGCTTGCCTTGGGAAATGGGGCTTGCTGAAGCCCATCAGGTGCTCAGCCTCAACAATCTACGCGACAAGGTCACTTTGCGCACGGATGGCGGGCTGCGCACAGGCCGCGATATCGTCATTGCGGCCATGCTGGGCGCAGAGGAGTATGGTATCGGGACAGCCTCGCTCGTTGCGATGGGGTGTATCATGGTGCGCCAGTGCCACTCCAACACTTGCCCGGTCGGCGTTTGCACACAGCGCGATGATCTGCGCGAGAAATTCACCGGCACGGCCGACAAAGTCGTCAATCTCATGAGCTTCATCGCTGAAGATGTGCGCCGTATCCTGTCTGAGCTCGGCCTCTCTTCGCTCGATGAAGCCATTGGCCGAACAGACCTCCTCGCGCAGGTCTCACGCGGGGCCCCGCACCTTGATGACCTCGATCTCAACCCCTTGCTGGTTCAGGTCGATACCGCCAAAGCGGTTGAATACGAGCCAGAGCGACGGGAAGATGTTCCTGAAACACTGGATGCGCAGATCCTGCGGGACGGGGAGCCGTTCTTTGCACGCGGTGAGAAGATGCAGCTGCAATATGAGGTGCGCAATGTGCTGCGCTCCATCGGCGCGCGCTCGAGTTCAGCAATCGTGGGGAAGTTCGGTGAGAAAGCCTTGCCTGAAGGACGGTTGCATATTCGCCTGAGCGGTAGCGCGGGACAATCCCTCGGAGCCTTTTCGGTACAGGGTCTGTTGCTTGATGTGGTGGGCGATGCGAATGACTATGTCGGCAAAGGCCTGTCGGGCGCAACAATTCAGTTGCGGCCACCTTCCGATGCGCCGTTCACAGCGTCGGAAAACACGATCATCGGTAATACCTGCCTTTATGGTGCCACGTCTGGCCAGCTTTACGCGGCAGGCCAGGCCGGGGTTCGGTTCGCCGTGCGCAACTCAGGCGCAACTGCGGTGATTGAAGGCTGCGGCGCAAACGGCTGTGAGTATATGACCGGCGGCAAGGTTGCGATCCTTGGCCCGGTTGGCGACAATTTCGGCGCTGGCATGACGGGCGGGCTGGCCTTCATCTGGGATGAAGACAAGCGGTTTGATCAGGTCGCAAACCCCGATGGCATAGACTGGTACAATCTTGCCGAGATGGAGCCACACCATATTGACGCCTTCCGCAGCCTGCTTGAAGGGCATGTTGAGCGCACACGTAGCGCCAAGGCCACAGAGCTTCTGGAAAACTGGGACCAGACCTTGTCTGAGACCCTCATGGTTGTGCCAAAAGAAAGTGCAGACCGGGTGTTTGGTGAGGCAGGTCTGAAAAAGACAGCTTAATCACTGGGTCAAAGCCCTTGCAGTCTGGCCCAGCCTTCCCCACTTTCGCCGGAGAGAATGTTCGCAGAGTGGTGCAGTAGAGAATGAGCAAACGCGACTATTATGAAGTGCTTGGCGTGTCCAAGGACGTCGATGAAAGGGCGCTGAAAAGCGCTTATCGCAAGCTGGCCATGAAATATCACCCTGACCAGAATCAGGGCGATGAGGAAGCTGAAGCCAAGTTCAAGGAAGTTGGTGAGGCTTATGCCATCCTGTCTGATGCGGATCAGCGGGCCGCTTATGACCGCTTTGGCCATGCGGCCTTTGAAGGCGGCGCGGGTGGCGGCAATCCGTTCGGGGCAGGCGGCGGCGACCCGAGCGATATTTTCCAGGATATTTTCAGTCAGGTCTTTGGTGGCGGTAGTCCGTTTGGGCAAGGCCGCCGGGGTGGACCACAGCGCGGCAGCGACTTGCGCTATGATATGGACATCACGCTTGAAGAAGCGTTCGCCGGCAAAGAGACCGAGATTAACGTGCCGAGCGCCGTCACCTGCGGAACGTGTGACGGCTCTGGCGCAGAACCGGGCACCAGCCCCGAAACCTGCCCCAGCTGTAATGGCACGGGCCGGGTTCGCGCCCAGCAGGGCTTCTTTACGATGGAGCGCACGTGCGCGCGCTGTGGGGGGCGCGGCCAGATTATCGCCAAGCCATGCAAGACATGCGGCGGCGCCGGTCAGGTTCAGGAAGACCGCCATCTCTCCGTAAAAATCCCAGCGGGCGTCGAGTCTGGCATGCGTATCCGGCTTTCCGGTGAGGGCGAGCCCGGCACGCAGGGCGGACCGCAAGGCGATCTCTACATCTTTGTCGAAGTGCAGGAACACGACCTGTTCGAACGCGACGGCCCGAACCTCTATTGCCGCACGCCAGTGTCCATGGTGACGGCAGCGCTGGGCGGCGAGATTGAAATCCCGACCATTGATGGCGGCCGCGCCCGGGTCTCTATCCCGGAAGGCGCGCAAACTGGCCGCAAGCTGCGCCTGCGCGGCAAGGGCATGCCAAGCCTGCGCGGCAGCCACCAGACCGGTGATTTGTATATCGAAATGTTCGTCGAAACCCCGCGCAACCTCTCTGCGCGTCAGAAGGAGTTGATGCGCGAGTTCTGCGACTGCTCAGGCGCGGACTGCAACCCCGAAAGCGAAGGCTTTGTCGGCCGCGTGAAGAAATTCTGGGACGGCCTCGGCGACGATGACGGTGCGCCGAAGCATTAGGCTGTCAGTTAAGTATGTTTGTTTAGAGATCCCTGCCTGCGCGGGGAGGAGCGTATAATAAACAGCGCTTCGCGCCTAAACCCCCACAACAAACGTGCTGATCACCTTCTTCAGCCCAGCCTTCTCGAACGCCACGGAGAGCTTTGTCCCGTTCGCGTCCATCACCTTGCCGTAGCCGAACTTTTCGTGGAACACGCGCTGGCCGAGTTTGAAGCCGGATTTGCCGCTTTCTGACGCGACCAAAGTCGCTTTGCCTTCAATCACGGGACCACTATCATACTTGCCCGCATTCTCTTTCAACCGTTTCCAGCCGGGGGAGGTGTAGGAGCTGCGTTCGCCAAGGTCTTCGACCGTGCCAACAAAACCTTCATCGCCGCCGGGCAGCGTGGAGTAGCCAGTCTCACTGCTCGCTTCGACATGGTCTGGCGCGAGTTCATCCACGAACCGGCTCGGCAGGACTGATTGCCAACGGCCAAAGATCTGACGATTGGCAACAAAGGAAATCCGGCAAACCTCGCGAGCCCGCGTAATGCCGACATAAGCAAGGCGACGCTCCTCCTCGAGGCCTTTCATGCCGCTTTCATCGAGGCTGCGTCGGCTTGGGAAGACCTCTTCCTCCCAGCCCGGCAGGAAGACCAGTGGCCATTCAAGCCCTTTCGCCCCATGCAGCGTCAGGATCTGGACTTCCTCACCATTCGAATTTCCGCCCACATCCATCACCAGTTCAACATGCTCCAGAAAGCCGGTCAGATTATCAAACTCGCCCATCGCATTGATCAGCTCCTTCAAATTGTCGAGCCGGGTCTGCGCCTGCGGAGATCGATCCTTTTGCAGCATGTCCGTATAGCCGCTCTCGTCGAGGATCACTTGTGCCAGCTCGGTATGGCTAAGTCCGTTATTGTGCCGGTCACGCCATAAATTGATCTGATCAATGAAGCGGGTGAGGCCGCGCTTGCCGGGCCCTTTGATCTCGTCAGTTTGCAGCACCATCGGGGTTAGCGTGAACAGACTGCGCCCGTCATCGCGGGCGTAGCGCTGCAGTTTCTGCACGGTTGTATTGCCAACGCCGCGCTTGGGCTGGTTCACGACACGCTCAAAGGCGAGGTCATCATCCGGGCTGCGGATGAGGCGCAGGTAAGCCATCGCGTCGCGGATCTCGGCCCGCTCGAAGAAGCGCGGCCCGCCAATGACGCGATACGGAATGCCGAGCAGGATTAGCCGCTCCTCAAACAGACGCATCTGCCAAGAGGCGCGCACGAGAATGGCGCAGTCCTCATATGAGTTCTTACCGCCCTTCCCGACCCAGGATTCAATCTCATCGCAGACCATGCGTGCCTCAGCCTCACCGTCCCAGAGACCTCGCACCTGAACCTTTTGGGCGTCCGGATCACCGGCCCAATCACCGCCAACAAACAGCGTTTTACCAAGCCGGCCCTTATTGTGAGAGATCACCGCCGATGCACAGGCGAGGATCGGCTCGGTTGAGCGGTAATTACGCTCCAGCCGGATAACTTTCGCGCCCTCAAAGTCTTTTTCAAAGCGCAGGATATTGTCGACCTCTGCGCCCCGCCAGCCATAGATGGACTGATCATCATCGCCGACGCAGCAAATGTTGCCGGTGCCCTGCGCCAGCAAGCGCAGCCAGAGATATTGGGCGACATTCGTATCCTGATACTCGTCGACGAGGATGTATTTGAACTTGCGGTGATAGTCGGCGAGCAGATCAGGATTGTTTTGAAAGATTGTGATGTTGTGGATCAGCAGGTCGCCAAAATCACAGGCATTCAGAACTTTTAGCCGCGCCTGATAGATCTCGTAACAGCGTATACCTTTGCCATCCGCGAACGTGTAGGCCTCATCATTGGGCACCTTATCTGGCGTCAGAGCCCGGTTTTTCCAGCCATCAATCTGGCTTGCAAGGAAGCGCGGCGTCCAGCGCTTCGGGTCTATGCTCTCGGCTTCAATGATCTGTTTGCAAAGCCGGATCTGATCATCGGTATCGAGGACGGTGAAACTTGATTTGAGCCCCGCCAATTCAGCATGCTTGCGCAGAATTTGCGCACTAATCGAGTGGAACGTGCCAAGCCAGCGCAGGCCTTCACCTGCCTCGCCAGTCAGTTTCAGCGCTCGTTCGCGCATCTCCCGCGCGGCCTTGTTGGTAAAGGTCACGGTCAGGGTCTGGCTGGGATAGGCAAGGCCAGAGCCGATGATGTGAGCCAACCGGGTCGTCAGAACCCGTGTTTTCCCAGTCCCCGCGCCGGCCAGAACCAGCAGCGGTCCTTCAGTCGTCATAACGGCGTCGCGCTGCTCGGGGTTGAGCCCATCCAGATAGTCAGCCTCTGCGGTCGCAGCAGGCGCGCGGGCGGTAGCCATCTGTGAAATCGACGGACGAATCGGTTCGGTCATGGCTGGAATATAGGGGGAACGAGGCAAAATGGGCAGGCCTTCTATCAGAAAACCCTTGCATGAGGCTTGAACTCCACAAACCTACTACTAGGTAGGTGACTATGGATACACGAACAGCTCTTCTGAATTCGGCTGAAAATGCAGCGCGCAGACGCGGGATTGATGGCTTCAGCTATGCAGACCTCGCGAACGATGTCGGCATTCGAAAGGCCAGCATACACTACCACTTTCCGAAAAAGTATGATCTCGCGCTGGCGCTCATTCAGCGTTATGCGCGCGCTTTTTTCAAGCGACTGGATCGGATTGAGCAAACCCATGCGACGGCTGGAGCGGTCTTGAGAGCTTATCTAGCGGAGTATAGAGCGGCTTTGAAGAATGGTGAGATGGTTTGTCTTTGCGTTGCTTTTAGCACGGGGCGCGACAGTCTTTCCGACGCGGTTCTGGGCGAGCTGGCGGCGTTTCATGAAGAGAGTCTGACCTGGCTCAGCGAAGTGTTCGAAGACGCAGAGGTCGACCATTCCATTTCGAAACTTGCAGACCCCGGAGATGAAGCGGCGGCGTGTCTTGCGCTTGTTGAGGGGGCGCAGCTTCTGGCCAGAGCTTCTGGTCAAATGGACTCGTTTGATCAGGCTATCGCGGTGCTTTCAGGCCGGATCGTCGCAGCACCCGAACAGATTGGAGCCTAAACCATGCATATCAATGCAGATTTTTCAAAACGCGCGATCAGTCGCCCGTCAAATCAAAACTGGGTGCCCTCTCCAATGCAAGGTGTTGAGCGGATTATGCTGGACCGTATCGGCGAGGAAGTCGCCCGCGCAACATCGATTGTTCGCTATGCGCCAGGCTCATACTTTTCCGAGCATGAGCATGGCGGCGGTGAAGAATTCATCGTTCTGGAAGGGGTGTTCTCTGACGAGCGTGGGGACTATCCAGCCGGGACGTATGTGCGCAATCCGATCGGGTCAAAGCACACCCCGCATAGCAAGGACGGCTGCACCATCTTCGTGAAACTGCATCAGTTTGATGCCGCAGATACAGAGCAAAAGGTGATCGAGACAGCTAAGGCCGTTTTCCAGCCCGGTCTTGTGCCGGGATTGTCGGTCCTCGGACTGCATAGTCATGACACCGAAAGTGTTGCGCTGGTGAAATGGCAACCGGGAACTGTTTTCAATCAGCATCGGCACTGGGGCGGCGAAGAAATCCTGGTGCTCGATGGCACGTTTCAGGATGAGCATGGCGATTACCCAAAAGGCAGCTGGCTGCGCAGCCCGCATCTGTCTCAACACACACCCTTCTCTGAGGAAGGGTGTTTGATATACGTCAAAACCGGCCACTTGGCAGCTGAAGCTGACGCGCCGTCTGTGCTTGACCAAACCGGCTCTGTCTCATCATTAGGGTGAATGCAAACCCTAATTCCAATCGCCACGACAATCGCCGAAAAACTCATACAGCGCGGCGAAACTGTCGCGATTTCTGAATCCTCCTCTGGCGGCTTGATCTCTGCTGCTTTGCTGGCGGTGCCCGGCGCCTCGACTTATTATCGCGGCGGCGGCGTGATCTATACGCCGCAAGCCTTTCGCGGACTTATGGGTCTGGGGCGAGAAGACATCAAAGGCATGCGCTCCTCAAGCGAACCTTATGCATTGTTTATGGCCAGCACCATTCGCCAAAAGCTGAACGCGACATGGGGGCTTTGTGAAACCGGCGCATCCGGTCCGACCGGTAATGGCTACGGCGATGCTGCCGGACATACCTGTACAGGACTGGTTGGTAAAGCTGATCAATCGGCGAGAACGCTCGAGACAGGACAGTCTGATAGAGAAACCAATATGCGCCTATTTGCAAAAGCGGCGCTGGAGCATCTGCTCGAAGCCCTCACCTAGTTGCGGCAGAGGCGTCAACGTGCTGGACAAGCTGGTAAAGCAGGCGCAGTAACGCCTCCCTCAGAATGGGGGAGGTAGAAATGTCAGATCGATTTGCCGCCTTCCGCCATTCTTCCTATCGCCGATACTTCGTTTCCCGGTTTGGCGGCGCGCTGGCTGGCAACGTGCTCGCCGTCAGCGTTGCATGGCAAATCTATGACGAGACCGGAGATCCCTTCTATCTTGGTCTGATTGGGCTTGTTCAGTTCCTCCCCTCTCTGGTGTTGGTTCTTGTAACCGGGCTCGCCGCTGACATGTTTGGGCGACGCCTGATTATGGGCCTCTCCATCTTGTTGCAGTGCATCGGTGGATTGCTGCTGCTGGCGATTGTGGTCACGGACAGGTTCGACCCCGCGCTTGTGTTGGGCATTGTGACTCTGATCGGCGTTGCACGAGCGTTCTATTCGCCAGCGACGAATTCTCTGGTCGTCAACCTTGTGCCGCGTGATGATTTTCCAAATGCGGTCAGCTGGAACGCTTCCTCCTGGCAGTTGGCGACAATCCTGGGCCCTGCTCTTGGGGGCGTTCTTGCTGCTATATCGCTTAGCCTGTCCTACGGCGCGGCCGCTGCGATATCGCTGGCGACAGCGGCGCTTATCTTCACCATCCCAAAACCGGAACAGGCGCGCACCGAAGGCCGAACCACACTGAGCACGCTGTTTGGCGGCTTCGCGTATATCTGGCGGACCAAGATTGTCCTTGGCGCAATTTCGCTCGACCTTTTTGCGGTTTTGCTGGGCGGCGCTGTCGCGCTTTTGCCAGTCTATGCGAAAGACATTCTGCAAATCGGGGAGGCCGGCTATGGCTTGCTTCGCTCTGCGCCCGCCATCGGGGCCATAGCAATGGTATTTGTTATCACGTCGTTTGAAATCAAAAGGCATGCTGGCCTGATCCTGTTTGTATTCACCGCTCTTTTTGGTGTGATGCATGTTATCTTTGGCTATTCGACATTTGTTTGGCTGTCTGTGCTCAGCCTTGTCCTGATTGGCGCGTTTGACATGATCTCTGTCTATGTCCGGGAAACGCTGATGCAGCTGTGGACACCGGACAATGTTCGCGGACGCGTCAATGCCGTGAATGCGATCTTTGTCGGGGCCTCCAACCAGATTGGGGAAGCACGCGCAGGCTTTATGGCGGCGCGTTGGGGCGCGATTTTCACCGTCGTGGCCGGCGGCTACACGGCGATTGGTGTAGCGGCGATCTGGGCCATGCTGTTTCCGGGTCTGCGCAAGGTGCAGAACCTGAATGAGGGTGTTGAGAAATAGCCGTATTTGCGGCAGCAGAACCTCGTTTTGAGCTGGCGGGCACCTATGTCTAAACAGGTATACCGGAGCACCAAGATCATGACTGACCAACCCGACACCAGCCCGGATCCCGAACGCAACCGGTTTTCCGCCCGGCTTGGGCGCTCGGCAAAAGTTGGCGCGAACCTGTCCGGCGCAGGCCTCAGCTTTGCTGCCAACTCGCTGTTTGGCGGCGATAAGGGCGACGAACGCATTGCCAAGTCTCTGGCTGCAGCGCTCGGAAAATCCAAGGGCCCATTGATGAAGGTCGCGCAGATGGTTTCGACCATTCCGGACTTTCTGCCCGCTGAGTATGCTGACGAGCTGAGCCAGCTTCAAGCGCAGGCCCCCGCTATGGGATGGCCCTTCGTGCGGCGACGCATGCGGGCTGAACTTGGTGCAGACTGGCAAAATCTGTTTGCCGAGTTTGGCAAGGAAGCTGCCCACGCTGCGTCACTCGGACAGGTTCATCGCGGTAGATTGCCAGATGGGAGGGAGGTTGCCTGCAAACTTCAATATCCCGATATGGCCTCTGCGGTTGAAAGCGATGTTGGCCAGCTGAAAACCCTGCTCGGTCTGTTCAAGCGGCTCGACGGCTCCATCGACCCGACCGAAATGGTCGACGAGATTACCGAGCGCCTCCGCGAAGAACTCGATTATGAGCGCGAAGCCAAACATATGGCGCTTTATGGCCGTCTCCTCGCGAACGAATCCTATGTCAGCGTTCCTGAACCTGTCTCTGAGCTTTGTACCGATCGGTTGCTGACGATGAACTGGGTGAAGGGTGATCGCCTGTCTGACTATGAAGACGCGCCCCAAGAAACGCGCAACACGATTGCCCGAAACCTGTTCTGGACCTGGTGGAAGCCGTTTACCGGTTCGGCTGTAATCCATGGCGATCCCCATCTTGGCAATTATCAGGTTACACAAGGCGGCGAGGCGCTGAACCTGCTCGATTTTGGTTGTATTCGGATTTTTCCCCCGAGTTTTGTGGGCGGCGTGGTCGATCTCTACCGGGCGGTGCGGGCTGATGATTTTGATGCCACCTATGCCGCTTATGAGAAATGGGGCTTTGAGAACCTGACCAAAGACCTTGTTGAAGTTCTGAATGTCTGGGCGAAATTCATCTATGGCCCGATGCATGATGACCGCGTTCGAACCGTCGCCGATGGGATCAAGCCGGGCGAATATGGCCGCAAGGAAGCGTTCGAGGTTCGCCGCCTTTTGAAAGAGCGCGGGCCGGTGAAAATTCCGCGCGAGTTTGTCTTCATGGATCGCGCTGCGATTGGCCTTGGCGCGGCGTATTTGCGGCTGGGGGCGGAATTGAACTATCATCGATTATTCGAAGACAGTCTCGAAGGGTTCGATGAAACCGCTGTTGCAGCGGCCCAATCCGAAGCGCTCGAAAAGGTTGGCCTTTAAGGCGCTGCCGGTATCCTGACGGACCTTTGGCGGGCCTCTGGCGGGGTCTTGGCGTGGCGTATCCTGGGCGGTTCAGTGCTTATGGTGCTCATCACGAACCTATCAGGCACAGGAGCCCGGGCATGCAAGTACAACCAGACGCAACAAAAATCAGACGCTGGCGCGAAGAGCGTTACTGGTCTCAGGAACACCTCGCAGATCTTGCCGGAATTGGCCTTAGAACCATCCAACGGATCGAGACTGGCGAGCCGGCCTCTCGCGACTCCATGATGGCGCTGGCAGCCGCCTTTGACGTCAATGTCATCGACCTGACCTTCAATGCCAAACGACAGGCTGAAGAGGAAGAAAGGCAAAAGACAGCCAAAGGCATCGCGGCGCTCCGTCTCGGATTTGGGATCAATCTTGCCTGCTATCTGTTCGGCATGATCGTGTTTGCCGGGATCAGCCTCAGCGACGGACAACCGGGATATGCCATGCTGGCCCCGGCCATCTGGTGGACCGTAGGTGTGGCCGGCTTTGGCCTTGCTGTCGTGCTGGTGGAACTGGTTGCGCGGCACAAGAACCAGATTGGAGCGGGACGTTAAGCCGCTCAGCGCCGGGTCAAGTCAAAGGCGGGGGGCGTTCATGGCTGAGAGTCTGGATCCGTACAGCCATGGCCTCATAGAGGGCTGAGAGTTCTGTGCCCCAGCGGCGCGGGACGTGCGTGTCTCGACCCGGCGCAAGGAGCGGGCCGGGGCGTTTGCGGCGGATGGAGAAGGCAAGGCGTCTGGCACGCGCAGCGGGGTCTTCGAGCAGGGCTTTCAGGGCTCTAAGCTTGGCAACCAGAGGGGCCGCTTCGATGCGGTCCGGGGCGAAGCTCTGCGCGGCGCTCCGGCTGGGATGAGAATCGAAATCGTCTGGAAAGTCCCGCTCGCCCGTGAAGATGCGGAAGCGGAGCTTTGGAATGAAAGTCGGCTTTCGCTCACGCGGGCGCTGCGACGGGATCGCGGCGGGTTGAAGCTCAGGCTCAAGCTGCAAAGCGAGGCACAGGATCAGACGCCGGAGATAGGCCTCAAGGGCGCGAAGCCCGGCTCGAAGCCGCGCGGCCGCTGCCTTGCTGAGCGTCGCCGGGCCAAGCTGAAGATCATCCCGCGAAATGACCCGTGCGATCAACAGATCGCCCTGGCGCTGGGCAAAACTGAGAAAGGCGGGGTCGAAGGACATGCGCCAGAGTATGGGGTGGGTGAGGACTGGGTCGGATTGGGGAATGATTTTGCTAAGCGCTAAGGCGGAGCACTTCCCGGTGGACCAGGCTTCGGATCAGGGAGAAGCTCCGCGAAATCCGGGCAATCGGCCTGGCTGGCGAGCGAAGCGAAATATGGTTTTGAGACGAAGGCAGGTTTGCGCTCGCGGAGATTTTCGGGCGCGGTTATCGGGGGTGAGAGACATGCGCGGCAGTGTGGCACGGACGGGAACTCGGTCGAATTGAGGGGTCAATAAGGTAGCGCCACGAAATCCAAACTTGTTGACACCTCAAGTTCCCAAAGCACATTGAGGACTCACAATCGGGGAACGAAATTGAACACCGAGATTAGAATAGCGCTTGAACAAGCTGAGCATACGGCCTCCTTTCTCGAGGCCGGGCTTGGTTTTGCCGCTTTGTGGTGGTGCCTTTCCACATTTACCTGCGTGGCAATTTGCGGAGGCGCACTAGCATTCACGAACACCATAAGATCGTTAAGGCCGCTGGCTCGGAGAGTTATCTTTTTATCGATATTGACCTATATGATATCGATATGTTTGTTCGGGTTTTGCTTCGTCCTATTTATCAATTTAATGAAAATTCAGTACATAAACCTGTTGTCATTAACCGGCACCCTCCCGCAAACTTTACAATTTGATTTATTCATGACTGGCTTAACTGTAGGCTCATCGACATTCATTCTGTTTATTGCAGTTTGGATATCTGTCTGGCCAAGATCGAATCTACGAGTATCGAGTTAATTATCAAAATGGCGCGGATATTTCTATCATACGCACGCGAAGATTTGGACCGAATCGAAACTATCGTATCAGCACTATCAGATGAGAAGCATGACGTTTGGTGGGATCGGCGTATTGTAGCTGGGTCGTCTTTTGATCGAACTATCGAGAAACAGATTGAGGAGTGCGACTTTGTTGTGGTTGCTTGGTCAAACAACTCAGTCGATTCGGATTGGGTGAGAGCCGAAGCGTCGGCAGCTCTGCAGTTGGATAAGATTGTCCCTGTGCTGTTGGAAGAGTGCTTGGTGCCGCTTCAGTTTCGAATGATTCAAGCCGCTGACCTAAGAAACATCGACGACGCGAAAGACGTAGGATCATTCGCGAAAGCCTTTTCAGTTCAACTTAGAAACTCCGCCTCTGAAGACGAGCCAATGCCTTTGGATACAACTTATGACGAGCCAAGAGTAGAGCAAACACCAATAACGTCTCAATTTGGCGGCCCGATATTGGTCATATTGGCTTCCGCAGTAATCGCGTTGGGCGTGTTTGCCGTCCTCCGGTTGGTATATATTGCGCGGTAGCGCTCAACCACGCGGGTGCGCGGAGGCGTGGACTTTGCGCAAGTGCCCGGCTTCGACGCCGGTATAGACCTGGGTTGTCGAGAGGCTGGCATGGCCGAGAAGGGTCTGTATGGCGCGCAGATCGGCACCATTGGCGAGCAAGTGCGTTGCGAAAGAGTGGCGAAGGGCGTGCGGGGTTGCGGTTTCTGGCAGGCCGAGCGCGCCGCGCAGGATCTGGACTTGTTTTCGAAGCACCGGAGCCTGGAGCCGCTTGCCGCGCAGTCCATAAAAGAAGGGGGTCCCGGCGCTTTGTTTATAGGGACAGAACCGGGCATAATCGTCCATTGCGGCCCGCACCGCCGGGATGAGCGGGACGAGGCGGACTTTGCCGCCTTTGCCCTTGATGCGGAGGGTCTCAGGCGCTGGGGTGAGATTGCCGGGCAGCTCCAGCGCCTCTGAAATGCGCAGGCCCGCGCCATACATCAGCGTCAGTGCGGCAACATCGCGAGCGGCGACCCACGGCTCTTCCTGCAGCGTTTCGGAGGTTTCGATCAGGTCTTTGGCGGCAACTTGCGATACCGGGCGCGGCAGGCGCGCTGGGCGTTTCGGGCCGGTCAGGAAGGCGATTTCGGGGTTTTCGACACCGTGGGCGCGGTCGAGCCAGTTATAGAAGCTCTTGATCGCTGACAGCAGCCGGGCAATCGAGGCGTCGCTAAGGCCCTCGCGGCGGCGATGGGCGAGGAAGGCGCGGATGTCGCGGGCCTGCAGCTCGCTGAAGACGCGGATGTTTGGCGGCTCTCCGACATGGCCCGTGAGGAAGCCGAAAAAGTCCTGCAGGTCGCTGGTATAGGCGGCGACGGTGTTATCGGCGAGGCGGCGCTCGCGGGCGATATGATCGAGGAAGGCCGGGAGGAGTGCCATAGCAAGAGTGTGCGGTCCTATGCTTAAGGATGGGTGTATGGTTTAGAATGGGTTTCCGGGACGCCGACACCTGCTATTGAGGCTGGATGCCTGTGGCCCGCATCCTCTTTCCGCTGCCCCTGCCAGAGCCGTTCGACTATGAAATCCCCGACGGGATGGCGATCGTGGTGGGCAGCTATGTCAGCGCACCGCTTGGCAAATATGAGCGCACGGGCGTGGTTTGGGAGGTCACGGAGACGTCCACCGCGAAGACATTGAAGCCGATTGCGTCGGTTTTTGATGTGCCGCCGATGACGGCTGCGATGCGCAAGTTCGTGACGTTTTGTGCGCGCTATAATGTGACGGGGCCGGGTCAGGTGCTCGCCATGACGCTGCGCTCACGCGGTGGGCTGTCGCCCTCGCCGGTGCAGACGGTGTATGAGCTGACCGGCCATCGCACCAACCGGATGACACCAGCGCGAGAGAAAGTGCTGGAGGCAGCGCGCGAGACCGGGCCAGTGAGCGCGGCGGAGCTGGCACGAACGGCGGGTGTATCTTCGGGTGTGGTGAAGGGGCTGGTTGAGGCGGGAAGCCTGCGCGCCGAGGACCGCGTGACAGACTTGCCCTACCCGGCTCCCGACCCGATGCGGACGGGGGCCGAGCTAACGATTGAGCAAGGCGAGGCGGGTGACGCGCTGCGGTCTGTGGTGAGGGCAGGAGGGTTTGCGCCGTTTCTGCTGGATGGGATTACCGGGTCGGGCAAGACGGAGGTCTATTTCGAGGCGATTGCGGAGGCTTTGGCGAAGGACCCGGACGCGCAGGTTCTGGTGCTGCTGCCGGAGATTGCGCTGACGCAGGCGGTGTATGACCGGTTTGAGCAGCGCTTTGGCGCCGGGCCTGCGCCGTGGCATTCGTCCCTGAGTGATCAGCAGCGGCGGCGAACCTGGCGTGAGGTGGCGCATGGCCGGGCGCGGATTGTGACGGGCGCGCGGTCGGCTTTGTTCCTGCCGTTTCAGAAGCTCAGCCTGATTATTGTTGATGAGGAGCATGATACGAGCTTCAAACAGGAAGACGGGTTGACCTATCATGCCCGCGACATGGCGGTGATGCGGGGCAAGCTGGAGGGCGCGGCGGTGGTGCTCGCCTCGGCGACCCCAGCGCTGGAGACGGTGGTGAACGCAGAGCAAGGACGGTATACGCGGCTGAAACTCTCAGCGCGGCCAGGGGCGGCGAAACTGCCGGAGATTGATCTCGTTGATATGCGCGCGAACACACCGGAGCGGGGCATGTGGCTCTCGCCCGTGCTGCAAAAGGCGCTGCAGGCCACCAAAGAGGCTGGCGAGCAATCGCTGCTCTTCCTGAACCGGCGGGGCTATGCACCGCTGGTAATCTGTAAGGCGTGCGGTGAGCGGCTGAAAAGCCCCGGGACCGATAGCTGGCTGACCGAGCACCGCTATACCGGGCGGCTTGTCTGTCACCTGACGGGCTGGTCGATGCCGAAGCCGGAGAAATGCCCGATGTGCGGCGCGAAAGACAGCCTGATGGGGGTTGGGCCGGGAGTGGAGCGGGTTGCCGAGGAAGCGCGGCAGCTGCTGCCAGACGCAGTGGTCGAGGTTTTTTCCTCTGACACGGCGCAGGGCGGGGAGGCAACGCGGGCGATTGTCGAGCGGATGGCCGAGGGCGAGATTGATGTTCTGGTCGGCACGCAGATTGTCGCCAAGGGGCATAACTTTCCAAACTTGACGCTGGTCGGCGTGGTGGACGCCGATTCCGGGCTGCAGGGCGGGGACTTGCGCGCCGGGGAGCAGACATTTCAGCTCTTAAGTCAGGTTGCGGGCCGGGCAGGGCGGGCCGAGCGGCCGGGCAGGGCGCTGGTGCAGACCTATCAGCCGGACAATCCAGCGATGATGGCGCTCGCGGCCGGGGACCGAGACGGCTTCCTGCAGATTGAGCGTGATGTGCGCGAAGAGCTGACCCTGCCGCCGTTTGGGCGCATGGCGGCGCTGGTGATGTCCGCGCCAAGCGCCGAGATGGCGAAAGAGATCGGGTTGCTAGCCGGGAAAGCCGCGCCGAACGGGGAGGGGGTGACGGTGTATGGCCCCGCGCCTGCGCCAATTTCAGTTCTGCGCGGGCGCCACCGGCTCCGCTTTCTGATTACGGCCCCGCGGGATGTGGACCTGTCAGCCTATATGGCCGCCTGGCTGAGCGCACTGAAACTGCCAAATGCGGCGCGGGTTTCGGCAGATATCGATCCGTATTCGTTTTTGTGAACGCAAGTAAATCGCCCGGTTGCACTGCCTCGACCAGGCCCGCATAAGAAAACGCATAGAGGGGACGCTATGGCGGACGTTTTCATTTCTTATGCCCGCGCCTTGCCGGGGCCGAAACTCACGCTGGAAAGCAAACTTTGGCGCGAAGGCTATACCACCTGGTCGGACGCGGAACTGAATGCGGGTGAGACGTTCGAACAGGTCATCATCGCCAATGTCGACAATTCGAATGCCGTGATCACCATATGGACTCCGCCCGCCCTGAAATCGCGCTGGGTACCCTATGAATCCAAGCGTGCGCTGGAGCATGGTAAACTCTTCTGCACTCACACGAACGATGTCGATCCCGGTTCGGACCTTTCGCCAGACTTTTATGGCGAGCAAAGCGTTCCGGTCGATGACTTCCCCAACGTTCTGAACGCCCTTGTCAATCGCGGCATTCGCCCGGACGGGCGCAGCGAAGCAGACCTCCCCGACAGCCAGCGCATCCAGCGCGAGGCGACCCGCGAATGGCTGGAAGGTATGGAAGCCAGCGACGACCTCCCGGCGCTGCGCGGCTTCCTGGCGCGATATGAGCGTGCGCCGACAATACGCCAGATGGTGAAACGGCGCATTGCCTTGCTCGAAGCGCGGGCACGCGCCCATGACAAGCTCGCCGCCGACATGCTGGAGCGCGCCCTTGTCCGCAGCGACCCGCGCAGTTTTCGCAATTTTCTGGACGAATTCGATGCTGACGAGGTGGATTTGGCCAGAGTTGCCGCCGAACGCTTTGCCGAATTGGATCCAGACGGATTCCTTGAGTTCACAGCCGAGCGTCGGCCCGGTCTCTATGCCGTGCCGCGGCAGGGCGCCGAGCATGCAATACGCCTGCGCGATACGCCGCCCGAAGCCGCCATCCTTCGCCTCGACCCTGCCATGCACACCGCCATTATCAGGCGCATCTCGCTCACCGCCGATGGCGCGGTTATGGCAAGCGCGAGCGAGGACAAGACGGTGAAGCTGTGGGCTCTGCCAGAGGGACGGCTGATTCGCACCCTGCGCCGGCCCATAGGTGAGGGGGATGAGGGGAAAGTCCTTGCCGTGACGATCGATCCGGCCGGGCGCTGGGTCGCTGTGGGGGGATGGGACCTGGGTTATGTGTCAGAGGCCGAGGGCGCATGCTTTGTCACCATCTTCGACACTGACACTGGCGCGGTACGGGCCCGCCTCGGCCCCCTGCTCAATGTGGTGCTGGACCTGGAAGTCAGCCCTGATGGCGCCCGCCTCGCCGCCGGACTTGGTGGCATGAACGGCATCCGCATCTGGGAGGCGGCGGGCTGGCGGCAGGTGGCCGAGGACACCACCTATGGCGGCGAGGTCTACGGCCTCGCCTTCGCGGCAGATGGCCGCCTCGCCAGCACAAGCTGGGACGGCCATGTCCGCCTCTATGGCGCCGATGGCAAGATCATCCAGAAAGCCCGCGCCCCCGGCGGCGACCAGCCCTTTGGCATTGCCTTCTGTCCAGAGGGTACGCGCCTCGCCGTCGGCTATGATGACAGCCTCGCTGTGGATGTGCTGGACGCTGCCAGCCTAAACCACCTTTACCCCGCCGATACATCGGGCCTGTCCGGCGGTGATCTTTCCAAGATCGCCTGGCTTGGCGGGGCGGACGCTGGCCTGCGCCTCGCTGCAGGGGGTAGGCACCAGACGAGCGGTGAATACCCCGTCTTCATCTGGGACGAGGCCGGGCGCGGCGCGCGGCACGCCTGGCCCGGCCCGGCCAATACGATCATGGACCTCACGCCCATGCAGGATGACGGCCCCGGATCAGAGCCCGGGGCAGGCCTCGCCCTAGCCAGCTCTGAGCCAAGCCTTGCCCTCTACGGCGAGGACGGCACTCGCCGCCTTAACAAGCCGCCAGAAATCGCCGATCTACGCGGCAAGCTGGGCGAGCATTTCACCGTCTCGGGCGATGGTCAGCGCCTACGCTTCGGCCTCGACTATGGCGGCGAAACGCCCGCCCTGTTCGATCTCGCCGCCCTGCGCCTTACAGATGCACCGGAGGCCCTGCCTGGTCTCACCGCGCCGGATACGACGAGCCTCAACATTACCGGCTGGGTGAACACTTATGAGCCCGCTCTCACCCGCGACACCGGCACCGACGAAGAGGACACAACAAAGCCGCTGGCGCTGGAATCCTATGAAAAGGCCCGCAGCCTCGCCATCGCGCCGGGCGCCGAGAGCTTCATTCTCGGAACGGAGTGGGCGCTCCGCTGCTTCGACGCCACGGGCAGCGAGCTCTGGCAGCGCCCTGTGCCGGGTACTGTCTGGGGCGTGAACCTTGCCCGCGAGGGGCGGCTCCTCCTCGCGGCCTATGCCGACGGGACCATCCGCTGGCACCGGGCCAGCGATGGGGCAGAGTTGCTCGCCCTGTTCATCCACCTGCCAGATGGCCCGAAAGACACCGCGCCTGAAAACCGCGACTGGATCCTCTGGACGCCGGAGGGCTAT
>JBCBZD010000029.1:0-3280 GCA_039815485.1 Pseudomonadota bacterium | reverse complement strand
GTCCTCGGCCAGTTGCATGGAGATGGCGTTGAACTTGTCCAGGAGCTGTTTTTCAGGACATTCGGCGGCGACATTCTCAAATACGGTCAGATCCGGGTTCAGCTGCGGTTCCTGCGGCAGATAGCCGACCTTGATACCGTCAGCTGCCCACGCCTCGCCGTTGAACTCGGTTTCCACACCAGCCATGATTTTCAACAGCGTGGACTTACCCGCCCCGTTAATCCCGACCACACCAATCTTGGCATCCGGCAGGAAGGACAGATGGATATTCTCAAAAACTTGTTTGCCACCGGGATAGGTCTTCGAGACACCTTGCATGTGATAAACATATTGCGGTCCGGCCATAGCACGCTGCTCCAAAATTGGTCAGAATTTGCCGTGTGTTACTGACGCTGCCAGATAGTGCAAGAGGCAAGCAGTATTCGCATGAATTCCCTTGTATGCTTTGCATAACGTAGTAGGGACCGCGTAGAACAATTTAGTTGAACGATAATTTCGAGTTGGATTGCATGAAACGCGCTTTGATTACGGGAACAACTGGGCAAGACGGATCTTATCTTGCTGAGCTTCTTTTGGAAAAAGGATATGAGGTCCATGGACTTAAGCGCCGCGCATCCTCGTTCAACACGCAGCGCATCGATCATATTTACGAGGACCCGCATACTGACAATCAACGTTTCGTTCTACACTATGGCGATCTGACCGACACGTCCAATCTCACGCGTCTGGTCAAAGAATTGCAACCAAGCGAGATCTATAATCTCGGCGCTCAAAGCCATGTTGCCGTGAGCTTTGAAGCCCCTGAATACACTGCCGATGTCGACGCCATCGGGACGCTTCGTCTATTAGAAGCCATCCGATTCCTCGGCTTAGAAAAAAAGACACGGTTTTATCAAGCGTCAACATCCGAGCTTTACGGCCTGGTGCAAGAAACGCCTCAGCGGGAAACAACCCCATTCTACCCGCGCAGCCCCTATGGCGTCGCGAAGTTATACGCCTACTGGATTACGGTAAACTATCGAGAATCCTACGGCATGTACGCCTGCAATGGCATATTGTTCAATCACGAAAGTCCGCGCCGCGGGGAGACGTTCGTAACCCGAAAAATCACCCGCGCGCTGGCGAATATTGCCCAAGGCTTGGAAGAGTGTCTTTATCTCGGAAATATGGATGCCCTACGCGATTGGGGGCACGCAAAAGACTATGTTCGCATGCAATGGATGATGTTGCAGCAAGACCAAGCCGACGATTTTGTGATCGCGACCGGCAAGCAGATCTCTGTACGAGACTTTGTAAAGCTCAGCGCGCGTGAACTCGGCATTGATCTGAAATTCGAGGGCGAAGGTGAGAACGAGTTTGCCATCGTCGCTGCCCTAAAATCTGACAAAGCACCAGCCCTATCCGTTGGCGATCGCATCGTCGCTGTTGATCCGCGCTACTTCAGACCCGCAGAAGTCGAAACGCTACTCGGCGATCCCACCAAAGCCAAAGAGAAGCTTGGCTGGGAACCGGAAATCACGGTTGAGGAAATGTGCGCGGAAATGGTCGCCGAAGATCTAAAAAAAGCGCAGCGTCACGCGTTTTTGAAGGCGCACGGTTATGACATACCTATAGCCTCAGAAGGTTGAACTTTTGAATGGAGTGGATTCAGTAGAAACCACGTCAGGAAGTGAACACAATTGATCACCGTTCTCAGCCAAATGAAAGCCGCAACTCCGCCAATGCGACTGAATACTGGTGACTCCGCACGACTAATTTCGCGTCATAACAAGAGGTGCTTGATCGAATCACGTGCATGTAATGAGAACCATCAAAACGATTTCAACAAAGCCGAGAGCTATTGAATAGCAGCGGCTCTGAATCCCTGTCAGCCCCCTGGGCTAATGTCCACGAACACCGAATTTGGAGGTTAAAGTGCATAATGACAGAGACCGCCCTCGAGAAAATCGACCAGACGCGGATGCGCTCGTCGCAGACCTGTTCGGACTGAACGTGCGCGGCGCAAAAACGCTTGCTCACCTGGTGACTCAGCCTGCTAAAGTCTTTGCCAGCGCCCGGGTCAATGACTGGCAAGGTCGATACACACCCACGATGCGGCTGGCCTTTTCAGTTCTGACCGTGTTCAGCCTGTTGAGTTTCTTCTGGGCTGCCGAGGACGGCGTGCTGTATCAAACGCTGCTCGACCTGTTCTCTCAAGGGTTCGCGGAGCAGCCGGATGCGCCGCCAGTCAATGAATTCATCAGCGCGATGTTCGCGGGGTATAATTTCATCTATCCCTTCACTTACATGCTCGTCCACAGCCTGGTTGGGTCCCTGGTGCTGGTATGGGGGACGGGGACCCCTTGGGTGGCCCGGATCCGGCTCTATTTCGGCGTCGCTGCGATGGGGATTGCCATATCGGTACTGTCTATCGCGATCATGCCATTTATCAGCTCGAATATTATGTGGGTCTGGACGACGCTGGCTCTGGCGGTCGGGTTTCTAGCTTACATCGTCACTTATGCACGTGGCATGGAGGGGCGCCGCTCCAAATGGGGCCTGGTTTGGCGCGCTGTTTTTCTGGCCAGCATCGTGACGATTACCGACTTTATCGTCGCGATTATCGCTGGTACGGGCGCAGGTTATTGGGCCGAGCTCAGGATCGCCTGATCAATTTGCCGGTGAGAAGGATATGCCATCCGTCTCTGCCGCGGCAATCAGCCAGGCGCGATCATGCGCCGGAAGCACATGCAGCTCTGGATTCGCCTCGATCATGTCATGCAAAGCGCGAACCTGTGTCTTGATCGCTTCGCGATCTTCATAATTCGGGCGGAAGACGAGATATTGCGTCAAAACGGGTCGCGTTTTCAAGGCTTCAATCGCGCCCATATTCCACACAATGTCACCAATCAGCAGGATTTCCTCGCCATTCTGCAGCCTGATATAGACGTTTTGACTGCCCGGCGTGTGACCCGCGGCGGGAACAATAACCACCCCGGGAGCGATGGCCCGGATAGACCCATCGAGACGCGGGGCGAGAGACTGTAGAGCCGGGTCCAGCTCCCCCGAAGCGAAGAGCGGCAGGGCGTCGATTTGTGGCGCATTCAGCACCAAGTTCGGGGCCAGGGCGGCTGGGTCCGGATGGCGGGCAATGGCCATGACATGATCGAGATGTTCGTGTGTCATGAGGACCTGATTGGCGCTCAACATCGCTTCGGTCAGCCCCGCATAGGCGGCATCATCGAAATGCCAGTCCGGCGCCGATTGGGTCATACCTTCAGCGGTCGGACGATCGACGGCG
>JBCBZD010000022.1:0-4536 GCA_039815485.1 Pseudomonadota bacterium | reverse complement strand
TTTACCTGCCGCTTCCGGTGGAGCGAAGGGGCGGTGGCGTTCTGGGACAATCGTTGTTGCTGGCATTATGCGCTGAACGATTATCCGGGCCAGCGGCGCCATATGCGGCGCGCGACGGTGAATGGGGATCGGCCGTTTTAGAGACGCCTTGTGTATTGGGCGCCTGGGTTCGTGTTCGGCATGAATTTGCGTATCACTGAGCAACTTCAACCGCCGTGACGGGCGCTCATATCGACCGGGTCTATGCTTATAGTTGCCGTGAAAACAGCGTACGAATCGCCTACTTCTTCAACGCACGGACCATTCGATGGCTGCGATTCAAGACGGTCAATGCGCTGCCGACGATGATCACTGAAAGTGCAATCGAGAGCGCGCTATTCTCCGAAATCCAGATCGTTTCGAAGATGGCTGCGATCGCGCCTAGGGATACAAGGTGCATGCGCCCCTGTTTTGCGAGTGGACCCGAAAAGTCTGGCGCCAGACCATTCGCATGCCCAAGCTCCCGGACATAGGCAGTCAAAACCGCCAATACCGCCGCGGCCCAGCCAAGCTCAGGGAAGCCCGCGCCATATCCAGCGCACGCGAAGATCAGGACATCCGATATGCGATCCGGAAACTCGTTCCAGAACGTCCCATCGGGCGTTGAGTGACCGCCTTCCACAGCAATCATTCCATCGAATAGATTACAGAGAAGCCGTGCCTGACAAGCAAGGACCGCAATGATCAACGCTATCGCGCGGGACATCGGGCTCAGGTCCGGTGAAATCAAAAAACAGGCCCCGGCCAATGCTGCAAACACCATGCTGGTGATCGAGACCTGATTCGGCGTAATGCCCACGCGCCCCAAAGCCGCAGCGATCGATTTTGCCCAGCCGGACTCGCGTTGTTTGATCGGGCGACGGGACATCGTTTTGGTCATGTCTGAGTTCGCTGAGTATTCCAGATACTCATCGAGTATATCCATGCATAAGTGAAGGCGACGCTAAAAGGGACAGCAATCGTGGCCAACACTTCCGGAGTTCCGGCCATGACATGACTAAGTACCAAAACGGTCAGAGAGACGGAACAAACGACCATCGGTGGTGCAATCAACGCGCACCACATTGCATTTTGGCGAAAAAAGAGGGTCGACAGACAATCTAGAGCCTTTTTCATCAGCAGTGTTATCGTGGCCGACAACGCGCCCTGGACGAGGCCAGCGATCACGGGTTCAGGCATAAGATGCTGCCGGTTGGCGAACACAGCCCACGCGCCCATGACAATAAAAGCAAAAGCAATATGGGTAATGCCACTTGCTATAAATGCCTTGATTTTGGACCTCAATAACACAACAGTCTCCGAGGAAATAATCGATCTGTTCGGTATTTGAGGACGAATTGTGGCAATAGATTGGTTTCTACTTCAGCCCTTAGCTTTGAGGGCAGGGTTTGGGGCACTATTGCTGCTTCTGATATTGGGCAGCCTTGCCGCCTTTCTTCTACCCCGCCTACAGCCAGGCAAGTGGAGTGACCTGGCGCCGAGAATGGGCAGCTGGTGGTTGATCTGCATTATCGTCGGTGCCGCCCTGCTTGTCGGTTGGCAGGCCTTTACCATCCTGTTCGCATACATAAGTTTTGTTGCGCTTCGCGAGTTTTTGACACTGGCACCGACGCGCCGCGAAGACAGGATGGTCGTGTTGCTGGTCTATTTATCCATCCTGATCAGCTACTGGGCGATATGGGTAAACAACTACGACTATTTTTTGGTGATCGTACCGATTTATGTTTTTGTTGGAACAGCGATCACGATGGCATTCATGGGCCGAACAGATGGCTTTCTGGCCACGGTCGGCATCATGCATTGGGGGGTCATCGTTTGTGTCTACAATCTTGGCCATGTCGCGTTCCTGATGCGAACCCCGCTCGAAGAAGTGCCTCAGGCAGGTCCAGCGGGACTGGTTTTCTTTTTGATTTTCGTGACGCAATTCAACGATGTTGCGCAATACGTGTGGGGTAAGCTGCTCGGGAAGCACAAGATTAGTCCGACGGTCAGTCCAAACAAAACCTGGGAAGGTGCGATTGGGGGTTTTCTGACAACCGCTGCGGTTTTCGTCGCCTTGGCGCCTTACTTCACGCCTCTGACGTTTTATCCAAGTCTGCTCACCGGGCTGACTTTGCCGATCCTCGGCTTCTTTGGCGATATCACTATGTCGGCAATCAAACGGGATCTTGGCGTGAAGGATACGAGTCGTCTGTTACCGGGGCATGGTGGCGCGCTCGACCGCCTTGACAGTCTCATGTTCACCGCTCCGTGGTATTTCCATATGCTCGCCATATTCGCTTTGGAGCGTTTTTAGATGTTGCAGTTGTTTCGCCGCTTGCTTTTGGTGTGCCTGGTTAAACCGATTGCCAAGCTTGTGATCGGTGTCGATGTTCGTGGCAGACGGAACCTGCCGACCAAGGGCCCTGCAATCATTGCGGCGAATCACAATAGTCACATCGATACATTATTGTTGATTTGCTTGTTTCCATCCGCGTCTCTGCGTGATGTCCGTCCAGTGGCTGCCGCCGATCATTTCCTCAATAATCCGCTTTCAAGCTGGTTCTCGCAAAAGATTGTAGGGATCTTACCGATTGAACGAAAAGGTCGCGCCCGGCGCGACGTGCTTGCGGGTTGCCGCGAGGCCTTGGAGCGAGACGAAATCCTGTTGCTTTTTCCAGAAGGCACCAGAGGTGAGGCAGAAGAAATGGGCAATTTCAAATCTGGGATTGCAAGATTGGCAGAACAATTCCCTGAAACGCCCATCGTCCCGGTTTACCTACAGGGCGCGGGACGAGTATTGCCGCGGGGTGCACGCATTCCGGTCCCTTTCACTTGCAGCGCAATAATCGGCGCCCCTTTTAACTGGAGCGGAGATCGCAGTTCATTTATGCAAACTCTAAAGTCGACAATCGAAACGCTAAGCTCGGCTGCTCCGCCGCTTCGATGGCTATAATTCCTGAGTGTTTGAGTATGGAGCGCATAGATGATTTCTAATTCTGTCACTCTGTTTCGGATGAGTCTTGTCGTACCGCTCTTCCTGGTTCTGGCGACAGTCGGCCCTGGCTGGATCGCGCTAGCCCTGTTCCTGGGCGCGGGCGCGCTGGACGTTGTGGATGGCCGACTGGCACGCCATCTGAATGAAAGCTCGGAGCTTGGGGCGATGCTGGACCTCATCGGCGACCGCCTTTTGACCCTCGCCGCGGTTGCCGGATTGCTCGTGGCCGGAACGCTTTCACTCTTGTCTGCATCTGCAGCCTTGGTCCTGGTTGCGCGCTGTACATTCTTCGCCTCGTTCGGAGAAGCTTTGCGCGGACGTAGGGACCTGAAGGGTTCTAAGCTGGAGCCGGTGAAAATCACATTCTCTTTCGCCGGATTGAGCCTGGCCATGTCGCCCTATTACTATCAGCAATTGATGGGGCTCGACGCGTCAAAGATTGTGGCGGGGCTGCTTATAATCGCGGCAATACTGACGATGCTCACCCTGAGCTCTTATGCAAGTAGTACCGTAAAAGTCATCTCCAAAAAGTGACCAGTTCATGAATCTGATTTCATCATTCGTCGACCTCTCTCGCGAGTCTCATACTCGCCCCGAGTTGGTCTTTGAGTTTCGATCCACCCTTCATCCATAGCAGATGAGGCCCGGTGCGTTGTCTGGTCCGTTTGCACTTCGGCGTTTCCAACTCGTCAAGTCTCAAACTCGACTTAGCTTCCCTGTGAAGAGACTCTGTTTCCATCCGAGCCATGACTCAATCGCGTTCTCAAATCCGCCCCACGCTTACCGATCGCCTGGTCGCCCTCGCGCACTCGCGTTGGCTGTTGCCGGTTTTGCTCCTGGTCGAGATTGCCGAGACCTCGATTCTGCCACTGCCATATGAGGCCGCCTTCATTGCGCTATGCCTCGCCGCGCGCGATCGGATCTGGATCTTTGTCGCAGTGACGGTCCTGGGCAGTGCGATTGGCGGATCGATCATCTACGCGATCGGGGCGACCTATTTCGATCCGGTGGTCTCGCGCCTCGGCGTTGAGGCACTCGCCGCCACTTATGCGGAGCGCTTCGCAGACCGCGGGACGTCCTTCATATTCCTGGGCGGGACCACGCCGGCGCCCTCATACCTGATCAATCTGATCGCCGGGGCGATTGGCTATCCCTATTGGGAATTTCTGGGTATGTTTTCGGTCAGCCGGTTTGTCCGTTTCGCGATTCTGGGCGGATTGCTTTTCCTGTTCGGCGCGCAAATTACCGGCGCCTGGGCGCGGATGCCGAAATGGCTGAAGCGGACGCTGACCGCGCTGCTGATCGCTGGCCTGGTCTATTGGTTCGTTTCGGGATTGAGCGGCTAGTGCGCGCCTAGGCCGGAAAGGCGCCCGCCTTGCTCAGGCTCGAGCTGACCTTGCCACGGCATCCAGCGATGATCGTGCCCAGACCCATACGTCCGCCGCCTGCTCCATGAAGCGGGGAAAGACATAGAGGCAGCCGATGTAGGAAGCGGCCTCATCCCGCACGATCCAGGCGAA
>JBCBZD010000025.1:0-3754 GCA_039815485.1 Pseudomonadota bacterium | reverse complement strand
CCGCAGCCGTCCCTGCCGAGATCAGGACTGCTGTACCCGCGAGCAGCGTTGAGCGAATGAGCTTCATTTCTGCATTTCTCCAAAAAAATAAGTAGCCAAACTGTGCCATTGATTATACGAGAATGCAAATCATTTGCAAAAAGAAAATTGTCAATGGGACTTTTCATAATGCTGCGCTCTTTCATTCGTCTGGCGACGGCCAGTTTCGGCTTTGGCGCGCTCGTTTGCTCATCCGCAGCGGCTGAGACGTTCACGCGAAGTCACGATTTTATTCTGGGGACTAACCTTGATCTGGTCATTATTTCTGGGTCTGAGGCGACCGCTGATCAGGTCGAATCTGCCGTATTGGCGGAGATTTATCGCTTGAATGCAATCTTGAGCACGTATGACCCAGAGAGCGAAGTCTCCACCTTGAACAGTGTCAGCTCAGCCACGGTTTCTCGCGATCTCTTCACCGTGCTGAGTGCGTGTGAAGCATTCCGCGAGCAAACGAGAAACGCTCTAAGCTGCCGAATTGGGGGGCTGCTGCAGACGTGGCAATCCAGCGAAGATAAAGGTGAAGTGCCGTCGCGCGCGCAATTGCGTTTGACGGCTGGCGAGATCCGACGTGCGAAATTGAATATGGATGAAAGTGCGATGTCTTTGGATCGCCCGGACCCTGTCCAGTTTCAACTCAACGCGCTGGCCAAGGGCTTTGTCATTGATCGTGCCATGGCGGCCGCACGCGCCGCGGATCCTGACCTGGATGGACTTCTCATCAATATTGGCGGCGACATAAAAACCTGGGGTGAAAGCCCGGATGCCACCTCCTGGACCGCGGCCATCAAATCGGCTCGATCCGAAACGGGCAACGGAATCGAGGTGATGCTCGGAGACGGTGCCCTGGCCACGAGCGGCCGCGGCCCTCGCGATCGCGACATTGGAGGAAAGTCGTTCTCTCACATCATTTCTCCCAAAAATGGGTGGCATGTTGAAGGCGTTTCTCAAGCCAGCGTATTTGCCGAGGATTCGATGACCGCGGACGCTTTAGCAACAGCTCTTCTTGTGATGCCACTGAATGACGGAATGGCATTGATCAATGCGCGGGCTGGTGTTGAAGCCCGCATCGTTGCGGATGATGGCCGAGCCTACACATCGGACGGTTGGTCCCTTCTTGAGACGGGATCGGACGGCGCACGAACCAACGAGAGCTGGCCAAACGGATATGCCTTTTCAGTCGATTTCGTCATTCCTGAATTGGACGTCTCCAATTATGAACGCCCCTACATCGCGGCCTGGGTGGCTGATTCCAACCGTCAGTTGGTTCGCATACTTTTGTTGGCGGGTCCGGAAGAGCGCTGGATGGAAGAGAACTATTACTGGCATCGCCGGTTTGGTCGTAAGGCCGGCAGTCTTCCGGATGCGCTATCTGAACCGACGCGCAAGCCGGGCCAGTATCTTATCCAATGGGACGGCCTGGATCATGATGGCAACCCGGCTCCGGCCGGAGAGTATGTGCTGCATATTGAAGCCGCCCGCGAACATGGGGATCATCAACATGAAAGCTTCGAGATAACCCTCGGCGAAAACCCGTTTGCGATTGAACGACAAGCAGGCGATGAACTAGGAAACATCTCGGTGTCTTTTGGAGCAGCGCCATAGCAGACGGCATGACTTCTCCCCCTCAATCGGCAAACAAAAAACCGGAGAAGAAGAGGTTCAACAAGGGCGCGTTCTACCGCACGTGTCGGATGCTGCACGGCTATTTGTCTGCGGCCGCTTTCTTATTGCTCATGTTCTTTGCAGCCTCTGGCCTTTTGCTGAATCACCCAAGCTGGTTTGGTGCCGACCGTCAGGATGCTGAGCCGATCATTGTCGCATTGGATTTTGATGCTTTGCAATCCGCGCAATCAAGTGAAACGCCAGAGCGGGCGTTCGAAGAACTGGTTCGCAATGCAACCCGCGTCCAAGGTCAACTGAAGGACGCAAGTATTTCAGACAGCGATGCGATGCTCAGATTTGCCGGCGTTAAAGGTGGCACCGACATTTTCATCGATTTCGAACTTGCCGAGGCTGAGATTGAAACCTCTAAGGCCAATTTGACCTCTATCATCCACGATCTTCACCGCGGGAAAGATGCTGGCAAAGTCTGGAAATTCATGATCGACATTACCGCCATTCTGATCCTGGCCATGTCGGTCATCGGACTGATCCTGTTTTTTTCGCTGCGCTTTCGATTGGGCAATGCGATACGGATTATGGGCGCAACGATGGCCCTATTTATCGCCCTCTTCGTCTTCTTCGTTCCTTAATCCCGTGCCTCTATTTCGGGACCGCATCAAACGACCAGGAATGCGTCTCACCCGAGGGCGGCGCTGGATACGGCGCGATACGTTTGAGTTCTTTGACCACCCGTCGGTCCCAGGTCTTGTCTCCTGAAGCCCGCAGGACGCGGACCTCGATCACATGTCCATTTGCGTCAATCGTGATCGAGATCTTCGAACTACGGCGGGCATTCGTGTCAAATTTGCGCGCCTTGCGCATATGGCGCATCAGGGCGCCATTGTAATTGTCTACAGCCGCGTTACCGAGCTCGGCGTTTGCAATCTCAGCAGTTGAGGCGGTGGATTCGACGGGTGGTCCATGTTTGGACGGAGCACCGGTCTCTGATTGATCGTCGACTTCCTGAGCTGCATTGGTTTCAACGGAAGCAGACTCGCTTGATTGGCTGTCAGTCGCTTCCTCTCCTGCTGGTTCGGATGAGGTCGGCTCTGGCATAGTCACCGCGTCTTCTGGTTCATCCGGCGTAACTTCGGCCGCGGGTTCAGGCGCCGGTGGCTCTTGTTCGGGCTCTGGCTCGGGAATTGGCTCAGGTTCAGCCGGTTCTGGCTCGGGTATGGGCTCGACAACTGGCTCAGGCGTTGGCGTTTCGACGGGACTGGCCCCGGACGCATCATCTGCATCCGACTCGGTCGCCTCCTCATTGGCCGTTTCAGATTCCTCCGATGCCGGCATGTCAGTGGACGTCAGCGAAACACTGATGCTGCCGCCCTGAATCTTTATGTCAGCCTTCTCCGGCGTGCTGACGAGGATGATTGCATACGCGCCCGCGTGCGCCAGTAGCGCGACCGCAAGTGCTGGACCGATCCGAACATTCATGTTGCTTGCTCCGTCAGCACGACGATATGCGTGGCGCCAGCGTCTTGCAGGGTGCTCACGCTTTGCAACAAGTCACGCGCCGGTAATTCCCGGTCAGGGCGCAAGCGAATCGTTGTCTCGAGGGATTCTGTTTCAGCAATAAACTGTTCGAGCGACGCCAACCGCTCGCCGTGCCGAACCAAAGTCCCATCCGCGAGGATATCGAGCGCGTCTTCTTCGGTACAACAATCGAGGCCTTCTGCTTGAACGAATTCGATCCCGGACGGACGATTGGCCGAGAGCGAACCGGCAACCATGAAGAAGATCAGGATCAAGAATACGATATTGATCAAGGAAATGATCGGTTCGCGCTTCGAGGCTTTGAATTGGCGTTTCATGACGGCTCCTCGATCTGGATCGTGAAACAAGTGCCGGGTTTAACGCCGCGACAAGCGCGCCTATGATAAGGTTAGCTGTCATGCTCAGAGATATAGCGCGTCCAAAGGTCTGGGCGACGCGTTTGTGTCAGCTTTTCGGCCTGTTTTCGGCGCCACTTGGCGATCTCGCCATGGTGGCCCGACATTAACACGTCCGGGATGTCACGCTCTTGCCAGGTTGCTGGTTTGGTGAATTGGGG
>JBCBZD010000013.1:0-84347 GCA_039815485.1 Pseudomonadota bacterium | reverse complement strand
CGGGTCGTCGCCTTCCCAGATCAGCGCGGTCTTGTCGCCGCGCTTGTCGAGATGGCGGTCAATGCAATTATAGCTGACATTCAGCTCGCCATCGCTGAACCAGCGCACGTGCAGGTCTGATTTGTCCCAGCTGACATCCTTGACGGTCGTGTAGGGCTTTGACCAATCAAGCCGCTGGCCGTGCGCGCCCCAGAAGGCCTCCGGGTCAGCAATCGAGGCCGCATACATCTGCCGGTACTTGTCCGGCGTCAGGTTCGCCCGCGCCGCAAAGTCCAAAGGGACAGGGTAAACTGGATTGTCGGTCATTTCGAATACTCCATCGGCCATACTCGTTATTCCTTTTCCTAGAAGGCGTATTTGGTTGAGAAGGTAAATCGGGTGATGTCGCCTTCGGCGCCGCTCTCAAGCTCACGGATGCCATGCAACACCTCGACGCCGGTGGTGACCTTTGGCGCGATATCCCAGAGCACCGCGCCATAGGCAGATTGTACCGAAGATGTGGCACCGCCCCCGAGATAGTCTGGATTGTCGATAAACAGTCCCGAATAGCCAATATTAAGCCGCGCCGTTTCGCCAAATGGATGGCGCCAAGCAATCAGGCCGCCATAGCTCGGAATAGCTTCCAGCTCACCGTTCGGATCGAGCGCCGTGGCACGACTTGCAGCGAGACCAATATAGCGCCCGAGACCTTCTCCGCCGGTCAAATTAAAACGAATATCGTCCTTCTTGCCGACTTTGACACGGCCCGCCACGCTGAGACCGTATCCAAACGTCTCTTCTTCGGTCGCCCCAAGGTCGGCGCGCAACTGCCGCGCAATACCGGCAATCGAGATGTTTCCATAATCGCCTTTCATATTATAGCGCGCGACCACATCCGGCAGGAGGTTTTCGTCTCGCGAGCCGATATTCAGGCTGGTCGTGTTCGGGTTTTCGATCGCGAACTGCCAATTGCCATATGTGTAACGGAGCTGGGCCTGGCGTACGAAAACCATACCGTCTGACAGAATGAGGAAACTCGCGCTTTCAGGGATCGCTGACGTGTTCTGGAAGGTCGACCATTCCTGGCCGATGCGCCAGTTGCCATAATCGATATAGGCCCGACGAAGGCGCGGGCTGAAAGAACTGGAAACCAGTTCATTACCCTGAGCCGATCCAAGGAAATCAAGTTCAAAATAGCCGGTCACGGTTTTGTCGCCGACAGGCTTTTGGGCGGTGATCGCAAACCGTGACGCTTGTGCGGTGATATCTGCAAACGTGGTTTCATCCCCGCCGATTGGCGTCGCACTCGGAATGTAGAAGTCACGTGCGATCGAGTTGGAGGCGATCTGACCATCGCTTAGCGTGGTTGCGTGCGCGTCGACATCAATGAACCCTGCAATCTTGAACGTCGTATCACCAACCATGAAACCGGTATTGGTGGCAAAGGCTCTGTCTGTTGGTGTGGCTTTCTCGACATTATCAAGGCGAACAATCGCTTCATCCATGTCCGCCTTCTCGGACTCAAGCTCGGCTTTGAGGTCAGCGACCATGGCTTCGAGCGCTGCAATGCGCGCTTCCATATCCTCGCCATCCGCCGCAGCCAAACCCGTCACACACAAAGCCGTGCTGAGAAGTAATCCAACCTTTAATCCTCCGAACATAGCTTCCTCCGTATATCTGTTTTTATGGGTCAGAGCATTTCAGGATCAGCGCCAGTTCGCTATTAGCCATTGGTGTTACGACCTTTGTCTAAGGGGCTCGACAGGTCGGCCTGCTTGGGTCATCCTGATCAAAGAAAGTGCTTAGAAGACCGAAGAATCGGCAAGCGACGATACGGGAGGGAGAAGAGTGGCAGAGGCACCAAAAGCCCTGATTGTAGATGACCATCCCTTGTTTCGGGATGCTCTGGAAACAGCTCTGTCGCTGGCCAGCGGCTCGACGGCGCAAGCCATCCATGCAGGCTCGATCAAAGAAGCAATGGGCCACCTGGAAGAGACGGTGCCGAGACTGATCACGCTCGATTTGAATCTCGCGGATGCAAACGGCTTTAATGGCTTGGCCCGACTGCAGTCGAATGGCGTGAGCTGTCCGATTGTCGTCGTCTCCGCGACCGAGTCTGGCGCTGCGTTCCAACAAGCCAAAATCCTTGGCGCTGCGGGCTATTTGCCCAAAAGCCTCGGGCTGGACGAGCTTGCCGCCGCTCTGGCGACGGTTCTGGATGGCGGCACCTGGTTTCCGGTCATGAAGGACACTGTGTCGGCAGCCGCCGATGGCGCCGATCGGGTGGCCAGCCTGACGCCTGCACAACGCCGTGTTGTGACTGGCTTGTCTGATGGCTTGCTGAACAAGCAGATTGCTTATGAAATGGGAATTTCAGAAGCTACGGTAAAAGCCCATATGACCGCTATTTTCCGAAAACTGGGTGCCAATAACCGGACCCAGGCTTTGCTGATCTACAAGGCCGCGCTCGGCCTCGACGATCACTCCGCCGCATAAGACACGATCTGAGCGCTGGCCTCAGCTAGGAAGTGCTTGATGTCATTGGGATCAGCAGGTTTACGAAGCACCATGATGCCGGCATCCTGCGCCCGGTTCGCGATCTCCTCGGTCGCCTGCGCCGTTAGCAAGGCCACTTTGAGATCCGGCTTGTCACCACTCAGCGTGATTAACAGGTCGAGCCCGCTACGGGTCTGTTTCAACTCATAGTCGGCAAACACGACATGGATCGTCTCGTGCTCAAGAAGGGCCTCTGCCTGTGCGAGGGATTGCGCCAGATGCACTCGGCATTGCCAGCGTTCAAGCAAAGCGCGCATGCCTTCCAAAATGAGGCGCTCATCGTCGACACAGAGAACGGTCAGGCCCGATAGGTCTTGTGGCAGATGCGCCCTGCTCACGTCAGCTGATCGCAACCCCAGTTCGGCCCGCGACGCCATACGCGGCAGACGCACAGAGAACACGCTGCCGCGCCCAACCCACGAGCGCACGTCGACTTTGGTCTTCATCAAATGCGCCATACGGCTTGCCACTGCAAGCCCGAGACCAGCGCCGCGTATCCCCAAATTGTCTTGCTCGGTCAGGCGCTCAAACTCTTCGAACAATTTTGCTTGTTGATCCTCAGGAATGCCTGGCCCGGTGTCCCAGACCTCAACACGTACATGGTCCACGCCCTCTCGGCGCGCACCAATCAACACGCCGCCTTTTTGCGAATAACGACGGGCATTGGAGATGAAATTGCGCAAAATACTCTGCAGGAAATCTGGATCAGCGGAGACTTTCAGACTGGTTGGTGCCACTCTGACCTGGAGGCCAATGGTTTGCGCCATTGGCAGCGCCTCATCCGCGAGATCTTCAAGCAGAGGGCCCAGCGGAATGGTTTTTGGGTTCGGCTCAACATTTGAGTGATCGAGCCGCGAAATATCCAGTAAGCCTTTGAGCAATTCATCGGCTGAGCGGACCGCCCGGTCGGCTTTCGCCAGCAATTCCTGATTATTGTGCTGATGCCCCGGCTCGACTGCGCCCAAAAACAATCTCGCAGCATTTAGAGGTTGCAGCAAATCATGGCTTGCCGCTGCAAGAAAGCGCGTTTTGGAGGCATTCGCCCCTTCCGCCTCCGCTCGGGCGGCTTCGAGATCTTCCGCCATGCTTTGCAGGGCTTTAGTCCGGTCGGTGACGCGTTGCTCCAGCGTTTCATTGGCCTCTATCAAAGCCTGCTCGCGCTGCTTGTCCTCGGTGATATCCGTGAAGGTCGTGACATAGCCGCCGCCGGGCATCGGGCTCCCGGTAATGCGGAGATATCGCCCATCGGGGTTTTGTCGCTCATACGCATGCGGCCGCCCGGCTTTGATGTGCGCGATCCTGCGATCCGCTTCTTTTGCCGGGTCCCCATCAATCCAGCCGGTTGAAATGTTGTGCTGAATGAGCGTTGAAATCGGCGCACCAAGCTTCACAATCTCTTTCGGGTAAGCGAACATCTCAACATAAGCGCTGTTCCAAGCTACCAGATTTTGCTCGTGATCGACCACACTGATGCCCTGCTCGACATTCTCCAGCATGGACTGCAGCATGTGGCGATCAAACCGCTCGGCTTGCGTATGTTGATCAAGGATCGAGAGGACGTCGCCGAGCGCGACATCCGCCCCGGCAATGGCGGAGGACATCACCACCCGCGCGGATGACGAACCAAGCGCGCTGGCCAGCAAGCGCTCCGTGCGTTGAACGAGGCGCCAGTCGGCAGGATCGGTCCCCTGGGTCTTGATCTGCAGGTCGTCCTCAAACTGATCGAACGCGTGCGACACCGCCTCAGCGCTCAGGAATCGCGACGCGAGCACCTTAAGGCCATCCGGCGTGACTTGATGGGCAATCTCCAGGGTTGGGGCGCGCATCCCTGTCGAGCTTGCATATTCGCCGACAAAAGCGGCAGCCTGTATGCGATCCCGCAGACGCTCAGACGCCCGGATGGAGAAGACAATGAATCCGACCGCGTTTAGCCCGAGACTCCAGAAAACACCATGCACCAGACTATCGCCAAAGCTCAAACCGAATAAGGCATGTGGATCGAGCCATGCCGGCAGCATGCTCACCAGCACGTCATGTCCGGCAATTGCTGGGATGAACAAAGTATAGGCCCAAGTGACGAGACCGAGTGATAGCCCCCAAACCGCACCCGGTTGCTTGGCACCTCGCCAATAGACAGCGCCGAGGAGCGCGGGTGCAAATTGTGCAGCGGCAGCAAAGGACAACAAGCCGATTTGCGCCAACGCCTCACTACCGCCCGCAGCCCGGAAATAGCCATAGGCCAGCAGGATGATCGCAATAATAACGAAGCGGCGGATAGACAGAATGCGTGCCCCGGAATCGCCGCTAATGTTCGAGAGATATCCCGACCGCATAAAGGCTGGCACGATAAGCTCATTCGTAACCATGTTGGACAGCGCGATGGTGGCGACAATCACCATACCCGTGGCCGCTGAAAACCCGCCCAGAAAGACTAAAAGCGCCAACCAGCCATTATCGTTCATCAATGGCAGTTGCAGCACATACAGGTCGGCAGGAACCGATTCAGGAAGTCCGCCAGCACCCGCCAGCGTAATTGGAATGACGACGAGGCTGGTGACCAGCATATAGAGCGGGAATAACCAGCGTGCGACCGAAAGCTCGCGCCCGTCCTGACGTTCGATGAAGCCGACATGAAATTGCCTTGGCAAGCAGACAATAGCCGCCATAGAGAGCAGTGTAATCGTGATGAAGCGCGCCGAAAATTCGGCCGGAAAAATCTCAGACACGCTCGGGGCGAACGCCATTGAAGGGGCGTTAAGCAAGCTGATCGAGAGGATGGCCACCGCAATCAATGCAACCAGCTTGATGATCGCCTCAAACGCCAACACCCGCATCAGTCCGGCATTATGCCGCGTGAGGTCTGAGTGTCTTGCGCCGAAAAGAATGGCAAACAAAGCTAAGCCAATAGCTGTCACCAAAACCGACTCCGCGCCGCTCTGGGTCGGAACCTCACTGGCCTGATTGAGAAGCGCCTGAACGCTCATGCCAACCGATTTCAGCTGCAATGAGATATAGGGCAGACTGCCGATAACAGCAGCAACAGCGACCAAGGCCCCTATGGTTCGGCTTTTGCCATAGCGCGATGCGAGGAAGTCAGACAGCGTGGTCACGCCTTCGCGCTCGACCACATCGCCAATGCGCCGCAGCAGCCCCGGCAAAAACAGAAATACAAGAGCCGGGCCGAGATAGATCGGCAAGTACTCCCAACCGCTTGAGGCCGCTGTTCCGACCGCGCCAAAGAAGGTCCAGGACGTACAATAGACCGCGATAGCCAGCGCGTAGATGATGGGGCTTTGCGTAAAGCCGGGCTTTGCGGCCTCCTGATCACGGCGCCAGGCCATCCCAAACAGGACCGCCATGTATAGCACAACGCAGGTGATTATCAGCCAAGCGGGCATCGCCATCTCCTGACGCTAGCATGCCTGACTGCCATGTCGATTCCAATCGCGGCGAAAGTCGTAGGCAAAGAAAAGGGCGACCCATAAGGCCGCCCCGTCAATTTAGCCTGGGAGGCTTATTCAGCAGGCGCGGGCGCCATACCGGCATCGGCGATGCCATGCGCCTTGCGGGTGCCCGGGACACGGATGTCTTCCACCAGATCCTGAATGTCCTGCGGCGGTGCCTTCGTCGCCAGAGCGACAATGATACCAAGCGCGCCTGAGATCCACATGAAGACAAAACCGATACCTTCAGGCGAAACCCCAAAGAACCAATGGCTTGGATCGGTATCTACGAATTTGAAATAGTAGATATATGCAAAGGTCGAAACCAGACCGAAGACCATGGAAGCAATCGCGCCCTCCTTATTCATCCGCTTCCAGAAGATACCGAGGAAGATGATCGGGAAGAGCGAGGCTGCCGCCAAGCCGAAGGCAAAAGCGACAACTTGCGCCACAAAGCCAAGCTGCCCGGCATAGATGCCCAGCAAGCCAGCGCAGAACACAGCCCCCGCTGCCGCGCCCCGCGCGACAATCAGCTCGGTCTTGTCATCCATGTCTTTGAAGAAAGTCCTTCGACAAAGGTCGTGACTGACCGCTGATGAGATCACCATCAACAAGCCTGCAGCGGTGGAGAGTGCAGCTGCGAGGCCACCAGCAACGACCAGTCCGATGACCCAGCCTGGAAGCTGTGCAATCTGTGGATTAGCAAGCACGAAGATATCGTTGTTCGGGTTCAGTTCGTTGACCACACCATCAGGTGTATTCGGCCCGCGATACTGCATGATTCCGTCACCATTCTTATCTTCGAAGTCGAGTAGGCCGGTTTTCTCCCAGGTCTTGTACCAGGTTGGAACCGGCTTAACGCCTGCCGCCTCAAGGCGCGCGGCTTCATAGGCGTAATCCTCATCATCGATTTGACCGTCGCTATTATAGTCAACGCCGCTCTCGATATAGGTCGCTTCATTCACCGTATCGATGAAGTTGATCCGCGCAAATGCGCCAACGGCTGGAGCCGTGGTGTAGAGCGCTGCGATAAACACCAAGGCCCACCCCGCAGAGACCCGCGCATTCTTGGCGCTGGAGACCGTGAAGAAACGAATGATCACGTGCGGCAGACCTGCTGTCCCGAACATCAGAGCGCCAGTGATCGCAAACACATCGAACATGCTTTTATTGGTAGATGTATACTCAATAAAGCCGAGATCCGTGACGGTCTCGTTCAACTTTTCCAGCATCGGGGTTTCGGTGCCTGCGGCGTTTGAGATGAAGCCAAGTTGCGGGATCGGGTTACCGGTAATGATCATCGAGATGAATATGGCCGGTACCGTATAGGCAAAGATCAGGACGCAATATTGCGCGACCTGCGTATAGGTCACACCCTTCATCCCGCCGAGCACGGCATAGAAGAAGACGATCACCATGCCGATAATGATGCCCCATGTATACTCCACTTCGAGGAAGTTGGAGAAGGCCACACCGACGCCTTTCATCTGTCCGGCAATATAGGTGAAAGACACAAATAGCGCACAGATCACCGCGATCAGACGGGCAGCATCTGAATAATATCGGTCACCGACAAAGTCAGGCACAGTGAACTTGCCGAACTCTCTAAGGAATGGCGCCAGCAACAATGCAAGCAAGACATAGCCGCCCGTCCATCCCATCAGGTAGACCGACCCGCCATAGCCCAAAAAGGCAATCAAGCCAGCCATAGACAGGAAAGAGGCCGCAGACATCCAGTCTGCGGCAGTCGCCATACCATTTACGGTCGGGTGAACATCATGCCCGGCAACATAGAAGTCCTCCGTCGATCCGGCGCGGGCCCAGATCGCAATCCCGATATAGAGCCCAAAGGTCCCGACAACGAAGAAATACGTCCAAAACGTCTGGTCCATGGCTTTAGCTCTCCACACCGAATTTGCGCTCAAGACGATTCATGGCGACGCAGTAGTAGAAAATCAGCGCGACGAAGACATAGATCGCGCCCTGTTGCGCAAACCAGAAGCCAAGCGGCGCGCCGCCGATTGAGAATTGATCCAGAAAATCCCGGAAAAGAATGCCGGCTCCATAAGAGACGACAAACCAGATCGCGAGCAGACTCAAAGTCAGGCGGATCGTGGCCGCCCAATAGCCTTTCGCATCTGTTTGTTTGTTCTCGGACACGATAATTGTCCTCCCTGATTGTTTTTTTGGACGGCAAGTTTACCGCACAATCAGGATGCCTCAGAGTTTGGCAAATGTAGAGATCGACTTTGGTCTAAAGCTCTTTATCTGGCGACTTATAGCGTGCTGCGCGGCGCTCTCTCAGACCAAAGAAAATCAACAATCCGGCAATCACAAGGCCACCAAACAAATACAATTCGGAAATTCCAAGACCGGGGGCCATCAGAGCATTCGCGAAGCGAAAGCTGAACACCGCCGCCATGAGAATACCGAGTGCGATCATGATATGGTGTTTCATTGCTGAACCTTTATCGACGTGTTCTAAATCTCGCCTCGGATACGTTTCATCACGCCAGAGAAATCGAGATCGCCATAGCCGTCTTCTGACAGAGCTGCATACGCATCGCACGCCGCATCGCCAAATGGCGTCATCGCTCCCGCAGCCTCTGATGCACCAGCTGCCAGGCGCAGATCCTTCAGCATCATATCGACCGCAAAGCCCGGCTGATAATCCCTATTTGATGGTGCCGTCGGCACAGGCCCAGGGGCCGGACAATAGCTGGTCATCGACCAGTTCTGGCCGGACGCCTTGGACGATATATCAAAGAAAGTCTGCGCATCGAGACCAAGCTTTTCCGCTAGGGTGAAAGCTTCACAGGTCGCGATCATGGAAATGCCGAGCAGCATGTTATTGGCGATCTTGGCGACCTGTCCGTTGCCCGCCGCGCCAGCATGCACAATGGTCTTACCCATCGCTTGCAGGACAGGTTCAGCTCTTGCAAAGCCCGCTTCAGTTCCTCCGACCATAAAGGTCAACGTACCACCACTTGCCGCAGCCACGCCGCCAGACACTGGCGCATCGACCATCTGGAACCCAAGTGCGTTTGCTTTGCTGGCCGCCGTGCGTGCATCCTCAACCGCAATCGTCGAACAGTCGAGAAACAGCGTGCCTTCATTCGCATGTGCGGCGACGCCATCCTCCCCGAAATAGACGCCCAGCACATGCTTACCAGCTGGCAGCATGGTGACGATCACGTCCGCCCCGGTAACCGCATCCGCCAAGCCGGAGGCCGCGCGTGCGCCCGCTGCCGCTGCAGCCTCGACCGCGTCGTTGTCCAGGTCGAACGCGCGGACGCTATGGCCCACCTTGACGAGGTTGGCGCACATGCCGGAACCCATATTACCGAGGCCGATGAATGCAATGTCTATAAGTCTTAAGCCTTCAACATATCGCGCGAGACGATGACCCGCATGATTTCATTGGTGCCTTCAAGGATCTGATGCACGCGTAAATCGCGTACGATCCGCTCAACCTCATAATCGGCGAGATAGCCATATCCGCCATGGATTTGCAGCGCGTCATTGGCAACCTTGAAGCCCGTATCGGTAACAAAGCGCTTCGCCATGGCGCAGAACCGCGTTGCGTCAGCGGCTTTCTCGTCGAGCTTTGTCGCCGCCGTATAGAGCAGCGAACGCGCAGCTTGTAGCTCGGTTTCAATATCAGCGAGCTTGAATTGCGTGGCCTGAAAGTCGGTGACCGCCTTGCCAAACTGTTTGCGCTCTTTGCCATAGGCGAGCGCGCGGTCGAGGGCATCCTGCGCCCCGCCGAGCGAGCAGGCCGCAATGTTGAGCCGCCCGCCATCCAGCCCCGCCATTGCGTACTTGAACCCGTCACCCTCTGGACCGATCCGGTTGCTCACAGGTACGTGGCAATCATCGAACATAACCATGGCGGTGGGCTGCGCTTTCCAGCCCATTTTCAGCTCATTCTTGCCGAAGGAGAGACCGGGCATGTCTTTCTCGACCACAAAGGCCGAGACGCCGCGCGCGCCCTCATCGGAAGTGCGTGCCATGACCAGATAGACATCTGAAAAGCCCGCGCCAGAGATGAACACTTTCGCGCCGTTCAGGACATAGGTCTCGCCGTCCCTGACTGCCGACGTCTTCAGGCTGGCCGCGTCCGATCCGGCCCCCGGCTCGGTGAGGCAGTAAGAGGCGATCAGTTCGGCGGTGGTGAGCTTCGGCAGATACTTCGCGCGCAGCTCATCATCGCCAAAGCGGTCAATCATCCAGGTCGCCATATTGTGGATCGACAGGAAAGCCGCATGGCTCACACAGCCTTTGGAGAGCTGCTCAAAGATCAGAACTGCATCGAGCCGCCCAAGCCCGGACCCGCCATGCTCTTCCCCGGTATAGATGCCGCCAAAGCCCAGCTCAGCCAGCGCCTGCAGAACACCGCGATCCATCATGCCGTCCTGTTCCCAGCGCATCGCATGGGGCCGCAACTGATCGCGCGAAAACGCTGCGGCCATGTCGACGATCATCTGTTGCTCGGATGTGAAAAGCATATTGTTTTTCCTAGTCGCTTTGATCTTGGCGCATTTGGGCGGTGATGTTGGCGTCCAACTCCTTGTATTGTGCCATCAAACGGTCTGAAGCGGCCTTATCTCCATAGCCACAGGCTGTGGTCTGGATTGAAATGTAACCGTCATCATCTTCAATTGCTTTACGACGCACAATCATTGGATGTGCTGGATGAGTGTCTCGTGTAAGGGCATAAACTGAGTCCTCGTCATTTATCGCGACGAAATCATCACCGGCATTGGGTAACCACTCGATACCTTGCCTGTTCAGGATACAAAGCGACAATTCGCTAATCCCTCTTTCACACGCAAAGTCTACCGGAGTATTCGGCCACTCAGGAATCTCTCCTGAATTTCCCTCGGCGACGGTCCCGCAGCGCCGCTCTTCTGCTTGAGTCGAGCCGATCGACACCGCAAAGATCATCGACATTGCAATGGTCTTTAGCATGCCCTACCCCATTGTCGGAATAATGAAGGCCTGGTCTCCGATGTCGCCTTCGGGCCAGCGTTGGGTGACTGTCTTGATCTTGGTCCAGAAGCGCACGCCCTCTGGTCCGTGCTGGTTGGTGTCACCAAAGGCAGAGCGTTTCCAGCCGCCAAACGTGTGATAGCTGACCGGCACCGGGATCGGCACGTTGACCCCAACCATGCCGACATTGACCTGCGCGGCAAACTCACGCGCCGCCCGGCCATTGCTGGTAAAGATCGCAACACCGTTGCCGTATTGATGATGGCTCGGCAGCGCGGCGGCTTCTTCCAGGCTGTCGGCGCGGACAACTTGCAGGACAGGCCCGAAAATCTCTTCCTTATAGGACTGCATGTCCGGCTTCACATGGTCGAACAGGGATGGCCCGATGAAATAGCCATTCTCGTGGCCTTGCAGCGTATGCCCGCGCCCATCAAGGACCAGGTCGGCCCCCTCATCGACGCCCATCTGAATATAGCTCTCGACCTTGGCCTTGTGCGCAGCAGAAACCACAGGCCCATAATGCGCTTCGCCATCGGTAGAGACCCCAACCTTCAGAGCGCGCGCGGCGTCGGTCATCCGCTCGACAAACTCGTCGCCGGTCTTCTGGCCCACTGTGACGGCCACAGGCAGCGCCATGCAGCGCTCGCCAGCCGAGCCATAGGCCGCGCCGACAATGTCCTTGACCGCCTGCTCCATATTGCAGTCAGGCATGATGATGCCGTGGTTCTTCGCCCCGCCCATGGCCTGCACGCGTTTGCCGTGCGCGGTCCCGGTCGAATAGACATATTGAGCGATGTCAGAAGAACCAACAAAGCTGATCGCTTTCACATCCGGATGGGTCAGGATCGCGTCGACCGCTGTCTTGTCGCCATTGACCATGTTGAGCACGCCTTCCGGGGCGCCCGCTTCCATGAACAGCTCCACCATGCGCAATGGCACAGACGGATCTTTCTCGGACGGCTTGAGGATGAACGTATTGCCGCAAGCAATCGCGACGGCAAACATCCAGCACGGGATCATGGCGGGGAAGTTGAACGGCGTGATCCCGGCCACCACACCCAGCGGCTGGCGCATCGAATAGACATCGATGCCGGGACCTGCGCCTTCGGTATACTCGCCTTTCTGCAGGTGCGGGATACCGCAGGCAAACTCGACCACGTCAATGCCGCGTTGAACATCTCCTTTGGAGTCCGCAACCACCTTGCCATGCTCCGAGGACAGCAGCTCGGCCAGCTCATCAATATTGGCCTCAAGCAAGCGTTTAAACTCAAACAGAACGCGTGCGCGGCGCTGCGGGTTCGTCCCCGCCCAGCCTGGAAGCGCCGCTTTGGCATTTTCAATCGCAGCCGCAACTTCGGCATCCGCCGCGAGCTGAACACGGGCCTGAACCTCGCCCGTGTTCGGATTGTAAATATCGCCAAACCGACCAGACGTGCCAGCCACTCGCTCACCGCCAATAAAATGGCTCACTTCACGCATCGTGTCCCTCCCGAGGAAATTTGATATGCACATTAAAAGCCGCATCAACTCCGGTAAATGGATTGAAATGCAGGTGACATCTGCATTAATGCAGGTTACTAGGCCTTATGAACTGGGACGATTTAAAAATTTTTCTGGATGTTGTGCGCCAACCGAAGTTGGAGCAAACAGCGATCAAGCTGGACATGGACGCAACGACCATCAGTCGGCGACTGAAACGCCTCGAAACGGAGTTGGAAACAACGCTATTCGAGCGCACACGGCGCGGCCATATGCTCACCCCTTCAGGTGAGGCGTTAGCAAAACAAGTTGAGAATATGGAATCGACGGCATTCGATATCGTATCTCGCACGGCAGGCGATCGAACTGCCTCAGGCAGGGTTCGACTCGGTGTCCCTGAAGGGGTCGGAACAAAACTTATTGCACCAGCACTATCTCTGTTCAAACAGCGTTATCCGGAGATCAATACTGACTTAATCGCTTTGTCTGGTTTTGTGAGTGTTCCGAAGCGCGAAGCCGATATGTCGGTTCTGCTTACGCGACCAAGTGCCGGGCGGTTGAAAATTCGGCGTTTGTCCGATTACTCACTTAAACTGTATGGCAGCGCTCGATACCTTGCAGACTCCATTCCGGTTCAATCGGCGAAGGATTTGAGTGAGCACACTCTGATCGGCTATGTGGATGATCTGATCTATTCCAACCAGCTTCGCTATTTTGGCGAACTTTTGCAGGGTCGGTCGCCAGATCTTTGTAGCACCAGCATCAACGCGCAACTGGAGATGGTCAAAGCGGGCGCAGGCCTTGGAATTTTGCCTTGCTTTATGGCGCGCCAACATCCCGAATTGGTCGAAGTGCTACCAGATGCTTTTCGTCTTGAAAGAACCTTTTGGCTGGCGGTACATGAAGACGTTGCCGGTTTGAAACGAAATAGACTCGTCTCAGATTTTTTAGCCGAACAACTCCATGCTCTTCCATAGAGCCTTACCGGTTCTTTTTGGCGAAACCCTACTCAAGGCGTAGAAGGCTTCGTATCCTTGGATGGCGACACCACGGATCAAATACGTCAAATGTAGCCCAAGTTTATACGGCAAAGGCGGTGATGCATTTGCGGTGTCCGCACTGTCTCTGCGAGAAAGCACTTTGTGTCACATCAAGTAGGGCTTGCTGAAACGAAAAGCGGCACTCATAATATGTAACATGTTTCACTTTTCTCCTGTTGCTTTGGACAAAGAATGCCTTGGGCTTCGATCAGATGTTCGGGCATTTTTGCAGTTTGAGCGCGATACGGGCGGGTTTCGCCCTGTTGCTGATTGTTGGGTCTCAGGCGCGCGCCCTGAGTTTAGCCGCAAGCTTGGGCAAAGAGGTTGGCTCGGCATGACTTGGCCGAAAGCCTATGGCGGCCAAGACCGTCCAGCCTTGCACCGCTATATTGTCACGGAAGAGTTGCTGGCGGCTGGGGCGCCGGTTGCGGCGCATTGGATTGCGGATCGTCAAACCGGGTCACAAATCCTAAAATTTGGCAGTGAAGACCAAAAGCAAGCCATCTTACCAAAAATGGCCGCAGGTGAGTGTTTTACCGCGATTGGGATGAGCGAGTCACAAGCAGGCTCTGATCTTGCTGCGGTCAAAACCAAAGCCGTTAAAACCGCAAATGGTTGGCGACTGTCTGGGCGTAAGATTTGGTCTACGGGCGCGCATTTGTCTGACTATATGATCGTGCTTGCGCGCACCTCACCTGCCGAGGGTCGCAATCGCCAAATCGGGCTTTCACAATTCCTGGTCGATCTTTCATTACCGGGGGTCGATGTCTCCGGGATCAAGGATCTTGGGGGACAAACCCATTTTAATGAGACTCTGTTTGAAGATGTCGACTTACCCGATGACGCTCTTCTCGGCGAAGAAGGCAATGGCTGGGCCCAATGTATGGGTGAGCTTACCTTGGAGCGCTCCGGCCCAGAGCGTTTTTTGACGAGCTTTGCGCTGCTGGAGCAAGTGTTTGAACTGCTGCGCCGCCGCGCCGATCGCCAAACCATGATTGAGATTGGTGAAATGGCGGCGCATTTGCGCGTTCTGCGCGTTATGTCGCTTTCCATCGCTGAGCAAATGCAAAGCGGACAAGACCCGGAGGCCGAAGCGGTCGCGGTTAAAGCCATGGGCAATACGCTTGAAAACCAGATTGTCGCTCGCGTTCGAGACCTGATCGCGACTGTCCCCGACCTCATCGTCCCGGCAGATTTAAGCGAGCTTTTACAAGAGGCGATCTGGCATGTGCCCTCCAATACGCTGCGCGGCGGCACAACAGAAATCCTGCGCGGCATCATCGCCCGTAAGCTTGGAATGCGCTGATGGATAGAGATGATCTAAAAGTGGTGGGCGATAGCCTTGAGCGGATTTTGCAGGATGCGCCGCTGCGCGCGATTGATGAGGCAAATGGGCTTGGCGCACAAGCAGATGCGCTTTGGCAGACGCTAGAGCAAAATGGATTTGCGCAGCTTGGCGTTCGCGAAGTTCATGGCGGGGTTGGTGCAAGCCTTGCCGATTGCGTGGCGATAGCCTCTGTGTGCGGGCGATATGCGCTACCAGCGCCGTTAGCCGACACCATCATTGCTAAAACGCTTCTCTCGGTTTGCGATATACCCCCACCAGAAGGACGGATTGGTCTTGCTCAAACAAGCGAACGCGGCCTTTATCTTGCCCATGCAAGCCAAGTCGAAACAGCCATTCTGTTTCAGGATGGGATGCTACATCTTGTTCATCTCAAAGCTGGGATTGAGCCGCTCTATAAAGCAGAAGATGGCGCAGCTTGTTTGGACAAAGCCCTTACCGCGTCGGTGCATGCGGCAAGTGCGCCGGATTGGCTAACTGAGAGCAGCTACTCAGCGATTGGCGCCTTGGTGCGCGCGGGGCTCATGGCTGGCGCGATGCAATCGGCTTTGGAAATGACCTTGGAGCATACGGGTCAAAGAGAGCAGTTCGGGCGCCCCATTGCGAAGTTTCAGGCTGTCCAGCATCTCTTGTCTGACATTGCTTGCGAGACCGCAGCCGCGATTGCGAGCGTTGGGCTTGCTCAAGCTGCGCTCGGCGAGCGTGATGCGCTTTCTCAGCAGGCGTTAAACGATATCGCGATCGCCAAGATTAGATGCGGGATTGCCGCGGGCGCTGTCAGCGCCGCAGCCCACCAAGCGCATGGCGCGATGGGGTTTACTTGGGAATATGATCTTGGCCGGTTCACCCGCCGGCTGTGGCAATGGCAGGATGAGTTTGGGTCTCACAAAATATGGGCGAGTCAGCTTGGACAAAGTCTGGGCCTCAGCCCCAACATGAGCCTTTGGGAACAGATTTCGGCCTGACCGCATCTCCCAGCTACCGCTAAAAATACCTTATAAACAAAAGACTGGAGACTTTGAAAATGTCCATGATCACGCTTGAAAAGCAAAACCATATCGCGATCTTGAAGCTCAATCGCCCGGATATGATGAACGCGCTTGGACAGCCAGGTGATGGCGATGCGGTCGCTGCAGCCTGCCAGGAGATCGAGAAGGATGCCTCTATTCGCTGCGCGATATTGACCGGTGAAGGCCGCGCCTTTTCAGCTGGCGGCGACGTCAAAGCGATGGCGGCCCGATCAGACGCGTTTGCAGGCTCTCCTTATGAATTGCGCGAGAATTACCGCACCAATATCCATCGGGTCGTAAAATCCCTCTATGCTCTGGAAGTTCCGCTCATTGCAGCCGTGAATGGCGCTGCGATCGGTCTAGGCTGTGATGTCGCCTGTATGGCAGATATTCGGATCGCCTCGGACAAGGCAAAGTTTGGCGTCACCTTCTTGAAGCTTGGCCTCATTCCAGGCGATGGGGGGGCATGGCTTTTACCGCGAACCATTGGTGCAAGCCGAGCCGCAGAGCTTTTATTCACAGGCGATGTCATTGACGCAGAGACGGCACTGGAGTGGGGACTCATCTCCAAAGCAGTGCCACCGGAAGACTTGATGCAAGAAGCGATGGCGCTTGCGAGCCGGATCGCCGCGCAGCCGCCGCAGAGCCTGAGGCTTGCCAAGACGCTTCTTCGTCACGGTACAATGGCAAGCTATGAGACCTTGATGGAAATGTCGGCAAGTGCCCAATCCATGATGCATTATACAGAAGATCATATGGAAGGCGTCGAGGCTATTTTGGAAAAGCGTGCGGCAGTCTTTGAAGGCAAATAAAGCCGCCTCGCTTCAAGCGATGTTACACGTCCATTTTCAAGATCTGTTTGCCAAAATTCTGCCCTGAGAAAAGGCGGCTCAGCGTGGTCGGGATATTCTCAAATCCTTCTTGGACGTCTTCTTTAAAGACAATTTTGCCGGCCCGGATCCATTCGCGCATCCGGCGCTGCGCCTTTGGGAATTCGGCGCGGTAATCGATTACGATAAAGCCGGTCATGCTGGCCCTTTTGAAGATGAGATTGAAATAGTTCTCCGGCCCGGCGGGCATCTGACCGCGCTCATATCTGGAAATACCGCCGCACACGACCACGCGTCCATGCATGGCAATATTTGCGAGCGCAGCGTTTAGGATTTCACCGCCAACATTGTCGAAAAAGACGTCAACCTTGTTGGCATATGTATCCTTGAGGGCGGCTTTGATATCCGCCTCTTTGTAATCAATCGCATCATCATATCCGACTTCGTCCTTGATCCAGTCGCACTTTTGCGCCCCTCCAGCTATGCCAATCGTTTGACACCCTGCAATCTTGGCGATTTGCCCGACCATCGATCCTGTGGCCCCTGCTGCGCCTGAGACCAGAACCAAGTCTCCTGGCTGCGGCCGGCCATGTTTGAGAAGCCCAAAATAGGCCGTCATGCCGGTGGTTCCGAGCGCGCCAAGATTTGCGCTAAGAAGCTCATCATCTGGAACCTTGATAAGCTCTGAGCCCGGAACGATGGCAAAGTCTTGCCAGCGCAGCATGCCAGTCACTTTATCTCCCGGGGCAAATCCGGGGTGACGCGAGTCAATCACCTCGCCAACGCCCGAGGCGCGCATGACCTCCCCTATTTCAGTTGGCGCGACATAGCCCCCGATATTCTCCATCCATCCTTTTTGGGCTGGATCAAAACCAAGATAGAGAACTCTAACGAGAACCTCTCCTGGATCAGGTGCAGAAACATCCACCTCGACCTGTTTAAAGTCATCGGCGATGAGCGCGCGCCCGATGGGCCGCCCATTGATCAACCATTGTCTATTCTTCATGGTGGTACCTCCCTGCACAACTTTTTTTCTGTAACTTGTTACACATATGATCCAATATGACTCAATGGCAAACGAAGAAAAAACAGCGCGAAATGCGGAAATAGGTGCGCGATTTAGCTGGGTTTGGCCGGATACGGCGGCCCCTCTAGAATAGCGAAGACGGTATCATTGGTTTCGATGAAGTGTTCGACGCGTTTGGCAAGCTCCGGCAATGGCGCGCCGTTCTCATCATAGTATGGCGGCTCAAAGAGGTGCTCTAGGCATTCTCTATGAGAGAAGATGGAAGAGCTTATGCCTGGAAATTCTTCATCGATAAACTCGACTTCGACATAGTCTTCACCGGTCAATTGTCGGCAAAAATAGCAAGCGATCCCGCCTTTGCAGCGAGGAGATCGGGTGGACCTACTTTCCGAGCGTGGCTAATGATCAGGAATTATTCCCACTCAATCGTGCCAGGGGGTTTTGACGTAATGTCATAGACCACCCGGTTGACGCCTTTGACCTCATTGATGATCCGCGTCGCAACCCGGCCCAGAAACGCGTGGTCATAGGGGTAGTAGTCCGCCGTCATCCCATCCGTCGACGTCACTGCCCGCAGGGCCAGAACGCTCTCATAGGTCCGCTCATCGCCCATCACACCGACCGTATTCACCGGCAGCAGAACCGAGAAGGCTTGCCAGATCTCATCATAAAGGCCCGCCGCCTTGATCTCTTCGATGTAAATCGCATCCGCCTTGCGCAGCGTATCAGCTTTCTCCTGTGTGATCTCACCCGGAATGCGAATCGCGAGCCCCGGCCCCGGAAACGGATGGCGCCCGACAAACGCAGCCGGCAGGCCAAGCTCCCGCCCCAGCGCGCGCACCTCATCCTTGAACAGGTCCCGCAGCGGTTCCACCAGCTCCATGTTCATCCGCTCTGGCAGACCGCCCACATTATGGTGGCTTTTGATCGTCACACTCGGCCCGCCAATCGCCGAGACACTCTCGATTACATCCGGATAGAGCGTGCCCTGCGCCAGGAAATCCGCCCTCTGACCTGTGGAATTGGCAATCTTGTTCGCCTCTTCCTCAAACACATCAATGAACAGCCCGCCGATAATCTTGCGCTTACGCTCCGGGTCAGACACGCCCGCCAGCTTGCCAAGGAACAGCTCTGAGGCATCCACATGCACTAGCGGGATATTGTAATGCTCCCGGAACAGGCTGACGACTTCCTCACTCTCATTCAGGCGCATCAGACCGTGATCAACGTAGACGCAGGTCAACTGCTCGCCGATCGCCTCATGGATCAGCACCGCCGCGACCGAGCTGTCGACCCCGCCTGACAGCCCACAAATCACCCGGCCAGACCCGACCTGCGCCCGGATCTTGGCAATCGCCTCCTCACGATAGGCCGCCATGGTCCAGTCGCCCTTGAGGCCCGCAATCCCATGCGTGAAATTGCGCAGGATCTTCGCCCCGTGCGTCGTGTGCACGACCTCGACATGGAACTGCGTCGCATAGAAGCCGCGCGACCGGTCCACAATCGCCGCCACAGGTGCCCCGGCTGACTTTGCAATAACCTCAAAGCCGGGCGCCATTTCAGCCACATGATCACCATGGCTCATCCAGACCTGCTCGGTCTCGCCGCCTTCAAACAAGCCCTCCAGCAGCGGATCGTCGCCAACCTTCTCGATAAAGGCCCGGCCAAACTCCCGGCTCGTCCCGCTTTCGACCCGGCCACCCAGCTGCTGCATCATGACTTGCTGACCGTAGCAAATCCCCAGCACCGGCACCCCGATCTCAAACACGGCATCCGGCACACGCGGACTGTCTTCCCACGTTACCGAAGCAGGCCCGCCCGACAGGATCACCGCCTGCGGATCATAGGCGCTCAGAAACGCGCTATCGACTTTGTTGAAGGGATGGATCTCGCAATAGACCCCGGATTCGCGAAGCCGCCGCGCAATCAGCTGGGTCACCTGCGACCCAAAGTCGATAATCAGCGCCCGCTCATGCTTGTTTTGGACATGTTCTTGATCAGCCATGTCGTCCTGTAGCCGAGTCGCGCCCGTATTGGAATGGGGCAGCACGAGCCGGCACGTTGAGGCGTGGGAGGGGACGTTAGAAATCGATGGCGCGCGCGACTGAGATTGGCCCAATTGCGACAGTCGGCTGTCAGCGGATTAAGGACCTAAAGCGCCCTAAAACGGACGCTTATTATGTCTGCTTCGGGTCAGAGGAGACATTGACGAGCTGTTTACTTGGCCAACCGGTACGTTTTCAGCTAACGCAAGTAAATGGCGAAACCGAACAAGTTTGATGGAATGATGCACGAGTTTTGCGTTGAGCAGGGTTGGTGTGGCTCTATCGTGGATGGAAAAGCTCTACACGTGACCGATTTCATTCCGGAGAACGGGCCAGTCACGGCAGATGAGTTTGTTGATTGGTTGATCAAAGCTGATGGGCTCGATCCTGGAGAGGGATCATCTCAAGTCAAAAGATGGAAATCGAAATTGAAAGTCATTTTCATAAAGCACATGGGTTCTGATTGTATTGAAGCGTCTACGCTTGCCTGGGATTATTGAGTACCGTTCTGACGCCGGAACCGGGCTGAGATCAATCGAAAGTAATATTTCATATTTATTTCTAAATATGGTTCTTGACTCCCTCACCCCTGTATAATTGAAATACAGTATGGTTAACTTATGGGGGTTTATCATGCCATATTTCAGAAACGCGTCTATTTTAGTTTCGAGTATTTTTCTGTCGTCGATGATAGCATATGCGCAAGACGAGTCTGACGGTGCGAGTGAAGAAGTAATAGAAGTTGATAAAGAGAATAAGCAACTTAATTCTAGGGTTTCTAGACTTGAAAGCCGAATGGACGAACAAGAGTCAGACTTTTGGAGCTATTTTGGGGTAGGAGCATCAATACAATACCATTTGAACAATGGCGCTCCACGCGTGAAGGACGCTTTAGTTGATTCTAACGGAATAGTTCGAGTGAATAGAGAAAGCCGTGCGAACACGGGTTTACTGTTGGAAGCTCACGTGCTGCGAGAAGAATATTGCTTCTTCATCCGTGGCTGCAAAGGCGGACCTTTTGTTGCCGCCACACCAGGCTCAGACGCTATTATTGACAATCTAGGAGTCGGGTACATGGTAGAAGTGCCGGGCGGTGAAGGGTTTTCCATGAATTTAGGGTTAGGCGTATCAGTGAATCCGAACTCTCAAGAGTTGCGCGGCGTCCTCCAACCTGATCAACCTCTACCCGCTGACTTCGATCAATCTATCGGGCTGACCAAAGAGACATCACGATCGCAGGTGATGTTTGTCGTTTCCTTCAGCGCAAATTGAGCGATGCAGAGGAAGCGCAATCGAGCCTAATTGCGTTTATGGGTCAGGCGCAGACACTGTGTGTCTCTTGATTGTTAGGCTTTAAGCTGCACAGGAAAACTGTTCGCAGATGTGGAGATCGTTGTGAGTCTTGAGAGCCGCGCCGCCAAAATAAACTCCAAAACGCCGGACTTGATTGCCAAAATTGAACTATACCCTTCTTCGAGAAGCGGACGTCGGTCAGCATTTAAGCCTGGATACGGCTGTCCGTGCTTTAGCCAACAGAATACGAGTCAACCCGGTTGGGATGCTTGGATGCAGCTAGGAACAACAGAATTTGCACCGGGTGAAACGCGAAACGTAGGGTTTTGCTTCTTGTCCGGTGAGAAAGCTGCAATTGAAATGCGAAAAGCCGGTACGTTTTACCTCTGGGAAATGGGTTTCATTGGTGAGGCAAGAGTGGTCGGTTCATAGAGAACTCTCGAGTCCGCTTAGATACCGGGACTGGACCTAATCTCAGCGGCTCATTCTCGCCCCACAACGGACTCTGAACGAAATCGTTTCGTTGACTGGTTCTGGCGAACAGACGACACTCAATAGACCACACTCTCATACCTACTCTTGCAACCCAATCCGACCCATAGCGCACCCTGCTTAGTGTCTCACGGATGCAGCTGACAGCGGACTATTTTGATTTTGCGCGCTCCCAGGGTGAGTTATTGCTCGGCCGGGTGATGACGCGTGATCATTTGCAGCTGTCGCCGCCGACGCTCACCCGCGCCGCCGCAGCCCGGACCCGGGCGGGCATCAGAGCCGTTGAGGCCTGGCTGCGCCGGGTCATCCTGTTGCTGGCGCTGACGCTGGAACCGGATCTGATCGACAATAATCGCCCTTATCAGCCCCGCCCGGCGGCGCCGCGCTTTGGCCGCAGGTTTCAGTTTCGCATCTTTACCGGCGAGTGCGACTGGCCGGGGCTGACCCTCCACGCCGAACCGAAAGGGCCGCCTCGGCGCGGTGTGCAGGTGCCAGCCGCCCCCTTGCTGGAAAAGCTCCAAGCGCTGAAAACCTTGATACAGGCCCCGGATATGCGGGCCCGCCAGATCGCTTTTCTGATTGCGCGTCGGCGGCCCGGCCCCCTGCTTGCGCCAGACCTGTGGCGCTGTCTGGTCCGGGCGAGAGATGGCACGGAGCGCTCAGCCTTTTACGCCGCCATGGGCCATGCGATTACACGGCTCAGCCGCTCTCGCCCGCCGCCACTCGGCCCGGTGCCCCGTCCCCTGCCGCGTGTGCGCAGCCTCTAACACATCAAGGATTTTGATCCCCTGCGGCTTGCGGGCGGATCAGGCCTGCGCGCGCGAGGATTCTCCGGGCGGGCGCGGTGTATTCAGATACGTGCCGATCCAGTGAAAGGCGGTAATCAGCAACAGATCCTGATGCAGGTTCATCTGCCGGCTCAGGAACAGCGCGCCAATGAATGCGCCAACACACCACTGCCAGCGCCAACGCAGCGTGAAATAGTGCGCGCCGCCAAACACCGCTGCACTCAGGATGACGGTCGACCAGATCGGCAGGCCAAACCCCTCCAAACTGTGCGGCAGCGCCACCCGAAATACCCACTCTTCCCAGAACGAGAGCGCGCCGAGATAGACAATCCAACCGAGCTTTGCCGGGCTCCATTGCCGGTCGATAAACCAGGCATAGGCGTTCAAGCCAGAAAAGATCAGCAAACCGGTCGCCAGATAGCGCCCGGGATTGGCCAGCCCCCGCTCGATGCTCTCGAGAAAGACAAGCTGCAAATCCGGAATGGTAAAGCAAACCAGCGCCAGAATGATCCCCGGCAAACCATGGCGCAGAAAGACCGCGCGAAAGGTAGCGATCCGCTCGCCGGTAAAATCCTTCTCGCGTTGAAGGCGCCTATGACTGAAAGGCCGTGTCTCGTCCAAATCCAAGGGCTCTGTCTGTTGTAAAAAAGGGCTTACTTAGCCACTGACTGACTTTGCCTCTGGGGTCCAGCGTGTAATTGGCCGCGGCGGGGTGAAACCAAATGACCGTATGCACCCATGGCACGAATATTGCGGGATGAAAGAGCCGTGTCGAGAAGAGAGATCGGACCCAAATGCCCCGGAAAAAGCGTATCCTCTTGCTCGGCGATTCCCGTATGGCCTTCCCAATCGCCAAGGCCCTCAATCAGGCCGGTCATCAAGTCTTTGCTGGTGTGTCCATCTACAGCAATTATCTGGAATGGTCGCGTCATTTATCTGGATCCTTCGCACATCCTTCAACGGATGCCGGAGGTGATGAAGCGCTGCCCTATATCTTGAGCTGGATCGACCAGAATGGTCCGTTGGATGCGATACAACCGGTCAGCGAATCTGCCTCCCGTCTTGTGTCGCGACATCGTAGCCAGTTTGAAGCCATCGCCCCCTTGATAATGCCGGATCCAGAGACCGTAGAAACCTGTGGCAACAAGCCGAAGATGTTTGAGCTCTGTCAAGCGCTGAAGCTGCCACTGGCAAAGTTTGCCCGCATCACATCTGTCCAAACGCTGTATCAGGCGATTGAGGAGATTGGCTTCCCACTGATCATCAAGCCATCTGTGGTCGATGCTGAACTATTTGGCCGAAAGGCGTTGATCATCGCTTCGGCAAGTGAGCTCGAAGAGGCTTTTCCGCACTGGCCGATTGAACATCCAGAGCTGCTGGTCCAGCGCTACGTTTCAGGTCCCAGACACAGCGTCATTTTCAGTGCGAAAGAGGGTCAGCTGATAAAGGCAGTCGCGATCGAAGCCCGGCGGACTCATGAGAATGACGGAACCGGCTATACGACGCTTGGCGTGACGGTTCCTCCAGCGCCCGCAGTTCGCGAAACAACCGAGAAACTCATCGAAGCGCTTGGCTATAGCTCAACCGGATGCACGCAGTTCATTGTTGATCCGGTTACGGGTGAGACAACCTTTATGGAGCTTAATCCACGTGTCAGTCTGGCCCGGATTTCAGAAGCCGCTGGACTTGACCATAGTCTGCTTGGTCTCGATATCGCGTTGAATGAAGTCTTGCCCGCTCCGAGCAATCCATGGGCCACGAAAACAGGCGTCTACTATACATGGACCAAAGGCGATCTGATGCGCATCAAGAAAAGTCTTTTTTCTGGAGCGCTGCCAAAACACCAGCTCCCGCGCGCGCTTTTTGAGATCATCCGGGATGCGCTGCGGTCTCATCATGCGATTTTCGATCCGCTGGATCCGATGCCTGCACTTGGAGTCTATGGAAACTTTGCTTTGAAACACTTTCGCAAACGACGCGAATTCAAGCTTGCAGAGCCGATTAAGGACTCATCCTTTCCGGCGTAACATGGCAAAAAAGAAACCATCTGTCCCAGCGCTTTTCGGGGTCAGGCGAACACTTCCGGATGGCCCCTGCCCGACCTTGATCACAGAGATCCCCTCTTCAGTTAAAAGCCCACTTTCGCCCGCGTATTGAACCGCATCTTCCTGCGTGAAGTCTGCATGACCAGCAAGGAACGCGTCGACCCGGTCTTCATCTTCCTCGACCAGGAAAGAACAGGTCGCATAAAGTAAACGCCCTCCCGGCTTAACGAATTCAGACGCCTTCTCCAGAACCTCATTCTGCTGTGAAATCCGCGTTTGGAGCGAGCCAGGTTTAACCCGCCATTTGGTGTCGGGTCGCCGACGCCAGGTGCCGGTTCCGGTACAGGGTGCATCCACGAAAACGCAATCCATCTGGCCTTTTAGCGCTTCAAGCTGTTCTGGCTCACGCGGATGCACCAATTGTACATTATGTGCGCCGGAGCGTTTCAACCTCGGAATGATGGCACTCAAGCGGCGGCCATCAATATCGTAGGCAAAAACCTGCCCCTTTCCGCCCATCGCTGCAGCCAGAGCCAGCGTTTTACCGCCGCCCCCAGAGCAATAGTCCAGAACCTGCTCACCCGCTTTGACGTTCGCCGCAGCTGCAGCGATCTGTGATCCTGCATCCTGTACCTCGACCCACCCTTTTGAATAAGCGGGGATGCTTTCCAGCGAAGCTTCACGCTGGGAAGGGTCACGGGCTGGAATGTGAAATGCATGTTTGAGTAGCCTTGATGGCTGCGCGTTCGCTGATCGAAGCGGTGCTGATGCCTTTTCAGTATCCACCTTTAGCGTGTTCACGCGCAAGTCGACATCGGCGCGAACCGCCATCGCCTGTCCTTCAATAGCGGACATTTCTCCAAAGGCGCGCTGCATATGCGGGGTCAGCCACTCAGGGAAATCACCAGAGATGTGCACCTCAGCCGTAACGTCAGGCGCCATGACGAGACGCTCCCGCTCCTGCAGGGTTAGTTTGCTCGGTGCATGCTGCTCATCCATAGCGTCATCGATCTTGCGAATGTCCCATTTCCACGCATGGGCAAGCGCGCCAAGAATAAGGCCACGTGGGCTGTCATCACCCATCGCGTGCGCGATGGAGTTACGCTTTCGTAGCGCATCAAGCACGAGACCGGAGACCCAGGCCCGATCTTTAGATCCAGCATAGCGCGCTCGTTTTCCCCAGTCGCGCGCTGCAACCTTGACCGGCTGATAGCGCCCGATCACATCGCTGAGCACATCTATTGCCGCTGCTATTCGTCCGCCATTACGCATATCTGTCATCCTTGCTGGATCGCGGGTTTACGGCTCTGCCCCTTGAATGCCAACACTTTCAGCTGTTTTGTACAGCATACAACGCTCGAGGCTCCTATCGGAATGATTTCAATCTCTCTTCCCCCGGAACAAACCGAAGCAAGGCCGCAGGACTGGAAAACAGTCGCCGACATAACGGCTGAGGCATTCGCTGAAGACCCGGTCAACCGCTGGGCCTTCGGATCGCCGCGAGCCATACAGTCGGCTTTCCGCGTTCTTATTCGTGAGATGTATATCAATCAGGGGCGCTGCTTTCTATCCGGCGACGATGGTGCCACAACATGGCTAGAGCCGGGTGCAGAAGCGAACTTCACAACCTGGGCGATGATACAGTTCGCACTCGGTCAGGCCACACACGGCGAAAACGGCGCGCTGAAACGTGCAACATCGCTCGGGGAGTTGATGAGCCAGCATCACCCAAAAGAACCACATATGTACCTCTTCACAATTGGCACACGGGCCTCCGCCAGGGGCAAAGGCCTCGGTAAAGCACTTCTAAGGCCCGTACTCGATGCCTGCGACAGTGAGCGTATCCCGGTCTATCTGGAGAATTCGAACCCGGCGAATACAGGGTTCTATACCGCACATGGCTTTGAACGCGTTGGTCTGTTCGAGGTCTGTGAAAGTGGCCCAGTCATGGAGCCGATGTGGCGGACGCCGCGAGCACTTGGGTCAGTGTATTCATAATGCCACACTCAGAGCGGCGAGACAAAATTGCACTCAAACGTGATTGATCCGGCCAAGATGCATTGTTATAGCATCACAATGTTGGCGAGATGGTCAATTTCCAAGTTTGCTTCGTTTTCGGAGAATGTCTCGTCCACCTTCGAGTGATGAACAGACAACAGATGAGCAACAACTTATAAGCCCACAGCGCTAGTCGCTTCCCACAAACCTGATGGAACTCAAATCAATGACATCAACTCTTACCCGCCGCCTCCTCGCGGCCACCATGCTCGCGGGCACCGCCCCGCTCGCCTTCGCGCAAGAGACACTGGACACAATTATTGTAACGACACCCGGTCCTGACCGCGACGCTGATGAGCTGATTGGCAATGTAAGCGTGCTTGACCGCGAAGAGCTCATCGAAAAGCTTGCTGGTTCTCTTGGCGACACGCTTGATCGCGAGCCTGGTGTTGCGAGCGCATCTTTTGGCGCGGCCGCAAGCCGTCCGGTCCTACGCGGCCTCGGAGCGGATCGCGTACAGGTCCTGACCAATGGGATTGGCGTTATTGACGTCTCAGCAGCCTCCCCTGACCATCAGGTGACCGCAGATGGGATCGACTCTGAGAAAGTCGAAATCCTGCGAGGCCCTGCAGCCTTGGCTTATGGTGGTCAGGCAATCGGTGGCGTTGTGAACGTGATCGATGGTTTGATTGTTGAGGACTTGCCGGAAGAGCCCTACTCTGCCGAGCTGTTCACAGCTTACAATACAGTAAATGAAGGCACCGAGCTTGGTGGACGTGGCCAATTCACGACCGGCCCGTTTGTTTTCACACTTTCAGCCTCCGCGCGCGACTTCGACAATTATGACATCCCGGATTTTGCCGAATCCAGCCTTCTGCGCGCTATGGAAGAAGAAGAGGAACACGACGAAGAAGAGCATGATGAAGAGGAGCACGAGGAAGAAGAGGAAGTCCGCGACACGCTCGAAAACTCTTTTGTTGAGACTCAAACCATTGCTGCGGGCCTGAGTTGGGTCGGTGACAATGCTTTCTTTGGTGTCGCTGTGCGCCAACAGACAGCTGAGTACGGCCTGCCTGGTCATGGCGGCCATGAGCATGGCCACGGCGAAGAAGAAGCTGAAGGCGGCGAAGGCGGTGAAGGGGCTGAAATCGAGGAAGAAGAAGAGGAAGAAAATCCTTTCATCGACCTTGAGCAAACACGGATTGACCTGCGCGGCGGCGTTTCGGTCGATAATGGTTTCTTGACAGATGTTGTCGGCTCGCTTGCGATTGTCGACTATGAGCACACAGAATTTGAGGCCCCTGGTGAAGCTGGAACACTCTATGAAACAGAGGGTGTCGAAGGCCGCATCGAATTCGATCACGTAATCGGCGGCTTCGAAGGCGCTTTTGGCTTGCAGTATACTGAGAAAGACCTGAGTGCCATTGGCGAAGAAGCTTTCGTTTCACCAACCGAGACTGAAAGTATTGGTGTGTTTGTTTATGAAACACAGGAATGGGAGTCGGGCGTTGGTATCGAAGGCGGTCTTCGTTTCGAAATGGTCGACCGCGATAACGTCGTTTTCGGATCGACAGACTTTGACTTGATCAGCGGATCGTTTGGGGTCCACCGCCACATGAATAATGGTGTGTTTATTGGTGGTCAGTTTGCTTACACAGAGCGGGCACCAAGTGAGACCGAATTGTTTGCTTTCGGGCCGCACCTAGCGACCGAGCAGTTCGAAGTCGGGAATGCCACCTTCGAAGAAGAAAGTGCGCTCAACTTTGAAGGGACAGTACGTTGGAGCAATGAGAGCGGTGGCATCGGAGCGAACCTCTTTATCACTGAGTTCAGCGACTTCATTTATCTGACACCTGGCGAAGTCCTGATCGACGGTGAATTCGTCGATGAAGAAGACGAACTGCCTGTTTTCCTCTTCGTGCAGGAAGACGCATCCTTCTTTGGCGGCGAGATTTATGCAGATTATGTCATCGAAGCGGGTCCACTTGGAGCCGACTGGGAATTCGATGCCAGCATTGACTTCGTCGAGACCGAGCTTCCAAACGGCGGCAATGTCCCGCTTATTCCACCTGTAACGCTGAATGCGGGTGCGAGCGCGGAGTGGGGCGCGTTTGAATTCGGGACGGCTTTGACCATTGCTGGTGATCAGGACGACCCGGGCGATGGCGAGCTTGAAACCGATGGCTACACCACGCTGGACTTGCGCGCAGAGGTCGATCTGTCTGACTTTGGATTCGGAGCCGACGGCACAGAACTCTTTGTAGAAGCGCGCAATGTCACCGATGAAGAAGTGCGCTACTCAACCTCCGTTCTGAAGGATGTGGCCCCTGCCCCGGGTCAGAACTTCCGGTTCGGTATCCGCGCGACATTCTAAAGCCGAAAAGTTGAAAGGTGGCAGGCGGTTTCGCCTGCCACCTTATGCTTTTGCTCGATTTGTCTCGATTATCCGCGACTTAGCGAATAATTCGGGGCCTCACGCGTCATCTGAACGTCGTGGACATGACTCTCTTGTAGCCCGGCCCCTGTGATCTGCACGAAGGTTGCCTTTTGATGCAATTCTTCAATCGTGGCAGCGCCGACATAGCCCATGGCCGCGCGTAATCCACCAACCATCTGATGCACGATTGGTCCCATCGGACCCTTGAATGGAACCTGCCCTTCAATGCCTTCTGGCACCAGTTTATCGGACGCAGCATCTTTCTGAAAGTAACGATCGGCTGAACCACGCGCCATCGCGCCGAGGCTGCCCATACCGCGATAAGCTTTGTAACTACGGCCTTGATACAAAAAGACTTCGCCAGGCGACTCTTCTGTACCTGCAAACATCGATCCCATCATCGCTGTTGACGCGCCCGCGGCCAAGGCCTTGGCAAAGTCACCAGAGAACTTGATCCCGCCATCTGCGATGATGGGCGTGCCGCTGGCTTCCGCAGCCTTGGCGCACTGTTCAATGGCTGTGAGCTGTGGCACGCCAACGCCTGCGACGATACGGGTCGTGCAGATTGATCCAGGACCAATCCCGACCTTTACGGCATCGGCGCCCGCATCGATCAAGGCTTGAGTTGCCTCGCCGGTTGCCACATTGCCCGCGATGATCTGAACCGAGTTGGATAGCCCTTTGGCCCGGGTCACCGCCTCACCCACGGCTTTGGAATGGCCATGCGCAGTATCAATCACCACAGCGTCAGCGCCAGCTTCGATCAAGGCAGCAGTGCGCTCATAACCTGCGTCGCCGACAGTGGAAGCGGCTGCAACGCGCAATCGCCCACTTTCATCCTTCGCGGCATTCGGGTTCACGGCCGCCTTGTCCATATCCTTCACGGTTAGAAGACCGACACATTTTCCAGCCTTGTCGACAATTACCAAACGTTCAATCCGGTGCTTGTGAAGCAGCTGCCGCGCCTCATCCAGCGACACGTCCATTGTCACGGAGACAACCTCTCGCGTCATCAGGCTCGCGACAGGTTGGTTGAGATCATCGACGAAACGAATGTCGCGATTGGTGATAATCCCAACCAGCTTGCCCTTCTCGACCACCGGAATGCCAGAAAACCCCTTTTCGGCTTTCAATTCCTTAAGTTCGGCAAGTGATGCGGTCGGCGCGATTGTCACCGGGTTCATCACAACGCCGCTTTCGTACTTTTTCACCTGGGTGACTTCGGCGGCCTGTTCTTCAACAGAATTGTTTCGGTGGATGACGCCAATCCCGCCAGCCTGAGCCATCGCGATGGCGAGGCGCGCTTCAGTGACAGTGTCCATCGCCGCAGAGATCAATGGAATATTCAATCCAATTGATTTTGTGAGCTGTGTTGCGGTGATGACTTCTGACGGTGTGAACTCACTGGCGCCGGGCTGAAGAAGCACGTCGTCGAAAGTGATTGCTTGTCGGATCTGCATTTGGGGAGCTCCCTTTTTGGCTCCCTAATTGAGTCCTGCAGTCTTGTGAAGCCCTGAAAACGTGTGGCATCAATCAACACATATTGCGGGCGTCGTTCTTCCATTCTCAACAGTTTGATAGCAACCGAACGGGCTACCAGTTTCCTGACATTTTCCAGCCAGGCTCGGCGTATCGAAATCAACAAATGCACCAACCAAGTCGCAGCGGCCCAGACACTCACTCGAACTCGAACACGGTTTTCCCGCATCGGGATAGGACTGGCGGCACTGCTCCCAACCGAGCAACCGTCTCTACAGGCTCAAGCGGGTGATCAAGAGGGGCTCCATCGGATATCCCTAGCTGCATTTTGCAACATGAGCTTGCTGTATCAAGCATCGCTTGGGTCTGGCGTGTCGGGCACCTCATCTGCCTGATCGGCAGGTAGGCCCGGGATCGCATAGCTGCCCTTAAGCCAGCGGGATAAATCGACATCCGCGCAGCGCTTTGAACAGAAGGGTTTGAACTTTGGATCAACTGGCTTGAGCTCGCAAACAGCACACTTCTTACTCATCATCTTGTCCTTATCTCATCCCGGTCATCTTCTGAGCGACGTACTTCCACTCGCCCGCCAAAGCGCTGTTTCAGGATGGCATCACATCTGTCTCGCCGCATGAGATAAAGCTCGAATACTGATTGCGAAAGGTCAACTCGGAACAAGGCCGCACCGTTCGCTGCTGCTTCGCGCTCGAGGTCGCGAAACAGTCCGAGCAGGCGTGTTTCGGGAGTGGGCGTGCCATCCGGTAGGAACAAACGGTGCGAAAGCGGGGCGTGTTCCCAAGCGAGTGCGACTTGCATCAAGCCAAATTTCGAAGGCGTAACAACATCGACCGAGCGCTTGCTAACGCTTTGAAATGTCTCCTGGAAAGCGTTCGCAACCGCTTGCCTTGCCGATTGGTTGAGCGGATTGATGCAGTCGATAACAATAGCTCCGCCCTGATCGCGCAACGCGCATTGCCGCGCCGCTTCCTCTGCGGCTTCGCGATTGATTGATAGCGCCCGCGCCCCTGCACTGCCGCGGCCCGAGCGCCCTGATGTGTCAACATCGATTGCCGTCAGCGCACGCGTGGCTTCGATATGTATTTGCCCCCCGCCGGGCAGAGTAGTCGTTTGCATGAGCGCAGAATCAAACGCACTGTCGACGCCTGAAGTATCTTCATGCTCGAGTAGACTGCGCCCGCCCGGAAAAGAGTCTTTCCATCGCTCAAACGCATGGACCTGTCGCACGGGGGCCGTCGTCGCCACCCCACGGGCGAGCTTGTCACGTCTTGCCTCTGCGCGGATTTCAATTCGAAAAGCTGCCCCTTCCGAGATACCTTCGGGCAGGTCGCCCGTGACCAAGACAGCCTCGCCGCTATCGGCTTCACCAAAACTGCCGTCATGCTTGCTGCCTCGACTGCGCAGTCTGGCTGCTACAACGTCACCAGCTTGCAGGCCCGCGAATGCGCCGTCCCACCGCTGCTGAAACAGGCGCCACGGTCGATTACTTGGATCGAGTGCAGCTGCCCGAAATTCTCCCGGGGCATCGTGCGTTATAATTTTAGTGAGCTGACTGCCCGTCATTCGGGCTGGCAAGCGCGCACACCAAGGACCGGAAGTTTCGTCTGCCAACCAGCCTGATCGGTGATTGTGATCAAACCCCCATCGATCCTCTGGCCGCCCGCCAGCGTTTCGCCCGGTCGGAAGATGAGATCGATGTCCTGACCATCATCGGTGATATAACCCATATCGGTTGTAAACTGACCAAAGATCGTTCCTTCCGAGCGAGACTGAGTAAGGCGCATTTCCGTATCCGCTGGTTTGAACAGCGCTGTACCGCTGAGCGCTTTGCTAAAGAAAGCAAACCGGTTCACGTCCGTCTTGCTCCAGATAAAGAGGCCGCACTCGCCAGGATCGAGGCTCTGCGGTGACAGGCCGATACGCGGGACATCTGCCAGAGCTGATGGAGACTGGGACGTATCGCTGGCACCAGACGTCGTCGAGCATGCGGTCAGGACAAAAGCCGCACTTATACCTGCCAGAAGGGCTCTCATCATTGCACCAGTCCTCCAGATTCATAACGATAAGACCAAATGCCATCTCTTAGCTGAAACTCGGCTGACGACAATACAAGCGGCAACTCAGGATCATCGGTGCGCACGCGAACATCAACTTCTGCAGCGCCAAACAGAGAGGCCCTGGCATCCAGCTCAAGTTGGTCACCGCTTTCAGACTGTCCTTCTGCATCTAGAACGAAGTCGCCTGTCTCGCAGGACAGGACGCCCTCCACGGCCCCGAACTCGCGGCCATAGGCCAAGGCTGCACGGCTCAGCACATCGCTTGTCAAACGGCCGCCCGCTGCCTCACAGCCCGTACGCGTCAGCTCAAACGATCCATCCTGCAATCTAACGTCGCCACCTGCGGCCCGTACGATCGGCGCGAGGCCTTCGATGCTTGAAATTTGTAACTGCGCGCGAAGGTCCCGCCCCTTGAGCTTGTTCGAGCGGATTTCGAGGATCCCGGTTCCGCGCCCACTCGCGCCGCCCCATTGCACATTGTAAGCGAGACTGCCGGAAAGGACCGATAGTGGGCGCAATTCGAGACTGACATCGCCAACATATTGATTTGGTAGAAACAGACCATCGACCCGGCCCTTGCGAAGCGTACCTTCCGCTTGCGCCCAACCGATGCCCGCGCTGCCCAATCCTGCACGCGAGAGGACAAAATCAAGCGGGGTAAAAGCAAACGCGGCAACCGCTAACATCACCAGAAAGACAAGCGTCAGGAAAAGGGTCTTGATCATGGGTTCAGTCCCTCAAACTCGACATTTGCACGAATATTACCGCCGCCCGACTGTTCAATCGTAAGTCGGCTTACCCGGCCGCCTAAACGTGTCTCCACTTCTTCCAGCCAAAAGAAGAAGAGCCGCGGGTCTGCAGTCTCAAACAGAAGGCTGATCGACCCATCTCCGCCGGTTTGCAAGCGCGCAATGGCAAGTCCCTTGTCGCGCGCAGCATTTGTAACCTGCGCCTTGAGCGCATCAGAAGAAGTCGCGGCAAGATTTGCGGAGGCTTTTTCATGGCTCGCGCGCTGACGCCCATACGCCTCCTGCACGCGGGTAAGGATGGTCCGCGCTTGCACCAGGTCTGCCCGTGCGCGTTCCTGCGCTGTAAAGCTTGGAACAAGAATGAACTGCCACAGCACGAAGATCACTGTCAGCGCAGCTGCTGTGATGACGAGCACGCGCTCTCGCATAGCCAAGCCATCCCACCAGTCGGTCATGGCTGCGCCTCCATGGTCAACTCACCAACAATCATCGCGCCGCTCTGGCGAGCATCGCCAACATTGACCGATAGGCCAGCCTCTTCGATCTGCGCTGATATCAGATCAATCCGGTTATAGTCCGCAAAGCTGATCCGCGCTGTCATCTGGCCGCGCGTCCTGTCGTAACGCACGCTGCGCAGTTCGGTGTCCGGCACTGCTTCAATTGCTTCATAGAGCACAGCCATAATGGTCAGCGCGGAGGGAAATTCGACTCCGGCGGATGCGGCATTCACAGATGTCGAAACGATCCTGGAGGCCTGGCCACCCGCCTCCGGCCACCCTGCATTCACGAACTCTACCGTGCGCGCTTCAAGCACTGCGGTGCGTTGGTTCAGGCCATGTGTCTGAAGTAAAAGCCCGGCAAACCACGCGAAGACTGCCAAGCTTGCCATTGCTGCCATCAAACGCCAACGGTTCAGCCCGTCGAGATTAACGGGTTGGCGGACGCGGAATTTGCCTTGTCGCAAATTAACCGGAACGGCCGCTTCTGCCCACTCAATCAGTTGTCGCAAGAGGGCTGCATCCGTGTTCAGCCCATCTGCTTCCGGTGTTCGGTTCATGGCCGCAGCCAGTCCATGCCCATAAACCCGAAGCTCGTGGGCTGCTTCCGTCAGACCGATAAACACATCTGCGCCGATACTGCGGTCCAGCGCAAAGGTGCGTCCGGAAAGACGTCCAAGCACCAGATCGCCCGTCTCACAGAGCAAGTCGCCCTCGGGCAAAAGCGTATGTGCTGCGATGATGGACGCATCCGCATGGCCAGCCGTTTCGAGGTCGCTCAACCAGACGTCCATTTGCTCTTGAGACACTGCTTGTATCATGCGCTCGGTCTCACCCTGAGCAGGTAGCGGCCCAAGCGCGACGTGCAGACTTTCAACAGCCTCTGCAATATCGTCCTCAATTGCGTAGGGTGCAGCTAAACGTGCCTCGCGGTCATTTCTGGACGGTAGAGGCGCAACAAAAGCCGCAACGTCGGTACCGGGCACAAAAATAGATAGTTTACTGCCCCGCGCTCCGGCATCGACGGGCTCGGAGCTCAGTGACCATTGCCCGCCCTGCCTGCGTGCATAGAGCAGCGACCCGTCATCGCGCAAAAGAGCATATGCATCCGCCATGATCAGCCCACCCGCTCACGCCGCAGTGTCGTTATTGGGCGCCCGGATCGCACTTCAAAGAGAAGCTGAATACGCATCATTTGAGTGCGATACGTGAGTTCTGCCGAAACTTCCATATATCTCGACACAGTATCGACGCGATCTCGCTTGATGAACTCAGGAGAAATCGCTGTGATAACCGGCTCGGCCAGAAATTCATCCAGATCTGGCCAGCCGCCCAAAGGCCGTGACGCGATCAGTTGAACGGCGTCTTCAACCTCTATCGCACCTGACAGAACGTCGATGAGTAGCGGTGCCTGAGCTTTGGTTAAAGTATTGATATTGAGCACTGAGTTGCTGACAACCGCCCCATGCGGACGGGTGCAGACCAAGTCGCGCAGTTGGACCAGAATTTCCGCCTCATAGTCTCGAATAGCGCGAAGCTCATCGACCGCTTCCAATGTTTGGCTGGACGTCCGGTAGGATGGCCTGAGTCCAAGATAGTAGCTGTCTTCAGCGCCGCCCTGACCCGGCGATTGATTGTCATCCATCCAGTCAACCAGGCTTGCAGCGAGCGCCGTTGCTTCGCTGCGATCAAACTCAATCGCTTGCAGCAGACGAACATACGCCTCAACCTCATCCGGATCCGCGCCAAGGCCTAAGCCATCATCATTCCTGACCATTGCATTGAGATCAAAGCAGTTACTGGCGTCACGGACAATGAAGGAGACCAATCCCCCGTCAACCGGCAGGATTTGTGCTTCGTTGAGGCCCGGCATGTCCGCGGTCAGTCGGCCCTCGACCTGACTAATCATTGCCCCCAAGCGTGATTTCACTGCCTCCTCAGCTGAGACGGCATAGAAGCGCAACTGGCTTTGACCATCCAAAGCGCGGGCGCGCTGCGTGGCGGATGTTACTGATTGGGTCAGCGCGACGCCGATGGCCGACATCGCCGCTACAATCATAAGCACCGTAACGAGCGCAGCCCCTTGCTGAGTGGATGAGCGACGCGATCTCATGAGCGCGCTCCAGTCAACGCCGCGATGGTCATTTGCGTTTCATCCGTGAACACGATCTGCAATTCGATCAGATCAGGTAAAATCCTGAGCGACTGACCTGCATCACCAATCCATTCAACGGACCATTCGCCGCCGCGGCGGAACCGTGTTCGAACCATATCGACATCCTGAAGCAACACCATCTCGGCGCGATCAGTGCCATTGGTCGCATCAGGCCGAAGCGTCGCGGTGCGGATCAGAGCACCATCTTCAAGCCGATAGGCAACGGCCTGCAGGCGGCTGCGGGCCGCAAGCTGACCTGGATTGAGCCATCCTGAGCGCACGAAAGACAGGAAGGGCCGATCACCATAGCTATCTTCCCCAAACAGGTTGCCGGGTCGCCCGAATGTGTTGTCCGGCTTTATCGCACGATGTGACAAGGCGCTTATATCATTGCGGATCATGGCTTGCGCGACATCGATTTGACGCGATTGCTGCTCGCGCGTCTGAACTTGCTTTTGCGTTTGCGCCGCGCCTAGCAGCAGCGCTGCTCCTGCAGCAGAGATCATGCCGAGGACAAACAGGGCGACAAGCGTCTCGACCAGCGTAAAACCGCCTTGAGGAGAAGACATCCGGTTCATCCGCCTGCGTCCTCATCGTCTGTTTCACTCTCATTGCCTGGATCCGAAGCAGGCCACTCAGACTGGGAACTCGTATCCGCAATTTGAACGGGAACCGGCACAGCTTTCAAACTGACCAGTTTAGCGAGCACCTGTGGGTCCCCTTCCCGCCGGACGCTGAGCTCAAGCGTTTGCACATCACCGGAAATGGCTGGGCTGGCAACGAGGGTCCACTCGAAAGAGCGCGCCAATTGACGCGAAATACCGCTCGTCAGACCACCATTCACCGGATTGGGGTCTGACATAACGTAAGACAGCTCATTTTCAGCCACCATTCGCGCCAGCAGACGGGCTTCCAGGCGTGCCGCGTTGTTTGTGGCATTGCTCGCAACCTGCATGATTGGTAGCGCTGCAATGGCCAGCACACCCATGGCTGCGACCGTTTCGACAAGGCTGAAACCAGCTTGGTTGCGCTGTTTAGCGGCGGGCATAAACAACCTCCCCACTCGCTTCGATCATCAACTCAATATCAAATCGAGAGCCTGTCACCGTAATGCTGACAGGGTCGACGAGACCAGTCGGGTCGAACACGAGATCCGGCCACGTTTCCGGGCGCTCAATCACCGCATTATATGTCAGCTCGACGGCGACACCTTGAGGCAGCGCTTGAGGCTTGCCGCGCTCGACCCATGCCGGATCACGCCAAACCGCGAGATCGAACGCATCTTCTTCCAACACAAGGCCAACGGGCTGACCTGTAAAGATCGCCTGATCGCGCGCTTGCTCGATAAGGCCTGTAAGCTGCCGCGAGATTGTATCACTGTCTGGACGCCGGTCCGGAACGGTCAGCACCACAAGCCCGGTGGTCAGGCCAATGATGAAAACCACCATCAACACTTCCACAAGGGTCATACCCGATTGGTTGGAAAGGCGCGCGGTCCGGATCAAAGCAGCCTCTATTGCCAGTTTCCGATATCAGCATTCTGCTCTTGGCCGCCTTCGGCTGCATCAGCGCCAAACGAGTAGAGATCAAAAGCCCGGCCAGATTTATCGCCAGGACGCTCATACACATAAGGCTGTCCCCAGGGATCGAGCGGCAGTTTCGCGATATACCCGCCTGTGCGATAGCTGGTGGCTTCCGATGCCCCATCGGGTGCCGTGACCAACGCTTCCAGTCCTTGCTGTTCGGTTGGGTAATCAAACATATCGAGACTGTACTGTTCGAGCGCATTCGAAAGGGTCTGAATGTCGGCCCGGGCCTTGGTCTCACGCGATTGACCAACCACCCCGCCAATATTGATCAGTACGGCCGTCGACAACAGGCCAATGATAAACACCACCACCATAATCTCGGTCAGGGTAAAACCGCCCTGCTTGCGACGGCGTTCAAGTCGTTTCTTGTCCATAATCATCTCCTCAAACTCCAATAGCGAGTGAATTCAATTGCAGGATCGGCAACATGATGGCGAGCACAATCAGCGCAACAATCCCGGCCAGCACGACAATCAACAAGGGCTCCACCAGCCCCAAAGCGACGGTCGCATTGCTGTCCAGCTCATCTTCCATGTACTCGGCTGCCCGCCCCACCATGGCTGGCAAATCACCGCCGCGCTCACCGCTCGCAATCATGTGAACCAGCATGGGCGGGAAGACATCTGTGGCCCGCATGGCGTGATGCAGGGGTTGGCCCTCTTCGACCTGACGTCGGATATCGTTGGAGGCTTTCCGAAAAATCTCATTTGAAACCGATCCTCGCGCTGCCACCAAAGCGTCAGGAACCGTTGCACCGCTGCTTGAAAGGGTCGCGAAGGTCCGGGCAAATTGAGCTGCATTGACACTGCGAAACACTTTTCCAAGCAGCGGAATACCGAGCAAAAACCGGTCCCAGTTCGCTTTGATAGCGGCATTCTTGAAGATTTGGCGAAGGCCCCAGATAGCCGCAAACGCGATTGGCACGAGCAATATGCCCCAGGATCGAATAAAGCTCGAGATCGCCATGACGGCTTCGGTCAAAGGCGGTAAATCTTCACCAATGATGTCAAATTGCTCGACAACAGCGGGTACCACAAAAATCATCAAAAGCGCGACAACGACCATCGCTACAGCGGCCAATACTGCGGGATAGATCAGAGCTGACATCAATTTGCGCTTCAGCTTGCGTGATTTTTCAAGATGCGTCGCGAGGCGTTCCAGAACATCACCCAGACGCCCGGACGACTGGCCGGCTGAGACAACGGCCCGGTAATAGGGCGGGAAAGATCTTTGTTCGCGCAGCAAGGCTTCAGCGGGCGAGAATCCCTCTTGAACCCCACCTCTTACATTCATTAAAACCCGGCGCGTATTCTGCTTTTCCGCCTGTCCAGCGATCGCGCCCAGAGCTTCCTCGACTGTCGATCCTGACCGGACCAGCATAGCAAGCTGGCGTGTCACCAACACAAGATCACTTCCGGAAATTGCGCCGCCGCGTTGAAACTGAGAGGCTTTCTTTTCCTTCGCCTGCGCCACGTCCAGTGGGGAGAGCTGGCGCATACGCAGTTCTTTGCGGGCAGCGCGCGCAGAATCTGCCGTGATCACGCCGCTCTGGCGTTTGCCATCGGTTCCGACTGCGACATAGTCGAACACCGCCATGGCTAGTGCTCCTCTTCACGGCGGCAGACGCGCAGCACTTCCTCAACACTGGTTTGGCCCGCGGCGACATACCGTCCGGCATTCCGGAAAAGCGTGTCGAAATCAGAAAAGGCCTCACTCTGAAGCTGATCCTCTGAAGCGTCATTGCGGATCAAGTCACGCAGGGCGCTATCAACCGTAATCAGCTCATACACCCCAAGACGACCGTCATAGCCGCTATTTCCGCACGCCATGCAGCCGCGTGGTCTCCAGATCGAGGTTACCTCACCCGGCTCAAAGCCAAACATGGCAAGCTCTTCTGGCGAAGGCGTATGGGCTTCCTTGCAATGATCACAGAGCTTGCGCACCAGACGCTGAGCGACCACCGCGCGGAGGGTCGCAGCCAGAACGTAGGGCTCAATTCCCATATCCCGAAGACGTTGAATCGCGCCCGCGGCGCTATTGGTATGCACAGTCGACAAGACCGGACGTCCGGTTGCCGCAAACTCGAATGCAACTTTGGCAGTCTCCAGATCGCGCACCTCGCCGACCATCACCACATCAGGGTCGTGGCGTAAGATGGCGCGCAAGGTGGCGGCAAAGGTCAACCCGACCTTGTGATGCATCTGGGTCTGGCTGATGCCTTCCAGACCATACTCAATCGGATCTTCCAGCGTCATCACATTGCGCTCACCATTGTTGAGCACGGACAAGGCCGAATAGAGCGTTGTCGTCTTACCTGAACCAGTCGGCCCGGTGACAAGCGTGATCCCGTTTGGCTGAGCAAGCACTGAGCGGACACGCTCCAAAGTGACCTCGTCCATACCGAGTTCTTCCAGCCCGAGTAGGGCATTGCGCGTATCCAGCAGACGCATTGTAACCCGCTCGCCATAGCGGGAGGGCAAGGTCGAAACGCGGACATCAATGCTGCGCCCACCTATCGAAAGCGAGATACGGCCATCCTGAGGAACCCGCTTTTCGGCAATATCGAGCCGCGCCATGACCTTGATCCGACTGATCAAAGGTGCTGCGAGACGGCGTGACGGGGTCAGGACCTCCTGCAACACACCATCAATACGATAGCGCACCGATAAATGCTCTTCGTGCGGTTCGATATGCACATCGGAGGCTTTGCGATTGACGGCTTCATAGATCAGGCCGTTGATCAATCGAATCACCGGCGCATCATCGTCCCCATCCAGCAGGTCAGCGGTCTCCGGCAGGTTTTCCACCAGGCTTGCCAGCCCGCCAGGCGCATCAAGGGCCGCCTCTGCGGCGTCCCCGCTAACACTCTCTCTGGCATAGTGCTCTGTCAGCGCGCGCTCGAAGTCCTGAGCGTTCAGCGCCTGTAAATGCAACGGCTTGCGCAACACGCGCCGCGCCTCAACCAAGGTCATCGGATCAGCGCCATGTTTTACCCCAAGGCGCACGCTATCCTCTTCCGCATCAAGCACCACAAGGCCCTTATCGCGCGCAAACGCGTAGCTGAGATCAGATTGGGTTCGAATTCGCGTCATAGGGGTACTCTACACTGGTGGCCCCGGATCGACCAAGTGACTATTGAAGGGGCGGTAAATCACCAAGCACTTCGGAAATAAATCCATCAATATTTGAAGAGCCATCACTATCTTCACGCAGGAGTTCCTCAGCGCGAATGTAGCGATAGTTCCGGCTCGTCGCGGCCTGCGCATCGTCCTGATCACGCACGATTGTCGGCTTGATAAAGACCATTAGGTTGGTGCGAGATACTTGTGTGCCTTCTGATTTAAACAGATTCCCAAGAAGCGGGATGTCGCCGAGAATCGGAACTTTCTGATTCACAATCTCATCGGTTTGCTCGATCAGACCCCCAATGACGATAATATCGCCATCATCGGCGAGCACCTGCGTCGTGATCTCACGTGTATTGGTGATAAAATCAGTCGCATTTTCACCAATCGCACCGGAAATGCTGGAGACTTCCTGGTAAATGTCCAGCCGGACCGTGTTATCTGCGGAGATACGTGGTGTCACCTCCAGCTTGATACCAACATCCTGACGCTCAACGCTGCGGAACGGATTTGAGTTATTGTCCCCCAGGGTTTCGCCTGTGGTTATCGGAATTTCTTGACCGACAACCAGACTGGATGTGCCATTATCCAGTGTCATATTGAAAGGCTTCGAGAGCACCTGTGAGTTTGTATCCTGCTCAATCGCTGTCAGAATAGCGCCAAACAGTGTGTCGCCGTCTTGACCGACCCCGCCCACAGAGATGCCTTCGAGCCCCAGCAGAGAGGTCACTGCTGTATCAACCAACGGATTGGTCCCACCAAAGACATCCGGATCGACAAGCGCACCGCCAACCGCGAGCAGGTTGGGCGCAGAGCGACTGAAATTCGTCGTCAGGAACGGCGTTGAGGAATCGCCCGTTCCCGTCAGCAGGAATTGCACCCCAAGTTCCCGCGCCGTGTCGTCAGACATTTCGACAATGATGGCCTCGACCAACACTTGTGCGCGGCGCTTATCAAGCGCTTGAACGACACGCTCCATCGAAAGCAGCGTATCTGGCGTTGCACTGATCACCAGAGAATTGGTCGGAACATGATGGGCAATTGTCGCTGTCGTCGCAATCTCGGCGCCTGGTGCAGACTGCAGAGACATGGTCTGAGCCAGCTTCTCGAGGATAGGAACAATTTCTTCAGCATTGGAGTTGGCAAGCGGGATAACGCGCAGCGTGTCACGCACCGGGTCTGTACTGTCCAGCTCTTTTGAAATCCGAACGGCTTGCGCGACTTTCAGATCGTTACCGCGAACGACAATCGCATTGCTGCTCGCTGACGCAGAGACCTCAAAGTTTGCTGCGCCGCCGCTTTCGGACTGTCCCAGCAAATCGGTAAGGATGGTTTCCATCTCTTTCGCTGGGATGTTGCGAAGGGAAACCGTCTCCATCTGAGCGCGGTCACTTGAGTCGAGCCCGGCAACCAGTTCGCGAAGACGCGGCATGTTGGAGGCATAATCCACTATGACAAGCGTGTTGGAATTGGCGTTTGCAATAACCTGCCCCTGCGCATCGACCAGCGGCTTGACCATCTGAGCTGCTTCAACGGCATTGAAATTGTCGAGGCGAACTACTTCAGTAATGAAAGTGTTTGGACCTGCCGACCGAATACCGGCTTCCCCGATCGCAGCTTGCTCCGGCACAACCCGATAAACGCCTTTTCCAGCAGGGATCGCTGCAAACCCGTGCACACGCAGGGTCGACAGGAACACCTGAAACACATCTTCAGTGCTCATCGGCGCCTGAGACATCACGGTGACTTTTGTGCGGCGAACGTCTGGATGCAGAATGAAAGTGTAGCCGGTAATGATCGAAACATCATCAATCAGGGCAGTGATCTCGACGTCGTTCAGGCTGAGCACGTGGCGGGCAGCCTGCGGAGAGTTCATCTCGGCCATGGCTGGCAAGCAGAAAGCCGCAGCAATCGAACTGGTCAGGGCAATCTTCTTCATAGCAAACGCCTTACTCATCAAACTGAAGACGCAAAGTCTGCGTCTCACCATTACGCTCAATCAAGAGAATGGCAGACTGAGGGTCCCCCATTTGTCTGATCAATTCAGAAATGCTCGTTCCCTCGATACTGGTCCCGTTAACGCCGAGCAAGACATCTCCGGTTTGTAGCCCAGCATCAGTCAAAACTGCCTCCGATCCGCGCGCACTCAACTGATATCCAGAGACACGCCCATCGCGCTCAACCGGCGACACCGATATCGCCTGCATGAAGGCCGCCGAATCGGAAATCCGGCCCTCTCTGTCAGCACCTGAATCTACATCCTCTGATGACGGCGCAGTTTCAACTGAGCTCGAAGAGCCAGCGATTGGGGCGACCTGGCTGCCATCGCCAATGACGCTTAATCCGTCGGTGCGTCCGTTGAGCATAAGTGTTTCCGATACGCCATTACGATTAATCAGAACCCGGTCTGAACTGATCCGCTCTAAACGGACACCGGTTATGATCTCTGCCCCGGGGCTGAAACTGTTGGTGCGCCCATCAGGCGTGACAATGATTGCAGACCCTTCAGCAGAATCGATCGTCATAAAGAACCCGACCAATTTCAGGTTGAGACTTGTTTCAGGGGCGTCAGGAATGATCTCTTCAGCCACGTCAACCGAAAAGGGGTTCAACCTGACCAACAGGGTCCGATCCGAAACGATAGACGTAGACCCGCCTTGCGATGCCAGCATGGCAGGCAATGGACGCGGTGTCAGCTCCGCCGTGGCAGCGGCTGGCGCAAGCACCAACCAGATGAGCCGTGCGAGCAGGAGCGCCAACAGGGTCGCAAAAATGACCTCACCGATGGTGCGCACCATCGGCTCAGCGCGGTAAAAGCGCCCGAAACCACTCAAGAATTGCTCTTTAATCATCGCGATAATTTTGACTATGCACCTCTACGAAACTGCGAACACGGATGAGCCTAAGCTTCAATCCTGTAGAATTTCCTACCCGCGATGAACAGGGTCTGGTGTCAGATATGGACAATGTTCAATGTCGAACGGAAGACTGCCATTTGATTGCGGCCGGGAAAAAGGCGGTGTCAGCCGACAGACCGACACCGCCCAACGCTTTAGAACTTCGCAGTCAAGCTCGCTGACAAGCTGGTTCCGCGGTCATACGTGTTGAATTCAACGCGGCCAACATCTGTGTCGGTGTTGATGAACTCCTCATGCGCTTCATTCAGGATGTTGCGCGCGCTGAGGCCGAGCGTCACGATCTGATCGCGCACTTCGAAATCACGGCGATAAACAAAGTCTAACTGAATGCCTGGATCCTCCAGAACATCCTCCAGGCCGAGCTGCAAGTCACCGCGCTGTAGGATCCGCTCATCAACCCAACCCAACAGCAAGGTTGCCTGTTCGACATCGCTTTCCCACCCAAACTGAAGGTTGAAGATATTCTCCGGTGTGCCCTGCAATTTGTCGCCATCGGCAAGACCAAGATCGGTCGCCGCGATGAACCGGTTTTCACTGCCTGAGAAGACGAGATCGGATTCATCTACAATCAACTCAGCCGATGTGAACGTATAGTTGGTTGAGAAAATCCAGTCACGATCCTGGAACCACTGCTGCTCAAACGGCATTTCGAACCGGTTGCGATACTCAAGCTCGAAACCGAACAATTCAGCTTTCGGCGCATTGATATAGGTTGTCTGGTAAACTAGCGAGCTCAGCTCGTTGATTTGTTCCTCAATCGGATTGTCGATTTCCTTGAAGAACGCCGCGCCGGTGACGAACTGATTACGGCCCATATAGTATTCAAGGCGCGCATCGTAGTTTGTGAATTCGCTATCCAGCAAACCGCTATTACCACGATAGGTTCGGCTGGACTCGGTATCGAAGTAGGTTGCTTCCGACAGTTCGCGGAACTGAGGACGCGCGACAGTTTCAGAGTAGCCAAGGCGAAGTTGAAGATCGTCAGCAAAGTTCCAGGTGAAGGTCAAAGCTGGCAGCGTGTAATCATTCTCAATCCGTGTTTCTTCAGGACCAGGGTTTCCGAAACGATCGGATGACGTCACAAACTGCTCACCCTCTTCTTGGCGAAGACCCAGAGTTGCCTTGATGAACGGTGTGATGTCCGCATCAACTTGCACGAACAAGGCATCAACATCGAGCCCCGCATCATAGAGATCTGTCGTGGTTGTCGACTCATTCAGGAAGAAGCGATCAGGCTCGATATTGTCTGGTGAGAACAAGAAGTCTGGTCGGGCGAGCTGTGCGTCGCCTGACGGAATCGTGCCATTGAAACGGAAATTGTACTGCTCATACTCACGGTCGGTAGAGGACGTATCATAGCCACCGGACACGACCACTTCGCGTGTATCGAGGTAGAAGGTGTAGGACCCGTCGAACCCGAAGCCCGTTACATCGTCGACCAGCTCAGTGAACTGAATGTTGTAGCGGCCTTGCTGGTTATTGTAGACCGGAACACCGTCAATGACTTCGCGGGTTAGCAGTCGCTCATAGGGTGCATCATAGGTCGACTGGGCGACCGTACCGCGCCAGTTGAAGTCAAAATCACCGAACACGTGCTGACCAGCAAGCTGGAAGGAGGTCAGCTCACGCTCATACCAGGCTGTGCGTTCACGATGGCGGATCTCGTTACTGCCATCTTCACCAACAGCAATCTGCGCATCCTTGGTTGTCGAATGCACGTAGAACAGAGTGGCGGACACTTCCTGCTCGCCCTGTCCGACGGTGATCGAGCCAAGCCCGTTCAGAATGGCATCAAGTGTTGTCTGGTCAACTTGCGTATCGCGGTCGAAATCGCCAGACGCATTGTTCCGTAGAACCTGCTGCGTCGCATCGCGAGTGTTCCAACTGGAATCGTAACCGAGCACGCCGATCAAACCGATATCAAAGTTGCCATATTCCAGGGACTTACCGCCCTCAATAGATCCGTCAAAATTCGGTCCGACTTCACCTTGTTGGATGACCGTCAGCGGTGAGTTGACGAGGCTTTCACCTGCAATTTCGCGATCTTCAGCGCTCAGGCTGTTAATATTCGTCCCAGTTGAGATCAGGGACGCCAGAGGAGCAGGCAGATCGCGCAAACCATCATCATAGCCGGTCCAGTCAGAGTCGCTACCGCTATAGTAGAGACCATCTGATCCCGTTGTCTCAGTATTGTAGCCAAGGCCAAATTGAACGGTGAAGAAGTCCTCGCTCGGCTGACCGATCGTCTTAAGGTCGATCAGACCGCCACCAAACTCCCCTGGGTAGTTGGCAGAATATGTCTTCTGGACAGCCGCGCCATCCAGCATGCTTGATGGGAAGAGGTCCAAAGGAACCGTCCGGCGCAGCGGCTCTGGGCTTGGCAGCGGGGAGCCATTCAGCAGCGCCACGGAGTAGCGGTCACCCAGACCTCGCACATAGGCAAACTGCCCATCAACAACGCTTAGACCACTAAGGCGTGTCAGCGCAAGGGCCGCGTTGGCATCGCCCTGCCGGGTCAGGTCTTCAGTTGTCAGGAACGAGGCGACCTGTGAGGTCTGGCGCTGAGGCTCGGGAATGAACTCGCCGCGGACAACCACGGTTTCAAGTGTGCGCTCTTCGCTCTCTGTTGGTTCTTCCTGTCCGAAGGCGGCTGGCGTAAACGCAACGAACAGCGCTGTCGACAGCAAGAGGGAGTGTTTTGGTGAACGTTTCATCGGTTTGGACCTTTGTTCGGATCATAAAGTCGTCGAGCAGATTTCGTGATGTCTCACCGCCTTCGACAGACAGAATTTAAGAAACCGGGACGAAGTCTGGCCTCGTCCCGGTTCGCTAAGGGTGACCTAGCAGGCGTCGCCGTTCGGAAGGCCGCAAGTCCAGCCCTGCCACCATGTGTCGTTCGCGTTCTCAACCGCACCGATATAATCTGTGTCGTCAAAGAATGGATCGATTGCTGTCAGATCTGTCGCAACAGCCGCTGTTTCGGTCGAACCATTAATGAAGTCAGAGATCAGGGTGTTGATGACCGGCAGCATTGTGTTGAACGTGCTGTTCGGGGCTGCAGCTGCAGCTTCAACCGCCGCTACAGTTTCCGGATCAGAGTCTGTCAGACCCGCCCCGTTCGTACCGCAGTCTGCTTGTACAGAGGAGAAGCTTGGATCAACGCCAACACCGCCAAAGCTTGTATTGTCGCCATCACCAGCGCTCGCGTCCCAGGCGAAACACCCGTTTTCGTAAACAATCACGCCGTTCAGAAGCTGACCGATAGACCCGGAGTTAGAGCGGAACACTTCGTCGCCATCCGTGCCGAGGAAGGTGAAGTTCGCAATCAACGGGTTGGATGGCAGAACCATAGACGCTTCAGGCACAGAGCTTTGCTCCGTGATATTGTCGCCGCGATCATTGATCTGGTCCACGATGACATACTGAATAGCACCCTGATAGCCGTTATCAGTATCGATGGATTCATCGTTGTTGCCAGTCAGAACGAGGTATTTTGCGTTCACGGTTCCACCAAAGAACTCAACACCATCATCCGCGTTATTGTGCACCTGAATGTACTCAACAACTGTGCCGTCACCGACGCCGCCAAAAGCAATACCGTTCAGTTCGTTATCAGTCGTCAGCTCGAAGCCAGCATACTTGACCTGAATATAGCGCAGGACGCCCGAGCTATCACTCACATCGTCACCGCCGTAAAGCGCGTCTGGTGAGGTCACGCCTTCGATGCGCTGCTGACAGGTATCAGTTCCGTAGGCTGTACCGCTCAGACACCGGTTCTGAGGCGCGCTACCCAGAATAACAATACCGCCCCACTCTCCGTCAGCCTGATCTGGATCTGGCTGACTGCCGCGAATATCGGCTTCTGATGTAAAGATGATCGGGTTTGAAGCTGAACCGAGGGCCCGGATATCAGATCCACGGTTCACAACCAGATAGTCCTGACCCGTATTACCAAACAGCGTCACACCAGATTCGATGGTCAGTGTTGCTGTATCAGTCCCGGAAAGATCTGCGCCCGCATCGATGCCGACGTCCACGCGTCCGTCGAACTCATACAGGTTGCCACGGGTCAAACGTACATCCGAGGTCAATGTACCAGACAGCACACAGACTTTTTGAGAGGCGATGACGTTACCATTATCTGTGGTGCCCTCTGGGCAAACAGTCTCGTCCGAGAACAGGCCAAAGGTCCAACCTGTTGCCCAGTTATCTGTTTCTGATTCGTCAGGCCCGAACGCGCCGATATAATCTGTGTCGTCGAACGACACATCGATTGCCGTCAGATCGGTTGGAGTGACCGCTTCTTCAGCTGTGCCGGAGAAGAACTTGGCAGCCAGTGTGTTGATGACCGGCACCATTGTGTTGAACGTGCTGTTCGGGGCTGCAGCTGCAGCTTCAACCGCCGCCACAGTTTCTGGATCGGAGTCTGTGAGACCCGCACCGTTCGTACCGCAATCTGCTTGTACAGACGAGAAGCTTGGATCAACGCCAACACCGCCGAAGCTTGTATTGTCGCCATCACCAGCGCTCGCGTCCCAGGCAAAACAGCCGTTTTCATAAACGATCACACCGTTCAGAAGTTGGCCAATGGAGCCAGAGTTAGAGCGGAACACTTCGTCGCCGTCAGTTCCAACAAACGTGAAGTTCGCAATCAGCGGGTTGGATGGCAGAACAGATGAGGCTTCAGGCACAGAGCTTTGCTCGGTGATATTGTCGCCGCGATCGGCTGTTTGCTCAACGACAACATATTGGATGGTGCCTTGATAGCCGTTATCGGTATCGATGGATTCATCATTGTTGCCGTTCAGAACGAGGTATTTCGCGTTCACGGTTCCACCGAAGAACTCAACGCCGTCATCCGCGTTGTTATAGATCTGAATGAATTCAACAACTGTGCTGTCACCAACACCGCCGAAAGCAATACCGTTCAGTTCATTATCAGTCGTCAGCTCGAAACCAGCGTGCTTGACCACGATATAGCGGAGCGTACCGGAATAGTCGTCTGCATCATCACCGCCGTAAAGCGCGTCCGGTGAGGTCACACCTTCGATGCGCTGCTGACAGGTATCAGTTCCGTAGGCTGTACCGCTCAGACAGCGGTTCTGAGGCGCGCTACCCAGAATAACAATACCCCCCCACTCTCCGTCAAAGGTTGCCCCAAGATCGTTAGACGCATCGTCATCGTTCTGGCGCTCAATGTCCAAAGCACTTGTGAACGTAATCGGCGCGGCTGCCGTACCAGCGGCCTCCAGTGTCGAGCCGCGGGCAACGACCAGATAATCCTGACCTGTTGCACCAACAATTGTAACACCCGGTTCAATCACCAGCTCAGCAACAGAACCGGCTGGGTCTGTTCCATCCGCGCCGGTATCGACGCCAACATCAACACGGCCATTCAGGCGGTATACAATGCCGTCCTCATTGGTCAGCGTTGTCGTTCCGAGAAGTGTGCCTGAAAGGATACATGTTGCGACTGAGCCAATTGGATCACCTGCCGTGAAACCCGTTGGGCAGTCTGCGACCGGAGTACCTGTATCACCCCCTCCAGTATCACCACCACCGCCTGATGGTGGGACAGTCGTTGTACCGCCAGGAGATGCGATATCATCTCCCTGTGTACATGCGCCTGCGGCAAGAATTAGCGCAAGTGCGCTGATTGAGTTGCGAAATGACATGTGAGCTCCTGTCAATAGACTGCACCAACACCGCACAGGCTCCCCTGCGACGGTCTCAAAGCTGGCTCCTATTTGTTTTGAATGACGCTTCTGTAACGTTTGAACGACAGTTTTTTGACACCCTCAGGGGCGCTATATTCACTCAACACACGTGACGTTTCCGCATGCTGCACAGCAGCATTGCCGGAATCAATCAGATCAAAATCCCATTTATTCCCAAGACTCAACGCACTTAATTTAAGAAAGTGCATTAAAGGTATGGCCGTCCTTTTTGGTCTAAACGGGCAAAGCGGGCATTAACCAAGCCGTCCATATGCCGATGGATAGAAATGGACCAAAAGGAACTTTTTGCATTTCCTGCTCAGGGCGTAGCATAATAGCCACACACAAAACGACGACCAAAGCTACTCCGGATGCGATCAGCAGGACAATTGGCAAAGCAAGTGCTCCAACCCATGCGCCCCCTGCGGCAAGGAGTTTGGCATCGCCAAGCCCGATTCCTTCCTGCCGACGCATGCGGCGCCAATAGACCTCTAGTGCGAAGATCAGCACATACCCCAAGCATGCGCCGAGCACTGAGAGCAACGGACCGACGCCCCAGAAAGTCGACCAAATCAAACCGGCTGCTAACAAAGGGAGCGTCAGCACATCTGGTAAAAGCAAGCTTCGTAGATCTTCATATGTCAGATAGAGCAAGCACACAGCGAGCCCGGCCGATGCGATGAGGAAGGGTGTTGAGCTTGTCGTCGTAATAACAGCGACAGAGGCAAAAACTGAAAAGACGACAGCGAGGGCCAAGGTTGCGGCAGCCGCTTTTCGAGATGACCAAAAGACTGGCCCACCCTCATTCATCGTCATCGAAAGCCTGTTGCGACGACAAAAAGCTCAGGCGAACCTGACCGACTGGAAGGCGGCTTGATATGTTTCACAGACCTGAACCGGGCCTTCAGCGCGTCCATCATGTCAGGCGTCGCCCCGCCCTGAAAAACTTTTGAACAGAAAGCGCCGCCCTTGACCAGGTTCTCTGTCGCAAAGTGAAGCGCCATATCCGCTAGTGCCGCCGTTCGCAGATGATCGGTTTGGCGGTGACCGGTTGTGTTCGCGGCCATGTCAGACAGCACGAGATCGGGAGGCCCCGTCAGACCCGCCAGCATAGCGTCCACATCAGCCGGATTATTTATATCGCCTTGAACAATATGTGCGCCAACGACGGGTTCGACCTCGAGAAGATCGATCCCAACGAGTTCTTTCGCGCCCTTTTTTACACAGACTTGCAACCACCCCCCCGGTGCGCATCCAAGATCGACAATCCGTTGTCCACGTCTCAGCAAACCGGCCTTTTCATCAATTTCAAGCAGTTTGTAAGCTGCCCGTGCGCGATAACCGTCCTGCCGCGCTTTCTGAACGTAAGGGTCAGACAGCTGACGTTCGATCCATTTCTTTGAGCTCTCCGATTTCGCCCGATGCGCAATCACCTTGCGTTCACCTGTCCGGCGCCCGGAATCCTGCTTGTCCGTCTTACCCGGACCGCGCCACCGTCTCTTGCCATCATCTGTCATGCTGCACTCGCCTCTTGCGACGTGGTCCGCCGCCGTCTGCCGCCAGACTTGCGACGGCGGCGCTTGCCAGACCTTTTGTTCCGGCTCGGGCCATTGATCATCGACAGGAGCAAACCTTCACGCAGGCCGCGATCAGCAACACGCATCCGTCCTTCAGGCGCAAGCTCACAAACGGCTTCGATGATCGCACATCCAGCCGGCATCAGGACAGCACGGTCCTCACCAATTGTCGGATACTTCGCCCTGCCCTCAACCCCAACCGAGCGCAGCTTCGCTATCGTCTCCAGAATGTCGGACTGAGAAACCCACTGACCATCGACCAGATCACGTCGATACTTGTTCAGGCCGAGCAATACCCCCGTCAAGCAGGTCACCGTACCGGATGTCCCGATGACATGCGCTTCGCCTTGTTCGAAGACTTCGCGGATCTGCTCAGCGTGTGACCACTCCGAGAGGAGTTCGCGGGCTTTGTTCAGCATAGCGGGATAGGCGTGTTCTTCTGAAAGATGGCTGAAGGCTTCTGTCAGTGTGACAACGCCAATTGGCAAACTCGTCCAGGCCTTGATTGGTGGTTTCTTGATCAACGCCGGCAGACCATTACTCTCAACGGGCCTTGTATCCACGAATGACAGCTCTGTTGAGCCGCCACCAATATCCAAAACGAGGACGTTTGGCACACCCGGCTCCATCAGGTTGTGGCAACCAATCAAGGCGAGTTTTGCTTCTTCTTCCGGTCCGATGATCTTGAAAGTCAGCCCAAGTTCGTCACGCACCCGCTTAATGAAGTCCGCTCCATTCTCAGCCCGGCGGCATGCCTCGGTTGCAATGCACCGGATATGTCCAACGCGTTTTGCCTTCAATTTGGCAGAAATCTTCGAAAGCGCGTCCATCGCGCGCTCAACAGACTCGTCAGACAACCGTCCTGTTGACGCAAGGCCCTCACCGAGGCGGACCATTTGCGAGTGAGAATCGATTACAGTGAAGCGATCGCGCTTCGGCGCGGCAATCAAGAGCCGACAATTGTTCGTGCCAAGGTCCACCGCAGCATAGAGCGGAGCCTTTTTACGCTTGCCTGACCCGGTCCGGTTGTCACCTTTCCGGTCATCAGACACTTTTTCTTTAGCCATGTGCGGCCCAAATCTTGTGTGTTGGGCAAAGCTGTAGCACACATTGTCAGCATGGGCCATCGACCAAACTTCCTGAAGCGCCTTTTGGGTGCCTCGCGAACTGAAGCAGCGGATAATACCGCTGAAGAGGTTGAGATTGATATTGAAGTGACCCCGCCAACAGATACCCCGAATGCGATCCCGACGTCTGAAGCCAAGTACCAGATCGGGCAAGTGGTGCGCCATCGACTGTTTGACTTTCGCGGTGTGATCTTTGATGTCGACCCCGTCTTTGCGAATACTGACGAGTGGTATGAGGCCATTCCAGAGGAAGTCCGCCCGGCAAAGAACCAGCCCTACTATCACCTCTTCGCAGAGAATGATCGCACTCATTATGTGGCCTATGTCTCAGAACAGAACCTGAGAGCGGATGAGAGTAATAGCCGCGTTATGCATCCGGACATCCCGAATATGTTTGAGATGACGGATACCGGCTATGTCCTGAAAGCCGTACAGCGGAACTAGAGTTTGACGACCTCTGACGCGTCATTCTGAAAGGTTTAGTGGGGCCTTTCAGTCTCCAAAAGTCGCGGGACAGACGCTTCGGCATGGTCTATATTGGTTGTATGAGCAACCATATTGAGACGGCACCTGAGCGTGCGGACTGGACGATTGATCAGGGCTGGAAAAGCTACACGCCGCAGCAACACCTGACCTGGGATGTCCTGTATGAACGGTTGCTTCAGGTGCTGCCTAATCGAGCTGCGCCGGAATTTCTGAGCGGGCTCGACGCGCTTGACCTGCACCGTGGCGGCATCCCGAACTTCGAATCCATATCAGAAGAGCTAAAGGGGCTCACCGGTTGGCAGGTGGTGGCCGTGCCGGGGCTTGTGCCTGATGACGTTTTCTTTGAGCATCTCGCCAATCGTCGTTTCCCGGCTGGAAACTTTATCCGCGAACCGGATCAACTCGACTATATTCAGGAGCCGGATGTCTTTCACGACGTCTTCGGACATGTGCCGATGCTGACGGACCCGGTCTTTGCCGACTATATGCAAGCCTATGGAGAAGGTGGTTTGCGGGGTCTACGGCACGCTTCTCTGAAAAACCTTGCCGCGCTTTACTGGTATACGGTCGAGTTTGGTTTGATTGAAACGCCTCAGGGTCTTCGAATTTACGGTGCAGGCATCGTTTCCTCCGTCGCGGAGAGCAAGTTCTCACTGGAAGATACATCGCCAAATCGAATTGGTTTTGATCTCGAACGCCTGATGCGAACCGACTATCGGATTGACGATTTTCAGCAAACCTATTTCGTGATCAAGGCCTATGAAGACCTGTTCCGGGCGACGGTCGATACAGACTTTGCGCCGCTATACGCCAAGATGAATGGCAAATTCGACTTCACACCCGAAACGGTTCTCGAAGATGATCGCGTCTTGCATCGCGGCAGCCAATCCTATGCTCGAGCGGGCGGTCGTTTCGCCGCGTCACGGTAACAGCAAGCAAGCATCGCCATAAGAGTAGAACCTGTACGTTTCCCTTATCGCGTGCGCATAGGCCGCCTGCATAATGTCGGTCCCCATCAGCGCACATACGAGCATGAAGAGACTGGACCCTGGCAAATGAAAGTTGGTTACGAGCGAATCGGTCGCGCCGATCCGGTCTCCTGGTTTCAGGAATATGTCCGTTGGGCCGGTCTGGGCGGACAGCTCGCCTTTGGCATTCAGACAGCTCTCAAGCGTTCGCATCGCGGTTGTCCCCACCGCAACACATCGATGGCCTTGCCTGCGTTTCTGATTGATTCGATTGGCCGTTTCCGGATTTAGCGCGCGCCATTCTGCGTGCAGGCGGCCAGCGTTGATCTGGCTTTCTTTGAGCGGAGCAAACGTTCCTAGCCCCACGTGCAAGCGAACGGTCTCGCGGTGCAATCCCGCTGCATCAATCTCCGCCAGAAGCCGCGTTGTGAAGTGAAGCCCGGCCGTTGGCGCGGCGACCGAAGCTGCATCACTGGCTGCAAATGAGGTCTGATAAGTCTGCCGATCCTCAGCATCTGCAGCGCGTCGGCGCGCGATATACGGCGGCAGTGGCATCGCTCCGTATCGCTCCAGCGCCGCAATAAGGTTCGAGCCGGAGACTTGAAACTCAACAACAGTCTCACCTTCCTGAAGCTTTTCGATGACCTTTGCCTCAAACCCTTCCCCAAAAACAATCATATCACCGATTTTCAGACGTTTTCCGGGACGCGCCAAGGTCGTCCAGATCCGCTCGCCCTGATGCTCAACCAGATTCATATCGACCTGAATGTCCTGCCCAAGCGAGTCTCTTGCCGGTCGAATGCCCTTCAGAGCAGCCGGCAAGACACGGGTGTCATTGAACACCATCATGTCGCCCGGGGTCAGAAAGTCAGGCAGGTCGCGAACAGACGCATCCTCTAGCCGCCCATCGCCATGCACTATTAACAAACGCGCGGCATCTTGAGGTTCGACAGGCCGAAGGGCAATCCGGTCTTCTGGAAGATCGAAGTCAAAAATCGACAGATCTGTCAGGATACGCCCCTATTTCACAATCGCTGCAACCGGCGGCAAATCGCAGACTTCATTGTTCAGCTGGTCGGCAGCCGCGAGGCGGTCACTCCAGGCTTGAACGCTGGTTTTCTGCACAAACACCTCTGGGCGATCCTCTTCCGGTAGATCAGATACGAGCTTCGCAGATGTCAAAACATCCGGGTTTGGAATCGGGAAACCGTTCGGGCGTGGCCCAAGCTTGATTTTCAGAACGACATCCAGCCCAATCAGCACCCGGCCTTTGGCTGTATACTGCTTATCCAGATGTTGCCCTTCCTCGGAGATCAGGAAGAACTGCGCATTCGCAGAATTTGGGTCATCGGTGCGCGCGGTCGAAAGAATGCCGGGGCAATGGGGGATCCAGCTTTCAACCAGGCCATCCTTTGACATTTCAGCCAGGAATTGTGACTGCGTCTCGATCGGAAACCCTTTATAGTATCCCCCGGTCGCAGAATCTGCCGGACCGATCGTGTCGAGTACCATCTCTGAGGGGTTCCGGCGAAATGTGAATTGCCCCTCCATCGGCTCCAGCATCTTGTCGTCGCCATGCGTTGCGGCAACATCGCCGCCTTGTGCCATGAAACCCTGGATCACGCGATGAAACTCCGTTCCGTCATACAATCCAGACTGAACATAGGCCTTGAACTGATCAACATGCGCCTCAGCCACTGACGGAAGCAGCTCAATCAGAATCTCACCTTTTGAGGTTTGAAAAATAACAAGGTTCTCGGGCTCAACGGCGCGCCAATCATCTGGAGCTGCTTCAACATCTGCATAAGTGAACTCAGGTGCGGCTTCGCCTTCGGTGTCTGCACCAGCGCAGGCCACGAAACCCATGACGGTCATTCCAGTCAGCAGCGTTCGCAAGATCATGTCTTGTATTTCTCCAACAATCGTTCTTTGACGCTCGGTGTGACGAAGGGCGTAATGTCACCGCCAAAACGCGCAATTTCCTTTACCAGACGAGATGCAACCGCCTGGTGCTTAACATCGGCCATCAGGAACACGGTTTCAATCTCGCGATTCAGTTGTTCATTCATCGCCGTCATCTGAAACTCGTATTCAAAGTCCGAGACCGCACGCAGCCCGCGAACAATCACATGCACACCGCATTCTTCAGCGAAATGCATCAACAATGTGTCGAAAGGCCTGACTTCAATCTCGGCGCGGCCGGGGCCAGCAAGATCGGCGCACTCTTGCTTCATTAGCTCAATGCGCTCATCGAGAGAGAAAAGAGGCTTTTTAGCTTCACTGACCGCGACACCAATAATCAGCTTATCGACGAGTTTCATGCCCCTGCCGATAATATCCATATGCCCCATAGTGACCGGATCAAACGTCCCCGGATACAGCCCCAGTCGCTTCATGCTTTCCTCCAGATATCAGCGTGCCGTGTTGATCGACAGAGTTATTCAGTTCCCTCTGTATCGTCATCGCCGTCATCTACAAGGCGTGCCACCGAGACAACCCGCTCGCCCTCTTTCGTTCTTAGAACCCAAACCCCCGCCGTTGGTCGGCCCGCAACCCGGATCTGATCAACAGGTGTTCGGATCAGCTGACCGGCATCTGTCACCAGCATCACCTCGTCGCCATCATCCACAGTGAAAGATTGGGCGATGGATTTGATCGGCCCGCTTTTCTTGTCGCCGCCCCAGATATTGTGCGCAACGAGGCCTTTACCGCCGCGTCCCGTTACCCGGTAATCGTAAGCCGAAGACCGCTTACCCATACCATCATCAGCAATCGTCAGAATGAATTGGTCGGCCGCGCCCAGCTCAGCGATCCGTTCTGCAGAAAGCGCCGCTTCTTCGGATGCCTCTTCACCATCCTCATCAATCGTATCGGTGACATCTTCTTCCTCACCGGTCGCAGCGCGGCGCATCGCGGAAGCATGCTTGAGGTAAGCGCGCGCCTCGGCGCTGGTGACGTCAACATGCCGCAAGATGCCCATGGCTATGACCCTATCGCCATCAGCGAGGCGGATGCCCCGAACGCCAGTCGAGTTTCGGCCAGCAAACACCCGTACATCGTCGGCGCGGAAGCGAATACACTGTCCAAGCGCCGTCGTCAGGAAAACGTCGTGTTGCGCAGAACAAACCTTCACAGAGACGAGCCCGTCGCCCTCGTCGAGCTTCATCGCGATCTTGCCATTGCGGTTGACACGAACAAAGTCAGACAGCTTGTTCCGGCGAACATTACCGGAGCGCGTTGCAAACATAACATCCATTTCAGCGCGGGTCTCTTCGTCATCTGGCAAAGGCATCACGCTCTCAATGCGTTCGTCTTTTGACAGCGGGAAGAGATTGACCAGAGCCTTGCCGCGGGACTGAGGCGAACCAATCGGCAAACGCCAGACTTTCTCTTTGTAGACCATCCCTTCGGAGCTGAAGAACAGGATTTCAGTATGCGTGTTGGCCGTGAACAGCCGCGTGACAAAATCTTCGTCCTTCATGGACACGCCAGAGCGGCCTTTGCCGCCGCGATGCTGCGTGCGGTAGGTCGATAGCGGCGTTCGCTTGACGTAACCGCCATGCGTCACGGTTACCACCATGTCCTCACGCTCGATCAGATCCTCGTCATCCATATCGGCGCCGCCGAATGTAAACTCAGACCGCCGCGGCACCGCGAACTTCTCTTTCACCTCGCTAAGCTCGCCTCTAATAATATCGAGAATGCGCGGACGTGAGCGCAGGATATCAAGATAATCAGCAATCTTCTCGGCGAGCCCTTTGGCCTCCCCGCCAATCTCCTCGCGTCCAAGGCCGGTCAGGCGAGACAGTTGCAAGGCGAGAATTGCACGCGCCTGCTCGTCAGAGAGGAAGATCGCGTCTTCACCTTCCCAACGCGTACGCCGGTCAGCGACAAGCTCCAGCAAGGGCCCCATATCCATAATCGGCCAAGCTTTGGCCAACAGCCGCTCACGGGCCGTATTCGGGTCGGGCGCATTGCGAATAATCGCGATGATCTCGTCAATATTGGCAACAGCCATCGCAAGTCCGACCAAGACATGCGCGCGGTCACGGGCCTTGTTCAATTCGAACTTGGTACGACGCGCAACAACCTCTTCGCGGAACTGGATAAAGGCTTGCAGGATTTGCCGAAGGTTCAGCTGTTCCGGGCGTCCGCCATTCAGCGCCAGAATATTGGCTGGGAAGCTGGTACGAAGCTGCGAGTATCGGTGCAGCTGGTTCAGAACGACGTCCGCGCTCGCATCTTTCTTGATCTCGATCACGACCCGGATGCCATGACGATCGGATTCGTCGCGGAGGTCGGCAATGCCTTCAATCCGCTTTTCACGAACCATCTGAGCGATCTTCTCGACCAGAGAGGCCTTGTTCACCTGATACGGAATCTCAGTCACAATGATGGCCTGACGCCCATTGCGCATCTCTTCAAACTCAGACCGCGCCTGCATCAGAACCGAGCCGCGCCCCTCAAGCAGGGCCTTGCGGGAGCCCGCATGCCCCAAGATCAAGCCACCGGTTGGAAAGTCCGGCCCAGGCACAATTTCAAGCAGCGCTTCATCATCGATCGCCGGGTCGTCAATCATCGCAACAGTCGCGTCGATCACCTCACCCAGATTGTGCGGCGGAATATTCGTCGCCATGCCCACGGCAATTCCGCCCGCACCATTGACCAGAAGATTGGGATATTGCGCTGGCAGAACCATCGGCTCTTGCTGAGAGCCATCATAGGTGTCTTGAAAGTCGACGGTATCCTTGTCGATATCGGCGAGCAGATAGGTCGCCGCCTTGGTCATACGCGATTCGGTATAGCGCATCGCAGCAGGCGGATCATTGTCGATAGAGCCGAAATTTCCCTGACCATCGACCAGTGTCAGCCCCATGGAGAAAGGCTGCGCCATCCTCACCAGCGCATCATAAATCGCGCTATCACCGTGCGGGTGGAAATTACCCATTACCGCACCGACAATGTTTGCTGACTTCTTGTACGGCTTATCCGGCGTGTTGCCATTCACCTGCATCGCGTAAAGGATTCGCCTGTGCACCGGCTTCAAGCCATCACGAACGTCCGGCAGCGCGCGACTCACAATCACGCTCATCGCATAATCGAGATAGGAGCGCTTCAGTTCGCTTTCGATATTGACCGGATCGACACCATCTTCTGATGGCCCACCTTCCGGCATTTCCGGATCGTCAGGCGGTGTTGTTTCGTCACTCAAGGGGCTTTGCCTCTCTGGTTCTTTTAGGGCATCGAATCGCCCGTCTTTATTGGTTAAAAGACTAGCAGGATGGGCGAGTGGTTACAAATGTTCATCACACGCTCTATGATCCGAAATACCGCAACCTGATGGAGCCCGTAAGTGACTGAATTTAAAGCCTTTAGCAGACGTCAGACGGTTGGTCTTCTGATGGGTTTTGGCATCGCAGGCTGCACCGCACCCGACAGCTCTTCGAATCCGCCGACTGAAACCACTCACGCTGGGTCTTCTGCATGGCAATTCGGCGTTGCTCTTCCCTATGCCATACAGGAGATTTATCCCTGCCGACACAATGGCCGTATCCATCTCGCCGGGGGGCTCTATGCCCAAGATGGGCAGATCGCGGGGGCAACGAGCCGACATGTATCCTGGGCGCCGGGAGAACCGGAGTGGCGGGAGGAAACGCCCCTTGTTGAAGAACTCCATCATCCACAACTGATCAGTCACGCAGGACGCCTCAAACTTATCGGCGGCTTCGCGCGTGAGGGCGACGCAGGCTGGATTATGCGAAATCATAATCTCGCACTCATTGATGGCTTATGGGCTGTAGGACGCCCATTACCGCAGCCTAACGGCGAAAGTGTAACGAGCGTTCTCGGCGCGAATCTACATGTCTGTGGTGGACGCGTCCCGAAAGGCACGAGCAATCGAAACTGGCAGGATCACACCGACACGAGCGACCACTTCGTTCAGATTGCGCCTAATGACAACTGGGACACGGCAACGCCGCTCCCAACCGCCCGCAACAGCGCCGCAAGCGCGGTTATTGATGGCCAATGGCACGTTGTCGGCGGTCGGACTGTAAGCGGAGGCAACACGCCTGCCCATGAAGTCTACGATCCCAGCGAAGACCGCTGGCGCACTGCTGCGCCAATGCCACAAGGACAGGCAGGTCTTGCTGCAGCAGCGATAGCCGGTAAACTTTACGCCTTTGGCGGAGAATTCTTCGACAATGGCGGCGGGGTTTATCCAGAAGCCTGGGTCTATGATCCAGACGCCGATGCGTGGACCAGTATTCCGGACATGCCAAACCCAAGGCACGGGCTTGGCGCGGTTGCGGTTGAAGATGCGATCTATGTGATTGGCGGCGCGCTGCAAGCGGGAGGCAATCAGACCTCAGATGTGGTTGAAGTGTTCCAGCCCTAGATCATCAGGCCTTTGACGCAGGGCCCTCGCCCATCATCAAAAGGGAATTTCGTCGTCGAAGTCCTGACTGAAGTCCTGAGCTGGGCCATCCATCTGGCGCGCACCGCCGCCACCCTGATTGCCATAGGCGACAGCGTCCTGACCATAGCTCCGACCGCCGCCTGCGCCAGCATTGTCATTACGCCCGTCCAACATGGTCAAATTGCCGCCATAGCCGCGCAGGACGACTTCTGTCGTATATTTGTCGACACCGTTCTGGTCTTGCCATTTGCGGGTTTCCAGCTGGCCTTCAATGTAGAGCTTTGAACCCTTCTTCACGTAGTTCTGAACGACGCGAACCAGACCCTCATTAAAGATCGAGATACGGTGCCATTCGGTTTTCTCGCGGCGTTCACCGGTATTCTTGTCTTTCCAGTTCTCAGACGTTGCCAGCGAAAAGGAACAAACTTGTCCTCCGTTCTGAAACTGGCGCACTTCCGGGTCTTGCCCGACATTTCCAACAAGGATCACTTTGTTCACTGAACCAGCCATAACGTTTCTCCGATCTTTCGCTTCCGATTCCAAACTCCCGCTTACAGCCTATGCTGAGGGCTGTCGCGACGGGGACCCTAGGTATCCACAAAGGATAGCCGCGTCAAGTTTTTGTTCTTTTTTTGTTCTTGATTCTTCTGCGGACTCGGGTAACCACGCGGTTGACCAAACCCCTCGCAAGACAAAGATACCACCGATGGCTTCTCTAGAATCTCCGTATATTCGCGTCCGCGGTGCCAAAGAGCACAATCTAAAAAGTGTGGACGTGGATATTCCGCGCAATCAGTTTGTCGTGGTCACGGGCCTTTCCGGCTCCGGCAAATCTTCCCTGGCTTTCGATACGATCTACGCGGAAGGTCAGCGTCGCTATGTCGAAAGCCTGAGTGCTTATGCGCGTCAGTTTCTGGAGCTGATGCAGAAACCGGATGTTGAGAGCATTGAGGGGCTCTCGCCCGCTATTTCGATTGAGCAGAAAACGACCAGCCGGAACCCTCGCTCAACGGTCGGCACCGTCACCGAGATTTACGACTATATGCGCCTGCTCTGGGCACGCGTTGGAATTCCCTACTCGCCTGCAACCGGGCTGCCAATTGAAAGCCAGACGATCAGCCAGATGGTCGATCGCACCATGGCCCTACCAGAGGGCACCCGGCTCTACCTGCTCGCACCGATGATCCGGGGCCGCAAAGGCGAATACCGTAAGGAGTTTGCAGAACTGCTGAAAAACGGCTTCCAGCGCGTCAAAGTTGATGGCGAATTCTACGATCTGGAGACGCCGCCTACACTCGACAAGAAGTACAAGCATGACATTGACGTTGTCGTAGACCGGATCGTTGTGCGTGAAGGCATGCAACAGCGTCTGGCTGAAAGCTTCGAAACTGCGCTTCCGCTCGCCAATGGCATCGCCATCGCAGAATATGCCGATATCGCTGAAGGTGAGACCGAACCCAAACGCATTACCCATAGCGCCAACTTCGCGTGCCCCGTTTCCGGCTTCACGATCCCTGAAATCGAGCCGCGCCTGTTCTCGTTCAACAATCCGTTTGGGGCCTGCCCAACTTGCGATGGATTGGGTCAACAGCTGAAAATCGATCCCGGTCTGATCGTCCCGGATAAAGACCTGACCCTGATGAATGGGGCGATCGCGCCCTGGGCGAAATCAACTTCGCCGTATCAGACACAAACCCTGCAGGCCCTCGCGAGCCATTATGAGTTCGAGCTGAAGACGCCCTGGAATAAACTGCCCGAGAAAATTCAGCAGATTATCCTGCACGGTACAGGCGACGAGGAAATTGCCTTTGTCTATGATGATGGTCTGCGCCGCTATGAAGTGACCAAGACCTATGAAGGCGTCATCCCAAACCTGCAAAGACGCTCACTTGAAACCGACAGTCAGTGGGTGCGCGATGAGATCGCAAAATACCAGTCTGCAGCGGCTTGCCCGACTTGCCTCGGCAAGCGCTTGCGACCTGAAGCTCTGGCGGTGCGCGTCGCCGGGCTCGACATTTCAGATGCGTCGAGTTTCTCAATCAAGGAAGCCAGCGACTGGTTCGGAAAGGTCAATGAGTCGCTCTCTGAACAGTCGAAGGAAATCGCCAGCCGCATTCTGAAAGAAATCAATGATCGTCTGATTTTCCTAAATTCAGTTGGTCTCGACTATCTCTCCATGTCACGCGCCTCCGGCACGCTCTCGGGTGGAGAAAGTCAGCGCATTCGCCTCGCCAGCCAGATTGGGTCGGGCCTGACTGGTGTTCTTTATGTTCTGGATGAACCTTCAATTGGACTGCATCAGCGCGATAATGAACGCCTGCTCGAAACGCTGAAACGTCTACGCGACCTCGGTAATTCCGTCATCGTTGTGGAGCATGATGAAGATGCTATCCTGACCGCAGATCACGTCATCGATATGGGACCACGCGCAGGTGTACATGGCGGCACAGTGGTCAGCCAGGGGACCGCTGCTGACGTAATCGCCGATCCCAAATCCCTCACTGGAGACTATTTGTCAGGGCGGGAGGAAATTGCGATTCCGGCCAAGCGGCGCCCGAAGAAAAAGACAAAGCAGCTGACAATCAAGGGCGCGACCGGGAACAATCTGCAGAACGTCACCGCGAGCATACCCCTCGGCACGTTCACAGCCATCACAGGCGTGTCCGGAGGCGGTAAATCCACCCTAATCATCGAAACCCTCTACAAGGCACTGGCCCGCAAACTGAACAAAGCCAGCAAGGCCCCAGCGCCATATGAGGGTCTTGAAGGCCTCCACCACCTCGACAAGGTGATCGATATTGACCAGAGCCCAATCGGCCGCACACCGCGGTCGAACCCCGCGACCTATACCGGCGCGTTCGGCCCGATCCGCGACTGGTTTGCTGGCCTCCCAGAAAGCAAGACACGTGGTTACAAGCCGGGCCGGTTCTCTTTCAATGTAAAGGGCGGTCGCTGCGAAGCCTGTCAGGGTGACGGTGTCATCAAGATTGAGATGCACTTCCTGCCGGATGTCTATGTGACCTGCGAAACGTGCGGCGGGAAACGCTATAACCGCGAGACACTGGAGGTCTTGTACAAAGGCAAATCCATCGCTGACGTGCTCGACATGACCGTCGAAGAAGCGCAGAAATTTTTTGCGGCGGTCCCATCGATTAAGTCCAAGATGGATACGCTCGCACGGGTTGGCCTGACCTATATCAAGGTTGGCCAATCTGCGACGACGCTCTCCGGGGGTGAAGCACAACGAGTCAAGCTCTCCAAGGAGCTGTCAAAACGCGCAACAGGCCGGACGCTCTACATTCTGGATGAGCCGACGACTGGCTTGCATTTTGATGATGTTCGCAAGCTGTTGGAAGTCCTGCACGAACTGGTCGATGCGGGCAATACGGTTCTGGTGATTGAGCACAATCTGGATGTCATCAAGACAGCAGATCACGTGATCGATCTTGGACCAGAGGGCGGTGACGGCGGGGGCAAAGTCGTTGCTATCGGAACGCCAGAGGACGTCGCCAAGATCGAAGACAGCTGGACCGGAAAGTTCCTGGCCGAGACCTTCAAACGTCAGGCCGAACGCACGGGCGAAGCTGCCACCCCAAAACCCAAACCGAAAAAGAAATCGCCAGCAAAGCGGAAAAAGAAGGCTGAAGCCTAACGGTTGCCAAACCGTCCGCGTTGCAAATCGTCTGAGAGCTGGATGTCTTCCGGTTCACCGCTCAAGCGGTGGCGATAAACCTGCGTGTTTTCCAGAACGCGCTGAACATAGTTTCGGGTTTCGCTGAAGGGGATGAACTCGACCCAGTCGACCGGATCAACTTCACCTTTGCGGGGGTCGCCATATTCATCGATCCAGCGCCTTGGCCGTGACGCGCCGGCATTATACGCCGCAGCCGTCATGATATAGCTGCCATTGAACTGCCCCAAGAGCGTGTCGAGATGCGCCCCGCCAAGGGTCATGTTGTAGCCCGGATCATCGGTCAACCAGCTTGTGCGGAAGGGCAAGCCCTGCTTGCGTGCCTCATAGCGCGCCGTTGTCGGCACGAACTGCATCAGGCCACGCGCATTGGCATGGCTGATAGCGGCTGGGTTCATCTCGCTCTCCTGCCGTGAGAGCGCAAGCATGAGTGAGCGCTCCACCTGCGGCTCGCGCAGCAAGGGGTATTCAACCAGCGGATAGGCTGCGTCTGGCGCGACTACACCTTTCGCCATACCCGCTTTTGCGCCGCGAACGCCAATGTCAGAATAATGATATTCCCGCCCAAGTTCAGCGAGCAGATCAAATTGCACCGGCTCCGTCAGCTGGTCATCAAGGTGATAGGCAAACTTTCGGAATGCCGCATCCCAGCCATTCTCCGCGAACAGACGCATAGCGCGCACCAGCGTGTTTTGGTTGAAAAGCTCGCGATCGAGATCGCTGATCGTATGATCTGCGATCAGCGAGATTTCTCGCGCCGATACTTTTTCGGCGGCAAGCTGTCCATAATAGGTGAACGGAAACTCAGCGGCCCTGCGATACGCGGCTTTGGAGAGATCGGTTGCATTCAGCGCTTCATGCGCTCGGCCCACCCAGTATCGCGCGCGGGACAGGCTGATCGGTGAACTGACACCGGCTTCAAGCGTCTTGAAGTGCTTGAGCGCGCGCTCCGCATCCCCGCGATGGCGCAGAGCGATCCAGCCCGCTGTCCATTCAGCCTCAGCAAAGTCAGCGCCTTTGCTCATCCCGTGCGGCGCAGACAGGTCATAAGCCAGCGCCCAGTCCCCCTCTTTCAAAGCAACCCGCGCGGCCAGACTGCGCTCGCCCCAAAGTCTTTCACGCCCGGCAAACGGGACATCACTTCCATCAATCTGCCGCAACAGCGGTGCCACCGTGGACCTGATCCCGGACTTACGACGCCATTGAGCCCGGTCAAACAGTAAGCCAGGATGCTCTTTCAACGCGGTCGGCACACGATCAATCGCGCCATCGACACCGCGTCCGCGCCGAATCAACAAGTTGCGCGCTTCAGTGAGCGCGCGCCATTCTGATGATAAAAGAGGGGCCAACCGATTGGCGGCGCTTGTCTGACGGGTCCAGAGCAGGAAGTCAGCGCGCTTGTGATGGTCATCGCGGGTCAGCCGGTCCCCGTAACGTGCCATGACCTGCTGGCTGAGATCGCGCGTCAGCGTCCGGCCATGCCAAGCCTTGCGGATTTCGTTCAAGGCATCCTCGCTACGCCCCACATTGTCGAGTGCGCGCGCATAGGTGAAGTGTCCAGCACCGCTGCGTGCCCCATCATGGCTTTCAAACCAGGCAATCCTCTCCGCTGAGGACAAGGCTGATATTGAAAGCACTTCCTCAGCGCGGTTCCGAATTTCGCCGATTTGTGGCCAATCCTGCAGGTCCTCAAGCGCCTGATTCAATTCGTCGAATGAGATACGCAGGTCGCGGCGGGCACGATACCAGGTCAGAATGTTTTGAGCGGTCGGATCACGGACATCCTTTTGAATATTGCGGACCGTTGCCCAATCACCGCGATCAACAGCCTGCAGTGCGCGCCGAAGCAGCGAGGCTTCTCGGGTCGACACAACATCAGACGCAGCCACCAAAGCCGGTTTCAAGCTCGGCGCACTCGGCGTAGGTGCAGCATAGGCCGCCGGCACCATCAGTGGGACAAGGGCAATCAAGGCAAAAAATGTCGAGCGTATTACGTGCATGTGACCTGAGTGTTTCCGTCTCGAAAGGGTATCCTTAACATATAAAGCTCGTATATGACCAAAGTCTGGCGTTTCGGCGTTTCGTTCAACCCAAAGTGTGTTTCTTTAAGATGTTTTATGGTTCCATCCCGGCTCTGATTACCCCATTCAAGAACGGGGCCATTGATCGAAAAGCCTTTGCTGACCTCATTGAGCGCCAGATCGAAGGCGGCTCCAGCGCCCTTGTACCTTGCGGCACAACCGGGGAATCCGCTACGCTTTCTCATGCAGAGCATCGCGAAGTGGTCGAGCTCTGCATTGAAGTCGCCAAAGGCCAAGTTCCCGTGATCGCGGGCGCCGGTTCCAACTCCACACGCGAAGCGATCGAACTGGTTGAGCACGCAAAATCGGTTGGCGCAGATGCCGCGCTGGTCATTTGTCCATACTACAACAAGCCTGATCAAGCAGGCCTCGAAGCCCATTTTCGTGCGATCAATGACGCTGTGGCGATGCCTGTCATTCTCTACAATGTGCCGAGCCGAACAGCCTGTGACCTGTTACCTGAAACGGTAGGTCGGCTTGCAGCGCTGCCAAACATCGTCGGCATCAAGGATGCGAGTGACGATCTTGGCCGTGTCTCACAACATACGGCGTTCACGCATGATCAGCAGTTCGTTCAGCTTTCAGGCAATGACCCCTCTGCGCTCGCGCATCGCGGGATGGGCGGTGCAGGCTGCATCTCGGTCACCGCGAATGTCGCGCCAGACTTCTGCGCCGCGATGCAGCAGGCCTTTGATGACGGTGATCTGGAAACCGCGCAGGCGATTGAGGCGCGCCTGATCGCCTTGCATCACGCGATGTTTGTAAGTCCATCCCCCGGCCCGGCAAAGTATATCCTCGCGAAACAGGGGCTGTGTGAGGAAGACGTTCGCCTACCAATCGTGGCACCGAATTCGGACGCCCGTGCCAAAATAGACGCTGCAATGGATATCGCAGGTCTGAGTTAGCTTATGGCAAAGAAGTCCCAAACCAAAGGCCGCTCAGATGGTCTGGTGGCCGAGAATCGGCGCTCGCGCTTCGACTATGCAATCGAGGACACGCTGGAGGCTGGCATCATGCTGGTGGGGTCAGAGGTAAAATCTCTGCGAAATGGCAAGGCGAATATCGCAGAATCTTATGCCAGCGTTGAGGAAGGTGAGCTTTGGCTGATCAATGCCGATATCCCGACCTATGAAGGCGCTAATCGCTTCAATCATGAGCCAAGACGCAAGCGCAAACTGCTGGTTTCAAAACGCGAGCGTACAAAGCTGGCACAATCAATAGAGCGTGCCGGGCGGACAATTGTCCCGCTGAAACTCTATTTCAATGAACGCGGACTTGCGAAACTGTTGATTGGTATCGCGACGGGTAAGAAGACCCATGATAAGCGCGAGACCCAACAGAAACGTGACTGGCAGCGGCAAAAAGCGCGGATCATGAAAGAGAGCTAGGCCTCGCTTGCGATAATCTCGGCAAACACAGACGGGTCCACATTTCCGCCGGTGAGTACGATCCCAACCCGTTTGCCACGTGCTTCTTCCGGCAGTGCATACAGAGCCGCAGCCAGCGCCGCAGCCCCTCCCGGCTCAACCACAAGCTTCAGGTGACGAAACGCAGCACGTACAGCGCTGCGGACCTGATCGTCTTCGACCACAAGGCCACCAGACAGCCGTGACTTGCCCACCGCCCACGTCAAGTCGCCCGGTTTTGGGGTGAGGATCGCATCACAGATCGACCGCGTACCCGGCGCATTGCTTTGTATCTCACCGGCATCCAAAGACCGCGACCAGTCGTCGTGACCCGCCGGTTCGGCAGCCCAGATCCTCGTCTTCGCGCTCAACCCACTCATGGCCAGTGCGATACCGCCGATCAGTCCGCCACCCCCTGTGCAGCAGATCAAGTGATCAAGCGGGCCACCAAGCGCCTGCATTTGCTCAGCATACTCAATCCCGCATGTGCCCTGCCCGGCAATAATGTATGGATCGTCGAAACTCGGAACGACAATCGCCCCTGTTTTGGCGGCGATCTGTGCTGCAATCTCTTCGCGGTTTTCGGTCTCGCGATCATAAAGGACCAATTCAGCCTGGTCCGCGCGCACACCTGCAATTTTGATCTCAGGGGCATCCGCCGGCATCACGATCGTGGCAGACATTCCCAGACGCCGTGCCGCCCGGGCAACCCCTTGCGCATGATTACCAGAGGAGAATGCAACAACACCTGCAGGGCGATCACCCTCATCAATCTGCAGCAAGCGATTGGTTGCGCCGCGCAGTTTGAAACTTCCTGTTTCCTGGAGGTTTTCTGCCTTGAAGAACAAGTCAGCCCCCGCCAGCGCGCTCAGCTCGCCGGATCTGAATACAGGCGTCTTACGCACATGCGGTGCAAGACGCTTAGCCGCAGCAATGACATCGGAGAATTCGGGCAGGCTCATCATGATGGCCATGCCCTATTGAGGGGGAACTGCGCGGTCAACCCAGTCGCAATCAGACAGTTTCGGCCATACTCAGAATCTCTGCGCGGTGACTTCTGTACCAATCGACAAACTGGCCGATTCCATCTTCCAAAGTCACCTTTGGATTGTATCCATAGTCCGCCTGCATGCGGCTGATATCCGCGCATGTCTCGGTTACATCACCCGGCTGCATCGCTTCCATAACCATATTAGCCACCTTGCCCGTCGCTCTTTCAATCGTCTTGATAAAATCAAGCAAAGCGATCGGCTGATTATGACCTACATTATAGATCCGGTGCGGCCTCAGCAAATTGGCAAAGTCAGCCCGACGGGTCGCAATTGCAACGACTCCGGCAACGGCATCATCAATGAAAGTAAAATCGCGCTTCATCCGCCCCTGATTGAAGACGCGGATTTTCTCCCCACTCAGGATCTTCTCGGTAAATGACCAATAGGCCATATCCGGTCGGCCCCACGGTCCATAAACCGTAAAGAACCGCATGCCGATCTGCCCGATCCCATAGAGCTTTGCATAGGTTTGGCTCATCAACTCATCAGCGCGCTTGGTCGCGGCATAGAGGGAGACCGGGTCATTTACCGGTGCCTCTTCATGGAAGGGCGGAAGCGCCGTCTCACCATAGACCGAACTTGAAGACGCGTAGGCCAGCATCGGTTTCTTCGCCGCATGACGGCAAAACTCCAGCACTGAGAGGTGACCCGTCAGGTTTGACGCGGCATAGGCGAACGGGTTCTCAAGCGAGTATCGAACACCCGCCTGCGCCCCAAGATGGATCACCCGGTCAATCTCGTCGCGCTCTGGTAGCGCAAGAATGGCTTCGTGATCGGCAAGATCGAGCTGGCGAAACTCAAAATCCGGACGATCCTGAAGCGCTTTTAATCGGGCTCGTTTCAGGTCAACTGAATAATAATCGTTGAGATTGTCGATACCGAAAACACGGTGCCCGCTGTCCAGCAAGGCAGCAGAAACCTGCGACCCGATAAAACCGGCAACACCTGTAATCAGAAACTGCATTCATTCTCCTGTGCGTTCCCACATAGGGTGCGCCGCACAGGAAGGAAAGCCAAGAAAGCGGCCTGAACTGTGATCAGACTTGCGCTGCGCGGACGATCTCTTTGGCCTGATCCGCAATTTCAGGGTGGTCGATCGCATGCGCAACGACGGCATTGAAATAGCCTGCTTTCGATCCGCAATCATACGGCGCGCCCTCAAACTCGTACGCATAGAATTTCTGCATTTCCATAAGTCGCGCCATGGAGTCCGTTAGCTGAATCTCGCCACCTGCACCGGTTTCCTGGTTTTCGAGGAGATCGAAAATATCGCCCTGCAGGATGTATCGGCCTGTAATCGCCAGATTTGACGGCGCCTGATCGCGGGGTGGTTTTTCGACCATTCCAGACATCTCGATCAAACGGCCATCACGCTGAACCGGCGTGATCACACCATAGGATGATACACGCTCTTCCGGCACAGGATCGACAGCAATAATGTTCCCGCCAACCTTGTCATAAGCCTCAACCATTTGAGCGAGGCAGGACTTCTGCGCTTTTACGATCACATCTGGCAACAGGACAGCAAACGGCTCATTTCCAATAATGTCTTTCGCGCACCAGATCGCATGCCCAAGCCCAAGTGGTTCTTGCTGGCGGACAAAACTCGACGAGCCTGCTGGCAGCCGCGTCGCCTGAACCTGCTTCAGAATGTCTGCCTTGCTCGATTTCTTGGCCAGGCTGGTTTCCAGCTCATACGCCATATCGAAATAGTCTTCGATCGCGCCTTTGTTCCGGCCCGTAATGAAAACGATATGCTCGATCCCGGCTTGCAGCGCTTCATCGACCACATATTGCAGAGCGGGACGATCAACGACCGGCAGCAATTCCTTTGGGATGGACTTGGTCATTGGTAGAACACGGGACCCAAACCCCGCGACTGGCAAGACAGCCTTGCGAATTGACATATTGAATGGCCCCTCAGTTCAACCTGCGTCTTTCTCTCAAGCGTTTATCGAACCGTCAGGAAAAAACAAACGTTAAAGAGTCGCATAAAGCCCGGATCCTGCAACCCAGGTGCCAAGACACGCAACGGTCAGGGCGACCGTGACAAAACGTGAAGAGAATTCACGAACCATAGGATTGTAATGGCCGCGAATCCGCGCCTGCAACTGCCTCGCGGGCGATGGAACGGGCTTCGCGATGACAGTCTCGTCAATCGCGCTAATCGCAGCTTCTGAGCGCGGCGTTTTGCGCTTTGCCGGTTTGCCTTCGACTTCAATCGAAGTCTTTGATTTGCGCTGGGCTGCCATTGATCTCTGCCATCACTTTATCTTGTGTTCTGTATCGACACAAAACACCTAACAGAGCGCTAAACAGATCGATCAAACTGTTCGTTTCGCCCGGTCCTTGGCATTGGTCGCCTCAATCGCGGTACGCGCCGCCTGCCATTCCTCATCGCCCCAGGCACTGAGCTGATAGAAGTTGCCACCGGTCGCGTTGTACATGGCCCCGTCAATCGCAATCGTCTGTCCGTTCACATACTCCGCCCCCGGCGCCATCAGGAACGTTGCGAGATTGACCAGTTCGTGCATCTCACCAATCCGGCCCATTGGGTTGGACCGGTCACGTGCCATATCTTCAGTCCGCTCTGCGTCAGGCGCCAGGCGCTTGGTCATCCCCTCAGTCGGGAACGGCCCCGGCGCAATCGCATTGAAGCGAAGCCCATACCGGCCCCACTCTGTCGCGAGCGACTGTGTCATCGTATTCACGGCGGCCTTTGACATAGCAGACGGCACAACAAACGGCCCGCCATTCCAGATCCAGGTGGTCAGAATAGACGTGACGCTGCCTTTCTGCTGGGCATCGATCCAACGCTTGCCGATATCTTGCGTCATGTAGAATGTTCCACGAAAGACAATATTCGCAATCGCATCAAATCCACGAATGGACAGGTCTTCCGTGCGGGAGATGAAGTTCCCCGCCGCATTATTGATCAAACCGGTCAGCGCGCCGTGCTGAGACCAGATCTTGTCATTCATATCGCTGATCGCTTCAGCCACGCGAATATCGCAGGCGTGAGGCACAACCTTGCCGCCATGCGCCGACATGAGCGCTTCGGCAGTTTCCTCACACACACCGCCGCGGCGACCACAGATGTGCACCTCTGCGCCAAGCTTCAGAAAGCCCTCAGCCATTTCCTTGCCAAGGCCAGTTCCGCCGCCTGTGACCAGGATCCGTTCCCCTTGCATCAGGCCATCCCTGAACATGAGTTTGCTGATATCCATGTCTATTCCTCCGGGTTTGTTCTGTATGGGAGGAATTAGACCACGGCCGCGACAAGAAAAGTGATCTCCGAGCGTCAGCCCATAATGAAGGCGTTCAGCTTGTTGCCATCCGGATCGCGAAAATAACCGGCATAGAAGCCGTCATCGCCGCGTGGCCCGGGTGCCCCCTCGTCTGCGCCACCGTGTGCCAAGGCGATATCATAGATCTTTTGCACCTGCGCTTTGTCCTTTGCCTGCAAAGCGACCATGACGCCGTTGCCAATACTTGCCGGCTGGCCATCAAATGGCACTGTCAGCCCAATACCAGCACCGCCATCCGGTGCACCCCAGGCAATAAAGGTCTCAAATTCCATCATGCGGCCAACGCCCAGTTCGCCGCAAATCGCATCATAGAATTTCGCAGCACGCGCCAGATCGCTTGTTCCAAGCGTTACATAACCAATCATTCAAGCCTCCTCATGCTTAGAACATAAAAAGAACAAATCCTCGGCTTTGTCGAGTCATTTTCGAAACGGAAGCGTGAGCAAACGCCACAAAAACCAGATTGGCAGAACAATCCCGGCACCAGCGAGTGCAGGCTTCCAGAAATTGACAACGGCCCATCGTAGAGCCGCGCCGGCTGTCGTCAAAAGATTCGCCAGCGCAGAGGTGACATCAACATTTGGACTTGCGGGATCAAACTCCGACGCCATCACCAGAAACCCGACCAGAATGCATAACAGGATCAGCTTTATCCAACCCCAGAGCTTAATCCCAAACAGGCGCACCAGGATATGTCGCCGCGCCTTGGGAGGTTTTCCAGCGGCCGCTTCGGGCACGGGCTCCAAAGGCGCATCCGACATGATCAGCTCGCCTGTTTCACGATCTCAACCTGATGCGGATACGGGATGGTGACACCTTGCTTATCGAAGGCCTCTTTCACAGATTTCAACAGGTCGAACCGGAAACCCCAATAGTCCTCGGACTTCACCCAGACCCGCGACTGGATATCGACGGAACTGTCATTCAGATTTACGACACGAACAAATGGCTCTGGATCAGACAGTGGGCGATCATCTGCGTTGATGAGCGACTGAATGATCCCAACCGCCTTATCCATGTCATCATCATAATCGATGCCGAATGTCAGATCGACCCGGCGGGTCGTATACCCACTGTAGTTCTTGATAACCCCATCGATTGACTGACTGTTCGGGACCATGATCTGAACATTGTCGACCGTGGCAAGTACAGTCTGGAACAAGTTGATGTCTTTGACAGACCCGGCAACCCCGGCCAGTTCGACATAGTCACCAAGCTTGTAGGGGCGGAAGATCATGATCATGACGCCCGATGCGATATTACCCAATGCCCCTTGCAGAGACAGGCCAATCGCGAGGGTCAGCGCGCCCAGCACTGCGACAAAGCTGGTGGCCTGAACGCCGAACACCTGCAACGCGGCAATGAATACCGCTGCGGTAACCGCCCACCGCACCATCGAGCCAAAGAAGTTGCCGATTGTATCGTCAATATCCTCGCGCTCGTTCGCGATATTACGGACGATACGTCCCAATATACCAGCCACACGAAGCCCAACAATAATAACAATAAGCGCGCCGATGACGCGCATGGCAAAGCCGATAATGCTGGGACCAAACTGCTCCCACAAAGCTGCGTAGTCGATGTTCTCCATGGTCAACTGAACCCCTTCTTACGGCGCGGCTAACGCCTGTTTACACCTAACTCTACCCACCTGACTTTATCCGCCAGCGGCCTGTATCACGCCCAGCACCATCTTCGCGAAGGCGTTGCCTGCGCACGGGGAAAACGTCCTCTTTGCCCATCGCAAAGACCATTCGCTCACTGCCAGAAAAGACGCTATCAAAAGCCTCATCGAGCACGTTCAAACCACCCGTAAAGGCGCCGAGTGCCGGCATCACCAAACTGCAGCCATCGGTTACGAAACACCGGCGGCGCAATGCGCGATGCTTGCCTGCAACGCGTGCGCAAGGGTGTAAGTGACCTGCAATCTCCCCCGTCTCTCCAGTCGGCTCGTGCCTAAAGACAAGCTCGCCCATCTGAAGCACTTTTGCAGCTCGCCCCCCCAGATGGGCGGGCGGGTCAGGGTCATGGTTCCCTTCCACCCAAACCCAGTCAGTTGAGGCTGTCAGCGCCCGGACGCGCGCGGTGCAAGCATCGCTCATGCGGGTCTCGGCCTTGCCATCATGGAAGCTGTCGCCAAGTGAAATGACCATGCGCGGCGCCAGTTCAGCCATCAAGGCCTCGACGATTGTCAGCGTTGCGCTGGTGTCATAGGGCGGCAGCATCTGCCCGCGCACAGCAAAGCTTGAGCCTTTTTCAAGGTGAAGGTCCGACACGATCAGAACGCCGTGTTCTGCCCACCACAAAGCGCCCTCCGCCAGCGGCTTAAACATTTCACCACGCACATGAAGCAGGGTCTCTGTTTTAGAATTCGCTATGATGGCGCTCATGCGATCAGAGTGGCGCGCGTTGCAATCGGGGTCAATTGCTCAAAACGGCTTCATCGCCGCAATTCTAAGCTTATCCTTATCGCGGTCGAGCTGTTCAAAGAACCCAATCAGCTCCACATCTGAGGGAACAAATATCTCGGCCACGTCAAGCTCTATCGCCTCGCGCGAGGTGGGGCGTACATGCTGCCAATGACCACCTTGTTTGATCTGATAGCCTGCCATGATTTCCACGCGCACAGCGCCAAGGTCGGGTAGCAGGAAATAGGAGGAGCGATAGAGGTCAGTTCCGCCATCAATCCGGTTGCGAACACTCCATCGCGCCATCAATCTTTTCGCATCTTCGACAGAGACCAGCACATCAACATCACGGACATGGCCCGGGTCATATCCCTTCAAAGCCACGGCTGCGCTACCCAGCACCCACCATGGGTCTTCTGTTGGGGCAAGAAAAGTGGCCAGCTTGTGAAGTGTCTCTATCAGTTCCGCATTGAGCATACGCTACATATGCAACTCGCGTCCCTCGGAGGCCAGCACCGCTTCATGCATCATTTCGGATAAGGTTGGGTGCGGGAAGATCGTGTGCATCAGGTCCTGCTCTGTCAGTTCGCCTTCACGGGCAATCACATAGCCCTGGATCAGCTCGGTCACCTCTGCGCCGATCATATGTGCGCCAAGCAGTTCGCCGGTTTCTGCGTCAAAGATCGTCTTGACCAAGCCATCACCAGCGCCGAGCGCAATGGCTTTACCATTCCCGATGAACGGGAACCGGCCGACTTTCAGCTTACGGCCGGTTTCTTTCGCCTTGGCCTCGGTCAAACCAACACTCGCGACCTGAGGATGGCTGTAGGTACAGCCTGGAACATTCCATGGGTCGAAGGGATGCGCGCCTTCGGTTTTGCCGTTCATGGCCTCAACACAGATCACGCCCTCATGGCTCGCCTTGTGCGCCAGCCATGGCCCGCCGGTCAGGTCGCCAATCGCATAGAGTCCCGGCACGCCGGTGCGGCCGAAACCGTCCACCACGACGTGCGTGCGATCGACCGTTACACCGAGTTCCTCAAGGCCCAGATTCTCGACATTCCCGACAATCCCGATGGCCAGGATCACGCGGTCAAACTCTTCGACTTGATCTTTACCATCGATTGAAATGGTCGCTTTGACCTTTGTCTTGGTCTTGTCGAGCCCCTTAACCTGCGCGCCAGTATGGATCGTAAGGCCCTGTTTCTCAAAATCCTTGCGGGCGAGTTTCGAGATCTCCTCATCTTCAGCGGGCAGGATACGGTCCACCGCTTCAACCACAGTCACGTCAGAGCCAAGCTCGTTGTAGAAGCTTGCAAACTCGATCCCGATCGCACCGGAACCGATCACAAGCATGCGCTTCGGCGTCACATCCGGCACCATGGCCTCACGATAGGTCCAGACCAGTTTCCCGTCTGGCTCCAGACCCGCCTGAGGGATCGCACGGGCGCGCGCTCCGGTGGCCAGCAGAACATGCTTGGCGGTATAGGCTGTGTCAGCGCCCTTCTCGTCCTTGACGATGACTTTTGGAGCAGGCGTCCCCTTTTCCAGCCTTGCCGTCCCCATCAAGACGGTGATCTTATTCTTCTTCATCAAGTGCTTGATGCCGCCCGACAGCTGCGCCGCAACACCACGCGAGCGCTTAACTACGGCCTCAAGATCAAAGTCCGCTTTGTCAATTTTCAGGCCGTAATTCTTCGCCGTTTTGGCAAGGTGCAACACTTCAGCAGAGCGCAGCAGCGCCTTGGTTGGAATACAGCCCCAGTTCAGACAAATCCCGCCCAGGCTTTCACGCTCAACAATCGCGACTTTCATTCCCAGCTGCGCGCCGCGGATCGCCGCCACGTAGCCGCCCGGGCCGGAGCCGATAACGATAAGATCAAAGTCAGTCATTCACTTAAGTCCTTCGCTTAATTCTCTCGCGCGCAATCTGTATATAACCGGTCAATGTAGCCGTCATTAGTGATAGTATTGATGCTGAAGATAGTGGCTAGGGCGATCACTCCCGCACACCAACTCGCTACACTCATTCGTGACGAAATCATACGTGAACTTTGCATTCCGCCAAGCACAATCACCGCAATCAAAAACCAGCCCAAACCAACGATTGGAATTATCATCATCATACCTTCGTTGGGTGTTAGCCAAGTCCCGTTGCCTGGATCCAGCCAGCATGTTCCAAGCTTAAAATCTGAGCTCAACAGCCAAGCGCCAGTCAAAACACCAAAGAAAACCGCTGGCGCAAGCGCGACGCCCCAAGATAAAACCAGCGTCCAACGCTTTGATTTTAAGACCGGATTTGCCGCCTGCTCACTCACCGCCCTTTACTTCATTCCATTTGACTAGAGCATCATCCGATAGCCCACCCAGTTGTTCAAACATTTCCGGCGTGCAGACATATTCTGCTTCAGCCTGGTCAAACTCAGCCAGCGTCGTCATGGAGACACCAATCGCGCGTTCGACAGCCTCAGTGGGCAAACTGGATAGCACTAGCTCCTCCATGAACATCTCGCTCCTTGTCGAAGGCTCTCCGCCGCAGAAGTTGATCAGGCCCTGATGGTACGCAATCGCCTTGGCGATTTCAGCCAGATCATCTGGGTCGATGATGATTTGCTCCTCAATCACAACGGCATCGATCTCAGTCAGCACATCCTCGGTTGCGAGTGTCTCTTGCTCACCGCAGCTCGTCAGAGCCACTGCGCAAAACACTGCGCCAATCAACCTTTGCCTCACAGCAGCATGCTTTCTGGCATCTCGACATAGCGTTTGAATGCCTGCAGCCATTTTGCGCCCTCCGCGCCGCCAATCACACGGTGATCGCAGGTTAGCGTCACGCTCATCACAGTACCGATGGTCAGATTGCCATCTGCGCCAACGACAGGGCGTTTCTCACCGCCGCCAACCGACATGATCATTCCCTCTGGCGGGTTAATGATCGAGGCAAAATTCTTGATCCCGAACATACCGAGATTGGAAATTGAGAAAGTCCCACCTGTATACTCTTGCGGCTTCAGCCTCCGCTCCCGCGCGCGGGCCGCGAGGTCTTTCATCTCGGCAGAAATCTCCGCCAACCCCTTCGCCTGCGCATCAAAGATGACCGGCGTAATCAGTCCACCATCAATCGCCACAGCGACAGAGACATGCGCCGATTTATGATAGGCAATGCCGACATCGCTATAGCTCGCATTACAGTCCGGCTCTGCCATCAGCGCCATGGCTGAAGCTTTGATCAGCAAGTCATTCACTGACACTTTCACGCCCTCAGGCGCCGCGTCATTTATGCCCTTGCGCGCGGCGAGCAGCTTATCCAGCATGATATCAACCGAAAGCGGGAAGTGCGGCACCTGCATGAAGCTCTGCGTCAGGCGCTTGGCCACCGTTCGGCGCATCCCGTCGAGCGGCACCAATTCGTAGCTGTCGGGCGCGTAGACCCGATCATCCAGAATCTGTGGCAGGATAAGACCATCTGGTGAGGCAGGCGCGGGTGCCTGCGAACTGCTCGGCACCATATCGGTGCCCGGCTGGGCATTCTCAACGTCTTTCTTGACGATCCGTCCACGCGGGCCGGAGCCTTTGCCAACAAGCGTCTTGAGATCAATGCCCTTGAGTGCTGCGATCCGGCGCGCCAGCGGGGAGGCCTTGATCCGGTCATCACCCTTACCCGCAGAGGGCAGCTCAACAGGCGTGGACGCAAGCGCCGCAGCCGGGGTGTCTTCTACAGCCGTTGGAGCAGCTGCCTCTTCAGTTGGTGCGGAAGCTGTCTCAGCCGAAACGCTCGAGGCATCCTCTCCGTCTTCGGCGAGCACGGCGATCAGCGCATTGACCTTCACGCCCTGGGTCCCCTCGTCGACGAGGATTTGCGCGACCACGCCGTCATCAATGGATTCAACTTCCATCGTCGCTTTGTCGGTCTCTATCTCAGCAATGACATCTCCCGCCTCAACCGTATCACCGGGCTTCACATTCCACTTGGCAAGCGTGCCCTCTTCCATCGTCGGGGACAGGGCCGGCATGGTGATATTGATCGGCATGGCTACATCCCCTCGCAGACAGTCTTACACGTCGCAACGATATCATCGGTGTTCGGCAGGCTCATCGCCTCGAGGTTGCCTGCATAGGGTAGCGGCACATCCTTTTGCGTCACGCGCATGGGCGGCGCATCAAGATAGTCGAACGCAAACTCGGTCACGCCAGCTGCGATCTCAGCGCCGACGCCCATATGCCGCCAGCCTTCTTCAGCGGTGACGATCCGGTTGGTCTTCTTGACACTCTCAACAACGGTATCGAAATCGATAGGGCGGATAGACCGTAAATCCACGACTTCAGCAGAGATCCCGTCAGCGGCAAGTTTGTCAGCCGCTTCGAGCGCGAAGCCAACACAGCGCGAATAGGCAACAATCGTCACGTCTGTTCCGATGCGCTTTACCGCTGCCTTGCCAATCGGCAATACGAAATCATCCAGGTCCGGCACCGGATAGGTGTTCCCATAGAGCAGCTCATGCTCAAGGAAGACCACCGGGTTCGGGTCGCGGATCGCGGCCTTCAGAAGGCCTTTCGCATCGGCGGCGTCATAAGGCGCAACGACTTTCAGTCCCGGCACGTGTCCATACCAGGCCGCATAGTCCTGAGAGTGTTGAGCCCCCACACGGCTCGCCGCCGCGTTCGGCCCGCGAAACACAATCGGGCAACCCATCTGACCGCCGGACATATAGAGCGTCTTCGCTGCGGAGTTGATGATGTGGTCAATCGCCTGCATGGCGAAGTTGAACGTCATGAACTCGACAATCGGCTTCAGGCCACCGAATGCGGCCCCGACGCCCAGACCCGCAAAACCATGCTCAGTAATCGGAGTGTCGACCACACGGCGCTCGCCAAATTCCTGCAGCAATTCGCGGGTCACTTTGTAAGCGCCTTGATACTCAGCAACTTCTTCACCCATGACGAAAACCGTTTCGTCGCGTCGCATTTCCTCGGCCATGGCGTCACGCAAAGCATCGCGCAGAACCGTATCGGTATAGGTCGTGCCGTCCGGGATATCCGGGTCACTCAACACTTCAACTTTTGGCGCGGCGGCCGCTTCGGCAGCGATCACTTCAGGTTCGGCCACCGGCGTCACCACCGCTTCGGCAGGACTAGACGCAGTGGCTGCGCTGGCATCCTCGCCATCCTCAACGAGAACAGCGATCACGGCATTTACTTTGACCCCTTCGGTCCCTTCCGGGATCAGGATTTTGGCCAGCGTGCCTTCGTCGACAGCTTCGACTTCCATCGTCGCCTTATCAGTCTCAATCTCGGCGATGACGTCACCGGCGCTGATCGGATCACCTTCGCCTTTCAGCCATTTTGCAAGTGTGCCCTCTTCCATTGTGGGGCTGAGCGCGGGCATCAGGATATCAACGGACATTATGCGCAGTCCTTCTTCGGGAAGCTTGGAGTGATCGGCTGGCCAGTCTCATTGAACGGCAGATTGAAGCTGAAAGCCGCCGGTGTTGGGCCTTCTGAACGCAACAGTTTCAGCTTTTCATTCGCCTCATAAAGGTCAGGGATATGGCTGTCAGGGACCCACCATAGGACTGTAATCGCGTCCTTGATCGGAACGAACCAGTCCTCGCGGTCGCGGATCAGCTTGGCGTGCGCCGTCTTGTAGACAAAGTGGTAGAGATTATCGATCCCATCCCAAACTGACATATTCGCCAACATGTCCTCATCGTCCGGCATGCGCAGGTCTATGGCCGCATCACGGTCGCCATCATCGACCATCCGCCAGACAAAACCGGGCGAACGATCCGCCAGCGCATTGATCGCTTCCAGCCTTCCGGTAAATCCCTCCATACGGGGATCTTCAGCAGGATAGCGCAAGATGCCGATATTCAGTTGAGCAAGCTGCATAATTACGCCTCCACCAAAACATCGGTCCAGAGCTCTTTCGGATCAGGCTCCGGGCTCTCAAGCGCGAAATCAGCGGAGTCCTTCACAATGGCACGAATTTCCTTGTCGAGCGCCTTCAGGTCGTCTTCGCTCGCGATGCTCTGCGCGACGATTTGTTCTTTCAAACCGTCAATTGGGTCATGATGGCTGCGAATATCGTCAACTTCCTCACGTTTACGGTACTTTGCCGGGTCGGACATGGAGTGGCCGCGATAACGATAGGTCTTCATTTCCAGGATATACGGTCCCTTACCAGATCGCGCATACTTGACCGCTTTTTCACCAGCCTTCTTGACCGCATAGACGTCCATGCCGTCGACTTCTTCACCTTCAATTTCGAAGGAGATACCGCGTTTGAACAACTCGGTTTCAGAGGCGTGCCGCTGAACGCTTGTGCCCATCGCATACATGTTATTCTCGATCACATAAACGACTGGCAGGTCCCAGAGTGAGGCCATATTGAACGCCTCATAAACCTGCCCCTGATTGGCCGCACCATCACCGAAATAGGCAACCGAAATGTTGTCCTTGCCCTGATACTTATTGGCGAACGCCAGCCCGGTTCCGATCGGCACCTGCGCGCCAACAATACCATGTCCGCCAAAGAAGTTCTTCTCGCGGCTGAACATATGCATCGAGCCACCCTTGCCGCGAGAATATCCGCCTTCGCGACCGGTCAGCTCAGCCATCACCCCGCGCGCCTCCATACCACAGGCCAACATGTGCCCATGATCGCGATACCCGGTGATCACCTGGTCGCCTTCTTTCAGACAGGCTTGCATGCCTGTCACGACAGCCTCCTGACCGATGTAAAGGTGACAGAAACCAGCAATTTTGCCCATGCCATAAAGTTGCCCGGCACGTTCCTCAAAACGCCTTATGAGCAACATTTCCCGGTAGAACTTGAGCGCTTCGTCCTTCTTCAGTTTGGGCGTTGCGCGACGCTTAGGTGCAGCATCCTTGCTCATATCGACTCCCTTGTGTGGCTTTCTGACCACATGACTGACGAACGGCTACTCGTCCAGTCTTATCACCTATGCGAATTTGCATTTTTGACAGCGCGATCAACAAGGATAAATTCCGTTGGGTAAACCAATCCAAGTTCTTCTCGCGCCAAAACTTCAATCAATTCAGGGTCCACTTGCCCGGGAGTCAGTCGAGCTATGTCATATTGCAGTGCAGCATTTTTGGTCTCAATCGCTTTGAGAACACGTTTCTTTTCCGCCAATTGTGATTGCATGTCACTCCATTTGCCCAAACCCTGCTCTCCGGCGAAGGCATGATACGCAAAATATGCAACAGCAAGGGACAGCGTCCCAGCGGCCCATTTGGATGTCATGACGGCGAGGCTCCCTTACAGCAAGAGAATCACTCAGGTTTGGTTAAAAATCCGCTAACTGACGGCATTCGATATCGCCTCACGGATCGCCTCGGCATGCTCGTCTTCCGGTAGGCTTGTCAAATCGATCCACTGCTTCCCGATCAGGAAATATTCGATATCTTCGGGCATCTCCGTGCCGTCCAGCCGCACCGGCACCATCGCCTTGCCATACTTGTCAGCTAGATAGACCTCCCGGCGAACATGGTCAGACGCAAACGCAGCTTCGGAACACATGAGGCAGAACCGCCCGGAGGCCTTGATCGCCCGCACAATCTGCCCGGCCCAAGTCTGCCCGGCGCGCATCTCTTCCCGATCGATCCAGATGGACACGCCCTGCTGCTCAACCGTCTCAACAATCGGCAGGACAGTCTGCGCATTCTGATGCGAATAGGAGATGAAGACATCGGCTGCTTCATCCGTCTCGGAGGTGGATACGACAGGTTGAGGCTCAGACATCGACGCAGGTGCCGGCGCGTCTTCTCGCTCGTTCTTGCGCGCATTTGACGTGGACCTTCGGGCGGCGATGATGCCTAACAGACCAACCGCGATGAGGACTATCGGCAGCATCAATATGATGGGCGAGAAGGCCATATCTCCAAATCGTGCGCTACCTTGATAGAACCAAAAACCTACTGCTGCGAGGCCACCCGCAATAACGGCGATGAGGGCGAGCAACCATGGCAGACCGCTTGATCGGGAAACTGTCTCCGCCTGGTCCGACTTGGTTTTGGTAAACTTTGCCTGCGTTTCGGGCGCAGGAATTTGGGTAGGTGGCAGCGCGGTTCGAGCCTCCTCATCATCCGCAACTTCCGCTAACTGTCGTGCTTTGTCACCTGAGTTGGCCATAATGGGAGGACTGCTTGGCATATCCATCGTTAAGGACTCTGTTTGCTGCTGTCGCCCCCGGCGCGCGGCATCCTCCATACCCCGCAGCGCGTTCAGAACATCGTGGAATCGATGCTCCCGTATCGACGGAACCGTCAGGTCGATCATGTCGAGATCGGCGAGGCCACGCGGGCTCAGCCCATGTTCCAACCGCGCCATGATCAGCTGTCCCTCTGACCAGGCATCAATCGCGCGATTGGTGAGCAGCATCTGGCGTGACGACATCATCGCATTGCGCGACCATAGCGCGAGTGTTGTCTCGCCCATTCGAGCTGGCGGATACGCCATCGCGCCATATTCACTTCGCACAAAAACGCCGAAACGCTTCAGATATGCGGCGAGTTCTTCACTTACAGTTTCGTCTTCGGGTGCGGCAATCAGATAGACACGCATCACTGTCCCCTATGATGAGAGGACAGTCATAGCATGCTAAATCGACACTTCGCCAGTGACGAAAATCTAGGCGTTGATCAGAGCACCGCCAGCATACAGCGCTGCAGAGCCGAGCTCTTCTTCAATCCGGATCAGTTGGTTATACTTGGCCAGCCGGTCAGAACGCGCCAATGAGCCAGTCTTGATCTGCCCGCAGTTTACCGCGACCGCGAGGTCGGCAATCGTGTAATCTTCCGTTTCGCCAGAGCGATGAGACATCACAGCCGTGTAAGCGTGACGATGCGCCAGTTCGACCGCATCCAAAGTCTCAGACAGCGTGCCGATCTGGTTGACCTTCACGAGGATCGAATTGGCAGCGCCGCGCTGAAGACCAAGTGTCAGACGCTCAGGGTTGGTCACAAACAGGTCGTCGCCAACGAGCTGGCAGCGGTCGCCGACCATCTCAGTCAGAGTGCCCCAGCCGTCCCAATCATCCTCAGCCATGCCGTCTTCGATTGAGATAATAGGATAGCGATCTACGAGATCTGTCAGGTATTTCGCCATGCCCTCGCCGTCGAGACTTTTGCCCTCGCCAGCGAGTTCATATTTGCCATTCTTGAAGAACTCAGTTGAGGCGGCATCGAGCGCGAGCGCCACATCCTCTCCCGGCTTGTAACCGGCTGCTTCAATCGCCTTCATAATGAAACCAAGCGCATCATCCGTCGAAGACAGGTTCGGCGCAAAGCCGCCTTCATCACCGACACCCGTATTGTGACCCGCAGCCATCAGCGTCTTTTTCAGCGTATGGAAAATCTCAGAGCCGATCCGAACTGCATCCGCAATGCTCTCAGCATTGACCGGCATGATCATGAATTCCTGAATATCAATCGGATTGTCCGCATGCTCACCGCCATTGATGATGTTCATCATCGGGGTTGGCAGGATGCGGGCATTGCTGCCGCCGATATAGCGATAGAGCGGCAAGCCGCAGCTTTCAGCTGCCGCTTTTGCTGTTGCCATGGACACACCCAGGATTGCATTCGCGCCAAGGCGCGCCTTGTTATCTGTGCCATCAAGCTCGATCATCAACCCATCGACGAGCCGCTGCTCTGTGGCCTCGAGGCCGGATAGCTCATTGGCGATCTCACCATTGACCGCATCAACCGCGCCCATAACACCTTTGCCCTTGTAGGGATCACCGCCATCACGCAATTCGTGGGCTTCGTGAACACCGGTAGAGGCACCAGACGGCACAGCCGCGCGGCCAAAAGAGCCGTCTTCCAGTGTCACATCCACTTCGACCGTCGGATTGCCCCGACTGTCCATAATCTGACGGGCATGGATATCTACGATCTCGCTCATGACGGGGTCCTTCTGGCTCTTAACAGTATTGCGGGTGGCGTTAGTCCGCTGCGCCGAAAAGCGCAAGAGGGGCCAAAGCCGCAATTGAAAAACCCCCGCCGAAGCGAGGGTTTCAAACACTTATAGAACGGTCTGACGGTTAATCGTCGGTCGGCTCGAGAATCTGACGACCGCGATACATGCCGGTTTTCAGATCGATATGGTGTGGACGACGCAGTTCACCGGACTCTGCGTCTTCAATAAAGGTGTTGCCTTTCAGGCGATCGTGCGCGCGGCGCATACCGCGGCGAGATTTGGAAATCTTACTCTTAGGGACAGCCATAGTCTCAATTCCAGTCGGTCGAGGGCACTTGCCCCGTTAAAATCAAACCGCGCCTATACATGCGCGCGAATTTTCGCGCAAGGGGGTGATTGAACTGATTGCTGTGCTGAGAACAGCGCGTGCGGCCGCGGATGCGGCTGGGGAGGTCGGCACGGTGGGGTTTGTGTTTGGCAAAGCGCTAAGGCCTGCGGCCACGCTTTGCGAAGCGGGTCTCGTATCGGGCCTTCGGCCCTCACATAGACCGGGCTCAGGGCTGTTTTTCTGTCTTCGCCTTGCCACGGTTTATCCGTGCAGATGCGGGATACAGTCCTGAACTTGGTTCATCGGACGAGCGAAGCGAGGATCGGGAACCCGCTTCCACCGCGTGAGGCGAAGCCTCTTAGCGCGGTGAAAACAACACTGGGTCCCGGATCGCTGCGCGTCCGGGATGACAGTTAAGAAGAGTCCTGAAGCGCGGGCGCGCCCGCCTCGG
>JBCBZD010000041.1:0-1672 GCA_039815485.1 Pseudomonadota bacterium | reverse complement strand
GGCGCCTCGACGGCTTTTCTCGATGCCGTCTCATCTGGCGCGTCAGGCTTCATCCCCTATCGCGGGATCGTGCGAACTGTAACCGGCGCGAACAGCCATGCCACAAAAGTCCGCAAGGCCTATGAGCGTGGCTCGCATCGTCGAACCTTCTTGAAAGGCATTGGCTTGATGAAAGGCTGTTCCTATCCGGCGGCTCCCCTGCCGCTGCCTGAAGAAGATCCGCGCGTGGTGTTCCGCTAGGCGTTAGGCTGCATCTCGTGGGCTCGACTTGGTCTGCGCCCAACGCTTGGACAGATCGGCTCTCAAGGCCTCAAACGTGCCAGCGGCGATCGACTCGCGCATGGTCTGCATCAGGGCCTGAAAGAACGCGATATTGTGCCAGCTGAGCACCATGGATCCCAGATATTCGCCAGACCGGATCAGATGGTGCAGATAGGCTTTCGTATAGTCCTGGCTCGCCGGACACGGCACGGATGGATCCAATGGACCCGTATCCTCGGCAAAACGCGCATTCTTGAGATTAATTGGTCCGTCCCAGGTCCAGGCCTGGCCATGACGGCCGGCGCGCGTGGGGAGCACACAATCAAACATATCAATGCCGCGCGCCACAGCTTCGACCAGGTCAATCGGCTTGCCGACGCCCATCACATAGCGTGGAAAATCGACCGGCAGATGCGGGACTGTCATATCAATGGTTCGGCACATCTGATATGACCTTCGCCCACGGCGAGTCCGCCGAGCGCAATGCCGCCAAATCCCTGGCTGGCCACGGTTTTGGCAGAGGCTTCCCGAAGGTCCGGATAGTTGGAGCCCTGGACGATCCCGAACAGCGTTTGCGCGTCACGTTCCCCGAAGGCTTCGAGCGAGCGTGCGCCCCAATCTGCCGACAGCCGCATCGAGCGTTCAGCCTCGTCATGGTTGCAAGGATAATCGGTACACTCATCGAGCTGCATGGAACTGTCGGCGCCAAGCAGATCGGCCTGGATTTCGATACTCCGCGCCGGGGTCAGTCGGTGTTCCGAGCCATCTATATGGCTGCGAAACGTGACGCCATCAGCATCCATCTTGCGCAGCTGTGACAGAGACCAGACCTGAAACCCGCCACTATCGGTCAGCATCGGGCCAGACCATTTACTGAAGGCGTGCAAGCCGCCCAGGCGCTGAACCCGCTCGGCCCCCGGGCGCAGCATCCAGTGATAAGTGTTGCCCAGAATGATATCGGCGCCGGTCTGCTTGACCTGGTCCATGTACAGTGCCTTGACCGTCCCAGCGGTGCCCACGGGCATGAAAGCGGGCGTGCGAATATCACCGCGCGGCGTCTTGAGAATGCCGGTTCGCGCGGCACCGTCCGTGGCGCTGATCTCAAACGGGAAGCGCGCCATTAGATCAGCTTCTCCAGATCCAGCACACGCAATAGTTCCGTGCGCGCGGTTACGCATTCCTCGGCAAAGCTCGGATCGGCAAGGTCTGCACTGGACAGACGATCCCGATACGTCTTCCGCACAACGGCCTGGAGCGCGTCAATCCGGGCCTCATCAAGCAAGACCCCCTGATGACAGGCCGCCCGTTCTTCCGGCGTCATGACCACGCGCAGACGCAAACAGGCTGGACCGCCACCATTGCGCATGGACTGGCGGACATCGACATATTGCACCCGGCCAATCGGCCCATT
>JBCBZD010000021.1:0-4789 GCA_039815485.1 Pseudomonadota bacterium | reverse complement strand
CGGAGCGCTTCGACGCGGCCTTCGGGATAATTCTTGAGGCTGGAAATTTCGGCAATCGTGAACACCGCCCGCGGATGCCCCGGTTCCCGTTGCAGCATCTGCTTGGCCACCTGTTCCGCCTGGCTATAGGCCCGCGTCTGCATATGCGACTGAATGGTGCGAAAGTCGGCTTGCAGCGGGTCGAACTGTTCCGCGACCTGACTGACATGAACCGCTTCGCGATAATTTGCTGTGTCGAACAGGATCTTGCTCAGGCGGAGCCAGCCTTGAAAGAATTGCGGGTCCGCTTTCAACGCCTCTTTCAGCTCGGCGATCACAGGCACGAACTCGCGATTGGCGACCCGTTGATCGACCTGTTTCAGGAGTATCTCGCGCTGATTCTGAAGGCTCATATCATCCCCATAACAAGAAATGCGGAGGCTTTCGCCTCCGCATTCCAGTTTCGATCCTGATTGGGCTTACTGCTTGTAAGTCACGCCCAGGAAGAAGAAGCGACCACGTGGGTCAACCGGCCATGCGAGTTCCGTCGAGAACGGCTCTTCGTCGGCCAGATTATTGACACCGCCATAGAAGGTCAGTGAGTCGCTGTGCTCATAGCTGGCATTGACGTCGAAGATGTAGGTCTCATCAAAGAAGCCGTCAGCGCCATACAGGTCTGTATTGCCGTTCAACCCAAGAACATCTTCGATTTCGGCAACGGCCTGCTTGCTTTGATAAGTCGTTTGCAAGCCGACCTGCCATGGTCCACGTTCCCAACCAAGCGACAAATTCCCGGAGAATTCAGGGCGCTGAATTTCCTTAAGTTCAGGATCAACGGAATTGGGATCGGCGGGATCGAAAAACCGATCGAGCTTTTCCTGTTTGGATCCGACGAGAGATGTCGTGAACGTATTTAGCCCCACATCGAATGAGTAGTTGACCGCAAGGTCGATACCGGATGCTTCAAGTTTGGCAAAGTTGATTTGTCCAGATTCCAGGAAATTCAGACCACCGTCGGCGCGACGACCTGTATCCGCACAAAGCGGGCTACCAGGGAACGGGTTCGCCGCATCTGCACAACCGTTCAATACATCGACATCAGAAATTGCCGCAATTCCGTCTTCAATCTCAATATCCCAATAATCCAGCGTTATAGACAGCCCATCAACGAAACTCGGTTGGTAAATTGCACCAAGCGTTAGTGTCTCGGCCGTTTCGACATCAAGATCAGGGTTACCGCCTGAGACACCAGAAAAGCGCGCCGTCAGCGGGTTGGTCCAAATGTAAGCGCCAGTTCCATCAAGAATATCTGACGTTGGAACGCCTGACGCTTCCAACCACGCGACACAGGTCGCTTGCCGCGTCGGTGCTCCGTTTGTGACATTTGTCGGATCACATGGATCATCTGTCGCGTTCACGTTGATCGGCAATTTTGGATCGAACAGCTCTGAAATATTCGGCGCACGTACTGCTTCAGAGAACGTTCCACGGAAGCTCAAGTCTTGAACGGGTGCCCATGTTCCGCCGACTTTCCAAGTGGTCGCATCACCCAATGTCGAGTAATCCGCGAGCCGGATCGCAGCGTCGAGGCTGAACTCTTTCGCAAACGGACGATCTCTAAAGATCGGCAGTCTGATCTCCGCGAAAATGTCGGTCACATCATAACCGCCTTCCGTGTTGAACTGCTGCGAGTTATCGATATCCGTGAACGAGAACAGGAACGGATCCACTGTGCTGACCTGTACGCCAGGTGTGAAAGGCGTACCGGCTGGCAGAATACCCAGGGTCAGTGGATCGAGCGTGTTCTTACTGCTTTCATCCCGATACTCGATACCGCCTGCATAACCAATCGGTCCGTCGAGCACGACATCCAGAACATCAAATTCACCGAAGGCAATCGCGGACAGAACAGTCTGTTCCACTTCCAGCTTGTCTTCCAGCTGAGACGTCACGAAGTTCTGTGCCGCTGCGCTGGCCGAATAGGTGCCGAACGGGTTGAGTGGCTGACACTGACCATCGCCCGGTGTGAACGAGTAATAGCGGTCAGACGAGAATCCACCATCGGCAAACCCGTTGCCGGCCGTGAAATAATCAATCGGATAAGACGCCGTTGCGTCGAGATCAGAACGACAGACAATGCTGCCATCCGGTGCTTCAACCGCGTCGATTGCCGCAAACACGCGGTCGAGATAGAGACCGGTCTCTTTCGACGTATTGGTGAAATTACCATAATTGGCGGAGAATTCAGCAAAGTGTCCCGGGGCGTATTCCCACTCCAGACCCCCAACGAAACGCCAGGTTTCACGCGTATAGGTGAAATCGTTATTGTCGCTCCAGTCCAGCGGGTCCTGCGTCAGCAGCAAATAGCCAACTGTGTCGGCAACGGATTGCAGCTCGGACGGAATGAATGCGTTGTCAGCCCGGATCTCCAATGTGTCGTAGAAAGAGTCTTGCTCGCCAAACGTGGTCGACTCCGCGTGGACATACTTCCCTTCGAAGAACACGTTCATATTGTCCGAAATGTCATAGTTCGAGTTCACGTTGAACACGAAACGATCGGTGGAAGGATAGAGCGAGTCACGGTTGAAGTTCAGACGACCACCGTCACCGCCAATGCCCCAAAGACCGTTCAGAACGATGCCATCCTGGTTGACGCGCACAGAGCCGTCCGGATTGGTCAGCCAGCACCCCGCCAGGAAGCCAACACGGCCACCTTCTGATTCCTGACAGTCCGCAATGCCGTTGCCATTAATGTCGACAAAGACGGTGCTCCGATTGCCGAAACCAGGGGCGATTGAGCCTTCCTGCGAGGTCAGCCAGAAGCGTGGGTCCTGAATGACCGCCCGCGCGGGCGCGTTCGGATCGGTCAGGCTGTCGGGGTTGGTTTGGGTCGTATCGATCCCATTGTCGCGAGACCAGTCGCGATCACCCATCGTGATACCTGAATCCTGTTCCGCGGTGAACGCGATGACGACATTACCACGGTCATTATGGAAGTTCTGACCCCAGAGCAGGTCGACCGCAAAATTCTCGGCGTCCATTTCGCCGGAGACACCGGCGCGGGCGTCCAGCTGCATGCCTTCAAAATCATCCTTGAGGATGAAGTTGACAACACCGGTCACAGCGTCAGCACCATAAATCGCTGAAGCACCACCGGTCGTCACTTCGACATTCTGAACCAGCGCACGTGGGATGGTCCCGATATCAACTGCCTGGCTGCCGCGGAAACCGGCAACGTGGCGACGGCCATTGACCAGGGTCAGTGTCCGGTCCCCACCCAGACCGCGAAGATTCAAAATGTTGGCACCTGGATCGACGTCAGCAAAACCGTCCGTCAGCGTATTGGCGCCGGTAAATGACGACACCAGGGCAGGAATGTCGTTGACAACATCGGCCAGGTTCAATTCACCGGACAGGCGAATCTGTGATTCATCGATCGACTGAACTGGCGTTGAAGATACCAGGTTCGGATCCGTCGGAATCCGCGATCCGGTGATCACGATGGTATCCTGGACCGCCGCTTCTTCCTCATCGCCCTCGTCCTGGGCGGTTGCTGTCATTGATAGTGCCGTTGCCATAGATGCAATGGCCGCGCTTGAAATCAGTACCTTTTTAAAAGATACACCCGTCTTATCTCTCCGCATGGATGAGCCTCTCCCTACTACATTAACGCTAATTAAATGCTTAGGATCGGAACTGGCTCTCAGTCCAAGAATTTCGTGTCACCAAACTGTAATCCAGTTTATTCGTGGCATAGGTGACACACCTCTAGGCAGAGGTGCATTCGTTTCAGGCAGAAATTGAAGCCCTGATTCAGGCCGGCATGGCGATGCGGCGATAGACCAGATCGGCATAATCATTGACCAGCGCCTCGGACGTATATCCAGGCGTAAATCTATGTTCGCCAATCTCGGCCACGGGTGTAATTTCGGCAGCTGAGCCGGTGATGAAACACTCGTCAAATGTGCTCAACTCGTCCGGCATGATGACCCGCTCGATCACCTCAATCTGGCGTGCCTTGGCAAGCTTGATCGCGGTCTGCCGAGTGATTCCGTTGAGAAAACAATCCGGTGTCGGCGTGTGCAGCGCGCCATCGCGCATGAAAAAGATGTTTGCGCCGGTCGCTTCGGCCACCTGGCCGCGATAATCCAGCATCAGCGCGTCAGCATAGCCCTCATTCTCGGCTGCGTGTTTGGACAAGGTACAGATCATGTACAGACCCGCCGCCTTGGCATGGCAGGGCGCGGTGAGCGGGTCTGGCCGACGATACATGGCATGCGTCATCCGGATGCCCTTCATCTTGTCGGCAAAATAGTCGCCCCAGGCCCAGACCGCGACGGCCAGGTGGATGGTGTTGTTTTGCGCCGAAACACCCATCATTTCACTGCCACGCCAGGCAAAGGCGCGCACATAGGCATTCTCGAGGCCTGACTTGGCCAGCGTTTCCGTCTTGATCTGCTCCAGCTCATCGACTGAAACCGGTAGCTCAAACCCCATGATCCTGGCGGAATTGGCCAATCGCTCCGAGTGCCGGCGCGAGGCATAGATGACCCCGCCATAAGCGCGCTCACCTTCGAACACGCAGGAGGCATAATGCATGGCATGCGTCAGCACATGGACTTTCGTATCGCGCCACGGGACGAACGCACCGTCCATCCAGATATAGCCATCACGATCATCATAGGCCTGGTCTGCCATTCTCTTTTCCTGTCTTGCACTTTTGAGCGTTTCACGGGCATTCTCAGATGACCATGGTGAATGTCAACCAAATACGCGCAAACGCGCCGGGTTTCGACCCCCGTCTTTTCCT
>JBCBZD010000017.1:0-53722 GCA_039815485.1 Pseudomonadota bacterium | reverse complement strand
GCCCACAACTACTGAAGTTCATTGAGGTGAATGAAGGGGATATGTCGCAGCGCCTGATTGGTGGTGATATTCGCTTTCGCATACTCAAAGCTTTGCAAATGCGTCAGCAGACAGCCAATGATCCTGTGACATACCCTCAGTCGCTCAAAATCGTTGCAGTCAGTGTGCTTGAAGTCTCGATGCCCCTTGATGATGGGCGTGTCCTCCTTATCAGACTTGCACCGGCTGTCGTTTTAAACAGTCAGGTCCTTGGGGGCGCTTTGATTTCCATGCTGGTTCTTGCCTTTGCACTGGCCCTCAGTTTTGCACTCGCCATCGTTATGCTCGGTCCAGTTCGCCGTCTCGAGCGTGATGCTGATCGGATCGGTCTTATCGAGGCTGGGGCCGGAATTTCGGAGAATGGCCCAATTGAACTGCGGCGGATCGCAAGGGCCCTTAATAGAATGCACAAACGCTTGGGCGGCCTGATCCTTGAGCGCTCGCAAATCGGCGCAGCGATTGCCCATGACATCAGGACGGGTCTGACAAAACTCAGACTGCGTTTCTATGATGATGACACAGTCTCGCTCAGCAAGATTGAGGGGGACCTCACTCAGATGGAAACTCTGATTACGGATATGCTCTCCTATGCCCGCGCTGAGAGCCCTGAAGGACCGCGAGAACTGGTCAGGATCGGATCCTTCGTTAGAGACGTCGCCCAATCTGCACCGATCCCGATTGTGTACGAAGCCAGCCCTGCCGCTGATCGTTTCGAGATTGCCGGCGATCCTGTCGCCTTAAGACGTCTGTTCGACAATCTGATTGAGAATGCCCGCCGCTATGGTGAGGGTGAGATCAGGATCGACGTGATAAAGGGCGCCGATCAACTGGACATTCGCGTTCTGGACAATGGCCGGGGACTGCCCACCGACCAGCTTGAAGCCATGTTCGAACCGTTTCGCAGAATGGAAGCCTCAAGAAGCCGGGGCACTGGCGGCAGCGGGCTTGGTCTTGGCATTGCCCGTTCTATTGCCCGCGCGCATGGTGCAACGCTTAGACTTGAAAATCGGCAAGAAGGCGGACTTGCCGCGATCCTGTCATTTCCGGACGCGCTTAAAACCTGAATAGCCCCTGGCGCTCTTATCGTCCCACGGCGACGCGGCAAGCAATCTCAAACCCCCTCCGTTTGAAATAGATTTACATCGACCCTTCTCCTTTAGTTAATTCCCTCTATACTCGCTCAAAAGACGACGCTCCGATGAGGCGTCTTCAGAGGACAATTGGAGGTGAAGGATCATGGCAACACTTAAGGTAAATGGCGAAACCCTAACAGTGGATGTCGAAGACGACACACCCCTGCTCTGGGTCATTCGCGAGCAACTCGGCTTGACCGGAACCAAATATGGCTGCGGCATCGCCCAATGTGGCACCTGTACTGTACATGTTGACGGTCAGGCGATCAGATCCTGCGTTTATCCAGTTGGCGCACTGTCCGGTGAAGAGACGATTACCACGATTGAAGGCCTCTCAGAGGATGTCAGCCATCCCGTTCAGCAGGCTTGGGCCGAGCTTGACATTCCTCAATGCGGCTACTGCCAATCCGGGATGATCATGGCAGTATCTGCCCTTCTAGAAGAGATACCAAACCCCACCGACGAAGATATTGATGCTGCAATCACGAATATCTGTCGCTGCGGGACGCTTGCGCGGGTTCGCAAGGGTATCAAACTCGCCATCCAGAAGGCTTGAGGGGAGGATTAGACAATGACAAAATCAATCACACTTTCCCGTCGCAGCTTTATTGTTGCCACCGGGGCGACCGGCCTCACCATCGGCGTCGTTGGCGCTTGCAGTCCGTCCGGGACAGAAGAGCCAGTTGCAGACCTGCCGCCAAATGAAGAGGTCAATGCCTGGGTCCATATCGATCACGATGATACCGTCACGGTCCGTATTGCCCGCTCGGAAATGGGTCAGGGTACACTCACCGGCCTCGCTCAGCTTGTTGCTGAAGAGCTCGAATGTGACTGGACGAACGTCACCACCGAATACCCGACACCCGGCCAGAACCTTGCCCGCGAACGCGTTTGGGGCAGCTTCTCGACCGGCGGTTCACAGGGCATTCGCGGATCACACCAGTATGTTCGCGAAGGCGCGGCTGCGGCCCGTATGATGCTGATCGAAGCGGCCGCAAACGAGTGGGGCGTGCCAGCTGGTGAGTGTAGTGTCGCCAATGGCGTTATCTCACATGCTGGCTCTGGCAACGAGACCACTTACGGCAAGGTTGCTGGCGCAGCTGCGCAGCTTGCACCTCCCCTTGAGGTTACGCTAAAAGACCCCTCCGAGTGGAAAATCATTGGCAAACCAAAACTGCGTCTCGACACGGCTGACAAGCTGAACGGGAAGCAGGTCTATGGCGCCGACCTGAAGCTCGACGGCATGCTCAACGCTTCCATCCTGCAGGCTCCGAAAATCGGGGCCACGCTGGCAAGCTTTGACGCCGCCGCCGTCATGGACATGCCAGGCGTGCAGAAGGTTGTTCAGGTGGGCGACAATGCTGTCGCGGTTGTTGCCGACACATGGTGGCGAGCTGACAAAGCCCTCAAAGCGCTCCCAGTGGAGTGGGAAGGCGGGTCCGATTTCTCAACGGCCGCCTTTGAGACTGAACTTGACGAAGGTCTGACCAGCTCAGACGTGTTCACGGGAAACATGGTCGGCGATGTCGATAGCGCCTTCTCGAATGCCGCGCAGGTCATTGAAGCGACCTATAATATGCCGCTTCAAAACCATGCGCCGATGGAGCCGATGAACACCACCGCGCTCTGGACCCCTGAGAAATGTGAAATCTGGTGCCCAACGCAAAATGGCGAATCCGCACTTAGCGCGATGCCAGAGGCCGCTGGTCTGCCGATTGAGCAATGCGAAGTGTACAAGATCCATCTCGGCGGCGGCTTTGGTCGCCGCGGTATGAGCGACTTCGTCACCCAGGCCATCCTGATTGCCAAAGAGATGCCAGGCACGCCTGTAAAGCTACTTTGGTCACGCGAAGAAGACATGATGCATGGCTTCTTTCACCCTACCACCAAGGCGCGCGTCAGAGGCGCGCTCGATGCAGAGGGCAACCTGACAGGGATGCATATACGCATTTCCGGACAGTCCATTCTGGCCGCGCTGATGCCGATGGCTCTGCAGGAGGGGTCGGACATGTTCGCGTTCCAGGGCCTGCTGCCATCCGGCGTTGATGATCGGATTGAGGATCAAACCCTCAAATATTCGTTCGACAATCTGTTGGTTGACCACGCCATGCGAAATCCACCCGTCCGACCAGGGTTCTGGCGCGGCGTCAACGCAAACCAAAACGCCATCTATCTTGAGTGCGCTATGGATGAGCTGGCACATGCGGCAGGACGTGACCCCTTGGAATTCCGTCTCGCCCATCTGGAAGACAGCCCGAAATCACAGGACGTTCTGAGAGCGGTTGCTGAAGCATCAGGATGGGGCAGCGATGATGGCAAAGCACGCGGCCTCTGCGCATTCTACTCGTTCGGGGCCTATACAGCTGCTTGCGCCGAAGTGACGGTCGATGAAGACGGCGGCCTGAAGATCGACCGCATCGTTGCAGCAACCGATCCCGGACATGCGGTTAATCCACAGCAAGTCGAAGCGCAGGTTGAAGGCTCGTTCGTCTACGGTCTGTCCGCGCTACTGCATGGTGAAATCACCTATGAGAATGGCGAGGTACAGGAACGTAATTTCGATACCTACAACTCCTTGCGGATCGCAGAAATGCCAGAGGTTGAAACCATCGTGATGCCATCTGGCGGTTTCTGGGGTGGGGTTGGTGAGCCAACCATTGCGGTTGCTGCACCGGCTGTGCTGAACGCGATTTTTGCGGCCACCGGCAAACGGATCCGAAATCTGCCGATCAAGGATCAGAACCTGCGCGTTTAGAGGCCCATTCGTGAAGGCAAATCGTCTGGTCCCGATTGTTCTGGTCGCGATTTTTGCGGCGGCCTGCGGCGGGACAGATACGCCTCAAGCTTCCACAGCGGCTGAGGTTTCGCCGGTCTCGGTCCTTTCAGCCTCCTGTTCAGGATGCCATCTAAATGGCGGCGCAGCCTTGGTCAGCCTTGACGGGCGAACAGCCGGGCAGCTTGAAGACGCTCTCCTGCTCTATCGAAATGACGATGCGGGCACGACGGTGATGCATCGCCTCGCGCGCGGCTACAGTGAGGCAGAGATTTCCGAAATCGCCGCATATCTTGGGGCGGACAGCTCATGATTGGGTCCATAGATCGCCGCACCGTTCTTGGCGGATTGGCTCTTGGCACGTTGGCCCTTTCCGCCCCGCAGGCGCAATCGCAAATCAAGGCGCGGATCGTCATTGTCGGCGGCGGCTTTGGCGGCGCGACAGCGGCGCGCACGCTCAAGTCATTGCTCAACAGCGCCGACATTACGCTCATCGAGGCCAACGAGACCTACACCTCCTGCCCGTTCAGCAATCTCGTCATTGGCGGCGAGCGGAGCATCAGCGAGCAGTCGTTCAGCTACCAAACCCTCGAGCAGGATGGCCTGTCTGTCGTGCACCAGCGCGCCGTCGCTGTCGATCCGGTCGGGCAGACTGTCACGATGCAAGACGGCACAACGCTCGGCTATGATCGCTTGATCCTGTCGCCCGGTGTCGATCTGCGTTGGGGCGCGCTTGAAGGCTATACCGAGGCAACCGCTGAACGACTCCCGCATGCCTGGAAAGCGGGCACACAAACAACGCTGCTAAGGCAACAGCTTGAAGCACTGGAGGACGGCGAAAACGTCATCATGACGGTGCCGCCTGCGCCCTTCCGATGCCCGCCCGGCCCGTATGAGCGGGCTAGTCTGATCGCGCACTATCTGAAGACCCGGAAGCCGCGCTCCAAACTGCTCGTGCTTGATGCCAAGGACCGTTTTTCCAAGATGCCGCTGTTTCTGGAGGCTTGGGCGAAGCACTATCCTGAACATCTGGAATGGCGCAGCGCGAGCAATGACGGCACCGTCTCACGCGTCGATGCAGAGCGTATGCAGGTCTCCACCGATTTTGAAGACATTGAAGCGGCGGTGATAAATGTCATTCCGCCGCAAAAGGCGGCGACAATTGCCGAACTGGCCGGCGTTACCGATGCGACAGGCTGGTGCCCAATCGATCCGGTCAGCTTTGAGTCGACCCTTCAGCCCAACATCCATGTCATCGGGGATGCAACGATTGCCGCGCCAATGCCAAAGTCCGCGTTTTCGGCAAACCTGCAAGGCAAACTCTGCGCTATGGCCGTCGCGCAACTGCTCGGCGGGCGCACCCCCGAACCGACCGTGCTTGCCAATACCTGCTACTCATACACGAGCCCGAGCGAAGCGATTTCCATTGTCGGTGTCTATTCAAACGGCTCCGGGAAGTTTGAAAGCCTACCCGGCGCGGGCGGGCTCAGCCCGCTTCAAGCCCCAGCAGAGATACGGCAGGCTGAAGCCCGGCAGGCCAGTGACTGGTTCACGGCTGTCACACGGGAAGCATTTGGATGAGGTGGCTTGGCTTGGCAATCGCTGTGCTGGCGGTTTCCGGATGCAATCAAGATCGCGCGCTGGTCCCGGCGTCGGCGATCTCTGGTGATCGGTTACCCACGCCATTGACCAACCAACCCGGCGATCCGCTGAACGGGCAGATAGTCTTCTCCTCCAGAGATCAAGGCCACTGCGTGCTCTGTCATCAGGTTTCCGGGCTGGACGTTCCATTTCAGGGAAATCTAGGCCCGGATCTGACGGTCGTGGCCGAACGGCTCGATGCAGCGCAATTGCGCCTGCGTCTGGTTGACTATCAGCTTGTCAGACCCGGAACCGTGATGCCTTCCTATTTTCGCACCCACGCCCTATATCAGGTTCAGGATCAATACCGCGATGTTCCAGTCCTTGAAGCTCAATCCATTGAGGATCTGGTCGCCTACTTATCGACGCTTGGAGACGAGGCATGAGTGAAAATTCGATCACGCCCTTCCTGACGCGCCGCTCCGTTCTGGGCATGGGCGCGGGCGCTGTGCTGGTCTCCAGCCTGCCCATAGCCGCGTATGCCGAGCAATCCGATCTCGATGCCGCAATTTTCGAGCTGTTCGGCGACCGGCCGATTGAAGATGGCAATGTCACCCTCACCCTGCCCCCAATCTCCGAAAATGGCTTTTCAGTCCCGCTAACGGTGGATGTCGACAGCCCGATGACAGCCGAGGATCACATAACACAAATCGCGGTCTTCTCGCCGCGCAATCCGCTGGCGGATATTGCCCGGTTCAAACTCGGGCCCCGTGCTGGGCGCGCGAGCGTGTCGGCCCGCATTCGCCTCGCCGGAACGCAAGTGATTACCGCCGTCGCTGAAACCAGTCAGGGCCGGCTGCTTCGCGGGCAGGCTGAGACCGTCGTCACCCTCGCCGCATGCGTGATCCTGTAAGGAGAGTTCGAGATGGCCAGCATTCGCATTTCTGTTCCCGAAACTGCCACGTCCGGCGAAGTGATCGAAATCAAGGCCCTGATCCAGCATCCTATGGAAAGCGGCTTTCGGCGCGGGTCCCGCGGCGAGGTGATTGAGCGCGAAATCATCAAACAGTTCCGCTGCGACTATGATGGCGAAACCGTTTTCGAGGCCGAGTTCTTTCCCGCCATCGCCGCCAATCCGCTACTGACCTTCTACACAACGGCAACAAGCAGCGGCGCGTTGACCTTCCAGTGGACAGACCAGAACGGTGAGACCTGGACAGAAAGCGCATCTATAGAGGTCACATGAAGCAGCTTGGCCTGCTTGCCCTTGCCGTCATCGCCGCTTGTTCTGGCGGCGATGCCCCGCAAACCGAGTATGGCGAGGGTCTACAGCCCTCAGACGTTCAGTCAGGGTACGTTTTCCTGACAGCTGAAACCCAGACCCTGCAGGATGATACATTCGCCAATCCCGGCTATCTCTGGGTCGACCGTGGACGGGCCTTGTTTGAACGCGTCAGAGATCAGGAACCTGCCTGCGCCACCTGCCACGACGACGGCCTTGTCGGGGCCGCGACCGGGTTTCCAAAACTGGACAGCCAGACCGGCAAGCTCATCAATCTGGAACAGCAGGTCAATCTCTGCCGCGAGCGGCATCAGAACCTGCCCGTACTTGCCTATGAGAGCGAAGACCTCCTCGCCTTGACGGCTTATCTCGCCAATCAATCGGCCGGCATGGCGTCCACCGTTGAAACCGATGGCGCGCTCTCAGCGCACCTCGAAATAGGACGCGAATACTTCTATACGCGCCGCGGGCAATTAAACCTGTCCTGCCATCAATGCCACGATCAAAACTGGGGCACAAAGCTTCGCGGCGATACAATCAGCCAGGGCCACCTCAATGGCTTTCCTGCCTATCGTCTGGAATGGGAAGGTATGGGGTCATCGCACAGGCGCTTGCAGGACTGTGACACAGGGGTCCGCGCCGAACCTCTGCCTGCAGGTGATCCTGTCTATGTCGCCCTCGAACTCTATCTTGCGGCGCGTGCTGGGGAGTTGCCCCTCGAAAGTCCTGCTGTGCGGCGATAGAATCGGCCTGCGGGCTTTCGCTTAAGACCCCGGCGTCCCTCGCCCATATACATTGATCGCGTGACCATATGGCAGGTGCCCATCGACGTTATAGTCTGATGCAGCTTTCAGCTCATCTTGCCAAAGTATCTCCGCTTCCGGGTAAGGCAGTAAGGCGCGAACGTGCGCCTGACTTTCCGCATCAAGCGCCGCAAACTGCGTCCGCAGGCATTCAAGGCAATAGACCCGGTACCGCGAGATCGGCATGTCATTGTAAGGAACCGTCTGAACCGTCATCTCGAAAACGGTCTTGCCATCTGCATAAGCGGCAGCGTTCGAGGCGAGTTGCTGTAGATGCGTTTCGCACACCTCTTTCAGCAGCGGCTGCATCTCTTCGGTCACTTGCGCAACGAATCCGCCATCAGGCACTGGCTGCGCTGCCCACATGCGCGCCACCCATTCATACACAAGCGGCGCTCTGTTGCGCATGATCTCTTCAGGGTCGGGGTCCTGACTGAAATGTCTGAACATCGGTGCCATCAGCCCAAAATCGGCAAGCGATGGCTGGGTGCCCAGAATGAAAGGCCGGTGCCGCAAAACTACAGACATCCCGTCCAGCGCATTAAGATACCCCTGCTCCACATGCGCCCGTGTCGCAGCCGTAACCCCGTCCTTGGTCGTGAAGTTCCTGATCTGACGCCGCCGGATCATGCGCCGCACGATAAATCGGGGAAACGGCGCTGGTGTGGTCAGCTCATCGACGAGAATATTCGAGAGTAATTCCCGGCTATAGGGATAGTTCCACCGATAGTGCATCGCTGATCGCCATAACCATTCATCTCCATAGTCTTCGATCAGCATTGCAATGAAGGCGACAACGGGATCTGCCGGAATGATCGGTGCCCCGGACGTCTCCCCCTCAAGCGCCAGCAGGATCGGCGTTGTATCGGACATCCAGCGGCCATCCTCACGGTCAACAATCGGCATCTGGATCGAACCGACTTTCTCCCTCAGCATTCGGGCCTTGTCATAGGGCATGCCATTCAGGGTGTAGGGGATGTTTCGATAGCGCAGATAGGCTTCCAGTTTCCCGGTATAATATGAGACCCGAGAGCCATAGACCTTCATAAAATCCTCCACATTTTTTCCATCGGTTTAGGCAGACCCCTCCCGATAGAGCAAGCGTATAGCCAAGTGTCGCCAAACCATATATATTGACATTATAAGTGCCATTTATAAGGGTATACTGGGAGGAAAATTAGGTCGATGCAAACAACAAAACGTTTGGAACTTACCGGTGCGCCCGGTTCGCCATACACGCGGAAAATGATCGCTGTCTTGCGATACCGCCATATTCCATACACCGTATTTTGGGGCGCAGGTAGCGTGCCGGAAGGGTATCCGGAACCCAAAGTCCGGCTGTTACCAACTTTCTTTTTTCCCGACGGGGAAGACGGCGCGCTTATTCCAACGACAGACTCAACACCCATCGTTCGCCGCCTTGAGGGCGACTATTCAGGACGATCCATCATCCCGGCCGATCCGGTTTTGAAATTCCTGAATGAGTTGATCGAGGACTATGCCGATGAGTGGCTGACCAAGGCCATGTTCCACTTCCGCTGGGCGCACGAAGCCGACTGGAAGAATGCCGCACCTTTGCTCGCTTATTGGAACACCAATACCTTGCCAGCCGAGCAAGCTGAGCAATTTGCTGATTTCTTTGCCAAACGCCAGATCGAGCGCCTCTATGTCGTTGGCTCAAACGAGGTGACGGCAGAGACCATTGAAAGCTCTTATGAGCGGCTGATCGGCATTCTGGATGCACTGATCGCGCGCAAGGGATACGTCCTTGGCGCGCGGCCTTCATCGGCCGATTTCGCTCTCTACGGACAATTGACACAGCTTGGCATCGTCGAACCGACCTCAGCTGCCATCACGAGCAAAACGTCACAGCGCGTCAGAGCCTGGCTCGACCGGGTCGAAGATCTGACCGGCCTTGTTCCAACCGATGATGACTGGTTCACAGCCGATGAGGCGCGTGAAGCGCTCACGCCTCTCCTCGCCGAAATCGGTCGAACCTATACCCCTGCCATGCTCGCGAATGCCAAGGCGATCATGGCTGGCGAGACCACTTTCGACACAGAGATTGATAGCAAACCGTGGACACAGCCTGTGTTCAAGTATCAGGCAAAATGCCTGCAATGGCTTCGCGACAGTCATGGCACGCTCTCGGACAATGAACGCGGTGCAATCGATGCCATGCTCGCAGGGTCGGGCTGCGAAGCGCTGTTTGAATAGGACAAGATATTATGTGGAAAAAGATACTCCTTGGTCTCGTGATCGCCATCCTCGCAGCTGGTGTACTGGCCTGGTTCAATCGCGCGGCCATCCTTACGCAAATCGTCCTCAATCAAGCAAAAGCCAATCGCTATGAGGTCGGCCCTAATCAACCGATTGAGTGGAAAAAAGGCCCAACGCAGGCTGAGACTCCTGTCTCGGAACGCCCTCCGAACATTGTCTTCATCTTGCTTGATGACCTGGGATACAATGACATCTCGACCTTTGGCGGCGGGGTTGCGGGGGGACGCGTCCCAACCCCGAACATTGACCGATTGGCCGCCGAAGGTGCGATTTTCTCCCAGGCCTATTCAGGCACAGGCACCTGTGCACCATCTCGCGCAATGCTGATGACCGGGCGCTATCCAACCCGGCATGGATTTGAGTTCACACCGACACCGGACGGCATGAGTAACGTCCTCGCAACCATTGCCAACAGTGTGGACAGAAGTCCTATACCAGACCTTGAGCTTAACCCTAGAGCCCAGGAAGCCGCACTCCTTTATCGGGACAAAGGTCTGCCGGGTTCTGAGATCACAATTGCGGAGCTTCTTAAGGAACAGGACTATCACACTGTACATGTTGGAAAGTGGCACTTGGGGCGACGGCCGGATTTCATGCCCAATGCGCAAGGCTTTGATGAAAGCCTGCTGATGCATGGCGGTTTATTCCTGGCTGAGGATGATCCGAATGTCGTCAACGCAAAGCTCGATTTCGACCCGATCGACCGGTTCCTCTGGGCCGCCATGCAATATGCCGCTTCCTTTAATGGGGGTGAGCCCTACGAGCCGGGTGGCTATTTGACCGACTGGTGGACGGACGAAAGCCTGGACGTAATCGAGGCGAACAGGAACCGTCCGTTCTTCCTGTATCTTGCACACTGGGCACCGCACACACCCTTGCAAGCCACAAAAGAAGATTATGAGGCAGTCGGTGACATCGAACCACATCGCCATCGCGTCTATGCCGCAATGATCCGTGCCGTTGATCGCAGCGTCGGCCGTGTCCTCGACAAGCTTGAAGCCGAAGGTCTCGCTGACAATACAATCGTGGTTTTGAGCAGCGATAATGGCGGCGCTGGTTATCTCGGCCTGCCGGAGGTGAATGCCCCCTTCCGAGGCTGGAAGATTACCTTGTTTGAAGGCGGCATTCGCGTGCCCATGTTCATTAAGTGGCCAGACCGCATCGCGCCTGGAACGGTTGTTGATACACCCGTCGCTCACATTGACCTGTTGCCCACTCTGGCAGCAGCTGCCGGGGCCGACCTGCCAGCAGACCGGATTATTGACGGCCAGAACATTCTTGTTGAAGCAACCGGCGAGGGCACGATTGAACGGCCGAATGATGCGATCTACTGGCAGTCCGGATCTTATCAAGTGGTGCGCGCTGGTGATTGGAAATTGCAGCTGGACAGAAAGCAGCAAAAGTCCTGGCTTTTTGACCTCGCAACAGACCCGACAGAGCAGAACAATCTGGCAGCAGAACGTCCTGAAAAGACTGCCGAGCTGCAGGCTTTACTTGATGAACATCAGGCAGATTCGGTAGGTCCGCTATACGCTCACGATCTAGAAAGTCCGATCCTCATCGACAAAACAGTCGACCAATTCCCAGCGGATGGAGATGAATTCATCATCTGGCCGAACTGAAACTGTACTTTGAAATGTCCACACGAAAAAAAGCAAATAGCCCCTGGCCAGCCTACAAAGCAGAAGCCGCAGACGGGCGACGGCAGCGAAGCAGCCGTAGCCGCAGACGCATTATCGAGGCGATGTTCGAACTCCTACGGGATGGCAACCTTGCACCCAGTGCCGCAGAAGTGGCCGATCGCGCTGATGTGGGCCTGCGCTCCGTCTTTCGACATTTCGAAGATATGGACAGTATCTACTATGAAATGACCGAAGAGATTCAGGCCATCGCCATGCCGAGAGTCATGGCACCATTTGAGGCGACGACCTGGCGAGAGCAACTCTTCGAATGCATCGAACGGCGCGCAGAGATCTATGAGGTGATTTTTCCGATCAAACTGGCCATGGCGATGCGCTACTTTCAATCGAAATTTATCCAGAAACAGTATAAGCGCGATCTCGCATTGGAGCGGTCGTCTTTGAAAGTCTTCCTGCCGAAGGAGATTGTCTCAAATCGAATTCTGTTTTCGGCTATTGAGGCCTCACTCTCATTCGTGACCTGGCGTCGCCTGCGCCAGGATCAGAACCTTTCTGTTACCACTGCGAAGGCCTCCATGCGCCTGATGGTGGAAGGCTTGATAGCGCAGGTCGATCGAGATGACTGATCAAACGCAGACCCTACGATATGCTGCGTTCGCCGTTGCAATGGGTCTGGCAGGCTGCAACGCGCCTCAGCCGACCACTGCTGGGGCAAACACCTCCTGCGGCCTTGGGTCTGATCAGCTGGGCTTGTTCGTGGACGTTCCAGCCGGCAGCTTTATCAAGGGGGATGCCCCCATATATCCTGAAGAAAGCCCGACCCGGCGATTACAAGTCGAGGGTTTCCAGATCCAAACCCATGAGGTCACCAACGCCCAGTTCAGCGCCTTCGTCGAGGCAACCGGCTATGTCACCGATTCAGAGCAGGGCCTGATGGATGGCAGAGACGGTGCAGGCTCAGCTGTGTTTCTGCACCCGGATGAACGCACCGAGCCGAATACGACCTGGATATTGATGTCGGATGCGACCTGGAAAGCCCCGGAAGGCGACGGCAGCTCGATTCAAGGCCGTGAAAACCAGCCCGTCGTGCATGTGTCGAAGCGTGACGCCGAAGCTTATGCGGCCTGGGCCGGTGGACGTCTGCCGAGTGAGACTGAGTGGGAATATGCCGCAACTCTGGGACTGCCGAATGCCGATGATCCAACCTCCGGCGCTTATGATGAAAACGGCCCGCGCGCCAACACATGGCAAGGTGTTTTCCCTGTGGTTGATCTGGGCAGCGACGGGCATTCCGGCGCGGCGCCCATTGGCTGTTTCGAGCCCGACCGGCTCGGCCTCTATGACATGATCGGCAATGTCTGGGAGTGGACCGACACGCCCTTTGGCGAAGGAACCCACACGATGAAAGGCGGGTCTTACCTTTGCGCCGACAATTTCTGTCGCCGCTACAGACCCGCTGCCCGCCACCCACAGGAAACAGACTTTTCCTCAAACCATACCGGATTTCGAATTGTCAAAGACCTAAGTCCAGGCGCGGCGGGGTAGCTGGCACACCATTCCTGAACTGACACTCCGAGCGTTCAGCTTGCAAGATTTAACCGAGGACCACCATGATCGAACTCTTCAAACTCTACGGCATGACTGCCTCGCTCTATACCGGCAAAGTCCGCGCCTATTTGCGCTTCAATCAGGTCCCATTCGTGGAAGAAAAAGCCGGCAGCGACCGCTTCAACATGGTCGTGCGGAAAGCCATTGGTCGATGGATCGTACCGGTCATTGAAACGCCCGAGGGCGCGTTCATTCAGGATGGCTCCAACATTCTCGACTATTTTGAGCAAGAAGGGTTCTCAAAGCGCTCCATCTATCCAGATGATCCACGCCTGAGGGCCATCGCACACCTGTTCGAACTGTTTGGCAGCGAAGGCCTGTTGCGCCCGGCCATGCACTATCGCTGGAACTTTGACGAAACCAATCTGGACTTCCTGAAGGTCTCGTTTGAGGACATCTTCCAAGATGGTCTTGCTCCCGAGGAACAAGAAGCCGCCTTCTTGAAATCCAGTGGGGCAATGCGCAAGGCAACCCTGTTCTTTGGCGCAGTACCGGAGGTCGAGGGAACGGTTGAAACCAGCTATGCTGAATTCCTGTCACTGCTCAGCGCGCACCTTAAAGAGATGCCGTTTCTTCTCGGCGGATATCCAACCGTTGGCGATTACGGACTGTTCGGCCCGCTATGGGCCCACCTTGGGCGCGATCCCAAACCCCTCCACCTGATGCAGACCACCGCGCCGCGCGTACATCGCTGGACAGAGCGGATGAATATGTCTGAGCAGTTTATCGACGAGACCACAGCAAAAACGGGCCCGGACCTTGTATCCGGCGATCAGGTCCCCGATACGCTTAAAGCCCTGATGCGGTTCATCGCGGAAGACTATCTACCCGAGATTACAGCACATATCGCCTACACAAATGAATGGCTTGCGGACAATCCAAACCCGTCCGAGACCCATAATCCCAAAATTCGAGCCATCGGCATGGCCAGCTTTGACTGGCGCGGACACACGATCAAATCGGCGGTCATGCCGTATCGCTGCTATCTGCTACAACGGCTGCACGACACATTCGATGCCATGTCCGCCGATCAACAAGCCGAGCTGCGAAACCTGTTCAGCGAAACCGGGCTGGAAAGTCTGCTTGATCTGAGAGCAACCCGCAGGGTCGTTCGCAAGGACCACCTCGAAGTCTGGGAATAGCTCTATTTGCCTTAGCGCAGCACCGCCCGCACACCCCGGTAGATCCCGTAGATCAGCAGCAATAAAATCAGGCCAAAAATAACCGGAAGCCACCTCATCCAGGGGCTTCTCTCAGCCATACGCGCTGTCGTGTTCGCCAGGATCTGTTCCAGAGTGTTGTATCCCTCTGGCATTTCAAGGACGCCAAACTCCTGCATATAAGCGGCATAGGCCGCCAGCATGTCCTCAAGCACTTCTGGCTCTTCGGCTTTCAGATCAACGGTTTCGCCCGGATCATTCAGCATGTTGTAGAGGCGCCATTCCCCATCACCCACCGGGGGGACGCTCCGCGTGATCTTGTAGTCGCCTTTATAGAGGGCGCTATTGCCAGACACTTCAATGGCTCGGATATCATCTGGTCCGTAGACGGACTCGACCTCGCCTTGCAGCAGGGGCATCAGGCTGCGCCCCGTCATCGCTTTTGCGGATGCCGGCGCTTCCGGGACGCCCAGCCACTCAATCAAAGTTGGGGCAATATCCGTCACCATGGCTGGCGAATTGATTTTCGCTGGTGCGATGCCTGGACCACTTATAATCAGTGGAGCGCGAATACCCCCGTCTGTCGCGTAGAACTTGAATAGAGCGCCCGGCGTAGCTGCCGCGTTTGCCCATTCAGGCCCGATAAAGCCCCAGCTTCCTTCCAACCCTGCACGGTCCGGATCAATATTGTAACCGTTTGAGGACAGCCACATGCTCAAGCGCCAGTCACTGTCTCCGCTGCCAAACTCAGGGCCGTTATCTGAGGTAATAATAAAGATCGAATTCTCGTACTGCCCCTCAGATTTCAGATGATCAATAAACCGGCCAATGTGGAAATCCATCGCTTCCATCATGCCCGCATTCACTTCCATCATCGCCGTGTAAAGTTCGCGCTCGTCGTCAGAAAGGCTGTCCCAGTCACGCGCGTCCTCAAACATTGGTGCAAGCGGGGCACCCTCTGCGATCAAAGCCATAGCTTGCGCACGTTTATGACGGTCTTCGCGCAAAGCGTGCCAACCTGCATCATAGACACCGTCATAATTGGCCGTGAACTCAGCCGGAGCCTGGACAGGGATATGAATGGCCTGAAATGGCAAATAGGCCAGAAACGGCTTATCGGCATCGGTCTCATTCAGATATTCGATCATTTTGTCGATGATAAATTCAGAAGAGTAGAAATCCTCCGGCAGCGTTGCAGCCTCGCCATCTTCCCACCAATCGGCGTCTTCATAGTAGGGGATGTAAGCCTTTTGCTCCCAGTTGTCCGCTCCTGAAGCGGCAAGCGCGAATGAGCGGTCAAACCCATGATTATGCGGCATTTCTTCTGCAGCTTCGCCAATGTGCCATTTTCCGGTCATCAGCGTGCGATAGCCCGCATCCCGCAGTCGATCCGCAATCGTCTGCACGCCGGGCTCCAGGGCCATCGTATATCCAGGCTGACCCTTGTGTTCGTCCGGCAAAACCTCCGGAATGGTCGCCATCCCGGTCAAGTGATTATCCAGTCCGGTCAGCAGCATGGCCCGGGTCGGTGAACACAGCGGCGAGGTACGATACTGCGTGAACATCGCGCCCTTTGCTGCGAGCGCATCAATATTTGGCGTTCGGGCCTCGCCGCCATAGACGCCAAAATCCATCAGGGCCGCATCATCGACAAGAATGATAACGACGTTCGGTTTCGCTGGCGTTTGCGCGAAGGCCGCTCCAAGAAAGCTCAAAAGCAGCGAGACTATTAGGCCACGTTTCATTGTCTCTCCCCATAGTATTATGCCTTCGGGGTGCCTGACACCTATTTTCGGGTCAAGCGCAATATTGTTGCGAAATGTTGCCACGCAAGGTCGATAGAAGCAGGGATGTCCAGGCAAAGTGATGCCCGGACAAGAGCAGACCGTGCCATTTAGCCGACAATGATCTGTTTCAGCTGCATGGTCTCATGCTCAAGCTCTTTCAGACGGAAATTGACGACATCACCAATCGTCACCATCCCGATCAACTTGTTCCCGTCCATCACCGGCATATGGCGGAAACGGCCATCGGTCATGCGCTGCAGGACCGTCATCAGCGGCTCGTCAGGCGACACGACTTGAACCTTGCGGGTCATCAGGGCTTCGACTTTCTGCTTTAGTACCTGTCCAGGCGTTTCGGACAGCTTTCGGACAATATCGCGTTCCGACAAGATGCCTTCCAGCGTGCCGCCAGGAGAGGTCACGATCAACGCCCCAATGCGCTTCTCGCGCATAATGTCGACGGCCATCCCCATAATGTCATCGGGCTGAACAGAATAAATATCGTTGCCTTTTTTCGCCAGAAGGTCGGCCACCTTGGCAACGTTATGTGACAGGTTGGACTTGGTTGTCTGGCTATAAGTCGGTTTGCGCTTGCCTTCGTCGCGGCGTGGACCTGCATAAGATGTTGGTGCCGGCATTCTGTCATTCTCCCTGTATTTTCCGCTATTTTTTATTATGGCACGCAAAGCATAGACCAGAATTGATGTTTCGGGAAATTATCAGTGTTTACGAATGGAATTGCTCTATCGCCGGTTGTGGCGACCGCCCTGTTCGTCCTGGCTGTCGTTGCCGGATATCAGTATCGCAAGGTCTGGAAAACGGAAGGACCGGCCTGGAAGGCCTGGCTTTTCGGAAGTATCGCGGGCCTGTGCCTGTCAATCGTCGCGTTCTTGCCGCTCAGACCTTAAAGCCCTCAAGGCTCCGGCCCTTTAAGCAGTTTCAGAGCTCATTCGGTCCGCCATGCGCTTCGCCCGCGGACAGGCGAGCCGGTCACGCAGCGGGCTGTCAGGATCAATATCCTTGCTGCACACCAGACATTTGTCCGCATCGGAAATGGCGTTGAGCCCGCCGCAGCTGCCCTTGATGGTTCTTCCAGACAGCATCACGCCGACAGACATTCCAACGGTCAGGATCAACATGAGTCCAAAGGCCAGAATAAACGTCTCCACGACTAATCCTCTTGTGCGGCTTGCAGGCGTTCGAAATGCGAACTCGATACAAGTTTGAAATCCGAAGCTGATGTATTCTCTTCACGGACGATAAACAAGGCGGCAAGCTCTTCTTCTTCGGCGATTGACAGACCTGCATCAACGCCGAGCGCCAGAAGCGCTGTCGCCCAGGCATCGGCAAGCGCTGCGGAGCCTGCCAGAACGGTAACAGACGCCGTGCGATGTGTGATCGGCCGCCCGGTGCTCGCATCAATAATGTGCGAGTAGCGAATGCCGTCCTCCTCAAAATAGTTTCGGTAATCCCCGGACGTTGCCATCCCGAGATCAGAAAATTCGATAACCTGCTGGACGCCCTGAAGACCGGCATCCGGGCGCTCAATGCCGATCCGCCAGGGACTGTCTCGGTCTGTTTGCCCGCTCACATAAAGGTCACCGCCAATCTCAACCATGAAGCCTTCCACGCCCAAACCTGCCAGTTCAGCTGCAATCTGGTCGATCCCATACCCCTTGGCGATGGCGGCAAGATCAATTGACGCGCCCGGCACAGTCTTGCGAAGCCGGCCACCATCTGCGCTCAGCAGGATGGCTGTGTTCTGACCAACCTCGCTCATCGCACGGTCAATCGCGTCCTGCTCCGGTTGCTGCGTCACACGCCCGGATGGTCCAAAGCCCCAAAGCTCGATCACCGGGCGCAAAGTCAGGTCGAACTTTCCATCACTGGCGTCGTGAACCGTCTCGGCCATACGCAGCATGTCGCGAAAGCCACTCGAAATGACGACGGGGTCAAGGCTTTCCCGGGAATTGAACCGCGAGACTTCCGACTGCGGGTCCCAGTTGGAGTAGCTTGCATTAACCGCCTCCAACCTCGCTTCGACCGTAGTTTGCAAAGCCTCCGGTGTCAGATCGCCGACCTGCTGTGTCACCACGATATTGTAAGTTGTCCCCATGGTCTGGCCACTGAACTCGATACGTTCAGTTGCGCTGCCACAGGCTGCGCCGATGAGAAGAAAAACGAAGGAAAACAGGCGAACCAGCATCGACGCTCACTGATGTTTTTTTGTGCAGCTAAATGCCGCCCGAATGGCACAAATAGCGACCTACTGTCCATCGCATGGCTGTTATATCAGAAAACTGCGTTTCAGCGGTCATATCCACTAGTTCAATCTGAATTTCCGATGTATCTGCTCGTGATTCTTAAGAAGCAGGCGCTTTTCGGGCGCAAGATTCAAGGTAAAATACGTTGAAACAATTCCATCTCCGCAAGGGCCTCGACCTTCCGGTAAAGGGCGTTCCCGAGCAAAAAATCCACCCTGCTCCCAAGCCTCGGACAGTTGCCGTACTGGGCGCTGACTATCTTCAGCTAAAGCCCCGTCTCGCGGTTGAAGAAGGCGATCTGGTCGGGGCTGGCGCACCGCTTTTCTATCATAAGGACACACCCGATGTCCTCGTCACGGCCCCTGTTTCCGGGCGCGTGAAGGCCATCAATCGCGGCTATCGACGCGTCCTTGTCAGTGTTGAGATCGAGTGTGATGACAACGCCGCCGCGCCGCTTGACTTCAGCAGTGTTGGCGATGCCTCAACCCCAGACGGCATTGTCGAGCGCCTTTGCGCTTCCGGCCTTTGGACCTCGTTCAAAACCCGTCCCTATTCCAGAGTACCAGCCTCAGACACACGTCCGGCCGCGATTTTTGTGAATGCGATGGACACAGAGCCCTTGGCGGCAGACCCGGAAATCATCATCAACGAAGACAGAGCGGCATTCTCCGCTGGCCTGGAAACCCTGACACCGATCAGTGAAGGCCCGGTCTATGTCTGCTCTGCGCCAGACGCAGACATTCCCGGGGCAGCACTGGCGGGCGTCGAGCGGGCTGAATTCTCCGGCCCCCACCCGGCTGGACTGTCTGGGACACATGTCCACTTTCTCAAGCCGTCAAACGCCGAACGCACCGTTTGGACAATCGGTTATCAGGACGTCATCGCGATCGGTCGACTGATGCAGACCGGGCAGCTCAACTCTGAGCGTGTCGTCGCACTTGCAGGTCCTCTGGTAGCCGAGCCGAGACTGATCCGCACCGTCATGGGCGCGTCACTGGTTGACCTGACAGACGCTGAGTTCAACGCTGACGTTCCTGTCCGCGTCATCTCCGGATCCATCCTCAGCGGGTATGCACCAGACGGACCGGCAGGGGCCTATCTCGGACGTTATGCGCGCCAGATCACCGTCATCGAGGAAGATGCCAAGCAAATCCCGTTTGGCTGGATCCGTCCCATGGCGAACAAATTCTCGGTCCAGCCCGTCCTCGGCTCGTCCTTTCTGTTCAAGAAACTGTTCCCCTTCACGTCAAATCTGAATGGTGGGCGCCGCGCGATGGTGCCCCTCGGAACCTTTGAGGAGCTAATGCCGCAGGATTATCTCCCGACCCAGCTGCTGCGCTCCTTGCTCGTCATGGACACAGATACCGCGCAGGCGCTCGGCGCGCTGGAACTGGACGAGGAAGATCTTGGTCTGGTCGGCTTTGCCTGTCCGGCAAAATATGAATATGGCACCGCGCTTCGCGATTGCCTCACCAAAATCGAGAAGGAGGGCTAGATATGGGTCTTAGAACCTATCTCGATCGTATTGAGCCGAATTTTGAAAAAGGCGGCAAGTGGGAGCGCTACTTCCCGGTCTATGAGATGGTGGAGAGTATTCTCTACACGCCAAAAACCGTCACCAAAGCTGCACCGCACGCCCGCTCCTATACCGACATGAAACGGATCATGACCTATGTCGTGATCGCGACGGTGCCTTGTATTCTGTTCGGACTTTATAATATCGGCCTGCAAACCAACACTGCTATCGAGACCCTCGGGGCTTCCGGCTGGCGCGCGTGGATCATTCAGACGCTGGGTATCGGCTTTGATCCCAGCAACCCCTTCGCCAACTTTGCGCATGGGGCCTTATACTTCCTGCCAATCTATATCACCACGCTGGTTGCGGGCGGGCTCTGGGAAGTGCTCTTTGCCACAGTCCGCAAACACGAGGTGAATGAAGGCTTCCTTGTCTCCTCAATGCTGTTTGCCCTGACCCTGCCGCCGGATGTTCCGCTATGGCAGGTCGCCCTTGGCATTTCATTCGGTGTGGTGATCGGCAAGGAAGTGTTTGGCGGCACTGGCAAGAACTTCCTCAATCCGGCGCTGACAGGCCGTGCGTTCCTCTATTTTGCTTATCCGGCGGATATGTCCGGGAATACGATCTGGACCCCTGTTGACGGCTTTTCCGGGGCAACCGCCCTCTCTGTTTCGGCATCTGATGGCTATCAGACCCTCCCGGAGGTCGGCATCACATGGCTGGATGCATTTTATGGAACAATTCAGGGCTGTATCGGGGAAACCTCCACCCTCGCCTGTATGATCGGGCTCGCCTTCCTCCTCATCACGCGTATCGCAAATTACCGCATGGTCCTGGGCTGTCTTGGCGGCATGATCGCCTTCTCGCTGCTGCTGAATTGGGTCGGCTCTGACACCAATCCGATGTTCGCCATGCCCTGGTACTGGCATCTTGTGGTCGGCGGCTATGCATTCGGTCTGGTCTTCATGGTGACAGAGCCGGTCTCAGGTGCCCACACCAATCTCGGACGCTACATCTACGGCGCGTTGATCGGGATCATGGTTGTGCTGATTCGCGTCATTAACCCGGCCTTCCCGGAGGGTATGATGCTCGCCATCCTGTTCGGAAACGTGTTTGCGCCGCTGATCGACCATTTCGTGGTTCAAGCCAATATCAAGAAGAGAGCGAAGCAATATGCCTCAACCTGATACCAAGCCTAAAGGTCCAATCGGGCGCTTCCTCGCCTTGCCGACGGACTCTGTCCCGAAAACCATCTTTGTTGCAGTTTCGCTCTGTCTGGTCGCGTCCATGGCTGTGTCCGCGATGGCGGTTTCACTCCGCCCGATCCAGGACGTGAACAAGCTGAAAGACAAACAACGCAACATCCTGCAGGTCGCCGGCGTTTTCGACCCTGAAGAGGACATTGTAGAAGCCTTCGCAGCGTTCGAACCACACGTCCTTGAAATTGAGACCGGTACCTTCTCAGACGCTTATGATCCGCTGACCTTTGATGATCGCGCCGCTGCTGACGATCCGGCGCTCTCAACGGCCCTGACGAACGACCCCGCCTCAATTGGCCGCCGGGCCGATTTCGTCACCGTCTATCTGCTGCGCGACGAGGCTGGCGACGTCGACAAGGTCATCCTGCCCATTCACGGCTATGGCCTCTGGTCAACGCTCTATGGCTTCATCGCCATTGAAGAGAACGGCAATGACATATTCGGCCTGCAATTTTATGAGCATGGCGAGACACCCGGTCTTGGCGCAGAGGTCGATAATCCTCGCTGGCGCGCGCTGTGGAACGGCAAGAAGCTGACTGACGAAACCGGGGAGCTGCAGATCCGGGTGGCCAAGACCGCGCCACCTGCGGGCCCTGACTATCACATTGATGGCCTGTCAGGCGCAACGCTGACATCCGATGGTGTGGATAATCTCGTCCGCTTCTGGATGGGCGAAGACGGCTACGCACCCTTTATTGAAAACCTGAAATCGGGAGCGCTCTGATGACACAGACCCGCAAAGAATTGCTCGTTGATCCGATGGTCGACAACAATCCGATTACCTTACAGGTGCTCGGCATCTGCTCTGCGCTGGCGGTGACCTCGTCACTGCAAGTCGCGTTCGTGATGTCCTTGGCGGTAACCGTGGTCTGCGGGTTCTCCTCCATGTTTATCTCGATGATCCGAAATCATATTCCGGGCTCGATCCGGATCATTGTGCAAATGGTGGTAATCGCCTCCCTCGTGATCATGGTCGACCAGCTGCTCAAGGCCTATGCGTTCGATATCTCGAAGACACTATCAGTGTTTGTCGGCCTGATCATCACCAACTGTATCGTAATGGGGCGCGCCGAAGCATTCGCGATGAAAAACCCGCCAATCCCGTCTTTCATTGACGGTGTTGGCAATGGCCTCGGCTACGGTCTCATCCTGATGCTTGTCGGCACCATTCGCGAGCTTTTCGGCGCCGGCAGCCTGTTTGGCATTACCATCCTGCCAACTGTGAACAATGGCGGCTGGTATGTCCCGAACGGCATGCTGTTGCTGCCGCCATCAGCCTTCTTCATTATCGGACTGCTGATCTGGGGCATTCGCACCTGGAAACCGGAACAGGTCGAAAAACGCGAGTTCAGCATTCAAACGGTTGAGTCACACTGATGGAAAATCTTCTCTCCATTGCGGTCAAGGCGATCTTTGTTGAAAACTTGGCCCTCTCCTTCTTCCTCGGCATGTGTACCTTCATCGCCGTGTCGAAGAAAATTGCGACCGCGATTGGCCTCGGCGTCTCGGTGATCATCGTTCAGGCGATCACGGTTCCGACCAACAACCTGATCTTGACCTACCTGCTGAAGCCCGGCGCGCTCACCTGGGCTGGCCTTCCCGATGTGGATCTCACCTTCCTTGGCTTGATCTCCTATATCGGCGTGATCGCGGCGATGGTGCAGATCCTGGAAATGGTGCTCGATAAGTACTTCCCGCCGCTCTACAACGCGCTGGGTGTTTTCCTGCCTCTAATTACCGTGAATTGCGCGATCCTCGGGGGGTCACTCTTCATGGTGGAACGCGACTATAATCTTGCGGAATCTGCGACCTATGGCCTCTCGTCCGGCTTTGGCTGGGCGTTAGCAATCGTCGCCATGGCAGGTGTACGCGAAAAACTGAAATACTCCGACATTCCGGACGGCCTGCAGGGGCTTGGCATTACGTTCATCTCAGCTGGACTGATGTCGCTCGCCTTCATGTCGTTCGGTGGCATTAAACTGTAGAGGATATCTGACTGTGGCAACGTTCGGACTAGGCATTCTTCTCTTCACCCTGATCGTGATTACACTTGTCTCGATCATCATCGCGGCGCGCTCGCAACTGGTCTCGACCGGCGCAGTTGATATCACAATCAATGGCGAGAAAACCATTTCGGTCCCGGCTGGCGGCAAGCTGCTCCAGACGCTGGCAGAAGAGAAACTCTTCGTTCCCTCCGCCTGCGGCGGCGGCGGCACCTGCGCCCAGTGCAAGGTCAAGATCCATGCAGGCGGCGGCTCTATCCTGCCGACTGAAGAAAGCCATATCACCAAGCGTGAAGCGGCAGAGGGCGATCGCCTGTCCTGTCAGGTTGCCGTAAAACAGGACATGCAGATTGAAGTCCCGGAAGAGGTCTTCGGCGTGCGCAAATGGGAATGCGAGGTTGTTTCCAATGATAATGTGGCGACCTTCATCAAGGCTCTGGTCCTGAAACTGCCAGAGGGTGAGGACGTCAACTTCCGTGCAGGCGGCTATATCCAGATCGCCGCCCCCGCGCACACCGTCAGTTACAAGGACTTCGATGTTGCCGAGGAGTATCGCGAAGACTGGGACAAGTTCGACTTGTGGCAGTATGAGTCAACCGTCGACACCCCGATTGAGCGGGCCTATTCCATGGCCAACTATCCGGAAGAGAAAGGCATGATTATGCTGAATGTCCGGATTGCATCACCGCCGCCCGGCAGCCAGGGCATTCCGCCTGGGCAGATGTCCTCCTACATTTTCAATCTGAAGCCCGGCGACAAGGTGACGATTTCAGGTCCCTTCGGTGAGTTCTATGCCCGTGAGACTGAAAAAGAGATGGTCTATATTGGCGGCGGTGCGGGCATGGCCCCGATGCGCAGCCATATCTTCGATCAGTTGAAACGGATCGGGTCCAAGCGGAAAATCAGCTTCTGGTATGGTGCCCGCTCGAAGCGCGAAATGTTCTTTGTCGAAGATTTCGATACGCTGGCTGAAAAGAATGATAATTTCGATTGGCATGTCGCGCTATCGGACGCCCTGCCGGATGATGCTTGGGACGGCTATACCGGCTTCATCCATAACGTGCTTCTGGAAGAGTATCTCAAGAACCATCCAGCGCCAGAGGACTGCGAGTTCTATATGTGTGGTCCACCAATCATGAACACGTCCGTGATCAACATGCTGCTTGAGCTCGGTGTGGATCGCGAAGACATCATGCTGGACGACTTTGGCGGCTGAGTCAGGCCCGCCCTGCCGCCTGTCAAAGTAACCGCTAAAGCCAAAAAGCAATATGCGTAGCGCCCGATTATGTCGGGCGCTGCTGTATTTCCGGGCTTGCCTACCGCCACAAAATACACTCGAAGTGCCAAAACATCGCACTTTCCACAGGAAGCTGACCTTCTCGTAAACGAAAACTTGATCTTTCAGGATTCATTTGATGAAAGAGCAACCAGAGGCTGAACTCATTGTTCTCGTAAACACGTCAGGGTCTTGAGGCCCAAGCGCGTGAGAGCATAGGCAATGTCCCACTCATAACTGTGACCAAGGGTATTCATACACCAGGATTATGGATCGATCGACCGAACATCGCGCCGCTGCGTGGGAAACAGGATCAAAGCCCGTCTCAGCGCTACGGGTTGCGATCCTGTCTTATCGCTCAGCCCCCCGGGTTGGTGGTCAGGGTGTCTATGTCGATTATCTAAGCCGCGCCCTGTCGAGAGCCGGTGCCCTTGTCGATGTGATTTCAGGTCCGCCTTATCCCGAACTCGATCCAAAGGTCCGGCTGATCAAGCTCCCGTCGCTCGATCTCTATGCCCAGCCGCATGACGGCAATCTGGCGCTTCGCCCCCGCCATCTCCTCAGCGCAACTGATACCTATGAGTATTTCGGACACCTCTCTGGAAAGTTCGTTGAGCCTTACACGTTCGGTCAGCGGGTCTTCAAATATTTCAAGCGCAACGCCGACAAGTATGATGTCATTCTCGACAATCAAACGCTCGCAACCGGCACACTCGCGCTGCAGGACAAGCTGAACCTGCCCGTCATGACGATGATTCACCACCCGATTACGCAGGACCGGCGCCTCGCGCTCGAAAGCGCACCGAACTGGAAACACCGGCTGCTGGTGCGTCGCTGGTATGCCTTCCACCACATGCAAATGCGCGTTGCCAACCAGCTGCGGCTGATCACCTGCCCGTCAGAGCACGCCAAAAAGGACATCGTTTCCGAATTCGGGGTCGATCCAGACAGAATTCACCCCATCCCCCTTGGCGTCGACCAGGATGCCTTCTGCCCGATGCCGAATGTGAAACGTCTTCCCGGCCGCCTGGTCACAACCGCAAGCTCAGATACCCCGCTAAAAGGGCTCCCTGTTCTGTTGCAAGCCTATCACCAACTGCTGCAGAAGAATGAGAAAGTCGATCTGGTGATTATCGGCAAGCTGAGAGAAGGCCCAACAGAGCATCTGATCAAGAAGCTTGGCCTGTCTGATAAAGTCCAATTCAAGAGTGACCTGACGCGCGCCGAACTCGCCGCTGAGTTCAACAAGGCAAGCATTGCGGTCACACCCTCTCTGTATGAGGGGTTTGGCCTGCCTGCCGCTGAAGCAATGAGTTGCGGTACGCCCGTCATCGTCACGGATGGCGGCGCGCTGCCTGAAGTGGCAGGGGATGCTGGCATCATCGTTCCGAAAGGTGACGCAGACGCGCTTGCCACCGCAATCAGCGATCTTCTGAACGATAGAGAGGGCTATCAGCAGGTTGCAGCTGCTTGTCTCAAACGGGCGCAAAGCACATTCAACTGGCAAAAGATCGCCCCAAAATATCTCGACCTTTTCAAGCAGACGGCAGAGATATGCTGACAGCCCGCCTCAAACTTCTTGACCTGAAACCAGGTGACCGTGTCCTCGATCTTGGTTGCGGTGAGGGGCGTCATGTCCATGGTCTGCATATGCTCGGCGGTCTGGACATTGTCGGCATCGACCTTGATGAGCCCTCATTGGAAAAAGCGCGCGAAGGTCTCGACTATCTCGATCAACTCGATGACGGGCCAAAATCCAAAGGCGGTTCAACGAAGTTTGCGACCGGTGATGCAACCGCGCTCGACTTTCCAGACGATCATTTTGACGCGGTGATCTGTTCTGAAGTGCTCGAACATCTGCCCGACTATGACGCCGCGCTGCGCGAAATGCGGCGCGTTCTGAAACCGGGTGGCCGCCTCTGCATCACAGTTCCCCACGCCTGGCCAGAACGGGTCTGCTGGTGGCTGGCGCCGCCGCCGGACGGCTATCCCTATCAGCCGGGCGGGCATATTCGCATCTTCGATGAGACGGACTTGAAATACTCCGTTGTGCGCCGCGGTTTCAGGATGTTTCGCCGCCATCATGCGCACGGGATTCATTCGCCCTATTGGTGGCTGAAATGTCTCTTCTGGTCACGCCGCGACGATCATCCAATCATCAAGGCGTATCATAAGTTCCTGGTCTGGGATCTGATGAAACGTCCGGTCTTCACCCGCGCACTGGATACGGTTCTGTCCCCATTCATGGGCAAAAGCATGGTTCTGTATTTCCGCGCAGAGGGCAAATCATAGTGGACGATCTCGCCCCACAGAGCTTTCCGTCCCAGCTGCTTGAGTGTCAGGCAGCCGCCAACCGCATCTTGCAGGTTCAGGAAACGTCCGGGGCAATCCCGTGGTTTGAAAATGGCGCCTGGGACCCCTGGAACCATACGGAATCTGCCATGGCGCTGACGGTGATGGGCGAAACGGATGCGGCTGATCTTGCCTATAAGTATCTTGCCGATACGCAGCGCCTGGACGGCGCCTGGTTTGGCGATTATGGCAATGCCCTGCCTATGGTCGGGCGCGACTATATCAGCCGAGAAGCCGCGCCGCAGATGCTTGATACCAATTTCTGCGCCTATCCGGCAGTGGGGATCACGCACGCCTATCTCAAGTCCGGTGATGTAAACTGGCCCCGGCAATATTGGCCGATGGTGAAAGCGGCGATGGATTTCGTTCTGTCCCTGCAACGCAGCGATGGCACGATTTCATGGTCGCTTGAAGCGGTCGGCACAGACGAAGACGACGCACTTCTGGCTGGCAACGCATCTATCGCAAAAAGTCTTGAATGCGCGATCTTTCTGGCCCGTGCCCTCAGTGAGCCCTGCGCCAACTGGGTCTTGGCTCACACCCGGCTTCTCTCAGCGCTGCGCAGCCAGCCCGGCGCGTTTGATCGACGCGGAACGGGGGCGCGCTTCGCGATGGACTGGTACTATCCGATCCTGTCGGGCGCCTTATCCCGCGAAACCAGCGAGGCGCGCCTGGCTGCCGGCTGGAAGACCTATGTCGCCGAGGATATGGGCTGTCGATGCGTAACTGATGAGCCCTGGATCACTGTTGCTGAGACCAGCGAGCTTGTCATTACGCTTGTGTCTCTAGGCAAACGAGACCTTGCCCAACGCATGCTGGACCAAGTCGCCAATATTCACGACCGGGATGGTGTGTTCTGGATGGGCTGGCAATTTGCAGAAAACCTCTACTGGCCGAAAGAAAAACCGAGTTGGACGCAGGCCGCTTACATTCTCGCAAAAGATGCCCTTTTCGGCACCGATGCCAGCAGCCGGTTACTCACCCACAGCCTGCTAGAGACGCCTTAGCAGTCTCAAGCTCTTGATCGCCAGCTCTTCGCGGTAAAGATCAGACGCAAGCGCTCTCTGGTAGATTTCATAAGGCGGCCGCCCCCCATCCGCAGGATCTGGAAAGACATCATGGATCGCGAGGACACCGCCCTGCATCAGATGCGGCGTCCATCCTCGAAAGTCATTCAGGGCATGCTCCATCGTATGCCCGCCATCAATAAAAAGCAGGCTGAGCGGGGTCCGCCACCGCAAGGCAATGTCGATTGAACGACCAACGATCGGAACGACCGTGCCTTCAAGGTCAGCTTTCTGGATCGTGCGCCTGAAAAAAGGCAGTGTATCGACAGCGCCCGCCTCTTCATCCCAGACCGTTGGGTCGAAATATTCCCAGCCCGGCTGGTTCTCTTCAGACCCACGGTGATGGTCGATTGAAAACAGCAACTCTCCGGCCTGCGCGCAAGCTGAGCCGAGATAAACAGCAGATTTCCCGCAATACCCCCCAACCTCAAGACAGGGGCCCTGCCCGGCTTGCTCAGCGGCAGCCTGATAAAGCGCCGCGCCCTCCTCAGGGTCGAGAAAGCCTTTGATATCTGCAGGGTCGAGTTTCAAATCCATGCGCGGACATAGAGAGACCAAATGCGACTTGTCCAGTGCGGCGTTCTGGCTCCCTCAGCGATGTCGTTACCGACGTGCAATCACTGGCGCGCCCGCAAGCTTCAGCCTATACCCTTGCCGAAACAGCAAGATCCGAACCCGGAGAGTCCCCTATGCGCACCACCTATGCCTCAGTCGCCACGCTCGCAATGATCCTTGGGGGCTGCACCGCAACGGCGCCGTCCATATCGGAGGTAATCACAGAGGTGGAAACAGCGGCCGAAGCAGGCACAGACCTGATCGAAGAGGTGACAGCCGAAGACGCAGAGTCTCTCATTCCGTACGAGTCCTTCACGCTCGATAATGGTCTCACCGTCTTGTTTCACGTCGATCGGTCAGACCCGGTCGTCGCCGTCTCGCTCACCGCGCATGTCGGCTCGGCGCGAGAAAAGCCCGGACGCACCGGCTTCGCGCACCTGTTCGAACACCTCTTGTTCTTGGAATCTGAAAATCTAGGCCCCGGCGGTCTCGACAGGATGTCAGCCCGCATCGGCGGCTCCGGCGCAAACGGCTCAACCAGCCGGGACCGGACCAACTATCTGCAGACCGTCCCAAATGACGCGCTTGAGAAAATGCTTTGGGCTGAGGCTGACAAGCTTGGCTGGTTCATAAACACCGTAACCCAGCCGGTGCTCGACAAGGAAAAGCAGGTCGTCAAGAACGAGAAGCGCCAATCCGTGGACAACCGCCCCTATGGCCACACCTTCTATGTGCTTCACAAGGCGCTCTATCCTGAAGGCCACCCCTACAACTGGCAGGTCATCGGCTCGCTCGCAGATCTGCAGGCAGCGACACTCGACGACGTGAAAGAGTTTTTCCGCGCCTGGTATACGCCGAACAATGTCACTCTGGTTGTGGCAGGCGACTTTGATACCGAGCAGGCTAAAACCTGGGTTGAGCGGTACTTTGCAGAAATTCCGCGCGGCCCTGAAATTGAACCGCTAGAGCCACAACCCGGCGCGGTTGAGGAAACCGTACGCCTGTTCCATGAGGACAATTTCGCTAACCTGCCACAGCTCACCATCACGTGGCCAACCGTCGAACAATATCACCCGGACAGCTATGCATTGGCTGTGCTCAGCGACCTCCTGACAGATGGTAAGGAAGCCCCGCTCAACGAGGTGCTGATTGACGAAGCCAAGCTTGCAGCCTCGGTTGGAACCTTTGTCTATGATAGTGAACTCGCCGGGGAAATGATCCTGCAGGTCAGCGCATTTAATGGCACAGATCTTGATGAGGTGAGCGCTGCGCTTGGCGAAGGTTTCGCCCGGTTTGAGAACGAGCCGATTTCTGACACCGCGCTTGAGCGCATCAAGACGCAGCAGGAAGTGAATTTCTACGGCAATCTCGGCAGTGTCCTCGGCAAAGGTGCCCAGCTCGCACAATACAGCATTTTTGCCGGCGACCCCGGCTATATCGATGAAGACCTCGAACGCCTGCAATCGGTCACCGCAGAAGACGTCCGCCGCGTTTATGAGACCTATATCAAGGACCAGCCGCATGTCGCCGCAAGCTTCGTTCCCCAAGGCTCACCAGAACTCGCTCTGGAAGGATCAACGCGCGCTGAAGTTGTCATCGAACCCATCGTTCAAGGCGCTGAGGACGAGATCGATCTGACCGCGAATGCCAGCTATGAACCCACCCCCTCACTGATCGATCGGTCTGTCGAACCACCTTACGGAGCGACGCCTGAAATCGCGACACCGGACGTTTGGGAGGGCGAGACGGATAACGGCATCAAGATCTATGGCATCTCCGATGACGAACTGCCTCTGGTCCGCTTCTCCATGGTGTTTGAAGGCGGCCACCTGCTCGACACGCCAGAAACCGCTGGCACAGCCAACATGCTGGCCGAGGTCCTGACCAAGGGCACCGCAACCAAGACCCCCGCTGAACTGGACAACGCGTTCGCGCTGCTCGGCGCGGATGTCAGCGCCGGCGTGAACGCAGAGAGTTTTGTCATTAGCGGCGAAACCCTCGCTCGCAATTTCGAAGCGACCATGGCCTTGGTCGAAGAGGTTCTTATGGAACCACGCTGGGACGAGACAGAGTTCGATCTCGCCAAGGCGCGAACCCGCGACGCCTTGCAGGCCTCAAGCGCCAGACCCAACGCGATCGCCGCGCGGGCCTTCGATTATGTTACCTATGGCCCTGACAATATGCGCAGCCTCAGCGTGCTCGGAAGCAATACCAGCCTCGAAGCAATCAGCCTGGAAGATATCAAAGCCTGGAAGGCAGAAAACCTCTCGCCGCACCTGACCAGCCTACGCGTCGTTGGCGATGTCTCAGACACAGACGTGATGAGCGCGCTCGAAGGCCTTGCAACAGGCTGGCAGCGCGTGGAGGTCAATGTGCCGGTTGAAACAGCCCCTGCACCGCCGGAAACCTCTAAAGTCTACTTCTACGACATGCCCGGCGCATCCCAATCCGTCTTGCGTTTCGGATATCCATCGCTGACACGAACCGACCCTGATTTCGATCTTGCAGGCGTCGTGAACTACCGGCTCGGCGGCGGCGGCTTTGCCTCCCGCATGACGCAGGAACTCCGCGAAGGCAAAGGCTACACATACGGTGTGTTCACCTTCTTCGATGGCTCGGAAAGTGTCGGCGTCTTCGGCCTCAGCAGCGGTGTAAGAGCGAATGTCACACTGGAGGCTGCAACCCTCGCCCGGGACATCATGGCTGACTATGCCGCCACCTTTACCGAAGAAGATCTGACCGTCACACAAAGCTTCTTCACGAAAAGTCAGGCGCGCCGCTTTGAATCCCTTGGCGCAAAACTGAACGTCCTGTCTGACATTGCTGACTTCGACCTGCCAAACGACTATGTCGCCCAGCAGGTTGCAGACGTAGAGGCGCTGACGGTGGCAGAGACCCAGGCACTCGCGCAGCAGCTCATTCAACCGGATGCGATGAATTATGTGATTGTCGGTGATGCGGAAACGCAGCTCTCACGCTTGGCAGCGCTTGGCTATGGCGATCCGATCCTCATCAATGAAGGCGTCGATGCGCTCACGCGCTAGGGCCAGGCATTTGGAGACAAGCTTACTCCGCCGCAGGGCGGATCGGGTCTTCTGCATGCCCTATCGGCGCATAGCCTTGTTCCATCGGCTGAGGGAGCTGCTCGGTCCCGCTCAGGCGGCCTAACAGCCGATCCCGCCAGCGCCCAAGCTTTGCGGGCGCTGCCAGCCAGACCGGCGTCACAATCAGCGTCAGCATCGTTGAAAACCCAAGCCCGAACACGACAGCTGTCGCAAGCGGTACCCACCATTCAGCTGTGACGCCGCCAAAGCTGATCGCCCCGGCAATGAAGTTCACATTCATCATGAAAACCATGGGCAGAAGACCGCAAATCGTCGTCAGCGTCGTCAACAGAATCGGACGGATGCGCTGCGCGGCTGCTGCAATGGCCGCCTGTTCATTGCTTCGTCCGTCGCGCTTCAGGCGCTGGAATGTATCGATCAGCACAATATTGTTGTTCACCACAATACCCGCCAGCGCGACGACCCCGGTGCCGATCATGAGAACGGAAATGTACGGCAGAACCAGCTGAATACCGATCAAAACGCCCGCCGTAGACAGGATCACCGCTGAAAGCGTCAGCAGCACGTGATAGAAGTTGTTGAACTCCCAGAGCAGAATAATCCCCATCAGGAAGAGCGCTGCGAATGCAGCAACCTGGAAAAACGCCGCGGCCTCAGCTGCGTCTTCGTCAGCACCTTCGAACTGAACACTCACTGCAGGGTCCAAATTCGCGTCAGCCATCCACGCCTTGACTTCCTCAACCTTCGCTGCGCCTTCGCCCTGTTCAACAGCATTCGCACGAACCAGAATCAGGCGCTTGCCGTCCCGTCGCTCAATCTTGGTGACTTTCTGGGCTGGCACACGGGTGACGAACTGAGAGAGCGGCACTTGTCCCGCCGGGGTGGCGATCCGCAAACGATCGATCGCCTGCACACTGCGTTCCTCCTCTGGCAGGCGCACCCGGATATCAATCTCGTCAAGGGCATCATCGGGGCGATAGCGCCCAACCAGCAGACCATTCGTTACCAATTGCACCGCCGCGCCAACCTGACTGACATCAAGTCCAAATTTACCAGCCTGGGCTCGGTCCACCTCCAACTGATACTCGATACCCGGTAGTGGCCGACTATCCTCAATCTCGCGCAAGCCCTCCATCGAGTCGATAAAGTCGCGCACCTGGCCGGCCACCATCATCAGTTTGTCGTTATCATTGGACCGCAAGGCGATCTGAACATCCTTACCGACGGGCGGACCTTGTTCCAGCTTCGCAACCTCAGTGCGCAGCCCCGGTACACCAACCAGGGCGTCGCGGATGTTTTGCATCGTCACCCGGCCATCATATCCGGTCTCACGATCTTTCAGGTTGATCAGAATGCGTCCAACCGTGTCTTGCGGCTGTGCCCCTACGCCATCGAAACTGGGCCCGTCGGCGCTTTGGGTCCCGGATGTCGACGCCATTGAATCAATACCATCCAGAGGCAGCAGACGCGCCAGCACGCGGTCAACAATCGCATATTCTTCATCAGCCGAAAGATTGCCCTGCGCCTGAACAAACACATAAAGCTGCTCAGGTTCGAGATCGAGAAACAGTTCGGATTTGTGCTGTGTCGTTCCGAACCAGACAAAAATGCCAAGGATCACAGCCACCGCGCCACCTGTCACGGCGAGCGGGCGAGCAATCAGAGCGGATGTCACGCGGGCATACTTGCCAAGCCAGCCTCTTGCCTCCAGCGGATCACCATCGGCACCTGAGACTTCAACAAGGCCGTCATTTGTATTCGTTGCACCACGCCCCCCGATGACCGACCCAAGCACGGGCAGGAAAATCAGCGCCATGATCAGCGACGCGACCAGCACAAAGATCAGCGTGATCGGCAGGTAGGACATAAACTTCCCGACCAGGCTGTCCCAGAAGAGAAATGGAAAGAACGCAGCGAGCGTCGTCGCGGATGAGGCGACAATTGGCCAGAACATCCGCTTGGCCGCCATGCCATAGGCTTGCTTCCGGTGCAGCCCTTCCGCCATTTTGCGATCTGCATACTCGACCACCACAATCGCACCATCGACCAGGATGCCGACCGCAATCACCATGCCGAACATGACCATCATATTGATCGTGTAACCAAACACGCCGAGCATCAGGAACGCCATCACGAACGACCCCGGGATGGCCAGCCCCACCATGCCTGCAGAGCGCAGACCAAGCGCCGCGACGACGATAATCATGACCAAAACCACAGCCACAGCGATCGAGGCCTGCAACTGGCCAAGCTGCTCATCGATCATCTCTGACATGTCAGAGGTCAGGGTCACATTCACAGACTCTGGCCAGCTCACCCGGGATCTTTCAATTACCTCGCGAACATCCGCAACCGTATCAAGGATATTCGCGCCGGTCCGCTTCACAATCTGAATGGAAACAGCAGGTTGCCCATCAAATTTAGCATATTGCTCGCGATCCTTGAACGTGCGTCTGATCGTCGAGACATCTGCCAGCGTAATCGTTGCATCTCCATCCGAAATGATCGGCAGATCAAATGCATCCTGCGCTGTCTTGATCAATCCCGGCACCTTCACCGGAAAGCGTCCCTCGCCCATATCGATCCGGCCTGCAGGCACCAGCCGGTTATTATTGGACACAACGGCAAGGACGTCCTGATAGGAGATATTGTAGGATTCCAGCTTGGCCGGATCGAGCGTGATCTCGAGCACTTCTTCGCGGTCACCCTGGAGCGTTGCCTCAAGCACGCCGCTGAGCGACTCAAGCTCTTCCTGAAGCGCCAGCCCAACGCGGTACAAGGCGCGCTCTGGCGCATCGCCATAAAGGTTGATCTCAAGGATTGGGAAAAGCGCGGCGTTGATTTCCGTGATGATCGGCTCGCGCGCCTCTTCCGGGAACTCGCGTTGAGCCAGGTCCACCTTCTCACGCACATCAAGCACAGCCTGATCCTGATCAAATGACACGTCAAACTCGACGAATATCTGGCCCGCACCCTCAAGCGCAAAAGAGTCGATTTGCGTAACCCCTTCAATCGCCTGCAACTCCCGTTCAACCGGTCGCACAAGCAGGCGTTCGGCATCCTCAGGTGACACACCCTCAAGCGGGATGGTCACCGCAATGGTTGGAATCGGCACATCAGGATCGGCTTCCTTGGGCAGATTGATGTAAGTCATCGTCCCCGCGATCAGTGCGACCACGAGAATAGCGAGCACCATACGAGCCCGTCCGATTGCGCCATCGATGAGACTATGCATCGGCTACAAATCCTGTGACGGTTTGATCGTGACTTTGACACCTTCGCGGAGATAGTCCTGGCCAGCCGCCAAAAGGTTTACCCCCTCTGGTATCCCTGTGACCCAGATCCCATCCGCCGCATCGTCAGCAATCGCCACGTCCGTGAACTGAACCGTGTCATTGTCGTCAACGTAGCGTACGCCAACACGCCCATCCTCATGCAGGACCAGAGACGCTGGCGTCAGTAGCATAGCTGGCGCTTCGCCCATATTCAGGGTCACAGACGCGGTCAGGCCCGCAGCGATGTCTGCATCTGGATTGTCAATCTCTACCTCGATCCGGAAGGTGCGGGTTTCGGGATTTGCCGTGCGGGCGATGAAGCGAATGTCACCGGGTTTGACCGCGCCGGTGGCAAACTCAACGTCGACAGGCTGCTCCGGATCAATCGCTGCCAGCTGGCTCTCGGTCGCCTCAACAACCGCAATGATCGGGTCCAGGTCGACCAGGCGTCCGCACGGCGCGCCGATAGAGAGGAAGTCTCCTCGCTCGGCCGAACGCGTCTCAAACACGCCATCGAACGGAGCCACAATACGCGTCTTGCGCAACTCGATTTGAGCGGCTTCAAGACCCGCCTCAGCCGCATCAAGGGCCGCCTTGGTGGCCGCCTTGCGGTTTGAGGTCGTCCAGCCCTTCTCTGCAAGTTCACTCGCCGCATCATGGTCAACACGCGCGGCTTCGACGCCGGCCTCGGCCTCGGCAATACGTGCGGCCCGGCTTTCAATATCAAGCCCGCAAAGCAACGTACCGCGCTGAACGAAACGCCCTTCACTTACATTGGCGTTCACGACAGTACCGATGGTCTCAGAGCGTACCGTGACCTCGCGATCCGGTTCAGTGCGCCCCTTCAGAGACGCGGTCACCTGATGCAGTCTGGAGACAACCGGGCGGACAATCACCTCTGGCAACCTGTCCTCTTCGACCTGCTCGACCGCGCCCGGCTCACCGTTCGCTGGCTCAGCCCCCGCCCGCATCACGTTCCGCACCACGAAATAAATCACCAGTGCGGCAAGGATCAGTCCCGCAATTTTCACTGAATTTGGGATGGAAAACATGGCGCGCTTCTTTCTGGCAGGTCTATCGCTCAGTCGGCCGACTATAACCGTTCTTAACCATAATATCGATCACACATTGCAATCTCGCCAAACCAAACCGCAAAATTTGGTCTGAGCGGTAAGATATAGTTTACACTTCGCGCCGTTGGAGCGCGCGAAGTGTCGCGATGCGTTAACGTGTCAGGCGCGTGAGAAACGCCCTCTTAGTCAGCAAATTGCTCTTCAAGAAAGTCTGCCTGATAACGGTAATAGAACAGACGGTTCGACAGTTTCCGCCAACCATGGCCCTCGTCCGGAATACGAATGTAGGGCGCTTCAATCCCGTTCTCACGCAGGGTCCTGACCATGACCTCGGTCTCGTAAATGTCGATCCTCGGGTCCATCACCCCATGCGAGTAAAGCACCGGCACCTGGATGCGGTCAGCCATACGGATGGGCGAATTCTCCGTATAATAGTCGAGCCATTTCTGCTCGGTGATGTCGCCATACTCGATTCGGTCCGAGGCTTTCAGCCCAGGCGACGCAACCTGAAGCGCGGTCACCCAGTCGGCGACGCCATAGCGGCTGACCCCAGCCTTGAACGCGTCCGGATAAAGCGCCAGAACCGCATTCACCATATACCCGCCATAAGAGCCACCAGACACAGCTGCGCGATCAACATCAACGCGGCCATCTGCGCGCAGGCCCTCCAGCATATCGATCAGGTCGGCTACACTTTCGCGTCGAAGCTCCTGATCATCCAGCGTGACATAAGTCCGCCCGAAGCCGGTTGAGCCGCGGACATTGGGCTCAAACACCGCAAGCCCCCGATTCACATGATACTGCACGATCGCATCAAACGATGGCCGCGACTGCGCCGTCGGTCCGCCATGCACTTCGAACAGCACGGGCGGCAGGCGATCATCAACCAGAGACTCTTCGCGGGGCAGGTAAAGCAGGCCCTGAATCTCAACGCCGTCCCGCGCGGTGATCCGCACACTTTCAGGCCGCACCAGCTTGTCTGGGTCAAGACCGGCATAGTTACTCTTATAGGTCCGGTAGATCTTGTCTTCGCCAACATCCCAGACGACCACATCGCCGGGTGTCGCCCAGCCATTAATGCCGATGGCCATCCGTGTGGTCTCTGGCCCGCAACTTATGGAATATGTGCCCTCTGGAAGGCTTGGCGTCGCCAGCTCATCCCCGCTTTTCAGATCCATGACGCGCAGCGTCTCGAACCCGTCAACATTCTCCGTAAAGACCAGATATTGCCCATCCGGACCGCAAAGATTGATATCCGCCGCATCATAGTCGGTTTCGACAACCATCTGCAGCTCGCTGCTCGCTAAGTCATAGAACATGACCGCTGCCATCTCACGATCGAGATTGCTGGCAAGATAAAACCCTGACCCGTCCGGCTTCCAGGCCATGCCGCCATCACTGTGATTGGCGCGCGGCGATGGCTTTGAAATCTCTGTCAGCTCACCGGTCTCAACGCTCAAGAGGTAGAGATTGTCAGAGTCCTCACCCACCGTTTCGGTCACAACGATTTCACTGGCATCTGGAGAGAAGGCGCGGGCGAAGAAGCCAAACTGGCCTTCGAAAACAAGCTTGGAGGTGCCGGCTTCAAGATCGGCAACATAGATATCAAAATCCTGTCCGTTTCGCTCGGTCGAGGAAAACGTGATCATGGAGCCATCCGCCGAAAAGTCTCCGAAAGACCGGAAACCGCCTTCAACCGCAGGCAGCAAGAGTGCCTCCGAAGCGCCGTCTGCGCTGATCCGATAATAGCTTTCCTGCTCATTACCGTCATTGTCTGCGCCATAGATCAGTGATGCGTTATCTGGCGCCCAGCGAAAGAATGTAATCCCATTGCCAAACGTAATCTGTTTTGGCGCGCCGCCCGTTGCGGGCATCATCCAGAGCTGCGGTACACCCGTCACGGTCGACCAATAAGCAAGCATTGACCCATCCGGTGACAGGCTCGGCCCTGACGCCCCACTTGCCAGAAGATAGCGTGCAATATCGGCTGGCTCATCCCCGGCAAGACCAACCTTTACCGGTCCTGCGGTCGGCGCGATGGAGACCAGCACTTCCTCTGCAGCCTCAGGCTCAACCTCAGCGATCAGGTTCGCTTCCTCAATAGGCTCTGCGATTGCGTCCTCAACCAGAGGAAGGTCCGCCGTCTGACAGGCTGTGATCAGTGCGAGCGTCGAAATCGATGTCACCAAACGTATCATGTGGAAGCTCCAGTCTTGATTATTGAATGTTTGCCGGTGCCAGCAGAACCGCATTCGCCAGAAGCAGGTTCAAGCCGTTCAGATAGGCTCGGGTCGTTGGGTTTTGCGTAAACCCGATGACCAGACCATCACCGCTACGCTCGGCCATCACAAACGGCTTGTAAGCGAGCTGCAAACGATTTTCTTCCCAGACATAGCCGCTTTCAACCAGCGTCTCGGGGCCTGAGAAATAGAATACATTGGTCCCATCGCTCTCATTCAGCGGGCGATAAATCGCGCCGCCTGTGACCAGAGCTGTGGCAGAGTCATAGCCCGCCGCCAGCCAGTGATCGGGGTCGGCTTCGGTCCGCATCAACGCGCCTGGTAGCCCCTCTGGACGTGCGTCTGGATCATCAATCATCGCATCATAGGCCGCCTTGTCCGCGATCTGGGTCCCGGCGCCATCTTCAGGGGCGGCCTCTTTCGTGTCCTCATCGACATACGCTTGCTCGCGCTCGGTAGACAGTAAGCCAACGTCTTCGCTCGCCAGCGTATCAATCGCAGACCCAAGCCCGATCAAAACGCCGCCTTGTTCAGCAAACGTTTGCAGGGCGCGCTCGCCTTGACTGCCAAGTTGGGAACTGAAGCCAAACCCGGTGGGCGGCAGGATCAGAACATCATAAGCCGACAGATCCGCAAATCCGAGCGTACTCACGCGTATAGGGGAGACCGGCAGGCCAAGCTGTCGTTCAAGCACAAACCGGGTATTGCCTGTCGTTGACGACCCCGTCCCCTCACCCCACGCCATAGCAACCTTCGGCGCCTTGAGCAGCTGGAAGGATGAGCTACCAAGGTTCGGCCCCTCTTCGACCCAGCTGGTCTGCATCGCAACCACCTCACCCCCAATCTCGCGGGCATGCGCGATCAGTCCGTCATGCAGCCCCTCAGGATTGTCTCCAACCGAGAAAACCACGGTCCCTTTTGGATAGACCCGCCCAGCTTGCACAAAGGGTTGATCGGTCGTTCTGCCCTTCAGCCCAGCCCGAACCGCTGCAATCACCAGCTGGGCCTGCCCCGCATCGGTCCACGGCACAGCATAACCGAAGGCGGCCGTTTGCGATGGCAAGATGGGCGCTGTCGCATCATCTGCTCTGACCGGTGTTGCCCCGCTCATATCGACACGCCGACACGTTGTCGTGGAGACACCATCCATCAATGGCATCGACCAGGCAGTCACGTCGTATAGCTCATGATCCAGTCCGCGATCCCGGCGGCTTTCCTGCTCGGCTATAAAATCTGGCGGTAGGGGTGTCTCAGGGTCCAGAAGCGTATTGATCAATCGACCATTTGGCTGCGCCGTGTCGACGATCAAAGCGCCCACAGGATAGTCTGCGCCGCAAAGACTGCGTGATCCGGCAAGACGCGACACCGTAATGCCTTGCAGGTCCAGTCGGCGTGCCAACGCCTCTGCCTGCCACCGACGCTCGCTCAGGTCCATCACGAAGTAACGCGCATCAGAGCGCTCGCCTTCCTCAACCGCAGAGCGGCGATACTCAGCATACGCTCTCTGAAAGCCTGCACTGTCATTCGCGACCGTTTCCGCCGTCGCGAGTGAGGCGATGAAGTTGTTCCGAATCGTTTCGCGATAGGTCAGCATCTCGCCATTCAGGCGCTCGAACAGCAGTCCGCGAGCCGACCCCTGCTCGAACGTCTGGGCAATCGCCCCGTTTAGCGTCGGCCACATATCGCCATAGCCCGGGTAGAACGCGTCAAAGATCTCACGCGTGAAATAGCTGATCCCAAACCGATCAAACCAGGCTGCCCGGTTCAAACCAAATACGTTTTGCTTGGCGCGCTGATCGGCTGTGATGTTCGGGTTCATCGGGTCGGCCGGCGGCGGGAAGTAATAGGTCTGATCGCCGCCCATTTCGTGAGAGTCGACAAACACGATCGGATGCCACTCAAGATAGGCCTGAACTTTACCAATCGTTTCTGGCTGCGTCACGGCAAACCAGTCACGGTTCATGTCAAAAATATAGTGGTTGAAGCGCCCACGCGGCCACGGGCGATCATGCTCTAGCGTGTACCGGTCCGATTGCGGCTCCAGGCCAATGGACGACTCAAAGAAATGCACAAACCGCGCCCGCCCATCCGGATTCTGATCAGGATCAATGATCACAATCGTGTTCTCAAGGATCCGATCAACCAAGGCATTGTCCTGCGCCGCGACCAGATGATACGCTAGGGCAATCGCGCTATCAGAGGGTGAAATCTCATCACCATGCACGCCGTAGGATAGCCAGGTCACTGCCGGGGTCCGCTCTGCCAGAGCTTCCAGTTCGCTTTCGGACAGAGCGTCGCCTGCGCCCAACCGAGCAAGGTCGGCCTTTACCTCATCAAGCCGCGCCATGGTCTCCGGGCTGGAGATGACGCTATAAGTCAGTGGACGTCCCTGCCATGAGGTTGCATAGGGCACAACTTTCATTCGGTCCGGGGCAGCCGCCTGCAAGGCTTGCATGTAGGCCTGAACTTCTTCAGGCGTGGTGATCCCCTCGCCGGAGGCAAACCCGACAATATCTTCCTGCGTCGGGATGTCCGGGTCATACTCAGCCTGCACATAAGGTTGCGCCGCAGCCTGTATCGGCAACGCGCACAGGGCCAAACCCGCGCCCAGATACTTCAGCGCCGAACTCAGTTTCAAACTAAACATAACAATCCTCTCGCTCTCCGAACTGGACCCTAGATTTTTCCAACACAAGGTAAAGAGCGACGTTGGGTTATTTTTGCCCATCCTGTTGTGATGAAAGCGATTTGGGCAAGGCGTTGCCGCTTGGCCCAGCATCCCGGATCACCCTCTGGGCAGCCTTGTGATTTTTTGCTTAAACGGCAGACGGCTGGAGGAAACGGGGAAAGATATGTCAAAACTAACGCGTTTGTCGCTCGGGCGATCCTCGAACAGCAGGTCAGGACTATTCATGGTCACAATTGTCCTGCTGACGCTCCTTCTCGGCTTCTATGGTTGGACGAAAGCCGGTTTTGGCATCGTAGATGCGATCTACCGCTCCATCATGGCCCTCGGCGCGAGTGACATTTACGCAAACCCAAACCAGTGGTGCGCCGTCCCGCAAGAGAACTCGAAGTGCGCAAATCTGGACCCAAACGGCCAATTGGCCCTGCATGTCTCCCGTCTGACTGGTCTGGTCTTCCTGTTCAGCGCGATTTTCTACGCAACCGTTAAGCTTCTCAGCGAAACAATTGCGCGTTTTAGGGCAGAGTTTCGCGGCCGCCCACTTGTGGCCATTGGCTCAAGCGCCCTCGCCAATTCCGCTTTCCTCTCCAGCGTTGCGAACAAAAAAGGCCGCGCCTGGTTAGGGGCGCATGAATCTCTCAATGAAATCAGGTCCGTTGCCGTTCCCTGGAGTGAAACCCAGGACCGGGCGAGTGAAATCCTGCAAGTTGTAAAAGGCGCCGAGCACATCTTGGTCAGCGGTGTGGATGATGCCAGCACAATGCAATACACGGCCGCGATACTATCAGGCATTGAGGATCGAGCAGGTAAACCTGTCTCCATCACATCCATCTTCTCAAGCGATGCCGCGAGAGAAGAAGCCTCTCAATTGCTCGCTTATGAATTCAAGGACCCGGGCAGTTCAGCTCGACTTCTGTCCTATGGTCGCCTTGCCGCAAGGGCGGCATTGAAGGCCCATCCACCCTACCTTCTGGCCCGAAACTTGGGCCAAGACAGCATTCATGCCCTAATCATCGGGTTTGGCCGCGTTGGTCAGGCAGTCCTGCGAGATACTGTCGTCAATGCCAGAACCGTGGATTTCGGCATACCTTATGTCACGGTTATTGACCCAGACGGCGGGCAAAAGCAGGACTGGTTGAACACCAGCATCCCGGAACTGGACAAGGTCTGCCACTTCAAAATGATACAGGGTGGTCTTGGCGGAGATCATCCATCTCCTGCATCCTTGCCAAGCGATCAACCAGCTCTAACGGCGATTTATATCTGTGTTGGGCGCGCAAGCGAAGCCCTTGAAGCGCTGGGCGCCCTTCGCATTTGGTTACGCTCGCAGAAAAAATCGCTCGTGAACGTCTTTGTTCGTGTGGAGAATGCGAAGATGTTTACTCACGAGAGCGAGGAGCAGACAGGTCTGGTCCACACCTTCGGAACCCCCGAAGCTGTCTTGCAGGAAGCCAGCTTTCTCTCGGGCGATCCAGACAGGCTCGCAAAGCGTTTTCATGACAAGTACGAAGAGAGAGCAATAAAAACAGCGCGAGAAAACGAAGAGCCCTACACGCCAACCCCTTGGGAGAAGCTTATTGAGCCCAAAAAAGCCTCGAACCGCGCTTTAATTGATCACCTGCCCGCAAAAGTATTCAGCGCCGGTCTTGATCTCGATACCTGCCGAGATGAGGACGGACAGCTTCAACTCGGCTGTAATCTGGTCCTCTATGAAGGCGAGGACGCGCGCATCGAACTCGAAAGGCTGGAGCATGATCGTTTCGTAGCCGAGCGCAGAATGGCCGGCTGGATCACGGGGCCAACGGATACCGAACTCCGTCAAAATGAAAACCTTGTCGATTACGAAGACCTGAATGACGATATCAAGGCGTTTGACCAAAGCATCATAGAATTGACCAAGGAAATTCTGCGCGACGGCTGATCTGTTTTGATGCGACTGAGGCGAGGCGTCACAAGGTGAACTTTAAGTCATTGACGATGCCCGGACGGCTGATAATCCTCTATTCAGACGGTTCTGCAGTTTTAGCCATACGAGGGGGACATTGTGTCTGAAAACGGATTGGCGCTTCCAGAGGGATTTCGTATTGGCGCTTACGAAATAGAGAGTGTGCTGGGCCAGGGCGGCTTCGGCATTACTTATTTGGCGCGCCACAAATCGCTGAAAACCTATGTCGCGATCAAGGAATTCGTTTTGTATGGAGAGGTGAGACGTGGCAAAGATGGCACGATTGAACTCATCTCCCAGTCAAACTCTCTTGGTGATTTTTCACTGCAGCGTCAGCGGTTTGAGGAAGAAGCGCGTCGACTGGAAGAGTTTCGCCACGACAATATTGTGCGCGTCCGTGATCTGATCGAAGACAACAATACCGCCTATTACGTGATGGATTACATCGATGGCGGCACGCTCTCCAGCCTCGTGAAACACTACGGCGCTTTACCGACAACATCCGTCATGCTGATTTTACAGAAGCTGATTGATGGTCTTAAACGCGTCCACGAAAAAGGTATGGTGCATCGTGATATCAAACCTCAAAATATCCTGCTTGCTAAACTCGAAGAGCCGGTTGAGACACCTCTTCCGGATATTCCGGAGGATGAACGGCTGACCGTCGGCAGGCCGGTTTTGATCGATTTCGGCGCAGCCCGTGATCAGACCCATGATGGCCGCTCAGCAACCAATTTCGTGTCTGCCGGCTTTGCTCCTTTTGAACAGTACACATCGCGCTCCAAACCGACGCAACAATCAGATATCTATTCACTTGCAGCTGTCGCATATTATTGCCTTGGCGGCGAGAATCCGCCTGATTCTGCAGACCGCCAGGTTGCCCCGGATTGTTTTACACCTGCAGCCGTACGCTTCGCTGAAACAGCACCTCCCGGTTTCCTGAAAGCGATAGACCACGGTCTTGAACTGAGATCAGAAGACCGGCCAACCTCCTTGCGAGCATGGCGTGATGAACTGTTTGCTGAACTTGATGTGGTCTGGGAAGTCACACGCCGAACGGCGCCGTCCAGAAAAACCAAGTCGAGTGGGAAGGGCTTGGCGCTCGGGATCGCTTCCGGCGTCCTCACGCTGGCACTCCTCGGCGGCGGCGGATTTTGGTGGTTTGCAACCCAGAACACAGACACGACGACAACACAACAAATTACCGACCCCACGACTCCAGAAGAGGACCCGCAGGGTGAGGATACATCCCCTGAAGAGACGACAGAGGGGGACGTTTCCGGCTCTTCAGATCCTGATCCAGAAACGTCAGAGACAGAAGTCCCTGAACCGACGCCATCAGGTGCTCCGGTCTCAACCGTCATAATGCTCAGTACAGAGGCCTGGACGCGTTTCGAGCGCAAGATAGAGAGCGGTCAAATCGAGCTTCGCTCCGATGGGCCGTACAGACTCCGCACGGATGGCCCGCCCATTATTATCGAAGATCTGATCTTGACCGATGACCAACGCCTTGACGGCGTCTCTTCTTTCGAGGTCCGAGCGGTCAGCGATACCAGTCAGCTTGAGATCATCGAAACCGAAGGCTCCGAATAGAACGCAGCCTCCCCAGAGTGCATCTTGCTAGCGTGAGAGGGCAAGCTCAGCGCGGGCGATTACATCATCCAGTAACTGGTCTGTCACAGGGTATGTCGACCAGGCGATCGCTTCATCGGCCAGAAAGCTCTTTAACGCATTTTGGCTGCCGGGGCCGAAGTCGCCGTCAAGCGTGCCCTCATAATAGTACAAATCAGCCAGCAATTCCTGGGCACGTGTTGCCTTGGCACGTGAGTATTCGGGGAGCGCAGGTTGGGGTGCGGGGGCGGCTACAGCGACGGGCTGAGGGGTCACTGGACGCGCGGCGGGTGCGGCAGCGACAATGATTTCGCTACTGACCAGCCCCTCAGACTGAATCTCCCAGTTCCCGATCGTGTTTCGGCATGCCTGACCTGCATAGGTTTCTGTGATTGCATTCTGCGCCAGATCCTTGCCCGTATAGGTGTATTCGAAGTTGCGACAGGGGTCAGGACATTGGAACTGTGGACATGTCAATTGCGAGGGCGAGATCACGCGCTTGGTAATCACCTCACCTTTACCATTTGGACTGTCATAAGCCTCAATCCGATTAATGAAGTCCCGCAAGACAAATTGCAGGGCTGAACGCGCTGCTGTCTGGTCCTCAGGCGGCATCCGGGATTGCACTTGAGCTTCGGCCGTAAAACCTTCTGCCACAGCGAAAAAACTGATTGAAACCGCAATCAAAACGCTAGCGCGAACTGCAGAAAACATCGATCAAGTAACCTCTCAGTTGGTCATCGGAAACTCTACTCTGTGAACCCGATGCATTCAATCGTCGAACATAGCTAACCCCGAATCTGCTTAGAAAGCGAGCCAAGTCTTTCGAACTGACAGCTAATGCTTCGGATGTATTGTCTTGTTTGTTTAGCCAGCGACTGGTGACCACCCCGCGGACCTCACCATATTGATTGACGATCGGCCCGCCCGAGCTGCCGACTGACAATGCAGGAGCATAACGCAGAATCTGAACGCCCGCCGACGCCCCAATCCCCCGCTCAATCAAGGGCACAAAACGCCCCGGGCTTCGATCTTGCGGGTTTGAGTCAAAGGCCCTCCAGGCCGAATTGGCGCGTTGCCCAAAAGCGCCGTCATCAATCTGCAAGCTTACAACATTGCCCCCCTCAATCTTTAGCAGAGCAAGATCAAGCCGCGTATCAATGCCAATCAGCTTTGCAACCCGGTTTTGCGATGCGCTTTCGATCGACACATCAATTTTGTTGCATCCAAGGACATTGTGGGAACTGGTGACGGCATAGCCATTCGTAGAGACATAAAAGCCGGAACCAGCGCGTGATATGCCAACCGGCAACGGGCTACGAGTGCTCTCATGCACCATATCCACGAGCGGATCGAATTGAAGCACCTGTGCGTGCGAAACAGCCTGGCCATAAATGCACATGCCGACCAGGATCTTCAGGATCAAGGTCGGCACGCGCTCTAACAGGGCGGAAATCATGCTTTACGCGGGCGTCGCGGTGGATGCTCCCCAACCGTCGGGGCCGAGGCAGAAAGTGTCCTGCTCAGTATAGGTCTCACCGGCTTTGACATATTCAGTGTCGAGAATCCGGCACTGCTCACCAGCCGCGTTTACAAACCCATTCGTTGGCTGCATTGCAATCGTGTTGCCGGTATCGCTATCTGTCATTTCGATGGTCTCAGTTGAATCCGCCGGCAGCTCAAGCGCCTGAGCCTGAACAACCTGATACGTATCCTCATCCTGAGCATCGAGGTACTTCGAAATACCGTATCCGATGGCCGCGCCTGCAAGGACCAAGGCCGCACATTCAGTATCATTGGCGCCGCTCAACTGGCACGCTGCGTACCCACCAACCGCGCCGAGACCGGCACCAATCAGCTGCTCAGTATCAATGGACTCACAACCTGTCGTGGACAGAGCCAAAGGCAAACTTGCAGCGATAGCCATATATTTAATCGATTTTTTCACGGTGATCCCCTTACATAATTGGTTAACAAAGTTTTACTAAATCCTTATGAAGCTTGCGCCAAGTGAAATCTCTGGCTGTTGCGGATATTTCAAAAAAATGGACCTTGCGGACACTTAAGGACCTTTAGCTGGACTGCTTTTTGTGACTTAATGCCTTTAGCAGTGTCGATTTGGGGATGTAAGTTTTGACTATTCGATGGCTGGCGCTGATTGCGCTTCTCCTGATTGGCCATGGTCTTTTGACCGCTACGGCACAAGTCAAATCACTGGAGGCTGCGCCAGACGCGCTACTGCGAATTGAACTGTTTGATCCAGAGACCGGACGCTCCAACCTGCTCGGCATGGGCAGCCATATCGGTAACGGCAACGTCCTGACCAGCAGTGCCGTTATACAGGGACAACTCCTCAGTCAGCTAAGAGTGACCAGCCTCGGTTCGGAAAACGCGCTGCTTGTGGATACCGCCGTGTTCGAAGATTCCCGGTTAGCTGTTCTGACCGTACAAAATACCGCCGATCTGGGGCTCAACTATTTCGCGCTCAGTGCGCAAGGCGTTGCGCCGAGAACCGATACCGAGGGGTCCGACCCGGCGGCAATTCTATGGACGATTGCAGATCGGTCTTTGGAACAGTCTGCTCCGACAATTGTATCTGTCGCTGGAGGCACGATGGGGCTTAACGCTGACTTGAATTATTCAGCCGTCGGGGCTCCCGTGCTGAACCAGTGCGGGCATGTCATCGGTGTCGTTGAACCTGGCGGCTCCCAAGTGACGTCCGAGGCGCAGTCTTTTGCAGGTCAATTGCCGCCTGTCCTGATGTCAGGTCCACATCGGTCAATCAGCGTTGACCGGCTAAAATCTGCGCTCAGTGCCTCCAATGTCGCCTTTACAACGGGCGAGGCGGAGAATTGCGTGACGCCTCACTTCCTTGAGTGGGATCGCATCCGAAAAGCTGAGCAAGAAGCCGCCGACGCTGCCCAGGAGCTTGCCGCAGCCGAGCGCCAGCTCGCAGAGGTTCGGGCCGAAACCCTGCGGCAGGAGGCCATCGCTGCAGCCGCTGAAGAACGGGCTGCAGAAGCACTCCGCCTTCAGGAAGAAGCTGAACGCCAGGCTGGCCTCGCCGATGAGAAACGGATCGAAGCAGAAGCTGCTGAAGACGAAGCCCGGCAAGGCGAAGCAGAAGCCCGACAAGGCGAAAGAGATGCCATCGATGCGCGCGATCGCGCCGACCGCACAGCTGAGGTCAATTCGGGGTTCGGTCGCTGGACCCTGTATCTATCTGGCATCGTTGTGGCCCTTATTTTGCTCGCGACGCTGCTCATGGTGCTGCGTTCCAGACGCACTGCAAAACTATCCAGCCTTCAAACAGCCAACCTTCAAAAGATCCTCGATCGCAGTCTGCACGGCGACAAGATCTTCTTGACCGATGCCTCCGGGCGTCGCATCGCCATTGATGGCGTTGGGCTGGCCGATCCCGAGCTGGGGCTGATTATCGGTCGCAACTCGAAACAAAGCGACATCCCGATCCAGGGTGAAGATGTCTCACGCCGGCACGCAAAACTGTTTGTGACCGACGAGGGTCTGTTTATCGAGGATATAGGCTCTGAGAATGGGACCAGCCTCAACAATACAAGACTGTCAGCTTATCAGCCAAAACTGATCAAGCATGACGACATGGTTGGCTTTGCCAATCAGTGGTTCAAAATCGTTTTTCAAAGCCGCGATAAGTAGGATCGTTTAGATGGATCAAGTCATTCAGATGTTCCAGGAGTTCGAGCCATGGCAGCAATATGCGATTGCCGGTTTTGCTGCGGTTATTCTGATCACCCTGGTCGGTATCCTGATCATTCTGCTGCGTCCGGCGCCGCAGCCTGCCCCTTCTTCACTGTCCGTTGTTGATAAGTCTGGCGCTCAATCTGGTAAGGCCAAAAGCGCCTCATTAGGACGAACAACCCAAGCCAAGCATGGTGAACGCCGGATGCGATTGTCCTGGGTCGATCAAAAAGGGACAGATCGCCGCGAACTCTTAACCGAAAAACAGGTGTCCCGTTCCGGGGGGGTCGTGATTGGCCGTCAGGCAGGTGAAGACGTCGATATCGGCCTCGAGAGCAGCAGCATCTCGCGCCGTCACTGCCAGTTAAGGGTCGAAGGCGGAGAATTACTTCTGATTGACCTTGAATCTACGAACGGAACGTCCATCAATGGGACGGCGCTGGAACCGCGTAGCCCGGTAAGTGTTCAACCGGGAGATATTATTCAATTAGCGCGAGAAGTTACACTTAAGCTGGAACTGGTGTAGGTTATATTTGGGTTGAAAGAATAGGAGACGCACAATGGGATTTTTTGACGGAAACACAGAAAAACCGGGTTCGCCCGGAGCGGAGCCCAAAAAACCAGAGGCTTCAGGCCCAGCCTTGAGCGTTTCGATCTCGGCTGTCTCATCGGACGAGGACTCTCGCACGAAACGCCATCATGGCGGATCTCGCGATGAGCGTATTCGCGAAGGGTTTGACCCAATGGAACGCCCCGTTGTGGGTTGGCTTGTTGTGATTGATGGCCGTCTCAAAGGGGCGAGCTTTCAATTGACCTATGGGCAAAACAAACTCGGACGTGATGACGGTGCAGATGTCTGCTTCGACCAAAGTGCGCTCGGTGCCGGTAAGGAAAAGTTTCTGGATCAGGAAATCTCCCGGCTTCACTGTATCGTGACCTATGATCAGGAAAACCGGAAATTCTTCATTCAACAACATCCGGAGTCGACCAATCTGACATATCTGGAGAATGAAGAAGGTAATCCGGAACCCATTCTGGTGCCGGCAGCGCTGACAGACCGCAGCAAATTCAAGGTTGGGTCGACCAAACTCATGTTTGTCGCGCTTTGTAATGAAGCCTTCGACTGGAAAGAGCTGCCAAGAGGCTAACGGGTGTTCGACAGAAACCGTCTTGGCGTCATTTATGAACGCGGCGCCCGTGATAATCAGGAAGACAGCTATGTCTTTGCACGCCTGCGCAGTTCAGACGCGCCTGATTTGCCAGACTGCATTATTGTGGCCGACGGCATGGGAGGGCACGAGAATGGTGAGCTTGCCGCCCACTTAACCGTAAAGTCCTTTCTGTCGTCGCTTTCAGACAACCTGTATGACCCTGCGGGCAAAGCGCTCTTCAACGCTCTATCCCACGCGAATGATCAGCTTTACCTCGCCAAGCGAGAGCACGGACTAGATCCTGACATGGGCTGCACGCTGGTGGGCGCCCATATCAGAAACTCAAGACTGCGCTGGATCTCTGTGGGCGACAGCCCACTTTTCCTATTTCGGAAAGGCAAGCTCAGTCGCCTGAATGAAGATCACTCCGAGGCCGGCCGTCTGGCAACACTTGTGCGTAAAGGCATGATTTCTCAAGAGGATGCAGATGCACGGGGCGGTAAGAATATTCTTCGCTCCGCTGTGGCTGGCGGCGACATAGACCTCGTGGACAATCGCTTCAGCGAGGACGGGATTGTGCTTGAGGATGATGATCTGGTGATTGTCGCGACCGATGGGATCGACACTTTGGCCTATGAAGACGTCGCCTCAATCATTGCCAATGCGCGGGGTGATGTGGACGACATTACGCAACATCTCGAAACCGCAATCAAAGACATAGGTCATCCCCGTCAGGACAATTATACAATTGTCGTCTACCGCCATACCGGACGCGACAATAGCCTGGAATCTTTTCTGCTATCGCCTCAGGAAACATCTGTCTCCGATATGGCTCAGGGTGAATGGGACGCGCCAGAGACAGGCTTCAAACACCGCCTGAGTGACTTTCTGAAACGAGACTAGGGCATCAGTTTGGCTGAGGCCGTTCTCCGAGCGCATAGAGCTGCGTATAGGCTTCCTGCAACAATGGATATTCTTTGGTGCGCGTCGTCGCCGTCTTGAAGAGGGCAACGGCGCCTGCCCGATTGCGCTTCTCAAGTCTGCCCGCCTCCAGAATGCGACCCAGGCCAACAAGTGCCCTTGCTGGCGCATCGGGTTTAATGTCTTCATCGGTTCGGAATGAGTAGACATCTGTTTCAGGCTGCAAGGCGACACCCTGATAGAGCTCAAGCGCTTTCTGCTCGTTTTCCGGAACCCCTTTTCCGAACAGATAGGCATCGCCGAGCTGCGCTGCCGCTTTAGGATTTGTCTCGGCCGCCGCCTCTAGGACAGCTACAGCGCCCTGCATATCGACCGGACCGTCCAGGCCCTTGCGCTTCGCATCGGCGATATAGAGTGGTGCGTCTTGATCCCCATACTCAGCCGCCTTTTCCATCCATTGTGTCGCGTCGCGATAGCTTCGATCCGTGCCAACCCCGTACCAATGCATCCAGCCCATATAGAATGGCGCGTGCGGGTGGCCGCGCTGCGCGGACTTCTTGAACCATCGATAGGCGACCTGAGGGTCCTTGTTTGCGTTCTGGCCGCGAAGATACGCATCGGCAATAACAAACGCCGCAACAGCATCTCCCGCATCGGCAGCACGGCGCAGAAGGGTTTGCCCCTGATCGACCGATTGGCGGGTCCCGCGCCCATTGAAGACAGCCCAACCCAGAAGCCCCTTGGCCTGAACATCATCGGTCTGGGCTTCACGCAGCAGAGCAACCGCTTTCGCTTCGCGCGCGTCTCTGTCTTCAGTGTCGTCAGAGCCTGGAACCTTACCAACCTTCGACCCGAACAGGTGCCGCGCAAGGTCGGTCTTGGCCTTCACAATGCCCGCTCCCGCTGCCTCGGTCAGCCAATGACGCGCTTCATCGACATCTCGCGTGATCCCGCGCGGCGCAATATCCAGTAAGCAGCCATACTCTCGCATCGCACGAGGAAACCCGCCAATTTTCGCAGCACGCTCAAAGTGTTTCAGCGCTGCCGGGCGATCCCGCTTTACGCCATAGCCCAGCAAACGGGCAAGGCCCAGCAGCGTAACCGAAGGCAAGTGATCTTGAGCGGCGGCCTGTCTGATGGTCTCGATATCTTTGTCTGGTGCTGCCCTTTCAAGGAGCGTTCGGGATTGCGCCAATGACCAGTCCGGGGCGGCTATGCGCCCCTCAATCTCATCCAGAACGGCTTTGCTGAGGCGAGTCGAAACCAGGTCATGCCCCGTCTCCTCAACCTCCTCCGTCTGATCCTCGTCAATATCGGTCTCACCCCCCGGCGGGCCAACATCAGTACCGGTAATTGCATCGACTTCTGGCTTAGACGGCAGCTCTGCCACATCATCTTCGTCGTCGGTTTTAATAACATCGGCGCGTTCTTTGAGTGCACTGATCCATTGCATAAGTCTCTGAAATTCAGTTGCTTTTTCCAAACCGTTCCAGTTACTTAGGTCAATGCATTGCTTAGCCTTGAGAGTTGGGTACGGGAACACAGACATCGGTTCGAAAAAGATAAATATAGAAGAGCCGATATTGCGAGCGGCATCTATGCGAGCACAATTGTCTTCGGTCAGATCGTGCTCCGAACTACCCATAACGAGAATATAGCCACAGATCTCGTTCATCAGAATCTGATTGACCTGCATCATTGTGGCCTTACCGGCAATATCGGGTTCCCAGACGGAGGCATTGTGCTTCAACCGCTCAAAAAAGTTCGCCGTCGATGTCTTGGAACTCATGATTAGCGGATCGGTCGGGTTTACCCCCGCCCCGAGAAAGTCGACCATCACCAAACGGCTGGACTTTTCGCCTTTCGAAACTTGAACGCTAGTTTCTAGATCTGGCATTAGCTCGTTCCACAGTTATGCAACTCATCAAGATGACCGCCCTCGCAGGTGGTTGAAAGACGGGTATAGCGCTTGAAAACGCTCGTCTGGTAAGGAGATCGCTTCCGAGAGGTAATCAATATCTGCCGTGATCTCCCAAGTCAGCCAGTTATAGATACTGATCACTGGAACCTGATTGAAAGGTGGTGCGATCGTACTTGGGCGATCTGTTATCACGCCAATAGCAGTCTTTTGACTTAATCCGTGCATGAACTCATCGTGGACAATCTCACTCTGGAAGGCTTGATTGCTATACATAGCGACGAGGCGCTCACTCTCTAGAAGCGCCTGGTTGATCTCCTCCATCCAGACGGTACCGTCCTCAATATCTGTGTTATCCCGCCAGACATCATGCCCACGCTCCTCAAGCGCTTTCTGCAAACGCTCAGCGATCTCAACTTCTTCGCTTTTATAACTCAGGAAAACTTTCACTGAGTCCCTCCACCATACACCGTTTAATTATGACGTAGTTTTCATATGGTTCAACACCCGTTCGATGCCGGACCCCGTTTAACGACGGCGTTTCGCGGGTGTTCCACCAAAATTGCTAAACCGCCGCATGTGTTCAGGAGCAGACGGACTTTCAGGCGGCAATTCGATACTCTTTGATTGCTTCTTCTCGGGTGTTCTATTCTGTCTCGGTCGCAATGAAGAAATCCGGCTCTGCAATTCAGGAAACGGTGACGAACGATTATCACCATGCCAATTGGAGAAATCGATACCCTGCCACGCGCGCAAAATTGGGTAGCGATGACTTGCGGGAGGATCGAGCCAAATGACCAGAGTTGGACAGACAGACCTACAACCTTCTAACCTAGCATAATTCTCCTCTGTAATGTCCTCGTCACCCGAGACCACAAGTAAGTAACCTTGAATCTCAGACGCTATGGCACGATTGACTTGAAAACTAAGCTTATCCCCAGAACCATCCGGCATCCAGATTCTACAGTGATGACGCAATTGGTCGTACAGAGCGGCAACTCTCGGATATTTCCTAATGAGCGCAGGATCTGCCGGATTCTCCCTAGCCCCCAGGAAATCGACCATCACAACTGGTCTTTTCCTTGTGAACATATCTTGTCACTCCCTACTCAGTTTAGAAGATGAAGCCGATCAAGACCAAGGTCCTTTCACCACTTACGATAAGTTAAGACGAAGTCATCGCTGGGTTCAACATGAAATCCAAACAAGTCTATTTGATTGGCCATTTAGCGACATATTGAGACGGTCATAGTGTTTCTCCGACTTGGTTCAGCCTGCCTTCGCGCGCACCAGAGGGAAGGCCTGCCGGATGGCAGTGCCCCAGGCACACGGGATCGCAGATGCCGGCAAGCCTCCTCTACCCAAGTGATACTTTACCTCCAGCTCCAAATCCGCATTGTAGGCGATGTGGAAAAGCCAGAACGATTGAGATATCAAATATGACCGACAATCCAGTTTACCCTGTCCCTTCGGACTTTGCGGCGCAGGCGAACCTGACGCCGGACAAGTACCGGGAAATGTATGCGGCCTCGATTGCGGACCCGGAGGCGTTCTGGGGCGCGCAGGGCCAGCGGCTCGATTGGTCAAAGCCCTACACGAGCGTAAAGGATGTCAGCTGGGACAAATCAGACCTGCACGTGCGCTGGTTCAGCGATGGCGAGCTGAATGTCAGCTATAATTGCATTGACCGCCATCTCGACAAGCGCGGCGACAAGACCGCGCTGATCTGGGAAGGCGACGACCCG
>JBCBZD010000024.1:0-4033 GCA_039815485.1 Pseudomonadota bacterium | reverse complement strand
GGTCCATGACAATGACTCGCAAGGGTTCACCAATCTGGATCGCGGCCAGGCCGATGCCCGGCGCGTCATACATGGTTTCCAGCATGTCATCCATCAGCGCCCGGATCTCGTCCGTAACGCCGCCTTCGACAGGCTTTGACACTTGCTTCAGCCGGGAATCCGGCACGGTGAGGATTTCGCGTATCGCCATGGCCTCCAAGTATGAGCGGATGGCTGATACGTCAATGATTGAAGCGGTAATCCAGACGAACTCTGGGTTTACCATTTCTACGATAGAATTCCTGACGAAAGAAAGGCGGGCCGAAACCTGATGGCACAAGTCATACGCGAAACCGACTTGTACGCGCCGGTCAAGGATTTCCTTCAAAGCCAGGGCTATGACGTGAAGGGCGAAGTGGGCGCCGTCGATGTCGTGGCCTGCCGCGGTGATGAAACGCCGGTTCTGGTCGAGTTGAAGACCACATTTTCGCTGTCCTTGTTCCACCAGGCGATTGAGCGGTTGGCGGTTTCGGACTTGATCTACGTGGCCGTCCCGCACAAATCCGGAAAAGCCTTTGCCAGGTCGCTAAAGCGCAACATCGCCCTCTGCCGAAGGCTTGGGATTGGGCTCCTCACCATTCGCCTGAAAGACGGGTCTGTGTTTCCGCATGTTGATCCGGGTCCATACAGCCCGCGCCGCTCTGTGGTGAAGCAACAAAGACTGCTCAAGGAATTTGCAAAACGAGTGGGCGATCCCAATTCCGGCGGCAATACCCGCCGCGGCCTCATCACCGCCTATCGCCAGGATGCCTTGCGTTGCCTCGGCTTCCTGGCCGCGCAAGGCCCAACCAAAGCGTCCCTGGTTGCCAATGCGACGGGCGTAGAAACGGCGCGCCGCATCATGTCAGACGACCATTATGGCTGGTTTGAGCGCGTCAAAACCGGCATTTATGACATCACGCCAAAAGGCAAAGCGGCGATGCGAGACTATAAGAGCGAACTCGCAAGACTGGCCGCATAATTACGCGTGCACCTGATTGGCAATCGACGGATACGCCATCACCTGGTCGTTCACATCAGACCCAATGAAGTCACATCAAATGGTCGCATTGTGTCGTCGATGATTAGGTGTAACGCTGATCGATGCGGGAGGACTATTTGTGATTGGTCTCAAGCATCCGAGATGGGCTTATTTACTCTTCACGGTCGGAATATTTTCGTTTTTGATCCGATTGATTCTGGATTCCAAATTCGCCAATTCCGCGGTGCTTTACGTCGCCATCCCATTCCTGGTCTCCTTCGCGATTTTCCAGTTCACGCCGAAACCTGAAAGCGCCAGAATCTGGAAGCGCTATCTGGCGCACATGCGCGACGCGACCATCATCATGTTGGCAACATCCGTCATTCTGTTCGAAGGCTTCATTTGCGTCCTGATGTTCATGCCGATCTATTTTCTGATCGTCTCGGTTGGATTTGGCGCTGAAGCCCTGGTGAAAAGAGAGTCAGGTGGCCGGCAGAACAAATTGAAAGCCTCGTTATTGCCCCTGGCGATTGCCATTCTCGCCCTGGAAGGCCTGACGCCTTCAACCTCCTTTGAGCGCCAGAATCAGGTCACCCGCTCCATAATCGTGGATGCGTCGATTGACGATCTCAAAGCGAATATGGCGGCGGATATCGAATTCTCCGACCGCCGGCACTGGTTCCTGTCCATTTTCCCGCTACCGGTCGATGTGGCCGCCGGAACCCTGAATGCGGGCGATGTTCATCGATTGGACTTCATCTATAAGCGCTGGTTTTTCACCAATATTGATCGCGGCGAATTTCACCTCCGGATTGATGAGGTGAGTAAGAATCGCATCCAGACCTCAGTGACGCGAAACACCAGTTACCTGGCGAAATACCTGAACATTCAAGGCACGGAAGTCGAATTCAGACCGCTCAGCGACGGGCGCACCGAAGTCGCGCTGACCATCTATTATCAGCGCCTTCTGGATCCCGCCTGGTATTTTGGGCCGATGCAGAAATTCGCGGTCTCTCGCAGCGCCGATTATCTGATGGACCAGGTGATCATTCGTGAGGTGAGCGATGACTGACTCTGCCAAAGCCTATGAAAATGACCGGGTTCTGGAAAACGACTGCACCAATGCCGAACAGGGCGTCGTCAAATGGAGCCCGTCCAAATCAATCTTTTTCAGTTTAATGGCTGCCGGATGGCTGATTGGCGGCACGATCTACTTTTCCTGGGCAGCGGTGGCAGCCTTTCTTGTTCTGAGCGGCCTGACGCTCTGTTTTGGCCACTCTCTGGGGATGCACAGAAAGCTCATACATCAGAGTTTCGATTGCCCTGACGCGTGCGAAAAAACCGGAGTCTGGTTGGGCACCCTGGTCGGACTGGGGGGGCCATTTACGATGATGCGAACGCATGATTTGAGGGACTGGGCACAACGGCAGACACGCTGTCATCCATTCTTCTCGCATCAAAGCGCAATACTGCACGATGCATGGTGGCAAATTCACTGCAAACTGCATCTCGAGCATCCGCCTGGCTTTGCCTTTCCGAAACACATGCAGCAGAGCCAATTCTATCGCTTCATTGAGGCCACGTCCCTGGCGCAGCAACTGGTCCTCGCTGGCCCGCTCTTTCTGCTCGGCGGTTGGGGGTTTGTGTTCTGGGGCATTTGCGGGCGCGTCACGATCTCGATTCTCGGGCATTGGTTCATCGGCTATCACGCCCACAATGCTGGACATCGCGACTGGCATGTCGATGGCGCGGCGGTACAGGGGCACAATGTGCGCTATTGCGGCCTGATCACGTTCGGCGAGTGTTGGCACAACAATCATCATGCTTTTCCGGGGTCCGCGCGGCTTGGCCTGGAACACGGTCAGACTGACCCGGGCTGGTGGGTGCTGAAAGGCCTCGAACGGGTCGGCATCGTTTCCCGGCTCATCGAGCCGAAAGACCTGCCCGCTCGGCCTGAATTGCAGCCATTGAATAAATTACCGCCAGAATCGATCAGCTAGTCGCCTGCATTCGGCAAGACCTCGTAGAGCACAATCAAATGGCCATCGAAGTCGACAAAGGCCTGTTCGACAAAGTCAAAATCCGCGCCACTCGCGATCTTTGGTTCGGTCATTGTGAGCCCCATTGCCGCCAGTTCGACAAACTTTTCCGCGAGCCCGGTGACGCCAATGACCACAGCGCTCATATGGGGCTCATTCGCGGGTCTGGGCAGGTCAAGGCTGGCCAATTCGGTCAGCGCCAAGACGCGCTGTTCGCCTGGCTCGTGCAGCGTTACCCCGCGAATGGTCGTGCCTTTCGGGATGTTGAAGACCGGATAGGAATAGGAATCCGCGCCAGATGTTGATATCTCCGAAGCGTCCAAGTCCAGGATATCGCGATAAATGCTCAAGGATCGCGACAGATCAGACACGACCAGGTTGGGCCGTTTGACATGCGGGTATTCGATCACCGGCGCACTGGCTTGCACCGCAGGGGCTGTCGCCTGAGGGGTCGCGCACGCCGCGACGATGAAGACCGGAAATGATGTGAGTGAGACAGGCTTGAACATGAGCGTGTTTCCTTGTGCCGCCATTCGCTTAAACAGAACTGCAACCAAAGGATATATCTTTTCTGACGAGCGCGAAAGCGGTCTCTGCTGAGATGTTACGCCTTGGCTTTCTTGATCAGCTCCAGCTGAGCCCCGGTTCCGGCATCGGCTGTTGTTTCAATCCGTTTCGGCTCCGGCATCGGCTTGTCCGGCGGCGCGATGGAAAGCTCTTCAAACTTGCGCATGGTCGGCATCACGCGCTTGTCGAGTGAACTGTTCATCGCATTGAAATGGCCGACCGAGGAATTCAGCGCCTTGCCGAGTTTTTCGATGTGCTCCGCCATTTTGGCGATCCGCTCATAGAGTTGCTGACCCAGCTGCGCCGCTTCGCGGGCATTCTGGGTCATTTTTTCCTGGCGCCAGACATAAGCCACGGTCTTGGCCAGGCCGATCAGGGTTGACGGCGTGGTGACGATGACATTGCGAGAATAAGCGCGCTCCAGCAG
>JBCBZD010000035.1:0-2055 GCA_039815485.1 Pseudomonadota bacterium | reverse complement strand
TGCGGAGCTTTATGGGCGCCCCACACCCGAAGGCAGTAGCTGGGGCATGATTTTCCCTCAGGGCTTTGTGCCCGGTTCGACGCCCAGTGCCTATAATTGGCAGACCGGGGAATGGGTCTATCGCGGCGACGAGGTTGCGCGCTATCCGAGCCAGATTTACGAGGCTGTGCTCGAGGGCCTGATCCCCGCCATTGTGCTGACCCTATTGGTGTGGCGCTTCAAGGCCCTGCAGCGCCCTGGCCTCATCGCGGGCCTATTCCTGCTCTTTTATGCCTTCGGGCGCACCGTTTCTGAACAGTTCCGTCAGCCTGACTCGTTTATTCGAGATCTTCCGGACTGGATTACGATGGGGCAGATCTTGTCGCTGCCCATGTGGATTGGCGGGGCCTGGCTAGTTTGGGCAGCGCTCAAAAATGCCAAAACACCTGCACAAGTGTGAGCCCGCTCAAAGACCGCATCGTCTCAATGATCCAGAACAGTGGCCCAATTTCCGTGGCCACTTACATGGATCTGTGTCTGCATGATCGTCAGCAGGGCTATTACGCGACGCGCCCCGGCCTTGGCGAAGACTTCATCACGGCGCCTGAAATCAGTCAGATTTTCGGTGAGTTGATAGGCCTCTGGCTCGCCTATGAATGGCAGTCTTTAGGATCACCCGCCGCGTTCAGGCTGGTTGAGATCGGCCCCGGTCGCGGCACATTGATGGCAGATGCGCTCAGGGCGTCCAAAGGTGTTCCGCGCTTTCTGGACGCGGCACAGCTGCACTTCATTGAACCCAGCCCGGTGCTGCGCGCGACCCTCGCCGAACGGTTTCAACCACAAGCCCCGGTCTTTCTCGACGAGCTCGATGCGCTCTCAGGCGATCAACCCATATTGATCGTCGCCAATGAGTGGCTCGATTGTCTGCCCGTGCAGCAATACATCCGCGTCGGTGAGGCCTGGCATGAGCGCGTGGTTGGGCTGACCGACACTCAGGATCTGACCCTTGGGCTCAACGCGACGCCGCTTCCGCCAGAGATTGACCTCGGCGAAGCGCATGACAGCCTGGAAGTTCAACCTGGTCTTAAAGCCCTCGCGGACACACTCGGCCACCTGTTCCAACAGGCATCCGGGCGCGCCTTGATGATCGACTATGGACCGGCAAACGCGTTTCCAGACGATACATTGCGATCTTATCAACGCGGAACGCAAATCGATCCCCTCGCCGCCCCAGGTGAAAGCGATCTTACCTGTGATGTCGATTTCGCGCGCTTGGCCCGTCTCGCGAGCCAACACGGCCTCGCAGTGCATGGCCCGGTTTCTCAAAGCGCGCTCTTGCTGCGCCTCGGTGCCGAAGCGCGCCTCAATCAACTCGCTAAAGCCCACCCAGATCGCGCCGAAGCGCTCTATACGGGACTTCTCAAACTCACCGATCCCGCGGAGATGGGCGAGCGGTTCCAAGCCCTCTGCGTCAGCAGCGCCGATCTGCCGGTCCCGGCAGCGTTTTAGAAAGCCCTTACCAAACCCCGCGCTAAATTGACCCTAACGTCAAGGTAAGCCTTGTGTTTCTGGCCCGTCCTGCTACCTGCGAGGCAACAAAAACTCAGCTAACCTCGGGAGTCACCCATGAAGGTCATCGTGCCTGTCAAACGGGTCATCGACTATAACGTAAAAGTCCGTGTGAAATCGGATCAAACGGGTGTCGATCTGGCCAATGTCAAAATGTCCATGAACCCTTTCGACGAAATCTCTGTCGAAGAAGCCGTTCGCATGAAGGAAGCCGGTACGGCGACCGAAGTGATCGCGGTTTCGATTGGACCACAGCAGGCGCAAGAGACCATCCGGACCGCACTGGCCATGGGCGCCGATCGCGGCATCCTGATCAAGACCGACGACGATGTCGAGCCGCTCGGCGTTGCGAAACTGCTTGCAAAAGTCGTTGAAGCAGAAAGCCCGGATCTCGTGATCCTCGGCAAGCAAGCGATTGACGATGACAGCAACCAAACCGGCCAAATGCTCGGGGCGCTGCTTGATTGGCCACAAGGCACGTTCGCGTCTGAAGTCAAACCAGAAGGC
>JBCBZD010000039.1:0-1790 GCA_039815485.1 Pseudomonadota bacterium | reverse complement strand
TGCGCCCGGACCGGGATTCGGTGATGACCGATGAGGTCGCGGCGCGATTGACCAGCAAGTGTCCGCACCTGGTGTTGAAGGAACGCGTGAACACCACGCATTTCCTGCCTATGGAAGCGCCCTATGATGTCCGCGATCATCTCTCATCTTACATTTCCAGCCTGATAGAAGGTCTGGCGGATGAAGAGGTCGGTACGGTCAAGCGAAGCTTGCGCGGCTAGGCCAGTCGTCTAACCAATTCCGAGCCGTCCCAGCATTCCGGGATCCAGAAGACCCGAACCAAACTCGCGTCTCAACTCACCCATCAATCGGCCTTTCGTATCACGCGGCAGGTCGTTCAGGGCGACCAGCCCTTCGATGCTGATATCGCACATATTCATCGTCATCATGGCGCGTTCTTGTTCGGGGCCGGACAGCGATTGTAGCCGCATCAGTTTTGAGGCTTGCGGACTGGTCATCAGGCGCATGATCAAGGCTTGCATGGCTTGCTCGTCGGCGGCCGTCAGTCGGCCATACTTGTTTCGCGCCTCGCGGCCATTTTCAACCGCTTCCAGGGTTGCCGTGTTGAAACGCAAAACCCAGCTATAGCCACGCGACTCATAATTGAACGCCGCCCCCAATTCTTCCACGATCTGCTCGGGTGCCTTGCTTTCAAGCGGTTCGAGCGTGGCCAGCTGACAGTATTTGGGCGCATGCATCGACAATGTACGTAAGCCATTCTGGGTAAGGTTGATCAGCTTCTCTATGTGCGTGACATCGGCTTGCATCAGCGTTTTGAAATCTGATTGAGCATCCATGCCGTACGAACTGACAATCAATAGGGCCAACTCATCGTTCGATGCCCCGTCTGCAATCGCGGCTTCAGCCTGTGTGTGCAGTTCACTCGAAAGCTCTGGCTTTACCCGGTTCAGGACGTTCAGATATTTCATCGTCTCGGCATCATTGAGTTGCCCGCTCAACGGGGTTTCGCCCAGCTCCGCTGCCGGGGCGCTTCTTGGTGGGCTTGGCCAAAGGACGATCGCGACAAAAACCAGACCAATCAGGAACATGGCGCCTAGAAAGGTCAGGGTTTCAGATGACTTCACAGACCGACTATAACGATAACTGTCCACGATTTGCTCCTTCGATCACTAAGAAACAGACGTGCTGTGAAAGTATTTATATTCAGTGATAAATGATGTTTGCTTTTCTTGTTGTATCAATATTTGTTGAATATTGATACGCTGAGAATAGAAATTATGGTTCGATTGACGGTCTGGTTACAAAGTCAAACCGCGCGGCGCGAGTTTTTCCAGTTCCGCAATTTGCTCTGGCGGTGTTGGAATAACCTTTCGCGTGTCGAGATCGAAGGTCACGGCGACCGCCTGGCTGGTCATGAAGGCCTCGCCATCATCCGGATCCAGCACCCAGTGCGCTAGGGAATGCGTTTTCTCAGCCACATCCGCCAAGCTGGTATGGATGACGAAACGATCTCCGGCGCGCGGCCATTTGCGATAGACCAGACGATACTCCAGCACAGCCCCGCCCATACGGGCACCTGTTTTTGAGGCGGCAACTTTGGCGCGCCATTCGCTGAGCAGGGTCGGGACCGAATCCGAAATGCGTCCCATAAACCAGGGTACCCAGAATCGCCCGAAGACGTCGCATTCTCGGGGCAATACCATGCCGCGACCAATTTCAGGCGCACCGGTTTTGGTCACCAGAGCCATATTCGCCATGCTGGACGGGATTGGCGCGACGTCGGGATCTATGCCGCGCGGCCTGGTATCATCCGGCGCCGTCCCCATCAG
>JBCBZD010000012.1:0-102729 GCA_039815485.1 Pseudomonadota bacterium | reverse complement strand
GCGATGCCGAGGCGGGCGCGCCCGCGCTTCAGGACTCTTCTTAACTGTCATCCCGGACGCGCAGCGATCCGGGACCCAGTGTTGTTTTCACCGCGCTAAGAGGCTTCGCCTCACGCGGTGGAAGCAGGTTCCCGATCCTCGCTTCGCTCGTCCGATGAACCAAGTTCAGGACTGCTTCCCACGACCACTGGTTCGGAATACAAACAGCCCTGAGCCCGGTTCATGCGCAGCGCAAAGCGCTGACGCGGAACCCGCTAAGCAAAGCGTGGCCGCAGGCCTTAGCGCTTTGCCAAACACAACCCCCACCGCACCGACCACCCCAGCCGCATCCGCGGCCGCACGCGCTGGCCCCTTTTCAATCAACAGCCGCTTAATGAATTTCTCGTAAGGCTCGCCCAAGCAAAAGGGTCTGCCAAATGACAACTATCCGCGCGAATTTCACATTCTTTGCCGTTATCGGCATCCTGCTGGTCATTCTATGGCAAGGGATTGCCGGGCTTGGCGTACGGTTTGGATATTGGGATATCAGTTTTGGCCTTGGCACCATGGCGCGCGATTGGTGGATCTATGTCGTCTATGGCACCGCCGCTATCGGCGCTGGGACGTTTCTGCTCTGTCTCTTGTCTAAACCCATCCACCTTGGCGGCATACTGATTGGCATGATCGCCATGGCTGTGCCCTTCATCGTCAAGTATCAGGTCGATCAGGTCTGGGCGAAAGTGCGCACTGTGCCAGCCATTCACGACATCACGACCAACCGCGCAGACCCGCCCATGTTTACAGCGAAAATCATGAGCCTGCGTCAGATGGAGGATGCCAATCCAGCTGATTATGTCGGCAAGATCAAGCCCGGACGCGATGGGGCACCGGACCGGCTGGTCTCAGACCTTCAGGCTGAAGCCTATCCTGATATTGTACCGATTGAAACTGACCTCACGCCAGACGCAGCGTTTCGACAAGCCGTTGGAGCCGCGAGCGAGTTTGGCTGGGCTATCGTCAATCTGGACGAAGCCGCCGGACTGATCGAAGCGACCGACACGACCTTCTGGTATGGCTTCAAGGATGACGTGATCATTCGCATCCGTCCAAGCGGCGCAGGTAGCGTGATTGATGTCCGCTCGCTGTCACGCGTCGGCGGTTCTGACTTTGGCAAGAATGCAGACCGGATCAGAGCCTTCCGCACGAAAATTACCGGCTAGACGTCAACCTCGGCTTCCAACTCCTCAGGCCCATTGAACAGAAACGTATTTGGCTCCAGAGTGGTTCCGATCAGTGCACCACCGTGAACGACAAACTAGGCCGAAAACGGCACAGCTTCCTCGATTAGGTTATCATACCAATACCGACCGCCCCATGGGCCAGATATGTTGAACGATTGCGGCATGAACATCCTCACAAAGTGTCTGATCACCACACGGCCAACGATGATTTAGACCCAAACGTTGCTTGCGGCGTGCCAGCGCGTCTCATACAGACTTAGATTAACATCGGGCGATGACAAAACGCAGCGTTACTTGAACATACGCTGCGAGCTAAACAGTGAAAGGCTGATGGAAAGGTAGCGAAGTGGACGGCACGGAAAAGCAAATCGTTTTCGTTTCGCATAGCAGAAAGGACATTGATGTCGCCAGTCAACTCTCCGACGGGTTATCAGAACTGGGGTTGCATCCTTGGCTAGACGTCGATGAGCTCAGTGCAGGGCAAAATTGGGCCGGTGCAATTGTCCGTGCCATCAAGACAAGCGTTGCCTTTATATTGTTAATTTCCGAAACATCGATCGACAGTGATCATGTTCGACGTGAAATGTACCTTGCCGACAAATATAGTAAGCCTTTGATTCTAATAAATTTGGACAACACAACACTGCCGGAGGATTTTGACTACTTTTTGTCCGTTCATCAAACTATTGACGCCTATACGTTCAATGAAGTAGAACGATGGCATCGTACGTCCCGCTTGATTGCGGATACACTTTCTCTGATCAAGAAAGGCGATACTGCTTATCCATCAGACATTTCCCTTTCAGAGCAAGTGGATCCAGACGCTAGGGAAGCAGCTGAACGCGCAGCCGCTGACCGACGAGGACAAGCGACTGATCAGCCGCTATCTGACAGAGATCCCGGAGATAGCGTTTTTCTGGTGCACGGACATGACGAAGAGATGCTTAGAGATGTTGAGGCCTATCTGGAATCGCGCGGCGTTCGCAGCATTGTCATGAAAGATATCGGTGATGACTCGATGTCGCTACTCCAAAAATTCTTTCGGATCGGCCATGATGCAAAATTCGCCATCGTTTTAGTCAGCGGGGATGACTTGGGCGGTGAGCGCAGTAAGGTTAAGCGACTATGGGTTGGCAAGTGGGCGCTGAAACGCCGAGCACGGCAAAATGTGATTCTTGAACTCGGTTACTTCTTTGGGCGCTTGGGTTGGGAGCGAGTGTTCGTTTTACAACGCGAAGATAGAGCAGCGTTTCGGGATTTCGAAACGCCGTCTGACTTGAACGGAGTTCCATTTTTTTCTTTTTCGTCCGAGGGTAAATGGAAGCAGCAGATTTCACACCGCCTCACTGAACACGGTTTCAAGTTGTTGAGCGATTGAGCTCCTGATCAAGGCTTTGCTGAAGGCAATCGATCAAACGTCAACCTCGGCTTCCAGCGCATTGTCCTGAATGAACTGGCGGCGCGGTTCGACCACATCGCCCATCAGGCGAGAGAACATATCACCGGCCTCATCGGCGTGTTCAACATGAACCTGCAACAAGGTGCGGGCATTTGCATCCAGTGTGGTTTCCCAAAGTTGGTCTGCATTCATCTCACCAAGGCCCTTATAGCGCTGAATTTTCAGCCCTTTACGCCCGGACGCCAATACCGCTTCGAACAGCGAAACCGGGCCGTTCACTGTGATCTCGCCTGACTTTTCATGCCGCAGGATCGACGCATCGGTATAGATGTCGGCCAGTGTTTCAGCATGCGCGTTCAGGCGGGTCGCATCCGAACTTGCGAGCAATTGCTGGTCAAGCACGGCTTTTTCTTCAACGCCGCGGACGATACGGGTGAGGACCAGATTGCCGTCTTCAAAGCGGCCCTCCCAGGTGTCTTCACTCTCCTCGGCAATCGTGTTCAGACGGGCAGCTGCTTCGCTCGCTTGCGTATCGCCAGCACCTTTAGCCAACGCGCCTGCAATCGCCGATTGCTCTACGATCTCACCCGGCGCACGCAGCGATAGCCGCCAGAGCGCTTGTTTGAAAGCAGCAGCCTGGCGCACCCGCTCGCGAAGATCTTCACCGCCAATCTGCGTACCATCAGCAAGGATCAGGGTTTCCCCCCGCGTGCCTTCTTCGATCAAGTAAGCATTCAGCTCTTCATCATCCTTCAAATACCGCTCGGACTTGCCGCGCGTCACTTTATAGAGCGGCGGCTGCGCGATGTAGAGATAGCCTTTCTCAATCACTTCCGGCATCTGGCGATAGAAGAAGGTCAGCAAGAGCGTTCGAATATGTGCGCCATCGACATCGGCATCCGTCATGATGACAATCTTGTGGTAGCGCAGCTTGTCGATATCAAACTCGTCGCGGCCAATACCTGCGCCAAGCGCCATGATCAGAGTGCCGACCTGATCGGACGAGAGCATCTTGTCGAAACGCGCCCGCTCGACGTTCAGGATTTTCCCGCGCAATGGCAGGATCGCCTGATTGGACCGATCGCGGCCTTGCTTGGCCGAGCCACCCGCAGAATCCCCCTCCACGATGAAGATTTCAGACTTGGCCGGATCTTTCTCCTGACAGTCCGCCAGTTTTCCCGGCAGAGAAGTAATATCGAGCGCCGTTTTGCGCCGGGTCAGCTCTCGCGCCTTGCGGGCGGCTTCCCGGGCTGCGGCTGCCTCGACGATTTTTTGCATGACCTGCACAGCTTCTTTCGGGTGCTCCTCGAACCAGTCAGACAGTTTTTCGCCGATCAGGCTTTCCACGACAGGGCGCACCTCAGAGCTGACCAGCTTGTCCTTGGTTTGGGAGCTGAATTTCGGATCCGGTACTTTGACGGACAGGACACAGGTCAGGCCTTCACGGGCATCATCGCCGGAAATGTCGACCTTCTCCTTCTTCGCGATCCCGGTAGAGGCCGCATATTTGTTGATAATTCGCGTCAGCGCGCCCTTGAAGCCCGCAAGGTGGGTCCCGCCATCACGTTGAGGGATGTTATTGGTGAAGCACAGCACGTTCTCATGATAGGCATCCGTCCACTCAAGCGCCGCTTCAACCGTAATCCCGTCTTTCTCGCCCGTCACGAAGATGGTTTCGGGGATGAGCGAGGTCTTGGCATTGTTCAAATGCTGCACAAAAGCGGCAACCCCGCCCGCATACTCAAGCACTGTTTCATAGGGTTCAGCCTCACGCAGGTCGCGGAAGACAATCCGTACACCTGAGTTCAGGAAGGCGAGCTCCCGCAACCGATGCTCCAACGTCTTGCGGTTATATTCCGTCATGGTGAAGGTCGCAGCGGACACCATGAAACGCACAGCCGTGCCCGTATAAGGGATGCCGTCGTCTTTGGTGGGGCTGGTGCCCACAACCTTGAGCGGGGCTTCTGTGCGCCCACCCTCAACGAAGCGGACATGATGCTCACTGCCGTCGCGGTGGATCGTTAGATCGAGCCAGTCGGAAAGCGCGTTCACAACCGAAACACCCACCCCGTGCAGACCGCCAGAGACCTTGTAGGAATTGCTGTCAAACTTGCCGCCTGCATGCAGCTCCGTCATGATCACTTCAGCCGCAGACCGCCCTTCTGTGGCGTGCTGGCCGACCGGGATGCCCCGTCCGTTATCGGTGATCTCGGCGCTGCCATCGGGATGCAGCGTAACCGTCACCTCATCGGCATGACCGGCCAGCGCTTCGTCGATCGCATTGTCGACAACCTCATAAATCATGTGATGCAGGCCAGAACCATCATCGGTATCGCCAATATACATGCCCGGGCGCTTGCGGACCGCTTCAAGGCCTTTCAGAACCTTGATACTGTCTGCGCTATATTCCGGGTTCTCTTTCGCTGGTTCGGACATTCGTCTCACCGCTTTCTGATTCGTTCTTTTCCCCTGATTTTATAGAAGGTTTCGGACAAAAAGGGAAATCCAAGCGCCCAAATCGAGATAGCTGTAAGCTCTTGCTTTAATTCAGGTTTTCAAAGAAAAATCAAAGCCAGAAATCGGAGCTGCTAAAACCCTCCGTCAAAGATCGCAATTCAAGCCGTATTCGCCCCTCCGCGACGACAAGATGTACGTGTTTGCAATTCGTGGCAGACTAGGGCTCAAGGCTAATTCTGGAGGGTCATGATGGGCATTCTCAAGGGCATTTTCATACTTCTCATCATCGTCATTCTGGGGGCGACGATCTGGTATTATGTACAGGGGACCAAGCTGAAGTCCTTTGATGAGGAGGCCCGGGCTTTAGCGCCCGGCGAATATATCAAGGTCACAGACGGCCACCTTCACTATCGCTGGGACGGGCCGGAAGATGGGCCCGTCATCGTCATGGCGCACGGGTTCTCTACCCCGCTTTTTGTCTTCGAACAGAATGCGCAGGCTTTGGCTGAGGCTGGTTTCCAGGTCCTGCGCTACGATCACTTTGGTCGCGGCTGGTCGGATCGGCCTCGCGGCGTCAAGTATGATGTGGACTTCTATGATCGCGCGCTGGTTGAGCTCCTTGATGGCTTGAACATCACTCAGCCGGTTGGCCTTGTCGGGCTATCCATGGGCGGGGCGACAACATCAGAGTTTACCGCCCGCCATCCCGAACGCGTTCGCAAACTCTTTCTGCTTGTGCCGGCCACTTTCGACACGGCTGGAAATGAAGGGTTTGCAGTAGACCTCATTCGCAGCCCCGTTATCGGGGATTGGGTTTGGCGGATGATCTGGCGCCAGATGTTGCTTGGAAACGGCGAGTATGAAGCGGCCTCCCAGGGTACAGCGGACAACCGCCTTATGGGCGATGTGACAGAGCAGATGGACTATGATGGCTTTGGCTACGCCCTACTCTCAACCCTGCGCCATATGCCCATGATCGACCGGGAAGAGACATTTGCGAGGCTTGCAGCAACCGATGTGCCGGTTATGGCCCTGTATGGCGACAAGGACAATGTTGTGCTGATTTCCAGCGCTGAGCGGCTACGCAGCGCTCACCCAGAGGCGATTGTGCGCGAGTTGGAAGGGGGCGAGCATGATTTGAATATTCGCCGCCACAAAGAGGTCAGCCCGATGCTGATCGACTGGTTCAGTGAGCCGCCTCAATAAGCTTCGGCAATCGCGACCAAAGCCGCATCCATTTCCGGGACTGCAGACCGCGTCAGGGACGGGCGGTCATTGGCTATGATGGAAAAGATCAACTCTCGTCCACTACGCGCGATCATGACACCAGACAGCGCATTTGCGCCGTTTAACGTGCCGGTCTTGGCAAACAGCTTGCCTTCCAGCGATGTGTCCTTGAAGCGCCGCTCCAAAGAGCCGCTAAGACCCGCCACGGGTTGCTGGGCCTTCCACGCCTCAAACCATGGCCGCGTGCTGGCATATGTGAGCAGCTTGACCATGCCGCGCGGCGTTATGCGGTTGTAAATCGACATGCCAGAGCCGCCATAGACCGCGTATCCTGTCTCGGTGACGCCAGCCGCTTCCCAGAGTGCCTTCACTTTCTCTAGTCCATGCGCGCGAGACCCCGACCCGTCGATCAGGCCAAGCCGCCTCAACGCAAGCTCCGCATGCAGGTTCTGACTATCGCGAGAGACCCGCTCCAGACTGTCGACCAGCGGCGTTGGGGCGAGACTTGCAACGAGACTGGGCCCCGCATCAGGCCCCGGACGCAATGGAAGTCCCTTGGCCAGAACCGCATCAGCCTCCTCCTCATCCGTTGGCTCATCCACTGGGAAATCATCAAGCGATAGCGACCGGTGCCGCGCCCGAGCCGTTCCGGTCACAGTCACCCCACGCGCTTCAAGCAGGCGTTGCAGGCGAAGAGCTGCAAACAGCGCCGCGTCTTCAATACCCATTTCATAGGTCACAGGCTCTGTTCCAAGCGGTATCTCGCCATAGACCCGCACAGTGTCTCCGCCGGGTTGACGTTCCCGAACGATCAAGCGGTTTCCAGTTTCGGCGACGGTCATAACTTCATTCACCAAGGGGTAGAGATCGTCGCCAGCACGCCATGCAATGTCTGCAGGGTCGCCTTCCGCCGCGCCGGGCGAGACGGTGAGCCAGACTTCATTCTCATTCACAGTGAGCGCCGAAACCGCTGTACCATAATAGAATTGCAGGTCTTCCTGGCTCCAACCTGGGCCCCAGCGCTCATCCGGAAACAGCGTGTCATCGCCTATGATATCGCCAATCACAGGTACACCCGCAGAGGCGATTTGATCAGCCAGCTCTGCCAGGCAATAGACCTCACAATCGGGGCCATCGCCAATCATCGCGTCGCCCCCGCCGACCAGAACCAGATGCGGGGCACCGCCCTCGGCGTTGTCTTGAAGATAGGCGCTCAGCCCGGGCGCGCGATCTGGCATCTCTAACATATCCAGCCACTCAAACGCGGCCATCGTCGTCGCGATCTTGGTATTTGATGCGGGCGTGAAGCGATCATCGGGGCGCAGGGCGAGAAGCTCGTCTCCATCCATATCGGCAACGACCAGCCCCCACCGAATGCCGGTTTGATCGGGATTGCCATATAAATCCGTCTCAATCGTATTTGAAAGGGAGGTGCATGCGCTCAAGAAAGCGACCATCAGCGCAGCCGCTGCGTATCTGATCATGGGCCTTGTCTCCTCTCAACCGCCAACTTCAATCAGCTGCGCACGGTCTTCGAACGCATCGAACAGGAAAGCCTCGGTTCCGGTCAACCAGGCCTGGCCGCCAAGGCTGATCAATTCGTCGAATAGAGCGGCGCGGCGGTCGCGATCAAGGTGCGCTGCAGCCTCATCGAGCAGGATCAGCGGCGTTGGTCCATCGCCGCTATCACAGAGTGCCCGCGCGCTGGCGAGGATCAAACCGATCAGAAGCGCTTTTTGCTGTCCCGTCGAGGCGTCTTTGGCGGGTGCGCCGGTTGGCCGGTGTATGACCGTAAGGTCGGTGCGATGTGGCCCGAACAGCGTACGACCGGCCGCCTGATCCCGGTAGCGCCCCTTGGCGAGGTTTTCAGCGATGAGGTCCATAATGTCGAACAGACTGGCTTCCTCAGCTGCGGCCTGTTCGGCCTCCCCATCCAAAGCGAGATCACTTTTGGGGAAATAGCCTTCGGGGCGCGCATCAATAGCCGCCTGCAACAAGATCAGGACGCGGGCGCGATTGGCAGCAATTGTGGCGCCCGCTTCGGCCATCCGCCCCTCAATCGCATCGGCCCATGCGGGATCGACCCGTCCCCGCTCAAGCAAGGCATTACGCTCGCGCATCGCCTTTTCATAGCGCGATGAAACAGAGCCATGACTTGGAATATGCGCCATGACTTGCCGGTCAAAGAAGCGTCGTCGATCAGATGCCCCACCGCGAAAGACCCCGTCCATGCTGGGGGTCAGCCAGACAATCCGGATCAGGTCGGCCAGATCGGTCGCTGTGGCAGGCGCGCCATCCAGACGAACAGTGCGCTTGGCGCTGTTGCCAGTGGTCTCGAGACCAACGCCGATTTTCTGCTCATCATCCAGCGTCGCCGAGACAGCCCAGGCGGCAGCTTCGTGCCGGACCATATCCGGCAGGTTCGCTGCGCGCAGCCCTCGCCCGGGGCCAAGCTGGCTGATGGCCTCAAGAATGTTCGTCTTGCCCGCGCCATTCGCGCCATACAGACAGACCGGACGTGTATCGAGCTTCAGATCGAGGCCCGCATGATTGCGAAAGTCAGTCAGTCGAAGGCGCGTAAGCGCGGTCATTTAAACCCGCAGCGGCATCAGCACGTATTGTGCACTCGCATCGCCCGGATCGAGGACAAGCGCGGGTGAGGCCGGATCATTGAACAGGAAGCGGGCATCTTCGGCTTCGATCTGCGCGGTGACGTCGAGCAGATATTTGGCATTAAAGCCGATATCCATCTCTTTTTCCTGATAATCGCACTCGATCTCTTCATGACCCTGCCCCGTCTCGGCGCTCGATACCGCCAGCGCGATTTTGCCCTCCGACAGCGAGAGCTTGATCGAGCGGGACCGCTCTGCCGATACGGTAGAGACCCGGTCCACGGCAGCTTCAAACGACTTGTTATCGATGATCAGCGCCTTGTCATTGCCCTTTGGAATGACGCGGGCATAGTCCGGGAAAGAACCGTCAATCAGTTTGGATGTCAGCTGCGCCCGGCCGGACTTAAAAACAATCTTGGTATCCGACACGCTGACCTCGACATCGCCGTCGCTGGCATCGATCAGGCGGCGAACCTCACCTACGGCTTTGCGCGGTACAATCACGCCGGTCAGCCCTTCTGACCCCTTAGGCGCGTCTGTTTCGCACAAAGCCAGCCTGTGGCCATCGGTGGCTACGGTCCGCAGTTTTGTACCGCCATCGGTATCGGCTGCATGCAGATAAACCCCGTTCAGATAATAGCGGGTTTCTTCAGTGGAGATCGCAAACCGGGTCTTGTCGATCAGACGGCGTAGATCGACCGCCTCAATCGCAAACTCGGTGGCGTCTTCATCGGGCACCATGGTCTGGAAATCGGTTGCTGGCAGCGTTGGCAAAGAGAATGAAGAACGCCCGGACCGGATCGCCAGCTGGCGATTTTCCGGCTGCAGTTCCAGCTCTACGTCTGCACCACTTGGCAGTTTGCGGATCACATCAAACAACGTCCCGGCAGGCGCCGTTACGGCGCCCTCGCTATCAATCTTTGCATCTGCAGCATCGACGGCCTCAATATCGAGATCAGTTGCGGTAAACTTAACGCCGCCATCAGCCGCCTCCATCAGGATGTTTGAGAGGATCGGAATCGTGTTGCGGCGTTCAACAACATTCTGAACATGAGACAAGGCATTCAAAAGCGCACTGCGTTCGATTGTCAGTTTCATCTCAGTATCCTCATCGCGGCCCGCAGCCGTCCGTCAATATTAGTCTCAGCCCAGCCGCCTTAAAGCGACTCACCCCGCCTCAATTTTGAAGCGGGGTGTTAAAGTTACGATTCCGGCATGAAAAGCAAGCCTGCCCGATGCAGCAATCGCAAAAAAGCCGGATACACTAGGCCTGAGCCAGTCTTTCAAAGACAAAGGTGCGTGCACGCTCAATGTCGGCGATCATGTCCGGATCGCTATTTTTCAGCGCCTTGGTGACCTTTCGATAGGCATGCAGAACCGTTGTGTGATCTTTTTTCTTATAGGCCGCTGCAATCTGCGGATATGACTTCTGGGTCATGGTCCGCGACAGATACATCGCAATCTGGCGCGGATAGCAGATCGTCCTCACCTTGCTGGAACTTTCAATATCGTTGCGTGAGATACTGAACGCGTCCATGCAAGCCCGCTTGATATCATCTAGCGACGGCGTTCGCGGCTCGCCCGCAATCCGGCGAATGACTGTTTCCAGCATTTCAGGTGTCGGGGCATATTCGCCGTAGCCTGACTCAAGTTGCAGGCTCCAGAGCACACCGCAGAGCTCGCGCCCTGGGCCACGAACACCCGAAACAATCCGGTCGACCATTGCATCCGTCAGGACAAAGTTCGGTGTCGACCGCGCGATCAGCTCGGCATGACGCCTTACAATCTCTTTACGCATGTCCTGGTCAGGAAAGCTCACCTCGACAGAGGCAGCGCCGCGGATCTCACTGCTAAGCTCCTTGGACAGGCCCACCATGTCGCCAGGCGCAGCATCTGCGGTGATAATCACGTGTCCACCTTCAGAGGTAACCGCCCGAAGCGCGCCGAAAAAGGCCTTATCCGTCTTTGCCTTGCCTGCAATCCAGTGCAGGTCATCAATCATCAGCAGCTCATTCTGTTTCACGAAGGCCTGCAGCGCAGCTGTATCACCTGCCCGTGCGCCTTCAACAAACCGCGTCATGAATTCTTCGGCAGACAGATAAGCGATCCGGCGATCATCAGCACTTTTGTTCGCTTCAACCTCAATCGATTTCAGCATATGGGTCTTGCCGGTTCCCGGTTGACCATAAATCACGATCACGCCAGCCGGGATCGGTTCACCAGACGCCAAACGCTTGGCAAGGCCAAAGGCGCGCCGGTTCGAGTCGCCGACCACGAGAGACTCAAAAGTCATGGACTGACCAGCAACAGGCTTCTGCAGTCGAATGACTGGTGTTTGCCACGGATTACCAACCATTTCGCGGATCTCGGGTTTCAGATCGCTCCATAGCTCGAACTTCAGGCGGCGCCCTTTTGCATCCTGGGCTTGCCATTCGATGCGCAGCGCGCGGAGATATTCCGATGTGACCCGATCAAATGTCAGGCGGTCATTGGCTGCAATGACAATATCTTTATCTACTTCCGCCACGAAACGGATCGCAGCGAGCCACTTATCATAGGCTTCGGCTGTGACGTCTGCCCGGACCTGGTCAAGAACACTTGTCCAAAGTTCGCGCGCGCCTGGGAGGTCAGCCATGTTTTGATCAGAGAGGCTTTCTGCCTGATCAGTATTTTTCTCAACCCCATAATTTCGCCCCATAAGATGATCCTTTTCTTATCTAAGCTTCTTACATCTTGACGACCGCAGGAATGGCACACGCCCTCGTCCAGACCTTTTCAAAGTCTGCCCCAAATACACAGCACACAGAGGACAATTCCGTTGGTAAAGAGCAGTTAACCATCCCTGAATTTCGCGCGCAACAGCTTTAACAGCGCTTCGGGGCCATTCCCCTGGTTGACATGATTGAGACCCTTGAAGAGTCAGCCAATTTTTCTGAAAAAAATTCATGGCGCGGCGCTGAAACTGCAATCAATACAGGGGTCTCAGCATATTCAGGCTTTGTTCTGTCAAGTCCAAAAGTGATGCTAAACTGTGAACAAATACACATTTGTGACATAAATAATGACATAATATTTCAGACATAAAGAAGCCCGCATGGCGGGACCAGCGGGCTATGCATTTTCGTCTGTACAGGAATTAAAAAGCGTACGGTTTCAACCCATCGCCTTGATGCGCGCTGACAGTCGTGAAACTTTGCGAGCAGACGTATTCTTGTGCAACACGCCCTTGCCAGCAGCACGCATAATTTCAGGCTGTGCCTCTTTGAGGGCTTCTGATGCTGCAGATTTGTCACCTGCGGCAATCGCCTCTTCAACTTTGCGGACAAAAGTCCGCATGCGAGACCGCCGCGCGGTGTTCACTTCAGTTCTGGTCGCAATCTTGCGGACCATCTTTTTGGCCGATTTCGTATTCGCCATCTAAAACTCCTTATCGCCCTAGTTGGCGTGAAGCGCGGTAACTACATAAACGGCTCTGAGGCGTCAAGCATCACGAGCCGTGCAAAGTGCAGAATCTTTTTGAGGTCGCCGCTACTGGTTTTTGAAGTGCGGCTGGCGCTTGTCGACAAAGGCCGCCATGCCTTCTTTCTGATCTTCCGTCGCAAATAGTGAATGGAACAGACGCCGCTCAAACATCACACCCTGACTAAGCGGTGTTTCATAGGCGGCATTAATCATTTCCTTGGTCAGCATTGCCGCCGCGCGTGGCATGCCGGCAATCTTCTTGGCAACGGATTTTGCTTCATCGACCAGATCATCCACCGCGACCACGCGAGACACGAGCCCGCAGCGCTCTGCTTCCTGTGCATCCATCATACGGCCCGTCAGGCACATTTCCATCGCCTTGGACTTGCCTGCAAAGCGTGTGAGCCGCTGCGTACCGCCAGCACCGGGAGAAACACCAATCGTAATCTCGGGCTGGCCAAACTTTGCCTTTTCGCCTGCCAGGATGAAATCGCACATCATCGCAAGCTCGCAGCCACCACCAAGCGCGTACCCGTTCACCGCGGCGATCAGCGGCTTTCGCATTCTCGCTGCCCGTTCCCAGTTTCGGGTGATGAAGTCTCTATAATAGGCTTCCATATAAGAAAGCTCGCGCATCTCTTTGATATCGGCGCCCGCAGCAAAGGCTTTTGTCGAACCGGTAATCACAACACAGCCAATTGCAGCATCATCATCAAAACGATCCAAAGCGGCCGTCAGCTCATCCATCAGCTGATTGTTGAAAGCATTCAGCGCGTCGGGGCGATTCAGCGTGATGACCGCAACGGCGCCATCCACTTCAGTCAGCAGGGTTTCGTAGGCCATAGGGTCCTTATCGGTTATCCAGTCTTGCCTTGGTGATCAGTTGCCACCAGTTTGCGCTGCATAGCTAATTACAGGCGCGGCGTCGATAGGGAGTATGGCATGGCGGTATCAAACTGGTGGACAACCATAATTGTTGCAGGTCTGGGGCTAAGCCTGAGCGCCTGCTCCAGTCTCGAAGCACCGCCGCAAGCGGTTGAAGCAGAGACCAATACGACGCCCGCCGAAGCAGAAGCGGTTGAGATCGTGCTCGAAACCGGGCCCGGTGACAGAATGCCGTCTGGTCGCAAGCATGGTGTGCGATCCTCTGTCGTAGCGCCAAGTGCGGCCGCTGCCACAGCGCATCCTCTGGCGACCCAGGTCGCGCTTGACGTCATGAAGGATGGCGGCACTGCAATGGATGCCGCGATTGCTGCAAATGCCATGCTGGGTCTGGTTGAACCAACTGGCAATGGTATTGGCGGCGACCTTTACGCCATCGTCTGGGACCCGGAAACAGAGGAGCTTTATGGCTATAATGGCTCTGGCCGCAGCCCGATGGGCGCAACACTCGCCGATATGCAGGCCAAGGCTGATGCGTTTATGGACGGTGAAGAGATCCCGCCCTTTGGTGCTGCCCCGGTGACGGTGCCCGGCACGATTGATGGCTGGTTCGCGCTGCATGAGAGATTTGGCCGCCGCCCGATGAGCGAGAACCTGCGCCCAACCATTGAGTATGCCCGCAACGGCGCGCCGATCGCGGAGGTGATTGCCTTCTACTGGCAGTTCGGGCCGCGACGCTTCGGTGAGGCCTACGAAGAAGGCATGCTGGAAGAATATGAAAATGCGCGAACGACGTATTTCGACCCGACCCCTGTCGAAGGCAGCCTGTTCCGCAATCCCGACCTTGCCGACACCTTGACCAGTATCGCCTTTGGCGGACGCGATGCGTTTTACAAAGGCTCGCTGGCCCGGCGCATGGGGGACTATTTTGAGCGGATTGACGGCTACCTGCGCTATGAAGACTTTGCGGCCCATGAAGGGGAGTGGGTTGAGCCGCTTTGTGTGACCTATCGTGATGAGGTGAAACTCTGCGAACTTGGGCCCAACACGCAAGGCGTCGCCGCGCTACAAATGCTACAAATGCTGGAGCGCTTTGATCTGCGCGAAATGGGTTTTGGCTCCGCTGACAGCATCATGGCGCAAGTGGAGGCCAAACGGTTGGCCTTTGCAGACCGGGCCGCAGGATATGCAGACGAAGCCTTTAGCGGCATCGACCCAAATGTCTTTATTCGCGAGGATTACAATGCCGAGCGGGGTCTGGCGATTGACCTTAGCCAGGCCATGGCCCCTCCAGCACCGGGCTTTACCGCCGCTGACAAAAAACTTGAAGATGGCGATACGACCTATCTCACCGTCACCGACAAGAACGGCATGATGGTCTCGCTGATCCAGTCAAACTATCGAGGCATGGGCTCAGGCTTGGTGGCGGACGATATGGGCTTCATGTTTCAAGACCGGGGCCAGCTGTTCAGCCTGGACCCTGAGCATCCAAACGTGTTCGAACCGGGCAAGCGCCCGTTCCATACGATCATCCCCGCCTTTGCCTTCAAACGCGACAAGCCGCGCTGCGAGATCAGCGCCGTCAACCCGGACATTGCCTGCAAGTTCCAACCGTGGCTCAGCTTCGGCTTGATGGGCGGCGGTATGCAACCACAGGGTCATGTCCAGATCATCCTGAACCTCGTTGATTTCGACATGGGCCTTCAGGAAGCAGGCGATGCCGCGCGCTGGGAACATGTTGGCGGCTGTGAACCAACCGATGGCCTTGCCGGTGACGATTGCGAAAGCGACATGGGCGAGATTCGGCTCGAAAGCGGCATCCCGGAAGAAACCCGCGCTGAGCTGGAACGCCGTGGTCATGTGGTGTCATGCTGCCGCGCCAATGGCGGCGGCTATCAAGCCATCATGCGCGACTTTGACAGCGGCGCCTGGATCGCCGCCACCGAAATGCGCAAGGACGGCTCAGCGGATGGGTATTAAAGTATGGGCTCAGCTCTGATCTTTCAGCTTATAGATCAGGTCCAGCGCCTCGCGCGGGGTGAGCGTATCCGGGTCAATCGTTTCGAGCAGGTCGAGCGCCGGACTGCTGATTTCGATTGCTTCCACGTCAGTCTCAGGCGCGGCAGCAAATAGCGGCAATGTGTCGACCGCGCCCGGCTCCGCCTCCAGTTTTTTCAAGATTTGCTCGGCTCGTTTAACCGCGCGCGGCGGCAAACCCGCAAGCCGCGCGACCTGCACCCCGTAAGAACGATCGGCGGGCCCCGGCTGAACATCGTGCAGGAAGACCAACTCATCCTTCCACTCCTTGGCGCGCAAGGACAGATTGGTTGCGCTCGGCAAGTCATCGACGAGGCTCGTAAGCTCATGATAGTGCGTTGCAAACAGAGCGCGGCAGCGATTGGAATTGTGCAAATGCTCCACCGCAGCCCAGGCAATCGCAAGGCCGTCATAGGTCGACGTCCCACGCCCCACTTCATCAAGGATGACAAAGCTATGATCCGTAGCCTGCGTCAGGATCGCGGCCGTTTCCACCATTTCGACCATGAATGTTGACCGCCCGCGCGAGAGATCATCGCTGGCGCCCACTCTGGAAAACATCCGATCCGCAAGGCCAAGCGTCAGGCTGCGCGCAGGTACATAGAGCCCAGCTTGGGCCAGGATCACAGCCAGACAGGCCTGCCGCAAATAGGTGGATTTCCCCGCCATGTTCGGGCCGGTGACGAGCGCCAGTCGAGGCGCGCCTTCGCCGCTCGCATCGAGCGACACCGTGTTCGCTGTGAACCCCTCACCCTCCCGGCGCAGCGCCGCTTCGACCACCGGATGGCGCAGCCCATCGGCCTCAAATACCGGCAAATTACTGAGAGCAGGTCGAACGGCCTCCACATCTGCCGCCCATTCGGCATTCGCTGCTGAAAAATCGAGTTCGGCAAGAGCTGCGGCAGCTTCGGCCAACGGGGTCGAAACCGCTTCAACCCGGTCGCACAGCGTCTGAAAAATGGAGAGTTCGCGGGCCTTGGCCACATCTTCGGCGCGCGAGATTTTTCCGGCAAGCTCTGAGAGTTCAGGCGTCGAGAAGCGGACATTCGATGCCAGCGTCTGGCGGTGAATAAACGTCTCCGCAAGCGGCGGTGTCATCATCGGCCCGGCATGGCGGGCCGGAACGTCAATGAAATAGCCAAGCACATTGTTGAACTTGATTTTCAGCGCCGTGATACTGGTCTCACCACTATATTTCGCCTGCAACTCCATAACGATCTGGCGGCTATCGGAGCGCAGCGCGCGAGCCTCATCCAGCGCCTCATCCCAACCCGCTGCGATAAATCCCCCATCACGTGCAAGCAACGGTAAGTCTTCAGACAAGGCACGTCCAAGATCGTGCGCCAGAGCTCCGAGGTCGGGCTGGTTTGATAAAGTGAGGCGCGCAAGGGCCGCCTCAATCTGTAGCGGCGGATGTATCTGCGCCTTTGCAAACTCTGATGCCGCCTGCTCGCCTGCTTTCAGCGCTTTCGCAATCGATGCCAGATCGCGCGGTCCCCCGCGACCGAGCCTGATTCTGGCCCGCGCGCGGTCAAGATCTGGTGCAGCCTTGAGGATCGTTCGGATCGTCTCTCGCAAATGCTCATTGGCCAGAAAAAAGGCCGCCGCATCATACCGCGCGGTAATGTCGTCCGCGCTGGTTTCCGGCCGCGCCAAACGCGCAGCAAGCAGCCTCGCGCCAGGCGCTGTCAGGGTCCGGTCCACCGTGGCCAGCAAAGTGCCCTGTCGCGTGCCATTGAGGGCCGTATCAATCTCAAGGCTCGCCCGTGTTGCAGGATCAATTGCGAGTGTCGGCGTGGCTGCGCCGCGAACCGGTGGATCAAGCTGAATATCGGCGCCCGCTTGCGTGAGGCTGAGATAATCCAGCAACAGACCGCACGCTGCCAACTCAGCTTTGGCGAACACCCCAAACGCATCAAGGGCTGCAACCTTGAACGCGGCTTTCATCAAACGCTCGCCCGCGGCCGCACTTGCTGCACTGTTCGGTCTTTGCGTCACCGGCAGGCGCAGGGCCTCAGCCGCTTGTAGACATAGTGGACGCTCCGCATCGCTGCTGGTCAGCAGAACTTCCTTGATGGGCAGGGCGGCGACTTGTTCGACTAATTGCTCGGCCGGAAAGCCGCGAACTTCAAACGCGCCCGTTGAGACATCACATGCGGCCAGTGCGGCCTCGCTGCCACCGCCCGTGAATGCAATCGCGACCAGTGCTTGCCCCTGTCTTGGCGGCAGCAAGGTGTCTTCTGTAATCGTGCCGGGCGTGACCACGCGCACAATCGCGCGATTAACAACCGCCTTTGATCCCCGCTTCTTGGCCTCTGCCGGGCTCTCTGTCTGTTCACAGACTGCCACGCGTTCGCCAGCCTTGATCAGCCGCGCGAGATAGCTCTCAGCCGCATGATACGGCACACCTGCCATCGGGATCGGCATACCTTCATGCTCGCCGCGCGCTGTAAGTGTAATGTCGAGAATCTCGGCGGCCCGTACGGCGTCGTCAAAAAACAGCTCGTAAAAGTCGCCCATGCGGAAAAACAACAAGGCATCAGGCTGCTCGTCCTTGATCGCCAGATATTGCGCCATGAAAGGCGTTGGCGGCTTTACCTTTTGTGGCTGTCCAGCGCTGTCAGGCATTTTCCTACCGATTCGTGATCCCGATGTGACCAAATAAGCCATCGCAGGCGGGTTGTCCCCCCCATCGGACAGGCTTAGGGACAACGGATCAAATTTTTGGATTGCCTCGTGGGAGGGGCCTATCACATGACAACCAAACGCCCAAGCTTCACCGATCAGGAAGCCCTCAACTTTCATGCCGAGCCAACACCCGGCAAGCTGTCGATGATGCCGACCAAACCAATGGCGACGCAGCGCGATCTCTCCCTCGCCTACAGCCCTGGCGTGGCCGTTCCTGTCGAAGCCATCGCCAAGGATGAAGACCTTGCCTATGAATACACGTCCAAGGGAAACATGGTTGCGGTCATCTCAAACGGCACGGCCATCCTCGGGCTTGGTGATCTCGGCCCTATGGCTTCAAAGCCGGTGATGGAAGGCAAGTCAGTCCTATTCAAACGGTTTGCCGATATCGACAGTTTCGATGTTGAGGTTCAGACCAAGGAAATTGATGAGTTCTGCACTGTCGTCCGCAATATCGGCGCGACTTGGGGCGGGATCAATCTGGAAGATATCGGCTCACCTGAGTGCTTTATTATTGAAAGCCGCTTGCGCGAAGAGCTCGACATCCCGGTTTTCCACGATGATCAGCACGGTACAGCGATTATTGCTGCCGCTGGCGTCATCAATGCCTGCCATATTACCGGCCGCAAGATGGAAGACCTGAAGGTAGCTGTCTCCGGGGCCGGCGCTGCGGGATTGTCTGTATCTGCGCTGATCCGTAATCTCGGCGTCAGAGCTGAAAACATCCTGATGTGCGACAGCCGCGGCGTTATCTATGAAGGTCGCACCGAAAAGATGGATCAGTTCAAGTCTGCATTTGCCGTCAAAACGGAGAAGCGGACCCTCGCCGAAGCCATGGACGGGGCCGATTGTTTCCTCGGTTTGTCAGTCAAAGGTGCAGTCGATCAGGATATGATCCGATCCATGGCGGCCAATCCGATTATCTTCGCTATGGCCAATCCTGATCCGGAAATCCGCCCGGAAGAGATCAAGGCTGTGCGCGGTGATGCCATCATCGCGACCGGACGCTCAGACTATCCAAATCAGGTCAACAATGTGCTCGGCTTCCCCTACATTTTCCGCGGCGCTCTCGATGTGCGGGCACGCGGGATCAACGAGGAAATGAAAGTCGCGGCTGCGAACGCGCTTGCAGAACTCGCTCGTGAAGACGTGCCGGACGAAGTGGCCGCCGCCTATCATGGCGCGCGTCCGAAGTTCGGACCTGATTATATCATCCCCACACCTTTTGACCCGCGATTGATCAGCTTTGTTCCGCCTTTCGTGGCGCAGGCGGCGATCGATACAGGCATCGCGCGAAAGCCAATCGAGGATATGGAAGAGTATCGCCACTCGCTCGCGCGGCGTCTCGACCCAACCGCGAGCTTCCTGCAAGGTATCCAGTCAACCGTCCGCAACACCCAAAAGCGGATTGTATTTGCCGAGGGTGAAGAGCCGCAAGTGGTCAGAGCGGCCTGGACATTCAAAAATCAAGGCTTGGGGCATCCCGTCCTTATCGGCCGTGAAAAACAGGTGACGCGCACGATGGAACAAATGGGTGTCCCGGAAGGGTCACTCGAAATCATCAATGCGCGCCTGTCTGACAAGAATGGTGAATACACCGACTATCTCTACAAGCGCCTTCAGCGCAAAGGCTATCTCAAGCGCGATGTTCAACGCCTCGTCAATCAGGACCGTAACGTCTTTGGCTCCTGCATGCTCGCAAGTGGGGATGCCGACGGCATGGTAACGGGTGTGACCCGGAACTATGATGTCTGTCTCACAGACGTAACGATGACGCTCGACACTTTGCCGGATGTTCAACTGCTCGGCATGTCGATGGTGCTGAACCGCGGTAAGACTGTTTTTATCGCAGATACCAGCGTGAATGAGCTACCCGACGGCGAGGTCCTGGCAGGCATCGCGACAGAGGCTGCAAAAGCGGTCAAACGGCTTGGTTTCGTTCCACGTGTCGCCTTCTTGTCCTATTCAACGTTTGGCAACCCGATGGGCGAACGCGCCGAAAAGGTCCGCGATGCGGTTGCCATTCTGGATGCCTGCAAGACTTGCGATTTTGAATATGAAGGCGATATATCGGCCGATGTCGCGCTGAACCCGATGCACAAGATCATGTATCCGTTCTCACGCCTGTCCGGCCCGGCCAACGTTCTGGTCATGCCAGCCATTCATTCAGCTTCTATCTCCACCAAACTGCTGGAGGGTATGAGCCGGGCGACCATTATCGGCCCAATCCTGCTCGGCATGTCAAAGCCGGTTCAGATTGCTTCGCTTGGCGCAACGGTGAACGATCTCGTCAACCTCGCCACAGTGGCCGCCTATGACATTGATGGAAAGCCGCTGCGACGTGAACGACGCAAAGCGAAAGCCTAGCGTTTAACTGGACTGCTCGAGGACCAACTCCTGTGATCCGGCGCGCACTTGCCGGATCCATTCGAGGATACACAGAACCACTGCGATTCCACCAAGCCAGAAGGTTAGAATAAAAACCTGGTAGAAGCCGTCGGACTCCATCATCTCGCCCAGCCAGGCCCGGCCGAGCGTTCCAAGCAACATTGTAAGGGACGCAAGAAGCGCATACTGAACAGCAGCAAAACGCGGATTTACAACGCTGGTGAGATAGGCCGTCATCGCTACCAACGCGAGGCCACCTGCAATATTCTCTGCGAAGATCGTCAACATTAGACGCGCCATGCGCTGGCCCTGATCTGCCGGGATGGTCACGGCCTCCGGCTGCATTGTGGCAGCCCATTCGGCAAAAGCGATCAGGGGTATGTCGAGGCGCGTTAACGTTAGGAAAGCGTCCACATTGGCACCGCCCACAGCAAGGTCTGCGTAAAGCAAATTGGTGACTGCCGCGACAATGGCTCCAATAAACAGAATTGGCATCCGGCCAAGAATTGTAATTAGGATGGCTCCCAAAAAAGCCCCGCCAATCGTCGCGATCACGCCGGAGAATTTCGATGCGATGGCTACATCGTCAAGGCTATGCCCAAGCGCACCATAGTTCTCACCGAGATAGAAGGCATAGGCGAGAGAGCCCCAGACGGCGTCGGTGAAACGATACATAAGTGCTAAGCCAAGCACGAGAATGATGCCCCAGCGCAGGCGTACCAGCAGGTCCATCAGCGGATCAAAAATAGCCCGGAAGAGTGTTCCGGTCATAGCGGTCACGCGATCTTTCTGTTGACCGCCAAGACGGACCGAGACGGCTTTGCCCTTCTGCGTGAAAACGAGCCATGCGGCAATAAAGGTTGGGATGACCACAGTGAGCATCACGATCATCCAGCCTTGATTACGCACAAAGGTGCGCGCGCCGCTGCTATCATTGCTTGTCACGAAATCAATCAGGAAGCCACCAATCATAGAGAATGCGATAAGCCAGCTGACCGCCACAATGGCCACACAGATGCGAACCAGATTGTGCGGTAGAGAGGGCTGAAAACTGATATGCTCATAACTGCCATCTTCGGCTGTGGCAGCAGCTTTTGGCTCTGGCGCAAGTAAGCTGCCAATCACACAGAGCGCCATAAAGACGGCGATCATGATGTAGACACCTTCCCAGCCGATCCGTGCAGCGAGGATCAGCGCGACAAATCCACTGATAAAACCACCGAACTTGTAACCAAACTGATACAGCGCGGACATCAAGTCTTTGTCTTCTTCGGATTCGGCAACTTCGATCCGCCAAGCATCGAGGATGAGGTCATGAGTCGGAGAGAGCAAGGTTGTTACGAAGGCGATAACCGTAACCAGGCCGATATTCTGCGCAGGATTAGAGAAAGCGAGAATAAGCAATGCGGCAGAAATAGCGATCTGTAGCGATACAAGCCAAGACCGGCGGCCCCCAATCTTCAGGAAAGGAAGTTCGCGGGCGCGTTGAAAAGCTGGTGCCCAAAGGTATTTAAACGCGTAGCCAATTGTCCCAAGACCGATGGCGCCTATGACGGCGGGACCGACACCCTCTTCGGTCAGCCAGGCAGTCAGAACGCCGAGTACCGCGCCGTACGGAAGGCTCGCCGCGAAGGCGAGGATGATCATCGCGGCCATCTTGCGATCTTTAAGCGAGCGCATCGCGCGCATCAGTCGTGAGCCCTCAGGCGCGGCGGTGACAGCTTCACTCACGCGGCGCCCGCCTGTGGGGCAAGACCAAGCCATTTTGCCGCGAGTCGGCGCAACGCCTCAGCATCAAGCGGTTTCGCTGCAACCCCATCCGCGCCGGCCTCTCGGGCGCGCTGCTCAATCTCGGGATTGATCTCAGCTGAAATGGCAATCACCGGCACCGTGCTGCCAGCCTGTCGCAAGCGGCGCATCGCTTCAAACCCATCCATTATCGGCATTCGCAAATCCATAAACACAAGTCCTGGCTGAGTTTTGTCGATCGCGTCAAGCGCTTCGCGCCCGGTCGAAGCCACCGTGATCGAGAAACCCGCCGATTCCAAGGCACGCCTTGCGATCAAGGCGTTGATTGGATTGTCATCCGCAATCACGACGCGGCCCTGCCCAACCGGGACCTGATCCTCGTCTGGATGAGCCGCCTCACCGGCCATGGCAAGTCCGGCCCGTTCAATCAGGGACCCCGCCCGCAAGGGTCGTATAAGCCAACCGGCCGCACCCAGTGTTCGGAACCGCGCCATCTGTCCGCGGTCTTCAGGCCGCAATACGATCAAAACACGGCGCATGTTGCAGAGGGTTTGCAGCACGGTCTCTGGCAGGTCTGCGCCAGCCAAGACCAGATCAGCCGTCTTGGCGCGGCGCGGCTCTGGTGGGTCAATCAGGTTCACGTGCCCCCCGGCCGCGCCGAGCGATGTTGCCGCGCTAAGCGCCGTCGCTGGCGGTAATCCAACAAGCGCGATTTCGCCGGACAGAGGATCATTCGCGGCGGGCTGGTGAGCCAGGTCCTCGGCTTGAACAGAGACGGGCAATGTCACCTCAAACAGCGTGCCACTGCCCAGTGCAGAGTGGATTGAAACCGATCCTCCCATAGCCTGACAGAGCCGGTGCACAATCGCGAGACCCAGCCCAACCCCGCCATCTTTCTGTGCATCCCCCGCCTCGCTCTGCCGAAACGCTTCAAACAGCTGCGCCTGAGCGGGTTGCGAGATGCCCGGACCGGTATCGTAAACGCGGTAGATCAAAGTGCCATCTGTAAAGTCGACCTCGACAAGAATCCCGCCAGTCTCCGTGAACTTCAGCGCGTTGCCGATCAGGTTGAAAAGAATTTGCCGGATTTTGGAGCTGTCGCCCAGCACTTCGGCTGGCAGGCTTGGCAAGCACCGGACGGCAAGATCAAGACCTGTATTGTGCGCGCGGGGCGCCAATAACTCGGTGACCTCCTGGGCCAAACGGCCCGGATTCATCACTGCGGCTTCCAACTCGATCGATCCTGCTTCCAGCCGGGCAAAATCGAGAACGTTATTGAGCAGGTCCAAGAGACGTGCTCCCGATTGCTTGATTGCCTCTGCATATTCGCGCTGGGCCGGGTCCAACTCGGTTTCGAGAAGCAAAGACACCGTTCCGAGAATACCATTCAGCGGCGTTCGGATTTCGTGGCTGGTTGTCGCCAGAAAGGTCTGTTCCGGCGTCAGATTTGTTTGATCACGCGTCATACCTGCGTCTATCTCACAAAGGCCTGACAATTGGCTTAACGCCTGAAGGTTTGGATCACTGCGCGAGTGCATTGGCGCGAACGCCTTGCACCTGTTCGGGGCTGCGGCGGCGATAAGACAGGGCTTCAGCAACATGAACGCGGCGGACAGCCTCTGCGCCGTCAAGATCGGCAATGGTTCGCGCCACCTTCAGAACCCGGTGATAGGCTCGCGCTGACAGTCCGAATTTTGTCGCGACATCAGAGATCAACGCCTGGCCAGCCTCGTCAGGCGCAGCGCTTTTGTCAAACGCCTCACCGTGACCGTCAGCATTGACCGGACGTGCCATGTCCCCAGCGACCTCCCGGAATCTGTCTTCCTGCGTCTTGCGGGCAGCAGCCACACGCGCCGCCGCTTCAGCGCTGCCTTCCGGCGGTGGTGGCAAGGTCAGATCCATCGCAGTGACGGCAGGTGTGTCATAAAAGAGATCAATCCGGTCTATGAATGGCCCAGACAGCCGGGATTGATATTGAGCCGCGCATTTCGGGCCGCGGCGACACGCGCCGTCCCCTGCACCGCCGCCGCATCGGCACGGGTTCATGGCCGCGACCAGTTGAAACCGCGCTGGATATCGCACATGGCAGTTGGCCCGAGAAATGGTCACATCGCCGTCTTCCAAAGGCTGGCGAAGGCTATCAAGCGCTTGGGCTGAGAATTCGGGCAATTCATCCAGAAACAGAATGCCGTGATGCGCGAGTGAAACCTCGCCAGGCCGCGCTTTCACGCCGCCACCAACCAGAGCCGCCATGGACGCACTATGGTGAGGCGCGCGAAACGGCCGTGTCCGCGATAGCTGCCCGCGCTCCAGCAATCCTGCAACAGACTGGATCTGTGAGACCTCCAGCAATTCTCTGGCAGATAGAGGCGGTAACAGACCCGGCAAGCGCTTGGCCAACATGGATTTTCCCGACCCCGGTGGACCGCAGAAGAGAAGATTATGTCCCCCCGCCGCAGCAATCTCCAAAACTCGTTTCGCGCCTTCCTGACCCTTTACATCCCGCAAGTCCGGGACAGACGCATCGTCAATCAACTCTCCGGGCGGCGGGCAGGATAGCGGCGCACGCCCGGCAAAATGATTGACCAGCGAGATCAAATTGGGCGCTGCCAGCGTGCCCTCACCGGCCCAGGCCGCTTCAGGCCCGCAAACCGCTGGACAGATCAGCCGTAAATCCAGCTCCATCGCCTTCATCGCCGCCGGAAGAACGCCGAGCGACTGACCCAGCCGTCCGTCAAGCGATAGCTCACCCATCGCGGCATGTCCGTCCAGCGCATCCGGCGGGACAATACCCATCACGGCCATGATCGCGAGAGCAATCGCCAGATCATAATGGCTGCCTTCTTTCGGCAAATCCGCAGGCGCGAGATTCACTGTGATACGTTTCGGGGGCAAGGCGAGACCAATGGCGCTGAAGGCCGCCCGTACTCGTTCGCGGCTCTCGCCAACCGCCTTGTCTGGCAGGCCAACGATCATGAAAGAGGGTTGTCCCCCACCGGCCATGTGAACCTGCACATCGACCGGTTGCGCCTCTATGCCATCGAATGAAAATGTCGTTATGCGTGCAACCACGTGCGCCCCCAGATAGCTTTATATCGGGTAGCACACCAAAAGGAACAAAGAAAGAACAATGTTCTCTCTATTTGCTCAACTCAAATCCAGAATATCCTCAAGGCGCTCATATGCGCCTTCTTTATGATGATGTGCAAGCCAACCCGCGCGTTCCGCGGCATCTGTATTCTCTGCAATATCATCAATCAAAAGAAAGGCGCCCGGCGGCAGGTTCAGGGTCTCTTGAATATGCTCAAAATAACTCAGCTGCGGTTTGACCTTACCCATCCGCCCGGCAGCGAAGATATGGTCCATACGGTCACCGAACCCCATATCGCGTTCTATGAAGGCCGTGCGGTGAACTTCGTTATTGGTCGCCATGATGTTGATGAGCCCGCGTTCCGCAAGACGCTCAGTCATGGCCAAAACCCGGTCATCGGGCCGGGCATCTCGATGAAACCAGTAGTGTAATATGTCGTCTGCGCTATGGCGCGTCACCTGGTCTGAGAGCCAGTCCGAGACAAGTTGTCTTAAATCCGCCTTGCCGGCCATGGCCTCGTGAAACCGGCCCTTAAACAGGTACGATGCGAATGCATCATGTGACAGGCCAAGATCCTGTTCGAATGTCTTTGACCAGACGAATTGGCCATTCTCGATATTATTATTGAGAACGCCGTCAAAATCCCAGGCAATAACCTGAACAGCGTCCGTAATCATTTTCTTCGATCAGGGCTCGAGACGAATAATATCGTCGTCCTCATCTTCTTCTGCTTCAGGCACAATGTCCTCAATCACAGCAGAATCAATTTGCGGCAAGGCAAGTCCAGATGTGGTCGGAACGTCCATTGGCAGGTTGAACCCATCGTCGCCAACGGCTGTCGACATAGAGGGCACAGCGAAGTTGAACCCGTCATCTGCCGCTGCCTGAGACCCCGCCTCAGCGGGCAAGGCAAAATTAAAACCATCATCAGCCGGTGCAGATACAGGCGTCGGCTCGGCCGTTTCCGCTGTCTCTGACTCCGTTTCAGTGTCCTGCGAGCACGCCGTTCCAGCAATGGCCAGAGCGGCGATTGAAGCGATTGAAAGAGCTTTCATGTTCATACCTGTATTCTCGCTGAGCCACTAAGTCTTGGCAAGTCTGGAGTTCACGACATCCCAGAACATCACCGCTGGATCACGCCCTGTAAAGTCTCTGACCTGCTGAACCCCTGTTGGTGACGTATTATTGACCTCCGTCAGGCGGCCACCAATGACATCAATCCCAACCAGAACCTGACCCTTGGCCTTCAGGTCCGGACCGATCGCCGCGCAGATAGCAAGATCTGCCTCGGACAGGTCACTGGGTTCAGCCGTCCCGCCAACTGCGAGGTTTGACCGCGCATGCCCTTTCATCGGGATCCGGTTAAACCCGCCAATCGGTTCTCCATCGATCAGGATGATACGTTTATCCCCCTCTGCAACGGCTGGCAGAAAAGCCTGTACGATAAGCGGTTCGCGTGTTCGCCCCAGGAAGAGGTCGACCAGCGGCCCGAAATTGCTGTCCCCGGGTTTCACATGAAAGACATCGCCGCCGCCAAAGCCGTAGAGCGGCTTGACGATTACGTCCTCATGTTCAGTCCGAAACGCATTGATCTCGGCCAGATCCCGCGAAATCAGCGTCGGCGGCATAAATTCCGGGATCGCCAGAGAATAGAGTTTTTCAGGACCGGAGCGGACATGTTCAGGATCGTTTAGCACCAGCGTATCGGGCTTTAAGAGTTCCAGGATATGGCACGCGGTAATGTAGGCCATGTCAAAAGGCGGGTCCTGACGCATCAGCACCACATCAATATCGGCGCGCATATCGACGGTGACAGGATCGGCATAGGTTGCCGGATTTCCGGGCTCACGCTGAACGGTCATCGGACGCGCCAGCGCGGAGATACGGCCGGCATTATAGCTCAAATCCTGCGGCTGATACTCATACAAGCTATGACCTCTGGCCTGAGCGGCCTCTGCCAGAGCAAAAGTCGTATTTGACTCCACCGCAGCGGTGTCTAGCGGATCAGTCTGGATCGCAATGCGCAGGCTCATGCTGGCTCCTTGTCTGTGACAGGCGCCTATATGTGACTGTTCTTATCGGAATAAAAGCGATGGCGAAAAAAACGCGTGAAATCGATCAGCTGCCAGGCCCACCCATCAGTTCGTCAGGATTGTATTCCGCAGGCGTTTGCGGCGTGTAGGCGACAATCTGCCCGCGATCATCGCGCAGACGAATATAAGAGACCACCTGATTGACGCCGCCGACGACACTTGCCTCTTCGGCCGCTGTAATCAGCTCTTTCTCATTGCGGGCAATACCCAGCAAATACACGACCCCGCCATAAGTCTCGACATTGATGTTGGAGGCCTTGACCGAGCTGGAGCCCAGCAACCGGGACCGCACGCGCGCTGAAATCAGTTCGTCAGAGGCATTGGCGAAAAACCCGCCCGGGGCTTCGATGCGAATCTCATTGGCGACATCGTTTGCGCGCGATGAAGACCAGGCCAGGCTCTCGGCTTGCACGCGAAGCTCTGGTGTGTTGACACGGCCCGATAACAGAACGAGGCCACCTGCAACTTCGACATCGACCTCGCCCATGCCGCCTTCCGACAGAAGCTTGGTCTTGATCTCGGCTGAAGCGGTTGCATCATCCAGCGCTTCACCGGCCGTTTTCTCCTGCGTCGCCGTCACCGCGGTGACGCCAGCTGCTCCCACCACAGCAGCAGCACAGGATGGCAGCACCAAAGCCAGCGGAATAAGGCAAAGCTTAATCGAGTTCTTTATCATGACGGTCTCCCCGCGATCGGTATAAGTTCATTTTGCGCCTCACTAGACCGAGCTTTAGGCGAGATTAGGGCCGCCAGAAATCCCGATAGTGTTTCGGCAGCCGCCACGGCGTTACGGCAACCAGATCATATCGCCAATTTAGCTCTTTGTAATGTGGATGGCGAGCGGCCCAATACGCGGCGGCGCGGCTGATGCGTTGCCAGCTATGATCACTCACGGCCTGCAGCGCGCTGGCTTCGCTTTGTCGCTGTTTGACCTCAACAAAGCCCAGCACATCACGCTTGCAGACAATCAGGTCGACTTCTCCAAGCGGGGTTCGGGCCCGTTGGTCGAGAATGGCATGCCCCGTCGAACGCAGATAAAGCGCCGCATAGCGCTCAGCCCACCGGCCCCGCGCTTCGGCCTTGCGCCGCGCAATTGAGTTACGTTCAACCATTCTTCAATTGCAAGGCGCGCTGATAAGCTTCGCGCTTTGGAATGCCGAGCAGTTCAGCCACTTCAGCCGAGGCCGCTTTGACAGAGCCAGACTGCAAAGCCGCATAGAGCGCCGCATCAAGGCGTTCAGGCGTGATCTCTTCGGCAATCGGCGGTCCGATGAGAAGGACAATTTCCCCCTTGGGCGCGCCTGCCTCCTGATAGTGGGCGGCAAGTTCAGAGAGTGTTCCGCGCCGGGTCTCTTCGAACAGCTTGGTCAACTCGCGTGCGACAGCCGCCTCGCGCTGCGCGCCCATGATATCAGCCAGATCCTGCAGGCTGGCGGCGAGACGCGGGCCGCTTTCGTAAAAGACAAGGCTTGCCTCAACGCCCGCAAGGGCGCGCGCTTCTTTCTGCCGCGCCCCGGATTTGGCAGGCAGGAACCCGCAAAACATGAAACGGTCACTCGCTACACCGCTCGCCACGAGGCCCGCAAGCAGCGCAGATGCCCCGGGGATTGGGATCACCTTCATGCCCTCTTCAAGCACCGCATGCACCAGCTTCCAGCCGGGATCAGAGACAAGCGGCGTTCCAGCGTCACTGATCAGCGCTATGGCCGCCCCGTCTTTCAGCTTTTCCAGCAGCTCCGGACGTCGCTGTGCCCCATTATGGTCATGATAGGGACTGACTTTTGAGCGGATATTATAAGTATCAAACAATTTCCGGGCGACGCGAGTGTCTTCTGCAAGAACTTCGTCTGCCGCCTGTAACGTATCAATGGCGCGCAAGGTAATGTCGCGGAGGTTCCCGATAGGTGTGGAAACTATGTAGAGCCCGGTATCGAGTGGTTGCACGTGCGCGGCCCCGGTTTTAGAGTCCGGTAAACCACGTGCGGCCTTACCCGCCTGTGACTGATTTGAAGAAGGTAGTTCAGATGACATCACTGTCAGCATCGCGCTTCAAGCGCCTCGCGCCAAGCCTGTTTTTTGCAGCCTTCCTCTCCGTTGCCGGGTGTACAACCACCTCGCCCGGCCCCGTTGGCCCAATTTCGTCTGGCAAACCACGCGTCGACCCCAGCAATGATACAGGCCCTCTCGACCCTTCAACCGACGTGGTTGAGGAAGATCTCGGTGAGCTTGAAGACGAATATAGCGCGCCTGTCGACTACACGCCGCCGCATCTTGCCGATCGAGATGATCTCGTTCGGGCCGGCGTAATGCTGCCATTCTCGGACCGCCGGGCAAGTGTTCGCACCCAGACAGAAGGGATGCTGGCGGCCATTGAACTCGCGCTGTTTGACAGTGTCGGCGACAATTTCATCATCCTGCCCAAGGATACACGTGGATCGCAGGCAACTGCCGCGCAGGTTGCCGAGGAGCTGGTCGTAAACGGCGCTGACATTGTGCTTGGTCCCCTGTTTGGCGCAAACATTCCGGCGGTGCGTGACATCACTGCCTATGAAGGCATTCCGATTGTTTCTTTCTCAAATGATAGCAGCGTTGCAGGCGGCGGTGCATGGCTGGCTTCGATTGCTCCAGAGGTCGAGGTCGCTGAAATCATCAAATATGCTGCGCTTCAGGGCTATGAGGACTTCGCCTTTTTCGGCCCGCAAAGCGCTCTTGGCCAGAAGGTTGAGCGCGCCATGCAGATCGAGGTCGCCCAGAATGGCGGCCGGATGATCGCCTCGGGCTTCTATCCATCTGATTCAGTCAACCCGAACTTCGAGGCTGAGTATTTTGCCGGTTCGGTCGCCGCCGCCGCAGAAACCGGTCGGCGGGTTGCTGTGCTTGTGCCTGAGCGAGGCAATCGTTTGCGACGGATCGCGCCGCTCTTGGCCTATCACGGCGTTGATACACGCGTGGTTAGAATGCTGGGCATTAGCGGCTGGAACGATCCCAGTGTCTGGCGAGAGCCAAGCCTCAACGGCGCCTGGTTTACAGCGCCGCCACAGCTTGAAATGAATGATTTCAGCTCTCGCTATGCGCGCCAGTATGGTCAGGAACCAACCTCACTCGCCGCGCTGGCTTACGACGCCGCAGCGCTGGCAATGGCGCTCGGAAGAGACGGCGATCTAACGATGGAAGAATTGACCAATCCAGATGGCTTTGCTGGTGTAAACGGCCTGTTCCGGTTCCGCAGTGATGGGACGCTGGAACGCTCTCTGGCGATTATGGAAATCGATCCGCGCGACGAAACGGGTGTGCGGGAAGTACGCCCCGTTGCCGCCAGCTTCATTGAACAGGTCGGCTAGGATCAATCGTCTTTCCGAGTGGATGGCGTCGTCGCCCGATTGGGCAAGCGCAACAGACGCTGCGCAGCATATCTGTGCGTCTCCTTGATGTGCATACCGACAACACTGATCGCCGCTGTCAGAACCGCCGCATCATCTGAAAAGCCAAGTCCCGCTATCACGTCCGGCAAGGCGTCGACCGGCATGACAAAGTATCCAAGCGCAGCAAACAGAACCAGTTTCGCCTTGCGCGGGGTTTCCGGATCAATCGCACAGTAATACGATGCAGCAACATCCTCGGCGAACGGGATCTGTCCGGCCACGCGCAGCAGCTTTGGCAATACCTTACGTTTCGTCCGCCGCGTCTGTTTCTCGGTCGGAATCGGCAACTGGGTTGGAATATTTTCCCCATTTTCGATGATGATTGCCGTTGGGTCAGACATTGGCCAGTCGTATCCTTCCTTCTAAGTCCCTCTTTAATAGCATAACTTCAGAGGACATCATGGAACTTAATTCTAACATCTCAGCCGTCGTGACAGGCGGCGCATCGGGCCTCGGTGCAGCCACAGCGCGCCAGCTTGCCAGCCACGGCGTCAAAGTTGCGATCTTCGATCTTAACGAAGAAAAAGGCGAAGCCATGGCGAATGAGATTGGCGGCGTTTTCTGCAATGTCAACGTCACGTCAGAAGAGTCCGTCGATGCAGGGTTTGAGAAAGCGCGCGCTGCAATTGGCCAGGAGCGTATCCTGATTAACTGCGCAGGAACCGGTAACGCGGCCAAAACCGCAGGCCGCGACCGCAAGACAGGCGAGATTAAACATTTCCCGCTCGATGCCTTCAACCTGATCATTCAGATCAATCTGGTTGGCACCTTCCGATGCATTGCCAAATCAGCAGCCGGCATGCTGACGCTCGATCCGATTGAGGGCGAACGCGGCGCGATTGTGAACACTGCTTCCGTTGCAGCTGAAGACGGTCAAATGGGACAGGCCGCTTATTCAGCCTCCAAGGGCGGCGTGGTCGGCATGACCCTTCCAATCGCGCGTGACCTTGCCCGCGAATTGATCCGGGTGAACACGATCCTGCCTGGCATCTTCAACACGCCGCTGATGCAAGGCGCTCCAGACAATGTGAAACAGGCGCTCGCCGCCTCTGTTCCGAACCCAGCTCGTCTCGGCAATGCCGAAGAGTATGCGTCACTCGCGCTTGAGATGTGCAAGAACGGATACTTTAATGGCGAGGATGTCCGCCTCGATGGCGCGATCCGCATGGCACCAAGATAATGCATCAAAACATAATCAGGAAAGCCGATCTCAGACCGAGATCGGCTTTTTTGATCTTGATAGGTTTGTGTGTCTAGGCCTCAGGGCGCTGAATACGGCCTGACAAATTTATCAGAACCTCATCTGCGCTGAAGTAAGCGGCGTCTTCCGGCTTGTCGCCGCGACCAAGTTTGATTTCCGCGACCGCCTCATAACGCACGACTTCGCGAACTTCCTGACTGCCCCAGAATGGGTCGTGATAACGATGGCCGCGATATCCCAACCGGGCTGGATGATAGAAGCGGTAGTTGCAGTAGAAGCTCGAATAGAAAGGGTCACGCCCAAATCCGGTTTCGATAAACCGGCGGTCAGCATCGGTGTCGCGCTGAACCACTCGGAAGTAATCGTATCCTTCCTGATCTGTCAGCTCCGCAGCGCGGTACAGAAGATACGTCTCGACCGTTTCACGATCCGTCAGGCTGTTGCCATTAAAACTGACCCGCCAGCGATCCGTTTCAATCTGCTGACTTGCATAGCCGCGCTTGCCATCTTCGGCCGCCTGATAAGGCGTCGTGGTGGTACACGCAGCGATAACTGCAAAAGCCGCACTGGCGGCAATCATTTTAAGACCAGACATTGCTTGCTCCTTGTGCAGCCAGAATTCACATCCTGTTAACATATGCAAGCTGAACGCCAGTTAAATATTCGTGATCGGATGTTTTATTGACGCAGTTAAATTCCGACCGCCAACGTTCTCTGAAACGCAGGCCGCGCTTGCACCTTATCCAGCCAGGCTTCCGTCGCAGAGCCTCCCGGCAGGCGGCCTGTGGCCTTCATTGAGCCGATCTGAAAGCCCATCAGGCAATCAGCTGCGGAGAATGTCTCACCCGCAAAATAGGCATGTTTGGAGAGGTGCGCCTCTATCGTACCCGCCGCTTTGACCGCTTCCTCGCCCATCTTTGCTGCCAGCTCATGCTCTGCCAGCCCTGCGCCCATCAGATAGAACCCCATCAGACCGGGCAGGAAGATCGCCCCCTCCCCGGCATGCAGCCATTCCAGATAACGCGGGAAATCCGGCGAGTCCGAGCGCGGATGCAATTTGTGATCAGAATCAAATTTTGCCAGCAAGTATTCGGCAATTGCACCTGTCTCAGCGATGACGACGCCATCATGTTCCAAGAGCGGAGACTTCCCCATCGGATGCAGGTTCAGCAGCTCCGGCGGGGCGAGGTTCGTCTCGGTATTACGGGTGTAATGCACCACCTCATGCGGTGTCCCCAGCTCTTCAAGCAGCCACACGATACGCTGTGAGCGCGATGCGTTGAGGTGGTGTACTTTTAAGGTCATCGCCGTGGGTCCTGTCTTGCTGCGAGTATCAGCGCAGATTGAACACACAGCGATGCCTTGCAAGGTGTGACCAAGCGTTACTTGTCGTCGCCGTTGAACAGAATGACCTTGCGATGCGGGAATGGAATTTCGATTCCCGCCTCATCAAGCGCCTTCTTCACAGCTTCGGGCACAGAGTAGCGCACATCAAACCAATGCTCGCCTTTGACAAAGGGCCGCGTGATGAAGTCGACTGAGCTGTCATTGAGCGTCGCAACCGCAATATCCGGTGCCGGATCATTCAGCACCAACGGATGCTCCTCGAAGACTTTCGCAATCACCTCACGGGTCTTGTCGATATCGGAATCGTAAGAGACCCCGAACGTCATCTCGACGCCGCGCACCGGGTGGTGGCTGTGATTGACGATCTGCTGGCCCCAGATCTCACTGTTTGGAATAATGATCTGCTGATGGTCGAACGTACGGAGGATCGTTGTGAACAGGGAAATCTCCTGCACATTACCGAAATTCCCGGCCGCATCGATGAAATCACCCGCCTTGTAGGGACGGAAAATCATCAGCATCACACCTGCGGCGACATTGGACATCGCGCCCTGAAGCGCCAGACCAACCGCAAGACCCGCGGCACCCAGCAAGGCGATAATGGACGTCGTTTGAACGCCAAACCGGTTCAGAACCGCAATAAAGACAAAGGCGAGAATGATGTAGCGCACCACACTGCCGAGGAAATTGAACAGCGTACTGTCCAGCTTCTGATACTTTTCTCCCAGCCCGCGTACAAACTTGGCCGCCCGTCCAGCAATCCAGTAACCGACGATCAGGATCAAAAGTGCAATTAACAAGTTTGTGCCCCAGGCAACCGCCATCGGCGAATAGCGCTCAATAAAGTCTTCCATAAAAACCCCCTTCCTTGGTTCCGAGTGGGCTATGAAGCACCCGCCCTGTCTCCAACATGAACGAGAAGTCCGTTCACTGCAAAAACAAACGGCGACCCTCTCAGGCCGCCGCTCGAAATTTGGTTGAAAAAGTCAGCCTAGGCCGCGCTTGCGCCGAGCACCGCTTTCACTTCGAGGAATTCTTCAAAACCATGCTCGCCCCACTCGCGACCGTTGCCTGACGTCTTATAGCCCCCGAACGGTGCCGAGAAGTCTGGGCCAGGTCCATTCACGCTAATTTGCCCAGCACGGATGCGATTGGCGACGGTTAACGCCTGCTCTTGCGGCCCCTGCACATAGCCAGCCAATCCGTACTCAGTATCATTCGCCATCTCGACGGCACTATCGACATCTTCGTAAGGGATCATCACCAGGACAGGACCGAAGATCTCTTCGCGCGCAATGGTCATGTCATTGGTCACATTCCCGAACACGGTCGGCCGGGCAAAATAACCACGGTTCAGGCCTTCTGGACGACCAGGGCCACCGGCGACAAGGGTTGCACCCTCATCGATCCCTTTTTGTATCAAATCCTGCACTTTGGCGTATTGATTGCCGTTCGAGATCGGCCCCATGGCGCCCCGGTCAGCCTCTTTCGGCATCTGAACCTTTACAGAATTGGCCGCCGCCGCCGCGATCTGCATAGCTTCTTCATTCTTCTCAAGCGGAACGAACATGCGAGATGGCGCGTTACAGGACTGCCCCGTATTGGTCATCATCTGCATCACACCGCCAGCAACCGCTTTTTGCAGATCGGCTTCCGGCAATACGATGTTCGGGGATTTACCACCAAGTTCCTGCGCCACACGCTTGACCGTCGGCGCAGCCGCTTGCGCCACCAGAACACCTGCGCGGGTTGAGCCAGTAAAGCTCATCATATCGACATCAGGATGCGCTGAGAGGGTCGATCCAACGCCAGGACCATCGCCATTGACGAGATTGAACACGCCCGCTGGCACACCTGCCTCATGCATGACTTCAGTCAGGATCATCGCATCCAGTGGCGCGATTTCAGACGGCTTCAGAACCATCGTACACCCAGCAGCAATAGCCGGTGCAACTTTACAGGCAATCTGGTTCAGCGGCCAATTCCATGGCGTAATGAACCCGCAAACCCCAATCGGCTCTTTGCGCAGAAGGGTTGAGCCTTTCATTTCTTCGAACTCGTAATTGCGCAAGATACCTGCGGTCATCGCAAAGTGGCCCATGCCTGCTGGAACCTGCGCCGCATTGGCGAGCCACATAGGCGCGCCCATTTCGTCAGAAATCGCTTCGGCGAGGTCAGGCATACGGGCCTGCAGACCAGCCGTAATTTTATCGAGCAGCTCGGCGCGATATTCGACGCTCGTGGCTGAGAAAGACGGGAAGGCCGCTTTCGCTGCTGCAACGGCTTTATCGACATCTGCTTCGGAGCCGAGCGAGATTTTGGCAAAAGCCTCTTCTGTCGCTGGATTTTCAATATCCAGTGTGCGCGGTGTAACGGGGTCTACCCACTCACCATTTATATAGAACTGAAGGTACTCTTTCATCGCTTGGTCTCCCATGATCGCCTGTCTCGTGGCCAACGCCTTCAAGGCCAACGCTGGCTTCCGTTTTACTTAGGTGCTCATTCTCGCGCTGGAAAGCCCACACGCGGGGTCAACGTTTCGATAGCGGGAAGTTGAACGCCGCCTCAATTGACACTGGCCTGCATTTCATAGTCCCCAAGGGCGATCTTGCTATTCGGTGGCGAAACATGACGGAATACATCGGCACTCACTCGGAGCGCTGTCTTGAGACGATTGAGGCTGCGCATTTCGTCCGCGCCTGGAAACAGGATTTCGGGATTGATGTCGCCGCACTGTTTAAAGACATCGATCAGATCGAGATGCGCCTGAGCGAAGAGAGTGGCCGCATTCGGTTTGTGCCCTCTGTCCCCGGAGACCCGGCCTTCTATCGCAGTCTGCGCAAATTTGGTTGGTATCATCCCGAACACAAGCTGGAGCACGCGCAGGCTGCTCAGCTCGCAAAACCCGCTAGCCTTGTCCTGGACGTCGGTGCAGGCACGGGCGACTTCAGCGGCTATCTGAACGGCGCGACCTATCTCGGATTGGAAAGTGATGGGGCCGCGGTTGAAACGGCTAAAGCTCTGGGCCGCGATGTTCGACAGCTCACCCTGTCTGAGTGGCGCAAGCAACCTGGTTTCAAACCCGCAGACGTTACAGCCGCCTTTCAGGTGCTGGAACACGTCACCGACCCCGAAGATTTCATTGCCGAGATGGCAGCCTGTCTATCACGACATGGCACGCTCATTCTGGGGGTCCCGGATGCTGAGAGTTATGTCGCCGATCTACCTGACTTCATGCTGAATGCGCCGCCCCATCACCTCACCTGGTGGAGCGAGGAAGCAATCCGGCAATTGCTAAACACAGCTGGCTTTGATGTTACAGATATTCTGCGATTTCCAGTTGAACCATGGGAGTACCAACTCTGGTGGATGGCTCAGATTGCACGCGTCTTTCGCAAGGATCAGACCTCGCGCTTTGGTCAGCCTTTGCGCCTCTTGAAAGTCATTTCGTTTGCCTTGTCCTGGCCCTTGCAATGGCTCCGCCCACCGCGCTCGGCCCGCGGTTCTACACTCCTAGTCACCGCGCGGCGCGCCAGTTTGAGCCGGTAAGGTTCAACCACGTTCCAATCGCACCAGCGCATCATCAAGCGCAGATAGAAATCTCGACTGATCCGCCTTGCTGAACGGCGCCGGTCCCCCGATATTTTGACCAACGGCCCCAGCTCGCAGATCCGCCATAATCGCACGCGTGGCAATCGCCCCGCCAATCGAGTTCTCGGTAAAGGCCTTGCCATTCGGTCCAAGCGTTTGCGCACCCACCTTCAGCGTGCGCTCCGCGAGCAGGATGTCGGCGGTAATCACAACCGATTTCGGCCCCGCTCGCTCGGCGATCCAGTCATCGGCCGCATCAAACCCATCGCTTACCGTAATCAGTTTGAAGAGAGGATGCGGCGGCACGCGCATGAAGCTGTTACTAACAAGAGTTACAGGGATTTTCTTGCGCAACGCGACCTTGTAAATCTCATCCTTTACCGGGCAGGCATCGGCATCAACAAGAATGTGAGGTGAGCTGGCAGTTACGTTTTCCATACGCTCATTCTAAGCGCCCAGACAGCCACGTATACTGGATTCTTCAATCGCTGGGGTAAGTGTTGTAGCAACCGCTACATTTCGCTATAGGCTTGTAGCAGTCGCTACGAAAGTCTCTGCCATGATCAAACCCCTCTCTTCGTCTCAACTGGTCCGGTCCATTCTATGGGGCGCCGCGCTTTGGTTCTTCGCCGCACTCTTGCTGCGCTACCTTGGCCCCCTTGGCATATTCGATGGCTTTGCCCGGGTTGTGCTTTACGCGCTGGTCATTCCGGGAACCGTACCTTTTGTCTGGGCGACACCGAACGTCACAGGGACGGATAGAAGCCAGCTCGTTCTATCGCTCGCGGCCGCCGATGCGGCGGCGCTTCTGCTGGATGGAATGGCGGTCGCTTGGCTGCCAATACTCTATGGTGCCGAACGGTCTCTGGTACTTGGCTCAGCCGCTGTTATCTTGTGGGGGGCGGGCATCGTCCTGATGCTTGCTTTCATCATGCAAGGCAAACAGCCAAGCTAGGGCGCTGGCGGAAACACACGCTCGACAACGTCGTCCAAGCCGAGACTGCGCAGGAGCACACTGCCCTCAATCATGATCAGCAGCTTTGCTGCATCTCGGGCCCGGGCCTCCTCATCAGGTGCTGAAAGATGCGCGGCGCCCCAGTCGGCAAAGCCGCGCCCAATTCGCTCACCAGCCGTTTGAAACACCGGGTCTCCATCGGCTGAAAAGGCCGCCATTTGCAGCCACAGTCGCAAGTAGGGCCAGAACACCTCGGAGGACATGGCTTGCAGCACGAGGGGCGCCAGATCTTCAAGCGGCATCGGCGCAGGCGGCGCAGACTCGTTCAGCATCAGGGTGACCCGCTCAGCGATGCGCCCCAGAATGGCTTCAATCAGCTCGCCCTTGTCTTTGAAATAATAGAGCAACATGCGGTCACTCGTCCCAACCGCCTTGGCCAGTGGGCGCAGGCTGGCATTCATCAGCCCATCTTGCAGCACGTGATCAGCCAGCTTGTCGATCAGTTCAGAGCGTTTGTCGCGCGCTGCGTTCAATCCAAGCTCCTAACGCCGTCGGCTACCTAAAATGCCACGCAGAACATAGTCTGTCACCTTGCGCGCTATTGTGGTTGAAGCTGTGTTGATTGCGCGTTCTGTCGGCGTCATGCGACTCGAGCGCCGCCGGGTCGATGTAGATTTTTTCTTGCGCGCCATTTCTTCTTCGGCGCGCGCCTCCTCCTCGGCCAGGCGTTCAGCGGCTTCAGCAGCCGCTTCCTCTCGCTCAAGCAAGATTTCATACGCCGACTCACGGTCGATCGCTTCATCATAGAGGCCGAGCACTGGACTGTTCTGCATTTCCGCCTTGCGTTCGGCGTCCGTTGCCGGACCAAGCCGCGAACTTGGCGGACGGATTAGCGTGCGCTGCACGATACCGGGCGCGCCTTTCTCATCCAGAGTTGAGACCAGCGCTTCACCGACACCGAGATCTGTAATCACCTCTTCGCTATCAAAGGCCGGGTTTTCACGAAATGACTCTGCAGCCGCGCGAACGCCCTTGCGCTCTGCTGGTGTATAGGCCCGCAGTGCATGCTGAATACGATTGCCGAGCTGGGCGAGCACGCTTTCCGGCAAATCACGCGGGTTCTGGGTCACGAAGAAGACACCAACGCCCTTCGAGCGGATCAGGCGCACGACTTGATCGATCTTCTCCAGCAAGGCGCGCGGCGCATCATTGAACAGCAAGTGCGCTTCATCAAAGAAGAACACCATTTTCGGCTTATCAGGGTCACCGACTTCCGGCAGCTCTTCAAACAGTTCCGACAAGAGCCAGAGCAGGAAGGTTGAGTAGAGCCGCGGTGAGTTGATCAATGTCGTTGAGTCCAGAACATTCACGACACCTCGGCCATCGCGGGTGGTGCGCATGAAATCCTGAAGCTTGAGAGCTGGCTCACCAAAAAATGTCTCCGCCCCTTCACGCTCCAGCACCAGCAAACGGCGCTGGATCGCACCGAGGCTGGCGGTAGCAACATTGCCATACTCGCGGCTAAGCGCCGTTCGGACCTCCTTGTCACCCATATGGTTGAGCAGTTTCCGCAGATCTTTCAGGTCCAACAACAGCATGCCTTCATCATCGGCATACTCAAACGCAACGGTCAGAACCCCTTCCTGCGTTTCCGACAGATCCATCAGCCGGGACAGCAACAGTGGGCCCATCTCGCTGATCGTGGTGCGAACCGGATGCCCCTTTTCGCCAAACACGTCCCAGAAGACGGTCGGCGTCGCGCCATAGCCGTAATCCTCAAACCCTATTTTCTCAGCCCGCGAAACCAGCTTCGGATGCAGCTTGTGCTCCGGCGTACCAGAGACGCAAATCCCCGACAGGTCGCCTTTCACATCAGCGCAGAACACCGGCACGCCTTCAGCGGCAAACCCTTCCGCCAGAATTTGCAGCGTGACGGTTTTTCCGGTCCCGGTTGCACCCGCGACAAGACCATGCCGGTTCGCGCGGTTCAGGAGCAGGCTTTGCGCATCATTTGGTGTCCCGCCACCATCCATGTCTGCGCCGCCGATAAAGATCCTGTCGCCCATGCCACTCTCCCTTTGAATCTGTTCCCGTGCTTAGGGTTCGCAGCAGATTCGGGCAAGGGGATAGGCTGCGCTTGTCGGCATTACCCCTGCTGAAGCATGCGCGGGGTCGTCTCAAACGTCTCCGTGGCATAGCCATTGCGCATCAGGAACTCGGCCAGCGATGCATAAGTCACCGTAATGATGGGCTTGCCGCGATGATCTCGGGTTTTCAGACGGGTGTCGGCCAACGGACCGAATGTGCGTGCCAGAAAACCGACTTTCACTCTGGTGCCGTCAAAATGCTCAATCAGGTTGGCTTTGATCTGATCATAATCGGTCGTCTGCCAAAGCGCCGCTGCGATAACGTCCAGCATGAATTCATTGCAGTTCTGGAACCGGTCATCATACGGGCTCGCGATCAGCGAATAGTCAGTGTCATGCAGCGCCTCATATGAGCCATCAGCGATCATGGAGAGGACCCGCTGCTGCACTTCAGGAGCCAGAAGGATCACGCCAAGGTCCTCAACGGCTGAAGACTGAACGAACGCAAACGGGAATTCTTCAGCAAGATAGGACTGCTCCCGGCTCAGCGTCTCACCATCCCCGTGAAACAGATTGTATGTGACATAGCCTTTGAAGGTCGACCCATCCGGACGGGCGATTGTCTGGTGAACCCAGAACGCGCCATGCGTATAGTCGATGCCGTCAGGCAAGCGGTCCCGGCTGCGCCCGGTTCGAAACACAATCGCCACGCGGGCCCCCTTTGCGGCAAGCTCGCGTTCAATTTGTTTGGAATAGGCTCCTGCATCTTCCGGCGAAAAATAGGCCGCTGTCGTGGCCGCACCCGACCCACTGTCTGCGACGGCCGGCGATTGCCCTGATACCAACATAGCGGTTGCCAGACCTAGTCCAGACATCATGGTTCGAAAGTTACTCTGGGTCATTGCTCGCCCTCCCGTTCAGTCGTTTGGTCAGTCAGGCTCGGCAGGGGCTGGGCCATGGCGATATCATCATCCACAGTCAGCGGCGCGTTTGCCGTCTCCCAAAGATCTCCAGCAATGGCATTGGCCGCACTTCCCCCCGCATTGGCAGCCGCCCCGGACGCAGCCAGGGGCACTGCTGCCGCGCCAAGCGTCACTTGAACACCGGAGGCAACAAGGCGCGCAGAGGCCTCTGCGGAATCTGCCGCAGCTTGAGAGGCGTTCTGGAAGCTGTCTGCATGTGCAAGTCCCGAAGGCGCAATCACAGCCAATGCCAGAATAGGTAAAGCATGAAGTTTCATATCAGTCTCCTAAATAAGTGATCAATCGCTTACATATAAATCTTGGCAAATGCAAGCGCTTACTCACAAAGATTTTGTGACATTCAATCCGGCGCTCTACATAAGGGCGATTATGGAAGCGTTCGCCAATCTGCTCGAGCAATTGCTGCTGACCCCGTCGCGCAATCGCAAGCTCGGCCTGATGCAAGACTATTTCGCGCGCCAGCCGGACCCCGAACGCGGATGGGCGCTCGCAGCGCTAACATCGGAGATTGAGCTTCCCGGTGTCAAAGCCGGTCTGATACGGGGGCTGGCCGAGCAGCATATCGACCATGAGCTGTTCAGGCTGTCCTACGACTATGTTGGTGATCTAGCCGAAACCGTCAGCCTCATCTGGCCGGCTCAGCGCGGCGCAAATCGTGTCCCGAGCCTGAGTGAAATCGTTGAACAGATGCAGGCTGGCACCAAGGCGGAAAATGCACGCCTGATCGAGCTTTGGCTTGATGCGCTAGACCCGCGCGGGCGTTGGGCGTTGCTAAAGCTCGTGACAGGCGGTTTGCGGATTGGCGTATCCGCCCGTCTCGCCAAAGTTGCAGCGGCCCAATTTGGAGCGGTCGAAACCGGCGAAATCGAGGAAATCTGGCATGGTCTGGAACCGCCTTATCAGAGCCTTTTTGCCTGGCTGGACGGCAAAGCCGACAAACCAGCCCCGGATATCGCAGCGCCCTTCCGACCGGTTATGCTGGCCCACCCTCTCGTTCCCAAAAAAGACCGCGACACGCCAGACGCGATTGATCCTGACCTGATTACAAACACCGCCTATGCAGCAGAGTGGAAATATGACGGCATCCGCGTTCAGGTCGTCTCTGACGGTGAAAAGAGACGGCTTTATACGCGCACAGGCGACGATATTTCACACACATTTCCCGATGTGCTTGCGGGCATGAATTTTCACGCTGCGCTAGATGGAGAGCTGCTCGTTCGCACGCCAGATGGCGGGGTTGCCCCGTTTAACGAGCTGCAGCAACGCCTTAATCGAAAGACCGTTTCCAAAAAGCAGATGGAGGCACGGCCAGCTTTTGTACGGGCCTATGACATTCTGGTTGAGCAGGATGAGGACCTGCGGCGCCTGCCCTTCAAAACGCGGCGCGCGCGTCTTGAAGCGTTTCTTGAGGGCCTTGCGACAGACCGTTTTGATCTCTCACCACTTGTTCCGTTTGAAGATATCTCGTCGCTGGAAGAGGCACGAAACGCGCCCCCTGCACCTGAGATTGAAGGCATCATGCTCAAACGCTGGGACAGTCCCTATCAGGCGGGACGTCCCAAAGGCCCGTGGTATAAGTGGAAACGCGACCCGTTTCTGGTCGATGCCGTCCTGCTTTATGCGCAGCGCGGGCATGGCAAACGCTCAAGCTATTATTCCGATTTTACCTTTGGCGTCTGGCGCGAGGTGGAAGGCGAGGATCAGCTGACGCCCGTGGGCAAAGCCTATTTCGGCTTCACCGATGAAGAGCTGAAACAGCTCGATAAATTCGTGCGCGGCAACACGATTGATCGCTACGGCCCCGTTTGCGCCGTGACCGCAACCAAGGAGGCAGGCCTCGTGCTGGAAGTCGCTTTTGAAGGCTTGCAGCGGTCCCCCCGGCATAAATCAGGTATCGCTATGCGCTTCCCACGGATTAACCGTGTACGCTGGGACAAACCCACAGCCGAGGCCGATCGCATCGAGGCGCTGGAAGCTTTGCTCTCATAAGATCACAAATCTCTGACTGGACGGTGCCGAGCCAGTCTGCAAATCAGAGGGCTAGAGGTTGAATTCCATGACATTTCCCGCACGCCTGACCCTGATCCCCATCGCCTTGGCCCAGTTTGCCGCCCCTGTCCTGCCTGTGATGGGCATTGGCGGGAATATGGGCATGCGCGCTATGGAAGGCGGTATACCGCCAGAGCTTCCACCGGGTGTCTTCTTCTCCATATGGGGTCCTATTTTTCTCGGCTATCTGGCCTTTGCAGTCCTCGCAACGCTCAGACCAAATCATGTCTACGATCGCCTTGCCGCACCGCTCGCTTTGGCAGGTCTTGGCAATGTGATCTGGATGATCAGTGCGCAGAGCATTGGCCTGCCCTGGCTCGACTTCGTCCTCTTGCTCCCAATCCTTGCCGCAGCCTGGACTGCGGCTTACCGGCTCGATCTGATGGGTGGCTTTGATGGCACCCTGCGCCGATTGTTGGCCTGTTTTCTGGTCGGCTTGCTGGCGGGTTGGCTCAGCGTCGCCGTTTCGATCAGTGTTCCGGATGTGACCCGCTGGGCGCTCGACCGGGACGTAACAGATCGCGTCTGGCAGTCTCTGTGGCTGACTTTGATCCCGGCAGGACTGCTCGCCTGGGCCTTTGCCAATAATGTCAGCAGGAGCTTGTGGTACTTTATTGCTCTAAGCTGGGGACTGCTTGGCGTCATTCTCAACAATTGGGCACGGACCGAAACCCATGCGCTTGCGATTGCCGCAGCGATTGTTGGCGCTTGGATCCTCTTACGCCGCTTACGCTTTGGCGCACGTGGAACGCCTAAATCTCAATCCTGACAATAAGAAAAGACCTGACCTTACGAGGAGGTCTGCTGGGCCAGTTCGTTCAGCTTATCGACCACCTGATTGCTGATCTGTCCGTCTGTCGCCAGCCCATAATCGGCCTGAAAGGCCCGCAAAGCTGTACGTGTACCCGCCCCGGCGATCCCATCGGGGGTCCCGGCGCGATAACCCAGCCCATTCAGGACCGTCTGGACTGCGAAAACCTGCTCGCGCTGACCTTCTTCCCAGACCTGGCGAGCAAACTCGCCATTTGAGGCCCGGTTCGGTGATGACCCGGTCCACGCCGCCGCGCGCTGGCTTGTGCTTGCTGCAAGTTCCGGCGACAGGATGCCGGTCAATTCCGCAACATTCTGCTCAGCGCTTGGATCACCATTTTGCATAGCAATTTCATACCAATAGAGCGCCTCTGCAGCACTTGGTGAAATCCCGAGGCCATTCTCATACATCACGCCGAGATTGTATTGGCTGTCGACCAGACCAAACTCTGCGGCCTTGCGGAACCATTCTACGGCAGCTGCATAAGACTGCGTGCCGCCCTCACCATCGGCAAAGAATACTGCAAGATCATGCATCGCTTTGACATTGCCGCCTTCAGCGGCCTTCTCCGTCCAGGCTCGAGCTTGTGCAAGGTCACGCGGAACACCGGTGCCCTGTTCATGCAGCTTGGCCAGTCGATACTGCGCAGCTGGCAGGCCTTTGTCTGCCGCGCTGCGAATAAGCGCGCTTCCATCTCTGAGATCACCTGCCGCAAGAGACGCTTCGCCGAGTTGGAACTCCGCAACTGGATTGCCATCACTGGCAGCCTGCTGAAGGGTCAGACGGCTCGGAATGGTCGGCAGGTCAAGCGCTGGCGGTGCGATGTCTGCCGTTTCTTCAAGCCCCGTCGTCTCAGTCGCGGCTGGCATCATGCTGCCTTCCTCAAACAACGCATCCTCAAGGCTTTGCAGATCGGCTGCCGCGTTCATATCTGCATATTCGGAAACGGAAAGAGACGGCTCTGCGGCGGTCTCGGTCGGTGTTGCGATCGACGCGGCTGTCGCCACGCTGATCGGATCCGTTTGAGCAGGCTGCTTACCACGCAAGGACAGGTATACACCGGCGCCAGCCGTCGACAGGACGAGGACAGACGCTGCCGCAATTACGGGAACCTTGCCCGTAAACGGGCTTTTCTTTGGGGCATAAACAAGGTTCTCGACTTGCGGCTGCGTCTTGCTGCTGCGTTGCTTTGATTTGCCTCTTTTGGCAGCATTGCCTTCAGCTGCGGCCATAATCGCAGCGCGGCGCGCACGCGAAAGATAGTCTGTAGCCTCTTCAACCGCGGGCAGCTCCTCTTCGCCGGCGTCCTCAGCGGCCTCAACCTCATCAAGGTCGAGTTCTATAACCTCTTCAGGAACAGCTTCTGAGTCAGAGGCAAAAATATCTGTTTCCCGCGTCTCTTCGCGCCCGTCATCCCACTCGCCCAGAGACGCGAGCGGGTCTTCGTCATCGCTTGCCAGCGTTTCCGGCGCTTGTTCGTCTATGGTCGCGATATCGGTCGAATAGTCTTCATCGACACCTGTCTCTTCTTCGTCTGGCCAGTCTTCATCAAAGCTGAGCGTATCGGCTTCGGCTGCGATGTCGGGTTCTTGCTCGCCAAAGTCTGGCAACCCCTCCAGGAAGTCGAGATTTTCATCATCCGCATCTTTAACCATAACCGGCGCTTCAATCTCCGCCGCGTCTGGCTCAGATGCCGTCGTATCAATTGGCGCGACATCCTCGCTTGGCACGGGGATATCCGGCATAGCGCGGTCAGGCTTGTTGGCGAATGGCGGCGTGCTGAAATCCTCAACTGCTTCCAGGCGTGCGGCCAGTGAAGCGATCGCCTGCTGCACCGGCGACATGACCTGAACGGTCTGCGATTGCATTCGGCCAAGGCGATCAGAGATGTTGTTCAAAGCCTTCGACAAGCGCGCGTCCTGGACCTCGCGTTCAGCCTCGACTTTCGCCTCAATCGCTTGCTTCGCCTCGTCCTGGCGGGCCTGGACACGGTTAATTGCCGTCGCCACCTGTGAACCAACCTGCTCGATCGCCGATGCGCTGCGCTGTTCGCTTTCGCTGACATGCTGCTCCAACTGATCGGCAAGTGCGGTCATGTTTTCAGACACCCGATCAAAAATTGTATCTTCGCGTTCTTCAATCGACCGCAATCGTGTGTCGAGGCCGAGGGAAATACGATTGACCTGCTCGTTCACCGCTTCCAGCGCCCGGCTTGAGCGTTCCTCACCAGCCGATGCCTCAATTCGGATATCTTCAACCGACGCTTCCAACCGGCCCATCAGTTCCGGATTGGCCCCGGCAGCGGCCTGTTCGATCTCGTTCGCGAGTTCCTGGCGTGACGTTTCGATGCCATGGCGCAAGTCTGCTGACAGGCTCTCGAACCGCTCTTCAACCTGCTTGCGCAGCGCGTCCATATGCTCAGGCGCGGCCTGCTGCGCGACAACGTCCAGACGCTTCTCCAAAGAGACAAAAGTCTGTTCAAGCCCCATCAAAGCAGCGTCGGTTGTCGTTTCCGCGCGGTTCAGGCGTTCCTGAATGCGCAGCAGCGTGCCTTCCATAGAGGTGATTGCGTTGGAAACGTCGCCCTGGATGCCTTCCACCTGGGCGCCAATCCCTTCGACTTTCCCAATCTGCGTCGTCAGCGCCGCCTCAACTGTGCCGAGGCGCGCGTCACTGTCGCCAATTTTCTTAAGCTCGGTATCAACGTCAGCCTGCATTTTTGAGACAGCGCCAGAAACCTCGCCTTCAAAAGCGGTCAGACGCGCATCAAAATCATCGACCTTGGACAGTTTGGTGGCGACACCGGATTCGATTGCGCTGAACCGCTCGGCCAGATGCTTTGAAGTCCCTTCCGCACGCAGCTCAGCCTGCTGCACGGCTTTTTCCACGCGGTTTGCCGCATCTGCAAGGGTGGACTCAATCTTGACCTCAACCCCTTCAACCCGATCTGTAAGCTCGGAAAAACCAGCTTCCATACGGCCTTTGACCGCTGCGGCTTCATCCTGAGCAAGGCTGTTTTCTTCGTATACATGGGCGGCAAGTTTACCGAGCGCGGATTCCAGAGCCTTCATCGCCTCCAGATTCTGCTGTGCAGAATCGTCAGCTTCAATTGTTCTGACCTTTTGCTGAAGACCCTCGTGCGTCTCGCGCAGTTCATCGATCATGCTTTCAACTTCAGACGCGATCGCAGAGGTTGTGCTTTCCGTATTCTCTAGCCGCGCGAGCAGGCCCAGCACGGACTGGTCGATCCCTGTAATCGCAAGCGTTGACCGGGCCTCGACCGCCTCAATGCGTCGGGCCAGCGTATCAAGGGGTTGCGTCTGCTCTGACGGCGGAGCGCTTGGCGGCGTTTGTCGAACACTTGGCTCAGCAACCGCTTCACTCAAACCAGCGAGACCTTGATCCTGCAGAAGCAGATCATTGATATAGTCGCCAAGGGTCACGCCTTGCAGACGTGCCTTTTCTTTTGCGACCGCTCGCGCGCGGTCATCAATGCCTTTGACACTCCAGGACCCGTAACTGCTCATGCACCGTTACTCCACCTTCGGCGAAATGCGAATCGCACCTCACCCATTAATCATAACCATCTAAAGCAATGGCGGCCCGGGGCTTAATTCCAGGTTAAAAAGTAAACATAAACCGCAAAATTCGTAAGACTTCTTCACCAATGGTCGCCAAAACCCTGAATGGGTGACGTTGACGTTCGCGTAAAGACAAGGCATAGTTCTTATATGCCAGATTCAGCTTCATCATTTTCGATCGCCGATTCCAGAACCTATTCAATCTCAGAGCTTGCTCGAGAGTTCGGAATCACTCCTCGTGCTCTACGCTTCTATGAAGACAAGGATATGCTGCACCCGGCGCGGGACGGCATGACGCGCGTTTACTCGCATCGTGACCGGGCGCGTGTCAAAATCATTGTGCGCCTAAAACGGCTCGGTCTGCCTTTAGCAGACATCCGCGAGATCCTTGACCTTTATGGCCTTGAGGACGGCCAGCGTGCGCAGATGCGCATGTCACTGGTCAAGTTCCAGAACCAGATCAAGGAACTGGAAAGCCAGCGCGAAGATATCGAAATGGCGCTTCAGGAACTTCATCGCGGGATCGAATGGCTGGAAACCAGCCTTGCGAAAGTCGGTCCGGCTGAAGGCGACGTAGAAAACGTTCGCGCTTATGATGAAGTCGCCCGACGGCAGCTTGATAACGCTTAAGAAATTGCCCGCGCTTTGAGCGGGCATCTCGACACAACGCAGACCATCATCCAAACTTTTCAGGATACCCCAGATGCCCCGTTACGACGCACCTGTAAGAGACATACAGTTCATTTTCCATGACTTCCTGTCGCTACAAAACTATTCGAACCTACCCGGTTTTGAGGAAGCAACCCCAGATCTGATCGACGCTGTGCTGGAGGAGTCAGGCAAGTTTGCAAAAGATGTCCTGTTCCCACTGAATACGGTCGGCGACGAACAGGGCTGTATTCGCAACAGCGATGGCAGCGTTAAGACCCCGGATGGCTTCCCTGAAGCCTATCAAGCCTTTGTCGAAAATGGCTGGCCGCTGGTCAACAAATCACCGGAAATGGGGGGCCAGGGTCTCCCCTACGCCCTGTCCATGGCGATTAGCGAGATCAACTCATCAGCCAATATGGCCTTTGGCATGTATCCTGGCCTCACCTCAGGTGCTTATGAGGCCTTGATGGCAGGCGGATCTGATGAACAGCGCGCGATGTACGGGCCTAAAATGGCATCTGGTGAGTGGGCGGGCACCATGAACCTGACAGAACCACAGTGCGGAACCGATCTCGGCCTGATCAAGACAAAAGCGATCCCGCAAGCTGACGGCTCTTATAAAATCACCGGCCAGAAAATCTGGATTTCCGGCGGCGAGCAGGACCTGACAGAGAATATCATTCACCTTGTGCTCGCCCGAATCGAAGGCGCGCCGGAAGGCATTAAAGGCATCTCGCTCTTTGTCGTGCCCAAATTCATTGTCGGCGAAGATGGCTCGCTCGGCGATCGCAATGATCTCTCCTGCGGCGGCCTTGAAGAAAAAATGGGCATTCACGGCAATGCGACCTGCGTCATGAACTATGACGGCGCGACTGGTTGGTTGGTTGGCGAAGAGAACAAGGGCATGCGCACCATGTTCGTGATGATGAACGAAGCGCGTCTCGGCGTTGGCCTTCAGGGTCTCAGCCAAGCCGAAATCGCCTATCAGAACTCGGTTGATTTCGCCAATGACCGGCTTCAGTCGCGCTCCCTCGCTGGGCCTCAGGCTCCTGAGAAGCCCGCCGATCCGATCATTGTGCACCCGGACGTTCGGCGCATGCTGATGGACCAGAAGGCCTTCATTGAGGGCGCGCGCGCCTTTGCTTACTGGACCGCACTGTTCGGAGACCTGCACCACAAGTCCCCCGACGAGGAAGTCCGTCAGAAGTCTGACGAATACATGGCCCTGATGACACCAGTGATCAAAGCCTTCCTGACTGACCGCGGCTTCAAAATGGCCAATGAAGCCCTGCAAATCCATGGCGGCTCCGGCTTCACCAAGGAATGGGGCCTTGAGCAATTCGTCCGCGATTGCCGGATCACGCTGATCTATGAGGGCACGAACGGTATTCAGGCGCTCGATCTGGTCGGCCGTAAACTCGCAGCAAACGGCGGCCGGGCGGTGTTCAGCTTCTTTGCTGAGATGGATGATTTCATCGGCACTCATGAAGGGGATGAAGAGCTTGAGCCCTTCGTTGAAGGTCTGAAATCAGCAAAAGCCCAACTCCAGGATGGCACCAATTGGCTGATGGAAAACGGCATGACCGATTTCAACAATGCTGGCGCGGCCTCAAGCGATTATCTGCAGCTGTTCGGTCTGACCGCCCTCACATATATGTGGGCCTTGATGGCGAAAGTTGCGCTTGAAAAACGCGGCGATGACCCATTCTATGACGACAAGCTTCTGACCGGGAAATACTATGTCTCCCGCGTCCTGCCCGAAGCGGCCTCACATCTTGCCAAGCTGAAAACCGGCGCGGACCTGATGATGGCCCTGCCCGCGGACCGCTTCTAAAGACGCTTCTCGGTTGAGACAGGAGCGGTTGATCTGTTCAGATTAGCCGTTCCGGTGCGCATACTATCGTTACGTAACGACTGGCCAAAACCCGCTAGAACATCTAAATTGACGTGTACGTAAACGTCATAATTGTATCCCGGGAGCCCCATATGTCAGACGTCCTCAACGTGCCAAAGTCTAACTGGCGACAGGATGAAGAAATCCAGATCTTCAGCGATGCGGTCTCAGGGTTCTTCGACAAGGAACTGAAACCGCATGTCGAAGACTGGCGTGAGGCCGGGATGGTGCCGCGAGATGTCTGGTATCAGGCCGGCGAAATGGGCCTGCTCCTGCCTTCCGCGCCTGAACAATATGGCGGCGCAGGCGGTGATTTCCGCCACGATGCCGTCATCATCGAACAGCTGGAGCTGCAAGGCATCGCAGGCTTCGGCATCGGCCTGCACAATGCCATCGTCGCGCCTTACATCATCCATTACGGGTCGGAAGAACAGAAAGAACGCCTCCTCCCAAAACTCGCGACAGGCGAACTGGTCACAGCCATCGCCATGACCGAGCCCGGCACTGGCTCTGACCTGCAGAACATCAAGACCACTGCCAAGAAAGACGGCAACGGCTATGTCATCAATGGCTCCAAGACCTTCATCACCAATGGCCAAACCGCCAATCTGATCCTCGTCTGTGCCAAGACCGACCAGAGCAAAGGTGCAAAAGGCATTTCGATCATGATGGTCGAGACCGATGAGGTTGAAGGCTTTGAACGCGGCCGCAATCTGAAGAAAATCGGCCAGCCCGCCGCTGATACGTCAGAGCTGTTCTTCAATGACGTAAAAGTCCCCGCCAGCGCCCTGCTTGGCCCGGAAGAGGGTCAGGGCTTCATTCAGCTAATGCAGCAGCTCCCTCAAGAGCGTCATATTATCGGCATTCAGGGCATGGGCATGATCGAACGCGCGCTGCGTGAAACCATCGCCTATGTGAAAGAGCGAAAGGCCTTTGGCGGCACGATCATGGACTTCCAGAACACACAGTTCAAACTCGCCGAATGCAAGACCGAAGCAACCGTCGCCAAGGTCTTTGTCGAGCATTGCACAGAGCTGCTGCTGAAAGGTGAACTCGACGCGGCGACGGCTTCCATGTCGAAATATTGGGTGACTGACCTACAGTGCAAGATCATTGATGAATGCCTGCAGCTGCATGGCGGCTGGGGTTATATGGACGAATTCCCCATCGGCCAGATGTATCAGGACGCCCGTGTCCAACGCATCTATGGCGGTGCCAATGAAGTGATGAAAATGCTGATCGCGAGGACGCTATAGGTGAACAACCGCTGGATCTGGGCCGGAACTGCAACTCTGGTGATCGCTGTTAATCTGTACATGGCGGTCAGCGGTAATTCAGCATTGCCGCCTGTGTTCCACTACGTCGTGGCTAGCGCCGCTTTTGTCTTTGGTCTGGGCGTTATCGTCTTCTCTGGTATTCAGGACAGCGCGCAAAAAAAGCTGGAAGCGATGGGGCTGACACAATCGGAAATCAAATCCCTGGTTGATGGCGATCTATCCGAAGCGGAAGCGCTGAGACAGCTTCAGTTGAGGAACAAAATCAGTGCCCGATAGCCAGCTCATGTACGACATGTTCAAACAGCCGGCGGAAAGCTCGAAATCGCTGGGCTTCGAACTTATATCGCTCGACATGAAGGCGATGGAGACCCGGGTCCGCTTTGACGGCAAGCGTGAGTTCACAAATCCAGCCGGCTATATTCAGGGCGGGTATCTCTCCGCCATGCTGGATGACACGATCGGTATGCTGGCCACAGTCAAAATGGGAACCGAGCGGTTCCCTTCTACGATTGACCTGCACACGACTTTCCTTCGCCCGGTTCGGGTTGGTGCCATCGAAGTTGTCGCCCGCCTTCGCAATATCGGCCGGCAGGTGATCTTCGCCTCAGCCGATCTTTTTGACGCGCGCGGCAAGGAAGCTGCCCGTGCCACTGCATCGCTTGCCATCAATCCCATGAAGGCGCCCGCCAAAACACCAAGTTAAACAGGAGACCCCCATGACCGAAGCCTATATCTACGACGCCGTGCGTACCCCGCGCGGCAAGGGCAAGAAATCCGGCAGCCTGCATGAAATCACAGCGCTTGAGCTCTCATCGCAGACACTGGAAGCCATCCGTGATCGCAACGACCTTGATACGAAATATGTGGACGATGTCGTCCTTGGATGTGTGTCACCCGTTGGTGAGCAAGGCGGTGATATCGCGCGGATTGCCGTGCTCAACGCTGACTATGCTGAAACCACAGCTGGTGTTCAGATTGACCGCTTCTGTGCTTCAGGTCTCGAAGCCTGTAACATGGCCGCAGCGAAAGTCATGACCGGTGAGGCTGATATGGCCATTGGCGGCGGCATTGAGAGCATGAGCCGCGTTCCCATGGGTGCGTCTGGTGGAGCCTGGTCCTCAGACCCCCAAATCGCCTTCAAATCCTATTTCTCACCACAAGGCGTTGGTGCGGACACGATCGCAACAAAGTGGGGTTTCTCACGCGACGATGTCGACGCTTATGCCATAGAGAGCCAACAACGCGCTGCAAACGCCTGGAAAGAAGGTCGGTTCTCCAAGTCTGTTATCGCGGTCAAGGACCAAATGGGCGGCATTCAGCTCGACCGTGACGAGCATATGCGCCCGGAGGCTGACATGCAGAGCCTTGCCGCTCTGAACCCATCCTTCGCTGGCATGGGCGCGATGGGCTTTGATGAGGTGATCAAGCAACGCTACCCGGAATTGGAAGCCATCGACCACGTGCACCATGCAGGGAACTCTTCAGGCATCGTGGACGGGGCCTCAGCGGTTCTGTTCGGATCGAAGGAAATGGGCGAGCGCCTCGGTCTCAAGCCACGTGCCCGGGTGAAGCAAATGGCATCCATCGGCTCGGAGCCAGGCATCATGCTAACCGGCCCAACGGATGTGACGCTGAAAGCGCTCAAGAAAGCGGGAATGGATGTCGGTGATATCGATCTCTATGAGTTGAACGAAGCGTTTGCTTCCGTGCCGATGCTGATGATGCATCTTCTTGGCATTGATCATTCCAAAATGAATGTGAATGGCGGCGCGATTGCCATGGGCCACCCCCTCGGCGCGACTGGCGGTATGCTGCTCGGCACAATGGTCGATGAGCTGGAACGCTCTGACAAGGAAACTGCGCTGGTCACACTCTGTGTCGGCGCTGGTATGGGCACCGCAACGATTATTGAGCGGGTATAACCTTCAGCTCTGTCATCCCGAAAAGCGCTTGGCGCTTATTCGGGACCCAGCTTCAATAGGTCCCGGCTCTTCGCTTTACTTCGGCCGGGATGACAATTCACAGGATTTCAAACAATGAACCTCGAAACATTCTCTTTCGACACAGATGCAGACGGCATCGCCCACGCAGTCTTTGACGTGCCGGGCCGCAGCATGAATACGCTCACCGGCAAGGCGATTGCCGACATCATCGCCATCACTGGCGAGGTCGCCAGCAATGACGCCATCAAAGGACTCGTGATCTCATCCGGCAAAGCGAGCGGCTTTTGCGCTGGCGCAGACCTTGGCGAAATGGGCCAGGCGGCGGGTGGCAAGCCAGAGTCTGAAATGTCAGAAGCTGAGCTGAAAAAGGCGCAGTTTGATCGCGGCTTTGCCCTCAACAAAACCCTGCGCGAGCTGGAAACCTGCGGCAAGCCGGTCGCTGTGGCCCTGAATGGTCTGGCGCTTGGCGGCGGTCTCGAAGTGGCGCTCGCCGGGCACTACCGCGTTGCGGCAAATGACAATCCAAAGCTCCAGTTCGGCCTGCCGGAAGCCAAGATCGGTCTTCTGCCAGGGGCGGGTGGCACGCAGCGCTTGCCACGCCTGATCGGCGTTCAGGAAGCGCTGCCCATGATCCTGCAAGGCACCAGCATCAAGGCTGACAAGGCCCTTGCCATGGGGGTCGTCAATGAACTCGCTGCATCCTCGGAAACCGTTCAGAAATGTAAGGACTGGGTCAAGGCCAACCCGGACGCGAAAGCGCCATGGGATGAGAAAGGCTTCAAACTGCCGGGCGGCGTGGTGCACAAATCTCCAGGTGCCGGACAAGTTGCAACCATGTCGAACGCCATGCTGCACGCCAAGACTTATGGCAATTACCCGGCCCAGAAGAACATTCTTTCTTGCGTTTATGAAGGCACGCAGGTGCCAATTGATGCCGGTCTGCGGATTGAAACCCGCTATTTCATCAACACCCAGCAGCGTCCGGAAGCAAAGGCGATGATCCGCTCGCTCTTCCTGTCGACGCAGGCTCTGTCAAAGGGTGCCAGCCGTCCGGCAGGCTACCCAAAGTATGAGCTGAACAAGGTCGCTGTCATCGGCGCTGGCTTAATGGGCGCAGGGATTGCCTATGAGCAAGCCCGCGCAGGCATCGAAACCGTGCTTGTGGATATCTCTGTGGAAAACGCAGAGAAGGGCAAGGATTACTCCCGCAAGCTTGTGGAAAAGCAGGTGTCACGCGGAAAGATGACTCAGGAAAAGGGCGACGCCCTGCTCGCGCGCATCACGCCAACCGACAATTATGATGACTTCAAAGGCGCTGACCTTGTCGTTGAGGCCGTGTTTGAGAACCCGGAGCTAAAAGCCAAGATCACCAAGATGGCCGAAGAGCAACTTGGCGATACCGCCGTGTTCGGTTCAAACACATCAACCCTGCCAATCACAGGTCTCGCAAAAGCTTCTGTGCGCCCCGAGAACTTTATCGGTATTCACTTCTTCTCACCGGTTGAGCGGATGGGTCTGGTTGAGATCATCATGGGTGAGAAAACCACTGAGGAAACGCTCGCAAAATCGATCGACTACGTCCTTGCGATCCGCAAGACACCTATCGTCGTCAATGATAGCCGCGGCTTCTACACCTCACGTTGCTTTGGCACCTATACCCAGGAAGGCATGGCGATGCTGGCCGAGGGCATCAAGCCTGCGATTATCGAGAATGTCGGTCGTCAGTCCGGCATGCCCATGGGCCCGCTGGAAGTCTCTGATTCCGTTGGTCTCGACACAGCGCTGAAAGTCGGTCGCCAGATGGCTCAGGCCGCTGGCCTCGACTATAACGCCAACGAACTCGGCCAGATGATGGCCTGGCTGGTTGAGGATGAAGGCCGCGTCGGTCGCAAGGCCGGTAAAGGCTTCTACGACTATAATGAGAAGGGCAAGCCTGCCCGCCTGTGGCCAGACCTCAACAAGAAAATCGATGTCACCGTCGACGAATGTCCGCCCGAATTGAAGAAAGAGCTGACCAATCGGCTGCTCGTGCGGCAGGCAGTTGAGGTTGCGCGATGCTTTGAGGAAGGCGTGATTACGGATGCGCGCGACGGCGACATCGGCTCCATCCTCGCCTGGGGCTTTGCGCCCTATACGGGCGGGTGCTGCTCCTACATTGACCTGATCTGGGGCATTAAGGACTTCGTTGCCGAAGCTGAACGTCTGGCTGAAAAGTATGGCGAGCGCTTCGCACCGGGCCCGATGCTGAAAGACATGGCCGCGAAGGGTGAAGGCTTTTACGACCGCTTCCCACCCGCCGGAACACCGGAAAAAGTGGCCGCTTAGGCGAAACGCTTCTAACAACTTGAGAAAGCCGGGGCTGCGCGCTCCGGCTTTTTTATGCGGGAAATCCCTATCCGTATTTATACGGATAAAAGGGCACCGTTCAGCTCATTATCTTGTTGAAACGACAGGTTAGGAGGCGAAATATGTCTGTTATTGCAATGCTCGGGGACAATCCTGCAGCGATCCCCATGCAAATGAAAACTGCGATACGCATCGCGAAACGAATGCAAACCACGCTGCATGGTTTAACCGTGATGCCAGACCCGGCAACCGCCTATGTCTATACACCGGGCGCAGACGTCGTGTTCATGGGGACGAAGGCGATTGAGGCGATCACTGAAGGTCAAAACAACGCCCGCAAGGCGATCAAGGCAGAGTTCGACAAGGCCGCGAAAGAGGCTGGAAACTGGCTACGTACTGAGTACCAGGACGTAACCGGCTCCGTTGCACATCGCGCGGCTGGCGCTGCCATGCTGTCGCAAGCGCTTGTCTTCCCAAAAGACGCATCGAAATCGGTTCACGCTCTGAACCTCGGGTTCGAACACGCTCTTATGGAAGCCCGCCTGCCCATCGTCCTGGCAAGTGGTATCGACCACGATGATGAGACCTGCATTATCGCCTGGGACGGCAGCGCTCAGTCGGCGCGGGCAGTGCGCATGCATATGCCCTTGATCAGAGGGTATAAGCGAATCTTCATCGCTCAGAAACCGCAGAACCTGCAACAGGTGAACAAAGTGTCTGGCGCGACCGAGCCGGCGAAACTCAAAGCCTATCTTGATCGCTATGAGGTTGGGTCTGAAATCATCGCCCTGAAGGGGCACATCTCTGAAAGCCTCATCGAAGCAGCCGATACGCATGGTGCCGGCCTCATCGTGATGGGCGCTTACGGTCATAACCGCCTTGGCCAGATGATCTTTGGCGGCACAACCCGCGCCATGCTCAATGCCCCTGATGCACCTGCAATCGCCCTGATGCACTAGGAGGCCGCTGTCCATGACACTCACGCGTATCGTTCTGCGTCTCGCCCGCAATCCTGGCTATCCAGAAGGTGACATGCGGCAGGGCTATGTCCTTGTCGCGCCGCTCGATCCGGACGGCCTGATTGATCTTGAGGAATGGCGCTCCCAGCGCAAGCTTTGCACCGTTGATCGGTTTCATCCCAATCCGGATGAGCATGCCGATGGCTGGCTCACGCATAATGGAAGTCATTGGCGCTTCCATTATGACGAAGACCATGAAGGACCGGATGAAGGCGGCTACCATCTCGGCGACCACGTCTTTCGCCCGGGGCAGTACGTCACCATTTCATCTCATGGTGAGGAGCCACTGACCTATCTGGTCTCGGTGACTGATCCTCTCTGACCAAAAAGAAAAGGCTGGAGCGTCAATGCCGCCCCAGCCTTTCCCCGTACAGGCCCCGTCAAGCAGACAGCACCTGTAACAAGTTCAGTTAGCCTTCAACAACCGGGGTCAGCAGGATTTCAACCCGGCGGTTGGCCGCTCGTCCTGCCGCTGTCGCATTGTCAGCGATCGGCTGGGTTTCACCCATGCCAACAGCGTTCAGGCGAATATCCTGTACACCGCTGACCACCAGAAACGACTGTACTGATTGGGCACGGCGAACGGACAGATCAAGGTTATAGTCATCGGCACCATCCGAGCTGGCGTGACCGACAATATCAACCGTTGTGGACGGGAATTCGAGCAATGTGTTGGCCACATCCGTCAGAGGGGCCTGAAAGCTTGGCTGGATCGAAGCACTGTCGACCGGGAAGGTGATGTTGGACGGCATGGTCAGCGCGATCTGGTCACCCTGGCGCTCAACCTCGATGCCTGTACCTGCCGTTTGCTGCCGCAGTTTTTCTTCCTGCTCATCCATGTAGCCACCAACGGCCGCCCCGGCGATACCGCCAATCACAGCACCAATAGCGGCATTGCGCTTGTCATCGCCGCCAGCAAGGACACCGACGCCTGCGCCAAGAACAGCGCCGCCTGCAGCTGTGCCAAGCTGACGATTGGAAACATTTTGACACCCGGCCACCAAAGCCAGCGTCGCTGCAACTATAATCATTTGTTTCATGGTTCTTCTCCCCATGTTTAACCCGAAGGTCTTTTGCCCTGTTTTGCCGGTTATTTGCTAATGAACTCGGCGACAGAATTGCAATTGTGCCCGCAAAAAGCTGAACAGGATGCAACGAAAACAGGCGTAAATGCCTCTATTTCGCCCTGTTTTTGTTGGTCCACCCTGCTTAAGTGACACTGGACTGATGAAAGGATCGCCCCAATGCTGACCCCTGCTTTGACTGCGCTCGCCCTGATTATGACGGCCGCACATCATGTTCCGTTGGCGCTTCAGGCGCTGCCGGATCTACCGATTGAGGAAACCGATCAGGATGCCGCGGCGATCAACGCAACCGAAAGCGAGGCCGTGGCAACGCCGCTTCCCTCCTTGCCGGATCCGGTCGATCTCACTGAAACGTCCACTCAGATCACCGAAAACGCGCTCGATGAGAGTGTCGAGCCCATTTCAGAAGCACCTGCTGAACTTGTGACTGAAGTCGAAGAGACCACAGATGACATGCAGGCGCGGACCCAGCCAACGGCGCTGACCGGCGATGAACTTACCACCACGCTTGAGGCCATCAGCGAAGCGCTTTCTGCAGCACAAACCGCAAAGGGCAAGTTCCAGCAGATCAATGCTGATGGCAGCGTCTCTACGGGCAGTTTTGCGCTGCGCCGCCCAGGCCGCGTTCGCTTTGACTATGACGACCCGACACCAATCCTGATCGTTTCTGACGGGGCAACTGTTGCTATGGAAGATCGTGATCTTGAGACCATCGATCGTATTCCACTTGCCTCAACGCCGCTCGGCCTGTTGCTTGATGACAGGCTGGACTTCGACGAGGAAGTGGATGTGATCAATGTCTTCCGCAACGAAGAACGCATCTCTGTGACGGTGCAGGATGCAACCGGCGAGGTTGAGGGCGACCTGACCATGGTTTTCGCGGCAGGCACCTATGACCTGCTCGGATGGCTGACACTTGATGCCAACTTCCAGACCACAGTCGTGGAATTGTCCGACGTCGAACAAAATATCCGGCTCAATCCACGTCTTTTCCGGATTGATGAGGACGAGGAAGAAGAACGCTAGCTGGCTTTATGTTTGCCCCGCTTTGCGTTATAACTATTACACAGTTGGCAGCGGGGCCAGATAAAAAACCGGACAGATCAATCTGTCCGGTTTCCAAATCACCTCCGCGTGCGTCCAACAGCGTTAGCGGGGGTAAGTTTTACGTCTTATATCCCCATAGACTTGTTATTGCGATCTTACATACCACCGGTATGTCACGGGTCAAGAGGACATTCGACGAATGGCTCGCAGCACGAAAATGGGTGCAGAACAAACGCGGGATCGACTTTTGTCGACCGCAAAAACCCTCTTCGAGACCAAGGGCTATGCTGAGACATCCGTGGCCGACATCTCGGCAGCTGCGGGGACGACCAAGGGCGCGCTGTTTCACCATTTCAGCAATAAGGAAGCGCTGTTTCGTGAGGTTTGGCAGGACCTGCAGGAAGAAATGGATCAAAAGGCCCGCAAGAATGCAAAAGCGGCCCGCAGTCGCACCGACCCTTATGCTGCCTTTCTGGCAGGATGCCGGGTCTATCTCGATTACACGACCCGCGCCGACTATCAGAAAATCGTTCTGATCGATGGCCCATCCGTGCTCGGCGAACCCGGCTGGTATGAGAGCGATCACTATATTGGCGGTCAGAATGTCCGGGCCGGTATGCGCTGGATCGCCAAGAAAGGCATCATTTCCAGAGACCGGGTTGAGCCTTTGGCCGTGATGCTGCGTAGCGCCCTTAACGGTGCGGGCTTCTCCATCTCGCGCGGCACCCCCGGCATCACCGCCGATAGCGTCTTTGATGCCTTTGAGCGCCTCGTGCGCAATCTGCGCTAGGTTTTGTGCGCATCCATCAGGTCTGCAAAGCGGCGGAAGATGTAGAAACTGTCCTGCGGCCCCGGACTGGCTTCCGGGTGATGCTGCACCGAGATGATCGGCTTGCCAGTGATCCGCAGGCCGGAATTGGTCCCGTCAAATAGCGACGTATGGCTTTCCTCAACGCCGGCTGGCAGGGTCGCTGCATCCACCGTAAAGCCATGATTCATCGATACAATCTCGACTTTGCCTGTCTCAAGGTCTTTGACAGGATGATTGGCACCGTGATGACCTTGCTGCATCTTTCGGGTCTTTGCGCCAAGGCTTAAGGCCAGCAATTGGTGACCGATACAGATACCGAGCAAAGGCAAGCCGCTCTCAACAAGACCGCGCACCAGATCGCCAGAGCGCTTGCTGGTCGCTGCCGGGTCACCCGGGCCGTTTGACAAGACGACGCCATCGGGCTGAAGCGCCTGAATCTCCGCAAGCGTCGCATCGCCGCTCACCACCGTCGCCCGCGCGCCAATTTCAGAGAGATTGCGCAGGATGTTCTTCTTCACCCCAAAATCGACCACGACCACATGATATGCAGGGTCTTTGACGTCCTTGAACCCTGCGCTGAGGTCCCAAAGTTGTTCATCATGATCGAAGGGGGTCGTTGAGGCGACATTCGCTGCCAGATCGGCATCATCCAGGCCGCTCCAGGCCTGCGCTGCAGCGATCAGCGACTCAAGATCAATATTGCCGTTCGGATCATGCGCGATCGCACATTTCGGCATGCCCTCTTCACGGATAATCCGGGTCAAAGCGCGCGTGTCGACACCTGACAGTCCGATAATCTTCTGTTTCACGAGCCAGGCATCAAAATGGTCTTCGGACCGCCAGTTGGCAGGCGGCGTGATCGGTTCACGGAAAATTGTCCCCCGCGCCGCAGACGCAGCTGGCGCAGACGATTCTTCGTGATCTGACCTGTTCGTGCCGACATTCCCGATATGAGGAAACGTGAACAGGATCACCTGATCGGCATAGGATGGATCTGTCAGTATCTCCTGATAGCCCGTCATCGCGGTGTTGAAACATAGCTCCCCCATCGAAGTGCCGATTGCACCTGCGCCCTCGCCCAGAAAGACACGCCCATCGGCAAGGGCCAGCGCACCCGTTTCGGAACCGGATTGATTTTTTTGAGTCAAAGGCTTATCTCCAAGGTTCAGCGAATTTCAAGCGCGCCGTTTGTTTAACCTTTTCGAAGTCAAACGGAACGCAGATAGAGGTTCGTGCGTCGGGCCGTCAAGGCGATTCGGCGAGTTTAAGAAAGGCTTTTGAGGCTTTTGTATGAGTAAAGTGATCGATACCGAGCAGGTTTCCCTTCGCGATGAACTCAATTTGGCGCTGCAACGTGCAGAGGCCGAAGCGCCCAATGACGTGGAAGCGCAGACCTTGCGCTTGATCATATGTGCCATGACGGACCGCGATGCGATCGCTCGCGGGCGTGGGGAATGCTCCGGCTGTGACGACGGTGAAATCAAGAAATTGCTTGAGACGATTGTCGCTCAACGCGAAGTCTCTGCCCGTGAATATGATGAGGCAGGACGTATCGCAGACGCGGAGCGCGAGCGTCAGGAACGCGATGTTGTGTCCGCTTTCCTGCCAAAACCGCTTCTGGGCGAACTTCTGGAAGATGCCGTGAGCCGCCTGGTTGAGGAAATGCAGGCGAGTAAACTCAAGGATGTCAGCCGCATCATGAGCGCTCTTCGCGCACGCTATCCAGGCCAGATCGAGTGTAGCTCGGCCGGGAAAGCCGTTCGCGCCGCACTCGGCTAAGTGCCTGATCTAAGCCGCCATTGAAAACCGGTTGCGCCCCTGCCCCTTGGCTTCATAGAGCGCGCAATCTGCGCGTGTCAGAATTGAACTCACCGTATCGGCTTCGACAGCGATACCAGCGCCGATACTGATCGTAACCTGGATCCCTGCCCCCTCGTGCAGGCAAGGGCGGCTGGCAACGCGCGCTCTGATTGTTTCACCATAGTGATGCAGATCGGATAAGACTTTGAACGGCAGCAAGACCGCAAACTCTTCTCCGCCCAGCCGCGCAATCAGGCTTTCTGGCGGGGCGGCGTCAGAAATCTCCTGCGCGACATGGATCAGGGTTTTGTCGCCAACATCATGACCAAACTTGTCGTTCACATTCTTGAAGTGATCGAGGTCGATCAGCAGGATACAAAGACCATGTTTCTCAAAATCCACGGCCGCGATTCGCGCAGAGGCCTCTTGCATAAATGCACGCCGGTTCGGCAATCCAGTCATCTCATCGGTATGCGCAAGGCGATTGATCTCAAGCATCTGGCGATGACCGATCAGTCCTTGTCGCGACAGAACATACAGACAGGCCGGCGCGATAAACAGCGGCAGGACAGCCCCATTGATCATGGCCTGAATGTAAACTTCAGAACCAAATCGGTACATAGTCAACCCGCTAGCGACCACACAGAGGATCATCGCCGTGACTGTGATCATAGCCCCGTTACGGAAACTTTCCTTTATAAAGTCCCGCTCTGATTTGACCTTCTGAGATTGCGATTGCTGTGCCACATGTCTCTCCACCGTCACGAGTATACGCCACAAGTGGTATGCACCGGCTTTCATTGATCTGTTGAATTTCACCGAACGTGTTTCACGTTCTCGCCATCACGGGCTATATAGAAGCGATGGTAGCTCCCATTCGCATTCCCGACGGCTTTGTTGACGAGTTGAAGTCCCGCATCAAACCCTCCGATATCATCGGGCGGAAGGTGAAGCTGAAGAAGCAGGGCAAGGAATGGGTCGGCCTCTCCCCGTTCACGAACGAGAAAACGCCAAGCTTCTACGTCAATGACAGCAAGAAGATTTTCAAATGCTTCTCATCTGGCATGGGCGGTGACGTGATCAGCTTTGTCATGGAAACGGAACGCCTGTCTTTCATGGAGGCTGTTGAGAAACTGGCTGATGAAGCGGGCATGTCGCTCCCCAAAGCGACCCCCGAAAGTCAGGAAGTCTATGACCGCCGCAAACGTCTCTACGCCGCTTGCGAGGCAGCAGCTGCTTTTTTCGAGGCCTGTTTACGCGACAGCGAAGGCGCAGAAGCCAGACGCTATCTCGAAGGGCGCGGGCTCCGCCCGGACGCCTGGGCACGCCATCGCCTTGGTTTCTCGCCAGACGACTGGCGACGCACAATTGTGCATTTGAAAACCAAAGGCTTCTCAATGCGCGAGATCATCGATGCAGGCCTTGCGGTTGAAAAGCAGGATGGCGGCGAGCCCTATGACCGCTTCAGAGGCCGTCTGATGTTCCCGATCGAAGATGTTCGCGGCGCTGTGATCGCCTTTGGCGGCCGCGCTTTGCAACCCGATGCCAAACCGAAATACCTCAATTCCAGCGATACCGAACTGTTTCACAAATCCACTGTGCTCTATCGCTATAGGACAGCCCGCGAAGCCTTTGGCAGCACAGATGAAGGCGGCCTGATTGTCTGTGAAGGCTATATGGACGCTATCGCGCTTAGCGAAGCAGGCTTTGGCCATGCTGTCGCCCCGCTTGGCACCGCTCTGACCGAGCAGCAACTTGATTTGCTGTGGCGCGCTGGCCCTGAACCGGTGCTTTGCTTCGATGGCGACCGCGCGGGCCTTGGCGCGGCCTATCGCTCAATTGAGCGGGCCCTTCCCGGCCTGCAACCGGGGCGATCTGTGTTTTTCTGCATGCTCAGCGACGGCAAGGACCCTGATGATGTCATTCGCGAACGCGGATCACAGGCCATGCGGCAACTGCTCGACGGCGCCATTCCTCTGGTAGAGGTCTTGTGGCGACGCGAGCGCGATGCTGAACCTCTTGATACGCCAGAACGCCAGGCCGGGCTCGAACAGCGCCTGATGCAAGCTGCCAGCGCCATCCAGAACGGCGCGGTTAAAACGGCCTATGAGCGCGAGCTGAAAGCCCGGATGCGCGACCATTTATGGGCGCTCCGCTCGGCCAAACGCCAGTCTGGAAACAATCATCGCGGCGCACCGGCGAAACCGAAAGCAACAGCGCTTAATGCAGGTGCACCGGCCAAAACCCGCGGGCTTGGTTTGATTGTCCGCGCGATTGATAATCCGCATCTGGTAGAGACCGGATTTGAGGCTTTGGCGCTCGCAGACCTGCCAGATGCTGACGTTTCAGCGATCAGAGATGCAATATTAACGCAGAGTGATGCGGGTTTGGTGGTTGACCGAGCGGTTCTGTGCGACCATTTAGATGATTGTAGAAAATCGCGCGCTGCAGACTTGCTAAGAAATTATCCTGACATCCCAGAGATGACCCGTAATGGGCCTGAGGAGCGGGAATGGCTGATCGCCTTGGAGCAGTATGCACGCCCGGACGGGATGACCCAGTCCGCCACGACGTCTCAGGATGCGTTTGCAAGCCTGGAAGACGCCCGTGTTCGGCACAGACTGGTTTCGGAACGCCGTGCACGCACAGCCCGCCTCAACGAAGCTGCAGAACAGGCCGATCAGGACTGATCGATTTGGACTGGTTTGGAAATTGAATGCCGCACCCGGATACGGCAGACAGGAGAGCGTTTCATGGCGAAAGCCAAAGCCAAAGAAGCAGAAACCACAGTTGAGGACCGCCCGGTCCTCGATCTGAACGACACCAAAGTCAAAAAGTTCATGAAAGACGCGCAAGCCAAAGGCTTTGTGACCGTCGAGGAATTGAACACTATCCTGCCTGCTGACGAGCTGTCATCTGACCGGATCGAAGACACGATGGCCATGCTGTCTGAACAGGGCATTGCCCTGGTCGAGAGCGAGGAAGAGGGCGAAAACGCCGCCAAGAGCACGGCACTGACCAAGACCGATGCCAAGGGCGCGGTCGTCAAGAAAGGCAATGCGCGCGGCTCCGACCGCACCGATGATCCGGTTCGCATGTATCTGCGCGAAATGGGCTCGGTTGAGCTTTTGTCTCGCGAAGGTGAGATCGCAATCGCCAAACGTATCGAGGCTGGCCGCGACGCCATGATCCGGGGCCTCTGCGAAAGCCCGCTGACCTTCGAAGCGATGATGGTCTGGCGCGACGAGCTTGTGAACGAGCGCATCCTGCTACGCGACCTGATCGACCTTGAGGCAACCTATGGCGCGGAAAACCCGACCGAGGAACCTGACGAGGAAGAACAAGAAGCCCTCGCCGAACAGCGCGAGAATGAGACCGTCGAAGAGCGCCACGCCCGCGAAGAACGCGAGGATGAGGAAGAAGGCGCCGCCATGTCCATGTCCGGCATGGAAGCAGAGCTCCGCGACGGCGTCCTCGACAAACTCGACGAAATGGCCACCGCTTTCGGCAAGTTCCGCAAGCTGCAGGAAAAGCTCGTCGCCGCCCGTATGGACGGCAAGGGCCTGACCGCCAAATCACAGGAACAATACGAATCCATCTCACTCGGCATTGTCGACACGCTGAAGACGATGCACATCAACAATGCCCGGATCGAGGCCCTAGTTGAGCAGCTTTACGCCATCAACAAGAAGCTGATGAGCCTTGAGGGCCAACTCATGCGTCTCGCCGATGCCCACGGCGTGCCGCGCTCTGAATTCCTGAAATCCTATTTCGGCCGCGAGCTTGATCCCACCTGGATCGAGGAAGTCGCGGGCCAATCCAAGAAATGGGAACGGTTCGCTTCCCGCGAAGCCGCCAAGATCGAGGATATCCGCGCTGAGATCACCACCGTGTCTCAGGAAATCGGCATCCCGATTGATGACTATCGCAAGATCGTTCAGCGCGTCCAGAAGGGTGAGCGCGAAGCCCGCATCGCCAAGAAGGAAATGGTCGAGGCCAATCTCCGCCTCGTCATCTCGATCGCCAAGAAATACACCAATCGCGGCCTGCAATTCCTTGATCTCATTCAGGAAGGCAATATCGGCCTGATGAAAGCGGTTGATAAGTTCGAGTATCGCCGCGGTTATAAATTCTCCACCTATGCGACCTGGTGGATCCGTCAGGCGATCACCCGCTCCATCGCCGATCAGGCCCGCACCATCCGTATTCCGGTGCACATGATCGAGACAATCAACAAGATTGTCCGCTCACAGCGCCAGATGCTGCACGAGATTGGCCGCGAGCCGACCCCGGAAGAGCTGGCAGAAAAGCTCGGGCTTCCGCTGGAGAAGATCCGTAAAGTGCTGAAAATCGCGAAAGAGCCGATCAGCCTCGAAACGCCGATTGGCGATGATGAGGATTCAAACCTCGGCGACTTTATCGAGGACAAGATGGCGCTCCTGCCCGTCGAAGCCGCGATCCAGTCCAACCTGCGGGAAACCACCACCCGCGTCCTCGCCTCGCTCACCCCTCGCGAAGAACGCGTGCTTCGGATGAGATTCGGCATCGGCATGAACACTGACCACACGCTCGAAGAGGTTGGCCAACAGTTCAGCGTGACGAGAGAACGCATCCGCCAGATCGAGGCGAAAGCTTTGCGGAAGCTGAAGCATCCAAGCCGGTCAAGGAAGCTGCGGAGCTTTCTGGATACTTGATGTCTTGATTTCACCCCTTTGCGAAATCAATCATCGTAGAAAGACCAATCGATTTTATCCGGCATGTCGCCCAGAAATTTTGGGTCAAAATCAACATCGGTGACGTCGAACTGACCCTCTGGCTTAATGAGGATAGGCTTTTCAAGATAATCTTTTTCGCCGAATTGAACACAGAACACCTCTGTCTTGGTGAAACTCGCGTAATGCGACCATAACAAATTCCATATCCATTGATGGTCGGATCGGAGCGCATTTAGATTTTGCCCAAGCACGTAGTGTGCTTGGGCTTCCGGGTATGGCCAAGTGCCAAAGCCCGATTCTTCATGCAACCATCGACCAGACTTTCTCCAAATATCGATAAGGCGATCCTCCTCATCATCTGTAACTTCTTCGAGGTTCATATGCCATATGTTTCGATTAGCTTCTTCAGCAACTAACTCGATTCTCGCACGCGAAAGCCTTTGTTTCCGCTCTGCTTTTCTAAGTCCATTAATGATTCTTGGAACTTCATAGTAAGAGCCGAACTTGCGAGGTACGTCCTCGAATTCGATATGACTCAATAGTAGGTTTAGTTGCGAGTATCCTTCGATAATTTTTCTTATCTGAAGAAGGCAGTTCTCAAATTGTATATGAGAAAATGAATTACCCCATAGCCCTATTCGACAGCTTATAAGTCGGATTTTTATTATCCAGCACACTTTGATGTAGCGTTTAGCCAACTCATTATTATCCATAGATGAAGCATACACACCACAAAGTACTGCGCTAGCTCGTCAATCATTTGATTGACAATCTTTGCCAACATCGCCACCTTTTCCCTAGGAGGCCCGCTATGGCGACGATGAACATTTCTCTGCCGCAGCAGATGAAGGACTGGGTCGAAGCCCAGGCCAAGGAAGGGAAATACGCCAATTCCTCTGACTATGTCCGCGATCTCATCCGCCGGGATGAGGAGCTGGCGGAACGCAAAGCGGCCATGGAAGCAAAAGTCAGAGACGCCCATGAAAGCGGCTTTTCTGATAAAACAATCAAACAGGTCTTTGCCGATGTGCGTGAGCGCGCGTCGCGTTGAAATATCGGTTCTCGCTTCTTGCTGAAGCTGATCTTCAAGTCATCTATTCGGAAGGCATTCGCCTGTTTGGGCCCTATCAAGCTAGCCTATATTTGACAGGACTTGAACAGGCAGTGGAATTCGTCGCTCAATTCCCGCAAACAAACCGGGCCCGTGAAACAAGCGAAGGCCCAATTCGGGTGCATCGCTTCAATGCGCACATTATTATCTATCAAATCAGCGGCAATAAAGAGGTTCTTATCCTGCGCATTCGCCACGGCCGGGAAGACTGGCAGGGTGACTAACATAACTGCCTAATGCATCTTTCATGTTTTGTATTGCACGGGTGTCTGCAGACCGCAGAACGAACTTATCCAACACGCCTAACCCAACCTATACTCTCCTCATCTCCTCTCCATGCAGGGTATTCTACGCCCCACGCGTCCCTCTCCCGGACGCGGGAGAGGGTATGGAAGCGGTCGGCGCAGCCGAGGAAAAGCGCGAGCTTTTCCAGCTGGAATTGGGTGAGGGCACCGCTGCAACTTAGTCGCCGGAAAGCCCGACTTCCTTGCGAACCCGCTCCAACAAATGATCCGCGCTCATAGCAATCTCAGCCGGTATCCGCACCACGCGCCAACCTGCCGCGACAAGGCGCTTATCCCGCTCAGCGTCGTTCAGCCTCACATCCTCACTGTCATGAATGCTGCCATCAATCTCGATGACCAGCCGTTTCGACCGCACCGCAAAATCCACAGTCAGGCCTTCAATCGCAACTTGCCGACGGACCGCAACGCCTTCTTTGCGCAGGGTCCGCAGCGCCTCCCATGCGAGGCGTTCCGGGTAGTTCGCTTCCTGCCGTAATCGTCTGGCGCGGTCAGTGTTTCGACGGGTCATCGGCAAAACCTAGGCGATGGCGCGGAAAACGCCAGTTCCGTGCCCTCATCCCCGGCCCTTCTCCCGCCATCGGGAGAAGGGGGCGCGTCATGGCGAGCCTGATTTCCACAAACTTATCCTCCCCCACCCTTCCCCGACCTATACTCCGCTCATCTCAGTCTCGTGCAGGGCGGTCCGGACCGACCGGGTGGGGCTGGGATGCGGCGGTCTGGTGGCTGTGTGTGCGGGGTAACGTCCGCGCGCGGCGGTTCCAGTCGGGGCAAGCGCTACATCCCGGTCCCGATGGCCGGGACGAAGAGTGGTTACAACTCCGGAGCGATCTGATCCAGCGAGGTCAGGGGCTAACCATCGAGTATGAAAACATGCCGCCGCGGGCGCGTCTGAAACAGGCGCTAATCGCCGTCTCGAGAGAGCGGCAGTCACTTCGCGTTTGTTCCAGACGCGCCTAAGCTCTGCATAAGTCGAGGGGAGACCCTGCGACGCCTCTATGCTATACGCTCACGCCATGAGTTATGATGTTGGTTCTGGTGATCTGGTTCTATGTGTCGACGACTCCCCCAATCACGTAACGGGGGAGCCCGTGCCGTTGGTCGCGGGGGAGACGTATACGGTCTGGTCCGTGCTGGAGTTCATGTGTCCCTGCGGGCGTTCTGACGCCTTGCTGGATGTCGGTGTCGACTTTGCCTGGTGCCAGTCGCGCTTCCGCCTGTTGCCCAAACCGCGGGCTGAGAAAAAGACGCGAGAGGTCTCAAGACCGAAAGAGCTCGAAGACGTCTAATGGCTATCGCATGACCAACTGGACCCAAGCGCTGACCTTTGCCGCCCTGCCCGGCGCGGCGCGCGTGCGCCTTTCACGCAGCGCTCGTATTGAGGACGGAACGCCAACCACGGCCTATCGGCTGACCTCGCTCGACGCGGGCGGTGAGACGCTTGGGGATGACCGCGATTATGACCTTTTGAAAGCGGCCATGGGCCCGCTGGAACGCCTGGCAGAGGCCGAACCGAGCGGCGACTTTACGATTGAACTTGATCTTGGCTCAGGTGCGCTCATCCGGTCGTGATGAAACTTTCAGTCCAAGATAGACGACCAGGCCCGTGGCAATCAGGCCAAGCCCGAAATAGGCCTCTATCGGTTGCTCAATCACGACATAGATCAGCGTCCACGCCGTCAGGGAGAGATAGATCAAGGGCGGAATGGGAAACAGGCTGATCCGATAAGGGCGTTTAAGGTCCGGCTCTTTCCAGCGCAGATAGAAGACGCCTGTCACGGTCAGAAAGCTCATAAAGGCCAGTACGAAGCCTGAGAAGATCAGGACGGACTCAAAGCTGGACGTGAGGATGAAGAGCAGCGCGATAGCGGTCTGGAAGTAAACCGCGCGCGAGGGCACGCCATCCTCATTTGTCTTTGACAGGGCGCTAAGCGGTTTCAAATCCTCGCCAATCACCTGCAGCACCCGCGGCCCGGCAATCGTCATGGCGCTCACCGTCGAGATCAGCAGCGTCGCGAGCGCGAGACCCGCAAATTGACCTCCGGCACGTCCGAATGCCGACTCTGCCGCAATCACACCAACCTCGATCTCACCCTCCATGCTCGACATTGGCGCAACCAGCAGGAAGACCGCGTTCAGCGCCACATACAGCGTCATCACGACCAGGGTTCCGGCCACCAGAACGCGCGGCAAGTCCCGCTGCGGCTGTTCCAGTTCGCCGGACAAATACGTTGCTGCGTTCCAGCCGGTATAGGCATAGCTCACATAGATCAAAGAGACAGCAAAGGCCCCGCCCGTGAGCAACACGTCATCGCCTTCGACGGGAATGAAGGTCACAGGTTGCATCTGCGGCACGGCCCAGATCGCGCCGGCACAGAACAAAATGATTGCGCCGATCTTGATCGCGGTGAACCCAATCTGCAGCGACCCGCCAGCTTGCCGGCGTCCTGCATGGACAAGGCACAGTATGACCACCAGTGACGCTGCAAGCGCTGTATCGACCCATTCAGGCACATCAGGACCGATCGCGGATGTCGCATAAGCCCCAAACGTCATGGCCGCGAGAGCGACAGGCGCAGCAAATCCGATAATCGCCGAGACCCAACCAGCAATGAAGCCGAAACCGGGATGATAGATCCGGGTGAGAAAATTATACTCACCCCCCGATCTTGGAAGGGCAGCGCCCAATTCGCCATAACAGATCGCCCCGCAGAGCGCCGCAATCCCCCCAAGCACCCAAAGCATGATGAGCGGAAAGCCGGACTGAATGTCCGCCAACTGGTAGCCAAGGCTCGTAAACACCCCTGTACCGATCATGTTGGCAATGATCACAGATAGTGCCGTCAGCGGACTAAAATATCTCGCTGTCACGCGAAAGACCTCCCAAACATTTTATACTCTCTGGACGCATCATGGCAAAGCTCATCTGCAATATCTACAGCAGATGCTGACATCGCAATCAGGGTCCTTTCGTTTGGCGAAACTTTGTGCTTTAAGCCCGCTTTGCTGCACTGCACTTCGGCTCTTTTACCCTGGGGCAAGTGGCCCCATATATGCATAGCGCCACGGTAAGCGCTGAATGAAGCCTCTGGGAGGGATTATCTTTGCTGGTCAATATGTTGAAAGCCAAACTGCACTCTGGGACGGTCACACAGTGTGATCTTCACTATGAGGGGTCAGTTTCTATTGATCAGGACCTTCTGGATGCTTCCGGGATCCTGCCACATGAGCGGGTCGACATCTGGAACGTGACCAATGGGTCTAGAATTGCAACCTACGCGATTGAAGCACCGCGCGGATCAAAGACGATCGGCGTAAATGGCGCGGCTGCTCGACATTTCGCAGTCGGTGATAAAGTGATCATTGCCGCATTTGCACATGTTGAAGCAGAGAAAGCCCGCCAGCATGTACCATCTGTCGTTTTGCTCGATGATGAAAACGAGCCTAAACTGCCAAGCGCGGCTTATTAAAAGGTCTCAAGCCCGCGTACAGCTGGCTCACCTGTTTCAGACCCCGATGGATCTACCGGCTCAATAATGACTGGTTCCGGTAGCTCCCCGGAGAGCGTTTTGTAGCGCTTCATGGCTCCGCAAGTTTCTGGTCGGGTCATGACGTCTTGTGCCAGTTGGGTCATCAAATCACTGGTCGCGGCAGCATAAACACCCGCCGCTGCATCCCAGGCATTAAAGCCCCCATCCCCCGTCAAGCCACGATCAATGCGATTGCAAATCTGGCGGGCAAGATCCGGGTCACCCGTTGCATTCAGTTCTGCAATCCGGTCCGATAAGCCAAGGTTCGAGACGATATAGCTGTAAATGCTCAGATTCTTGTCCATTTCGAAGGCAAGCACATCAGCACCATTCACATTCGAATAGTCGGGCCAGTCATCGCGCCCATCATCAGAGGGCTGTGTGGCGCGCGTAAACATCGAAACGATCGGCTCCTCAAGATAGATTGCCCAGCCCCCCAGCATGTCTCGGTCTTTGGTTTTACGAATATCGCGTGCATCCGGCATAGCGGCATAGACAACCAGTAAAGGCGACTCATCCCACGTCTTTAACGCCATGGTGCCAGTGGACTGCTCGGTGATCGCGCGGCCGAACAGTGTGGAAACCGAACTGTCCAGATAATTAGACGCATCGGTAAGCGCTGGCGCACTGAAATACGTCACAAGCGGTGTCGCCGGAGCGATCAGAGACGCGGCATTCGTCAGGGCACCCAACACGTTTGCACTGCCGCCCGTACTCTCGCGCTGATCGGCGAGCTGCATGCGCAGCTTTGTTGTCACCGTTGTATTCGGCGAGACCTTGAACCAGGGCGTCGCATAGAGGGCTAAACTCTGATCGGTAGACCAGGACTCGCCATCCTGACGATTGGAGGAAAACGAAGCGGAGAATAAGGCCTGGGTCGCTTTGACATCGGGACGTGACAAGTCAAACTCAGCCAGCAAGGTCCGGTTGACGGTTTTTGAGCTCATCATTCGGGAGATCCAGCCCCGGCTTTCCTTGCGATAATCCCGATCAGCCTCGCGGTTTGTATACGCGCCAGAGGCCGTACCTGACATGTCGGTCGCTTTGGGATTCAGCGTTTCAATCTTTAGACGGGTATAGTGGTCTTCCAATTGCAGCCCCCAAGGCGTCGCAGCCGCCTGCGGGTTCATCGCCACGTCAATGAAAGGCAGGAAGTCCTTGACCCGTTCAACCGCCTGCGACCCGCCCGAATGGGTGACAAACTCTTCCATTTCACTTGGCACTGACTCAAGAACAGTCTCACCGAGGCTTCTGGTTGGCGGCGGCGCTGCAACTGGCTCAGGCTCAGGTTGGGTCGCGCACGCGGTCAGCGCTGCTAGCGAAACAATTGATAAATAACGCATTACTAGGGTCCTCCGCCGATCCTTAACAAAATCTTAAGGCGAAGACTCCGCATTGGCCAGCCTCTCGGTTGGCCTCGTGTTCAGTGGACGGACTACTGACGCAATTCGAACACAACGTTGACGGTCACGCTATAGCCGACCTCGCCTGTCGCGACCGGCGTTGATGTGGCCATCTCACTTCGCGCAGCCTGCATCATAATCGGTTGGGGTCGCATACCGCCACTCTCAGAAATCGTGACAATCCGCGCCACAGAGTACCCCGACGCATCGGCATAGAGTTCAGCCCGCGCAATCGCATCGCGCATCGCTATCCCGCGCGCTTCATCCCGGGCGGATCGCTCATCCTCCAGACCGAAGCGAAGGCCGGAAAACGTATTGCCACCCGCCTCGACCAGTGCATCCATCGTTTCACCAAGTGTCTCCAGTTCGCGGACTTTCACCGTCAACTGATTTGTGGCCTGATACCCTGTCAGCTGCGGTGAGGATCCACTGCTACGATTTGAATAGTCATACCGCGGTTGCAGAGAGAAATTTGAGGTCTGCATGTCGCGCCGGGCAATATTCGCAGCGTCGAGCGCTTCGAAGACGCCCGTCATGGCGCTTGCATTGGCCTGCATCGCCTCAGAAGCCGTCTCGGCCTCTGTGGTGACACCCGCCATGATAAAGGCAACATCCGGCTCGCGCTGAACCTCGCCAGTCGCAGAAATGCTCAGCGTGGTTTCCGGTTGAATAGAATTTGGATGACCGCTCTCCAATGGCGCGGCATTCGGCACTACGGTTGGCAGGATCGCCGCTGGATCAGCGGTAACAGTCTCAGGGGCATCCCCCGTTTCGGAGGGGTCCGGCGTCGAGTTACCACCGCAGGCCGCAAGGCCAATGACGCTCAGCGATACCAAGGCAGCCTTTCGGCCAGATTGTAAAAACAAGGTCATAGGGGTCTCCAACGCAGGGTTCGACTTGCACTCCTGATTGAATTGAGTCATCTCGGCAAAATCAAGGTCGCGGCGTTTTTATTCCGTTCATCCTTGAAACGGGCCTGTAGCTCAGTTGGTTAGAGCGGACCGCTCATAACGGTCTGGTCGGGGGTTCAAGTCCCTCCGGGCCCACCATTCCTTTCAAGTTGTACTTTAACCCTGCATGTCGTTCAGTTGAGGCGTTCTGAATGATCAGATGCGGTACAGGGTTTTTGCATAGCGATTTCTCGACTAAAGCGCTGGCATGACAAAATCTGAAACCTACGCCGCACTCAAGGATGAAATTACGTCTGTTATCGCAGGCGAGACTTACACACCGGCGCGGTATGCCAGCGCATCCTGCCTCTTGGCACAGGCGTTCCAGCCGCGTTTCTTCTGGACCGGATTTTATGTGGTTGACCCCAGAAAGCCGACCGAGCTCGTGGTTGGTCCGTATCAGGGCACGCTCGGCTGTTTGCGTATTCCGCTTGGCAAGGGCGTTTGCGGGGCATGCGCGACCCAAAAACGCTCCATCATCGTACCGGACGTTCACGCATTTCCTGGGCATATCGCCTGTGACAGCCGCACAAATTCAGAAATTGTCGTGCCAGTCTTTGACGGACAAGGGACCCTCGCTGCCGTGCTTGATGTAGACAGCGAGGTGCCGGATGCGTTCGACGAGACCGACCGTAAAGGTCTGGAAGCGATCTGCGGGGTATTGCTAACCGACTAGAGCTTGTCACCATGCAACCAGGTCGGGCGTGTGACGATGAGTTCCTGACAGAGGAGCCCGGCCTCTCTATGGCGCGACATCGATTTGTATTCTGGATGGTTGAGCGTCGCGATAAAGGCCTTGCGGTCCGGAAAGTGATTGACCAGCACGCCGTCCCAGTTTCCGCCCCCGATAAAATACCGCTCTGTTTCCGCAAGCAATGTTGTCACGCCGCCAACTTCCGCTGCAGCTTCGGAAAACGCCTCAGAGTAGCGCTGGTAGGCAGCGGCTCCTGTAAGGTCTTCACCATACTCTGGGTCCGTTTCAGCATATTCCGCTTTGACCCGAAACTTCAGCAAGTTCACTTGGGCGACAGGACCTTCATAGGGATCGTCGCGAAACGCCCGGAACTGATCTGCGGTGGGTTGGAATGCTGGCATTATAGGACACCCGGTGTTGTTTCAATCAGGTCCTGATGCGCGAGACCCGCATCGCGGTGATAGTGAATGGCTTGATAGTCGTCGCGCTCAGGCATTTCGATAAACACTTTTCGAGACGGGTACCAGACCATTGCGGCCATGTCCCAGTCTCCCTGACCGATTACGAACTGTTGAACGGGCGCGCTGAAAAGTGGCTTTGCGCCAATCCTTTCAAGCACTTTGAAAACACCAATACCATAGAGACCATAGGCCTCCGCTCCGGTCATGCCCTTGGAGGCCTCCGGTGTATCGGCTGCGTAAGTCGCTTTGTCCTTGAACTTCAGCAGATTGACCATGCACACTGGCTCATTCAAATCGGATTTCAGAACAGCTTCGAGTTGCTCATGCGTGGGGTGTATGGCGGTCATGCTTTCTCCTATTGACACTTTTGATGCCAATATACACTAAACGAAACACCGATACTAGTCATCTCCTGGCGAGTGGACGGCTTTCTGGGTGAGCCAGAAAATACCGTTCTGCGTAGAACAGGCCTGTCGCGTGCAGTCCGTGCTGCACGTCCAACTCGCCATAGTTCAAGAAGGTCTCATAGGGCATCTCAATCACCTCAATCTGCTCATTCGGATCAAGATTCTGACCCGCGTCGGGCACGCAATCGAGCGCCAGATAAAAGTGTAGGAGGTTGTCCTGTGTGGCCGGGTTCGGATAACACGTGCCGACAGGTACCATCGATCCGGCACTGTATCCTGTTTCCTCGCTCAGTTCACGTCGTCCGACCGCTTCCCAGTCGGTCTCGCCCGGGTCTGATACCCCGCCAGGCAAGCCGATCATAACTTTCCCTGATGCATGACGGTATTCTCTTACAAGGACGATATTTCCTGCTGATGTTACCGGAATAATGGTCACCCAGTCGGTAAACTCCAGAACATGATAGGTCGGCACCACGTGGCCGTCATCGCGTTCGCATCGATCTGTTCTCAAAGTCAGGAACTGGTCTTTCAGAACCTGTTTGGAAGAGAGCGTTTTCCAGGGTTTGATCATGCTGGTCGTTCACCCGGATGCTTGGCAAAGTACCGCTCGGCATAGAACAGCGCAGCGGCATGGTGGGTGTGCTTGGGACCATCAAAACGATACTCGACGAAGTCAACATAACGCTTCAGACAGACCTCGATCTCCTCATTCGGGTCCAGATTCACAGACCCCGTTGGCTTGGCGCCAAACCCCAGAAAATAGATGATCTCATTATTCTGGTTCGCCCAGTTGGCGAAAGCGCGCCCCGTCTCAATCAAGTACTCGCAGACATAGCCGGTCTCTTCTTCCAGCTCACGTGCGGCCGAAACCGCCTCATCAGCATCTTCGGTGTCGCACACGCCGCCCGGTATGCCGAGAGTCACCGCTTGTGCGCCATGGCGATACTCTTCAATCAAAACCACATTCCCCTCATCGGTGAGAGCCACGACATTGATCCAGTTTTTCGCTTCGATCACATGGAATGGCTCAATGATCTTTCCATCGGAGGTCTCACAACGGTCCGAACGAATAGAGAGCCACTTATCCCTATAGGTCTGATGGCTGGAGAGGATTTTCCAGGGCCGGATCACTTATCTTTCAGCTTTCGCTCAAGAAAAGCCATCCGCGTCTTCATCAGATGCACCTGCAAAGCCTCACCGCGAATGCCGTGGCGTTGTCCGGGATAGGTCATCAGTTCAAACATCTGGCCCTTCTCCTGTAACTCAGCCATCAGCCGGGTTGTGTTATCGAAGGTGACATTGTCGTCAGCCATCCCATGGATCAAAAGAAGCGGTGCGATCTTACCCTCAAGTCGATCCAGATGATAGAATACTGACGATTTCTCATACCCGTCCGGATTGTCCTGTGGGGTGTCCATATAGCGCTCGGTGTAGAACGTATCGTACAGGCTCCAATCGGTCACTGGCGCCCCTGCGACAGCAGCCGCGAACGTGCCTTCCGGGGCCTGTAGAATGGTCATCAGCACCATATAGCCGCCATAAGACCAGCCCTGAATGCCGATCCGGTCAGCGTCCACAAAGGTTTGCGATTTCAGCCATTCAACACCCAGCAGCTGATCGCGCACTTCTGGTCCACCTGTTTGGCGGTAAATCACGTCCTCAAAAGCCTTGCCACGATTGGCGCTGCCGCGATTATCAAGACGGAAGACAATATAGCCCTGCCGCGAATAGAACTGGTCGCTGGTTCGTTCCCAATCGCGATCCACCACCTGGACATGTGGGCCACCATAGACCTCGACCAATGCGGGGTACTTTTTCCCGGGGTCAAAGTCTGAAGGCAATTGAACGGAGTAATGCAGCGTCTGGCCATCTTCGGCCGTCAACGTGCCAAATTCAGGCACTGTGTGCTCAGCAAGATAGGGATAGTAAGGATGGGTCTCATCAAGTGGGTTTTCCTCAATCCAAGTGATCAGCGAACCATCCTCAGCACGATATAAACCCGTTTGTGCAGGCTGCGTGGGTGACGATGAAGTACCAACAAAGCTTTCACCGTTTGGGGACATGGTGATCGACCAGGATTTACCGCGTTCGGTCAAAAGGACTGGGTCGTAAGGGTCTGAATCCTCGCCCGTGCCATAGCGGTAGAGATGACGCTCTAATGGCGTGTCCATATAGCCAGTGAAGTAGACAGTGCCACCATCGGGTGAGACGTGTTCCAGGGCATCTACCACCCAGTCACCATCCGTGACCGGCGCCCAACCGTCCCCCTCGCTCGTCTTCACCACGTGGCGAAATCCCGAATTTTCGAGGGTCCAGAAATAGGTGTCTCCGCTGACCGCCCTGAAATCGTAGCTAAGGTTGATCCAGTTCGCTTGAAGATCGCCGCCCAGCGAAACCATTTCTCCGATGCGCTGAGGTCGATTGCCCGCCTCCAAAGAGGTGCCGCCAAACAGCGCAGCCAATTCGAGTTCGGTCTGATCCCGCCCGACCCGTTCAACCAGCAGATCATAAAAGCGCGGAACATCCGCACCCATATCAGGCGCGATGGCCCAGTGGGCCCGGGCAAGATACTGGTCCGTGGCTGGTCCCCAATCATCGCGGCGCCAGGGGACCGTCATCACCTCACCGGTTTCGATTTCCCGCACGAAGAGGTCGACCACTGCATTCGGGCGCCCAGCGCGTGGATAGCGTTGGTTGATAACCGTCACATCCTCAGCGGCGATATCAAAACGCGGGATAATATCGACTGTGCTTTCATCTACGCGCGTATAGGCAATGTAGCGGTCGTCCGGGCTCCACCAGTAGCCGGTGTACCGGCTCATTTCTTCCTGCGCGACGAACTCGGCAACGCCATAGGAAATGGCGATTTCCGGTTCGGCAAGCGGCGTAAGGCGGCTCTCTTCACTGGTCGCAAGATCAATCGCATAGACAGCGCCATCGCGGACGAAACTTACATAGTTGCCGTTTGGCGAAACCTTCGCGTCATACTCAAAGGCGTCCGTGTCGGTCAGCTGGCGGGCGCTTGGGCCCTTTTCACCAAGAGTCACCAGATGCAAGTCCCCGCCAATCGGCACGAGTATCGTATCCGCTGTGCCCCAATCATAGCTGACAATCCCCTTCCGCCCGGCAATGCGTTTACGTTCTCGAAGGGCTTTTTCTTCTTCAGAAAGCTCCACTTCTTTGGGCTCAAGAAGCCGGCTATCGACCAGCAGGCTTTGCTCGCCCGTCGCGACATCAAACTGCCAGAGGTCAAAGCGTGCGGCTTCGTTTTCGCGAGCTTTCAGAAACGTGACGCGCTTACCATCCGGCGAGTACTTCACGGCCTGCGGACGCGGGCCGGAGAGGCTGGGACTGGCATAAAGACGTTCAATTGTAAGCGGGGTCTGGTCTGCCATAGGGGCTGGGGTCTCCAAAGAAATTTGAGCTTGCGGTGCAGCGCAGGCAGCCAGCAAGGCGAGGACGGGTAGTGTGAGTGTTTTCAACATGCGCCGGACATTAGCGCGCTTTTCAAGCCTGTCATCCGGTCTAGGTCACGATCATGTCTGAAAGTCAAAAATTGTTCGAACAAGCGCACAGCCTTATGCGCAAGTCCTCTGGAGGATCTGTTCTCACCGATGCCGCAAACCTGATGAAAGAGGCCGCTGATGCTGGCCATGCAGGTGCAGCGAACAATTACGGCACCATGCTGCAACATGGGCGCGGGGTCAGCGAGGATCTGACCAACGCGCGACACTATTATTTACAAGCCGCGCAGGCAGGTCTGCCTGAAGGCCAGTTCAATATAGGCTTCATGGAGCTGCATGGACTCGGCGGCGAAACAGATATCAAGGCAGCCTGGAAGTGGTTTGTGATTGCGGGCAAGGCCGGCGACACAGATGCCTGTACACATCTTGGACGCATGCACATGCTTGGCGAGGGCTGCCCTCAAGACTTCGACCAGGCGCGCACATGGTGGCGTCTTGGCGCAGAACGAGGCGACAGTCGCTGCGCCTATAATCTCGGTGTCGCACATGCTGGCGGCCATGGTGCACCGCCCGACTTTGTAGAGGCGCTACGCTGGTTCCGGTTGGCAGGTGACCTCGGCAATACAGATGCTCGCGCACAGATCAACAAACTCGCAGCTATTATGACCCAAGACGAAATCGCCGCTGCGCGAGCTTGATTTTCGCAGCTGCTCGCGCCACTAACCCGGCACACTCAGTATCGCGACCAACAAGGAGCACGTCTTACATGGCCGGACCGCAATATGTTTATCACATGCAAGGCGTCTCAAAGACCTATCCCGGCGGCAAACAGGTGTTCGAAAACATCCATCTGTCCTTTCTGCCAGACGCCAAGATCGGGGTGGTGGGCGTAAACGGCGCGGGTAAATCAACGCTGCTAAAAATCATGGCTGGCGTTGAAAAAGAATTTAATGGCGAAGCGTGGGCGGCGGACGGCATCAAAGTCGGCTATCTGCCACAGGAACCACAGCTGGACCCGGACCTGAGCGTATTTGAAAACGTTGCCAGCCAATGCCCTGAAAAACAGATCCTCGACAAGTTCAACGAGGTCTCAATGAAGCTCGGCGAAGAGTATACTGACGAGCTGATGGAAGAGATGACGGTTTTGCAGGAGCAGGTCGATGCCGCCGATGCCTGGGATATCGACAGTAAGATCAATATGGCCATGGAGGCCCTGCGCTGCCCAGATGATACAGCTGATGTGAAAAGCCTGTCTGGTGGTGAAGCGCGCCGTGTTGCGATCTGTCAGCTGCTCCTCTCCAAACCAGACATGATCCTGATGGACGAGCCAACCAACCATCTTGATGCAGAGACGGTGGCCTGGCTGCAAAACTATCTGATCAACTTCAAGGGCTGTGTTATCCTCGTCACGCACGACCGCTACTTCCTCGATGATATTACCAGCTGGATCCTTGAGCTCGATCGCGGGCGCGGCGTTCCTTATGAGGGCAACTATTCAAACTGGCTGGAACAGAAAGCCAAGCGGATGGAGCAGGAAGCCCGCGAAGACAAAGGCCGCCAGCGCGCACTCGCCAAAGAACTCGAATGGGTGCGCTCCAGCCCGAAAGCGCGTCAGGCAAAATCCAAGGCCCGTATACAGTCCTATGAGGAAATGGCGGGTAAAGCCGAGCGCGAAACCGTCTCTACAGCGACCATTCGCATCCCGCCGGGACCTCGCCTTGGCAACAAGGTTCTGGAAGCAGAAAGGCTGCGCAAGGGCTTTGGCAACAATCTGCTGATCGAAGATCTCGACTTCAAACTCCCACCGGGAGGAATTGTCGGTGTCATCGGGCCCAACGGGGCCGGGAAATCGACTTTGTTCAAGATGATACTCGAACAGGAACAGCCTGATGCTGGCACGCTCGAGCTCGGCGAGACCGTGAAACTCGGTTATGTCGACCAGAGCCGGGACAAACTGGATGACAAAAAAAATGTCTGGGAAGAAATTTCCGACGGGCTCGACGTAATCAAACTTGGCAGCGTCGAGATGAACTCACGCGCCTATGTCAGCGCGTTCAACTTCAAGAAAACCGATCAGCAAAAGCCCGTCGGCAAACTCTCCGGCGGGGAACGGAACCGGGTTCATCTGGCCAAGATGCTGCGCGAGGGCGGCAACCTGCTGCTGCTGGATGAACCGACCAATGACCTTGATGTAGAAACCCTGCAAGCGCTGGAAGATGGCCTCGACAACTTCCCCGGCTGCGCCGTCGTTATCTCACACGATCGCTGGTTTCTCGACCGTATGGCCACGCATATCCTCGCCTTTGAAGGCGATAGTCATGTCGAATGGTTTGAGGGCGATTTCAGCTCCTATCTTGAAGACAAGAAACGCCGCCTCGGCCCCGACGCGGTTGAGCCAAAACGCGTAAAGTTCAAGAAGTTCGCGCGTTAGTTTATTGAAAAGTCCCACATGGACTTGTCATCATTTCTGGTCAGGTTAGGGCGAAGGCTGGAGAGACGCCATGCGCATTCTTGAGAGTATCAATTCCCCTGGCAAAGGCACAGGAACCGGAGATGACCGGTTCGGTTTCGACGAGGCCGCAGGTCTTGCATGGGTGCTGGACGGTTCAACTGATGTCGGCGGTCGACGGGTCATGCCATCGCAGGAGAGCGATGCAGCCTGGTTCGCTGATGCGCTGTCCGTGCAATTTGCGAGCAGCGGCGCGGCGCCAGATGAAGCCGGGCCGGCTTACCTGTCACGCTCAATTGCGGCTGTGGCAAAGCGGGCAGCGAAAGAGGCGACAGAAGATCTCTCTCAGGCACCGCGCTATACTTTACCAACCGCGGCAGGCGTCTGGCTGCGACAGCTGAGTGAGAGAACGGTTGAAGTACTCTCGCTTGGAGACTGTATCTGTCTGATCGAAACAGCCAATGGGCTGGACGTCATCGGCTATATGGAAAAACCTGCAGAGGAAGCGGCTGGCGCGCGCAAACTGTTGGAACTGTCGGACACTGAACGTCTTGCCGCGCTACAGACACAGCGGGCTGCCCACAATACTGACGGTGGCTATTGGTGTTTTGGTCTGCAGCCGGAAGCCGCCGAAAGGGCTCTGCATCGGCAGGTTGAGTTCATGCCCGGGGCACGCGCTTTGCTCATGTCGGACGGGTTCTTTCGCCTGATCACACCATATGATTATTTCTCCCTGCAGGGGCTGATGGATGAAGCGAAGGAGGTGGGCCTCGCAGACATAATGGACGCTCTGCGTAGCCTGGAACGTTCGCCCGATGATAATGCTCGTATGGGCCGGCTCAAAACCAGCGATGATGCCTGCGCGGTTTTGCTTGGCTTCGACGCAGGATGACACAACGCGTTTATTTTTATGGGCAAGCACGTTAACCATTGCTTGGAAAAGAAAATTTGCGGCGTATCCTATATACAGAAGAACGGGAGCAGGTGATGAAACAATGGGTTGGAATAGCATTAGGGTGCGCATTAATGGGGGCTTGTGCGGTCTCTTCGGTCGATGGCGAGCGTGAGCTGGAAGCAGGCATGATGTCTATGCAGACATATGAAGCGACAGGCTGGACAGCGAAGACGCTTCCTGAATTGTCGATCGCGCTTGCTGCGGGCGAGCTATCCTCTACCGCTCTGACAGATGCCTATCTCGACCGGATCAAGCAGGTTGATCAGCAAGGCCCCCAATTGCAATCGGTCCTTGCGCTGAACCCTGATGCAATGGCCCAGGCTCAGGCGAGCGACGCACGCCGTGCGCGTGGAGAGACGCTCAGCCCACTCGATGGCATCCCGGTCCTGCTGAAAGATAATATCGAAACGCTGGACCCGGTCGCGACGACCGCAGGCGCACTGGTCCTCAAGGACAATATCACCGGACGAGATAGTCCATTGGTCGCTGGTCTGCGGGCGCAAGGCGCGGTGATCCTTGGCAAAACGAATCTCAGCCAATGGGCCAATTTTCGATCTAATGATTCTATCAGTGGCTGGTCTGCTCTTGGCGGTCAGGTCAGAAACCCGCACATGCTCGATCGCTCGCCCTGCGGCTCAAGCTCCGGCTCTGGTGCAGCGGCTGCGGCTTCACTCGCCGCCGGAACGGTTGGGACAGAGACAAACGGATCGATTACCTGCCCGTCCAACGTCAACGGCATAGTGGGATTCAAACCGACGGTTGGCCTTGTATCGCAGCAGTATATCGTGCCGATTTCACACTCTCAGGACACAGCTGGCCCGATGACCAAAACGGTCACCGGCGCAGCCATGATGCTCAACGCCATGGCAGATGGAGAGGCGAAGACCGACTATGTCGCTGGTCTCGATAGCAGCTCTCTTTCTGGAAAACGTGTCGGCGTGCTTCGCTTTGCAGAAGGATCAAATGCAGACATCAAGGCGCATTTTGAGGCTGCAATCAAAGTTCTGGAAGATCAGGGCGCCATTCTGATTGAAATCGACACATTTGAGCCAGATGCCGAAAATTTCTGGGGAAATGCCCTGTCAGTTCTGGAATTTGAATATAAGGCGAGCCTGGACGCCTATATGGCCGATACGCCGGACACCGTCCCTGCCCGCTCGCTGGCTGACATTATCGCGTTCAATCAGGATAATGCCGATGTGGAACTGGCATTGTTCGATCAAAGCCTGATGGACTCCTCACAAGAAAAGGGCAGCCTGCGAGATGCCGAATACCTTGACGCGTTGAGCGCCGTACAGAGTGCAACGCGTGAAAAAGGTATCGACTTGTTACTTGCCGAGCATTCTGTAGACATGCTCGTCTCGCCATCTGGTCCTGTCTCTTCCCGCGTTGACCCAATCAACGGAGATGTCTGGCCAAGCTGGGCAGGGGCCGGCTACCTCGCGGCCATTGCTGGATATCCGCATATCACTGTACCCATGGGCGACGTGCATGGCATCCCGGTTGGTTTCTCGATTATGGGGGCGAAGGACCAGGATGCAGCCATCCTGTCCTATGGATACGCTTATGAGCAAGCGAGCCAGATGCGCGTTGAGCCAAAGTATCTCAAAGACGCCGAGGATCGCGCTGAAATTGCGGCGTCGATGAAAGTTGAGAAATAGCCAGCCGGAAGTTCAGCCAACCGCTTGACTCTACCGTGCATATCCTGTTTTAGACACCGCTTACCTACGGGTCGGTGTGGAACTGCCGTTGCAATCGTGGATGCGCCAAAGCGTCCACCAGTCCACGTCAAAAAGTGAGTTATGCTATGTCACGTCGTCACTCGACGAAGTACAAGATTGATCGCCGTGTTGGCGAGAATATCTGGGGTCGCCCCAAATCACCGGTCAACAAGCGCCCAAACAAGCCAGGTCAGCACGGCCCGAACCGCCGCAGCAAAGTCTCTGACTTTGGCATGCAGCTGATGGCCAAACAGAAGCTGAAATTCTACTATGGCGACATTACCGAGAAACAGTTCAAGGCGACCTTCGTTGAAGCCGCACGCCGCAAGGGTAACACCGCCGAGAACCTGATCGGTCTGCTGGAATCGCGTCTCGACGCCTTTGTTTACCGCTCCAAGTTTGTTCCAACAATCTTCGCAGCTCGTCAGTTCGTCAATCACGGACACGTCATGGTCAACGGGACCAAAACCAATATCGGGTCTTATCGCCTGAAGCCGGGCGACGTGGTTCAGATTCGCGAGAAGTCCCGCAATATGGCACTGGTTCTGGAAGCCCTTGGCTCCCCAGAGCGTGATCTCCCCGAATATATCGAGGTTGATCCGAAAGCGATGACCGCAACCTATATCCGCATGCCGGAACTGAGCGATGTCCCTTACCCGGTACAGATGGAACCGTCTCAGGTCGTCGAATACTATTCCTCATAAGCAGTTTCCTGCTTGCACAAATTCAAAAGCCGCGCTGTCATGGTGCGGCTTTTTTTATTCGGTTTCAGGAGGATATGCATGTCCCAACCGACAATCCAGTCTGTCAGGGATGCTCTGATCGCACGCCCGGGTAAATCATTTGATCTCTCCAAACGCGACAGCGGCGACCGGTCGTTGTTTCCAGATAAAAAGGAAGCGCGAACTCAGCTGCGCAAGGACGCAGCGATGATCGATGAGCTTCAGGACAAATTGTACGCCAACCGCGACAGGGCACTGCTTGTCGTCCTGCAGGGCATGGATACGGCGGGCAAGAGCGGTGTTATCCGCAATGTGTTTGCACTGACCAGCCCGCTCGGTCTGCAGGTTGAAGCGTTCAAGGCTCCCAGCAAAACCGAGCTGGCGCATGATTACCTCTGGCGCATTCACAACGCTGTCCCGCGTAAGGGCCGGATCGGTATTTTCGATCGCTCGCACTATGAAGACGTTCTTGTTGTGAAGGTTCGAAAGTTTGCCCCGGCTGACGCGATTGAGCAGCGCTATGAACAGATAAACAATTTCGAACGCCACCTGACCGAGAATGGTGTGACTGTCCTCAAATTCATGTTGAATGTCGGTCATGAAGAACAAGGCATTCGCCTGCGGGAGCGACTGACCGAGGAACACAAGCGCTGGAAGTTCAATCCCGGCGACTTGGAGGATCGCAAACTCTGGCCCGACTTCATGAACGCGTATGAGACCATGGTTCAAAGATGCTCAAGCGAACACGCACCCTGGTACATTGTTCCTGCAGACAGCCGGACCCGGCGAAATGCCATGATCGGTCGGGTCGTGCGCGGCGCGCTTGAGGATATGGACCTCAACTGGCCAGACCCGAGCTTCGAAATGGATGATTTCAGCTTCGACTGATTTAGCTGCGGATATTGACCGATCCACCGCTTGATTTGTCGACATTGGTATCAGCCGGTGCGCCGAAAACGGTTACGTCAGCGCCGCTCGATACATCGGCATAGAGCGCGTCTGTTGCATGCAGGGTAATGTCTGATCCGCTTGATGCATCGGCTTGGGCTGATGCGCAGATCAGATTTCTCGCCATGATGTCAGAACCAGATGAACTGTCTGCGATCACTTTACCGCATGTGCCAGCTGCTTTGAGGTCGGACCCGCTTGAAGATTCCAACTGAACTTCGTCGGCTTCAATGCCGGTGACATCTGCATCCGCGCCTGATGATGTATCGATGCGAACTGTATCACCCGTCAGACCAGACCCTTTGATATCAGACCCGGACGACGCCTCAATGCTGCTCAGAACAGGCGCTGATACCGTCACTCGGTAGCTCTCTCGCCTGTTCCAACCCCAGTTCGTCTTTTTGGCGCGGCTCAAGACCAGCGTATCTCCTTTGACGGTGACCTTTATATCGTCGAAGTCGCCGGTTTTGTTCTCAGCTTCGACCGACTGCGCAGTCCCTGTTTCGAAGACGACATCAAGCCCAGCCGATACATCAATGGCTGTGAAACTGTCGACAGTGTAGGTCCGGGTCTCCGCCGCAGCGACCCCGATCAGAAGCAGGCTGGTCACAGACACAGCAAGAGTTGAACGGATCATGTAAATGGGCTCCATAGCAAAGGTTTGATCCTGAACGCACAACTTTCATAATTATCGAAAAACAATATGTCAACTACAGTTGTAATCGTTGCTAAAATTTGTTCACAGCAAAACGGCTGTGTCGCCGCACTTGATGCAGACCGATGACCGCTTAAATCTCTGAATATGCTCCAATAAACCAGTCGGGGGTGCCCTTAGGTGCTGGTCCATGTCACAGGCCACAATGATCCAGTTCGCGTTGCAACCCAAATGCGCGGGGCGACGGATCTGCTATGGCTGGACAGCGCGGATCGCGCGCACCCTGCTGCGCGGTACTCCTATATCTGCTTCGAACCGGTATCGAGGCTGTTATACACTGAAACCGGTGTGACAATTGATGGCCAGGACCAAGACGGCGATGCAATGTTGGCGCTGCGAGATTGGCTGGCAGCGTTCAAAGCACCGATTGATCCAGACGGTCCACCCTTTCAAGGCGGGGCTGCAGGATACCTGTCCTACGCGTTTGGGGCAGTTTGCGAGCCACACTTCAAATCACGCCACGCCTTAGCAGGCCCCCTCGCCCAGTTTAACATGTACGACACGCTGATTGCATTCGATCACCTGACCGATCGCGTAAGCGTTATCTCCGCGGGCCTGTATGGCCCAAACGCAGCGCCTGATGCGGATCTTGCGGCCTCGCGGATTGGCCGCGTCCTCGCCCGGTTGGCCGAACCGCCTGTGGAAGCGCCCTCGCGTCCCGGCCGAACCAATTGGCAGAGCCAAGACACAAAGCCTTCCTATGCGCGCACCATTGAACAGACAAAAGAGTTCATTCGCGCTGGTGATATCTATCAGGCTAACATCGCGCAGACCTACACGACTGGCGCAACTAACGCCCAAGACATGTTCGCAAACTATCTTGAACTTAGAGAAGTGAGCCCTGCGCCATTCTCGGCCTTTGGCATGTTCCAGGGCCGCACACTTGCGAGTGTTTCACCAGAGCGGCTGATTTCCGGCTCAGATACCGGTGAGGTCATCGCTCAGCCCATCAAAGGCACCATTCGGCGATCATCTGACCCTGTTGAAGACGCCAGCCTCAGGGGCAAACTGGAATCGTCTGCCAAGGACCGGGCTGAGAACATCATGATCGTCGATCTGCTACGCAATGATTTGTCAAAAGTCTGCAAACCTCACTCAGTCAAGACCCCGTCTCTCTGCAAGCTGGAGACGTTTGCGGGGTTGCATCATCTAACCTCGACTGTGACCGGTGAATTGCGCGACGATCAGGACAGTATTGACCTTCTGGCAGCCGTTTTCCCAGGCGGGTCGATTACCGGCGCTCCGAAATTGCGCGCGATGCAAATCATCGACGAGTTGGAAACAAGCGCGCGCGGCGCCTTCTGTGGCTCGCTTGGCTATATCGGATTTGACGGCGCGCTGGATTTCAACATCCTGATCCGGACGATTGATCATCAGGTGCATCGCTCAAGCTTGAAAGCGGGCGCTGGGATCACGCTGTTGTCCGATCCTGAAACCGAATATGATGAGACGGTGCTAAAAATCGCCAAACTCGGCGTTCGCAGTGGCGAAACGGAAGAGACATCCTGATGCTGCTCATGTTGAACAATCGGGACAGTTTTGTCTTCAACCTCGCCCGCTATTTTTCCGAACTGGGCGAAGACATTCAGGTCCGCGACAGCCACACGATTGGCCTCGCCGAAATAGAGGCGATGGCCCCTGATGCCCTGATCATTTCTCCCGGCCCCTGCACGCCGAGAGAAGCAGGGGTTTCACTCGCAGCCGTTGGGTACTTCGCAGATAGACTACCGATCCTTGGCGTCTGCCTTGGTCACCAGGTGATCGCAGAGGCGTTTGGCTGGAAAACGAAGCGCTCCAATGCGCCAACACATGGCCATGCCGTACCCGTTTCTCATAGTGGAATCGGCCTGTTTGAAGGCTTGCCAGACAAGCTCTCGGTTGGGCTTTACCACTCCCTCATTGTCTCTCCCACGGTTGGAAAAACACCGCTAAACATAGATGCGCGCTCACCAGAGGGGGAAGTCATGGCGCTATCGCATAGAGAAAGACCCATATACGGTGTCCAGTTTCATCCAGAGTCGGTTCTGACAGAGCATGGCTATGTAATTCTGAAGAACTTTCTGCGCCACGCAAGACAGAAAGCGCCAGCATGATCTGGCTGCAACAAGCAGGTCAGGCCAAAGCAACCGAGCCCTTTGACCTGTCAGATCGCGGGCTTTTACTTGCAGATGGCGTGTTTGACACCTCGCTTGTCACGGACGGCCAGATCATGCTGCGCGAAGCGCATCTGGATCGCTTGTTCAGAGACGCCGCGGCGCTTGAAATCGCCTTGGATATGGAGGGGCTCAAGCGCGATCTTGACAGGGTTCTGCTGGATGGTCCAAGCGGCGTTTTAAGGATTACTGTGACTCGTGGGCCGGGTGGTCGCGGTCTCTCTGGTGATACGCAAAACGAGCCCACTGTAATCATCCGGCTGACCCCCTATGATACAGCGCGAATGCATGCCCCGGTCTCTATTGTCGTAAGTGATTTGACCCGCAACCCGGGATCGATCTCAGCCCGTCACAAGACGCTCGCCTATACTGACAGCGTGATGGCCGTCCGCCGGGCGGTCTCCCGCGGGGCTGAAGAGGCGCTTATGCTCAATCCAGAGGGCAATATTGCCTGCGCTGCCTCGGCAAACATGTTTGCGAGGTTTGGCGACGCGCTACACACCCCGCCCGTGTCAGATGGTGCCCTGCCCGGGGTCATCCGTGATTTCATTCTGACAAACGCCGGGAAAGCCGGTTTGAAGGCGCAGGAGGGCTCCCTTACCGTGCCGGATATCAAACACGCAGATCAGATTTTCCTGACCAACAGCTTGCGTTTGATCGCGCCTGTTGCACAGCTCGAACAGCAGATGTTTGACACCAGTCCGATGACCGCACTCAACGCGCTCCTTGCCGATCAGAAACCGGGATAAGCATGACCCCTCAGCAGACCCAACGACGCGATCAAATTCTTGAACGGGCGCGTCAGGAAACCCTTCTAATGGGTGTCCTAAACGCGACGCCGGACAGTTTCTCGGATGGCGGTCAGTTTGACCGGCTTGAAGCCGCAATGGCACAAGCGAGCAAAATGATCGACGAAGGCGCAGATATTCTCGACATAGGAGGCGAGTCGACGCGCCCTGGCGCTTCTCTCATTCCCGCCGAAGAGGAACTGGCCCGCACGCTGCCCGTTATCAAAGCCCTCAGCAAGCAGACAGATGTTCCGATCTCGATTGACACTTACAAAGCTGGTGTTGCGCGGCAAGCCGTTGAAGCTGGAGCCGTCATTGTGAATGATATCTCCGGACTGCAGCGCGACCCGGATATGGCAAGCGTGGTCGCAGATACCGATGCTGTTGTGGTTGTGACCTATAATCGCGGTGAAGCAGATGCCAGCATCAATTTGCATGATGACACAAAGTCCTTCTTCGATCGCATTTTCGAACAGGCGGAACAGGCAGGCATCCCGAGATCGCATATCTGGCTGGATCCGGGCGTTGGGTTCGCAAAGACACTCGAACAGAACTTCCAAATCCTGAAAATGATGGATCTTCTGACCGCTTATGATTGCCCGGTTCTGGTTGGCTTATCGCGCAAGAGCTTTATCGGACTGACTCTCGACAAGCCGGTTGATGAACGACTGCCGGGAACACTTGCAGCCCACCTCTATTCTGTAGCACAAGGCGCTCGGATTGTCCGCGCACACGATATTGGTGCACACCGGGATGCTTTGATGATAATGGAACGACTGGAACAGCCTTTTGACGACTGATCGTATCTCTATCTCGAACCTTCGCATTCATGGCTATCATGGCGTTAAGGAGGCTGAAAAGTCGCTTGGCCAGAAATTCCACGTTGATATCGCCTATACGATCAAGCGCCAGCCGTCTGGACCGGACCGGATGAACGAGACCGTTTGCTACGGCGCTGTCTGTGATCTCGCCGCGCGCGTGTCGCAAAGTGAGACCTTCAACCTTATTGAAACCCTTGCAGACCGGATCGCCGCCGCCGTTCTGAGCGAGTTTGATCTGGTCCAGAGTATCGAGATTGAAATTCGCAAACCGAGCGCGCCCGTTTCACACATTATCGATCATGTTGCTGTTGCGATCACGCGGAGCCGGGATGACTGAAGCAGCAATTGGGCTGGGGTCCAATCTCGGTGATCGGCGGCTAAACCTTGAGACCGCTCTTGGAGAGCTCCAGAAAACCGGCGGCATCGACGTGACGAGCATCTCCTCTATCTATGAAACAGCGCCGTGGGGAGAGACAGATCAACCTGCTTTTCTCAATGCCTGCGCTTTGCTCGAAACCGAGCTTACGCCGCAGCTTCTGCTTGAGCGTTGTCTTGCCATCGAGGCAGGGATGGGACGTATCCGCGAGCGACGTTGGGGACCTCGCCTCATTGATCTCGATGTGCTGTTTCATGGCGTTTCGAACGTGAAGACCTCTACTCTGACGCTGCCTCATCCAGAGATCCAGAACCGCGCTTTTGTGCTTGCACCGCTGGCAGAACTGGCACCCGATTTTATTCTGGCAGGTTCTACAATCGCGGAGCACCTGGCACATACAAATCTGGAGGGCGTCGTGCGCATTCCAGTCGCTTTGGAGCTGGCGAGCTAGAAACCACCGCCTGTCTTGAACCCGCCGCCGCCGCGACGTGACCGACCACCGCCCCGTGACCGGCTTTTTGGCCAGGATGTGCGACGGCCCAATCCAGACCCACGGCCTGAACTGCTGCGCGCCACTTCTTTCAGTACTTCCACCGCAATCCCGCCAAGGACGCCTTCCAGATTCATATCGCCGATGCCATGACGACTGCCAAAGCTGCCTTTTCGGCGCTTCGGGCTGCTGCGGCGCACAGACTTACGCAACTGTCTGAACGCCTTCTCTGCAGACTCGCGCCCAGACAAGACACGCTCTATGGCATCATCCAGAATAGCGGCCTTCACGCGCGTATAGTCGCTGTCGAAACGCTCACTTTTGAAACGGCGGCGTAGAGACTCAAGGTGGGAAAGATCATTTTTCAACCGCGATGGCAGACTGCTTACCCGCTCGTCCTCAAGCTCGAGCGAGAGTTGCTCAGTGCGCAGTTTGACGAGATCATCAACGAGTTCATCATCCTCAAGCGTGACCGTTTCAGCAGCCATACGGCGCAGATCAGAAAAGCCGAGCGCACGCAGCCCTTCTTCGAGAACCGTGCGCGCTTGGATCGCCGGGCCTTTCTTGCCCGCCAAAGCCAGCGCATGTTCCTCTGCCAGAACGCCATGACGCGTTTCGGCCGAAACGATATCCTGATCTATCCGGGTAATCTCTTCGGCAAGCCTACCCGCTTCTTCTTTGATCCGGTCCGCGCCCGCTTGCTCCAGCGCCTCCAGCTCGAGGACCTCCAAACTCGCAAGTGCCGCGTCAGCCTCTTCCTTTTTGGCTGAAGCATGCTTTGTCAGCCACTCGGTCACATCATTTAACCGCGCAAAATTGGCCCGCGCAGCGTCATATTTGCAAAGCCGCGCGACCCAATGATCGAGCATTCTGAACAGGCCGCCAGCCTTATAGTCCGGCATGCGATACCGCCGCTCCCAAAGGTAGGAAAATAACGGGTCCTGCAGATAAGGTGCACCTTTTTCTTCCCGCTCATCAATGGCAACGCTCAGCTTCTGCTCTGCACGCTGTGCAATTGCGCTTGCTTCATCGCTGGCTGCGAGCTTGGCCTTGTAGATTGGGTCCGAAACGAGGCCTGCTTCAACCTTTTCCAGCGTCTCATCATACGCATCCAGTTTCGTCTGATGTGCTTCTGCTTGCTCAGTCCGCATGCGTTCCAACGCGCTGATCTTGTCGGCCGCCGATGCAAGGGCCTCTGCTTCTCGTTTGACATAGTCGGCATGGGCATCAATCAGCTCACGTGCCTGGCGTTCAACCCGGTCAAGCATACCGAAATCTACATTTTCCAGCACATTGATCCGCAGCTCAGCAAGCCGCTGATACCCCGCGACCTGTTCCTGGCGAACCTCCGCGCTGCGGGCATCAACTTCATCTGCGGCATCCATCGCATCAGACAGTTTCCTGCGCAACCGTGACACCGATCCGTCGAGATGTCGAAGGGCTGATCGCCCGCTGATCCAGCTAGTCATCGCCTACCACTCCAGGATCGCCCCACCGGGCGTATCAATGGTGAAGACCGGACTCAAACGACCAACAGGCTTCTCACCAATAATTGCATTCTGGATGATCTGATCATCGCGCTTGTCGCTAGCAATTGTATCGAAAGCGCGCTCGCTAACCCGCTGGCCCCAGCGGCTGACACGTTTGGTTTCGCCATCTTCCTCATTTGAAATCGGCACCTCAAGCAGCCGGCCCGCCGGATCAACTGCCTCCACAATCAAGTAGTAATTCCGGGTGTTTGGCGCATCGTCAGGTATCCGGAAAACGCCAGACCTCGGCTCGCCCGGACCATAGACAACCCGGACATCATAAGTCGCGGTGATATCGCCGCGAAGCTGTTTGAGGCTTGCAAGAGCTGCCCGTCCAGCGCCGACATCGCGCGCAGCAACCGCGCTTATACCATCATTATAGAACGTCTCAGCAAGACGCACCGCATCCGCCTCATTGGTAATCGCGAGGATAGCGCCTTGAACCGTTTCCAATTCATCCGGCAGAGCCGTTGTAAGCTCTGTTTCAATCGCTGCAGCGCGGGCTTTGGCCGGGCCAGCAACTCCAAACTGGTAGACACCCAAACCGATCACAATCGCGGTCAGCACGCCGGCAACAGGTTTCCACCAGCGGCCGCGTGAAACATAGATCTCGGCCAGCCTGACAGACAGTGTTCGCTCAGGCGGTTTGTACAGGAACCGCTTTTCCTCAAGCGCTTGCACACCTTCTTTCAGAACCCGGTCGGGCACCTCAATGCCCTGCGCCTTATAAATCTCGCGCAGCCGGTCCAGCAACGCGGTTTCGCGGCCGGCGGCATCCAGTTCGCGTGCAAGCGCCTGCTCGCGATGCCTCAGCGTATCGACCACATCCATGGCGAGCAGGACATCGTCCAATGGGCGCGTTTCGGTTGCAGTCATACTAGCTCTGGGTTGTCAGCGCGAGCGCAGCCCCATCCTGAACCAGTTTGGTCAACCGCCGCTTGCCATCTTCAACCGCCTCGCGAACTTCCTCGGAATTCTTGGTTGAGAGGTCTCGCATCTCGGCAATGATGATTTGCGAGCGCTCCTGATAGTTCACAACGCTATCAACCAGCATCTTGACCGAAGCCGCTGAAATCGTTGGGCCATAGCCAGCGCGGGTGGCCGCTTCCTGCACTTCGCCGCCAATCTCAGCCAGCACTTCGAGGCTCTTATTGACGCCGTCTTTCATCGCCTCAAGCGTCTGCGTGCTTTCATGCAGGCCATGCATGCCGGTGAAGCTGGCCGTCAGGGCCGTTAGAACGACTTCATTGGTCGAAAAGAAGCTGACAGACTGGGCATAGACGCGTTCCTTGGCCGTGGTGATCTGAACCAGCCGCGCCATGATCACTTCGGACGTGTTGTAACCGACCGTCAGATTATCAGACAGGTCTTTGGCGATCTGATAGCGTTTATCTTCAGCTTGCAAAAGGCGAAGTTTTTCATCGCGGGCAAGCTCCAGAGTGGCACGCTCCGCCGCATCATCGCCGGTGTAAGACGTCACCGCCTCTACAGCCGTCGTCACGGTCTGACGCGCCGCTTCAAGTTTGGTTTCCGCAGTCTCCAGAACTTCCAGCGACAGCACTTCTGATTGTTTCATAGCGCCGCGAAAGTCGAGATAGGCTTCCAGAATGTTGCGCTCGCGGGCGATTTGGTTGGCGCTCTCATCTTGTACTTCAAGATAAAGATCCTTGATCTTGCCGAACCGGCTCGCAATATCGCCGCGGGTCATTTTCATCCAGACATTGGACACGCGTTCCATTGTCGAGATCTTGCCATCCGCATACTGATCAACGAGGCTTTTGGCATCATCACGGATAGAATCGAAAGCTGCCGTTATCCCTTCATAGCGCTGGGCGATGTTCATGCCGGAGACCTGCTCACGCACGACATCATTGAACACGCTGGCCTGATCCAGGGTTCTGGCAATCGCTGCAACCTTGTCTGGAGCAAGATCAGTGATTTGTTCAAGCAAGGCGACAATCGGCGCATTGCCGGCGCTGCCATCCTCTGGCAAAAGGCCAAGATCGCGAAGGCCGCCCATGGCGCGATCAAGATATTGAAGTGCGGTCGGGCTGGTGGTCTCAGACATGCGTATTCCCCTTATTGTCGCGTCTATTCAATAGATTGTATCGCAATACGGGCCATACAAGACAAGCCTGCTCCAAGAATGCGATCAGGCTGACGCTGCGTTGCCGATGGACATGGGTCAAGAGCGATCCATACTACACTCATAACACGTGGAGATGAACCGGACAGGTTCACCGATCTGGAGGAAGAATGCGCTATGGATTTCGATGTCCCAAAAGAAACACAAGTCTTTCTCGATGAGCTGGATGCCTTCATCGAAGACAAGATCATGCCGCTTCAGAACAAGGACGATAATCAACGCTTCTTTGATCATCGCCGCGAGCATGCTCGAACCGACTGGGACAATGACGGCATTCCACGCGAGGAGTGGGAAGATCTACTCCGTGAAGCCAACCGACTGGCGGATGAGGCTGGTTTCTATCGCTATTCCTGGCCAAAGGAGCTTGGCGGCCGCGAAGGCAGCCAGCTCGATATGGCGATCATTCGCGAGCACCTGGCCGCCAAAGGGCTCGGGCTTTTCAATGATCTTCAGAATGAGCATTCGGTGGTTGGCAACAATCCCTTCGTTCAGCTGTTCAAGGAGTTTGCGAGTCCGGAACAGTTCGCGCGCGATTCCGATGCGCTGCTGAACAAAAAGATGATCACCGCCTTTGGCCTGACCGAACCTGAGCACGGCTCTGACGCGACACATATGGATACGGTCGCTGTGCCGCATGAAAAAGACGACCAGCCTGGCTGGCTGATCAATGGCGAGAAAATGTGGACGACGGGAATGCATATCGCGACACATTGCATGACTTTCGCGCGCACCAGCGGCAAGGATGGCGATGCGGCCGGGATTACCTGTTTCATCGTCCCGACCGATACGCCCGGTTTGAAAGTCGAGGAATATCTCTGGACGTTCAACATGCCGACCGATCATCCGCGCGTTTCGTTCACGGATGTCTGGGTACCGGAGGATTCATATTGGGGTCAGATCGGCTATGGCCTGAGACTGGGTCAGAGTTTTGTCCACCAGAACCGGATTCGTCAGGCCGCCAGCTCGCTCGGTGCCGCCGTTTTCTGCCTGAATGAAAGCGTCGAATATGCCCGGAATCGCAAGCCGTTTGGCAAACCACTCGCGACCAATCAGGCGATCCAGTGGCCGCTGATCGAGCTGGCGACCCAGATCGAAATGCTGCGCCTTCTGATCCGTAAAACGGCCTGGGAAATGGACCGGATGGACCATAAGGAGATTGAGTACAAACTCTCCGACAAGGTCTCCATGTGCAATTATTGGGGCAACCGCCTCTGCTGCGAAGCGGCTGACCGGGCGATGCAGGTTCATGGCGGTATCGGTTATTCCCGCCACAAACCGTTCGAGCACATCTATCGCCACCACCGCCGTTATCGCATCACCGAAGGCTCAGAAGAGATCCAGATGCGCAAGGTTGGCGCATACCTGTTCGGCTTCATGGCCCGCGAGCCACGAATTAAGGATTAGGTGGATTTGAGTTCTTGTCATCCCGGCCTGGAGCCGGGACCTTGTGCCGCTGAGAGTCTAGGTCCCGGATATTTCCGCGCGCGAAAATTCCGGGATGACAGCTAGAGCATCCTTATGCGCGGCGGCATTAGCGGAACCGGGTCAAGCGGCGGCGGACGTGCCTGGCTTAGTCTGCGTATGGTCTCTACCATGCCCTCGTAGAGCATTGAGAGTTCGGTGCCCCAGCGGCGTGGAACATCTGCGTTCCTTCCCGGCGCGAGAAGTGGCCCGGGGCGGCGTCGGGCGAGGTAAAAAGCGAGACGTTTGGCGCGCTCGGCTGGCGCTTCGAGCAGGGTTTTCAGGGCATTGAGCCTTGCGACCAGAGGCGCCGCGAGGACGGGTTCACCGCGTAGTGGATTGGGTTTCGGATCAGCCCAGAACCCGCGGACAAGATGCGAGAGATCCGGACAATCAAGCGGGTGGCCCAAGACGTTGAAGCCTGGCCGTTGGTTGAGATTCGGCTTGCAGGCGCGTGGGTTTCGCGGGCGGTTATCTGGCTCCAGATCGGGCTCTATCGCCAGCGCGAGACAGAGTAACACCCGGCGCAAATAGGCCTCCAGCGCCCGGATACCGCGCTTCAACCGGGCCGCAGCCGCTTTGGATAGACTGACCGGCGCCAGCTGCAAATCGTCCCGCGACACGACCCGTGCGATCAAGAGATCACCCTGGCTTTGTGCGAAGTCGAGGAAGTTCGGGCCAAGAGACATGCACGAGAGTATGAAGCGCGCGCGCATTGGGTCGGATTGAGGTCATCCGCGAAAACCAGTTTCCCACGCCATAGCGAGCCGCGTAAGTCGCCCCAAGTCAGTGGCCAGGGCGTTTAACGCGCATTTGGCGATAATCTTTCACTGAGAACGACTGAGCCTGACTGTCTTATTCCCCCAACGCTTCGAGACGTTCAGCGACGGTGAAGGCGGCGTCCCGCAGGCCGTCTACATTCGGGGTGACGCCACTTCCGACGGCCGTGATCTGCACACGCCGGGGCGGATAATCAAACCGGAAGCCTCTGGGTTCTGACTGGGCGAACAGGCCCATGGTCAGTGCAGCATTCTCTCCAGGCCCCGGCTCCGGTGATTGTGGCGCAAGCGGCGGTGAGACCGCTTCTTCGGCAAGCGTTTTTTCAAGGTCAAACAAGTCAATTCTGACCGACAGTCCATCGCTGAAACGCCATCCACAATAATGGTCTTTCGACCCGTCTCTTTCAGGTTCGCCTGAAGCCGGGAGAATAGCAGCTGCGCCGGCATCATCCAGATAGGGACACGGCGGGACGCCGTCTGCGAGGACATCGTCTGAGGCGGCGTCGCCTACGGACGCTCCAATGGCATCCGTTTCTGCACTCGGCAGAGTGCCTTCATCGATCACAGCTTCAATTGTTTCTGTTTCATCGAGGTCCGCGTTCGGTCCGCCTTCGCCACTGCATGCGGTCGCAATCAGAAGGAGGGGAACAGCGATCGACGCAGAAATCTTCATATGTCGGCGAAGGACATGTGATCTGGTCAAAAAACCGAGCTTTTTTGTCATTTTTCTCTCTCCAATCGGACGGCACGGATCCAAGATCAGCCGAGTTTAACAGTCGGGACAATCCCACGTCACTTTGCAAGCACCCGGAACAAGCCAGATCGAGGTTGTTCCGATACCCGAATATGATCCCCCCAACGGAAGCGAAATGATAGCATTGAAAATACATCAAATTCAATATCCGCTGCCTGGAGCCTCGCCCGCGGGCGTTGGTCAGCAGAGGAAAAGGAAAGTGAGGTTTTTCAGACCACCTACGACTGAAATAGACCGTCGCAGTGCCGTGTGCATCGAATTTCTGGGTGGCTAAAACGCGCTCCACCAAGGACATTGGATTGAGCGGCGGAAAGCGCCCAAAGATGGACGCTCAACTCATTCGGTTGCGGAAGTGATGGTCACACCTAGCAGACGCACGCTTTTGGAATTTCTCAGACTGGACATAGAAGAGCGTTGGACCTTGTGTCGGTTTCTGCGTCTGTGCTTAGTTGAATTATGTCAACGGGGAGAAACGGTATGAGACTAGGTATACTACTCTTGTTGGTTACGATGCTCATACAGGGCTTCAATACCAACGCTGAGACACCAGACTCATTTGACCCAACCGGATATTGGACCGGCGCGATCATCAAGGATGGTTCCGTGCTACCAGTCGAAATACAAATTGATGAAGCCGGCGAGGACTATCAGGCGCGAACCGTTTTTCCCGATTGGTATTTCTATAATCCGTCAAGCTTCGAGAGCGTCCGAACGACCCAGAACGGTCTGATTATCGAAGACCTCTTAGCGGGCGATGCTGTCTTGGAACTTGAGCCCAGGTTTGAACAGTTAATCGGTACGGTTGGCGACGACGGACGCCAGATTCACTTGAAACGCTCCCCCGCGCCACCGAGATCGCTCGTATCAACGACCGAGACCAGTTTTACATCCCAAGACGGCAAGGCAATCTCTGCATCGCTCACACTGCCTGAGTTTGGCGATCAGATCGGGGGGATGGTCATGGTGCGCGGCAGAGGATGTGCCTCGCGTCTGAATGGCAGAGCACGGTTCTTTGCGAAATATGGCATCGCGGTTTTGACCTTTGACAAGCGCGGTGCCGGTAAATCCGAGGGAGATTGCGCGACATTCAGATTCGAGCAACTCACTGACGATGCGATTGCAGCATTTGAACACTTGGCGGCGCATCCTAGAGTTGATGCCCAGCGGGTCGGATTCTTTGGTGAATCCGCCGGCGCCTGGACGATCCAAGCAGCTGCTGAACAGCAACGCGAACGCATAGATGCTGTCGAAGCTGCATTCCTAATTACGTGGATTGGACCTTCGACATCCATCATTCAACAACAAATCAGCTCCGCCGCGACTTATGGAGAAGCCGTCGGGCTCTCCAAAGATCAACAAGAGGTCTTGGCCGAAGTCTCGCGGATTATTGTCAACACATCGCTGACGGACGATGAGGCATTCGCGAAGCTTGACCCTATAAGGCGTGCTGCAGAAGCGGAGGGCTGGCTTGATCAAGGCTTTGGGGGTGATGACATTCCCAGCACGCTTGAAGACGTACCGAACCTATGGCTAAGGCGGTTCAGTTACGATCCAACTTCGTTTTTGCAGAGTCTCGGCGACCTGCCTTACCTCGCCGTGTTCGGGGCCAAAGACCCAATCGTTCCCGTCGGAGAAAATATCGAAGCTCTTGCCAAAACAGGGAGAGATGTGCAGGTCATCGTACTTAAAGAGAGCGGGCACGGTTATGATTTTGACGAACGTGTCCTTACTCTTCCAAGCGGTCGCGAATTTTGGATGTTTGAAGGGCCCGATACAGGATTTACAACCGAGACGATTAAGTTCTTGAGAGATCGTGGTTTCATGACGCGTTGAACAAACGATGATCGGAAAGAACGAGCAGTTTGATTTCGCCTCAACTAAGACACTGGCGAATACCGTTTCGATGTCCACCATTGGCCCCAAGATAGTCTCTGGGCCGATGTCGCAAAGCGTCCTAAACAAGCCGCCCATGGACAAATGACGAAAGTCACGCGTAGCGCTCAATAACCTGCTTTCCAAGTGACATGAGGTGGACCTGGTCCGGACCATCGGCTTGGCGACACCAGCGCGCATAGTTGAAGGCTTCCGCAAGTGGGTAGTCTTCAGTGAACCCTCCGGCCCCATGCATCTGCATGCACCGGTCGATAATATTTTGCACCATTATCGGCACGGAAGTCTTGGTCGCGGCGATGTAATCGCGCGAGGCTTGCGCGCCATTCTCATCCATCTTTTCGCAGGTTTTCAAGACAAGCAGGCGCGCCATCTCAATTTCAGAGAAGCATCTAGCGATCTCTTCACGCACTGATTGGTGCTTGGCGAGCGGGCGGCCAAACGTCTCTCGATTGCTTACGCGCTTACAGGCCAACTCAAGTGCCCGCTGCGCACAACCGATAAGGCGCATACAATGGTGCATACGACCAGGTCCAAGGCGGCCTTGCGCAATCTCGAAACCGCGACCTTCTCCAAGCAAGACATTCTCAAGCGGCACACGAACATTCTCGAAGCGAAGCTCTGCATGACCTATCGGCGCGTCATCATAGCCAAACGTCGTCAGTGGACGGATAATCTTCAAGCCCGGTGTTCCTTTTGGAACGAGGACTTGGGTTTGTTGTTTATGTCGGTTTGGATTATCCGGATCAGATTTCCCCATAACGATAAAGATCTTGGTCCGCTCATACATGGCTCCGGTGATGAACCATTTGCGACCATTCAGGACCCACTCATCGCCCTCTTGCTTGATTGAAAGCTCAATATTGGTCGCATCACTGGAGGCAACTTGCGGCTCGGTCATGGCATAGGAAGACCGAATTTCACCCGCGAGCAGGGGCCTCAGCCAAGTTTCCCGCTGCGCATTGGTCGCATACTTCATGAAGACTTCCATATTCCCGGTGTCGGGCGCATTGCAATTGAAGACTTCAGGTGACCAGATCACCCGTCCCATGATTTCCGCTAGCGGCATATAGTCGACATTACTGAGCCCGCCATGGGCAGCGTATTCGCCAAACTCTGGCGGTACGAACAAGTTCCATAATCCCGCAGCTTTTGCCTTCTCTTTCAGCGTATCCATGAGCGGCAGCGGCGCGTACCGGTTGTCGGCGCCTGCCAATTGCTCGGCATAAGCATGCTCATTTGGATAAATATGCTCATCCATGAACGCATTTAATCGGTTCTGCAGCTCAAGTGATGACTGGGAAAATTCAAAAGCCATTGTGCGTTCCTAAAAAGAGACTCGGTTTAACGGTGGTCTTAGAGTTGGCAATATTCACTGGCAATGTGGCCTTTCGTTTTCCGAACCGAATATGCTGACAACAAAGGTCTTATGCACAATCGTGAGCCCTTAAGTGGCAAGCGGCCCACGATCACCCAAGTAAGACGCTGAGCTGATATCTCTGGAGTCTATTTCTTGAAAGCGACAACCACTGCCGCGACATTGATCCTCTAACTTTGATCCACTGGATCAAATTTTTGCGAAGCAACCGAAGATCAATCCCCATCCATCCTAAGGGCCGCCACGAAGGCTTCTTGCGGAATTTCGACCTTGCCGAACTGGCGCATGCGTTGTTTGCCCTTTTTCTGCTTTTCCAGCAGCTTTTTCTTACGGGTCGCGTCGCCGCCATAGCATTTTGCGGTGACATCCTTGCGCAGGGCAGAGATGGTTTCGCGGGCGATGATGCGGCCACCAATCGCGGCCTGAACCGGGATCTTGAACATCTGGCGCGGAATCAGGTCTTTCAGACGTTCGCACATCTGCCGTCCGCGGCTTTCAGCGCGGTCACGGTGGACCAGCATGGCGAGCGCGTCGACCGGTTCGTCATTGACCAGAATATTCATCTTCACGAGATTCTCGGCCCGGTGGCCAACAATCTCATAATCAAAGCTCGCATAGCCGCGTGAGATCGATTTCAGGCGGTCATAGAAATCAAACACGACCTCGTTGAGCGGCAGCTCGTATTGCAGCATAGCGCGGCCGCCGACATAGGAGAGCTCAGTCTGAATGCCGCGCCGGTCCTGACAGAGTTTCAGGATGGAGCCGAGATACTCGTCCGGGGTGTAGATGGTGGCCTTGATCCACGGCTCACGGACCTCAGCGATCTTTACGACGTCCGGCATATCGGCCGGGTTGTGCAGCTCGATCTCTTCGCCGTCCGTCATGGTCATCTCATAGACCACAGAGGGTGCCGTTGCGATCAGGTCAAGGTCGAACTCGCGGCTGAGGCGTTCCTGAATGATCTCAAGATGGAGCAGCCCGAGGAAGCCGCAGCGAAAACCCATGCCAAGCGCGGCGCTGGTTTCCATTTCCCAGGTAAAACTTGCATCATTCAGACGCAGTTTTCCCATTGCGGCGCGCAGGTCGTCAAAGTCACCGGCATCCATCGGGAAGAGACCGCAGAACACAACCGGCTGGACGTCCTTATAGCCGGGCAGCGCCTCGGTCGTGCCATTCTTTTCGGTCGTGATCGTGTCCCCGATGGCGCAGTCGGCCACCTCTTTGATCGAAGCAACGAAGAAGCCGACCTCGCCGGGGCCAAGCGCGTCGGTATCGGTCGGTTTGGGTCGAAACGTGCCGACCTTGTCGAGCTCATAGGTCGCGCCGGTCTTCATCATCTTGATCTTTTGTTTCTTTTTCATCACGCCATCAAAGACGCGAACGATGACGACAACGCCGAGATACGGATCGTAATAGGCATCGACGAGCGACGCCTTGAGCGGCTTGTCGACCTCGCCTGTCGACGGGGCGGGCAAGCGCTGGACGATGGCTTCGAGCACGTCCTCAATGCCAAGGCCGGTCTTGGCGGAGATCTGCACCGCGTCTGAGGCATCAAGGCCGATCACATCCTCAATCTGCTCGGCCACCGCGACGACATCTGCGGCTGGCAGGTCGATCTTGTTCAGCACCGGCACGATTTCATGGTCCTGCTCAATCGCCTGATAGACATTGGCGAGGGTCTGGGCCTCAACCCCTTGCGAGGCGTCAACGACCAGAAGGGAGCCCTCACAGGCGGCGAGACAGCGCGAGACCTCATAGGAAAAATCGACATGTCCCGGCGTGTCCATCAGGTTAAGCGCATAGGTCTCGCCGTCGCGGGCTGTGTAGTCGAGCCGGACGGTCTGCGCCTTGATGGTGATGCCGCGCTCTTTCTCAATGTCCATATTGTCGAGCACCTGCTCGGACATTTCGCGCTCGGTCAGCGTGCCGGTCTGCTGGATCAGCCGGTCTGCGAGTGTCGACTTGCCATGGTCAATATGGGCAACAATAGAGAAGTTTCGGATTTTATCGCGTGGTGTCATCCTCGCCATATAGCGACGCGGGCCCGCCCCGCCTAGCGCCTTTGTCTGCGGCGATTGAGACAGCGCCTTTCGCGAACGATCAGAGCGGCGGATTTAAGCCGTTCACACGCCGTCCAGAGCCGCAGCGACCTTGTCCTTGCGGCGGAAGGTTTCTGCGAAGGTTTCGGCGGGGTAGAAGTCTGCTGCTTCATCCGGGCCGCGATTGACGTGCCAGCCGATCAGGTCTTCAGCGCGCTCCGAGGAGGCAGTATAATAGCCCTCCGGCGTCCAGAGGATCCAGTCGCGGTTTTCAGGCGCGGTGTCTTTCGGGCCATCTGGCAGGTGGATGAACAGGGCGAGCAACTCTGCCCCATCGCTGGCCCGGTGCCAGCGGATGGTCCCGTCGGCATAG
>JBCBZD010000005.1:0-310873 GCA_039815485.1 Pseudomonadota bacterium | reverse complement strand
GTTCTGTGTGCACCAGGCTCAATCACGCCGCACACCACGTTCGAAGCTGAGGCTTACATCCTGACCAAGGAAGAGGGAGGCCGTCACACGCCATTCTTCACCAATTATCGTCCTCAGTTCTACTTCCGGACAACGGATGTGACCGGTGTTGTGTCCCTGCCAAAGGACAAGGAAATGGTTCTGCCGGGCGACAATGTGAAAATGGACGTTGAGCTGATCCAGCCGATCGCCATGGACCAGGGCCTGCGCTTTGCGATCCGCGAAGGCGGGCGCACCGTCGGCGCCGGCGTCGTGGCCAGCGTGAAAGCATAGCCGGTCTGACCTTGGTCAGAGATTGAGCGGTAGCTCAGCTAAAGCTCCAGGAGCCCAAACGCTCCAACCCAATCAAAAGCCCGCTTCAAAAGAGGCGGGCTTTTTTGTGGGGGAGTAGGGGGCGCTGAAGCAATCAATAGAGACTGCAGGTCCAGCAGCGCATTTTGCGGTGACCATCATGAGAGCCGTCTACACGTCATACCGGCCAATGCATGGACCAAGTTCCTCATTCCAATTATTCGATAATCATCATTATGGGAAATAATGGTGAGGCGGAGATGTGTAGTACAATCAAGCTCATAAGTGGGAACAAAACCGCAAACTGCGGTTGGGATTGGTGTTTGGTACGCCCAATAGGATTCGAACCTATGACCTACTGATTAAAAGTCAGTTGCTCTACCAACTGAGCTATGGGCGCATCCGAACGGGTCGAATAGTTGAAGCGGTTTCACAGGTCAACGCTTTTTGCAGCAGATGACGGCTTGCCGCACACTTGATCTTTTACACGCAGTGGATTTCAGTCTTGTCATGGTTATACGACGAATTTCATACACTATGTTAGCGGCTGCTTTGGTGGCCTGTACAAGCACACCTGATGATGATCCCAGCGCTACGGATCGCGCCATAAGCAATGTCGAAAGCGGGGCTGAGAAGGCCGTTACCGCGCCTTTGGATGACCTTAATTTGCGCCGTGACAAAATCCCGGAACAGTTGAAGGCCATCAAGACCCCCTACTCACGTGATGCCGGAATCAGCTGTGAAGCGATTGCCGCCGAGGTTGAGTCTCTGAACGCGCTGCTCGGTCGCGACTGGGATGTGCCGCCTCCAGAGAAGGATAAATTTGAGAATCGCGCCGCCGATGGGGCTTCGACAGCCTTACTCGATGCGCTGGCGTCTGGAACATCTGGATTGATCCCGTATCGCGGCTTCGTCAGGTCGCTCTCAGGCGCAAACAGACATAGGAAAAAAGTCCTGAGCGCCTATGAGCGTGGATCGCATCGTCGGACCTTCCTGAAAGGCGTTGGGCTTGCCAATGGATGCGAGGGCGCAGCCGCCCCTGCACCGCTGCAAGAGCAAGAACCGAAGGTCGTCTTCAGGCAGTAAGGTCGGCCTTTGGCTTGGATTTTGTGCTGGCCCAGCGCGCACTCAGCTCAGTCCGAAGCGCGGTAAACGTCCCGTCTGCGATAGCAGCGCGTATCCTCGCCATGAGGTCCTGAAAGAACACCGTATTGTGCCAGGTCAGAACCATTGACCCCAGATACTCTCCTGAACGGATCAAGTGATGCAGATAGGCTCTGGAATAGTCCTGACTGGCGACACAGTTTACGCGCTCATCCACCGGCGAGAGATCCTCGGCAAATTTGGCATTCTTGAGATTGATCGGGCCATCCCAGGTCCAGGCCTGACCGTGACGTCCAGTCCGTGTTGGCAGCACACAATCAAACATGTCCACACCGCGCGCCACCGCTTCTACCAGGTCGATTGGCTTGCCCACACCCATAACATAGCGCGGAGAGCCCGCAGGAATGTACGGCATGGTCAGGTCCAGCGTCTCGCACATCGCATCATGCCCTTCCCCCACTGCAAGACCTCCGATCGCTATACCGCCAAAGCCTTGGGCCGAGACCGCTTCCGCTGATTCCCGGCGCAAATCGCCATAGGTCGAGCCCTGGATAATACCGAATAGCGTCTGGCGTTCGCGATCACCGAAAGCTTCGAGAGAGCGCTGCCCCCAATTCAAAGAGAGCTGCATGGACCGGGCAGCTTCGTCCCTTGAACACGGCCAGTCCGTACATTCGTCCAGCTGCATCGAGATATCTGCCCCTAATAAGTCGGCCTGAATCTCAATGGATCGTGCCGACGTCAGACGATACTCGCTCCCATCCAGATGACTACGGAAGGTCACGCCTTCAGCATCCATTTTACGAAGTTGGCTGAGCGACCAGACCTGGAAGCCACCGGAATCGGTCAGGATTGGCCCTTTCCACTTCGCAAAGGCGTGTAATCCCCCCAGTCGCTTCACGCGTTCCGCGCCGGGGCGCAGCATGAGGTGATACGTATTGCCAAGAATAATGTCCGCGCCAGCATCTGCCACCTGGTCCATATACAGCGCCTTGACGGTCGCAGCCGTGCCCACCGGCATAAAGGCGGGCGTGCGAATATCCCCGCGCGGCGTTTTGAGAACACCCGTGCGCGCCGCACCTTGAGTCGCTTGGATATCAAAATCAAACCGAGCCATGTCTAGGCAAGCTCCAGCAAATCGAGCTCTTCAAGCACAGCTTCGCGGGCGATCCGGCATTCATTGGCGAACTCAAGATCAATCAGATCTTCTGCCGATACACGGTCGCGGTAAGTTTGCCGCACGATGGCCTGCAGCCGGTCAATTCTGTCTTCATCCAGAAGCACCGATTGATGGCAGGCGTCCTGCTGCGCCGCAGTCATCACAACACGCAGACGCAGACATGCCGGACCACCGCCATTGCGCATGGATTGACGTACATCCACATACTCAACCCGGCCAATCGGCCCATTGCTGGCAACCATCTCTTCGCAATACGCGTGGGCAGTCTCGGTATCGCGCGTCTCGGTTGGGGCGAGCAGTACAAGCCGGTCTTCCCCTGGCCACTGCAACAGCTGTGAATTGAACAGATAGGACGATACTGCATCGGCGAGCGGGACAGCGGCGTTCGGGACCATAACGGTTTGTAGCTCGAACAATCCCTCCGACGCACGCTTCAGCCGTGCGATCACATCGTCAGAATTTGCAAACGCATATTCGTGGAAAAATAACGTATCTAGTGTACCCACACAGACAACATCGTTGTGAAATGCACCGCCATCAATCGCGATGGGGGATTGCAAGGCATGCACCGTTCTTTGGTCTCGCAAGCCATGACTGCGGGCCAAACTCTCGCATGCCAGCCGCGTCTGGCGCGCCGGGAATTCAGTCGATTTGGTATCAGTATCACGGCCATGCACGAACAGCTCGACGCCCTCAGAGCCATGTGACGCGCTAAGACGCACATGATTGGCGGCGCCTTCGTCAGAGAAGCTCTCATGCGTCGGCAAAGCGCTGTGAACGGCAAACTGATCCGGATCTCCAAAGATGGCGAGCAAGCTTGCCGTTGTGTCTGGATATTCAGTGCTTCGATGCAGCATGGTGGACAAATTGGCCGGGGTCAGATGCAGACGCTGATCTATTGTGTCCGGCGCAGGCGATACTGTTGCTGCGTTCGCAGCCCACATTGAGCTGGCGCTATAAGCCGCTTTAAGCAAGCGCGGGTTGGCACGTCCCGCGGCCTCAAGTATGTCGGCATCGCTGCCATGAAATCCTGCGGCCACCAATAGATCGAAATTCGGCCGTGGTAGCGGCGGCAATACGCCCTGCCCCAATCCGGCTTTCACCAACAGGCGCATCTTTTCCAGCCCTTGCAAGGCCGCCTCACGTGGGTTGGAAACATCTCCGGCATTGCGCGCGCTTGCCAGATTGCCATCTGACATACCGGCATAGTTATGACTTGGGCCAATCAGCCCATCGAAGTTCACTTCCAGTGTTTCTGATCCAGACATTGTTCGCCCTGATCTGTGCGTGCCGAAGGATCTGTTGCGATCCGAATAAAACCGTCAGCTTCGCGTCTCGACCCGCTCAGGGCGAAGCTGAAGCTCCCCTAACTCGGAAATCCAACCGCGCCTAGTCGTGTTGCCTCATCTGAAACCTGGCTAGCCTGGGGCCAGGCACAATAGTCTGCTGCATAATACGCGCCAGGACGAAAATTCCCTGACAAACCCGGACCGCCAAATGGCATCGCGCCACCCGCGCCCGCGGTTGGGCGATTACGGTTCAGAATGCCCGCCTTCAACTCAGAATGGGCACGCAGCCACAGAGCCTCATCGTCGCTGACTAAACCTGCCGAAAGGCCAAATCGAGTATCATTCGCGCGTAGAACGGCCTCATCGAAGCTGCTGACCCGAATGATCTGCATCAACGGCCCGAACAACTCATCATCGGGAACATTCTGAGCCTCTGTGACATCGATGACGCCAGCGGAAACAAAGCCCCCACCCCGCTCGAGGCGTTTCAATCGCCGCAGTGACTGGCCGCCAGACTTTGAAAGCATCATCTGGAAGTCAGTCGCCTTCTCAGCCGCCTCAGCGCTGACCAAAGGCCCCATAAACGCGTCTTCCTCATCAGCAGAGCCAATTTTCAGCTTACGTGCCCGCGCAACAATTGCCTCAACCACCTGATCGCCCCACCCGCCCTTTGGCAAGATGACGCGCCGGGCGCAGGAGCATCGCTGGCCCGTGGTCAGAAAGGCCGACTGCGCCGCAATATCAGCAGCCGCATCGACATCTGCAGGATCCCAGACAATCAGGGGATTATTGCCACCCATTTCGAGCGCCAGAATAATATCCGGGCGGCCTGCAAAATGCTTGTGAAAGTGCAGGCCAGTTTGGGCCGAGCCGGTAAAGAGCAGACCATTAATATCGCCGTCAAGAAGCGCCGCGCCGGTCTCACGTCCGCCATGGACGGCACTGAGCAGCCCTTCGGGCAAGCCTGCCGCCGCAAACGCGTCTGCCATAATCTCGGCAACCGATGGAGCTAGCTCAGACGGCTTGAACACGCAGGCATTTCCCGCCAGCAGTGCCGGTACAATGTGTCCGTTCGGCAAGTGGCCGGGAAAGTTGAATGGGCCCAGCACCGCCATGACCCCATGCGGCCTGTGAACCAGATGCGTGGATCCAAAAGCTGCGTCAGAGCGCTTAACACCGGCGCGCTCGACCTGCGCCTGAATGGAGACGGCGACCTTCGCCTTCATCGCACCGGCCTCTGCGAGTGACTCCCACCGCGTTTTACCCATATCGGAACTGATCGCATCTGCGATCTGCTCACTACGTGCGGCAATCTCGTCGGCATAACGCTCAAGGACCTGTGTGCGTGTATGTTGCGGTGTATGTGCCCAATCGCGCTGCGCAGTATGCGCCACGTCAATCGCTTCATTCACCTGATCGGCGCTGGCCGCTGAGCCTTCCCAGCTTGTCTCGCCTGTGGCCGGGTTGATCTTCTCAAACCAATCACCGTCACCATCGCGCCATTGCCCTTTGATATAGACGCCCCGCGCCATGCCTAACTCCTCAACCAAATACGTGCCTGATCACCCGGCTTAAGCTTCAAGCGTTCCAGAATATCTACAGATGTCACAAAAGTATGCTCGTCCTGAAGGGCTCCCGCGATCTGTGTCGCCCTGAACCCATCAAGTTCGAGGCGCGCGGCGAGGCCAGTGACGTCGTTCGCCTCTCCAACCTGCAAAGTGTAGACTTTGCTCTCGCGGATGGTGCGCACCATTTTCGCTGGCGAGACCATCATCGGCCCTCCATCAAAGATGTCGACGACACTGTCGAACCGAAAGCCTTCCCATTCCAGAAGTTTCGATGCGGGCACACCATCAGAATGGCAGCGCCCGATCACTTCGCGCGCCTCAGGCGGCAAAAGATCGATATAGATCGGATATTTCGGCATCAGGTCCAGAATGAACTGATTATCCGTGGTCGCAGATAAATAGTCCGCATCCGGAAAAGACATCCTGAAAAACAATTTGCCCAAACAGTTCCAGAAAGGTGTTTCGCCGTTTTGATCGACCACGCCGCGCAGTTCAGCCAGAACCATTTCGCCAAACCAGTCAGGTCGGGACGCCATCAGCAGATAACGTGACTGGGCTACCAGCCGCCCGACCCCCGTGCCGCGATGGCTCTCACGCAGGAAAAGCGTGCCCACTTCTGTAAAGCCGGCAAACTCGTTCGTCAGGATCAACGCATCCAGATCGAAGCGGCGTGAAGCCGCCTGACTGGCCTGCGAAAGCTTGATGATGCGATAGTTGAAAAAGGGCGACTTGATCCCGACGCCCGCTTTGACGGCGCTGCAACCGCCGATATCGCCCGTTTCGCTATGTTCCAGCATCATCAGATACTTACCGAACTCCGGCTGATCTAACCGCCCGGCAAAGGAATCGACGGACTTCTGTAATCGCTCGCGCAAAATCTCTTCATCTACAGGAAGTGATGTGAAGCCGGCCCCAGACTCAACAGCCATATGCATCAGGACCTCAAAGTCGGACAGTTGGGCCGGGCGCATTACATAAGGTTGGGGCGCTGTCATCCCATCAAGGCCTTGATCTTCCTGGCATCAATCCGCCCATCCGCCAACCGGTTCAAAAGCAAGCCGGAGAGTTGAGCGCGCTCGACAAAACTGGACATCAAGACGTATTCCTCGCTCGAGTGTATGCGCCCGCCCATCACGCCCAGCGTATCGACATTGGGTACGCCTGCAGCGAAGATGTTATTGCCTTCGCAAACTCCGCCAGTGTCAACAAACTCAAGTTTTAGACCGATCGCTTCTCCGGTTTGAGCGACGGCGTCGAAAAGGGCTTGCTGTGCGTCATTTCTTGGCTTTGGCGGGCGGTAGAACCCGCCATGCAAATGGCCCGTTATGCCTTCTCTAGCTGTTGCGGCCTCGAACAAGCGCTTCACTTGCGTGGTCGCCCAGGCTGCTGCCTCTGCGTCCGGGGCGCGTGCGCCAAACCTGATAACCGCAAGATCTGGAACGATATTTACCGCGCCGCCGCCATCAATGGCACCGACATTGAACGTTACGCCCTCATAGGCGTCATTCAGCGCCTCAAGCCCGACAACCAAGTGTGCGGCCGCTTCAACAGCGCTTCGTCCATCGGCCTTCGCCCGGCCGGCATGCGCAGAACGGCCATGCAGAACGATATCGAAAACCGCCGATCCTTTCCTGCCGCCAGACATCGCACCTGTATCCATGCACGGCTCATACGTCATGCCGACAAGCGCTCCGGATTGCGCCGCCTCAGTGAGCGCTGGCGCACTCGCAAAGTTCCCGGTCTCTTCATCCGGCGTCATCACAATCTTGTAACCCAATTTGTCTTTCAGAGGGCCAGCTTCAAACGCTCTTAGCGCGCCAAGCAAGACAGACAGACCGCCCTTCATATCCGCCAAGCCCGGACCGTTCAGCCGTCCCGGCTCAATTTCCTTGATGTCTTCAAACGTGCCAGGTGGGAAGACCGTGTCATAATGGCCGCTCATTATGATTTGCACCGACGCCTCCGGACGCGCCGTAACATTGATGATGGGGCCGGTCTGAAACTCGTCCACACTCCCATTGCTGTTGACGATCTCAAAAGGCTTGGTCGGGTTCAGAACTGTGTCGGCGTCCAAAGCACTGAAAGCATCTGCAAGCTTTGGCGCAAGTTCGGTGAGCCCCTCTGTGTTCCAGCTGCCTGTATTGATCCGCGCCCAATTGAGGGTGCGGTTTTGCATCGATGCTTCGAGGTCAGCAATATGCTCACACAGCGCGTGATCTTCACGCGTTTTAACACTTAAATCGATCATAACTTTGAGTTTCACGGCTTAGCCAAATGTGCAAGCGGCATATATGCAAAAGCCCCAAAACGCCAAGCGCTCCGGGGCTTTCAAATCTGATTTGGCAGGATTTAGGTTGTGCCTTCAAGCTCCGCCAGGGCGGCAATCGCCTCTTCCACACGTGCTTCAACCGTCTGGCACGCCTCTGTCGGCTCACCGCCGAGGACTTTGATATCGTCACACCGCTTTTTCTCGGTCTGCAGATCCTGCACAAGGCTACGGGCTTCAAACAGGACTAAAGCGACCTCTGTTGCGTCTTCCGACGCCATAAAGTCGATCCAACCACGGCCTGCGCGGCTATTTGCCTGACGGAACGCTTCGCGTGCCCCGGCACGGTCCTCACGCTCATAGCGTGACTGCCCAATCAAGACCCAGGCAAGAGCACGGTCTTTCAATCCACCCTTGTTGATCGCATTGGTCAGCGCTTCTTCTGCATTGGCCCATTCCTTCAGCTCGATGTAGGACCGACCAAGACGCTCATACATTTCACCATTCGGACTGATTTGCGCTGCTTCTTCAATCACCGGTATCGCGCGTTTGTACTCTCGCGCTACCTGATAGAGGTTCGCCAGCAATTCCATTTTCTCATAGGTCTTGTTGATGCGACCCTGATTCATTTCCTTGTTCAGGATTTTCGCCGCCTGATAAGGCGCATTGAACGTGTTGTAGAAGTTCACGATCCGCATGATTTCATCTTCGGTTTGAAGAATGCCGCCAAGGTACATGGCTTTCTGGACTTCAAAGGCTTTGCGATCTTCATTGGCGCGGAAATAGTCGCCCGAAATCGCATCCCAGAGCATTCGCTCATTCGGGTTTTTCGCCAATAATTGCTCAAGCAATTGGGCCTTCTTGGCCAACTGATTGGTATCGTCATAGAGGTAGATCAGGAAGTCATAGACCTGACGATCTGCATTAGGACCATCTTCTGCGAAGACCTCTTCCGCCCAACGCAGCGACTCTGTGTTGCGCTCCAGTTTCTGGTTTATCACCGCCAACTGCCATTTTGTATCGCGATCCGGAGACCCGCCAGCCGCCAGCCACTTATCAAAATACTCAAGCGCCTTCGGCAGGTTCTCAGTATTCAGATAAATCTGCGAAATATTGTAGTAAGTTGTCTTGTGCTCAGCCTGCGGGATGAAACCGCGATTAAGGGCCGTCTCGAGATCGGAAACAGCGCCAGCATAATCCTTCGCCTCAATCTTGATCGCAGCGCCAAGACGCAGAGCCGCACCTTCTTCGTAACAGTTCATTTCCTGATTGCGAAGTTGATTGAGAAAGCCCAACGCAGCCTGAGCATTCTTATTGGCCAGAAGTTCGGTTTCAGCCTTCAAATAGAATTCGGCATTCTTCGACGTGAACTGGGTTTCCGTGCAGGCTTGCCCGACAGCCGCACCGGCGGATATCGCAAGAACGGCGGCGGAGGCGGCCATGCCTCTGAACATACGATTGATCATCATTTCGTCTCACTCCTTTCCGCCTCGTGGCGGTTTCGTTTATCAAACGGAACTCATCGGTATTTTCAAGCGCTTCGCGGGAATATTACCGAGTTTTTTAACACAGAACTCACTTCAATTCACCCATCGTCCAATTTGAACTCAATCGGATAGACGACAGCCCGCCTTTCAACCGGCTGACCATCTCTGATATGGGGCATGAAAGAGACCTTCTCAATAGCCCGTTTCGCTTCACGTTCGAACACACGATCCGTGCATGCAGGCTTCACATTGAAGGGCTGCCCTTGCAATGAAACATCAAACATAACTTCGCACGTGCCCTCAATTCCGCGATCAATTGCCCGTGGGGGGTAAACCACGATGGGGGGCGCGATCGGTTGCGCGATCCGCTCTCCAATTGCCGCTGGGGTCTGAACCACAGTTTTAACGATGTCAGGATTAAGGTCCGTGCTTGGTAGCCAGTCCGTATAATCCAGTGGGAGTGTTGTTGCGGTCGAAATCGGGCGCTGCTTGGGCAAGGCAGGCGGCTGTACCGTTTCCTGACGAACTGGCGCAGGATCTCTCGTGAAAATCGTTTCGTGAATCTCCTTGGGGAGAGCGATTTTGATCAACTCTCTCGGCTCCACTTCGGGGGCTGTATACCCGTCAGTCTCAATTGCTACCGTCATCCCCAGAAAGAGCGCGAATGTGGTGAATGCGGCCGGTATACCAACGATCGCAAACCGTTTTGCCGAATCAGTTACCCAGCGCTGCGATTGCCTACTCAGAAGCCCAAAGTCCCCCTTCCCCGCACTGTGTTCTCGTCCCGTCATGGCTCTCTCCTCCTGTCTATCGATATGCAATAATATGACATATCGCCCCAAAGGGCAAGGAGAATGTCATATAATTACAATATGAGACTCGAGCCGTAAAAAAGGGGAAGCGCCAGGCTCCCCCTTCCATTGATTCACATTCAAAGCGTTGGCCTAATCGGCGAGTTTAAACTCGAGTGGATAGACCACGTTCCGGCGTTCGGCAGGTTGTCCCCGAATAATCTTCGGTGCGAATTCAACACGGCTCACAGCGCGCTCAGCCTCGCGTTTGAAGATGTTATCGGTGCAGGTGGCCTCAACATTGTAGGGCTTACCACGTGTATCAACATCAAACCGCACATCACATGACCCTTCCGTTCCACGCTCTGCAGCGCGGTTTGGATAAGATGGCGCTGGTGGACGGATCGGCTGTGCATCACGATCGGAAATCGCCACAGGATCGATCGCCAGAGATTGCAGACGATCAAATTGCAGCTCGGTCGGCGCAGCGCCCTGAATTGTCGGGGTTGGCAGATCGATTTGAGATTTGGTCGTCGACAGCTTTGGTGGCGGAGGCGGCTTGTCGGCCGAATTCAACCGACGTGGCTTTGCACGCGCGCGGCGATTGACCTGCTGATCCTGTTCAGACGGCGTAATCCGCTCAATCACGCGACCCGGCTCAACTTCCGGTTCAACGAAAGGCTGGCTGATCAGGACCTGCATGATCCGGAACAGGGCAAATGTCACAATCGCCGCAAGTGGAATACCAACACCAAGGCGAATGGGTGAACTGGCAAACATTTCAGGTCTCCTATTCTTCCAGAACAGAAATCGGGACCAGGTTCAGTCCGTCTTCCTTGTTTACGATCTCAATGAGATCAATCATGACCCCAGCTTCCGCATCTTGATCAACCTGCAGAACCAGGCGCCCCTTGGGATTGGCTTCGCGCAATTCGCGAATATTGAAGCCAACCTCTTGCAGCGTCACTTCCTGCTTATTCATCCAGATATTGCTCTCATCATCGACCGCAATGAGAATACCCAGAGGGTTCTGAGCGTTCAGATTGTCGACGGTCTGCCGTTGAACGTCCACGCCAGGCTCACGAATGAACTGGGCCGTAACGATGAAGAAGATCAGCAAGATGAAAACCACATCGAGCATTGGTGTCAGGTTGACATCATCTTCGGCACTGTCACCGCCAGCTGAGACTTTGTTGCGTCTAGCCATGTTGTCCTCCTAATCGTCTGCGCTCTGGATCACGTTTACGCGTTCCATCTGTGCATTATATGCTTCGTCTCTAATCCGAATGATCGTGCCACTATTGGCACGCGGATGGGCTTGAATAATCAAAGCACTCTCAGGGTTTTCGGCCCGCAAACGCTCCATATTCGCCCGCACACCACCAATATCGGTATAGCGCCCGTTCACCGTGATCAGGTTATCCTCACCAACAAAGACCAGGATTGCAGGAACCTGTTGCTGCTGCTGTTGCGGCGGCGCAGGTGGCGGCGGTGGCTCAATGCCAAGTGCCTTTTCCTGAATAAAGGTCGAAGTCACGATGAAGAAGATCAGCAGGATGAAGACAACGTCCAACATAGGTGTCAGGTCGACATCAGCCTCTTCGGCAGGTCTCGTCGTTCTTCCACGCATCAGCCGATCTCCATTTCATCTTCAAGCTGCTGCACCAGACGGCTAACCTTACGGTCCATGCCGGAGGTAAACAGAATACCTGAAATGGAGGCGACCATACCCGCCATTGTCGGAATCGTCGCCTGAGAGACGCCGCGCGACATGGCTTTGGCGTCCGCACCGTCGGTAATGGCCATATAGTCAAATACGGTCACCATCCCGGTCACAGTGCCAAGCAAACCAAGCAGCGGTGCCAGAGCGACTAGCGCCTTGGTAAACCCGACATTGGCCTGTGCTCTCTGACGAACTTCAGAGACCAGCTTGTCCTTGATCCAGTGCGCGAAGGTAGACTTCCGATCAGAGCGCGAACGCCACTCTGACAAAGCCTCATCTGCGTAGGATTTATGAGCGAGGCGGAAGTAAAACAACCGCTCCAGAATCAGGGCCCACATCACAAATGTGGCCGCCATGATCGCCAGCAGCACGGGGCCGCCTCGCGTCAAAAACTCCTGAAGATCGGATAATCCCAGCATGGGAACTCCTCTCAGGAGGCCGGCTTACGCCGACGCTCCGCTACGCTCTGCACGCTCAGCCACCAGGCCAGCTGCCTGCTCATCCAGCACCTGCTGGTTGCCACGTGCCATAGAGGCCGCAACAGCGTGAAGCAGAAGCAATGGAATCGCAGCCACCAGACCAAGAACCGTGGTCATAAGCGCCGTTGAAATACCGCCCGCCATCAGTTTCGGATCACCGGCACCGAAGTTTGTAATCGCGGTAAAGGTAATGATCATACCGATAACCGTACCGAGCAGACCCAGCAGCGGTGCGACCGCAGCCAGAACTTTGACGACATCGTTGAACCGCTCGATTTTTGGTGATTCGCGCAGGATTTGTTCGTCCAGCTTGAGTTCAAGTGTTTCGAGATCGGCATTGCGGTTTGTTTCGTAAGCTTCGAAGACACGTGCGAGCGGGTTACCGTCGCCGGCCTGCTTGGTCTTCGCCGTGCTGCGCATCGCGCCGCCCATCAGGAAGAGCGTTACGATCTTGAACAGAGCAAATACCAGACCGATGGCCAGAAGGACCAGGATAACCGCACCAACGGCGCCGCCTTGTCCAATCCGCTGCTGCAGGGTTGGTTTCTCACCCTCAATCGCGAAGAGGTCACCCTTACTTGGGTCAAACGGCACTGTAATCGTGTCGCCCTCACCCGCTGAGATCAGGCTGTTCATCGCGGAGCGGAACTTGCCAGCAGGCTGCGCCTTAAGCACGCGCAGATAAGGTTCGTCCGTATTGTCAGTGATGGTTTCGATAAAGCGAGCGCCATCTGTCGTCGCAGCGGTAAACACGCCGACACGCATCACTTCAACTTCGGCAACTTCACCCTCAGACCCCACGCCAGAGACTTCAGTTGTAAAGGCCTTCACCTCAGACTGGGCGATCATTTCGCGCAGCATGGCTTTTGGCAGTGAGTCGAGGTCAGCACGTGTTGGAAGCGTGCGCGCCTGAGCCACTGTAGAAAGCTGCTCTGTTCGGCCCGGATAGTTAAAGTTGGCAAGTGACGAATCGATGATTGGCATCGTTTCACCAGCCGCCGTGCGGAACTGACCGAGCAGCTCACCGAAATCACCGGCTTGCTGCTCAAGCTCTGCAGAAAGCGCAGACAGCTCAGCTTCGTTATTGTCAAACTCGTTGCCAAGACGCGCACCAACGGCCTCAGCCGCACGTAGTTCACCGCGCGCTGTTTCCATTTCTGCCGTCTGAGCATCAACTTCGCGCTGGAATTGCGCAACCCGCTCGCGGTCTGTCGCGGAAAGTTCTGTTGAGTCCGCTTCGACCAGTCGGAGAATTTCACTCAGCGAAACTTCCTGCGCGGTGGCGGGGGCGGAAAAGGCGATTGTAGAGCCTGCGAGGACCGCAGCTGCACCAAGCGCCTTGAGGGATTTTGTCATAAGTTTCATTGCTATATGCCTCAAAAAATCAGATCTGCGTTACTGCACAGACAGCTTGGTTGCAGGCGCGTAGAGCACGCCCGGTGTCGTCGTTCCCTTCGCGATACGGATCGCTTTGGAAACGTCTTCCTTGAAACGGTTCTCAACGTCGACCCACTCGCCCGTAGCGCGATCGTAACGTGCAGCATAACGGCGATCTGGTGACATATAAACGAGTGCGACACGCCCATAGAGGAACATGTCAACGGTCACGTCATTGCCGCTAATGTCGATCGTTTCAGGCCAGGTTGAAACCGTTCGACCATACTCCATCTCGGACTTATAAGCTTCGATGATCAGGCGATACTGCTCAACAATGGGAACATCTGCGCTAGCCATGGCCGTTTTAAGTGTCTCAATCCGGTCCGTTCGCTCTTCAAGTTTGAACGGCAAATCGGCTTGAATAAAGGTTTCCAGATCTGCGATCATGTCCTGCAGCATCGGGACGGTCTGAGCCGTAATCTCGTCAACGCGACCAAGCTGGTCGGTTAGCGACTCAAGCTCGCGACGTTGCGATTCAACCACTTTTTCCTGCTGGCGTGCATACAATTCTGCAGCCTGCTTGCGTTGCAGCAGCGTCCGGAATTCAGCAACCATATCAGAACGCTCGTCGTCAAGCTGGTTGATCCGTACCTGTGTTTGTTCAGCACGGCGTGTCGCCTGCTCGCCTGTGTCGATCATACGACCGACTTGGCCTTGCGCTTGGGCTGGAAGCGTCATGCCAATAAATGTGGCGGCAATGATCGCTCCGCGAGCCGGTGTCAGAACTCTCTTCATGAAGTCTGCCTCTCACTCTCCGAATGGTGCGCCCCAATCCCTTTGGCTGGTGACGCGAAAAACTTTTAGAAGCGCCGAACGGGAAATGTTCGACGGCTCCACTGCGATCCAGACACACACACGTCTGGAAAGTCGAAGGGAAGCGTGGGTGCGGACCCACTATGACCCCAAATATTTCCGAAGCGTTTTCCGCTTTCTCTTTCCCGCAAGACAGGTCTTCTTTCGAACTGCCATCTCATTGCAGACAGATAGAACCTCTGCAAAATGGATGACACCTTGTCAAACTTTCATTCACAATTGAGGCAGATGCAAGGCAAATTTGAAATAATATTACAGTTGATGCTCGGACCACGCGCAATTGGTGGTCATAATTCGCGCGAAAGTGATGTGGCTGGGGTGCCAGGATTCGAACCTGGGAATGCCGATACCAAAAACCGGTGCCTTACCACTTGGCGACACCCCAACTGATCGGCGGACATAGCTAATCCCCGGTCGCCTTGCAACACCCAAATCGCAACTGCTTCATCTTATAGCAGTTGTTCGATTGTGCTGTGTTTGCCGCGTCCTACCCGCTTCATAATATAGCTCCAAAGCGATGAGGTTTTGACAATTCCAACCACAAACCCCATATCGTTATCCGATAAGACCGCTTTTTTTGGAGTATCGTCTATGAAGACCTTCTTTATCGCCACGGGCAGTGCAATCCTCGGCGTCGTCCTGGGTACGCTACTGCTGGTTTTTGCTGGCGGTCTTTTACTCTCCGGTTTCGCAGCAAATGTCAGTCGCCCTGCGCCTCTCGCCGACTCAATGGTTCTGGAACTCGACCTGCGCACAGCACTGCCAGACCAGGCCCCGACCTCTGGCCTCAACGTTTTGCTCGGGACGCCTGAGAGCTTCATTGATACGATCCTGAAGATCGAAGGGGCGGCTGAAGATGAGCGCGTGGAAGGCATCTTCATTAGGGGCAGCGAGTTCGGTGTCGGCTCGGCTCGATCCGAAGAGTTGCGCGACGCGCTGAAGGCATTTCAGGACGCGGATAAATTTGTCGTCGCTCACATTCAGGGATCGTATGGCGGCGGCCCCTCGGCCTATCGCTCGATCGCGTCCGCTGATGAGATCTGGATCCAACCTGGAGCAGACCTTATCGCAACCGGTGTCGGCTTCGAGACGATGTTCCTACGCGGCCTGTTCGACAATCTCGGCGTTACACCGGATATCCAGGGCTTCTATGAGTATAAAAGTGCCGCAAGCACATATATTGAGACAGACTATACCGAGCCGCATCGGGAATCTCTCACAGCGCTTGCGTCCGGCCTCTGGGAAGCGGCACTGTCAGACATCGCTGAGGATAGAGCGCTTTCCGTCGAATTCGTAAGAACAACGCTCGAATCGGGCCCTCTGAGCGCGGAAGTGATGATCGCTAATGATCTCGCACAAGAGACCGGATGGCCCGAAGATGCTCGCGGCGCTGCGCTTGAGCGTGCCGGTGAAACGGCCGAATTGACCTATATAGGAAGTTACAAGGCACCGGAGCCTGCATTTGGTGCACCAACAATCGCTGTTGTCGGGGCACAAGGGGCTGTGGTTACAGGCAGCTCAGGTGGCAGTCTGTTAAGTGAAGGTCAGGGGTTCGCCTCTGATACGATTGCAGGGGCTCTGCTCGATGCGGGACAGGATGAGAGCGTCTCCGCCATTGTTTTTCGAATCGATAGTCCTGGCGGATCACCAGCTGCCTCCGATCAAATCTGGGGAGCCGTCAAACGCGTTCAGGACGAGTATAACAAGCCTGTCGTGGTCTCAATGGCCTCCACTGCGGCTTCCGGCGGATACTATGCCGCCGCCGCTGCCGAGTGGATCGTGGCCAACCGCTCAACGATTACCGGCTCAATCGGAATAGTGGGGGGTAAAATCGGAATTTCCGAAGGTCTGGCGAGAATTGGCGTGAACGCAAAGTCGATCCTTATTGGTGGTGAGTTCACAGGCGCTGTCAGTACAACGGCCCCGTTTACACCAGAACAGCGCCAGCTTTATGGCGAGTTTCTGAAGCGCGGCTATGATCGCTTTGTAGAAGTGGTCGCGGAAGGTCGGAAAATGTCAATCGAAGACACACACGAGCGCGCCCGTGGGCGTGTGTGGAGCGGTCAGGATGCATTCGAGAATGGTCTGGTCGATCAACTTGGCGGCATCAGCACGGCAATCGCCAAAGCCAAGGAGCTCTCTGAAATTGAGGCCGAAACAGACGTCCGCATTCTGTTTTATCCACTGGCACCGGAGGGCATCACGATCGGCGGCCCATCGCTGGTTTCGTCCGCAAGTGACTTGCAGGCCCTGGGCAAACTGAATGATGTTTTGTCCGATCCAGCCGTCGAAGCGGTCCTAACGGAGCTAAAGGCAGCTCAATCTTCAACCATGCAGGCACGCATTCCAACCTATAATGAGCGATAAACGTTCAGGCCCGGTTGCGCACAAAGACATGGCCCGCGTCGCCGCACCACATGCCAATGGCGCTGCGCGGATATATATGTATGAGATGGCGAGTGAGCACTCTTATGAAGACAACGACGAAATCTGAACCGACCTGTACCGCTGAAACGGCTCAAACCATGACGGATGTGCGCCGGGAAATAGATCGCCTGGATCGCTTGCTCGTCTCTCTGATGGCAGAACGCCAGAGTTTCATGGATGCTGCTGCACGCATCAAAGGAAAGCGCGATGCTGTGCACGATCGCCCGCGGATTGAGGATGTTGTCTCAAAGGTCGTCGCTGAAGCTGAACGGCAGGGCCTCTCCCCAGCGATTGCCGAGCCCGTTTGGCGCACCCTGATCGATCGCTCCATCGCCTATGAGTTTCGATCCTTTGATTCTCTCAAACCCGGCTTGGACAATTCATAACTTGCTTTCGCGCACGCGTCGATTGTGTCCGACAAGCCGGTCTTGACATCGGCGAGCAGAACAATGGCTTCCATACGATCCGGCTTGTCAGACCTACCAAGCGTCTCTGCGGACTTGCAAAGCTCCGCAAACTCATGCGCGCCAATGCTAAGCGCAGACCCTTTCAAAGTGTGAGCGGCATCTGCCCAAACCTGCGGTGGTTGCTCAGCATCCAGCATCTTCCCCCAAATGTCGGCCTGGTTGCGAAAGATATCCAGAACCTCGTCGGCAAGCTCGGGATCCCCGCCCGCCATCTCAAGTAGATGCTCGACATCAAGTTGCATGCATGTTCACCTTCTACCGCTTGATAAGGCAACATGCCTCGGATTCGGTCGAATGAGCAGCAAATCTTTCCATTTTTTTATAAACTATGGGCTGTATAGGTCTTTCCTATTACAATCGTAACGACTATGACTTCATATGTTGTGAAGGGGTCTTGAGATGCTCGAACTATTGGTAGTGCTAAGAGATGTGTTTGTGGCTGTCATCATCAGCTGGATGGGGCTTTCGGAACAGCCTGATACTGATTCGAAAAAAGAGAGCGTTGCGGCGCCGTCCACATCAACGTTGATCCTGAAGTAAGGCGACCAACGCGGACATTCCAAAAATTTGACTCTGTTCTCACGAGAACTGAATGCTGAAGATGAGCAGTGGCTGTATGATCTGAAGGTCGTATAAGGCTGCTTATGAAACTCGGCCTCTTGCTATATCGCTTTGGAACGACGCTGATCTCACCATTTGCTGGCTGGATCTTTCGTCGCCGCGCTGCATCGGGCAAAGAAGACCAAAACCGCGTAAACGAACGGCTGGCGCGAACCCTTCCGCAAAGACCTGCAGGTGATCTGATCTGGCTACATGGGGCAAGCGTTGGCGAGAGCCTTCTGCAGCTTCAGCTCGCAAAGCAACTCATTGCTGGGAATCAGAGTTTGAGCTTGCTGATGACCTGTCAGACCCAAACAGGCGCGCGGCGCATAGTGGCTGAAGTCGAGCGTGTTCCGATCCTCAGAGATCGGAACATCATCCAGCAAATGGCGCCCATAGACACACAATCGGTCGCCAGGCGATTTGTTCAGCATTGGTCGCCAAGCGGAGCGGTCTTCGCGGAAAGTGATATCTGGCCAAATCTGCTTATGCAGCTACAGTCACAGCAGATACCGGTCGCCCTTGTCTCTGCTCGACTGACAGAGCGCTCACTGCGCGGATGGAGCCGCTGGCCGAAGACCGCAGAAACCGTTTTGAACACTTTCGATCTCATTCTGGCCAGTGACAAGAAAACGGCTTCAGGCCTCTCTATTCTGGCAAAGAGGGATGTGCCTTGCATCGGCAATCTGAAAACCGCCCTGCCCCCACCTGATGCAGACCCTGCAGAGCTATCAGAGCTGTCCGCGCAGATTGGAGAGAGAGAGGTCTGGGTCGCCGCATCAACTCATCCAGGAGAAGAGGCTATCGTTCTCGATGCCTTGTTGCAGATGTCACAGCGACCATTCCTGATTGTCGCCCCACGCCACCCTGAACGTGGGGATGCCGTCGAAGGCATCCTGACCTGTTCAAACCTGAAAGTGGCCCGTCGAAGTCAGGTCGAGACCATTCCGCCGGATACGGATATCCTACTCGCGGACACAATGGGCGAGATGGGCCTCTGGTATCGTCTGGCAGATAGCGTTTATCTCGGCGGCGGCCATGCACCGGGGGTCGGCGGTCATAACTTTCTTGAGCCCCTTCGACTGGGCAAACCTGTGATTACAGGACCAAGCCTGTTCAATATTGAAGATCTTGCACAACAGCTCATGGGCCGAGACGCCCTGACGATCGTTGACGATGCCGCAAGCCTTGTTTCGGCCTATCCAGGAGTGCCGCCCTCACCGAGCGTTTTAGCTGATCTGAAAGGCGGACAGTTCGGTGTTATGCAACAGACCGTTTCGGAACTGGCCCAGCTTTTTAAAGGCCGAGGGCTTGAGCTATGAGGGAACCAAAGTTCTGGGCGGCAGACCTTGATGCCTGGTCTCGGGCGGCGGCTCCGCTGACGCGAACTCTGCTGACCCCGCTTTCGTGGCTCTATGCCGCTGTCACAGCGCGCAAAATCGCCTCAACAACACCGAAGCGCGTTACGGCAAAGGTGATCTGCGTTGGTAATCTGACCGCTGGCGGGGTTGGCAAAAGCCCAATCGTCGCTGCGCTGCGTAAGCGTCTTAGAGAGCAAACAGAACAACGCGTCGCAACCCTCTCTCGCGGTTATGGCGGACGCTTGAAAGGCCCACTGCAAGTTAATCCAAACACGCATACCAGCACAGATGTTGGGGACGAACCCCTTATGCTCGCTCAGGATGGGGAAAGCTGGATCGGAGCAGATCGCGGTCTTGCTGGGCAGGCCATGTCAGAGGCCGGAGTTGAGATCATTGTCATGGATGACGGGTTTCAGAACCCGGGGCTCGCCAAGGACCTTTCGCTGATCGTGATTGATACGGCAGCCAAGTTCGGCAACGGCCACGTCATTCCGAAAGGCCCGTTGCGCGAGCCCGTCCCTGCGGGTCTGAAACGCGCGGATGCGATCATACTCGTTGGCGACGACCCCGCCCCCGAAGCTTTGTCAGGGACGTCACTGCCAATCCTGCGTGCCAAAATCACAGCCATCTCCACGCCACCCGCCCAGCCCTACGTTGCCTTTGCCGGTATAGGGCGGCCTGAGAAGCTCTTCGATACGCTTACCGATATCGGAGTTGATCTGCTTGATGCCGTCCCCTTCCCTGACCATCATGTCTATCGGCCAGGTGATCTGACATATCTAAGCAAGCTCGCTGAAGATCATGGGGCCCAACTGATCACAACAGAGAAGGACTTTGTTCGATTGTCGCCCGATGATCGCCGCGATATCCTGACCCTGCCTGTTGAAGCGGTCTTTGAAGATACGACCAAGCTGGATAATCTGCTCGCTTCGATAATGACCTCGCAGACATGACCGCCAAACCCTCTAACGATACATATATCCGGCCAAAGGATATCGATAATCGCTCCACATGCTGGCAGCGCGTTCTATGGCGGTTGGAGACGCTCGCCTGGGATTTGGTCTACTGGGGCCCGATGAAAGCCCTGTCGCCTGATCGTGCGTCTGACTTTGTCGGCTGGCTGTTCAAGAAAATCGGCCCGCGCATGTCACAACACAAAACGGTTCTGCGAAACCTGAAGCTTGCCTTTCCGGACATGCCAGAGCCAGAGCGCGAACGAATTGCCATGGCATCCTGGGAGAGTGTCGGTCGCACCGCCGGGGAGTTACCGCACCTACCCAGCCTCGACCCATACAATGGTGATCGGGTAAAAATCGTGGGCGGTGAACATCTCGATGCGGCCATGGCAGCGAACAAAGGCCTGGTGCTTGTCTCGGGGCATTTCGCTAATTTTGAGGTGATGGCCGCCGCGATCTGCAATCGCCCTGTCGATTGTCTCGTAACCTATCGTGCGCTCAACAATCCGCACATTGACCGACGCTTGAGCAAGGTCCGTCAGGACTATGGAATCGGCACACTCGCCCCAAAAGGGCTTGGCACCAGAATGTTGATGCGCGCCCTGCGCGAAAAGCGCGCAATTGCTTTGATGAATGATCAGAAATTCAATGAGGGACTGCCAATGGAGTTCTTCGGTCATGACGCCATGACCGCGCCGGGGCCCTCGCGGCTCGCCATGAAGTATGGCTCTCCAATCGTATTCGTAACGACGCGGCGGACAGCTCCCGCGCGTTTTACTGTCACGTTTCACGCCCCATTCTATCCCCCCTCCACAGGCAATATCGATGACGACCTCACGACCTGTGTTGAGACAATCACCGGGATGGTCGAAGCCGAAGTTCGGGCCAATCCAGAACAATGGTTCTGGCAACACCGCCGCTGGCCCAAAGAAGCCTGGAAGGCTGCAGGCATCACCTAGCTCTTCACAACCGCGCAGAAGGCTCTAGCTCTATTCCGATGAGGAGCCGACCATGCCACCAGTTACCGACCTGATTTCCGCAATTGCCCTGGGGTTTTGCGCCCTGCTTGGCTTTGGCAGCCTTTACGCGCCAAAGTGGGCTGCTGGCGTTGTTCGGTTGGTTGCTGATCCAGATCCCGACAAGCCGGGCGGATTTTCCGAGTTTCGAGCAACCTATGGCGGTCTGTTGTTGATGCTGCACATTACGGCGCTGGTAATCCTGCTACAGCCTATGCTGCGCCTCGAGTTCAAGATCTTCGCCATTATGCCGGTCGCCATGGCCTGGATTGGGGCTGGCTTTGGCCGCTTTCTGTCCTTGCTGATGGACAAGGATGAGAACCGGGAAAGCGGGCTTATCCCAGTATGGATCCCGCTTGAATTGTCACTTGGCCTTGCTATTGCCGCGCCGGTCCTTCAACTGGTCCTTTAAGTTCAAAGGATCAGCCTATGACGGACCGTCGTGAGACGCCCCGCCGACCAAAGCGAAGACCCGCGCAAAGGCGTCGCAAACCACCTGTAAAGTCGAGAGGGCTTAGCGCAGAAGCCGACTGGAGCGAAGGCGAACGAATTGCCAAATATCTCGCGCGCGCAGGCATCGCGTCGCGCCGTGAGATCGAAGCAATGATTGAGCGTCGGGAAATTCGCGTGGATGGGCGGGTTCTCACCACTCCCGCCTTCAAGGTCACGGGCGTTGAGGATATTCGCGTCCATAACAAACCGGTGGTAAAGACCGATCAGGTCCGCGTCTGGCGTTATCACAAGCCATCCGGCCTCATCACAACGACCAGCGATCCTGAAGGACGGCGCACGATCTTTGAGGAACTCCCGAAAAGCCTGCCACGTACCATCACTATCGGCCGACTGGACCTTACCACAGAGGGGCTGCTTCTTCTTACCAATGATGGCGGTCTTGCTCGCTCGCTTGAACTGCCAAGCACAGGATTGACACGCCACTACAGGGCGCGGGCGCATGGCAAAATCACTCAGGAACAACTCGATACGCTGAAAGATGGCGTGATGATTGGCGACGGAACCCGATTTGCCTCTATCGTCGCCACGCTCGACCGCGAGACCGGCACCAATAACTGGATTGATGTCGAGTTGAAGGAAGGCAAGAACCGGGAAGTTCGAAAAGCGCTTGAGCACCTCGGTTTGAAGGTCAATCGCTTGATCAGAACTCAGTATGGGCCGTTCGAACTCGACGATCTGAGGCCCGGTGCTGTCGAGGAAGTTCCTCCGAACCTGTTACGCAGTGAACTGTCGGAAAAAGTCGACCAACAGCACCTTCCCCAACCAAAACCGCAACGCGCTCACGTCAGGTCACGGGTTCACAAGCCCCGCCGCAGGAGTAACTTACGTCCAGATAAAAGTGACTAGGGAGCGAATCAATGGGCCTGCAAAATGTCAGCGAGACGTATCAGGTAGAACGCGCGCCGGGAGATCCGGCCAATTCACCTGTCTTCTCTCTCAAACCGCCGGTTAATCTGACTGATCCGGAAGTCTTCTCCAGTCACAATGGCTATACATTCGACGCCTTCTCAAAAATGCGTTCAGAAGCCCCGATCCTTTGGCATCCAGAAGAGTATGGTGCCGGTTTCTGGGCGCTAACCTCTTATGAGCTTATCAAAAAAGTCGAACTCGATCCCCAAATATATTCCTCGCAGAAAGGTGGCATTCTGATCAGCTATGGCCCCGAGGATGCACCGCGCCACCCACTGCTCCACAACGCCTCCTTAAACACGCTAATCTGCCTTGATCGTCCGTATCATACCCCTTTGCGCATGGAGCATATGGAGTTCTTCCGTGCTGGCTTTGTTGCCGAGCTCCGAAAGAAAGTCGACATGTTCGTGAAAGAGCGTCTTGATGCCATGGAGCAGGCCGGGCCAGTTGTCGACATGGTGGAGATGTTCTCCGCCGAGCTACCACTTTTCACCTTGTGCGAAATCCTCGGCGTTCCAGAAGCTGACCGGCCGAAGCTTGTCCACTGGATGCATTATCTTGAAAATGCCCAGTATCAGGCCCAGCAAGAAGGGCTTGGGAATCTCGACCCGGAAGCGATTATGACCTTCATGAACGAGATTCAGGCCATGTTCGACTATGGCCGCGATCTGCTGACCAAACGCCGCGACGATCCACAGAATGACCTGCTGAGTGCCATTGCGAATGTCCGCATTGATGGCGAATTGCTTTCACCGGAATTCCTGGACGGATCATGGCTGCTGATCATCTTTGCGGGCAATGACACCACCCGCAATTCTCTCAGCGGAACGATGAAGCTGCTGACCGAGTTTCCCGAGCTGCGCGAGAAGCTGAAAGCAAACTCTGACCTTTTCCCCAATTTCGTGCACGAGGCGATCCGCATGGTTAGCCCCGTCACCTATATGCGGCGGACGGTGACCGAAGACACCGTCCTCGGCGGACAACCCATCGCGCAGGGTGAGAAAGTCGTGATGTATTACCCGGCGGCGAACCGCGATCCGGCAAAGTTCGCAAATCCCGACACATTCGACATTACCCGCGAAAACGCAAAAGAGCATCTGGCATTCGGTAGCGGGCCTCACGTCTGTCTAGGGCAGCGCGTCGCGAACATGCAGCTGGAAGCAGCCTATCGGCAAATTCTGGAGCGCTTCCCGAATATTCGATGGACCGGCGAAGCGTCACTTGCGCCAAGCAACTTTGTCCACGCCATCTCGTCATTGCAGGTCGACCTCGGCTAAGGCGGTCTATACTTTTTGGGATAAGAGGATGTGCGTCTCCGCTTCGGTCAAGGGATGCCCAAGGGCGTATCCTTGCGCATAGTCGAAGCCCAGTCGTCTGAGAATTGGCAGAATCGCAACGTCTTCAACACCTTCAGCTGTTGCCTTCATACCTAATCGACGTGCCAGCAGGCAAATCAACTCCAGAATGGTCTGCATGCGTGGATTGTGAACCCGTGCAACAAGATCCGCATCCACTTTTAAACTATCGGCTTGCAAATCGGCGAGCCAAAGAAACGATGAGTGTCCCGAGCCAAAATCGTCCAGCACCAAAGACGCCCCAGCCTCTCGCAGCGCATTCGCCGTCGCCATAGCTTGCTCTGAATCTCGCAGCGCCGCTTGTTCAGTCAGTTCCAGTTTCAACACACCGGGATCAAGATCATGTCCCGCGATAAGCGCCGATACGAGGTCCACAAGCGAGCTATCGACTAGATCTCGGCTCGTCAGATTAACCTGCATAAACAGGCCACTCGGCATCTTGAGGTCGCGCCATGACCGCAAGGCGTCCGCAGCGAGGATGAGCATGTTCGACGCAAGCGCCTTGTCGTCGAACCGTTGATCGTCGCCCGAACCAACCGCCCTATCGCTCTCAGGCCAACGCGCGAGCGCTTCGAACCCCACAATCTGCTGCGTGTTTAAAGAATAGATCGGCTGATAGACAGGAACAAGCGCAGGCCCGGGCACCTCCGGGTCACTCCCGCGCCGCTGCCCCGTTGTCAGGACAATTCCACTTGCAAACTGTGGGTCCAGAAATCCGCCCACAAACCGAATGGCTTGTCCGTCTGCGAGCTTCAGCTCACACACCACGCTTTGATCTGACTCATTCAGCGCCTCGATCAGCCGTCGACTGCTCAGGCCATCCAGCAACAGATTGAAGGCTGGCAGTGTCCAGACACCGTCCAGTTGCGAGAAGAGACCTTCGGAAGAGATTTCGAGTGTAAGCTGTTGGTCGTATACAGACCATTTCCAATCGCCCAGTGTCTCGGTCATGCAGGTAACCGCGCGCCCGAGATGATTTGTTTCACCAGGTCAAGATCGGCTGGAACGATTTCAAACTGCTCAGGCCGTCCCGCTAATGCATCGCAGCGGCTGGGTAGCGGCGCATCCTGACCGGTCGCCGCACTAACGATTTCAGGAAACTTCGCTGCGTGCGCCGTTGACAGGACCACTGTGACAGCGTCGGACGCCGGCATCTGGCGCGCCTTGAACGTTCCAACCGCTGTGTGCGGGCAGATCAGAGTACCTGTCTGATCGAGATAGCGCTGCATTTCGGTCAGCGTATCTTGATTGGTCACCGAGTCGGCCGAAAAGCCTGCGCAGCTCAATGGGCCCCGAATGGATTCAGGAAGCTGCGCTTCGCCCGCCTGCTTGTAGCGCTCATATGTGCTCCGAACAGCGTTCGCATCGCGGCCGCTGACTTCAAACAAAAGACGTTCGAAATTGCTGGGAACCGAAATATCCATAGCCGGGCTTGGCGTCGCAACGGCGTCCATGCGGCGCATCAGCCCCGTCTCAAACAAAGCGGCCAGCGTGCGATTCTCATTCACGGCGCAAACGGCTTCAAAACCGGCCAGCATCCCGCAGCGCGCCGCAACATAGCCTGCGAGCGCATCGCCCATATTGCCGCTTGGCACTACAAAGCGGATCGGCCGCTCCGGACCGAGGGCTGCTTGCGCGGTTGCAAAGTAAACAGATTGCGCTGCAATTCGGGCCCAGTTGATGGAGTTCACACCTGACAAGCCAACCGTTGTGGCAAAGCCGCGATCCGCAAACATCGCTTTGACCATAGCCTGACAGGCGTCAAAGTCCCCCTCAATCGCAAGGTTACGTACATTGCTCGCGCCGGTTGTCGTCATGAACAGTCGTTGGACGGGTGATACGCGCTCATGCGGGTGCAGGATAAAAAGATCGACATTGTCCGCACCTGCAAAGGCCGCCGCGGCTGCGCCGCCCGTATCCCCCGACGTCGCGCAGACCACACTCATACGCTGTCCACGGGCCGCCAGGATGTGATCATAGAGCTGGGCGATGACCTGCATCGCAACGTCCTTGAACGCCAATGTGGGGCCGTGATGAAGCTCCATCACAAAACTGTTCGATCCATCCTGCACCAGCGGCGCAACGCTATGGTGGGCAAAGCTCGCATAAGCGCGCTCACAAAGCCCGTGCAGCGTGGCCTCACTTAAGGCATCGCCTGCAAAGGCAGATAGGACACGTGTCGCCACATCGACATAGCTCTCACTGGGAGCCGCAGGCGTAATCTGCGGCCAGCTTTCCGGAACATATAGCCCGCCATCCGGGGCAAGACCGGCCAGACAGGCTCCGACAAAATCGACCGGCTCGGCCTGTCCGCGCGTAGAAATATACTTCATGCCACTAGCTCCGAAATCGCAGTCGCCCGCTCGAATGATGGAATGCCAGATAAACACCGATCAATCCAATGGCCATCCCCCACCATGTCAAAGCGTACCCAAAGTGACGTTGGGGGGGCAGCGGATCGCGTACCTTTTCGAAGGCATAAGGGTTTTGCGTTCGACGTGACCGAGAGATGTCGTCAGCCTTTCGAACCGTCACCAGGGGCGTTTCAACAACGCGTGTGACTGGTGGGTCGAACGCAAGCCGCTCAGACATTCCCGGCAAGTTCATCGTGTACCAAAGGTTCTCATCAGGCCGATCTGTGTTGGCAAAAGCGCCGCGATTGACCTCCCGCGTCAGAATATTCGCTTCACGGCGATATTCAGGCTCCAGACTGGCCAGCCCTAGCGGAACCGGCTCTGGTCCTCCTGTGGCATCCCAAAGCGCAAACACGACCTCACCGGTCTCGAGCCGCGCAGGCACATAGCGACGCCAAACCGGCTCTCCATCGAGAACGCCATAGACCTGCTGTGCACTCTGCTCGGCGTCATAGAGCACTGTCGCGGTGACGACAGACGCCTCAGCTATCACCTCATCAAGCGGCCAAAGTGCCATTTTTTCCGTGTAGCGATCATACTGCCAGTTTCCCAGCAAGATCAGAATACCGAGGCTGATAAGCGTCAGGACCGTCAGAACCGGCATTGGCCGAAACGTCATGACTTAAACTCTCGGCCTCCTGCCTTCAGGTCCAATGCCTAGTGCCCCAGCACCAGATGCGGAATGACGTAAACAAAGGCGAACAGGAACAACCAGACAACGTCCACAAAGTGCCAGTACCAGGCAGCAAATTCAAAGCCGAGATGCTTCTTAGCGGTCATATTGCCGACCATAATCCTGATCAGACAGACTGCGAGGAAGATTGTTCCGATGACAACGTGCGCGCCGTGGAAGCCGGTGGCCATGAAGAAGGCGGAGCCATAAAGCGTCCCGTCAAAAGTGAACTGCGCTTGGGTATATTCTAGAACCTGCAGACCAGTGAACCCGACACCGAGAACGATCGTTATGAATAGCATCAGCTTGGCATTATCATACTTACCGTGCTGCAAGGCATGGTGAGCTGCTGTAACCGTGGTGCCTGACAAAAGCAGCACCAGCGTGTTCATCAGTGGCAGGTGGAACGGGTCAAACGTATAGACGCCAACCGGTGGCCACTCCGCAAAACGGTTCAAACCATCAGCAAAAATCGGGTTCGTCGCATCAAATGTCTCACCGACACGCGCGCTATGGAAAATTGCAAACTCAAAGAAGCTCCAGAACCAAGCCCCGAAGAACATGACTTCCGAGGCGATAAACAGGACCATTCCGTATTTGAGGCCAATCTCAACAACAGGCGTGTGATCACCGGTGCGGCCCTCTTTGATGACTTCACGCCACCATCCAACCATGACCCAAAGGACCATCGCAAGGCCGAGCCCCATGACCCACGTGGTTCCCTTTTCGAGACCGAAAAGGCCCTTCATAAACACGACGCCGCCAATCGCGAGGATCAGCACTGCGAGCGACCCGATCAGTGGCCATGGGGATGGATTGACAAGGTGATAATCGTGTTTGACGTCTTCAGCCATTATGAAAGCCCCTTAGCAGGCGGTGTTCCGTGATTTTCTGAGCTATTAAACTGTTGCGGGTGTGTCCTGCAACACCTCAATCGTAAGATGCGACATTCGCCGCACCCGGAAACGCATCTGTCTGGAAATACGTATAGGACAAAGTGATTGTGCGGACATCGCTCATATTGCGCTCATCGGCCATTTGCGGGTCCACAAAGAACACGACAGGCAGCTTCTTGGTCTCCCCCGCCTTGATCACACGTTCTTCGAAACAGAAGCATTCCAGCTTGTTAAAAAACCGGCCAGCCTTATGCGGCGTGACATTGTAGCTCGCGATCACTTCAATATCGACATCGGACGCATTTTTGACCTCATAGAAGGCCAGCCCATGCTCTCCAAGCTGGATTGGGAAAGACGACTGCAAAGGCCTGAACTTCAAAGGCACATCGGCAACATTGGCGTCAAACCGCACATCAACAAGCCTGTCGGAAACCATCTCCGGGGCCTTCTCAGCAATGCGGGTTGTCCCGCCGAAGCCTGTGACCCGACAAAACGTGTCGTAAAGGGGCTTTGACGCAAACGCCAATCCCAGCATACCAAGGGTCACGGCGACAAGCCCGATGGCGAGTTTTCCGTTATTCATTGTCTGCACCTGTCTCACTGCTTGAACCTGCGCCCGGGTCCATACTGCCGTCAAAGTACAGACCTTCGCTTTTGCTCAAATCGACTGACTGCAACCGCAACGCGGTCGTCGTTCCAACCAGAACAACAAAGGCGATAAGCGCCAGCGCCAACCAGCGGTTTCGACGTTTCTGCGCGGTCAATTGCTCTTCAGTCAGCTGAACGGGCGTCACGGTCACGATTGGCCTCCGATAGCGAAATATGCACCAAACCCGTGCTCAATCAAAAGGGCGGCAAAAAGCGCGAACAGATAGAAAATCGAAAAGGCAAACATTCCAAGCGCGAGCTTGCGTTCTGGTGCGCCAGCTTCAGCTCCCCCTGCCCGGCTTCTAAGGACGGTTATCGCAAAGCCCAGAAAGACTGCACCGAATAGGCTCGCGGTGACGGCATAGATCCAGCCGCCCAAACCGGTTGCGACCGGCGCCAGACCTAGCGGCGCCAGCAGGAGCGAATAGTACAAGATCTGGCGACGCGTTGCTTTAGCGCCGTGCGTAACCGGCAGCATTGGCACATCGGCCTTTTCGTATTCCTTATGCGCCACAAGGCTCAATGCCCAGAAATGCGGCGGCGTCCAAAAGAAGATAATCGCAAACAGGATCCAGGCATCAAGTGGAGTGGTCCCCGTCACCGCCAGCCAGCCAATTACCGGTGGAAAAGCCCCGGCTGCGCCGCCAATAACGATATTTTGCGGCGTGCGACGCTTCAGCAGCATCGTGTAAAACCAGCCATAATAAGCGATGGAAATGGCCAGGAGCAGAGCCGCAGCGGCGTTCGATGACATCCACATCAGCAGGACGGAAACCGCCGACATGACCAGTCCTAGCGTTAGCGCTTCTTCCCGGGGGACCGCACCGGATGGAATTGGACGCGTCGCTGTGCGCGACATAACCGCGTCAATGTCCGCATCGTACCACATATTAATTGCACCAGCAGCACCTGAACCGAGCGCCACAGCTAGTACGGCAACCGCAGCCATGACCGGGTTCATGGTCAGCCCGGTAACGCTTTGCGCGCAGACCAGACCGACAATCGCCGTGAACACCACAAGCATGATAATCCGCGGCTTCATCAGCTCCAAATAGTCACGCGCCGTGCCCGGGCGGACCATTGTGGTCTCAGGTGTGATCTCAATCTGGCTCATGCAAGTGCCTCTTGGTGATTAACAAACGGCCCCTTGCGATCTTTTCGCAAAGGGCCGCCTTGTTCAGGTAGAGCGTGGCGGCCTAGTGCCCACCTTCCGTTTTCACAACCGGAAGCTCATTGAACTGGTGGAATGGCGGCGGTGAAGGCAGTGACCATTCAAGCGTGGTCGCACCCTCGCCCCATGGATTTGCTTCAGCCTTGCGACGACGCAGCGCAGATTCGACCAGACCTACGAAGAAAATCAGGGTCGCTACCATCGTGATCGCATAGCCGACAGATGACCAATAATGCCACATCGCAAAGCCATCTGCATAATCGATGTAGCGGCGCGGCATGCCGTTCAGCCCGAGGAAGTGCTGCGGGAAGAACAGGACGTTAGACCCGACAAACATGGTCCAGAAGTGCGCATAGGCGAGTGTCTTATTGTACTTCACGCCGAACATCTTCTCGTACCAATAGTACCACCCGGCGAAGAGACCGAAGACCGCACCGAGCGAGAGCACATAGTGGAAGTGCGCCACCACATAATAACTATCATGCAGAACGTGATCGATGCCCGCATTTGCCAGAACGACGCCAGTAACGCCCCCGACAGTGAACAGGAAGATGAATCCAATCGCCCAGACCATTGGAACTTCGAAGGCAATTGAACCGCCCCACATGGTCGCGATCCAGGAGAAAATCTTGATCCCGGTCGGCACTGCGATAACCATCGTCGCTGCAACGAAGTAAGCCTTCATGTCGGACGGCATGCCGACTGTATACATGTGGTGAGCCCACACGATGAAGCCGATTGCGCCAATTGAGACCATCGCATACGCCATGCCGAGATACCCGAAGATCGGCTTGCGACTAAAGGTCGAGACAATATGGGAAATAATGCCGAATGCAGGCAGGATCATGATGTAGACTTCCGGGTGTCCGAAGAACCAGAACAAGTGCTGGAACATGATCGGGTCACCGCCACCACTCGGGTCGAAGAACTGCGATCCGAAGTTACGGTCTGTCAGCAGCATGGTCAGGGCGCCCGCAAGCACAGGCAGCGCCAGCAGCAGGAGAACGGCTGTGACCAGCATCGACCAGGCAAAGAGCGGCATCTTGTGGACCGTCATACCCGGTGCACGCATGTTCAAAATGGTCACGATGAAATTGATCGCACCGAGAATGGAGGCGATACCAATCGTGTGGAGTGACAAGATCAGAAGATCCATGGCAGGACCTGAGTGGCCTTTCATCGATGACAATGGCGGATATAGCACCCAGCCGCCGCCAAACCCGTTTACGCCGTTCCCGCCCGGAACAAGCATGGATAGGATGAGCAGGACAAAGCCGCCAACTGTGAGCCAGAACGAAATATTGTTCATGCGCGGGAACGCCATGTCCGGCGCACCAATCATCAGCGGGACAAACCAGTTCCCGAAACCACCAATCAGGGCTGGCATAACCATGAAGAAGATCATGATCAGGCCGTGATAGGTAATCACCACATTATAAAAGCTCTTGGCTTGCTCAATCGCAAGATCACCGCTGGAGCCGTACAGGGCTTCCATCATGCCTGTCAGTGGACCAATGCCTGGCTCGGCCAGTTCCCAACGGATTAGACCCGAGAGGCTGTAGCCGATAATTCCTGCAACCAGCGCGAATACGAGATACAGCGTCCCAATATCCTTATGGTTGGTTGAGAAGAACCAGCGCGTAAAGAAACCAGGTTTATGATCGTGGGCATCGTGTCCATGATCGACGGCGACTTGATCCATTGGCATGATCTAATCCTTAACCTCTATTCGGCCATCGCAAGACGAACGTTATCGTCTGCCGGCGTAATCGTTTGAACAAACTCTGTCGCAGCATCGAAATCACCTGTCAGCATGATTTCAACCCAGCGATCATAGGCTTCCTGAGAAACCACACGCACCTCAATTGGCATATAGGCATGGTTCTTACCGCACAGCTCTGAACACTGGCCGTAGAACGTCCCTTCTTTTGTCACGAGGAACCAACCGGAATTCAGGCGGCCCGGCACTGCATCGGTCTTCACGCCAAAGGACGGCACGGTCCAAGAGTGGATAACATCTGACGCGGCAGTTTCGTAGCGGATGTAACGGTTTACCGGGATGACCATCGGATAGTCGACAGCAAGAAGACGCGGACGGTCTGCCGTCACAGGCGCATCGATCGACGTACCGACATGCAGCGGGTTAGAGACAAACTCGAGCGGGAACCCGCCATCGTCGAGGATATCTTTGTAGAAGTAAGTCCAGTTCCACTGGTTGCCTTGGGCCTTGATTGTAATCCAGCCTTGCTCGGCGGCATCAACGAAAACATTCGGATCATCAAGATCACCGCTTTCGGCGATTGCCTCCAGATCGGGCTCATTTTCCTGATAGAACAAGTTAGAGAAGGATGGCGCAGCAATCACAATCAGGATGATAACCGGAACGACCGTCCAAACGATCTCAACCAAGGTATTGTGGCTGAACTTGCGCGGCTCGGGATTAGCCTTGCGATTAAAGGCAATTGCGACCCAGATCAGCAGAGCCAGAACGAACACGGAAATGATCGTAATCACGACCAGAACGCCAAAATGGAAGCCTTCCACTCTCTCCATGATACGGGTTGCTGGCTCCTGAAAGCCCAACGCGCCGGGGGTTGGTTCAGCGGCAAACGCGGCAGCGGATGAACACATCGCTGTTATGAAAGCTAAAAGATAACGCAAGGAACACTCCATCCGATTTTGCATGAGCCATAAATAGATCGACGCAGCAGGTCTACCCAGTGCAACCATCTCACATAAAATGTCGCAGTCTGTTCGTGAAATACACTCTATGTTATGATCGACAAAATAAGATCTCTCGGAGGACACTATGAAACTATTAAAAGGCCTGGGAGCTGCGACATTGGGGCTGATGCTCGCGCAAACCGCTTCAGCACAGGTTTTCGTAATCGGCAGTGGTCTCGGAAATGAGTGCTATACCCAGACAAAGAACGGCTACAGCTCGTTTCGGTCAGCGGATCAAGTTTGCACCCGCGCGCTGCGCGAAGAATCAATGACAGCAAGGAATCGCGCAGCAACTTACGTAAATCGCGGCGTCCTGCGCATGCGTAACGGTGATTATGATGAGGCGCTTTCTGATTACGCCGCCGCACTCCGACTGAACGCGGATCTCGGTGAGGCCTTTCTTAATGAAGGGGCCGCCAGAATTTATCAGAAAGACTTCGTTGCCGCGATCGCTCCACTGGACCGGGCGATTGAGCTTGGCACCAATGATTCGTTTGCGGCTTATTACAATCGCGCGATTGCGCGAGAACAGAGTGGTGATGTCGAAGGTGCCTACTACGACTTCAAGAAAGCACTTGAGCTGAAGCCAGACTGGGATCTCGCTGAAGCCCAGCTTAGCCGCTTCTCTGTAGAGCAGGTTTCGCAATAAATCGAAGATAATCGGGTGACCGCCACTTGATCAGGTAGGGCGAGGCGGTCACATACGTCCTATGAAACACACTTCCCTACCCTTTGATACGCAGAAGGCGGCGAGCCTTCTTGGTGATGCCGCAACTGGCGCAGATGATGGCGACATCTATGTACAGCGTTCACGCTCTGAAAGCTTCGTCTTTGACGACGGTCGGCTGAAATCAGCCTCTTTCGATACCACGAGCGGCTTTGGCCTTCGCGTCGTAGCGGGCGAAGCGAGTGGCAATGCCCATTCCGGAGAACTCTCGCTGGCGGCAATCGAGCGCGCTGCTGAGACGGCCAGACAAGCAAAACGCGGGTATTCCGGCACCCTTGCCGATAGCCCCCGCCCGACGAATCGCCGCCTCTATTCCCCAATTGATCCAACCGAAGCGCCGGACTTTACTGTCAAAACCGGTTTGTTGGCAGAGATTGATGCCTGGGTCCGCGCCAAGGACCCACGCACAGTGCAAGTTTCGGTATCGCTCGCTGGCACGCATGATGAAATCGACATCATTCGTCCGGGCGGTGAGACGTTTCATGACATCCGCCCACTCGTCAGACTGAATATATCGGTCACTCTGGAACAGGACGGACGCCGCGAGTCCGCAGCCTCAGGGGCTGGTGGCCGCGCCGCCTATGATGAATGGATCAATCCGTCACGCTGGCAAGCGCTGGCAGAGCGCGCAATCCGCAAGGCCTCTGTAAACCTTGAATCCGTCCCGGCCCCTGCGGGCGAGATGGACGTCGTCCTTGGCCCGGGCTGGCCGGCGGTAATGCTGCATGAGGCCGTCGGTCATGGTCTTGAAGGAGACTTCAATCGCAAAGGCACAAGCGTCTATTCGGGCCGGATCGGTGAACAAGTCGCCGCCAAAGGCGTAACCGTCATTGATGATGGCACAATCGACGCCCGGCGCGGCTCTCTATCCATCGATGATGAGGGCACGCAAACCAACCGCACCGTGCTGATCGAGGACGGCATCCTGAAAGGCTATATGCAAGACCGGCAAAATGCGCGGCTCATGGGTATGCAGCCAACCGGCAATGGCCGCCGCGAGTCCTATGACGCCACGATCATGCCGCGTATGACCAATACCGTCATGATGGCCGGTGAGCATGATCCAAAAGAGATTGTAGCTTCCATCAAACGCGGCATCTGGGCTGTCGACTTTGGCGGCGGTCAGGTCGACATCACTTCAGGCAATTTCGTGTTTCAATGTACCGAGGCCTATCTGGTAGAGAACGGCAAAGTTGTCGCGCCCGTAAAGAACGCCACGCTCATCGGCCATGGACCAACCGCGCTTAGCCAAGTCTCAATGATCGGCAATGATTTTGCGATGGATGACGGCGTCGGCACCTGCGGCAAAGCCGGGCAATCGGTGCCCGTCGGTGTGGGCCAACCCACCCTCAAGATGAGCGGCCTGACGGTCGGCGGCGCAGGTTAGGAGATCGCCGACGTTTTATCGAGCTGACCCGACGCGTCGACTTCGGTTGGGTCACCCTGCTCTTCGACCGGTCGCGTCAGTTTCACGAGCCACGGACTAAGCACGATAAGCACTGCGCCCAATCCAACCGCCGCACTGCCAAGTTGTAAATAAACCGCATTATAAGCCGCCAGGCTTTCCGCAGCGGGTGCACCTTCTGGAACTTGGGTCGCGCGCGCAATTATGGCGGCGATGATGTTCGCGTAAGACGACGCGAGGAACCAGAAGCCCATCATGAAGCCCACGATTTGAGGGGCCGACAGTTTCGTCACAGCGGACAAACCGACCGGTGAGAGGAAGATTTCGCCCGTCGTGTGCAGCACATACATGCCGAAGATAAACAAAACCGAGATGCGCAAAGCCCCTTCTGCATCAGGGGTGGCCGTCTGAATGCCAAGATTTAGCAGATAAAAACCCGCACCAATCTGGATCATGCCCAGGCCGAATTTCACGAACGTATTCGGCTCCCAACCGCGTTTGGCCAGCCATGACCAGAGGAGTGCGACGAGCGGCGCGACATACATAATCGTTCCCGGGTTCACGTTTTGCAAAACAGGCGCAGGGAATGGGGCACCGCCAACCTCATTGTTCACATGCGCAGCCGCAAACAAGTTCAAAGAGGTCGGCCCCTGATCAAACAGAGCCCAGAACAAAACCGTCGAGATAGTCAAAATGAGCAAGCCGATCATAGCGTTTCGGGCTTCTTCCTCAAGCCGTGTGATCATATAAATCACGATACCAAGCACAACTGTGACGAACAGGATATGCATTAGGAATTCCACGAGCGCTGTATTTTCTTCCGCGCCTGGGAAAGGCATCTGGATAGGGACTTTGACATTCGCTAACTGCAGCAGGACAAACGCCACCCCAGCGAAGGCGATCCCTGCGATGTAAACCAGCCACTCGCGGTTCAGTCCCGCAAGGACGGGGGTTTTCAGATCAACGCCCGCTGGCGGTTCAGCCGTACCGTCAAGCCAGCTTTGCCCGAGAATGAAGACGACCAATCCGGCGAGCATGCCGACCGCTGCAAGGCCAAACCCCGCCCACCAGCCGATATAGGCGGCCGCTAGCGCGCAGAAGGATCCCGCAAGGAACGACCCGAGATTAATCCCGACATAGTAGAGTGTGAAACCACTATCGCGGCGCTTGTCGCCTTTTTCATACAGCGCGCCCACACAGGTCGAGATGTTCGGCTTCAGAAAGCCAACGCCAGCAACGATCAGAGCCAAAGCAGCAAAGAGTATCGTCTCATAGATAGGACTGCGCTTACGCTCGAGCGTGCCGGTTTGTGTGACAGTCTCGCCTGACACTTCATAGGACACGGTGCGGATAGGCGACCCAATCTCGGGTTGTTCAAATGTGAGCACCGGGATTTCTTCGCCGCCAATCACGATAAATCTGTCGCGGGCTTCGCTATATTCCGGACGCTCGAGGACGTAGACCTCACCGTCAACGTTAAGGGTTTCCTGCGCTGGAGGCCCGTGAAACCCCATCAGGCCATGACCTGCGACCAGCAAGACTGCACCGAAGGTCACGGCTTTTCTGAAGCCGATATAGCGGTCGGCCAACCATCCTCCCAGCAAGGGCCCAAGATAGACCAACGCGACATAGGCTCCATACAGCGTCAGTGAGTACGAGCTTTCAAAGAGGAAGTGCCAGGTCAGGTAGAAAATGAGAATGCCGCGCATCCCGTAATAGGAGAAGCGTTCCCACATCTCAGCAAAGAACAAGACATACAGCCCGCGCGGATGCTCACGCATTTTCCACGTGGTAAAGGCGACGGGTGGCGCTGCCACCAGCAACGTTACCAGAATAATGATCATACTCAGCCCTCCCCTGTGGCGCTTTAGGAAGGCACATCATCATGCGGCTTTAGAAGCCTCAAGGCATGATCTGTAATTTGTAAAATAGAGTATGTAAGAGCGCGCTAATAAGCACGTTCTTCAAAAACATGCCGCAAATCCCGGCCCCAAGCGCCATGATATCGCTCTAGCAAAAGCTCTGCCGGTGTCAGGCCTGATGTGACAATCTCGTCCAACGATCCAAGGAAGCCCGTCTCATTGTCACCGGCGACAGAGAGTTTGCCCCGAGCCCGCAAGCCACTGCGGGAAATGTCCAGTACAGTTTTGCCAATGTCCTGAAGCGTTCGCCCACCGGGCACTGGGGTTTTCAAACCAAGAACCCGCGCGCTCTGACGGATGCTCTCACGCTCTGCTTCTGTCCAGTCCTTCACGACCTCCCAGGCTGCATCAAGCGCGGCGTCATCGTACAGGATACCCGTCCAGAACGCCGAGAAGGCACACAGCGAATCCCACGGGCCGGAGTCTGACCCGCGCATTTCAAGGAACCGTTTCAGGCGCACTTCAGGGAAGATGGTCGACAAATGGTCTTCAAAATCCTCAATCGCCGGCTTTTCACCGGGGAGAATCGGTAACTTCCCATCCATGAAATCGCGAAAACTCAGCCCCGACGCATCCATATAGGTGCCGCCGCGGCGAACAAAGTACATCGGGACATCCAGCGCGTAATCGACATAGCGTTCAAATCCGAACCCGTCTTCGAACACGAAGGGCAGCATACCTGTGCGATCGGGATCCGTATCGGTCCAGATTTGCGAACGGTAGGACAGGAACCCATTTGGCCGCCCATCCATAAACGGTGAATTGGCAAACAGCGCGGTTCCAAGCGGTTGCAAAGCCAGTGAAACTCTGAATTTCTTCACCATGTCGGCCTCAGAACCGAAATCGAGATTGCTCTGCACGGTGCAGGTGCGGAACATCATCTGACGGCCTAGCCGCCCCACCCTATCCATATAGGCGCGCATAATCTTGTAGCGGCCCTTGGGCATGATCGGCGTTTCATCCATACTCCAGATGGGGCTGGCGCCGAGGCCGAGAAAGCCGATGCCCAGAGGTTCGGCAATCTCCTTTACCTCAGTCAGGTGTGCGCCAACTTCGTTGCAAGTCTCATGAATATGCTCAAGCGGCGCGCCAGAAAGCTCGAACTGGCCACCGGGCTCCAAGCTTACGCTGGCACCACTTTTCTTAAGGCCGATCAAGTGACCGCCTTCCTCAATCGGCGTCCAGCCAAACCGGTCGCGCAAGCCTTCCAGCATCGCTTTTACAGATGCATCGCCATCATAGGGTAGAGGTCGCAACCCATCGATCAGAAAGCCGAACTTTTCATGCTCTGTGCCGATCCGCCATTCATCCTTCGGCTTACTACCCGCCTCGAACCATTCAACCAGTTCCGCCATGCCAGAGATGCGCGGTGCTGATTCGTCGATATCAGTTGTAGGTGTCGTCATGCCCCGGCGCTCCGCCTCTTAAGTCATCAGGTTTCAGGCACATAGGGCGCATCACGCCAATCGCCAACCTGCGATTGCCAGAGTGTGAGAGCTGACACAACCGCCGTTTCCGCTCGAAGGATACGTGGACCCAGCGTCACCGGGATCGCAAAGGCGAGAGCACGCAGTCGATCGCGCTCCGGGTTTGAGAACCCGCCCTCAGGTCCAATCAATAATCCTGCATCGCGCACGGTGTTTTGAGCCAGGCTATCGATCATCGGTCGGGCCTCACTCCCTTCATCGCAGTAAAAGAGCGGCTTGCGCTCATCCCACTCGGCAAGCGCGGTCCAGAGTGGCTCTGCCTCGCAAATGTCTGGAACGTCCAGCCGCTCGGTTTGCTCAGCCGCCTCGACAGCCAAAGCCTGGAACCGCTCGACCCGTACCCGCTGCGTCTGGGTGAACTTCGTCAGGATAGGCTGGATCGTCTTAACCCCAAGCTCGACGGCTTTCTCGATAACGAAGTCGGTGCGGGTTTTCTTGAGCGGAGCAAAGAGCAGCGTCAGGTTCGGGACGAAGACCTGCGCGCGGGTCTGCGCATGCGGCTCCACCGAGACCTTCTTTCCAGACACTTTCAGTTCGCAGGTCCATTCTCCATCGCGTCCGTTGAAAGCGCGGACGGTATCGCCCTCTGACAGCCGCATCACGCGCGTCAAATACTTCCCCTGACCATCGTCGACGGATACGCTCGCCCCGGCCTTGAGATCGCCGGTCAGATACAAACGTGGAATATGACTCATGATTCCCCCGTGTCGGCGTTAACCAGATATGCTCGCTTATATGGCATGGTTTGTGAAACACGCTATAGGAACGTCATGACTGAACCGATTGATTCTGGCGAGGCTAATCCAGCACCGGAAACGCCAATCGCGACGCCGGACAGCGCGCTTCCGATGTGGTTGACGAACCTGCCTGATCAGGCGAGGCCCTATGCGGCGCTAGCACGGCTGGATCGGCCGGTTGGCATATGGCTTCTGTTTCTGCCTTGCCTCATGGGCCTTGCCCTCATGCGTATTCCGGAAGGGCTACGTTGGATCGACCTCGGGTGGACCCTGCTCTTTGCGATCGGTGCGGTTACGATGCGCGGCGCGGGCTGCACCTGGAATGACATTTCCGACCGGGACGTCGACGCAGAGGTCAGCCGCACTGCCAGCCGCCCGATACCCTCCGGTCAGGTCACCTTGCCTCAGGCCTATATGTTTCTTGCCGCACAGCTCGTTATTGGCTTTCTGGTCTGGCTTTTCCTTCCAGTCGTTGCAAAGATTGTTGCGCTCATGGCAGTCCCGCTGGTCCTGATCTATCCTTACATGAAGCGGATTACATGGTGGCCGCAGGCTTGGCTTGGCTTCACGTTCAACTGGGGCGTGCTGGTCGCTGGCGCGACCGTCTATGGCTCAGTAACCGGGGCGAGCGTCGTGCTCTACCTTGGGTTGGCTTTCTGGACTGTGGCTTATGATACCGCCTACGCGCTGCAGGATGTCGAAGACGATGCGCTGGTGGGCATAAAATCAACCGCCAGGCTCTTCGGTGACAAAGTCCTGACCGGAATTCTCGTCTTCCATATCGCCGCAACAGCATGGATCACCGCAAGTGCCTATTTCGCCGGTGCCGGGCGTATCGGCGCGCTGATTGGGCTCGGCTTCTTCGCCCATGGTTTCTGGCAAATTTCGAAACTCAATGAGAACCGAACCGGCAATGCCTTGATGGTGTTCAAGTCAAATGTTTGGGCGGGTGTCATCGTCGCCGCAGGCCTTCTTATCGCGGCGTTGATCTAGGGCTTGAATGCCGTTGGGGCAGTACGATAAAGTTAAATTTATGGCCGTCGCAAAACGAATTCGCCCGCTCGACCTCTTCACGCGTGAAGAGTGGGATCATGTAAGCCGCCGTTCTGATCTGACCGGAACGTGGATCGTTGTACACTGCTGGATTGTCATCGCGCTCGCAATGGCAGCTGCGATCTGGCAGCCGATACTGATCATTCTGGCCGTCCCGATCATCGGTGCACGCCAGTTGGGCCTTGCCGTTGTGATGCATGAGGCGGCGCATGGTGGATTACATTCAAACACGCGGATCAATTCCATCCTTGGGCATTGGTTTTCCGGCGCGCCGATCGGTGCCAGCCTGAAATCCTATCGCCCTTATCATCTTCAACATCATAAGTACGCGCAGCAACCTGAAGACCCTGACCTCATTCTGTCTGCCCCTTTCCCGGTCAGCAAATCCTCGCTGCGTCGGAAGCTGATTCGAGATCTCACCGGGCAAACCTTCTTCAAGCAAGGCCGGAACCAGTTCGCGAACGCGATAGGCCTTGGCATCCGTCCTGAGAAGGGACGTCCCAACCGCGCCAACACGGCGCGCGAGGCGGTTATCCCGTTCGTGATCACAAATCTCGTTCTGTTGATCGGCCTCAGCCTTATTGGCTACTGGTGGGCCTATTTCGTTCTGTGGCTGCTTCCACTGGCGACCTGGAACCAGATGATCACGCGGCTCCGCAATATTGCCGAGCACGCTGTTGTCCCTGACAATGAAGACCCTATGCGGCATGCCCGAACAACGCGCGCCAGCCTGATTGAGCGCATTTTCATCGCCCCGTACTGGGTGAACTATCACTGCGAACACCATATGTTCATGCATCTGCCTTGCTACAGGCTAGCTGAGGCGCACCGGCTCCTCACCAAGAAAGGGATTGCCGAAGACATGGAAGTGCAAACAGGATACTGGGGCGTTATCAATAGCGCCGCTTCTAAACCGGAGGCCCTCCCCGCATGACAGTCACCATCGAGATGGTCTCTGACCTTGTTTGTCCCTGGTGCTGGCTTGGCCTGCGCCGTCTTAAGGCCGCAAGAGACCTTGTCCCCGAAGTCGATGTCCAAATCCTGTTTCGCCCTTATGAGCTTGATCCGACCATTCCCAAGGGCGGAACTGACTATAAAGCCTATATGAAACAGAAATTTGGCTCTGATACCGGTAAGGAACGAAGCAACGCGATGCGCGACGCTTTGATCCAGTATGGTCAGGAAGAAGGCATCCCGTTCGCCTTCGACAAGATCACGTGGCGTCCGAACAGTTTTGACGCACATCGTCTGGTTGGCTGGGCTCAAGGACAGGATCTCGGCATGGCCACCAAGGAAGCGCTGTTTCAGGCCTTCTTTGCAAACGGCGAAGATATCGGAAATCTCGAAACGCTGATCTCGATTGCCTCGAGGGTTGGGCTCGACCCGAATATCGTGTCGGACTTGCTCGCCAGTGATGCAGATGTCGAGCGCACGCGTGAGGAACAGGAAATGTTCCGTCAGATGGGTATCGCTGGCGTGCCGACATACATTGCCGACCGAACCATCGCGGTTCAAGGTGCCGAAAGCGCAGAGAAACTCGCACGTTTCCTGAAAACCGCAGCCGCGCGCCAACCGCAGGAACGCCCGCTCGCGACCTCTTAGGACAGCTGCAGGTCAACCAGTCGCTTATAGGCGCCATTTTTGGCCATCAACGTGTCATGATCGCCCTGCTCGACACATCGCCCCTCATCCATGACAATGATGCGATCTGCAGAGCGGACGGTCGACAGACGGTGGGCGACAATCAGTGTTGTGCGATCCTTCGCATAAGTTGAAAGCGCCTCCTGAATCTTGGCCTCGCTTTCCGCATCCAAGGCAGACGTCGCCTCATCGAGCAGCAGGATTTCAGCACCGCGCAGGACCGCACGTGCAAGAGCGACACGCTGGCGCTGCCCACCGGACAAGTTGCGCCCCATTTCACCCGCAGGTGCGTCAAAGCCTTCTGGTAGAGCTTCGATGAAGTCATAAGCATTCGCCGTGCGCGCAGCCGCTTTGATTTCTTCATCGCTGGCATCCAAACGACCAAGGGCGATGTTGGCCTTCAATGTATCATCGAACAGCGCGGTATCCTGAGACACCAGCGCAATCGACCCGCGCAGCGATGCGGCTTCAACGTCGCGGACGTCCGTGCCGTCAATTGACACTGCGCCGCCTGTGGCATCGTACAGCCGCAGCAGCAGATTGAATACGGTCGATTTGCCCGCGCCACTCGCCCCCACGATCGCAACGGTCTCGCCAGGGTTCACGCTAAAGCTCAAACCGGTGAGCGCGCGCGTCCCATCGGGGTAAGCAAACTCAACATCACTAAACGAAACCTGTCCTGTTACCGTTTCCAGCTTTTTCGCATTCGGAGCATCAGTGACACTTCGCTCTGCATCGACGATATCGAACACCCGATCAGCCGCTGCGCCGCCTTCCTGTGCAACAGCATTCAACGTTCCCAGCGCGCGCAGTTCCGGCGACGCAATTGCAAGCGCTCCTATGATCCGCAACAAGTCGCCAAGCGACGCGGCATCGGCTGATATTCGCCACGCGGCAAAGCCCAGAATGCCAGCAAGCGCAACACCGCCGGTCACCTCCAGAATGGGGTCAACAGCGGCCCGGTCACTCAATACTTTCAGGAACAGACGGGAGCGCTCAACGAACCCCTTTTTCGCCCGCTCCCCTTGATACGCTTCGAGGCCATAGGCTTTGACCACGCGGGCAGATTGAAACCCCTCAGAAAGAAGCGACGTCACTTCTCCGATTTGCTTTTGCGCTGTTTTTGAACGTTTCCGGATACGCTCACCCAGCCCAATGACAGGGCCAAACGCAATCGGATACACAACCAGCAACAGCAAGGTCAGCATCCAGTCCGTCCACAGCATCAGGACCAGCACGCCTAGCACGGTCACGACGCTTTTGGTGAAATTGTTCGCAAATCTCAGTCCAGCATCGCGAATTGAGTTCACGTCATTGATGAAGCGCGAAACAAACCCACCCGAAGCGTCTGCGGACAGGCGCGCATAATCACCATGGGTCAGCGCGTTAAACTGCCTATCCTGAATATCGACCAGCGCCCGCTGCACGCCTGTATTGTTGGTGATGGTCATCAAATAAAGCGTCAGGGCCCGACCGACGGTCAGACCGACAATGGCCGCCGCCACCCAGATGATCCAGCTCGTATCGCCGCCGCTATCATCGCCGAAGGTCTGTTGCAGACGATCACCCAGAATTCCGAGAATGAGCGCATAGCTCGTCGCGAATAGCGATGTCAGAACCGCAAATACGGTCCCCGCAGCAAACCAGCCAAGATGAGGCCGAAAGAAAGTCGCAAACAATCTGAACAGATTGCCTGCCCTTTGTTTTCGCGGTGTCTTCGCCTTAGACGTGATGGTGATCGCCTGTTTCCGGGTCGAGCAGCTTATGCGCGTGCAGGATAAAATAGCGCATTTCTGCATTGTCGACTGTGCGCTGAGCGGCGCCCTTCCAGGCATCGTATGCGGCTTTGTAGTTTGGAAACGCACCCACAAAATCAATCGAGGACAGATTTTCGAACTCTACGCCGGTAACGTCTTTGAGCTCGCCGCCAATCACGATGTGCAGCAGCTGCTTGGAATCGACTTCGCTCATGCTTTGAGGCTCCGTAGTCCTGGTTTCGTCAAGTGGACGCACTGTCCAGTTTGGATCTGGTAGCTTCACGCCCTTGACGCGGGCTGATAACAGGGAATGCAAGGTTTTTCCAGCGGCAAGCAGACTTCTTTGTGCGGGCTCACCCCGGTTGAAAACAAACGGCTCTTTCAGGTGGGTCGTCGCAAGCCCGCCCGCTTCCTGAACAATAATTGCCGCTGCGGCAAGATCCCAATCAGATTTACGCCACAGCGTCAGCGCTGCATCATAGCGCCCAGACGCAACCCAGCATATTCTGATCAAGGTCGCATTCGGCTTTGGATTAGCCAGATGCAGCTTCGGCCACGGCACGGGCCAAGCCGGATGGGTCAGCATCCCCTCATTGGTGATGATGCGGCAACCCGCTTCCTGTTCGCAGTCTGTGACATGAATGGGATCGCCGTTCAGATGAGCCCCAGCGCCAATGCGCGCGGAATACGTCTCACCCAGTTGCGGGGCATGCACGACGCCGACTTTCGCTTTACCAGCATCAATCACGCCCATCCCGATGCACCAGTAAGGCTCTCCACGCATGAAGGCGCGCGTACCATCGATCGGATCAACCACCCAAACGCGTTGTCTGACCCGTGATTCGGCATCGGGAACCGTCTCCTCCGATAGCCAGCCATAGTCCGGGCGCGCCGCCATCAGTCGCTCCCGGATCAGCGTATTCACGGCAATATCGGCTTCCGTAACCGGGTGGTTCTTGCTCTTGTCCCAGCTTTCGAGGTTCCCTCGCTTCAGAAAACCTTCCGCAAGCTCACCTGCCTCTTTCGCAACACGCAAAAGGGTGTTCAGGTCCTCAGCATAGTCTGAGCTATTCCCCGGCAATCGACATATCCGGAACGAGAATGGATGGAGCGTCGCGGCTGCCGCGGAACTCAAGATCAGACGCCGGGACAAGACGTTCAAAGATTGAAGGCAAATCACCCGCAATCGTGACCTCGGAAACCGGATAGGCAATGTCTCCGTTTTCAAACCAGAACCCGGCAACACCGACGGAATAGTCACCTGTATTCGGGTTGATGGAAGGCCCGAACATATCCGTCACCAACAAACCATTTCCGACGTCGGATATCAGCTCATCTGGCGTCTTTATTCCGGCTTCCATGTAGAAGTTCGACACCCCAACGCCCGGTGGTTGACCAAATCCACCGCTGGCATACCCGTTTGGCTGCAGGCCAAGTTGTTTGGCCGATGCGCCGTTCAACAGCCACTTGGTCAGGACACCGTTTTCGATAATTGCAGAGCGGCTAACGGCCCTGCCCTCTCCATCATGTGCTCGGCTGCCGAGGCCACGCAAGCGAAATGGATCATCGATCAGGTTCACCTCGGATGAGAAAATCTGCTCTCCAAGACGATCCTTCAAAAAGGAAATCTTGCGCGCGACACTCGGGCCGCTGATCGCGGACAGAAGCGCGCCGAGTAAACTGCTTGCAACGCGGCGATCATAGATCACCGCAGCGGTTTGCGTTTTCACCTTTTTGGGGCCCAGCCGCGCGACCGTTCGATCCCCGGCGATACGGCCAATTTCCGCAGCTGCTGGCAGATCGTCAATCCGACGCGCCATGCGGCTTTCATAATCTCGTTCCATCGCGCCATCGCGCTCGGCCACTGCTGCGAGCCCAAGACTGGTGTAGCCCGTCGCACGGTGCGCGGAGAAACCGTTACTTGCGGCCAGCCAGCGTTCAGATCGCATCCAGCCGCTTGAGCACGTCGAGACCTGCTGCACACCTTCAACCCCTAGTGCAGCCGCTTCTGCAGCAATCGCATCCTGTTCCAGCCGGTCGTTCGAGATCACATCATCACCCGTCAGGTCGAGCGCCGGTAAATCGCTGGCAAGGTTTTCTGCCGGTGCAAGGCCGCAATACTGGTCCTCTGGAACCGCTCGCGCCATCATAATGCAGCGCTGGGCCAAGACCTCCAGCGCATCTTCCGATAGGTCAGACCCGGAAACGGAAGCCTGTCGCTGCCCGAAAAAGCAACGCAGGGAAACACCTTCGGCTTCAGAACGCTCAATCCCCTCCAGCGCCCCGTCGCGAACCTCGACGCTCACGCCTTCAGACTTTCCAAGTGAGGCATCAGCATCGGTTGCGCCCGCCTTCAGACACGTTTCGATGAGTTTTGAAAGAATGGCGTCCGGCGCCAGCATAGTATCGGTCATGCCGGTCATGTAAGCGCAAGTCCGGCTGCTGCAAAGCCTGAAAAGCACGGGACGCCGCGTCTCGTTTTGTCTATTGGACCACAGCCTGAAACCGAATGTAGAAACTTGGTGCCGCCACGCCATCAGCAAACGCCGTCATTGTCCCGGACGGACTAAACCGGACATGCGTGATAGCGTCGTCCGCGCCGAGGCCATCCGGAACAGGAATATAGTTGAAATTCGATCCGTCCGTTGAAAACTCGACATCGTCTGTCAGACTCGCAAAGCCCTGCCAATCAAGGGTAAGACCTGAGGGTGTGCCTCCATCAACCAGCTCAAACGCTGTCGCCCCTTCAACGATAAGACTTGTTTCAGACGGCAGCTGATCGGTCAGTACAACCGAATCGCTTGAAATTTCCTGACCCTCATTCTCGACGAACAACTCATATTCCACGACCGATCCAGGTATGGCGAAGGGTGAGGCACTGCCCAGGGGATCAGAGACAATCTGAACGGACTTGGCCGCCGTTGGGTCACCGGAGCATGTCTCCGTAACGCTCGGGGTTACAGTAGCAGTCGTCACGACGCATCGCGAGCCCCGAATTGCAAAATTTGTCGAGGACATATCCAGCCAATTACCGCCAGGTGCCCGCGCTTGCCAGCCCACGGCGCCATCGCAGCAGCCTTCAAACCCCATAGCCTCATAACGGTGCCAGCCCTCGTCCAGATAAATCGATCCTGAAAGTGTTTCCGCTGTATTGTTATAGTTTCCCGCCCACCAGAGATCGTCATTCCAGTCTTCTTCAAGCGCGACTTCGCGAACATAGAGATGCCCGCCATAGCCAAAGTCCGCGCCATAGCGAAAACTCCACGTTCCCACGGTTGCAGGTGTGACTTCGATCATCGCACTGATACACCAGCCGAAATTCCCGTTTGAACCTCCAAGGGCGCGATTGTTCAGCCCGCTTACAGATGTTCTGATCTGATCGTAGACATCCGTCGTGGCGTTCTCAAACGCAGCGCGTGCAGATGCAGCGTCCGTCGGGTCCACGCTTGAAACACGGGACCGAAGCCGAAGCCCCGGTGCCGGGAAGACTGCATCGACATCGCCTGCTGAAACAGCGCTCTCATCGCCAAAATAGATAAATACGCTGGTGCTTGAATTTGCCGGGATCGCTGGAAGTTTGATAAAGACCGTACCAGTACGACTGGTCGTGTCCCATCCGGTGACAAAATGATCCACAGGCGTCGTATCATCGCTTGCAAGCACGACACGCACATCCCTTCCATCTGACGTAAACACATAATCGGCCGGAAAATCCGCAGATGTCAGATCAATTCGAGTTTCATCGCTATGTGCTGAACTATCCGCGGTCACGGTCACCTGCACCCGGTGCTCATAAGCGCAGTCCCAAGCGGCTGCATATCCTGCTGCCAAAACGGCCAGACCGCTCAAAGCAGCGCATCGCATATAGTGTCTGACGGTCCCCATACGCCTAAAATTACGAGAAACCTTGGTAGATTCGCAAGAACGCGCTGCAGTCCACCTCGCAGAGAGTGCTTGACCCTGCGCAGCTCCCGACGCATCTGCAAAGCATGACACTCAAACCAGTTCATATTATCGGCGGCGGCATGGCAGGGTCCGAAGCGGCCTGGCAAGCTGCCAATCTCGGCGTACCCGTGATCGTGCATGAAATGCGCGGCGTAAAGGGCACGGATGCCCACCAGACAACCGACCTTGCGGAGCTTGTTTGCTCGAACTCATTTCGCTCAGACGATCATGAGCTGAACGCTGTCGGTGTTCTACATCAGGAAATGCGGCTCGGAAACGGGCTCATCATTCCAACTGCGGATCAGCATCAGGTGCCCGCCGGCAGCGCACTCGCGGTTGATCGCGAGGGCTTCGCACAAGCCGTCACGGCAAAGCTGGATGCCCACCCGCTCATCACCATCGTTCGCGAAGAGGTCGCCGGGCTTCCTCCTGAAGACTGGGACAGCGTGATCATTGCGACCGGTCCCCTGACATCAATCCCTCTGGCCGAGGCGATAGGCGCCCATACGGGCGAGGAAGACCTCGCCTTCTTTGACGCCATTGCCCCGATTGTGCATCTCGACAGTGTCGACATGACCAAGGCCTGGCGCCAGTCACGCTATGACAAGCCGGGCCCGCACGGTGATACAGCGGCCTACATCAACTGTGCCATGGATGAAGCCCAGTACAACGCCTTTATGGACGCGCTGATCACGGGCGAGAAGACTGAGTTCAAAGACTGGGAAAAAGACACCCCGTATTTCGAAGGCTGCCTTCCTATCGAGGTTATGGCGGAGCGGGGACGTGAAACCCTGCGGTTCGGTCCCATGAAGCCCGTCGGCCTGACCAACCCACATAATCCCGACGTAAAAGCGCATGCCATCGTGCAGCTTCGTCAGGACAATGCCCTTGGCACTTTGTGGAATATGGTCGGCTTTCAGACCAAGCTGAAATACGGTGCGCAGGCAGAGATCTTCCGCATGATCCCGGGTCTGGAAACCGCGCAATTTGCCCGGCTGGGTGGCATTCACCGCAACACATTCATCAACTCGCCCAAGCTTTTGAACAATAAGCTTCAGCTCAAATCCCTGCCGCGCATTCGCTTCGCAGGACAGATCACGGGCGTTGAAGGGTATGTTGAAAGCGCGGCCATGGGTATGCTGGCGGGCCGCTTTGCTGCTGCCGATCGATTGGGCCTGGACATCACCCCACCCCCGGCAACAACCGCGCTCGGATCACTGATTGAACATATCACAGGCGGTCATATGGACGGTAAAAAGACGTTTCAGCCCATGAACGTCAATTTCGGTCTCTTCCCACCCGCCGACCCAGCCGACGTCCAGACCAAGGATGAAAACGGCAAGCGTCTGCGCGGCAAGGAAAAAGGCCGCGCCAATAAGCGATCACAGGCCGCCCGGGCACTTAGAGACATACAAGTCTGGTTAGAGGGCCAAAAGACGCTCGTTCCGGCGGAATAGGCGTCAACCTTCCCTATTTCTCTTCCGGTCGAAGATCTTTTGAGACATTATCGAGCACGGCATTGACGAAATTTGCTTCCGTCTTGTCAAAGAAGTCGTGCGCGAGCGATACATATTCATCCAACAGAATGCGACGCGAAAGCTCCTGATGAGCTACAACTTCCGATACCGCTGCCCGCAGAATAGCCCGCGTCGTGCTGTCGAGGCGAGATAACCGCCAGCCTTTTCTCAGCCGAGCCAGAATAGCGCGATCGACTGTATTCTGGTGCTCGACAGTGGCATTCACTATGGCCTTGAACAGATCCGGGTCGGCCTCTTCAACAGGTGCTTCGTCCGGGCCGACGCCGAGCCGGTCATCCATAAGATCCCGGATCGCCGCTTTCGCGCTCTGCCCGGTCTGCTCCATTTGATACAGCGCCTGCACGGCCGCCAGACGCGCGCCCGCACGGCGCGCTCGTTTGACTTCGAAGGGCAGTTTTTGTTCGCTCATCGGCAACCTGATTCTTCTCTGGCGCACCCGTGGGGCAAATCGTGCCGCAGGTGCAATCGCCTCCTATAACCAGATCACTATCAACATGGACACCTGCTTTCGCAGAGAAACTGCAATGCTTGGCTTAGCGGACGAATTTCTTGCGTAGTTTCAGCATTTCAAGACACGCTGTGGCAGCGTCGCGGCCCTTATTGCCCTGATTTCGGTTTGCCCGCGCCAGCGCTTGTGCTTCGTTCTCAACCGTCAGGATGCCATAGCCAATCGCGAGTCGGCGATCAGTGGACAAATACATGAGACCTCTCGCGCTCTCGCCGCAGACATAGTCATAGTGAGACGTCTCACCCCGAATGACGCAGCCGAGCGCAATATAGCCATCATACTTTGCGCTGTCGGCCGCCATCGCAATCGCACCGGGCACCTCAAACGCGCCCGGAACCATAATCGTCTCAATGGTGCATTCGTCGTCATAAGCCTCAAGCGTTTCTCGCGCACCCAGCTCCAGCTCCTTAGAGATGTGCTCATAATAGGGTGAATTCACGATCAGGATGCGATGCGTCATGTCTATGTATCTTTCTCTTCCGAAAGGGGGCTCCACCCCTCGATGCTTAATCCATAGCCATCGAGACCGGCCACACGCGTAGGCTCGGTATCCGACAGGTAAATCATCTTTCGCACGCCAAGCTCACGCAGGATCTGAGCGCCCACACCGTACTCTCGAATAGGCGCATGGCTGTCAGCCGCCTCGGCGACTTTCATGCCCAGACGTTCAGCCAGCGCATTCGGTCGCATCGTATTGACGAATACAATCACGCCCGGCTCTTTGGCATCAGCGATCATTTTCATCGCTTTCTCGACCAGCCCCTCGCGAGGGCCTTTCTCACCCAGAATATCCGCCAGCACATCTGTACGATGCACGCGAACAATGGTGGTGCTGTCCGGCTCAATACTCCCATGTACGATTGCGATATGCTCGGCGCCATCCAGAGCGTTGCGATAAATAACCGTCTTGAAGCCATCACCATAGGCACTTTCCAGCGGGGCTTCGACACGCCGCTCCAGATACCGGTCATGCTTGCGACGCCATTCGATCAGATCAGCAATCGTGCCGATCTTCAGATTGTGGAACTGCGCAAAGGTCACAAGCTCCGGCAGGCGCGCCATAGAGCCATCGTCATTCATGATCTCGCAGATAACGCCAGCGGGATAGAGACCCGCCATACGAGAGATATCAACGGCCGCTTCGGTATGTCCGGCGCGCACCAGAGTGCCGCCATCACGCGCAACCAGCGGGAAGACATGGCCTGGAGAGACAATATCACCCTCGTCCTTGGTTGGATCAATCGCGACCATAACCGTGTGTGAGCGGTCATGCGCTGAAATACCGGTCGTAACGCCTTCAGCCGCTTCAATCGAGACGGTGAATGCGGTTCCCATACTCTCCCGGTTCTCACGGGCCATCATGTCGAGTTTCAAGGCCCGAGCGCGCTCATCCGTCATGGCAAGACAAATCAAACCGCGTCCATACTTGGCCATGAAGTTCACCGCTTCCGGTGTGGCAAAGCTCGCCGGGATGATCAGGTCACCCTCATTCTCGCGATCCTCTGCATCGACGAGAATATACATTTTGCCATTTCGGGCATCCTCGATGATTTCATCAATTGAGGAAATCGCGGCGGAAAAGTCTTCAGCCATCTGAATCTCCTAGCGGCGGTTTGTGGGGCTGCGGCGCGTCAACGCCGATCATCCGCGCGACGTAGCGCGCAAGCATATCTATCTCAAGGTTTACCCGGCTGCCGGGCTGTAATTCCGCAAGTGTTGTGACCTCCCAAGTATGCGGAATGATTGCGAGCTGAAAGTCTCCATTCGGCAGAGCTTCTGCGACGGTCAGCGAGACACCATTTACGGCGGCTGATCCTTTTTTCGCAAAGTAGCGTGCAATGTCAGCGGGCGGACGGATGGTCAATCGCCAGCTTTGGCCCTCGGGTTCAACGGAAACCACTTCGCCAACACCATCAACATGACCGAAGACGAAATGCCCTCCTAATTCCTGACCCAGTTTCAAACTCTGCTCGAGATTGACCCGGCTCCCCTCTTCCCAGTCGCCCAGAATGGTCAGCGAGAGGGTCTCAGGCACTGCCTCAACGGCAAACCAGCTGTGGCCATCACTGAGGTCACCAAAGTCAACAACGGTCAGGCAGACACCCGCGTGCATGATCGAGGCACCCATTTCAATGGAGTCGATTGGATAGGCGCAGCCGATTTCAAACCGGCGCAGACCGTTGCGGTCTTCAGCCTTGCGCACTGTCCCTACGTCTGTGACGAGCCCGGTAAACATCCTCGCCCTCCTTTTGCTCTAAGTGAGAATATACACATAAGGCGTAATTCTCTTTTCCCAATCACTCTCGCCACGGAAACGCGGCAAATAGCGACAGTTCCAGATTAGGCTAACTGCTCTTTCACGCGGGCATAATGCGCCCCGACATGATCCATTTCACGATGGGGTTTCCAGCTGACAACACCTGAAAATCCGCACGTCAGGTAGAATGTCAGGTCCGCAAGGGAAAACCGATCTGCTGCCAGCCATGTGTTTTCAGCAAGATGGCGATCCACAGTCTTCAGGAATTTGCGTACGCTCTTTTCGGCTTTACCTGCAGCTTCTGGAAGCTGCGGCACCTCCAGCGGGGCCATCATGGGATGCGTATTCCGAAACCAGATGGCAACTTGCATCATAAACATAAACTCGACGCGCCGATCCCACATCTCGATCAACGCCTTCTCTTTGGGATCATTGCCCATCAGGTTCGGTTCCGGCCAAAGCGCCTCAAAATATGTCGAAATGGCGCGGCTTTCCGTGATCGTCGTCCCATCATCCAGGATCAGGACCGGAACCTGCGCATAAGGTGAGAGTGATCGGTAAGCGTCTGTCTTATGCTCCTGCTTCATGATCGAGATTTCTTCAATCTCAACAGCGTCCAGCTTACCCTTCAACTTCAGAAAGTTATACGTGCGTTCCGGGTTCACCGCCTTTGGCGCATGATAGAGTTTCATCCCTGTCTCCTGTCTTTTTTATCTATTGAATGACCTTGCGCAGACCGAATGTGATATTCAGCGGCTCACCGGGAAAATAGCGCTCATTCCCAAAGGCAAAATCTGCACGATCTGCATAGGTCTCGTCGGTCAGGTTTCGTATGGTGACATAAGTTTCCAGTGTCGGGGAAACCTCATATGCGCCGCGCAGTGTCAGGACGGTATGCCCCGGATAGGTCTCCGTGTTCGAAGGATTAGTGAAATACTCACCAACATAATCAGCTGACAGGCCAAGCTCCAGCGACTCAACCGGGGACCAGATCACGGCAAGATCCGCAAGCCATTCCGGCGCGGTGTCGATTTGGTCGCCATCCTCAATCGCCTCCGACGCATTTCCAACAGGGCGATCAAACGCATAGGTCTGGTCCGACCAGGCGATGTTCCCGCGCACAGACAACGTCTCATTTAACCGCCAATCTGCCCCCAGCTCGATACCGATATGCTCGGTCGCACCATTTGGCACATTCAGGCCATCCGCATCCCGGAAGAAGAAGTTGTCCTTCTCCATCGCATAAGCCGCGAGATCAAATACAAGCGCGCCATCTGCCAGCACGCCGCGTGCACCAATCTCCAGACTATCGAGCGTCTCAACCTCGACCTCACCAGCAACCTGCTGCGATTGCAGCCTGTAAAGATCGCTCGCCTGAGGCGCCCGCGCCCCACGCGCATAGTTGGCATAGAGCTCGATCGTGTCATTCGCCTCATACACCAGGCCCAGTTTCGGGGTAATGAAGTCAAAGCTGTCACTGCGATCTTCAGGGACATTGAAGCGGCCATTTATCCCGGTTTCAGCATCCGTCGTGTAGTCGTATTCGTGCGCTTCGGCGCGCAGGCCGAAGTGCAGGGTCATACGCTCCGATGCCTGCCAGTCCACTTCGCTCCAGAGCGCGCCCATGATCGTATCGACTGTGTAGTCATAGTGGATCCCGACCGGGAACCGAGTGTCGCCGGGAAAGAACCCAAACGGTTCTGGCTGCGACTCGCGAAGATACCCGGATGCGAGGTCGGTATCGGCACCAACTCGGAACGTGATCTCATCAGACAGGTCCCGATCATAACGCGCCATGACCCCGCCGCCCGTATGACCGTTCTTCTCAAACCCCTTATAGGGCAGAAAATGCTGGCGAAAGTCCATTTGCTGAACTCTGGCAAAAGGGGTCAATGATAAACGCCCTTCAGCAAAATCGCGCTCGAAACGCGCCGCGCCCCGGGCCGACCAGGCATCGCGATAGGCGAGCGGGTCATCGTTTGCCTTGGCAAGATCGCGGTCCTCATAAGCGTCCGGGCCTTGGACAAAATCAGCTGTTTCCTGCTCCAGATGCGACGCCGACCCCCATGCCGTTATCGCCCAGCCGCCGAGCACGGTTTCAGCGACGCCGGACCCTTTCAGCTGAAAGACGCTCGTATTGTCGCGCCAACCGGTGTCTTTCTGAACCGACACGCCGCCTCTCGCCAAGAACCCCTGATCCAGCACCAGATCGGTTTTGTAACGCCCCAGCGATGAGACTGACCCATGAACATTTGCGGATCGCTCCTGCGGGTCTGCGAGCAGTACATTGACCAACCCATGCACGGCGTTCGACCCATATTTGGCCGATCCTGGTCCGCGCACGACTTCGATATATTCAGCTGTCTCAAAGTGAGGTTCAAGCAGGATGTTCACGTTACCAAAGGCCGGTGAACGGGTCGGCACACCATTTTCCAGGATCAGAAAGCTGCCTTGTCCTGCACCGCCTGTCAGAACAGGCGAACGGATAGCAAGCAAATGCTCTTGACCGGAATTGATATGGATATTCACCCCCGGCAGCGTGTTTAGCAGCTCAGCGGGATGGTCCGGCGCAATGTCTTCAATATCACCCGGCAAAAGCAGCGATGAACTTCCCGCTGCATCCAAAGGCCGATCGCCAAAGACCTGCACGGTATCAAGTCGGTCTGTTTTCACGCTGCGCCGGCACTGAATGCGGCTGCCCCCCTCGGCCAAACAGGCCTCAAGCGCGGCCTCAGCATTGCGTTCAACGACCTTGTCTGCAGACTGTGCCGCAGAAAGCGGAGCCATAGCCGCGCTGAGCGCCAGCGATCCCAACAGTGCTTTCTGCTTCATGATATCTCGTTATCCAAAGAACAAATTAGCTGGCAGCGCGCCTACAATCGCCCCGCTCATACAGGTTGCAAGTGTCCCAGCGACAAGCGTTTTCCAGGCGAGTTCAAGAAATGTTGTCCGCCGGGCAGGCTCAATAATCGACAAGCCACCGATAAGAATCCCGATCGAACCAAAATTCGCAAAACCGCAAATCGCATGCGCTGTGATCATGCTCGAGCGATCCGACAGCCCTTCGCCGCCCTCGCCCGCAAGCTGCAGGAACGCGACGAACTCTGTCAGGACTGTCTTAATCCCGATCAAGGAACCTGATTGAGCCGCCTCGGCCCAAGGGACACCGATCATGTACATGATCGGCGCAAAAATCCATCCAAGGACGCGTTCAATCGATAGAGGGGCGCCGGCGACCTCCGGAAGAGCGCCAAGCGCGCTATTTACGAGGAAAAGTAATGCAAACGCCGCGATCAGCATCGTCACGATGTTAGCGAGAATTTTGAGCCCATCAGACGCTCCGGTCGCGAAGGCGTCCATGGTCGATTCATACTCAAAATCCGGCTCATGCGCACGCTGATGTTCATCGATCGTCTCAGGGATCATCACCAGTGCCAGAGCGACTGCGGCAGGCGCGGCTATCAGCGACGCGGCGAGCAATTGGCCAAGAGCATTTGGCAAGACATCTTGCAGGAAGACGCCGTAGAGCACGAGCACGCTGCCTGCAACCGTCGAGAACCCTGCAACCATCAGGATGAAGATCTCTGACCGTGTCATGCCTTTGAGATACGGCTTCACAAGAACCGGCGCTTCGGTCATGCCCATAAACACGTTTGCGGATACCGCAAGCGAGGTCGCCCCGCCCAACCCCATCAACTTTCGAAAAACAAGGGCAAAACCTTTCGTCACCCATCTGAGAATATGCCAGTGCCACAGGATCGCTGACAGAGCAGCCACCACAATTATGAGTGGCAAGAGATGGACGGCAAAGATCGGGCCTGCCTGCCCAGTCAACTCCTCCCATCCGGCCTGAGTGCCGAAAACCGATCCAAACACGAAGGCGGTGCCATACGCGGTTGCGGCAATAAGACTGTCAACAACGCCATTTATGGGATCAAAAATAGCTCCCGGCACAAACGAGTAACCAAATAACCTGCTCATTATCAGTGGGAGCACAAATAATAGAAATGCGAAGACGAACTGGACACCGACAGCACCCAAGACAACTTTCCAGGGAAAAGCCTTTTTGTTTTCAGACAACCCCCATGCAATTGCGACAATCATCGCCAGCCCGAGGAATGCGCGCGCATTATCCCAACCCCATTCCATTGGCATCATCCTTTCGTCATGACATGGACAAGCCGTAACCCGCTCTGACCGTGCGGGCTAGATTTGGATCGCAGGTTTGAGATTTTTCGCTAACCAAGCTTACAGACACAGATCTTGTGGCCGTCTGGGTCGCGAAAATAGGCACCATAAAAGCCTGGTACGCGTTCACCTGGCGCGCCGTCATCGGTTGCACCCAGCGCGAGCGCTTTGGCATAGGCCTTGTCTACCGTCTCACGATCCGGCGCAGCAAGCGCAGGCATCACACCATTCCCACAAGTCGCTTCCTGTTCGTCATAGGTGCCACCAATCGCCAGCATAGGGGCGCCGGGCCCTGCCCCATAGAAGTAAAGGCGATCATTATCGAACAGCCGCTTAGCCCCTAAAACCGGCATGAAGCCATCATAAAAAGCGAGCGCCTTATCTGTGTCATTTGACCCGAGTGTTACATAAGCCAGCATGGCGATCTCCCTGTTTTCCAGACGGTACTGATCATGCAGACCTTTAAGTGGCAAGATATGACGCAGGGCAAGTGCTTGACGTTTACGTGAACGGATGGTGGAAGACGTCCAATACTCGTTCAAGTTCTAGACACTTAGGAAATACAATCATGTCCGATATTCGTTTTGACGATCGCGTCGCCATCGTAACCGGTTCTGGCGGCGGCCTTGGTCGCCAGCATGCGCTTGAGCTGGCGCGCCGCGGTGCGAAAGTCGTGATCAACGATCTCGGCGGCTCAATGGACGGCTCTGGCGGCAATTCAGAAGCGGCCGAAGCTGTTGTGGCAGAAATCAAGGCCATGGGCGGCGAAGCAATCGCGAACGGGTCTTCCGTCTCTGATGATGCTGGCGTTGAAAAGATGATCGCCGACACAATGGAAGCGTTCGGCCGCATTGATATCATTATCGCGAATGCGGGCATCCTGCGCGACAAGTCCTTCTCTAAAATGACGACGCAAGACATAAATCTTGTGCTCGACGTTCATCTGCGCGGTACATTCAAGCCGGTTCACGCGGCCTGGAACATCATGAAGGAACAGAATTATGGTCGCATCGTCGTGACCACGTCTTCTACCGGCCTTTACGGCAACTTTGGCCAGGCAAACTACGGCGCGGGTAAACTCGGCGTGGTCGGCATGATGAATACGCTGAAAATCGAAGGCGCGAAAAACAACATCAAAGTCAACGCTGTTTGCCCGATTGCGGCCACACGGATGACCGAAGGCCTGATGCCACAAGAGGTGCTGGATACCCTCAAGCCGGAATATGTTACCCCCGGGGTTATGAACCTCGTGAAGGATGATGCCCCGACCGGCATGATCCTGTCTGCGGGCGCGGGCGCCTTCTCTATGGCCCAAATCGTTGAAACAAAGGGCGCCTTTGTTGGCCAGGGTGAGGCGCTTACCGCTGAGGCCGTTGCCGCAAAGTGGGATGAGATCACCGACACATCCACACAAACAGCCTTCAATAGCGGCGCAGAGCATGGCGGCAATATTTTTTCCCGCGTTGCTGAAGCTGCGCAGAACGCATAATCGCTTCAAGAGCAATATCTCAACTTCAGAAACCGGCGGTGCCTCTGGCGTCGCCGGTTTTTCTCACTTATAAGCCAACATATTCGTCACATTGGGGCTGACATGAAAGTCTGGGCTACGCTTATCACATTCGTTTTGGCCACTGCCTGCGGGCAGACACCCGGAGAGCCATCACCGCCTGTCACGGAAGAAGCTCCAATCGTTGAAGCGGCAGAGCCAGCCCCGCCGCCGCCCATCGACGCGACAGGCGAGACCTGCGGCGGCATCACGGGTATTCAGTGCCCCGCCACCTATTATTGTCAGCAGCCAGACGGTGCCTGTATCGGCGAACCGGATGGCGCAGGCACCTGCCAACTCAAGCCAGAAATATGCACGCGCGAGTATCTTCCGGTCTGCGGCTGTAATGGGCGCACCTATCCCAATGCGTGTGAAGCTGCTGCAGATGGGATGAGCGTTGCCGCCGAGGGGCCTTGCGACGTCCCGGATACGCAGTAGACGCCCAACCTAGAGCGAACGTGCCACGCCTTTGGTCAGGCGAGGCAACTTGTCAGGCATCGGCACATCCGTCACGATTTTGGTATCTGTGATATGGCGCAGCACCTGATCGCCCTTCTGGCTCTCAATCGCACCGACCAGAGCGCCGCCCCGACCCAGTTGCTGGATCAGCGTCGCCGGGATCGTCGTCAGGCTTCCCGCAAGCAGGATCCGATCAAACGGCCCATGTTCAGACAGACCCTCCAGCCCGTCCCCATGCCGGATCGTGATATTATCAACCTTGAGGTCTTTTAGTCGCTGCCGCGCGCCTTCTACCAGCGCCAGATACCGGTCCACGCCGTAGACGTGCCGACAGGTTTGCGCCAGCAAGGTCATGGTGTACCCACTGCCAGAACCAACCACCAGAACCCGGTCTTCCTTGCTCGCCGAGACGTTAAGCGCCTTCAGAAGGCGCGCCGTAATAATCGGCCTCGGGATCGATTGCCCACAGTCAATCGGCAGCGCGCAATCCTCGCCTGCCATCTGCGCCAATCCATCTGACACAAATGCCCCCCGGTCGACCGTTTCAAGCGCGGAAAGAACGGCGTCATTCGTAATCCCCTGCCGACGCAACGAGAGGACTAAACGCGCGGCGCGAAACGGGTCTGCTATCAGGTCTGCCACGCGCGCATTTCAGACAGAAAATCCTCATGCGTCAAATCCACCTGAAGCGGTGAGACCGAAATATAGCCATCATAGATCGCTCTTAGGTCAGTTCCCTCGTCCGGATTGGACAGTTTCCCGCGATATCCGATCCAATAATAGGCATTTCCGCGCAAATCCTCACGCGCTTCGGTACGGATGATTCGTTCATCCCGGAAGCCTTGCCGCGTCATCCGCACCCCGCTCACATCGTCCGGAGCGCGATCAGGGAAGTTCACGTTCAGGATCAAATCGTCTGGCCAGCCCTTCTCGATCAGCGGCTGCAAGACCTTTGCACCCCAGGCGGTTGGCGTTTCCCATGGACAAGAATGCGGGTTCTGAAAGCCCCTGGACTGGCTCAGCGCGATACTCGGTACGCCGTGCTGCATCCCGAAAAGCGCCGCCGCGATGGTGCCGGAAAAAGTCGTGTCCTCGGCAATGTTCTGGCCCGCATTCACCCCCGACAGGATAAGATCGGGCCGATCCGGCATCAGCTCATCCAGCGCCAGCAAGACACAATCGCTAGGCGTTCCGTTCACGGCAAAACGCCTTGGGTCCAATTCCCGAACTCGAACAAACTCGGTCAGCGAAATCGCGCGCCCCTTGCCGGACTGTTCCAGTTCCGGTGCTACAATCCAGATATCGTCGCTTAGCTCGCGTGCAATATGCTCCAATACATCCAGACCAGGCGCGTTGATTCCATCGTCGTTCGTGAGCAGGATACGCATTACGCAATCACCTCAAGTCCGCCCATATAGGGGCGTAGCACGTCAGGCACGGTGATTGAGCCATCTTTGTTCTGATAGTTCTCCAGCACCGCGACCAAAGTCCGACCAACAGCGAGGCCGGAGCCGTTCAGCGTATGAACGAATTCCGGCTTCGGCTTCTTGTTGTCCTCACTTGGCGCTGGCCGCCAGCGCGCTTTCATCCGGCGCGCCTGAAAGTCTCCACAGTAAGAGCAGGACGAGATTTCGCGATAAGTATTCTGGCTCGGCAACCAGACTTCCAGATCAAACGTCTTACGCGCGCCAAAGCCCATATCGCCGGTACAGAGCAGCATCCGCCGATAAGGCAGCTTCAATGCTTCCAGAATACCCTCGGCGCAGCGCGTCATCTGCTCCAGCTCTGCGAGCCCCTCTTCCTCGTCCTTCACAATAGAGACCAGTTCAACCTTGTTGAACTGGTGCAGGCGGATCATGCCTTTCGTGTCCCGACCCGCACTGCCCGCCTCAGAGCGGAAGCACGGCGTGTGCGCCGTCATGCGAAGAGGGAGTTGATCCTCAGACAGGATTTGCTCGCGCACGAGGTTCGTGAGTGGGACTTCGGCGGTTGGGATAAGCCAACTCCGTTGGCTTATTTGCTGGCGCACGCTCGTACTTGAGCGCTGCAGATCAACATCAATGACACTACCTTCCCAATGTCGAGCAGCATCTCCTGCTGGGCGATTGTGGTATTGTCTTAGTCTCCTATCTGCACTCTTCAGAAACTCAGAGACCGACGAGATTTTATCGGTGGGCTCACCAATCGCATAGTCTTCAACACGAACTCGCTTCTTTGCCTCTTCAATTGAGGCTTCTGAAACAGAATCTCCGACATTCTTGATACTTTGCAGAATGCTCCAAACGTATTGGTTGCGAGATTCTAAGATTCCCCACTGCCAATTCGTTCGAGCGAATTCAGTGATAGGCTCCAAACCAAAAATACCCGAGAACAAATCCTCAGCAAACTTCGGCAGCTGCCCTGTCCCTTCCAGCGCATTGTCCCGCACCAGAAGCGGCGGAGACACCTCCTCATACCCATTCTCATTCGTCTGCGTATCCAGCATGAACGCCGCGAGCGCCCGCTCCAACTTCGCCAGCCCGCCGCGCAGCGCCGCAAAGCGGGCCCCCGACATAGCTGCAGCGCTCTCAAAGTCCATCAGTGGCTGACCCAGCTTGGTCTTCAGCGCCGCGCCGAGATCGGCATGGTCTTTGACCTCAAAATCAAATTCCTTGGGCGTGCCCCAGCCATTGCCCTGCTGGACATTGGCCTCTTCATCCTCGCCTTCCGGCACTTCAGCCAGAGGAAGGTTCGGAATGCCCATCAGGATCGTATCGAGCTCACTCTGCGCCGCCGCTTCGTCAGCGCCAGCGCTCTCAATCGTCGTTTTTGCTTCCGCGACCGCTGCCATAAGACGTTGGGCTTCGGCTTCGTCGCCGCTCGCCTTGGCCTTGCCAATCAGTTTTGAGTTGGTGTTCCGCGCGGTCTCAGCTTCCTGCTTCGCCGTGGTAGCAAGCCGCACTTTCTCAGCCAGCGCCAGAACCGCAGGCACAGTCTCATCGCCAAGACCCGATGACTTGCGATTCCAGGCCATTTTGAAGGCGTCAGGATTGTCGCGAATGGCACGGATATCGAACATGGAAAACCTCTGGTAATTTCAGGCCCCGCTCCTAATCCGATGCGCGGGCAAGGTCCAGCAAGGAGATCAGGGATTCTGGTCAATAGAGCGCGAGCGCCTATATCGAGGTCATGCCTAAGCACCGAAAAAAGTCCGTTCTGCCCGCCAAGACATGCCCCACCTGCAACCGCCCTTTCACTTGGCGGAAGAAATGGAAACACTGCTGGGATGAGGTCAAATATTGCTCGGCGCGGTGCCGGTCCGGCTAGACCTATTTCTTGTCGACCGAAGGCGCGAGCCGAATGCTGAGCTCTTTCAGCTGCGCATCATCAACCGGGCTAGGCGCCTGCATCATCAGGTCACGTGCCTGCTGGTTCATCGGGAAGAGCGTCACATCGCGAATATTCTCTGCATCTGCGAGCAGCATCACCATACGGTCCACACCCGGCGCAATTCCGCCATGCGGCGGCGCGCCATAGCGGAACGCGTTCAGCATGCCGCCAAACTCGGCCTCAACCACATCCGGGCCATAGCCAGCTTTCTCAAACGCTTTCAGCATGATCTCAGGACGGTGGTTCCGGATCGCGCCTGATGACAGCTCAATACCGTTACAGACAATATCGTACTGGAAGGCATTGATCGCGAGCAAATCTTCATCACTCGATGCGGCCTGGAGCGCTTCCAGGCCACCTTGCGGCATTGAAAATGGGTTGTGGCTGAAGTCTACCTTTTTGGCGTCTTCATCATACTCATACATCGGGAAGTCGACGATCCAGCAGAAGCGGAACACGCCCTGTTCAATAATGCCCAGATCCTCGCCAACTTTCGTCCGCGCCGCCCCTGCCAGCTTGTAAGCATCGCCTTTCTTACCGGCTGAGAAGAAGATGCCGTCACCAGCGCCAAGTCCGAGCTGCTCAAGCAGTTTGGCGAGCAATTCAGGCTCAAATCCCTTCAGAACGGGGTCCTGACTATCAACACCGCCGCCATCAGCCTCTTTCAAGCGCGCATAGCCAAGCCCCGGCGCCTGCATTTCCTTTTTCGCCCACTTGTCGAGCTCATCAAAGAATTTCCGCGATTTCTCAGCCGCCGCTTTTGGTGCTGGAATGGCGATGACGCGTCCACCGCCCTTAATGATCTTGGCAAAGATAGAGAAGCCGGTCTTGCTGTCATCTTCAAAGAACTCTGAGACATCAGCCAGCTCAATCGGGTTGCGTAGGTCCGGCTTGTCTGAGCCATATTTCGACATCGCTTCAGCATAAGGAATGCGTGGAAACGGGCCTTCCGGAAGCTTGCGGCCTTTGCCTTGCCAATCGGCAAACTCCTCAAACACGCCGTGCATCACCGGTTCAATCGCCTGGAAGACATCTTCCTGGGTTACAAAGCTCATCTCAATATCGAGCTGGTAGAATTCGCCCGGTGAACGGTCTGCGCGAGCGTCCTCATCGCGGAAACAGGCCGCAATCTGGAAATAGCGGTCAAAGCCGGACACCATGAGCAACTGCTTGAACTGCTGCGGGGCTTGCGGCAGCGCGTAAAACTCACCCGGATGCAACCGTGAGGGCACCAGAAAATCGCGCGCGCCTTCTGGAGACGACGCCGTCAGGATCGGGGTCTGATACTCGGTAAAGCCCTGCTCCACCATCCGGCGGCGGATAGAGGCAATTACCTCAGCGCGCAGAATCATGTTCGCGTGGAGGGTCTCACGGCGCAGGTCGAGATAACGATGCTTCAGGCGAATATCTTCAGGATAATCCGGTTCGCCAAAGACCGGCAGCGGCAACTCAGCCGCCTCAGACTGAACGCTGGCTTCCTTGATCCGCACTTCAATCTCGCCAGTATCGAGATTGTCGTTGACCAGCGACTTGTCACGCGCCAGCACTTCGCCCTCAACTGTAATCACACTCTCTGTGCGAAGCCGTTCAACAACCGCGAAGGCCGGGAAGTCCGGGTCGAACACACATTGGGTCAGGCCGTAATGGTCGCGCAAGTCGATGAACATAACCCCGCCATGGTCGCGGCGGCGGTGTAACCAGCCAGAAAGTTTGACCGTCTGGCCGACATGTGACTGGCGAAGTTCGCCGCAAGTGTGGGTGCGGTACGCGTGCATTATGCGCTCCATGGGGACCTTGTTAAAGACGCGGCTTTAGGGGACCGGGCCGGTCGATTGTCAAGACCTCGAATGTGATCAGATTGTAAGGATTGTAATTAACAGACTTTTTAGAGCTTTGGGGGAAAAGTGCTCACCACATCATGACCCAGCCTTCGTCAACCACCAAGCCATCTGAAAAGGGCATTCCGACCAAGCGGAACCGCTCGCTTGGTTACGTTGTGGAATGTGATGGAACACAGGCGCGAATTATCACGACCGTCGGCAAGAACGCCGAAAGTGATGATTACTGGGCCGTTGGTCAGCTCATCTCGATTACTGTGGGTAATAACCGTGTCGTTGGCCTGCTCCACCGGATTGAGACTGAAAACGCCAATTGGGAACCGAATGTCGCCAACCAGATCATGCTGTGCGTCGAACTCGCCGGAGAGGTCCGCAACCTCGAAGACGGCAAACGAATTTTCTCAAGCGGTATCTCAACTTATCCCCACATGGGCTCTGTTGCGCACAGAATTCGTAAGGAAGACCTGCTCACAATCTACAAGTCGAGCGACCCTGACGCGGTGACAATTGGCAGCCTCAGCCAGAGCCGCGATATCGTGGCTGCGGTTTCAGTCGACGCGCTTTTGTCTCGTCACTTCTCAGTTGTGGGAACGACCGGTACGGGTAAATCAACAGCGGTAACGCTGATCCTACATTTGATCGCAGAGAAGAAGAAAAACCAGCGCATCCTCATCCTTGATCCGCACAACGAGTACACTCGCGCGTTCGGAGCGAAAGCCAACACGATTACAGCAGATTCGCTCGATCTGCCCTTCTGGCTTCTGACCCTCGAAGAGTTCTCACAGGTTATTTTCCGCGGGCGCGAAGAGAACCATGAAGAGCTAGACATTCTTCGCGAATATATTCCCCGCGCCAAACTGATTTATCGTGATGGCAAACAGAACGGCATCAGACGTCAGAGCAGTAGCAGCGCCGGCGGCCTCACCGCTGATACGCCGGTTCCCTACCGCCTTGCGACACTGCTGGATCTGTTCGAAGAGGAAATCGGCTCACTTGATGGGGCGATACGCCGACTGACCTTGCGCCGCCTCAAGTCCCGTATCGAGGCGGCTATTAACGACCCACGCTTTTCCTTCCTGTTCGGCTCCAAAGACGCAACAGATCGAATTGATGAAGTCATTGGCAACATTTACCGCATCCCGATTGAGGGAAAGCCCATCACGGTGTTCCAGATGTCGGGCATTCCGTCAGAGGTCGTCAACTCGGTTGCCTCGGTGCTCTGTCGCCTGGCTTTTGATATTGCCCTGGCCAGTGAGTCTCAGGTGAAGACACTTGTCGTGTGTGAAGAAGCGCACCGTTATATTCCAGCAGATGCCAGGACAGGCTTTGCGCCGACGCGCGCCGCGATTGCACGGATCGCCAAGGAAGGCCGGAAGTATGGCGTTTCGCTCGCCATCATCACACAGCGCCCGAACGAGCTTGATCCAACTATTCTTTCTCAGTGCAATACGATTTTCGCGATGCGCCTCGGTAATGATTCTGACCAGGAAGTGATGGAAAAAGCGATCTCAAACAGCTCCCGCTCTGCCCTCGCCTTTTTGTCCGCTCTCGCCGATAGAGAGTGCATTGCGTTCGGTAAGGCGGTCTCGACGCCGATGCGACTGATGTTCCGCAATGTTAGCCAGGCAGCACGGCCCTCAAGCCAGCACGTCTCGGCCGATAGCAAATTCGCTCAGTCCAAAACCAGTCTCTCCGATATCGTACTTGCCTTGCGGGGCGGCAACACTGAAGAAGACGATGATGGCACCCTGCCAACCGGTTGGGTTGTCGGCGAAGCCCCGACAGAGGCAGCAGCGCCGGTCGAGGTCAACAACCCGAAGAAACTGCGCAACTCGCTCCTGCGTCGCCCTTCCTGATACAGGACGCAGTCATGCTCTCGTCAAAAAGCCCGGCTTAGGCTAGGGCGATGGCATGACGACCGGAAAACTTGTGCCCATTACACAGCAAGACCAATTAGAGCAGGCCTGCGAGATGCTAGCGCAGGGTTCATTTATTTGTGTCGATACAGAGTTTCACCGGGAAAGCACGTACTGGCCGGAACTCTGCCTGATCCAGGCTTCCTGTCCCGACTATGAAGTCATCATTGATCCGATGGCAGCGGACTTGGATATCGGTCCTTTTCTGGCACTTATTGCTGACACAAGCCGGGTAAAGGTCTTTCATGCCGCGCGGCAGGACATGGAGATCTTCACGCGCCTGATCGGCCACCCTCCGGGTCCGATTTTTGACACCCAGATCGCAGCCATGGCCCTAGGCATTGGCGACTCGATTTCATACGACAATCTCATTCAGCGCACGCTGAAAAGACGAATCGATAAATCCAGCCAGTTCACAGACTGGAAGCGCCGCCCCTTAACCGAAAAGCAGCTCAATTATGCGATGGGCGATGTCACGCATTTGCGAGACGCCTATGTCCGCATGAACCAAAGCCTTGAAGCAAAGGACCGTCAGGAATGGGTCCGCTCTGAAATGGCTGCACTTGAAGATCCCTCGTTGTATGACGTTTCACCCGATAAGGCCTGGCAGCGACTTAAAATGCGCAAGCCACAAAAGGAGTATGCAGCGGTTTTCGCCTCTGTTGCGGGGTGGCGTGAGCAGATGGCTCAAGACAAGAATAAGCCGCGCCGACGTATTCTGAAAGACGACGCTATTCAGGAGATCGCGGATCAGAAACCACTCAGTGAGCAAGCTTTTGAGCGATTGCGTGCGGTTCCAAAAGGGTTCATTCGGTCAAAATATGCTGTTGGTTTGATCGATGCGGTCAAGGTGGCGGTTGACGACCCTGATGCGCATGCTCCGGACCTGCCAAAGCGCAAGCACAATGCTGAAACACCGCCCGGCGCGCCTGAAATGCTGAAAGTGCTGCTAAAGGCGGTGAGCGATGATGCCTCCGTCGTGCCCCGGTTGATCGCCAACGCCGCAGACATTGAGAAGATTGCTCGCGGCGAACGGGATAACAGCATTCCGGCTCTAACCGGCTGGCGCCATGAGCTTTTCGGTCAAAAGGCACTCGCACTCTTGTCTGGCAAGCTTGCGCTCTCGTTTGAAAATGATCAGGTCCGCCTGTTCGAACTTTAAACGGCGTCACTTATCTCAAGCACAGGTTCGCGATCCATCAGACCTGCTAGCTGTCGATGACGCCGCTTAACCGTGCCAAAGATCATGTCCTCATTGGATTTGCGTACACTTAGCACAAGCGATCCATTGTTCGTCGAAAGCTTTGCCGTCTTCAGGATCTCGGCAGAGCGCCCGGAATAGACACCGCCCAGACGCATCGCCGTGCCGAGAAGGCGCGCTGCCTTGAACTGCTCTTCAGAAACAAGAGATTGCAACTCGGCAGGCAATTGAAACTTGAACGTATAACGGCTTGCGACAGCAATAGCTGAAATCAAACGATCCGAATGACTAAAGCGCGGGAATGGCGCGCGCAGAATATGCTCAAAGACAAGATCCGCGCGGTGGTCAGGATGCATTCGGGCACCCGCGTCAGCCATTAAGCACGTCGCACGCACTAACTGTTTGGGCAGGCCCAACGACGCAGCAACAGGCCCGACAAAATTGTACATCTCGCTCCCGAATGCGGCGCTATCGCTCGAGAGTTTGAGATAAAGGCGAACCGCGTCACGCAGGCCCTTCTTGGGCACAAGCTCCAGCGCTTCAGAGACAACCCCTTCCCGCAAGCCATAGGCAGAGACCAAAGCCTTCTCAGCGCCCGATTGCTCCAAGATGGCGTCGAGGACCAAGGCGGAATGCAAAAGCGTATCGTACCGTCGTTTCGCAACCCGCTGGAGCTGCTCCTCAAGCTCGGAATGATGTTCGGCCCCCTGAACGGCCTCTATAACTTTTTGCAACGCTTTCCGGCTCAACGCATAGGAGTGGATGACCCGCAAGGGTTGCGTCTTCAGCATCATGTGAACAGCGGCCAATGTTCGCCAGGCCCCGCCGACCACATAGAGCGGTCCGCTATGTTTGGGCAGGATCTCGGACCGCTTGAGGGCCTCATCAATAATAGCGCGACGTTTGGCGGTTTTCAGCGTCGCATCTTCAGCCCGCGCCAATGGCCCCAGCAGGAACGACTCGCCGACTTGATCACCATCTTCAATCCGCTTCAGTTCAACGCTGGAACCGCCAAGGTCTGCAACAAGGCCCTCACTCGCCCCAAACCCCATGGTGACGCCTCGCGCAGAAATGCGCCCCTCATCCGCGCCAGAAAGAACGCGCAGCTTGGTGCCCAAAGCCGTCTCAGCCAGCGCGCAAAACTCAGCGCTATCCTTGGCTTCGCGCACCGCTGAGGTTGCCACAGCATAAACATCGCGAATGCCGAGCGTACTCAGAATGGCATTGAACCGCTTGAAGGTTTCCAGTGCCTTGCGACGGCCATCCACCGAAAGCGCTCCTGTCTGAGACATGTCCCGGCCCAGGCCGGCCATCATTTTCTCATTGAAGTAAGGCAGGATGGCATTGCCTTCGCGTTCGTAGATCACCAGACGACAGGAATTGGACCCAACGTCGACAACCGCAATCTTGTCTGGATCAGTCATGCACTACTTTCGAACGCGTTTTCGCGTGTTTAATCTCGGCGGTTCGCTCACTACCAGCGCGCTGCCGCGTCCTGACAGACTTGGATTGTCCATGAAATACTGATGCGCACTAAAGGCGGCTTCCGGATCGACAGGTTTGGTGCGTTTGTATTCGCCGGATGGAGACATATCCCAGCTTTGCAGGTCATCATTGAGATTCGCAATCATGATCTGATTAAGAACCTGGCGATGGACCGTTGGCACATTGATCGGCACCAAAGCCTCTACCCGGCGCTTCAGATTGCGATCCATCCAGTCCGCGGATGACATGTAAATACGAGCACGGGACGACGGTAACGGCTCTCCATTCGCAAAGCATACGATACGCGAGTGCTCCAGATACCGCCCAATCAGGCTTTTCACCTGTATCGTCTCTGACAGGCCCGGAACCCCCGGTCGCAGACAGCATATGCCGCGAATGATCATACGGATTGGCACCCCGGCCTGACTGGCGCGATACAGCGCGTCAATCACATCCCGATCAACCAGAGAGTTCATCTTCGCCCAGATACCGGATGGCTTGCCAGCCTTGGCAGCTTCGGCTTCCTGTTCAATCAAGTCTATGAGATGGGCTTCCATCGCAAACGGCGACATGACGAGTTTCTCAAGCTCAGGGCCTTGCTCGGGCGGCTCTCGATACGCGGTGACGTAATTGAACAAACGGCCTGCATCACGCCCCATTGCCGGATCCGCCGTGAACAATGACAAGTCAGTGTAGATCTTGGCCGTGATCGGGTGATAATTCCCGGTGCCAAAATGGGTGTAAGTCTTCAGCTGATCGCCCTCACGGCGCACGACCAGAGACACTTTCGCGTGGGTTTTATAATCAATGAAACCGTAGACGACCTGCACGCCTGCCCGCTCGAGATCCCGGGCGAGACGAAGGTTGGTCTCTTCATCAAACCGCGCCTTGATCTCGACCAAGGCTGTGACGTTCTTGCCCGCTTCAGCCGCTTCGACGAGCGCTGCGACAATGGGTGAGTTTAGCGTCGTGCGATACAGGGTTTGCTTGATCGCGACCACATTAGGGTCTTCGGCCGCCTGACGCACGAATTGGGCGACCACGTCAAACGACTCATAGGGGTGGTGGACGAGGATATCCTTTGCCCGGATCGCCTCGAAACAGTCCCCATTCATCTCACGAATGCGCTCAGGAAAGCGCGCCTCAAACGGCGGGAACAGAAGCTCAGGCCGATCTTTCACAATCAGGCCCGTCAGGTCCTTCATTCCAAGCAGACCCTCAAGCGACATGATATCGCGTTCCTCAGCCTCAATTTCACGCGTGATCGAGTCTTTCAGACCGTCTGGCGCATCCTTGTCGAAGTGGATACGAACAATCCGCCCGCGCCGACGCTGCTTGAGCAGAATTTCAAACTCAGCGATCAGATCCTCGGATTCCTCTTCAATCTCGATATCGCTGTCGCGGACGATCCTGAACACACAGTGCCCATTCGCGGTCAGCCCTGGGAATAATGTTTCCTGATACCGCGCAATCACGCTCTCGAGGCGAATGAAGCGGATCAGCCCCTTTTTCTTGTCCGGCAAACGAATGAAGCGCGGCGAGAAGGCCGGCATCGGTACCAGCCCGATCAATGGCTCAGCCTGCCCGACGGCGCCAACCAGTTCAAACGCGACGGCGAAGCCCAAATTTGGAATGAATGGAAAAGGATGCGCCGGATCGACCGCTTGCGGCGTCATGATCGGGAAAATATTTGCATCAAAATGGTCATCCAGCCATTTCAGGTCAGCCTTCTTGAGTTGATCGACGGTCAGAAGCTGTATGTCCTCGTCATAGAGTTCAGCCTTGATTTCCCGCCAGGCGGTTTGCTGCGCTTCCATCAGGGTTGCAACCACAGCCTCAATCTCAACGACTTGCTGCTCTGGTGTACGGCCATCCTGACTTCTTTTGGCAATCCCCGCCCGCAATTGCTCGCGCAGACCCGCATAGCGAACCATGAAAAACTCATCGAGATTGCTGGCTGAAATGGACAGAAACCGCAGGCGCTCCAATAGAGGATGAGAGGGGTTATCCACCTCTTCGAGAACACGCTCGTTGAACTTCAACCACGACAGCTCGCGATTTAAAAATCGATCTGATGACGACATGATATCGTCGGCAACTGGCACATCAGCTGTCTTCGTCGCGGTCATTCCCCAGCCCCCGTCGTGGAGTCGTGTTCCAGCACATCCTTCGCCAGAGGCACCGTCAGGGCCCTTGACCCGGCTGCACCTGCAAGACGTTGAACAGTCTCTTCGATGGCCAGATAGCTCAGACCGAGACGAAGCACGAGGTAGTCTTCAACATTTTTTGACAAAGTTAGCACGCAACGTCCCGCCGCACGCTGTAAACGCGCGCGCATCATCTCTTCATCCGGGTCATCAATGCGTGCAATCGGTGCAGACTTTAGCCGGGACATCAGATCCGGCGACATACCCGTCTTCCAGTCCGCTGGCGGTGTCAGGGCGGTGCAAAGCAACCGTCCATTCAGCCGCTCAACCGCGCTGACGAGTGCTAACAGCCTGCCATCATCTGTAACCAGATCAGCGCGATCAATTGCAACACAGCCGCCTGCAATTCTTTCCAGATCTTCAGGCTGCGAGACCGCCGCCAAAGCGGCGTCTAGCTCAGCACCCTGAAACAGCCGTACCCAAGCCTTCACCAGCGTTGTCAGGCCAGATCGTTTCGGTCCGACCACACAAAATGTGGTATAGGGCCAATGCTCAATACGCTTCGCAGCTGCAATCGCGGCCCGATTGGCACCGGTAAGTGCCATATCTTCGAAATCAAGCTCCGGTTCCGGAAACGTTAGCGGAAGTTGTCTGGGGTCGGACATCCTGACACCCTCAAACCCGATTAGCGCGCGCTGGTTACGGCAGATCGCAAGACCCAGCCGATTGTGTCGGCCGAAATCGTCACGCCGCGATCAAGCAAATCAGAGGTCAGGCGCTGCCCATCTCCAGCAAAGATAAATCTCACAACCGCGCCATCCCTCGCCACCGCTTCCGTTTGAAAGTCCGAGACCAGAGGCGACTCGGCCAGCGCGCGCCGAAGCGTGTTCCACTCCGCCAATGAGGTGTAAAAGACGGTCGCCTTGATCATGGTCCGGCCGGTCTCACGCACGACTGCGCTTTCTTTCCATGCCGCATCCAGAACAAAGCCTGTCGCTGTTGCGGCCTCTTCCATTGTCGCCACACGCTGCGTGCGCCCAAGCGAGCGTCGCCCACTTGCTGTGACAACGGTGACGATTGAATAGTACGCGCCTTCGATGCCGCCAAGTTCGGCAATGACAGCTCGCTGCGCGCCATATATTGCAACATCGCCGAGTAACTCTTCCCACTCACTCTGCGCAGAGTACCCGAAAGATCGACTGGTCACCGTTTTCGCTAGAAACCCTTGCGACTGATCCGGCCAGGCCTCGCCCCAGTCAAACTCAAGGGAGGGGTTTGCGATCGGAACAACCAAAGCCGTTGGGGCAGACTGGTCTGTAAATGCGATTCCCTGTGCGTTCAGCAGAGCACGCACTTCGGCTGGATTAAACACAACCGCGAGGCTGCCACGATACCGCCCTGCCCCACGCGTTTCTTCCTCAACATCAACCGCTGCAGAGATACGCTCCGCAACCGCCTGGTCGATGATCAATCCATCTGCATTGCGTAAATCCTCGGGCAGCGTGATCCGCCGGATCATGCGCTGCGCGCCGAGCAGTTTTGCGGTGGCAAAAGCCTGACGCTGTGCCTCAAGCACTGACTCAGCGGATTCATCAACTGCAATCCCGCGAACCGTATAGGTGTCCTGGATCTGAGCCTGAGCAATCAATCCTGTCGTAAAGAACAGAATAAACACAGTGCGTAACAGTCGAATCATCAAACTTACCTCTTCGGACGTTTCTGTCCTTTACCAAGTCGCAGGGCACACGTGAACCGCGCGATGCGGCTAGTCACGACTCTTTGCACATGCTAACGCGCCTCGCCATGACGAACGAGACCCGAGATTCCCTGTCTTACCGTGATGCTGGTGTCGATATTGAGGCAGGCGATCGCCTGGTCAGTGCCATTTCACCCCTCGCGAAAGCCACCGCCCGTAAAGGCGTGATGGGCGGCATAGGCGGCTTCGGCGCGCTGTTTGATCTAAAAGCGAGCGGCTGGAAAGACCCCATCCTTGTTTCCGGTACAGACGGCGTTGGCACAAAGCTGATGCTCGCCTTCGAAACCGGACACCACGACACCGTTGGCATTGATCTGGTCGCCATGTGCGCCAATGATGTTCTGGCTCAGGGCGCAGAGCCTCTGTTTTTCCTTGATTATTTCGCCACGGGGGCGCTGGAAGGTGATACGGCAGAGCGCGTGATCGCTGGCATCGCTGAGGGTTGCAAGCAAGCCGGCTGCGCTCTGGTCGGCGGTGAAACCGCTGAAATGCCAGGCATGTATCCACCCGGACACTATGACCTCGCCGGATTTGTCGTCGGCGCGGTCGAACGCACGGACCTGTTGCCAAACCTGGACGCGATGCGCGCTGGCGATGTGCTGATCGGTATTGCGTCCTCAGGAGCGCATTCGAATGGCTACTCCCTGATCAGAAAAATCGTTGAGCGCGCCAGCCTCTCCTATTCCGATGCCGCACCCTTCGCGAACACCACACTTGGAGAAGCCCTGCTGACGCCAACCCGGCTTTATTCAAACGCAGCCTTGCCTTTAATCCGGCAGAAGCTGATCAAAGGCCTCGCTCATATCACCGGCGGCGGCCTGACCGAGAATACGCCGCGCATGTGCCCAGAGGGCTTGGTTCCCCGGATTGATCGCTCAAGTTGGACGCCGCCTGCCCTGTTCGACTGGCTAAAATCTGAAGGCAATGTCGACCTCGATGAAATGCACCGGACCTTCAATATGGGCATCGGGATGGTCTTTGCTTGCGCGCCCGAAAGCGTCGAAGCAGCCCTTGCGGCGCTTCGCCAGGTCGGCGAATCCCCGGTGGTCATTGGCGATCTTGCAGCCGCATGACCCGGCTGCGCCTTGCGATTCTCATTTCCGGGCGCGGCTCAAATATGGAAGCCATATTGAACGCCGCGCAAGCGTCTGACTATCCTGCAGACCCTCAGCTTGTCATCTCGAACCGCCCGGAAGCCAAAGGTCTGGATCTTGCGGCAAGTTTTGGTGTTCCTACCGCAAGCGTCGATCACGTTTCGTATGGCAAGGATCGCAAGGCGTTCGAGCGCGAAATGAGCCATAAGCTCAACTCTGCAGGCATAGAAATTATTGCACTGGCCGGATTTATGCGCGTGCTGACCCCGTGGTTCGTGCAGCAATGGACGGGACGGATGATCAACATCCATCCCTCCCTTCTGCCCAAGTATCCCGGCCTCAACACCCATCAACGCGCCATCGATGCAGGCGACACCGAAGCAGGCTGCAGTGTGCACTGGGTGACGGAAGGCGTCGATGAAGGCGATGTGATTGAACAAGCGCGCGTGCCGATCAAGGCAGGCGATACTGCCGACGCGCTGGCCGCCCGTGTGCTACCAGAAGAGCACGCGCTCTATCCCCGGGCCTTGGCATCTGCCTGCCGCAAAATCATGCGGCGGAGCGATTAGCGAGGTCGTATCCAGAAAGAACCCCACCTGAATTATCAGATGGGGTCCTTTATTGTCCGTTTTCGAAACGTCTAGCCTGCGATATCGGCTTCGCTGAAGAATTGCGCAATTTCCAACGCAGCATTCTCGTCGCTGTCGGAACCATGCGCAGAGTTTTCACCAATCGACTGGGCAAACAGTTTGCGGATTGTACCCTCTGCAGCTTCTGCCGGATTGGTTGCGCCCATCACTTCGCGATAACGGGCAACTGCGTCCTCACCTTCGAGCACTTGAACCACGACCGGACCTGACGTCATGAACTCGACAAGCTCACCAAAGAATGGGCGCTCAGCATGCACGCTGTAAAACCGCTCTGCCTGCTCTTGAGTCATCTTGATGCGGCGTTGGGCGATGATGCGCAGACCACCCTCTTCAATGACACGGTTAACCGCGCCTGTCAGATTACGAGCCGTCGCATCGGGTTTAATGATCGAAAAAGTACGCGTTCCAGCCATGGCTATGTCCTGTCATTTTTTGGGAATTCTATTGATCGTTGGCGGGCCTATAGCGGCGCTAGGCAGCGGCGGCAACTGCCATAATCAGACTGTCATGCTATCATCATCGGAATCAGCCACACTAACTTCAAGTTGTAGGCTCAACTTTAGATAAAAGGGGCGGACGAGATGACAGGTCTACTCAGGATTATGCTGGTGATTGCTGCAATGATTGTTGCAGGTTACGGCATCTACTACCTTTGGGCTGGAACGCTACCGGCCCACACACTGAAAGTCGCTGCCAGCTATGGCGTGCTGACACTCCTTGTCTTCATTGTCACGCTGATCACACGACCCGCAGGCGAAAAGCACTGATCTAATCAGCCTGCTTTGGCTGGAAGTTCAGCGGATCGAGCGTCCACGGCTCTGCTTCGGCCTGCGCTTCAATCTGTATTGTCAAAGGATGCTCAAGCACGGCTGCAGCGTATGCGGCGGGAACGCCTTCAAGCGCCACACCATAGGTTCTGAATCGCGTCGCGACCGGCATGAAGAACGCATCAGCTGCACACCAGTCGCCAAACAGGAAATCTCCTCCGCCGCCATAGGCCTTGCGCGTTTCCGTCCAGATCTGCAGCACCCGCTCAACGTCCCACTTCAGACCAGGTGTCATCTCAGGGGTCGGCTTGCGGCTGCGAATATCAACGCCCATCCAGCTGCGAATGTCGACAAAACCGGCGTGCATTTCGGCGCACAGACTGCGAGCGCGCGCACGCTTCAAGGCATCAACCGGCCAGACTTTTCCAGGCGCGGTCTGCTCTGCGATCCACTCCGTAATCGCCAGACTGTCATGGACAATCAGGTCACCTGCCACAAGCGCTGGCACCCTGTGTTGCCCGGTCGCCTCATTGAGCGTGTCATAAGTGTCTTGCTCACCAACTGGCAAAACAATTTCTTCGATCTCGAGCCCTGACGCCCGCGCCACGAGCGCCGCCCGGATCGACCAGGAGGAATAGTTGAGATTGCCGAGATAAAGTACCGTCATTTGCCCGCCTCCTGCCAACCGCGACCACCTTGCTGGAAGTAGCGCGCGACCAGTCCGGCATCCTTCGCGGCCTTAAATTGCTCCCGCGCCTTCTGCCGGGTTGCCGCATCGCCGTCATCGAACATCACCATGCAGCGCTCAAACCCCGCATCCACCGGCAAGTCCATGCCATCCATAATCAAGGCCACACTGGCACCGTTAAGATTGTCAGCACGCTCCGAAATCAGGATCGGTTGGGCGGCGGCCTCCAAGCCTTCAGCTTCGGCCTGACCATGTGGCAGGAAGCTGTCATCATTGTAGGTCCAAAGCGCTTCATCGAGTGCGCTCCGGCGGCTCATCTCGCGACTCACCGCCAAGACCCGCCAGTCGCGCTCCAGGCATTTTTCAAGTAGAGGCCCAACCGCACGTTCCAAAGTCGTGCGGCTAAGATGATAGAACCACCATTCGGGTTTCGGCGCGGTTTCACTCAAGGCTTATCCTTCGAAGTTATCGGCAATCCAGCGATCAAGCAGGCGCGGGCCGAAACCGCTCGCCCAGCTCACATCATAAGCCGTTTTCTGCCCCTCAACCCAGGCCACACCCGCAATATCGAGATGGGCCCATTTCGTACCATCATTCACAAAGCGCTTAAGGAACTGGGCCGCGGTAATAGACCCCGCCGCGCGTCCACCAATGTTGCGCATATCTGCAAATTTTGACTTCAGTAAGCTATCATATTCCGGCCCAAGCGGCAGCCGCCAAGCCTTCTCGCCTTCACTCAGTCCAGCTGCTGTCAGCTGCGATGCAAGCTCATCGTCATTGCTGAACAGGCCCGCATGATGGTGCCCAAGACCGACTACAATTGCTCCTGTCAGGGTCGCCAGGTCGACAATAGCGGCAGGTTTGAAATGCTCCTGCGCGTACCAGAGCACATCGCAGAGCACGAGCCGCCCCTCTGCATCCGTATTCTGGACTTCAATCGTCTGCCCCGAGGCTGAAGTCAGCACATCGCCGGGCCGGATTGCGTCCGCATCCGGCATATTTTCCACCAGCCCGACCAGACCAACAACATTTGCCTTCGCCTTGCGCTTGGCCAGCGCCAGCATCGTTCCTACGACAGCAGCAGAGCCGCCCATATCGCCGCGCATGTCTTCCATACCGCCGCCCGGCTTCAGGGATATACCGCCTGTATCGAACGTCACGCCTTTGCCCACCAGAACAGCCGGATCAGCCCCAGCCTTGCCGCCCATCCATTTCAAGATGCCAAGCTTGCTTTCCTTGGCACTGCCCTGGCCAACGCCAAGCATGGAGTTCATGCCGAGTTTCTTGAGTTCTTTTTCGCCGAGGATCTCGATCTCCAGACCCTCTTCGGCAAGGCCCTCAATCAGCTTCGCGTAGCTTGCAGGATAGAGATCGTTCGGCGCCATGTTAACGAGATCGCGCGCAAGATAGGTCCCATCTGCCGCGGCGCTGAGCGGTTTGAAAGCGGCGCGCGCAGCCTTCGTATCTTCAACGATGATCTTGAAACCTGTCAGAGAGGGTTTGTCTTTCGGCTTCAACTTGGTGCGATACTTGTCGAAGCGATACGCTGCGAGCTTGGCACCAAGCGCAATGCGTGACGCCTCATCGGCATCGTCGACGAAAAGATCGAGGGATTTGAAGCCGCTACTCGCCTGCGCCTTGTAAAGCTTCGCGCCGATGGTTTCCTGCGCCCGCGCGTCCCATTCGTCTTTGCCGCCACCAACCAGAACCGCGCGGCGCGCGTCAGCCTCTTTCGGCAAGACAATGATCGCCATTTCACCCGCTTTGCCTTCAAAACGCCCTTTCCCCATGGCCTCACTCAGCAAACCGCCAATGGCGTCGTCCAAGGCTTTGGCTGGCTCGGGAAGCGCCAGCGAGTCATTGACCAGAAAGGCAACGACTTCAGACTTGGCGGTATCAGTGAATGTAATTTTCATGTGGGAACTCCGTTTGAGCAGCAAAGTAGGCATCGACGCGCGAGGCGCAACTCGCTAGGCAGGAAATTATGCAAGAAAACAGGCCATTCATCTAATGAATCGCATTCAGAGGTATATCTTCTTCCGGGTCATGCGGTCTGTGCTGATCATTGTCGGCGGCCTGGCGCTACTCGCGATACTTGCTCAAGGCCTGTCCCGAACGGATATTATTGTCGAAAATCGTCAGTCGGCGCTGACCTATTTTTACATTGTCGCGCTTGGGGCACCTCAGATCATGGCGCTGCTGACCCCAATGGCCATGTTCGTCGCCGGAATCTGGGCGCTCAATCGCCTTCACAGGGACAGTGAGATTGTCGTGGCAGAAGCGGCTGGCATGACCCGTTGGCAGATTGCCTCTCCTGTCATCAGGCTCGCCGTGCTCGGCGCGCTCGTTCATCTCGGCGTGAATCTTTGGGTCCAGCCCACCGCGCAGCGGGCACTTCGCGAAACCGTGCAAGCTGCCCGCGCGGACCTTGCCTCCTCACTCGTGCGTCCCGGACAGTTCACCACACCAGATGAGAATCTGACCGTTTTTGTCCGCTCACAGGACGGGACAGACCTGATCGGCGTTCAGATCGCAGAACGGCCCACCCAGCCAGATGCGCGCGATTATCTTGCCCAACGCGGTCGCTTCATCGATGTTGACGGCGAACCCAGCATTGTGATGTTTGACGGCGAGATCCATCAATTGGATGCCAATGGCGCGCTCAATATTCTGGAGTTTGATCAATCCACCTTCGACTTGTCGCCTTTCATCAAGGAAACCGGACAGGTGACCCTCAAAGCCTCTGACCGCTACCTCCATGAACTTTTCCGGATTGATCGATCAAACTATCAAGAGGTTCAGGATGAGGTGAAGTTCCTGGCAGAGGGGCACGCCCGGTTGACAACCCCCATTATCAGCATAGCGATGGCCCTGCTGGCCATTCTAGCGGTCACTGGCGGCAGCTTTAACAGGCGCGGCTATAGCCGCAGGATCATTGTCGCTTCGGCCTGCGCGCTCGTCTTGATCATCGTGCAGCTCTCAGTTCAGTCAGCCGCCGGGTCAGATGTTGCGCTAAATGCGGCGCAATGGATTGTCCCAATCGCCGTGATCACACTGCTGTCTGTCATTCTGTTCAAGCCGCGCAGCAAACTGTTCGGGGTCATCCCAACATGATCGGCACAAGACTGCAGCGTTATATCTTCATGAAGGCGCTCAGCGCGCTGTCTCTGGTGCTTGGCGTTTTCATCATCACCATTCTGCTGGTCGATGTGGTTGAACAGATGCGGACGGTCGGCGGCGATGTTGACCTGCCCCCCATTGTCGCGGTCCAGCTTGCGGCTATGAAGCTGCCGGGCATTGTCGAACAGACATTCCCCTTTGCGATCCTCGTCGCTGCCATGATGACGTATAATCAGCTCAACAAGACATCAGAGCTTGCCGTCATTCGCGCCACCGGGCAATCTGCGTGGCAGTTCCTTACGCCGGTTATTGTGTTGGCGGCACTGCTCGGCATTTTCGCTATGGGCGTTCTAAACCCGATGGGCGCAGCCTTGTCAGAACGGTTTGAGAATACCCGGGCTGACCTGCTCGAAGAAGGCGGACAAAGGGTCGAGCGGGCGCGAACCGACATCTGGTTGCGTCAGGGCTCCGATGTCGGCCAGATCGTCATTCATGCTCAAAGCGTAGATGAGTCCGGCCGCATCTTCAGCAATGTCAAATTCCTGGAAGAGGACAGGATCTTCGACGGCGTGCGGGCGACAAACAGGTTCCGCTTTGCGCGGCGGATTGACGCCGAAACCGCTCAAATATCGGACGGTTTCTGGCAGTTGGACAACATTGTCGAGAACACACCGGGTCAAGAACCGCTGCGTATGGCCCGGCTGGCCATCGAAACGGATCTCGATCCCAACAAACTGCTATCGCGGTTCACTTCACCCGACACTGTGGGCTTTTGGCGCCTGCCTCAATTTATAAGCCAGACCAATCTTGCCGGTCTCGATTCCTCACGCTTCACTATGCGCTGGTACGGCCTGACGGCCTTGCCGGTGCTGTATACAGCCATGGCCCTGATTGGGGCTCTGGTATGTCTTCGCCTGTCGCGACTTGGTGGCACTTCACAACTTATTGCTGTCGGTTCAACCGCAGCTGTCGGGCTGTTTTTTGTGACACAGGTCGCCTCAAGCCTTGGCTCATCCGGCGCTGTACCGCCCGCAATCGCAGCGTGGTCGCCCGCTTTGTGCGCACTCTTCATTTCCTTGACCATTCTCGCCTATCAGGAAGATGGATAAGCAATCCAGCGCTTGACACTTCCGCAGACCGCAACCACTTTCCGCCGCCTTAAAGGAGCGCCCCCATGAAAGTTGTTGTTGTCGAGTCCCCGGCCAAAGCCAAGACCATCAACAAATATCTCGGCAAGGACTATAAGGTCCTCGCCTCCTACGGGCATATCAGAGACCTTCCCTCAAAGGATGGCTCGGTTGATCCGGAAAACGATTTCGAAATGGTCTGGCAGGCTGATAGCAAGTCACAGGCCCGTATTCGAGAGATTGCCGACGCCGTCAAAGCCGGCAGCAAACTCATCCTCGCGACCGACCCTGATCGTGAAGGCGAGGCGATTTCCTGGCACATTATCGAAGCGCTTCGAAAACGCCGCGCTCTGAAGAAAGACTACCCCGTCGAGCGCGTGGTCTTCAACGCGATCACGAAAAATGCGGTCGCCAGTGCGATGGAAGACCCGCGTGAGGTCGATCAGGAACTCGTTGATGCGTATCTCGCGCGCCGGGCACTCGATTATCTTGTTGGCTTTAATCTCTCGCCGGTGCTTTGGCGCAAGCTGCCCGGCAGTCGCTCGGCAGGCCGCGTCCAATCTGTTGCGCTGCGCATTGTCTGCCAGCGCGAGCTTGAGATCGAAACCTTCAAGCCAGAGGAATACTGGACCATCGGCGCGAAACTGCGCGCACCTGACGGTACTGACTTTGATGCCCGCCTGCATGCGCTTAACGGCAAGGCGCTAAAGAAATTCAGCCTGCCCGATGCTGAATCCGCTGCAGAAGCGCTGAAAGCTGTCCAACTTGGAGGATACAATGTCGCCAGCGTCGAAGCCAAACCCGTCAAGCGCAACCCGCCGCCGCCCTTCATCACATCAACCCTGCAGCAGGACGCCTCTCGCAAACTTGGCTTCAGCGCCAAGCGCACCATGCAGGCCGCTCAGAAGCTCTACGAGGAAGGCCGCATCACCTATATGCGGACTGACGGCGTGAACATGGCTGAGGAAGCCTATCATCAGGCGCGCGACCACATTAAAGGCGACTATGGCGCGCAGTATCTACCGGAAAAGCCGCGCCGCTACAGCTCCAAACAGAAGAATGCGCAGGAAGCCCACGAGGCGATCCGCCCGACGGTCTTCTCCATCCGCCCAACCGATTACAAATCCTCTGATCAGGACCTCTGGAAACTCTACGCCCTGATCTGGCGGCGCGCGGTTGCTTCACAGATGACCGCCGCACAGTTCGAACGCACCACAATTGACCTGTTCAACAAAGACAAGTCGGCCACGCTGCGCGCTTCAGGTCAGGTTTTGGTCTTTGACGGGTTCATCAAGCTCTATACCGAGGGCCGCGACGACACTGACAAGGACGACGATGCCGAAGCGCGTCTGCCAAAACTCGCCGAAGGCCAACATGCTGACCTTCTCGAAGCAAAATCCGAACAGCACTTCACCGCCCCGCCGCCGCGCTTCACCGAAGCGTCTCTGGTCAAGAAACTGGAAGAGCTGGGCATTGGCCGCCCATCGACCTATGCCTCGACGCTCTCAACACTCGAAGATCGCGACTATGTGCGGATCGAGAAGAAACAGCTGATCCCGGAAGACAAGGGCCGTCTGGTCACAGCTTTCCTGGAGAATTTCTTCTCAAAGTATGTCGAGTATGACTACACCGCCAATCTCGAAGAGAAGCTCGACATCATCTCCGACGGCAAACTCGACTGGAAGGCCTTCCTGCACGAATTCTGGAAGGAGTTTCATGCGAGCATTGATGAAACCAAGGAATTGCGCGTCACGAACGTCCTCGATGCACTTAATGAAGCGCTCGGCCCTTACGTTTTCCCCGCTACGGATGCGGACGGCAATGTCAAAGACAACCCACGCCTCTGCCCGCTCTGCAATGAAGGCGAGCTTAGCCTCAAACTCGGTCGCCACGGCGCCTTTGTTGGCTGCTCGCGCTATCCAGATTGCAAATTCACGCGGCAATTCTCAACCGATGGGAATGATGACGCTGCCATAAACCCGGATGGGCAAGAGTTCGGGGTCCACCCTGAAACGGGCAAGCCCATTATGCTGAAATCCGGGCGTTTCGGCCCGTATCTCGAAATGGAGCAGGATGGCGACGAAAAGCCAAAACGCTCCAGCCTGCCGAAAGGCTGGACGCCGGACACGCTGACCGAAGAAAACGCGCTGCTCCTGATCAACCTCCCGCGAGAAGTCGGCAAACACCCTGAAGATGGCGAACCGATCCTCGCCAATCTCGGGCGCTACGGGCCTTATGTTCAGCATCTGAAGACCTATGCGAACGTCCCAACCGTTGAGGACATGCTGGAAATCGGCCTCAACCGCGCTGTCACCCTGATCGCAGACAAGCGCGCCAACCCACGCGGACGCGGCGGCTCTGCGGCCAAGCCTCTGCGGGAACTTGGCAAGCATCCCTCTGACGACGAACCGATCAATGTCTTCGAAGGTCGCTATGGACCTTATGTGAAGCACGGCAAGACCAACGCAACCCTGCCCAAGGACGTTGCGCCAGACGCCGTCACGTTGGAACAGGCCATCGAACTGATCGACGCCCGCGCAGCCAAAGGCGGCAAGAAAAAACGCAAAGCGCCAGCCAAGAAGAAAGCTCCCGCCAAGAAAAAGGCGGCAGCGAAGGCAAAAGACTAGCGGGCAAGCTGGAATGCCTCTCCTCATCCGCGCCGCCACACCTGACGACCTGCCTACCCTGCTCGGCTTTGAGCAGGGCATCGTCACCGCTGAACGACCGTATGATCACACACTCAAACCTGACCCGATCAGCTATTATGATATCGGCGATCTGATCGCATCCCCAGATGCTGAAGTTGCCGTCGCAGAATTGGACGGCAAGCTTATCGGCTCTGGCTATGTCAATAAAAAGCGCTCAAGGCATTACCTGACCCCTGAGTGGCATGCCTTTATCGGCTTCCTCTACGTTGCGCCGGAGCATCGCGGAAAAGGCGTTAATCGGCGCGTGCTGGATCATCTCTTCGCATGGGCCCGCGCGAATGACCTGCCGGAAATCCACCTGACCGTTTATCCGGGCAATGAGCCGGCGATCAAAGCCTATGAGAAAGTCGGTTTCGATCCCTATATTCTGGAAATGCGGCTCAATCTCGACGAATAGCCCTTGCAGGACCGTCACCTGAGCGCTTCAATCATGGCGGATCTGGAGAGACGGTATGGTTCAGCTTGGAAAAACAGGTTTTACATCGCTGCTCGTGGCTGTGCTTTTCGTTAGCGCGTGTGCCTCTTCAACGACCAGCCCAACCCCGACGGTCGAACCTGACGACACTGATCAACCTGCACCGCCGCCATCACCACCAACTCCTCCTCCACCGCCGCCACCCGTACCGCCGCAACCATCAGCAATGAGCGACTTGTTTCCGCAGACCCTATATCTGTGCCCGCTCATGAACATTCAGAACAAACCTGATGGCATCGACGGGCTTCAGATCACCTCCTACACCCCGCTGGCCCTGATCAATAACAGCGTGCCGCTGGCGCGCGCGCCGGTGGAAAAGTCCTGTTTCTCTTCCGGGTTTGGGATGCGAACCCGCAGCGATGGCTCGCAGCGCCCGCACAAAGGCATCGATTTGCACAATGCGAGTTCGGTCAATATTCTGGCCGCCGGTGACGGCATCATTCGTCAGGTTCTCTACGATAATGGTTATGGTCAATTCATCGTCATTGAGCACGGCTCGGGTGTGTTTACACGCTACGCCCATCTGAACAGCTACAGCGCCGGACTTGAAGAAGGCGTTTCGGTAAAGGCCGGTGATGTGATCGGGCGCATGGGTACGACCCCCTCGGTTGCGATGCACTTGCATTACGAGGTACTTATCGGAAACTGGGTCGGGGGAAGCTCGGCTTCCTATCTACTGGATCCGATTGATGTCATGACGCAGCCGGCTGCAAATTAATCCGCGCCAGCACGGCCAAACCCTGCTATGGCGCGCCGTATGAGTTTTCCAGACCGACAGACGGTGCTCGATTTCCTCAAGGAAAATCCGCAAGCCACTTCAAAACAAGACATCGCCCGCGGCCTCAAAGTGAAAGGCCGCGAACGCCAAAACCTGCGCCAGATCCTGAAAGATCTGGAGGCAGACGGCACGCTCAAGAAAACCGGCAAGCGCGCCTGGGCCCAGGCCGATACGCCGCCGCCCACCACAGTGATCGAGTTCATCGCCCTTGATGGCGATGGCGAACTGACTGCCCGCGCCGTCGGCAAGGAAGGCCTTTTCGGTCCAGAGCTGACCTATGACGGCTATAGCGGCAAAATGCGCGGTCCTGCGCCCGGGATCGGTGATCGCGGTCTCGCGCGTTTGAAACAACATAATGGCGATCACTGGACAGCACGCCTCATGAAACTGTTCGAAAAGCGCGAGGAGGACCGACCGGTCACTGGTGTTTTTGAACGCACTGCGCGTGGTGGCCGGGTTAAACCCGCCAGCCGCAAGGATAAGCGCGAACTGTTGATCCAGGAGAGCGACATAAACAAGGCTGAGGGCGGTGATCTCGTTCAGGCCGAGCCCCTGCCCGGCAAGGGCTATGGCCCGATGCGCGGCCGGATCACGCAAATCCTCGGACGCGTTGAGGACCCACGTGCAGCCTCCCTCCTCGCCATCGCCGCACACGATATTCCGACAGATTTCCCGCAATCGGTCATTGATCAGGCCCAGACGGCAGAGCCCGCACACGTCGCCCGAGAAGACCTGACCGGCACGCCCTTGATTACAATCGACCCCGCCGATGCACGCGACCACGATGATGCGGTTTATGCAGAGGAATTGAAGGATGGATGGCGGGTGATTGTCGCCATCGCAGACGTCGCCGCCTTCGTCACACCCGGCTCCGCACTCGATGTTGAAGCGCTCAAACGCGGTAACTCAACATACTTCCCGGACCGCGTGGTTCCGATGCTTCCCTTCGAGCTGTCAGCTGATGCCTGCTCTCTGAAAGAGGGTAAGGACCGGACCTGTATGGCGGTCGAAATGGAGTTCGATAAATCCGGCACCAAACGCAGGCATCGCTTCCTTCGCGCCATGATGCGCTCTGCTGCAGGGCTCTCCTATGAAGAAGCTCAATCCGCGATTGATGGAAATCCGTCAGATCGTGCCAAACCGCTTCTCAAACCGGTGCTTATCCCGCTCTGGGGCGCTTATGAAGCGCTGAAGACTGCCCGGGAACGACGCGGCCCGCTCGAGCTTGAGATGCCGGAGCGCAAGGTCGAGATCGCCAAGGATGGCACGGTCGCCGGTATCCGCACCAAAGAGCGCTTCGACGCGCACAAACTCATCGAAGAGATGATGATTCAGGCCAATGTCGCCGCCGCTGAGGAGCTTGAAAGACTAAACTCGCGCCTGCTCTACCGTGTCCATGACAGCCCGTCAGATGCAAAGATCGCTGCGCTGGCTGATTACCTGAAAAGCCTCGATGTCAAATGGTCGGTCGGCGAAAGAGTCCAAACCAAGCGCTTCAACCGGCTGCTTACTGATTTCGACGACACCGAGCATGAAGAAGCAATTTCAGAGATTGTTCTACGCAGCCAGTCCCAAGCGATCTACAGCGCGGATAATATCGGCCACTTCGGCCTCAACCTGACCAAGTACGCTCACTTCACCTCACCCATTCGCCGCTACAGCGACCTGATCGTGCACCGCGCGCTGATCGCATCTCTCAAGTTTGGGGAGGACGGACTCGGCGAGAAGCAGGCCGTTCAGCTGGAAGAGACCGCACAACATCTGGTGAATACGGAACGCCGCTCCATGGCAGCAGAACGCGATGCAACAGATCGCTACCTCGCTCTATTCCTGGCCGATAGAGTTGGCGCTGAGTTTGAAGGCCGCATCTCAGGCGTTACCAAGTCTGGCCTGTTCATCCGTCTCGCAGAAACCGGAGCAGACGGGTTTATTCCAGCCTCAACCCTCTCGCATGAATATTGGCGCTACAATGAGCGCAGCATGGCCCTCGTCGCAGAGAAGTCTGGCAAGCGGTTTGAACTCGGACAGTCAGTGACGGTCAGCCTTGCCGAGGTCACACCACTTGAAGGCGGCCTGCTGCTTGAGATGCGGTCCCGGCCCAAAGCCCGTCGCGCGGGGGAAGACTTGCCCCCTGCCAGAGGGCGGCGCATACCTCGCAATCCGAAACGCTCTAAAGGTAAGCGGAAGCGATGAACAAGATGGCAGGCTCCGCCTTCGACAAGGAAGATGATGGCGATGTGATTATCACCGATCGCCCAACGCCGCGTCCCAAGGATGCGGCGACGATTATTCTTGTTCGACGCGATCAGGCACAGCCGCGCGTCCTGATGGGGAAACGCTCTGGCCGGCATGATTTCATGCCCGATAAATATGTCTTCCCGGGCGGGCGCGTTGATCCGCTCGACAGCCGCGTGACCGCGTTCGATGAGCTGACTAAGACAGATGAGCAAAGGCTGCGTTTTCAGACCCGCCGTCTGCCACGAGCCTTCGCCCTGACAGCCATCCGGGAAACGTTTGAGGAAACAGGCTTGTTGATCGGTCGCAGTGCCGAAATGCCGGGTAAGGCCCCAACGGGCTGGCAGAGCCTTTACGACATGGATATCGCGCCCAGCTTGACTGGCTTGCGCTTTGTTGGTCGCGCGATCACGCCGCCCTATCGCCCCAAAAGGTTTGATGCGCGCTTCTTCATGGCAGATGCAGAACAAGCCCTGATTGACGAACGTCCTCCGATCGACGGCGCAGAGCTACATGACTTGCAATGGGTGACGCTCAAGGATGCTGGCGACCTCGACCTGCCAAGTGTGACCCGTTTCATGCTCGAAGAAATAGAGCGGCGGCTGAGCTCCAGTGACGATCCCGGGCCGCCCTTTCTGCGCTGGACAAGGCGCGGGCATTCCGCCGACAGGATTTAGTCATTGAAATCGCACTACCGGATATTGACTAAACCAGCTTAGGTCGTCATTAGACGCGTTTTCCAGATTTAGCCCTTCAAAAAGGTGCCCCGCTATGGCCAAACCGGCAACGATCAAAATCCGCCTGAATTCAACTGCAGGCACAGGCTTCTTTTACGTCACAAAGAAGAACCCACGCAACATGACCGAGAAAATGGTCAAGCGTAAGTATGACCCGATTGTGCGTAAGCATGTCGAGTTCAAGGAAGGCAAGATCAAGTAGGATCTGCTTTCACACTTGCGTTTCAGGAAGCCAGGCGAAGTCCTGGCTTTTCTTTTGCGCACTCATCAGGCCGCTTCAGCAGGTTCAATCCGGTTACGCCCGCTCTGCTTGGCGCGGTATAAAGCGCGATCTGCGTCTTCGAGCAGTTCGGCAACCGTTTCAGTGGCGACACCGGACGTGGCAACGCCAGCGCTAACCGTGATTTTGACATCGGCTTTGTGCAGCTCGAGCGCAAAGGACCGGCCTGCAATCGCTTGCCTTATGCGTTCTGCCCCCTGCATCGCCTTGCCATGATCGGTCTCTGGCAGGATCACCAGAAACTCTTCTCCGCCTGGCCGGCAAACCAGATCCTTAGGGCGAACATTCAGGCTCAGACGCTCCGCTACTTCACTCAGCACCGCATCGCCTGCCTGGTGCCCATACTCATCATTGATCCGCTTGAAGTGATCAATATCGAACGCAATGACGGAAACAGGCTTATCCCCTGATCCTGCGCGTTTCATCCAGGATTTCAGTTGCATCAGCATGAACCGTCGATTGTACAGTCCTGTCAGCTGATCCACGAGCGACAGCTCAAGGCCGCGATCAACCCGGCGGCGCAAGATCTCAATATAACGGCTGCGGCGAAGCTGGGTTTTAACGCGAGCCAACAGCTCAAGCTCATCAACCGGTTGAGCAACCACATCGCCCGCGCCCAGTCTCAAGGCTTCCGTCGCCTCCACCTGATCAAACGGCTCATAGGTCACGATGATCGAGACTTCACTTACACGATAGGTCGACCGCAAGTTGGCACACAGGCGTTTGGCATCGTGCTTCTGTCCGGACAGAGCCAGAATCGCAACATCAAGACGGCCAAGCTGCGGCGCATCTGGCCGTTGAGTTTGCTGCCAGGTCATGACTTTGTGCCCGAACTTGCGAAGCGGCGCTGCCATACTGTTAGCCGCCAGCTCATCCGTTTCGATGATCAGAATATTTGCTGGCCGCTCCAGCTCACTGACTTCATCAGCTGTCAAAGCACTACTATCAGTCACCGTCGCTTCGCGCTGACGCAGCTCGGCTGCAACTGCGTTGTAGCGGGTCAAAGCATCCAGACGCGCCATCAGCGCAAAGTCATCCATCGGTTTGGACAGGAAGTCATCTGCTCCTGCCTTGAAGGCTTTCAGGCGATCATCGGCATCCTGTAGAGCTGTCAGCATGACGATCGGGATGTGACTTGTCCGCGGATCTGACTTCAACCGGCGACAGACTTCATATCCATCCATTCCTGGCATCATGATATCAAGCAGAATGATGTCCGGCTCATCCTCAAGGGTCTTCGCAAGGGCTTGCGGGCCGCTCTCTGCCAGTAAAACCGTATAATATTTCGCTTCCAGCGTTGCCTGCATCAACCGCCGGTTCGACGGGATGTCGTCAACCACAAGGACCCGGGCACTCATGCTGCCGCTTTCCCAGCCACAAGCGAGGCGACTGTTTCGACAAAGGAGCGTATCTGGATCGGTTTGGAGAGATATCCCTCGCAGCCAGCCTCGCGCACCAGCATCTCATCTGTCCGCGTGGCAAAGGCCGTGACCGCCAGAACCGGGATGTCCTTGGTACGCTCATCATCCTTCAGCCACCGCGTAATATCGAGGCCAGAGACTTCAGGAAGCTGAATGTCCATGATGATCAGATCAGGCTGGTGCTCCAGAGCCAGACCCACAGCGCTCGAGCCATCCTCACACTTCAGCGTGGCATAGCCGCTGGCCTCCAGCAGATCGCTGAACAGACGCATATTCAATGCATTGTCCTCAACAATGAGAACGGTCAGTTTCCGGGCCGTTGTCATTTTGCATCCACCCTCAAGCGCTGCGAGGCACGCAAAGCCTCTTTCCAATATACAATCGCGAATCTTAACGATTGTTTGCCGGGTCCTTTTACTTGCCCGAAACCATAGAACATGAGAAGAACATGCATGCAGAGTCTGTGTCGCGATTGTGATCATCTCACGGACGGACGGATGACGCTTTGTCCCAAGTGTCAGTCTGGCCGGATTGTCAGCCATGCCCGACTGAGCGAGCTGTCGATTGCGCATATCGATTGCGACGCCTTCTACGCGGCGGTTGAAAAGCGCGATAATCCCGATCTGAAGGATAAGCCGGTCATCGTCGGCGGAGGTCATCGCGGGGTGGTTTCAACCTGCTGCTATATCGCGAGGCTACATGGCATTCATTCCGCCATGCCGATGTTCAAGGCGTTGAAAGCATGTCCGGAAGTGATCGTTATTCGCCCACGCCACAACTACTATTCTGAAGTTTCCAAACAGATTCGTGAGAAGCTTCAGGCGCTCTCCCCTCTCGTCCAGATGATCAGCATTGATGAGGGGTATCTCGATCTCTCCGGTACGGAGCGCGTAAATGGCGCGATACCTGCTGTGTCCCTGTCGCGTATTGCCCGAGAGATTGAGGCCGAGATCGGCATAACTATCTCGGTTGGGCTCGCTGATAACAAGTTCCTCGCCAAGACGGCCAGCGAACTGGACAAACCGCGAGGCTTTGCGGCGCTGTCCAGCGAGGAAGCCCCCGTCTTTCTCGCGCCAAAGCCGATCAAATTCCTGCATGGCGTCGGCAAGCAGTTCGCCCAAAAGCTCGCTCGCGATCAACTCCATACCGTTGGAGATGTCCAATCCCGGGACGTCCGCTCCCTGATTCATAAATATGGCGAGACCGGCTTATGGCTGCATCAACGCGCTCATGGGATAGACAATCGCCCCGTTCATACGGGCGGCGAGCGCAAATCGGTGTCTGCGGAGCGAACGTTCGACCGCGATATCTCTGCCCTGAAAGAGCTGGAAGATCGCCTGTGGCAGGTCTGTGAGGAAACTGCTGCGCGTGCCAAACGCCATGAGATTGAAGGCTCAACGGTCACGCTCAAACTCAAGACAAACAAGTTCAGAAGCCTGACGCGTAGCATCACCCTGCCGACGCCCACAAATCTTGCCCAAACCCTGTTTCGTGTTGCCCGGCCTATGCTGCAAAAGGAAATCACGCACGGGCGCGCCTACCGACTGATTGGCGTCGGGATTTCTCACCTGGAGACCGCGCGCGGCGACGTTCGGGACCTCGTCGACCCGAGTGTTGAAAAGCGCGCTAAGGCCGAGCTTGCCTCAGATGCTGCGCGCTCAAAGTTTGGCAAATCGGCCGTGGTCACCGGCAGAGCCGTGCGACTAGAACAAAAACGCTCTCAGAAATCCTGATCCCTGATTGCGTAAAACCCAATCCTGAGGCAACCAAGGCTCAAGCATTTTTGGAGACGTGGATATGAGCAGCCCCGAAGCGAGACTTGCCGAGCTTGGCATCACGCTACCCGAACCGATGGCGGCGGTCGCCAATTACGTCCCTTACGTCATAACGGGATCGCAGCTGTTCATTTCCGGTCAAGTGAGCGCAGGGTCGGACGGTCTGGTGCTTGGACGCCTTGGCGAGGATATGGACCTCCCCACAGGCCAGGCCGCCGCGCGGCTCTGCGGCATCAACCTGATTGCGCAATGCAAAGCGGCACTTGGCGACCTCACAAAGATCAAGCGCGTTGTTAAACTCGGCGGATTCGTCAATGCAGCGCCAACTTTCACAGATATCCCGCAAGTCATAAATGGCTGCTCTGACCTTATGGTCGACGTTTTCGGAGACGCCGGACGACACGCGAGATCCGCCGTCTCTTCGCCGGTTCTACCACTCGGCGTTGCGGTTGAGATTGACGGCATATTCGAGATTGGCTGAACCTTTCAACCTTGCTGAATTTGCCTATGCGCATCGCGGTTTGTGGCGCCCTGAAGGCCCGCCCGAGAACAGTCTGAGCGCTTGTCTTGCCGCCGCCGAAGCGGGTTTCGGGATCGAGTTCGACATTCGCCCATCCGCTGAGGGTGAGCCGGTCATCTTCCATGACCCGACACTCGAGCGAATGACTGGCGTCTCCGGACGTATTGAAGAGAAGACACTCAACACGTTGGAGACGCTCTCTCTAAAGCAAAGCACAGACACAATCATCTCGCTCACGACGTTGCTAACGGCCTGGCCCGCCACCACGCCCCTGCTTTGCGAGCTGAAAATCGATGGCCAGACTGACCCGGAGCAATTCGCAGAACAGGTTGGCAAAACTCTGATGGCCTATCGCGGACCCGCCGCTGCGATGAGTTTTTCCATTGCCGCCGTACGCGCACTGCCAAAAACCCTTATGCGCGGACAGCTCATCCCGCCGAGAAACCTCGCAGACGGAAAGCCTTTTCAAACAACACTTGAGAGTTTGCACGAGACGAAACCCGATTATCTCGCTCCGCATACCAGCGACGCCAGAGTCGTCTCTCAACAGGCTGAGAGACTTGGTCTTCCATGCTTTGTCTGGACGGTCACCGATGCGGGGATGATGCAGGATATGCGCGCTGTCAGTGATGCTCAAATTTTCGAAAACATCGAAACCGAGATGGTCAAAACCATTTCCGGCTCTAAACTCTGACCTATGGACGATACAACCTTTCGCATACGTCTCGTAACAGGCCTGAGCGAGGTGTCCGAACAGGACTGGGATCGCGTCGCCAACCCTGAGGGCCTGCCCTATGATCCATTCCTCAGCTGGGCTTTTCTGGAAGCCCTTGAAGCATCAGGCACCGTCTCCCCGGAGACTGGCTGGTCAGCTTATCATGTACTCGTCGAAGGCCCCGCAGGACAGCTTCTCGCCGCGATGCCGCTTTACGCCAAAACCCATAGCCGCGGCGAGTTTGTGTTCGACTATAGCTGGGCCGATGCCTTTGAACGCGCAGGTGGCTCATACTATCCCAAACTGCTCACCGCCGTTCCGTTTACACCAGTCACAGGCCGCAGGCGGCTCATACCACCGGGCCCGGATCACGACCGCCTCGCCAACGCACTCCTCATGGGCGCGATACAGGTCGCTCAGCAGAACGAGATTTCGTCACTTCATCTCAATTTCATCACCGAGGGTGAAGCTGAAGCCCTTGGCCGCGACAACCTCCTCATTCGTACAGACCAGCAGTTTCACTGGACGAATGACGGATACGGTTCCTTTGACGATTTTCTTGCAGCGCTCTCGTCCGCTAAACGTAAAAATCTGCGCAAGGAACGCAAAAGAGCGCAAGATGGGCTCGAGTTTGTCCACCTGACGGGCGACCAAATCACCGAAGCCCACTGGGATACATTTTACGAGTTCTACGTCGACACAGGTATCCGCAAATGGGGCAGCCCCTATCTCAACCGCTCAACATTTTCGCTGCTGGGAGAGCGGATGTCGAAGGACATATTGCTTATCCTTGCGATGGATAACGAGCACCCCATTGCTGGCGCGCTGAACTTTATTGGCTCTGATACTTTGTATGGACGGTATTGGGGTTGCTCTGATCCGCGTCCAATGTTGCACTTTGAAACCTGCTATTATCAGGCGATAGATTATGCCATCAAATACGGACTAAAAACCGTAGAAGCTGGCGCGCAGGGCGGCCATAAACTCGCTCGCGGCTACGCCCCGCAAATCACCTATTCCGCTCATTGGATCGCCCATCCGGGGCTTCGCAATGCCATTGCAGATTATCTGGAACGCGAACGCGAAGCCGTGACCCGGGAACAAGACTACCTACAGGAACGAACCCCGTTTAAGAAAGACGCGACATGACCCTCCACGCCGCCTACGATCCAGACAACATCTTCGCCAAGATCCTGCGCGGAGAGATGCCGCATGTCGGCGTATTTGAGGATGATATCGCCCTCGCCTTCATGGACGTCTTCCCGCAGGTTGAAGGCCATACGCTCGTTATTCCCAAACAGGTTGAAGCCCGTAACCTCCTCGACATGCCAACCGACAAGCTCGGCGCCTATATGGAACGAGTTCAATTGATCGCTCGCGCTGTTGAGGCAGCCCTGACACCAGACGGCATCGTCGTCACACAGTTCAACGGCGCGCCCGCCGGACAGACCGTCTTCCATCTGCATTTTCATATCCTGCCCCGCTTTGAAGGCGAATTGATCGGACGCCATGCCAGCGGGCAAATGGCAAAGCCGGAACAGCTGGAACCGATTGCAGCGAAAATCCGCGCACAGCTCGCTTAGCAAGCATCTGTAGAACAACAACAGCGCATCAACGTTTGCCCTAAGGGCAACTGTAATTGGTATGCAAAAACGGGATTGGGCGCGCGCACGATATCGCCTAAATGCCGGCCTCGCTTTTTGAAGGAAGAGTGTAATGGCCGATTCAACGACTGCAAATTCTGGAACAACCGGGTTGCCCGCTTGGGGAAGCGCTGACTTGACGAACTTCCTGGCCCGCGCGCCGGTGACGCGCGTCAGCCGGGAGACCAGGAAGTGGTACATCATCGAAGACGAAATTGAACGTCTGCGCGAACGACTGACGACGCTGAGCCAGTCTAACAGTGACAAAGTCATGATCTCGATGGTTCGAACCAAGATCTCTGATCAGCAGAGAGCATCCGTCAAGATGGCTGAGCACATTGCCGACCTGCCAGCAATCAATACGTTTGATCTCGCCTGCAAGCTCATCATCACCACGCGACTGGCCTGCGGCACTGACCTCAAGACGACCCCAGGCTACCATCTCAATTGCAGCGCCCTGAAAGACCTGTTCCGCGTTCTTCAACGCAAGACAGTTCCAGCCTAGTCCAACGCTTCAGGCTTAGACGCCGAGTTTTGAGCGCAGAATTTTGTTTACGGCCTGCGGATTGGCTTTACCGCCTGACGCTTTCATTACCTGACCGACAAACCAGCCCATGGTCTTGGGCTTTTCCTTGACCGCTGCAACTTGCTCGGGGTTGGCGGCAATCACCTCGTCAACGATGGCTTCAATCGCGCCCGTATCCGTCACCTGCTTCAGACCATGCTTCTCGACAATATCGGCAGGGTCACCCTCCCCGTCTACCATGCGCTGAAAGACATCCTTGGCGATCTTGCCCGAGATCACATCAGAGGAAATCAGATCGATCAGACCGCCCAGCTGCACTGCGGAAACCGGGCTGTTGGCAAGTTCAATTTCCGCCTTGTTGAGATAACCGAAAAGTTCCTGCGTCACCCAGTTCGCGCTAAGTTTCGGATCGCGTCCTTTGGCAACGGACTCAAAAAACGCAGCGCCTTCCGCGTCCGCCGTCAGCACTCCAGCATCATAGCGTGACAGCCCATACTCGCTCTCAAAACGTGCGCGCTTCTGATCGGGCAGTTCCGGCAGTGTCGCCTTGATCCCTTCAATGAACGCATCGTCAATCACCAGCGGCAGCAGGTCCGGATCGGGGAAATAGCGATAATCATGCGCGTCTTCCTTGGACCGCATGGACCGCGTTTCACCTTTATCGGGATCAAATAGACGCGTTTCCTGATCAACTGCGCCGCCCGCCTCGACGATTTCGATCTGACGCCGCGCTTCATACTCAATCGCCGCCTGAATGAAGCGGAAAGAGTTCATGTTCTTGATCTCGCAGCGCGTTCCAAGATGGCTGAAATCGTCTTCTTCGCGGAACTTTTCATACTGCCCCGGCTTACAAATCGAGACGTTCACATCTGCGCGCAGATTGCCCTTCTCCATGTCGCCGTCACAGGTGCCGAGCGCAACGACAATCGACTTCAGCTTCTTCACATAGGCCGCAGCTTCCAGCGGTGTGCGGATATCCGGCTTAGAGACGATCTCCATCAGCGCGACACCAGACCGGTTCAGGTCCACAAAGGTCGCGTCTGGGTCCATATCATGGATCGATTTTCCAGCATCCTGCTCCATATGCAGGCGCTCAATCCGCACCGGAAACGAATAAGCCGGGTCGCCATGCGATGGCTCGACATCCACATCAATCACGCCCTCCCCCACAATCGGCAGTGCAAACTGACTGATCTGATAGCCCTGTGGCAAATCTGGATAGAAATAGTTCTTTCGGTCAAACCGCGAGACCTTGTTAATTTCTGCATTCAGACCCAGACCTGTTCGAACAGCCTGTTCAACGCAGAACTTGTTGATCACAGGCAGCATGCCCGGCATAGCAGCATCAACGAGTGACACGTTCTGGTTCGGCTCTGCGCCAAAATTCGTCGCGGCTCCAGAAAACAGTTTCGCTTTGGACGCGATCTGCGCGTGCACCTCCAGCCCCAGAACGACTTCCCAGTCGCCTGTATCACCTGCCAATGTAAATGTCGGGCGCTCACTCATATTGCGATCTCTTCTTAAGACTATCGGACCGCTAAAGCATAGTTTTCAGGCTTGGACCAGATGATCTGGGGAGGAAAAACAGATTGCGCTATGAGTCCCGCTTTGCAGCGCGTTTGGCCTCAGCGCGGACTTTGTCCTCGATCTTTTCCCAGCCGCTTGTGCCGACATAGACCCGTTCCAAACTGCCGTGATTGTAAAGGACGAAACTTGGCCAGGCGATATTCCTTTTGCCTTCGAAAGCTTCACGGAAAACGGCATCATGACGGCCATATCCGCCGCTAAACGGCTTTCCGTTAAGCCGAGCAAGCTCCAGCTTCGCAGTGCGCGACGCTGGGTCGGATTTCCAGGCGGGCAGAACCTTTGATTTCCAGTAGACACATGCTCCACAATTGGGTGAGCCGAGATACACTATCTTGTAATCGGCGGGCGGCGGCGGATTAAGCGTGCGATAGCCTGAGAACACCCCAAACAAGAGGAGGGCCAATGCGGCAAAGATGACGTGCTGTTTCATAGGCGGTCTCCGGCCTACTCAACCTACGATAAGAGTGTGAAGACCAGGCTGAGCCAAAACGTGAAATTTCTAGGACGTCTCGCCCGAGTCGCTTTTCTGTTCAGCCCTCGCTGCATCGACCCTTGCTTGACGGGCCGCCATACGCCGGTTGATGGCATGCCCCGACTTGATCCCGCCCATCCCGCGCAGTTTCGGACGTCCGGCTTTGCCATCTTTGCGCCAGCGCATCATCCGATCGATGATCAGCGACCCGCGAAACGAGGCATAAGCTGCTGCAAACAGAGACGCGATCCAGATATGCCGAGAACGTGGATGAAACGGGTCAGCACCTTGCGAATAAGCGGTTCCAAGGATCAAGGCACAACAGACCACGAAGGCAGCAAGACTCAGCAGCGTAATGCGTGTGCGACGGGTCATTCGTCCAGCTTTCATCCCTCTGTCGCCCGCGTAGCTTGCAGGCCAATACAGAAGTCAGGTTACCACCACTTCTCAGGCTTCGCCACCAGACCCGCCGCTACCTCAATCGCGCCGGCAACCTGAAAGCACGCGCTCTCATCCAGCGCCTTGCCAATTACCTGCAAACCCAGCGGTAAACCATCTGAGTCAATCGAGGCCGGGACAGATATCCCCGGCAGACCCGCCAGGTTTGCCGTCACCGTGAAAATATCGTTCAGATACATCTGCACCGGATCACCGGCTTTCTCACCATAAGCAAAAGCCGCGCTCGGACAGGTTGGCGTCAGAAGCGCATCCACGTCCTCAAACACGGCCTCAAAATCCTGAAGAATGCGGGTGCGAACTTTCTGCGCGCGCAAGTAGTAAGCGTCATAGTATCCGGACGACAGGACATAGGTTCCGATCATCAGGCGCCGCTGAACCTCATCACCAAACCCATTGGCCCGTGTGCCTTCATAAGTGGCCGTCAGATCACCGCCCTGAACGCGCGCGCCATAGCGCATGCCATCATAGCGCGCGAGGTTTGAAGACGCTTCGGCCGGTGCAACAATATAATAGGCTGGCAGCGCATACTTGGTGTGCGGCAGAGAGACATCGACAATCTCAGCACCCATCTCTTTTAGCCAGGTAATGCCCTGCTGCCAAAGGTCCTCGATTTCCTGCGGCATGCCATCAACACGATACTCTTTTGGAATACCAATCTTCAGGCCTTTGACGCCCTTGCTAACATCATCACGCCAGCGCGGTGTCTCAACCGGCAGAGACGTTGAGTCCTTGTCATCATGAGAGCACATGATCTCGGTCATCAGCGCCGCATCCGCGACCGTCTTGGTGATTGGCCCGGCTTGATCGAGTGAGGACGCAAATGCCACCATGCCATACCGCGAGGCCCGCCCGTATGTGGGCTTAATCCCCACGGTTCCTGTAAACGCTGCTGGCTGCCGGATCGATCCGCCCGTATCAGAGGCTGTCGCCGCCAGACAGAGATCAGCCGCTACCGCCGTTGCCGAACCGCCAGAGGACCCGCCAGATGTCAACTTCTGGTTGCTACCCGTCCGCCGCCAGGGGTTCGCAGGCGGACCAAACCGCGAGGTTTCGTTCGATGACCCCATGGCAAACTCGTCCATGTTCAGCTTGCCCAGCATCACAGCGCCCGCATCCCAGAGGTTCTGCGTCACCGTGCTTTCATAGGTTGGCGTAAACTCACCCAGGATTTCAGAGCAGGCCGTCGTGCGCACGCCTTTGGTGCAATAGAGATCCTTGATCCCGAGCGGCGCACCATCGAGCGGTTTTGCTTCGCCTTCTGCGCGGCGCGCATCGGATGCATCGGCCATCGCAAGCGCCTTGTCCGGTGTCGCAACCACATAGGCATTCAAGACATCATTCGACGCATTGATCTGATCAACAAATGCCTGGGTCAGCTCACGGCTGGAGAAGGTCTTGTTTTCAAGCCCTTCAAGGGCGGCGGTCAGAGTCAGTTTGGTAAGATCGCTCATGCGAGGTCCTGTGGGCATCGAAATTGAGACGCCTTCGTATGACGCCTTGGGCTGATCGCGCAAGCGCAAACACACGCTCAAGTGCATCTCGGTTTTGTTATTTGCTGTTCAGGTAGCGAAACTTACACTCATGAGTATGATACAACTGGCAAATCATGGAGATGACTTATGGCAATACGCGCGATTCTGATTGGTACCGCAGCACTCGCACTTGTTGGATGTGTCTCTGACCCGGAAGCCGTTCAAACGGCAGCGCTGGCAGAGGATGAAGTTGATCCGCGCCGCGGTGATGAAGTGGACCGGATTTGCTTTGCCAGCAATATTGACGGTTTCGGAGAAACAACGCGCAAGACCGTTGTTGTTCGTGAAGGCCGCGATCGCTATCTCATCGAAACATTTGGCGGGTGCAATCCTTCTTTGGACCATGCCCTGTCACTGGCATTTGATACGTTCAGCAGCTGTGTGACCCGCGGCGACGATATCATCGCTTTCGATAGCCTTAGCGGCCGCTCTCATCGCGGTATTGGCCCCAACTCCTGCAAGATTAAGCGGATTTATGCCTGGGACCCGGATGCCAAGGCCGAAGCCGAAACTGAAGAAAACGAAGAGACCGAAGAAACTGCGGTTGAAACCTGATCTATTTTACTCGACGGCTTTCGGCACCACGAAGAAACCCTCTTCAGACCGTGGAGCATTCTTAAGCACCTGATCCTGAATGCCGCCATCGGTCACCACATCCTCGCGCATCGGCAGGGATGTGGCAACGACTGAGGTCATCGGCTTGACGCCCTCGACATCCACTTCGTTCAGCTGCTCAATCCATACCATAATACCGGTCAGCTCGTCTGCGAGTTGCTTCAGACGCTTTTCTGGCACGGCGATTCGGGAAAGTTTTGCGACTTTGCGGACATCGTCTTTGGTAATGCTCATCTGGCCCGGCTCCAGCAGGTAATGGATTTGACGCTCGTACCGATACGCGTCAGGAAGCACGTTTTCAAGAGCCCAACCTGCATGCCGATCCTCGATCTCGACCAATTGCCTTCAACCGGCCCCTTACTCGGCCTTGATCCGGGGCAAAAGACAATCGGGGTCGCGGCGAGCGATGCAACACGGTTGATTGCCAGTCCGGTTGAAACCATCAAGCGCGGACGCAAGCTCCGCCCTGCTCTCGACCGCCTCTTCGCGATCATCGATGAACGCGCAGCGGTTGGGGTTGTCATCGGCCTACCTCTGAATATGGACGGCGCTGCCGGTCCGCGCGTTCAATCGGTCAAGGCCCTCGCTCACAGCATCATTCAGGTTCGGGATGTCCCCATCACATTTCAGGATGAACGCTGGACCAGCGCCGAAGCCGAACGCATCATGATCGAGGCCGACCTGTCGCGTGCACGCCGTGCTGAAAGCATAGACGCGTCGGCTGCTGCAATTATTCTTCAGACGACACTGGATCGTCTCGCAAATAGCTAACTAGTCGCTCAGTCCCAAAACCAGATCCAGCATAGCATTCAACCGCGAATGAAACTGCGATCCGCTTAGTGGCATCTGCCGGGACAGCACTTCAAACTCGCTGCCACGGCACAAGGCGACCAGAATCCTTGCGCCCTCCAATGGCCGGGTTGCCCCAAGACGCTCGAGCGGATCAGAAAGCCAGCTATCGAGAACGCGCGACCAGGCCGCAACGCGCATTTTCATCTCACTATCACGCGCGGCAAACAGAACCATTTCATATTCGATGGCCGAGAACGCACTCTGCTCAGGCTGCAAAGTCGTCATCCCGCTCAAAAAGCCGATAAAGTCCTCACGGCTTTGCAGGGGGCGCTGGGTCAGCGCTTCAACCAGAGCTTTCTCTGAATCGGCTATGTAGAGATCAAAGGCATCTCGAACGAGCGCTTCGCGAGACGCAAAGTGATAGGTCGTCGTCCCTGGGGAAACGTTCGCAAGTCCGGCGACCGCGCGATGTGTAACCTTGTCGACACCTTGCGCAGAGATGATTTCGAGCGCAGCGCGGAGGATACGCTCACGGTTTGCACCTCTTTTGCCAGAAATCGCCTGATGAGAGGCATTGGACATTTGTACGAATTACCCGTCCCAGTGTTTAAAGCTTTGCGCTCTGTAAGCGCCACGCCACAATCAGCCAAGAGCTGATGCCAGTATCGCTCTTATGCAGGCTATGGGCCAGTTTTTCGTCAAGAAAGTCAACCTCTAAGCAAAACTCGGCATGATACAGAATCTGTCGCAAGAAGATGTTGACAGACGCCGTTTCGGCAGGATCATTGCAGAACCGTAACGAATGGGCAGAGTGAGCTTTCAAAATGACCAGCTGGATAAGAAAACTGGGCATCGTCTTGCTGTTTGCCGCAACACAAACGGGTATGGCCTCTGCACAGCAAAACACTGACTACCCAGACGGCGCGACGCCTGGCCAGTGCTTTGCCCGCATTGTCACCCCCCCAACCGTTCAGCAAGTCACAACCGAGGTTGAAGTGACGCCCGCCTCATCCCGGCACGTCGTCATTCCTGCCATCTATGAAACACGGGATATTGATGTTCAAATCCGCGAGGAAAGCACTCGGGTTCGGACAATTCCAGCTACTTACAGAACGACGACCGAACGGGTCATGGTCACACCGGAGCAGGAAGTTCTGGTCTCGATCCCTGCGCAGTATGAGACGTGGACAGAGACGATTGAGATTGAACCTGCAAAAGCGGTCTGGCAACCTGGGTCCGGGCTTTATGGCCGCGCCGGTACGACCGAAGTTTCAGGGATTGATGTGTCGACCGGGGACATTCTCTGCCGCGTTATGCAGCCAGCACGCACAATGACCGTTGAGCGGTCGCGCATGGTCGCGCCACCGCGCACCGAAAGACGCATCATAGCGGCCACCTATAAAACCATCATAAAACAGGTTGTAGACACGCCAGCCCGCGTTGAAACTGTAATTATTCCTGCAGAATACATGACAATCCCGGTTGAAGTCATGGTGCAAGCAGAACGGGTTGAAACGCAGATTATCCCCGCCACCTACCGCACGGTTGAACGCGCCGTTGTGGCGCAGCCAAGTCAGCTCATTTGGACCGAGGTTCTGTGTGACACGAATGCCAATGAGGAGAAAATAGCAGAAATCCAGCGCGGGCTCGTCCAGGCCGGTTACCCGATTTCGGTGGATGGCATCTTCGGTCCCGAAACGCTCGACGCCATGGAAGCATTTCAACGTGAGAACAGCCTACCCGTCGGCTACATGACTATCGAAACTGTCCACGCGCTCAATGTCGATCCATATGCGAACTACGCACAGCGTTCTTCACCTGCAGCAGAGCCAATCGCTCGACAAAGCGGCTAGAGGCTCTAAAAACTCGTCCCGGCTTTGATGATTCCAGTTTGCGGGGAAAAATGACATGGACTACTGGATACCGGTCGCACTAATCGCCGGATACGTCTTAGGCTCTATTCCTTTTGGGCTATTGATCACAAGGCTGGCTGGGCTCGGCGATATCCGCAATATTGGATCCGGAAATATTGGCGCAACCAATGTCCTGCGCACCGGGCGTAAGGATTTGGCGCTTGCAACCTTGCTGCTCGACAGTTTCAAGGCCGGGTTTGCCGTACTGATCCTCACAGCGCTCACCGGCGACAGAAACATCGGTCTTATGTCCGGGGCAGCTGCATTTTTGGGACACTGCTATCCGATTTGGCTACGATTCAAGGGCGGCAAAGGGGTCGCCACCTATGCAGGGCTTCTCATCTTCGCATCATTCAAGGGATTTTTAATTGGCATGCCAATTTGGCTCAGCCTGTTTGCACTGACGCGCATTTCATCCCTATCCGCGCTTGTCGCGGCCGCAGCCGTGCCTGTTGGCGCCTACGTCCTGGGTGAAACCCCGTTTGCATGTGCAGTTTTAGCTTTATTAAGTGTACTGGTTTTCTGGACACATCGTACAAATATCGGGCGACTCTTTAAAGGCGAGGAACCAAAATTTGGCCAGAAGTCAGCCTCGTGAGCGGCGTGTCTTTTTCTGATCAGGAACGCTTCGACTGGCTCCGCCTCGCTCGGACACCGCGCATCGGCCCTGTCACATTCGCTCAGCTCATACAGCGATTCGGATCTGCCGCAGCCGCCCTTGAGACCTTGCCCGAGCTGCGCAGGTCATCGCGCGCCAAACCCGTCCAAATCCCACCTGCATCCAAAATAGAAACTGAGATAGAACGCATAGACGCCTATGGCGCGCGCTTGATCTGTTCGGCTGAAGCCGACTATCCGCCGCTCCTGAAAGCGCTGGCCCCGCCTCCCCCGGTCCTGACAATGCTCGGCAATGCAGCGCTTGCCCACAAGCCAACGATCGCGATTGTCGGCGCGCGCGATGCGTCCGCTGCCGGTCGCAAGATGGCCCGGGATATGGCCGCGCGGCTCAGCGTTGCCGGCTTTGTCATCGTCTCCGGCCTGGCGCGCGGCATAGACGGCGAAGCACATGCAGCCAGCTTGAGCGGCGGCACGGTCGCCGTACTTGGCGGCGGTATTGACCACATCTACCCGCCCCAACACGAACGGCTTTATGCTGCCATTGCGGCGGAGGGGCTCATCGTATCAGAAAGCCCTGTCGGGTACCGCGCGCAGGCCCGGGATTTCCCACGGCGCAATCGGATCATAACCGGGCTCAGTCAGGGTGTTGTGATTGTCGAGGCCGCTGAAAGATCCGGCTCTCTCATCTCCGCGCGCACCGCTGGCGAGCAAGGCCGGGAGGTTATGGCCATTCCCGGCTCACCGCTTGATCCTCGTGCGGCGGGGACAAACCGGCTGTTACGGGACGGCGCCATCCTTGTTCGCGATACCGAGGATGTCATCGAAGCCATCTCTGCTCTCGGCTCAGGACGCATGCGCGCCCCGCCGCCGCCTGACTTTGAGTTCGGTGCCGAGCCGCCAGATGCCCTACCCGAAAGCCAGCTGGACGCGGTTCGGGTCGCCCTCAGCGCAACACCAATGACAATTGACGCGCTCGCACGCGCTGCCGGGGTTGGGGCCGCACGGTGCGCCGTTATCCTCATGGAGTTGGAACTCTCAGGGGAAGCGATCACGCTCAGCGGTGGATTAGCCGTGAAAGCCTATTAGGCACCACAAAGTCACAGCTTGACGCTATTTCATGTTGCATTGCTGTTGAGGCGCTGGACGATCTTTGAGACTGCGCGTAAGCGAAGAAGCAGGAATGATCGTGGAGTGCCTTATATGTCGGGTTGGAAACGCTATGCGGTGTTCGCAGCGATTGCGGTTCAACCTGTAACAGCAGCAGCACAAGAAGCAGTACAAGAAACGACAGATCAGCAAGTCATCCTTGATGCGGACAGTATTTTTGTCGATGACGAAAACAATCAGGTCATCGCTGAAGGAAATGTCGAAGCTGAATATGACGGCCGCATCATGCGGGCCGACCGGCTTGTCTACAATCGAACGACCAACCGCGTTCGGGCCACTGGCAATATTGTCATCATCGATACGGATGGCACGGAACGCTACGCTGACGAGATAGAGACTAATAGCAATCTATCAGATGGCTATGCCATCGGGTTCTCAATGCGCATGCCGAACGGGGGCGTCGCGGTTGCACAGGCCGCAGCGCGCTCTGAAGATGGCGTGAACGCCCTTGATCGCATTGTCTACACATCCTGCGAACTTTGCGACGAGGATACAACGCCGACCTGGGCATTGCGGGCGCGCCGCGCGGTCGTCGATCCGAATGACAAGATGATGTCGTATCGCGACGCCGTCCTTGAAATCGGCGGCGTGCCTGTCGTTTACCTGCCCTATTTCGCTCACCCGGACCCTGATTCCGGGCGGCGCTCAGGTTTCCTTGCCCCCGATTTCGGAACGTCCTCAAAGCTCGGCCTCTTCTATCAGCAGCCTTATTACTGGGCGATCTCCCCCTATCAGGACCTCACGGTCTCGCCGCAAGTCAACGGTAATGTAAATCCACTCATGGAAGTCGGCTATCGCAAGCGCTTCTGGTCCGGTCAGTTCAATGCGGATTTCAGTTTCACCAAGGAAACAGACTTCGACTCAGATGGTGAGCCTGTCTGTCCCATTGATGAAAACGGCCTGGAGGTTTGTGAAGAGGAATGGCGGAGCCACTTGTTCGCTGATGGTCGTTTCAATATCACCCCGAACTGGAATTGGGGCTTCGGCGTCGAAGAGATGACCGACGACCTCTATACGCGGCGGTATGACATTACAGGTGAGAATGACGAGCGCGGCTTGTACGTTGGCCAACCCCTCCGCCTCCTCAATCAAATTTACACACAAGGTCAGGCCAAGACTTGGTACGCAGATGCAACCCTACTCAGCATTGAAGGACAACGCGCAAGTGATGATGATGCGACCTTCCCGAGCACAACACCGATCATGTTCACGGAACGCCTGTTTGACTTCGGCGACAATGGCCTCCTGTCGGTCAATGCGTCTAGCACGCTCTTGAATAGAGAAATCGGTGTCGATAGCAGCCGTGTTTCCGTCGGCGCGGACTGGTCTGCCTCACGCGTCTTGCCCGGCGGCATCCTGCTTAATCCATTCGCTGAGACCCGCGCTGATTATTACGAGCTGGATGACGCCCCAAGCGGTGAAACAGCTGTAGAGCGCAGCGTTGCAACTGTAGGTTCACGGATCTCCTACCCATTGTATCGCCCGGGTAAGTCTTTTGACCTGATCATTGAACCGATCGGCATGGTGGCCATTGGAACGAAAGGCGCGAACAATTCCGACATTCCGATTGAAGACAGCCTGCTTTACGAGTTTGATGAATCTTCGCTTTTCGAGGCAAACGGCGTTGGCGGCTATGACCTGTATGAAGGTGGTAATCGCGCCTCTCTTGGTATTTCTACGACCGCCCGCTGGAAGAACGGGGTCAACGTCACGGCCCTTGGTGGCCGGCGCTGGCGCAGCGAGGGCGATCCATCCTTTTCCGAAGCCTCAAACCTTGATGGTAACAATTCCGATTGGCTTGCCAGTATTTCAGCCGATCTCGGACGCACACTGTCTGTCGAAACCCGCGCCCGCCTGGATGACGAGACATTCGATATCAACCGCATCGACGCTTCAGTCCGCACGCGCTTCTGGCGCGTACAAGGTTCAGCAAGGTACTACCGCGTAGCCGCCGACATCACTGAAACTGGTATTGATGACGAGGGGATTGTCCTAAGAGGCCAGCTACAACTCACGGATCGATACTACTTCGTCTACTCCCGCAATCGCGATATCGCTGGCGATCGCGACCTGACGCATGACTTTGGCGTGGCTTATGAGGATGATTGCTCACGCTTTGAGGTTGTCTTCTCCCGCTCAGAGGCGGTTGACCGGACCCTCGGCCCGAATGACTCGCTCAAATTCCGCTTCTCATTGAAAACACTTGGTGATTTTGGATCACAGGATGTGGATTAAAATATCAGTAAGAAAACGATAAGGTACAGTCCTATACATTGCGATTGGTCCATTCCGGGATAAGGATGGCTATTCGAAACAAAGCTGATGACACTGTCGCAGGAGACAAGATCATGATCCGGAGCTTGATGGCATCCGCCGCGATTATCGCCACCGCGTTTACGGCCACTGTAGCAACGTCTCAGGAAGCGCAGCAAATCGAGGGCATCGTTGCGATCGTCAATGACGACCCGATCTCATATACCGACGTCCGCCAGCGCGCGCGAATGCTGCTGCTGAGTTTGGGCGGACGCGAGCCAACCCAGCAGGAAGTCCAACAAATCACTGCGCAAGCGCTCGAACAGCTGATCGATGAGAAACTGCAACTTCAGGAAGCGTCCGAGTATGAAGTGGAGATCTCTGATGAAGAGATTGCCAGTTCACTCGATAATCTCGCGCAGCAATCCGGCATCACGCGCGATGTTCTTCTCGGTTCAATGCTTGAAGCCGGTATAAACCCGGCCAGTCTGGAAGAGCAGACGCGCGCCGATATCGCGTGGCGGCGGATCATGGGCGGTCTTTACGGGTCAAGAATCAGGATCTCACAAAACCAGATCCGTGAAGAACTGGCACAGTTGAAAGCGGCGGCGCAGCATGAACAATTCCTTCTGTCCGAAATCTTCCTCTATGCCCCGACCCCGGAAGAGCGGGAACAAGCTTTGGTGGCTGCCAACTCGATCCGCGAGCAAATTGAATCCGGCGCGGCCTTTCAGGTGGCCGCGCAGCGTTTCTCATCGGCCCCAACCGCAGCAACCGGCGGCGACATGGGATGGGTCGTTCTGGACGATCTTGATGAAACCCGCGCGGAGATTGTTCAGCAGCTTGATGGCCCCGGCCTGACGGAAGCGGTTGCGGCCGAGGACGGCGTCTACCTCATTCAGGTTCGCAACAAGCGCGCGCCTGCCGAGCAAACCTCAATCGTCGACCTGACCCGCATCACCGTTGTGGACGGCTCAGAAGCCGCCCTCCAAGCCGGGTTGGATCAGATCGAAAATTGCGAGGGGATCGAGGCGGTGGTCGACGCTGACGACAATCTCAACGCTGCTGATCTTAACGAGCTGAACATCAACGATCTCGGTCTTGAAGGCAAAGAGATGGTCATGGCGACCGACATTGATGACCATACAGATATTTTTGCCCAGTCAGGAACACTCGCTGTTATGTTTGTCTGCGACCGCCAGGACAATGTCGATAACGTCCCCGGGCCAGAGGCAATTGAGAACCGGCTCTACGCGCAGCAACTCGGCATGATTTCGGAACGCTCTCTGCGCAATCTGCGCCGCGAGGCCACGATTATCCGGCGATAGAGTCAGCTTCGACATGGTTCGTCCTCTTGCGCTCACAATGGGCGATCCGGCTGGGTGCGGTCCACAGATTACAGTTTCGGCGTGGAACGCGTTGAAGGACACGTTCAAACGTCCTTTCTTTGTGATCGCGGACCCACAGGCTTTTGCGGATCGCACCGTAATCGAGACCATTGCAGCACCAGAAGACGCCGCCGAACTGTTTCACGACAAGCTGCCTGTCCTCCCACTGAATAATGCCATTCCATCCGACTTGAATTGCGGCACGCCGAATGAAGCCGCTGCAGACGCCATTCTCGAAAGTATTGCCACAGCCACAGCGCTCGTTCGCAATGATCGCGCTGCAGCGATCGTCACGAACCCAATCTCCAAAGCGGTGCTGTATCGGGCTGGCTTTGAGTTCCCGGGTCATACCGAGTTTATCGCGCATCTTTGCACGCCAAATGGAAAGACAGTCTCGACGCCGGTCATGATGCTTGTCGGCGGGGGCTTGCGCGTTGCGCTCGCCACCATCCACATTCCATTGATGCAGGTTGCAGAGACCCTCACCGAGGCTCTGCTGATCGATATCGCGCAAAAAACAGCCGACGGCCTACAACACAGCTTTGGCATTTCAAAACCGCGCCTCGCCTTCACCGGGCTTAATCCGCATGCTGGCGAAAGCGGCACAATCGGGCGCGAAGAAATTGAGATCATAAATCCCGCAGCCACCAAACTGCGGGCTATGGGGTTGCAGATTAGCGATGCCCGTCCCGGCGATACGGTCTTCAGCGAAGCCTTATCCGGCGCCTACGATGCCGTGATCGCGATGACTCACGATCAGGGCCTGATCCCGGTCAAAACGCTAGACATCTGGGGTGGGGTGAACACCACGCTGGGCATCCCGATCCTTCGCACAAGCCCGGACCACGGCACCGCCTACGATGCTGCGGCCTCCGGAACCGCGAAACCTGACAGTCTGATCGCCGCCATGAAGCTTGCTGACGAGATGGCAAAGAACCGGTTCGGCGCGCATGGCTGATCGCCCTGCCCTGACCGCAGCGCCCGCGCGCAAAGCCCTAGGCCAGCACTTCCTGTTCGACCCGGATATATTACGCCGCACAGCACTCGCCGCAGGTCCTGTGGCAGGACGCACGGTCATAGAGGTTGGCCCCGGCCCCGGCGGTCTCACACGCGCCCTGCTCGACCAAGGCGCAGAGAAGCTGTTTTGCGTGGAAGCCGATCCGCGCTTCGCCGAAGCGCTACAATCGTGGCCGGAGGCCGCAGAAGGCCGTCTCGTGGTGACGCAACAAGATGCGCGTAAAACAGATTGGGCCGCCCTGATTGGCCATGAAGCAGGCTGCGGTCCTGCGATGATTGTCGCCAACCTGCCGTACAATGTCGGTACCCCTATTTTTGTCTCCTGGCTGAAAGCTGAGGCGTGGCGTGGCGAGATGGCTCTGATGTTTCAGAAGGAAGTCGCAGAGCGGATCTGCGCTGAACCGGGCTCACCACACTATGGCCGGCTCGCCGTTCTGACGGGCGCGGTCTGCCACGCTCATATCGCCTTCACCCTCCCCCCCGGTGCGTTCAAACCACCCCCAAAGGTGGACAGCGCAGTCACTGTTCTTCAACCAATTCGTACAAATGAACAATTCAAACATATCGACTTACTTGAAACCCTGACAGCCGCCGCCTTCGGCCAGCGCCGCAAGATGCTGCGCGCCTCTCTGAAATCCCTCGCAAAACCGGCTGGTCTCGACACAACCACTTGGCTCGAGGCGTGTAATATAGATCCAACCGCCAGGGCCGAGACAATCGATCAGGCCGGGTTTCGTCGATTAACCACATTTCTACACGAAGCGACCCAATGACGGTAACACTGTCTCACAAGGCATTCGAACTTGTGCTTGCGCCCAGCTTCGGCGGTAGCGTGCTCTCCTTTAAGTACGCCGGCGCGGATCTACTGCGGCCAGCCGCTACTATGACGCCTGAAAACTGGGATGCGCGCCGAACAGCAGCCTTCCCCATGGTGCCGTTTTGTGGGCGGATCACGAACGGTGAGTTCACGATTAACCAGTTAACCGTAAAACTCCCTGCAAACATGCCACCTGAACCGCATGCGATTCACGGATTTGGCTGGCAGGCGAACTGGACGTGCACGTTTCAATCCGCACGCGAAGCGGTGCTTGAGTTTGACGCTTCTAACACGGGCTGGCCCTGGCCCTTTATGGCGCGTCAGCATTTCAGTCTTGCCGATGAGGGGTTGAGTCTGGAGCTCTCGCTCACCAACCTCGGGGACACGCCCATGCCGGGTGGTTTTGGCTGGCACCCCTACTTTCCAAAGCAAGACGCACAGCTGCGTGCTGGAGTTCAGCGCATCTGGCTCGCCTCTGATGAAGCGGCAACAGATCACGCTGTGTCTAAATTCCCAGAATTCGACCTCAGAACACGAAAGACAGTGGAGGATATTACCCTCGACCACGCCTTCACTGTTGAGACCCTCAAGCAAAGGCTCATCTGGCCAGATCGAACGCTGGAACTCTCGGCCAGCGACCTGTTTCAGCACCTGGTTGTCTATGTTCCACCTGAAGAAGATGCGTTCTGCGTCGAGCCCATCTCGCATGTTCCAAATGCGGTTAATATGCCGAGGCCCAAGACCGAGACCGGCCTGAAAGTCTTAAAGCCCGGCGAGAATTTAATAGGTACGGTTCGTCTCGTCTTAACCAATACGCCGTGACTGTCGAAAAGCGTTACAACTCCCCCAAAAGACGCCTGACATGATCCTCGAGTCCATGTTCGCGCAGTCTTTTTGTCCGTTCGACCAGTAAAATGCGACGTAGCTTGCCGTAAGCCTCATCGAGATCGTCATTCACGATACAATAATCGTACCGACGCCAGTGTAGGATCTCTGCCTTGGCATCCCGCATCCTTCGCGCCACGATTTCCGGCGTAGAGCCCTCCCGAGCCGACAGTCTGTCTTCCAGCGCCTCAATGCTCGGCGGCAGCACGAAGACCGAAACGCAATCATTCGGCATTTGATCGTGCAGCGCATCAGCCCCCTGCCAATCGACGTCAAACAGGACATCATTTCCAGCCTCAAGCTGCAAAACCGTATCCGCGCGCGGCGTGCCATAATAATGATCAAAGACCTTTGCCCACTCCAAAAAAGCGCGATCTGCAATCATTTCACGGAATTCTGCTTCGGATTTGAAGTGATAATCGATTCCGTCTCGTTCATTTGGACGAGGCGAGCGCGTCGTGCCGGAAACGGACAGGACAACGTCCGAAAACTCCTTCATCAACTTCCGGGCGAGTGTCGTCTTGCCAGCACCTGACGGACTGGAAATGACGAGCATCAGGCCCCGTCGACCGGTATCGACATCACTCGACATTCGCAGCTTGCTCCTTGAACTGATCAATAACAGCTTTGAGCGCGAGTCCCGCATTCGTCAAATCGAGACTTGCAGATTTCGAGCAGAGTGTATTGGCTTCACGGTTCAGCTCCTGGGCCAGAAAGCCGAGATTACGACCGACAGCCCCGTTTTGCTGCAAGAGGTCATGCCCGGCGGCAACATGCGCGTGCAGACGATCCAACTCCTCAGAGACATCGGCCTTGGCTGCAAGAACTGCGATTTCCGTTGCCAAACGCTCCTCCGTCACCGCGCCCTCAGAATCAAATTCAGATATCCGGTCGCGATAGCGCTGCGCAATTGATTCGCTCTGTGCTGTTGCAAAATCTACAGCCTCAGAGGTGATTCGCTCGACTTCGTTCAAATGTCCGAATAACAGATGTGATAACGCTTGCCCTTCTGCGTCGCGCCCGACAGCCAACTGGGTCAGCATCTCACGGCCCGTTTCCAGGAAAGGCTCCACCGTATCCAATAGCACCTTGTTCTTGGTCTCGGAATTAGACCCTGACTCGATGACGCCCTTTATCCCCATCAGCGTCGCAAGCGCGGGTCCTGTCGCCATCGTCCCATCGGCCTCTTCATAAGCCGTCATCAAGGACTTCAGCGCGGGCATATTAATCGAAAGTTCTGACTCGCCGCTCGTATACTCAACCCGCAAGCTGATCTGGAAATTGCCCCGCGCAAAAATATCGCCGACGGCCTTCCGCATTTTCTGTTCAACCGCTTCAAGACCGTTCGGCACGGCGATCCGCGCATCCAGACTTTTGCCATTAACACTCTTGCCTTCCCAGACCCAGCTGCCCCAATCGGCCTCGCCATGCGTGCGGGCAAAACCTGTCATACTGGATAGGGGCATTTAGTTACTCCGCTCGCGCGCAATCTCTTCGCGCTCATAAGCGCGGTAAGCCGCGACATTGCGTTGGTGTTCCGCATAGGTTTTCGCAAACAAGTGGCCACCTTTGCCATCCGCGACGAAGAACACATACTCCGTCTCGGGTGGGTTGAGCACTGCCGCGATTGCGTCCCGCCCCGGATTGCAGATCGGTGTCTTTGGCAGGCCATCGATCTGATACGTGTTCCAGTCTGTCTTACGATCGATTTCCGACCGATACAGCGTCCGCCGTTCGCCATTTCGATTGTACAGCGGCTCCCCTTTTGAGATGCCATAAATGATTGTTGGATCGCTCTCCAGACGCATGCCGACTTTCAGGCGACGCGTGAATAGACCAGCGACAATCCCCCGCTCTTCGGCGCTGGCAGTTTCTTTCTCTACAATGGACGCGAGAATAACCGCCTCACGCTTTGTCTTCACGGGAATATCGCCTGCCCGCTCAGGCCATAACTCATCCAGCAGCCGGGTTTGCTCGGCCTTCATACGTTCGATGAACTGAACCCGCGTCGTGCCGGTGCCGAAAATGTACGTGTCCGGCAGCAGGACGCCTTCTTCAATAGGCTCGGTCGGCATCTCTCCGGTCAGGACATCTGCGTCCTTCACCCGGCGCAGAATTTGACCAGTGGTCAGCCCCTCTGGAATGGTCAGCTTGAGCTGGATGACCTCTCCCTCGACCAACTGCTCCATAATGGCATGCACGCTCGCCCCGGCCGGGATCGTATAGGTTCCCGCTTTAATCTGCTCTTCGGTGCCAGACAGCCGCGCATCAAGGCGCAACACGCGGGCGTCACTGATCAGCCCGACCTCTTCCAACCGGTTGGCAGCGGTTGCGAGGCCCTCACCGCGCTGGATTTCAAACACGGTTGCCGTCTGTGACGGCCCAGCCTTGTTGATCTCATTTTGCAGCCAAATCCAGCCGCCAACAAAAGACGCCGCAGCGAGCGTCCCGATAACGAGGACAAGAGCGAGAATGGCTTTAAGAAACGACATGGAGACCTCTTATCCGTCTTTCGGCCCCTGCCCGTTCATGACAACAGAGACTTAGACCTGTTTCAAGACCAATGACGCATTCGTTCCGCCAAACCCGAACGAATTCGAGACTGCGGCGCGAACCGGCGCCTTCTTCGCGGTGTGAGGAATCAGGTCGATGTCGGTCTCAACACTCGGATTATCGAGATTCAGCGTCGGCGGCATGATCTGGTCGCGAATGGCAAGCGCGCAGAACGCCGTTTCAATTGCGCCAGCGCCGCCCAGCAAGTGACCTACAGCCGATTTGGTTGAGGACAGCGACAGGTTTTTGGAATGGTCACCAAACAGGCGCTCAACGGCGCCGACTTCACCCTCATCCCCTTTCGGGGTCGAAGTACCGTGCGCATTGACATAATCGATATCTTCGAGCTTCAGCCCTGTATTACGCAGCGCATGATCGGTCGCCATTTTCATCGCGCGATAGCCGCCTTCAGAACCTTCAGCTGGAGCGGTAATGTGGAACGCGTCCCCGGTCAGGCCATAGCCAGCAACTTCGGCATAGATCTGAGCGCCCCGCGCTTTCGCGTGCTCATATTCTTCCAGGATCAGGACCGCTGCGCCCTCCCCCATGACAAATCCATCACGGGCTTCGTCATAAGGCCGCGAGGCCCGCGTCGGCTCATCATTAAATTTCGTAGACATGGCTTTTGCGGCACAGAAGCCAGCAATCGCGAGTTCGCAGATCACAGCTTCAGAGCCACCTGCAACCATCACATCCGCATCACCATACTGAATGAGACGCGCCGAATCGCCAATCGCATGCGCGCCGGTGGCGCAGGCGGTTACGACCGAATGGTTCGGGCCTTTAAACCCATGTTTGATCGACACCTGACCGGAGGCCAGATTGATCAGCGCTGAGGGGATAAAGAACGGGCTGACGCGCCGTGCGCCCTGCTCGTGCAAAGTAATCGATGTCTCGTAAATACTCTGCAGGCCGCCAATACCAGACCCGATCAGAACGCCTGTGCGTTCCTTGTCTTCGTCTGATTCTGCAACCCAGCCTGAATCGGCGACGGCTTCGTTCGCCGCCGCGATTGCATAAAGGATGAACTCATCCAGGCGCCGACGTTCCTTGGCACTGGCCGTCTGGTCCGGATCAAAGGCATGCGGATCATCTTCTGATCCGCCGCCCCGACCGCTCTTATACGGAACCTGGAAAGCGATTTTGCAGGCAACATTGGCCGGATCGAACACGTCGATCGGTCCCGCCCCTGACTGTCCTGCAATCAATCTCTCCCATGTCGCCTCGCGGTTTCCCGCAAGCGGCGACACCAGGCCAATACCTGTAATAACAACGCGGCGCATAGGGAACGTCCTTAAGCGACGTGCGCCTTGATATGGCCAACGGCGTCACCAACGGTGCGGATGCTTTCCTGAACGTCGTCCGGGATTTCAATATTGAACTCTTCTTCGAAGGCCATGACAAGCTCGACCAGATCCAGTGAGTCTGCGCCGAGGTCATCAATGAAGCTTGCTGGCTCTGTGACCTTGTCAGCTTCTACGTCGAGATTTTCGACAACAATTTTTTTAACGCGATCAAGTACGTCAGACATGGAGACCTCTCTATACAGTCTGTAGGAAATGCTCGGTATCGAGCGATGTGTTGCCGTTAGCACACACTTTGTGAAAACGCCAAGCCCTGCTTTGTTGCTGCAGCTGCAGCAATCAGATCATGGCCATTCCGCCATTCACATGTAGGGTTTGCCCCGTCACATATGAAGCTTCGGTCGACGCAAGAAACACAGCCGCAGCTGCAATATCTTTTCCCTGCCCCAATCGACCGGTCGGAATTTGGCCTAAAAGCGCCTCTTTTTGCGCCTCGGGCAGGCCATCCGTCATGGGCGATTCGATAAAGCCGGGCGCAATCGTGTTGGCCGTAATGCCCCGGCTCGCCACTTCCTGCGCGAGGGACTTGGTAAAGCCGATCATGCCTGCCTTGGAGGCGCAATAATTCGATTGGCCAGGATTTCCCGTAACCCCAACAATCGACGCAATTCCGATAATCCGCCCGCCGCGCGCCTTCATCATCGGACGCACAGCCTTGCGACATAAACGGAAATAGCTTTCCAGATTTACCCGGATAATATCTTGAAAATCCTCATCTTTCATCTGCATGAGCAGCTTGTCACGGGTCACACCGGCATTCGCAACTAGGATGTCCAGCTTGCCAGCGAGTTCAATCGCTGTACCGACCAAAGCGTCTGCTTGCTCAGGCTCGGACAGGTCGCATGCCGCAATATGAGTGCGCTCTCCAAGCTCCGCAGCCAGCGCCTCAAGCTTCTCAACCCGGCGTCCGGACAAAATGACCTCCGCCCCGCTCGCATGCATTTCGCGCGCGATTTGTTCGCCAATTCCGCCTGTCGCGCCTGTTACCAGAGCTGACTTACCCGCTAGATCAAACATTCTGCTTCTCCTCCCTAACCGTTCAGCTTCGCCGCAACGGCTTCAACTTCGTCTGGTGTGCCCATCGTCATGCCTTCAAGCGCACGCACTGTGCGCCGGTTCATGACGCTCAAGACTTTTCCTGCACCTGCTTCGACAGTGAGTTCAACACCCTCAGCTGCCATACAGTGCACAGTCTCTGTCCAGCGCACCTGACCGATAACTTGATCCACAAGTTGTTGGCGGATCGCACCGGGATCGCGGCCAGCGCTGGCGGTGACATTGGCAACCAATGGCGCAGAGGGCGATTTGATCTCAATCTCGGACAGCGCCTGCGCCATCGCATCGGCAGCTGGCTGCATCAGGGAGCAATGGAATGGCGCGCTGACCGGCAGAGGGACGGCTTTCTTGATACCAATCTCTTTCGCGCTGGCACAAGCGAGGTCAATGGCAGCTTTGGCGCCAGAAATCACGATCTGCCCCGGCGCATTGTCATTGGCGATTTCACACGGGCCTGAAGACGCCGCCTTGGCACAAAGGTCGCCGGCCTGTTCAGGTGTCGCGCCCAAAAGAGCTGCCATTGCGCCCTCTCCTGCTGGAACCGCCGCCTGCATGGCATCGCCGCGGATGCGCAGAACCTTGGCACAATCACCAACTGAGATAGCTCCGGCTGCAGTCAACGCGGAATACTCACCCAGCGAATGACCAGCAACGAACGCGGCCCGGTCCGCGCCAATCCCGAACTCGGCTTCAAGCGCTGCCATCGCTGCAACACTGACCGCCATGAGGGCTGGCTGCGTATTGGCCGTCAGTTTCAAATCGTCCTCAGAGCCGCTCCACATCAGGCCTGACAAGTCTTGGCCGAGCGCCGCATCAACGGCCTCAAAGACAGCCTTTGAGGCTGGAAAAGTATCAGCCAAATCCTTGCCCATCCCAATAAATTGACTTCCCTGCCCCGGGAAGATGAAGGCGAACTTTGTCATGCGCGGCTCCTGTACATTTGTCGGCTCGCATAGATTGCTGCGCTCAACGGCGCAAGTCGCTTGATTCTCTCGTCATTTTGCGCTTTACGACGCGCTTCGCACGGTTTGCGGTCCTCAACCTTGGAATGAGCCAGGCAAGAGGGGCCATCGTCGAGCCCGTTTCCCACGGGGTCTGCGCCGCAAGCCAAGATTATTGGGACCAAGTATGGCTTTTTATGAACACGTCCTCATTGCGAGGCCGGACATCTCACCTGCACAGGTCGAGACGCTGATGGAAGAACTTTCTGAATTCCTCGGCAAACAAGGCGCCAAAGTTGAAAAGACCGAGTATTGGGGTCTTCGCAACCTGGCTTATCCAATTAACAAGCAACGCAAAGGGCATTACTCGCTCTTCAACATCGACGGCCCGGCCGACGCGATCCTCGAGCTGGAACGCGCACATCGGATCTCTGACGATATCATGCGTTACATGACCATTCGCGTCGACGAGCTGGACGAGACCCCGTCTCCGGTCCTGTCTCGTAAAGATCGTGGCGATCGCCCCGATCGTGATCGTGGCCCACGCCGCGATAGCTAGAGGAAAGGAATACAAACCATGGCTTCCAGAACACCCTCTGGCATGAACATCACCAATATTCCGGCTCGCCGATCATTCGGTCGTCGTCGCAAGGTGGATCCGTTTTCCGGTGCGAAAGCTCCGAAAATCGACTATAAAGATGTGAAGATGCTGCAGCGCTACATCTCTGAGAAAGGCAAAATCGTGCCGTCTCGGATTACTGCTGTTAACTTCAAGAACCAGCGTAAGCTTGCCCGCGCCATCAAACGCGCTCGCATGCTCGCACTGCTGCCATTCACCGTGAAGTAGGAGACGCACCATGCAAATTATTCTCCTCGAACGCGTCGAAAACCTCGGCAATCTCGGTGACGAAGTTAGCGTCAAGAACGGTTTCGCTCGCAACTTCCTGTTGCCAAATGGCAAGGCGCTTGTCGCCAATGCCAAAAACCGCGCCCGTTTCGAAGCAGAACGTGAAGTGCTTGAAAAGCGCAACGCAGAAGCCCGCGATCAGGCGGCCCAGTCAGGGACCGAACTGGAAGGACAGCAATTTGTTGTCATTCGCCAGTCTGGTGCAACCGGACAGCTTTACGGCTCTGTTACAGCCCGCGACATTGTCCAAGCGGCGTCCGAAAACGGTCACAAGATCAAGCGTGAGCAGGTTCGCCTGAACGCGCCGATCAAGACCCTCGGCATTCACGAAGTGGGCATTCGCCTGCATGCTGAAGTCCGGGTCGAAATCACACTCAACGTGGCCCGTTCTGAAGACGAAGCTGAGCGTCAGGCCGCTGGTGAAGACATCATCGAAACCCTCGCTGCAGAACAACAATCAGTCGCTGAAGAGCAAGCCTCTGAAATGGCTGAAGCGGCTGCAGAGCTTGATACAGCTCCTGAAGGCGACGAGTAGTCGGCCTTCTGGCAAACAAGATCAAAGGCCGTTCCGCATGGGACGGCCTTTTTTTGTCCACAGACTCCTGCCTTGTTGTGAACTTTGACGAACCCTTGCGGAACACAGGGTAAGTCAAGCCTGATATTCCTCCGCACACGGGATAAATAGAGCAAATGACATCAGCAATTGCCCCGATTGATCCACCCGAGAACACGGCTAGGGATCTGCCTCATAACCTGTCGGCAGAAGCGGCCGTGATCGGCTCCATTCTATATGACAATAACGCGTTTCAGCGTGTCGCAGATATTCTGCGTCCATCAGACTTCTACGCCCCGGCGCATGAAGAGATCTTCACCGCCTGCCAGCTGCTGATCCAGAATGGCCGCGTCGCAGACGGCGTTACACTGCGCGAACAGTTCGAAAAAGATGAACGCCTGACAGAAATTGGCGGCGCACAGTATCTCGCCGAACTGCTAGATAGCGCTGCCTTCGGCCCCGAAGTTCAGGATTATGCGCGGATCATCCGCGACCTGGCAATGCGCCGGGAACTCATCGATATCGGCGCGGGCGTTCAATCACGAGCGATGATCCATGACCGCGAAAGCGATGGCAGCCAACAAGTTGAAATGGCAGAGCGGGAGCTGTTTGCGCTTGCAGAACGTGGCTCGACAGGACGCGGCTTCTCGAGCTTCTCTGAAGCGCTCACAGAATCGCTCCAGATGGCGGAAGCGGCCTTCAAGCGCGAAGGCAAGATTGCCGGTCTTGCGACAAAACTCGACGACCTTGATCATAAAATGGGCGGGCTACACAGCTCCGATCTAGTCATCCTCGCCGGGCGTCCCTCTATGGGGAAGACATCGCTCGTCACCAACATCGCTTATAATGTCGCCGCCGACTATCGCGGTGAAAAACAGGAAGATGGCTCCACCAAAACCGTGAATGGCGGCAAAGTGGCTTTCTTTTCTCTGGAAATGTCTTCTGAACAGCTCGCCACCCGTATCCTGGCTGAGCGGACTGGCATCAACGCCCACAAGATCCGTCAGGGCGATCTCGACAAACAGGATTTTGAGACCCTGCGCGAAGCCACAGAAGAACTTCAGAACCTGCCGCTCTATATTGATGATCAAGGCGGTATCTCCGTCAGTCAGCTCGCCGCACGCGCGCGGCGCCTCCAACGCTCGGTTGGGGTCGACCTGATCATTATCGACTATATCCAGCTTCTCAGCGGCACATCCGGCAAGTCTGATGTCAACCGCGTGCAGGAAGTCACTCAGATCACAACCACACTGAAAGCACTCGCCAAAGAACTCTCGGTTCCGGTGATTGGTCTCTCGCAACTTTCACGCGCAGTCGAACAGCGCGATGATAAACGACCCCAACTCTCTGACCTGCGCGAATCCGGCTCAATCGAGCAGGATGCGGATGTCGTGATGTTCGTCTACCGCGAAAGCTACTATCTCGAACGCACAGAGCCACAGGCAGATCCCAATGATCCAAGCGCCTCAGACAAATGGGCCGCCTGGCGCGAGCGCATGGATCAGGTTTATGGCACGGCTGAAGTCATCCTTGGCAAGCAACGCCACGGGCCGATCGGGAAAGTCGTTCTCTCCTTCGACGCAAATATCACACGCTTCGGTAATCTCGCGAAACAGCCACAGGACGAATTCGGTTAAGCCTTACATTCGTCGCAAACCTGATTAACACGGGGCGCATTATGAGCTTACGTCCGCGCGCCACGATTCACCTGCCGAACATCGTCGACAATTGGCGGATGCTCCAAACCGCGCAAGTCGCGGGAGCAACCGCAGCTGTGGTCAAGGCCAACGCTTACGGGCACGGCGTCGCTGAGGTCTCAGAGGCGCTGCACGATGCGGGCTGCGATCACTTCTTCGTGGCGCACAGTTTTGAGGGCGAACAGGTCCGCAAAGCACTTGGCAGCCATCCCATCATCTATGTTCTGAACGGTCCCGGACCCTATGAAGAACCGCTCTATCGCACTCAGGCGCTAACCCCAATCATCAATTCCGACCACCAGTTTCAGACGCTCGTGACCTGGCTACAGTCCGGCGGCAAACTTCGAAACGGCTACGGCCTGCATTTCGATACTGGTATGAACCGCCTCGGCTTGCCGGTTTCGGATATCGGAACATTAGCCGACGCTGTGACCGGGATGGAGCCGTCACTGATTCTCAGTCATCTTGCCTGCTCGGAAGACGCCTCCGACGGCATGAATGCGTTTCAACTCAAACAGTTTGAGCCGATTGCCGCGCGCTTTCCCAACATCCCCACCAGCCTCGCAAACTCTGGCGGCGTCTGGCTTGGCCCGGACTATCAACACGCCCTGACACGCCCTGGCATCGCGCTCTATGGCGGCGGACATCCGCCAGCGGGCGTTATCCTTAAACCCGGCATGACGCTTGAAGCCCCAATTCTTCAGGTCCGTCAGGTCAATGAAGGCGATACGGTCGGCTATGGTGCCACCCATCGGTTCACCGATAAAACCTGGCTCGCAACTGTCGCGCTTGGATATGGGGACGGCTTCCCCCGCAGCGCCTCAAACAAAGGCTTTGCCATAATCGATGATATCCGCTGCCCGATTGTCGGACGTGTATCCATGGACTTGATTACAATCGACATAACTGCTGCGATACATCTTGCACGACCGGGCGTTTACGCCCAATTCATCGGCCGGGCAGCGCCGCTAGAAGAACAAGCGGCTTTGGCTGGAACAATTGGATATGAACTCACCACAGGACTGACGCCTCGTGTCAAACGCATCTACTCGTAAAACCGGCGGATTTGTGAACCCCCTCCAGTGGCTGGGCCGCGCCACACTCGGCATGCTGGCTGAGGTCGGGAAACTGTCAATCTTCTCCGGCAAGGTCTCTCTCGCCAGCTTCACGCCGCGCTGGTACACCGCGCAAGTCCTACGGCAAATGATCGCAATTGGCTTCTACAGCCTGCCTGTCGTTGGCCTGTCTGCGATCTTCATCGGCGCGGCACTTGCGCTCAACATCTATACCGGTGGCAGCCGCTATGGCGCCGAACAATTCGTACCAAACATCGTGGTTCTCGGTATTACGAGAGAGCTCGGGGTGACGATTACCGGTTTGATGCTCGCGGGCCGCGTCAGCGCCGGGATTGCAGCGGAAATCGGCGCGATGCGTGTGACAGAACAGATTGACGCCCTCAAAACACTCTCTGCCGATCCCTTTCGCTACCTTTACGCCCCCCGTTTCCTCGCTGGCCTCATCACCCTGCCTTTGCTTGTCATTGTCGCCGATATTATTGGTGTCATGGGCGGCTGGGCGGTCAGCGTTTTCGGGCTCGGGTTCGACTCAACCACTTACCTGCGCAACACGCTCGACTTCGTTACGACCAATGATGTGGTGGTTGGCCTGATCAAGGCGGTGTTCTTCGGTGGCATAATCGCGCTTATGGGGTGTTATCACGGGGACAAATCCAGCGCGGGCGCAACCGGTGTCGGCCGCGCGGCAACGTTCGCCATGGTTGGGGCCGCTGTCCTGATTCTCGCCTTCAACTATGTGCTCTCAAGCCTGTTTGTGGAGTTCGGCCTATGACCCAACCTCTTCTTGAACTGCGCGGCGTGCATAAATCCTTTGGTCCAAAGCATGTCCTGAAGGGCATCGATATTGATGTTGCGCCGGGAAAATCCCTCGTCGTTCTGGGCGGGTCCGGTTCCGGCAAATCAGTGATGCTCAAAAACGCGCTCGGACTGATGACACCGAACAAAGGCCAGGTGATCTTTAATGGCGAGGACGTCACCCATGATCAGGGCAAGACACGCGAGGCCATGCGGGCGCGAATCGGCATGCTGTTTCAGTCCGGGGCCCTGTTTGATAGCCTCACCGTCTGGGAAAATGTCGCCTTCCGCCTTCTCAATGCAGACCGGATGAACCGCAAGGATGCCAAGGAACAGGCCGTCGCCACCCTCAAACAGGTTCGCCTCGGTGCTGATGTTGCAGATCTGACCCCAGCAGAGATATCCGGCGGCATGCAGAAGCGCGTTGGCCTTGCACGTGCGATTGTCTCCAAACCAGACCTGATCTTCTTCGATGAGCCAACCACAGGTCTCGATCCGATTACCGCTGATGCGATCAATGACCTGATCGTGGAACAAACCAAAGCTTTAGGCGCGGCCGCCATCTCGATCACGCACGATATGGCAAGTGCCCGAAAAATTGCGGATGAAATTGCCTTCCTGTTTGAGGGCAAAATTCTCTGGCGGGGTCCGGCAAGCACTGTCGACAATAGCGGCAATGATCATGTGGATCAGTTCGTTCATGGCCGCGCGCATGGCCCTATTCAGCCCGCAATCTGATCAGCACTTAACTACGAATCAAAAGCGCCGCTCCTCATCAAAGTAGCGACGCTCTCATTCTGGGGACAACTTGGATTAGCTGATGGTCTTGCCGGCGCGCTCTGCAAACGCGGCGCGAATAGTAGGCTCGTTCAGGCTCTCGATCGCCTCAACGATAGCCCGGTCGCGACACTCGGTCATCTCTGAAATGTTCTGAGCTGTCAGACGATCGCCTGTTCGACAGACCCGCTTTGCAGCAATTTTGATCTTCTCATAAGCAGCATCAATGCCCGCTTCTGAATTCAGATCATGTACGCTGACATCAATTTCCATCTTTTTGACTTCAGCGCTGTCTGCGAGCGCAGGTGCAGCTGTAAATGCCATTGCGGTGGCGATCGTCAGAGCGTGAGAGATTTTCATGTTGTCCTCCTGTGGACCTTGGGGTGGCGTTCCTCTCCATGTGTGTAACTGATGCATGGATAGATATCGAATGTCAATAATAATTATTGTTTTTCAATATGAATTTTTTGTTACTACATTTGTAACACGTTTTTGACACTTCCAGTAGCCCCCGCATCTCACTAAGGCCCTTATGCATGTCGAAATCACAATTTGTTTGCCAGAATTGCGGAGCCGTTCACTCGAAATGGTCGGGGCGGTGCGACGCCTGCGGACAGTGGAACACTCTGGTTGAGGAAAACGCTTCAGGCCCGCCCGGTGGCTTGAAGGCTGCAAAAGGCAGCTCAAAGTCTGCAAAAGCAACCAGCTTCACCGCGCTCAATAGTGACGCCACGCCGCCGGAGCGGATTGTCATCGGCGTTGAAGAACTGGACCGTGTCTTTGGCGGCGGTATTGTGCCATCCTCGGCCACGCTGATTGGCGGTGATCCAGGCATCGGCAAGTCCACCCTGCTCTTGCAAGTCACAGCACGGCTCGCCCGGAATGGTCTGAAGGTGATCTATGTCTCGGGCGAGGAAGCCACGGCGCAAATTCAGGAACGCGCCACACGCCTGAAAGTCGCTGACAGTCCCGTCGATCTCGCCACAGAGACGGATCTGCGCAAAGTCCTCGCCGCGCTCAAGAAAGCAAAACCCGATCTTGTCGTCATCGATTCGATCCAGACCATGTGGTCCGATAGTCTGGAAGCTGCGCCCGGCTCGGTCAGCCAGGTCCGCGCTTGCGGTCAGGAATTGACGCGCTGGGCCAAGACGTCTGGCGCCGCGCTCATTCTTGTCGGCCACGTCACCAAGGAAGGCCAGATCGCTGGCCCCCGAGTGGTTGAGCATATGGTCGATACCGTCTTCTATTTCGAAGGCGAACGCGGGCACCAGTTCCGCATCCTGCGCGCGGTCAAGAATCGCTTTGGGCCAACTGATGAGATCGGCATCTTTGAAATGCACCAATACGGTCTGGCCCCTGCCCGCGAGCCCTCCGCTTTATTCCTCTCCAGTGAAGCTGACGAGACGGGCGGCGCAGCCGTATTCGCCGCCATGGAGGGCTCAAGGCCCGTGCTTGCCGAAGTCCAGGCGCTGGTTGCCCCCAGCGCGTATGGCACCCCGCGCCGCTCTATTGTCGGCTGGGACAGCAACCGCCTTGCTATGCTTCTTGCCGTGTTGGAGGCGAGGTGCGGGGTCTCGCTCGGCGGACGGGATGTCTACCTTTCGGTTGCTGGCGGCTATCGCATCTCCGAACCAGCTGGCGACCTTTCAGCCGCGGCCGCACTGCTCACCTCAGCTGCCGCAAATCCCGGCCCGGCCAAGGCCATCTATTTTGGCGAAGTGGCTTTGTCGGGAGCGATTCGTCCGGTCTCACGCATGGAGCAAAGGCTCAAGGAAGCTGAGCGACTTGGATTTGAACGTGCATATGTTCCAGAAGGCAGTCCAACCGCGATTGGTGGCTTGACGATTACCCCCGTGAAGCGGCTATCTGATCTCGTAGAGTTGATTGCGCCGGAAGCTGCCTCATGATGGAAGCCCTTACAGTCTTCGATGCTGTCGCAATCGTGATAGTCATCGTATCGACACTGATGGCACTCGCCAGAGGGTTTATGCGGGAACTGGCAACACTCGGCGCATTCATCGCGGCCCTTGCCGCCGCCTACTACGCCAATCGCCTCCTGAACCAGCCTTTGCGGGACATCCTGCCGGCAGACTTGCCGAGCTTTACCCCCACAGCGATCCTCTTCGTTGGCACATTCCTGGTCATCTATGTCGCGGTCGCGTGGTTTGGTGCCAATCTGTCCAAAAGCATTCAGGGCATTGATGGAATCAGTCTGGTCGACCGCATTGCTGGCGGCGTCTTCGGTTTCGCGCGCGGCGGCGTCGTCCTCGTATTTTTTGTTTACCTGCTCAATCTGGCCATGGACGAAGACCAGATTCCGGAATTCGTTAATCAGGCAAGGACTTATCCGATTATTGAGGCGGGGGCAGACTATCTTCAGACGCGTGCACCAGAGCTTGCCGAGCGCTCGATCCCGCAAGTTCCCCTTGACGACATTCGTCCCGAAGAATAATCCGCGCACAGATAAACCCGAGGGGCTTTAGTCGATGATCTTTGACCACGATGACGATAAGCCAAGAGAAGAGTGCGGCATTGTCGGCGTCTTCGGTCACCCGGAAGCATCTCTTCTCATCGCCCTTGGCATGCATGCACTTCAGCATCGCGGACAGGAAGCCTGCGGCCTGACCACTTATGCCGATGGCAAATTCCACACCGAGCGCCACATGGGGCTTGTCGGAGAGAGTTTCACCGGTGACCTGACAAGTCGCTTGCCCGGCAATAATGGCATTGGCCACAATCGCTACTCGACGCAGGGCCGCCCGGCCTTGCGCAATATCCAGCCAATTTATGCCGACCTCGATTCCGGCGGCTTCGCGATTGCGCACAATGGCAACCTGACCAATGCCCGCGCGGTGCGAAAGAAACTGGTCAGCCGCGGCTCAATCTTCCAGTCGACCATGGACACAGAGGTCGTCCTTCACCTCCTCGCGCGTAGCGATCAGGAGACCGTTTCAGACCGCTTCCTCGATGCCATCCGACAGATCGAAGGCGGCTTTGCGTTTGTCGGGCTTACAAACAAGAAACTCATCGGCGCACGCGATCCCTCCGGCCTTCGCCCGCTCATTCTCGGCAAGATTGGCAGCGCGCATGTCCTTGCGTCAGAAACCTGCGCGCTTGACCTGATGGGCGCTGAGTTCGTGCGGGAAGTTAATCCCGGCGAGGTGGTGATTATCACCGAAGAAGGTATTCGGAGCTATAATCCGTTCCCAAGCCGACCGGTTCGCCCTTGTTTATTTGAGTATGTCTATTTCGCGCGCCCTGACAGTATTGTTCAGGGCCGTTCTGTATATGAAGTCCGGCGCCGGATGGGGCATCAGCTCGCCAAGGAGCATCCTGCTGATATCGACGTGGTCGTCCCGGTCCCCGATTCAGGCGTTCCGGCCGGGCTGGGTTTCTCTGAAGAGGCCGGCGCGCCCTTCCAGCTTGGCATCATCCGAAGTCACTATGTCGGGCGTACCTTTATCCAACCCACACAGTCTGGCCGTCAGCGCGCGGTCTCTCGCAAACATTCACCAAACAAGGCAGTCCTTGAGGGCAAACGCGTGCTGCTCGTCGACGATTCGATTGTGCGCGGAAACACGTCCCGCAAGATCGTACAGATGGTCCGTGAAGCCGGTGCGAAGGAAATCCATTTCCGTTCCGCCAGCCCGCCAATCACGCATCAGGACTTTTATGGCATCGACATGGCTGACCGCACAGAACTGCTCGCCGCCAAGCACGATCTCGAAGAGATGCGCGACTATCTACAGGTCGAGAGCCTGGGCTTTATTTCCGTCAAAGGTCTCTACCGCGCCATTGGCATCGAGCGAGATGACGAATCTCCACAGTTCGCCGACCATTGTTTCACAGGTGACTACCCAACCCGATTGATTGACCATGATCTCAATCAGAGCGGCAAAGAGAGACAGCTTTCCCTGCTGGACTAGCCCGCGACGAACCCGTAGGTCACGCCGTCATGGATAAACGCATCACTCTCGTCACCGGGGCCTCCAAAGGCATTGGCCGCGCTGCAGCCCTTGAGCTCATTAAAGCCGGGCACCACGTCATCGCACTCGCCCGCTCAAAGAAGGCTCTTGAAGCGCTGGATGATGATGCCCGCACCCTTGGCGGATCAATGACACTGATCCCGTTTGACCTGAAAGATGCAGCCGCGTTTGAACCGCTCGGTCAGGCGATTGCCGAAAAGTTCGGGCGCCTGGACGGACTTGTCGCGAATGCTGGCCTGCTGGGACAGCTCGGGCCTCTGCAAGCGGGCGGCGAACGCCAGTTCAATGACGTGATCGACGTGAACCTGTCGGCGAACTGGCGTCTCATTCGCGTTTTTGATCCACTATTGCGTCGATCAGAGACCCCGCGCGCTGTCTTTGTCACCTCCAGCGTTGCGACCCGCCCTCAGGCCTTCTGGGGACCGTACCAAGCCTCTAAAGCAGGCCTCGAAGCCCTTGCCCAAGCCTGGGCACAGGAAAACGAGCAAATGCCTCTGCGCGTCAACATCTTTGACCCAGGCGGCACACGCACGACAATGCGCGCTGACGCCTTTCCTGGGGAAGACCCGATGACGCTTCCCACCCCGGAAGCGGTGGCGGCTTATCTTGCCGCCTTGGTTGAGCCCAGTGAAACCCGCACCGGCGCGACCATTCGCGCCAAAGCCCTCATGGCCTGATCCGAGTCTGTTGGCCGCTCAATCGTCGACCGGCGGAAACCAGGTCAGCGAAGAATGGTGTAATGAGATCAGCACCCGTCCATTCAGCTTGTGATAGGCAAATGTGTAATCCGCCCGGGTCGCATTCCCGTCGCCGTCGGTGAATGTGTAATGCCCCATGTCTTTATAGCCGAGCCCACCCGCCTTCAAAATCGGGCCGGCCGCACTTTGAAATTCCACATGCGTCCAGCCGCGCTTTAGAAAACCGTGATCATTCGGATAATCGGCATCGCCGCCCACGAAGTATGAGCGTGCACCAACTCGATCCAAACGGATCACATCCGCAAGAGTTGGCTTGAATAGCAAGGGCTCATCCGGCGCCCCAAAGTCATAAAGCTCCAGCAACTCATCTACGTTCTGTTCGGTGACATTCTTCGCCCAAGCGCGTTGCGCTGTGATGACCTCTGCTTTGGTCATCGGTTCGTAATTTCGTTCCGTAATTTTCTGCACTCCTAAGTCTTTTTGCTGATCGTGCCGTACCAGATCGGAGAAGTCCAGAATCCGGTCAGCGACGTCTCACTTTTCACGATTGTACAAACATCCCCGAACTCTGCTACTCAAGTTAGCACTGTTTCCGATTTGGCGAGGCGATTGGAAACTTCAAATCAATGACCGCCCATTGGATGGCCTGCAATACTTGCTGTTTAATCCGGTCGGGCCGCTCCCCGCAAGACCTCCGACCTATAAGTCCAGCAGCAGTGGGCAATGATCGGAGACTTCAGGTTCATAGACAACGCTAAACCTGTGCGGATCTATCGGCTGATTAACCAGCATATAGTCCGCAAAGCGGTTCGGCTTTTGATAGTGATGCGTGCGCGTGCCATTAAATCCGCCCGCAGTCACCAGCTCCCGAAAACCGTGTTCGGCCAACAAATCGAGCGTCTCGCTCTCGGGTCCAACATTGAAATCCCCGCAGATAATTGCCAGATCGCCCGGCTCTGTGATCTGCTGCGACAGCGCCAGAAGCCGCTTGGCCTGATCAAGTCGCTCTGGCGTATCCATCTTGCCACGTAAGTCGCGCAGACCGTGCATGTGTGTAATCGAGACAGATTGATCGCGCTCGATGTCGTAGACCCGAAACGCATGCGCACTTCGAGACCTTGGATGATCCCCATAACCGTCTGGTGAAAACTGCTTATGCACAAAGCCCTGGGCCTGAGCGATGACCGGAAGCGAGCGATGAATAAACGTGGCCAGTCCCCATTGTGAGGGCAAGGCCGCATCATCTTTCCAGAGCACACCTTGGGCAGCCGGGCAGAATATCCCGATATGGTCCGGTAAGGCCTCGCAGACATCTCGGAAGAAGTTGGCGCGTTGCGGCAAAATATGGTCCCCGTCACGATAGGTCAGCCACGCTTCATCCGTCTGCGGGCTGTGAACCACCTCCTGAAGACACAGCACATCAGGCGCCTCGTCGGCGACATAGGCAGACAATTCCGCGTGCAGCTTTCCGCCCCAACCGTTGAGACACATTATCTTCATTGGGTCTCGCTAGCTCAATTGAGACCTGAGCGCGAGCGTCATCAAGCCAAAACCGTGATCAATCGGCGCGGCTAATGCTTCCGCCGGGCCTTGTCAGCATAGGGGTTTGCCCCCTGACGAACAAACAGACGGATCGGAACCCCGGGCAGATCGAACGCTTCGCGCAAGCCGTTGACCAAATAGCGCTTATACTGTTCCGGCATCTGATCCCCGCGTGAGGCCATCATCACAAAGGTTGGTGGACGGGCCTTGATCTGCGCCATATAGCGCGGCTTGATCCGGCGCCCATTGACGCTCGGCGGCGGGTTGCGCTCAATCATATAGCGCAGCCAGCGGTTCAGATCTCCGGTCTTCACCCGGGCGCACCAGTCATCATACGTTTTGGCCACAGCGGGCATCAGCCGCTCGACGCGCTTCCCGGTCAGGCCAGACAGCGTCACCAGTTGTGACCCCTTGGCCTGTGGCAGCAAGGTCTTTACCCGCCGCTCCAGCTCCTTCATCGCCATGCCGTGATTTTTGATCTTGTCCCACTTGGATACCACAAACACCACGGCGCGGCCTTCACGAATGGCAAGGTCTGCAATCTGAAGGTCCTGTTTCTCAAAGGCCTCCTCAGGCTCCATGATCAGCGCCACCACATCGGCATATTTGAGCGAGCGCACGGTCTCACCGGTCGACATCTTCTCCAGCCGCTCCTGCACCTTGGACTTGCGCCGAAGCCCGGCCGTATCGACCAGTCGAACCTCCCGACCCTCCCAAGTCCAGGACAGGGTCACAGAGTCCCGCGTAATCCCGGCCTCAGGCCCGGTCAGCATGCGGTCTTCCCCCACCAGCTGATTGATCAGTGTCGACTTGCCAGCATTCGGTCGACCAACAATAGCAAGCCGGATCGGCTTCACCTTAGCTGCGGCCTTGGCTTCCTCAATCGCTTCACCCTCAACCGTGTCATCAATCCCAGCGCGCTCCAGCGCAGAGGTCAGTTTTTCCGTCGTCAGGTTCGGATCATCCACATCCAGACCTTCCAGCTGATCGAGAATACCGTGATTGAAGCTCTCGCCATCTTCTTGATCGGCTTCAGCAAGGGCCGCTTCAAACGCTTCCTCGCCCAGCGCCTCACGGATGGCGCTATACAGATCCGCCATACCCTCGCCGTGCGCCCCGGAAATGCCTACAGGCTCGCCAAGACCAAGGTTCCACGCTTCCAGCAGACCTTCGTCACCGGCTTTGCCTTCGGCCTTGTTCGCTGCCAGCACGACCGGCATATCGGCCTTGCGTAACAGCTGTGCGAACCGCTCATCCATTGCGGTTACACCGACCCGTGCATCCATCAGGAACAGGGCCAGCTCCGCCTCCCGGATCGCTGTTTCTGTCTGCGCGCGCATGCGCGACTCCAGCGACTCGTCATGTACATCTTCAAAACCGGCTGTATCGATCAGGATCAGCGGCAGGTCAGCCAATCGGCCCTGCGCCTCCTTGCGATCGCGCGTAACACCAGGCTGATCGTCAACAAGCGCGAGCTGTTTGCCCGCCAGACGATTAAAAAGGGTCGACTTGCCGACATTAGGTCGACCGACAATGGCAATTTTCAACGGCATGGCGCGCGCCTCAGGTCAGAAAGTAAGCGCGCAGTGAGTGCCTAGCGGATCGCAATCAGGCGCGCATCATCGGTCAGGACAAAGAGTTTATCCTGAACAGCAATCGGCTCGATATAGACTGGATCACCAAGTTTCAAGCGGGCAGTTTCATCCCCGGTCTGAGGATCAAATGAGATGAGGTTGCCTGTAGAGGAGGCTGCAACGACACGGCCAGACGCAATCAGAGGTCCGGAATACGTGATACGACCTTCTTTTTTCTTCTCATTGCGGAACTTTTCCAGCTGCTTGACCCAGACGATTTGTCCTGTCGCAGCATTGATGCAGACCAGTTCAGCCTCAACGCCCAGAACGAACAAAAACTCGCCAACCAGCGCTGGCGCCTGCGTTGCACCGAGCGGCTGCTGCCAGACCCGATTCCCGGTCCGGCCATCAATCGCCGCCATGACGCCAGACTGGCTCGCGGCAAAGACAAGACCGCCGCCCAGCACTGGCCGCGCGCCGATATCGTTGATCGCAGAGATCGGCGTAAACTGCCCCGGACTTGCCAGCGCTTCGTTCCACAATCTACGTCCATTCGCCGCAAGATAAGCAATAATTTCGCCTGACGAGTAAGGCACCACCACGATGTCCTCAATCGCAGCCACACTCGGCGAGCCCAGTACGCGCGCCGACTCGGCAATCGCCTGATCGGACCAAACCGTCTGGCCGCTTTCAAGATCCAGCGTAATGATCTCATTATTGTTCGATGACACAAATACCCGGCCGTCCTTGATGGTTGGTGCGCCGGTCATGGGCGCTTCGGTTGGTGTCCGCCATAGCTCGTCGCCTGTATTGCGATCAAGCGCTGCGACGAAGCCAAACCCGCTTGCTACAATCAGGCGCTCGCCTTCAAGCGCGATACCCGCACCAATACCGGTATTGTCACGGCGATTTCCAGAATCCAGTTTCGACACCCAGCGGCGTGATCCGGAATCCAGATCAAAAGCCCGGACGGTCTGCTCAGAATCGATGACATAGATTGTATCACTGCTGGCAACCGGCGGTGTGGTGAGCGCCGAACGACGGCCTGACCCTTCACCCGCACTGGCACGCCAGGCAATTTCGAATGCAGCCCCGCCCGTAACGTGACCAATGGCTTTGCTGGCACGGCTTCCGGCCTGCTCCCAACTCTCGACCACGCGCGGCTCCGGCAGCGTGACGGCAACGCTCAGCAGCTCTGGATCAGGTTCCAGTTTTTCATCACCGAGAACCATCGCAATGCGACCGGCTTTCTCTTCCTCGGCAGCAGCCTCACGCTCAGCCCGATTGCGATCCAGTACAGAGCAGGACGCCAGAAGGCCAAGACCAGCGATTGCGAGCCCCAGTTTTGTCATACGTGAGGCAGTCATTCGCTCGTCTCCTCGCCTTCAACGGTTTCCGTCTCTGGCATTGGTGTGGGGTCTGTTTCTTCCGTCACCTCTTCGGTAGCGGGCGAAACAGGCGACATTGCGGCCAGCGCCTGATTGGCGCGCTTGGACACGCCAGGCGGGGCATTTGCTGCAATGCGCAAATATTCAAACTCGCCGCGCGCAAACGCGACATCTCCCTCGGCGAGGGCCTTGGCCGCGATCAGTTCCAGCGCAAGGATATCAAATGCGCTGTCATCGCCGCGCAGGCCCGCCAACATCGCCTCAAGCTCCGTGCGGCTCATTTCATCCGACAAAAGATAAGCCGCCTTGAGTTGCGCCAGCTTCTCTGCAGGGCCCTCTCCGCGAAGGGACGCCTCAGCCAATACGTCCGCTGCGGCCGCCGCATCACCATTTCCATCCAGCCGAACCCGCGACAGATAATGCGCCGCCAAAGTCGACAGGTCGATGTCGCGGCCAACCAAAGTGTCAAACTGCTGGCCTGAAATCTCAAAGTCGCCGTCATTCAAAGTCTTCAACGCCGCTTCAAACTCTCCGGAATTTGCCTGCACCGCCTGGGCGCGGGTAAATGTCAGATACTCATTCAAACCAACGCCGCCAAGAATCAAAGCCGCACTAAGATAGGCAAAGATTCCGTACTTCTTCCAGCGGTCAGCCCACTTATCCTGGCGGATGCCTTCTTCGACTTCGTCAAAAATATCAGCCAAGGCTGCTCACTCCACTGCGTAACTTGAATCGATCGACACCCTAACCGCGCCGGACGGACCGAGCAACGCGTTAAGTTCCGCTCACTTCAGGTTTAGACAGTTTGTACTTCTGTTCATCTCCCGGGAAAGCGCGCTCACGAACCGCTTTAGCATAGGCCCCGGCGGCCTCCGTCACCACACCGCGCAAGTCAGCATACTTGTGAACAAATTTCGGCACCCAGTCGGAAACACCCAACATGTCGTCAGTTACCAGGATTTGTCCATCACAAGCTTCCGACGCCCCAATCCCGATGGTCGGACATTTCACCGACTTTGTGATCTGCTCGGCAAGCTCAGGCGCAACCCCTTCAACCACGATCGCGAACGCACCGGCTTCATCGGCTGCAATCGCTTCTTCAAGCACATCGGCCCACTCTTCCTCAGTCCGCCCCTTGGCGCGAAAACCGCCAGCAACATGGATTGCCTGCGGACGCAAACCCACATGCCCCATCACCGGAACGCCGCGAGCCACGAGGTGTTCAATCTGGCGTGCGGCATAACGGCCGCTCTCGATTTTAACCGCATGACAGCCTGTCTCTTTCATCACACGCGCAGCGTTCAGGAAGGCCTGATCAGCGTTGGTTTCGTAAGATCCAAACGGCATATCAACGACAACAAAGGCCTGCTTCGCCCCGCGCATAACCGCCTGGCCGTGCAGGATCATCATGTCGAGTGTCACGCCAACCGTTGATGGCAAGCCGTGCACCACCATTCCGACGCTGTCGCCGACCAGCAAAAGATCAACATGCGGGTCAAGCAAGGCCGCCATGGGCGCATCATACGCTGTCAGACAGACCAGCGGCTCCCCTTGCTTGGCCTTTGCGATATCACGAACCGTTTTGCGACGAACTTTGGTCTGTGCAGACATGGAAACCCTTCGAAATTCAAGTGTTAGGTGCCCCTATCAGATGAGCTTCGAATGGCAAAACGCAATCATCGGATGTCAGCTTGCGATGCGAACGCCAAACAGTACCGGATGCAGCCACAAATACAGGGCGACATACAGCGCAGATCCGGCGACCACAGAGATAACATCCATTATCACAGACGGGCTCGCGGCGGGTCCATCGCTCACCGCCCTGCGCTTCACCATGATGCGATCAAACACGGCATAGCCAAGAAAGCTGCCAAACAGGATCACCGCGTTGAGCTCCCCATTTGCCAGCAAATGGCTCAACGCCCAGATCTTCACCGCAACCAGCATGGGGTGCTTGGTGACCTTTTTGATCCAGCTTGCCGGCAGCTGCGACGCCACCAGAAGGATCAAGGCGGGCAGCATCAGCGCCAGGGTGACATGGCGCCCCCAGACCGGCGCAATATAGAGGACAGTCCCCCCACGGGTCAGAATATAGCCATAGATCATCAGCGCGAACCCGACGAGCGAGACCAGGCTGTAAAGTCCCATATAGGGGCCTTCTCCCATACGTACCCGAAGGTCCTGACCAGGCTCGCGTGTTCGCACCGCACTGAAAATGTGTAGACCAAAGAAGATTACGAGCCCTGTAATAAAGACAATCATATACCGCCTCCCTTTTTAGGGCATGTTAAGGGCGACATCCGGATAAAGGCAATCACAACTGGGCTTTACGCTGAAACGTCCTGCCTCGGACGGATGCGATACAAAGATATCGACACAATCGCGAAACAAGGCTACACTTGTAACATGATATCCATGTCATGCCAAGTTTTTTATTTTTTAACAATAAACTTCTTGCGTTTTTCAATATATTGATATTGTTCTTCGATAATTACAGGAGGATAACAATGTCACATTCAATACGTTTCACCGCATGCGCAGCTCTTACCGCCGCTTTGCTTCCGCTATCCGGTGCTGCCGCTGAGGCGGGTTGGCAAATTGGTAATTCAAACCCCTATATCTCTGAGGATGATGGCCCGGTTGAGGATGGTCTGTTCGTCTTCGCTGAAGATGTTGGAGGCCCAAGCCTTGCGTTGACCTGCTCCAGCGATATCGGCTTGCAGGCCGTCCTGTTCGAGGACGGCGCGACGGCGGATGCTGTCGGGCCAATGGATCTGGAACGAGCTTCAAACCGCGCTGTAAAGATGGTAACGGACAGCACAAAATCACGCCGCGCAAACTGGTCTTATGTTCAGGACATCAAGGGGCTGGTGACGCAAGAAGGATGGCAGGCCCGCCGCCTGTTCAACTCTGCTATTCGCGGCGAAGAAGTGAAACTGTACGCTAACCATTCCGGCAATTTCACACTGAACATGCCACCGGTGGATAGCGATTTCACGACCTTCGCTAAAACCTGCTCTGCGACGAGCGGCTAATCCGCTCTATTCGGCTGCGGCGGGAATGATCGTTACGCTCTCGCCGCATCCACACGCATCGGTCTGGTTGGGATTGGTGAATGTGAATCTCTCATGCAGAAGGGTTGTCTCATAATCGACAACAGATCCCAGCAGAAACAGCACCGCTTTAGCATCTACGACAATCTTGACGCCATTATCCTCGACAATCTCGTCCAGCATGTCCGGTGTCTCAACATAATCCATGACATATTCCATGCCCGCGCATCCGCCATTGGTGACACCAACGCGCAGATAGCCCGCGTCTTTTTCAGACATGATCTCCCGAACGCGCGCTGCAGCGTCGTCGGTAAGGGATACGAGTTTTGGTCTTGGTCGTCTGGCCATACGCATCAAATGGCGTAGTCTGCGTCAAAATTCAAGGAGATATGGAATTGAACAAGCAGGCTGTGGTGATCGGGGTTGGTGCATCAAACGGGCTGGGGGCAGCTGTGGCACGTCGGTTCGCCACGGGCGGACTGGAGGTGACGGTCTCAGGCCGGACAAAAGAGAAACTGGACCTGATTGTGGGCGAGATCAATGCCGCGGGCGGCGTCGCTCATGCAGTAACTGCCGACGCAACTCAGGAGGCCGACCTGACGCACCTGTTTGAAACCGTTTCGGCAAAGGGCGAAATCGCCGCAACTGTCTATAATGCTGGGAACAATGCCATCATTCCGTTTGAGGACCTGACACCGGAGGTTTTCGAAAGTTTCTGGCGGCTTGGTTGTTTTGGCGGATTTCTGACGGCCAAGGCCGTTGTGCCAATCATGCAGGAGCAAGGCTATGGGTCGTTGATCTATACCGGCGCATCCGGCTCCATGCGGGGACGACCAAACTTTGCTCATTTTGCCTCTGCGAAAGCCGGGCTGCGCATGCTCGCGCAGTCGCTTGCCCGCACGTATGGCCCGGACAACATTCACGTCGCGCATGTGATTGTCGACGGCGTGATCAATGGCGAACGCGTTCGCGCACTCGCCCCGCAATACATTGAGCAACTTGGCGAGTCTGGCTCGATCAACCCCGATGAGATGGCCGAGGCCTTCTGGCAGGTGCATGTCCAGCCAAAATCAGCCTGGACCCACGAATTGGATGTGCGGCCGTTCAAGGAAAAATGGTAATCGCGCCAGCGACCTGCTTACAGCATGTTCAGCGCGAGGCGCGCCTCATCTGACATGCGCGAGGGGTCCCATGGCGGATCAAAGGTCAGGCGCACCTCGACATCTCCGATGCCTTTCACCGTGCGCGCTGCCGTCTCGATCCAGCCCGGCATGTCCCCAGCCACCGGGCAGCCCGGTGCAGTCAGGGTCATATCAATGTCGACTTTACGATCATCATCGATATCGACCTTATAGATCAAGCCCAGTTCATAGATATCGACCGGAATTTCAGGGTCATACACCGTTTTGAACGCCGCGATGAGATCATCCGTGATTCGGTTGAGTTCATGCTGCGGAATCGCTGAGCCCTTCGGCTCCGCTGGCGCTTCAGCCGATACATCAATTACGTCACGGGAGGTCATATCATCTGCCATATTAAAAACTATATAAGCATTCCCTGCGCTTTGTGTAGCGCCTCAATGAACGCATCGACTTCGGCCACGCTATTATAGATACCAAAGCTGGCCCGAGCCGTTGCGGTTACGCCCAAGTGCGTCATCAGCGGCTGCGCACAATGGTGCCCGGCGCGAACCGCTATACCATATCGATCCAGAATTTGCGCAATATCGTGAGGATGCGCCCCTTCCAGCGAAAAGGACAACACCGCGCCCTTATCGGGGGCTGTGCCATGCACCCGCAGGCCGTTCAGGCCGCGAATGCCCTCGATCGCACGCTCATAAAGCGCCGCCTCGTGGCGCTGTACATCGTCAATATCGAACTGTTCATACCAGCGGATCGCCGCGCCAAGGGCAATTGCTTCAAGGATAGCTGGCGTACCCGCCTCAAACTTGTGCGGCGCCTTGTTATAGGTAATCCGCTCCATCTCGACGATCTCGATCATCTCACCGCCGCCCTGCCAGGGCCGCAGCGGATCAAGCTTACCGGGCGCGCCATAAAGGATGCCAATCCCGGTCGGGCCGTAAAGCTTGTGCCCGGAAAACACATAATAATCACAGCACAAAGCCTGCACATCTACATCCAGATGGATTGCCGCCTGACATCCATCCAGCAGCACATCAGCGCCGACCGCATGCGCCATCGCGACGATCTTCGCCGCGTCGGTCACGGTGCCCAGCACGTTCGACATATGGCTCAGCGCGACCATCCTGGTCTTCGGCCCGATCGCCTCCCCCAGCGCCGCCATATCCAGCGCGCCATCTTCGGTTAGCGAGACCCAACGCAAAACCGCGCCATAGCGTTCGCGCAGGAAGTGCCAGGGTACGATATTCGAATGATGCTCCATAACCGACAGAACAATTTCGTCGCCAGGTTTGATCGTTTCGGAGATCCCGTTCGCGACAATATTGATGCCTTCGGTCGCCCCGCGCGCAAACACGATATTGTCAACATACGGCGCATTCAGAAAACGGCGCACATCCTCGCGAGCGGCTTCATACGCTTCGGTGGTCTCATTCGCCAGCGTGTGAATACCGCGATGGACATTCGCGTAGGCCGTTCGCGACTGCTCCGCCATCGCCTCAATCACAGCATCCGGCTTCTGCGCACTGGCAGCATTGTCGAGATAGACCAGCGGCTTGCCATTCACCTCGCGCTTAAGGATCGGAAACTCATCCCGGATGGCGTCAATATCAAACGGGCGCGCCATTAACGTGTCTCGCTCAGGAACGCGCCAGCTGCTTCAAGTAGTGCCTCGTGCACGCTCTCACTCGCCTCTTCCAGCGCTTCAGCGATGAACGCCTCAGTCAGCATCGCACGCGCTTCGGCGAGCGGAATACCACGCTGACGCAGGTAGAATAGCTGGTTTTCGTCGAGCGACCCGGACGTATTGCCATGCGCGCATTCAACATCATCGGCATAGATTTCAAGCTCCGGCTTCGCAAACACCTGCGCGCCGTCTTCCAACAGCAAAGCCTGATGCTGCATATCAGCATCAGTGTACTGCCCGACCGTGCGCGGAACGAAGAATTTGCCCTGAAAAACGCCGGTTCCACCGTCCAGAACCGCGCCTTTTGTGACCTGCCGCGTCACGCTGCTCGGCGCGCCATGACGAACATGGCTGGTAAAATCGACATGATAGCCATCAGCGCACAGATACGCAGCGTTCAGCTCGGCGTGACTGCCGCTTTCCTGATGCGTCACACGCGTCTCGATCCGGGCCACCTTCGCGCCGAAGGCGAGCGCGGTTTGCGTATAACGGGACTTATCGCCCAGGCTCACAATACCGGTCACCGCTTGCGCTTCGTCCGGGCTCCCACGCTGCAGGATCGTCCGGCGCACTTCGCCGCCCTCCTGCATGCCGATCTCGATCAGGAAGGATGAAAAGCCAGCGCCGCCGACATGGCTCTCGATCAGGTCTAGCGATGCGCCCGGGCGCACAATCACCGCGACCCGCGCAAAATTGGTCTCATCACGGTCGCCTTTGCAGACGATATGCAACGGCGCATCGACCTTGCAGGTCACTTCAATAATCAAGGTATCAAGCCCGCCAACGCGCCCGGCAAGCGCCGCCGTCATCGCGCCGAGCGGAACACTTTCAGCATTGCCAAGCGCCTGGGCCTGCTCGCGCGGATGCAGAACAATCCCGTCCGGCAGCTTGTCCGGCAATCCGACACCACGCGCAGAAATGTCAATGACGGCATTGCCCGCCAAGGGCAGCGCAGCGCTTTGTGCGCCCTGCGCCGGCGCCGCAACCGCGCCAACCGCCGCTTTGAAGTCCGTCCACTTCCAGGCTTCCATCCGGCGATGGGGCAAACCGGTTTGTGCAAACGCCTCGAACGCTCGCTCGCGCTGTCCGTTTTCAGGCAGCATCGCGTAACGCGCAATAAGCTCCAGCTCAGCCGGACCCGGATTGCTGAATTTCTCGCGCAGATCGACGACTGACGTGGTCACTACGCCGCCTCGCCCATAACGCCGTCATAGCCTTCTGCTTCAAGCCGTAAGGCGAGATCCGGCCCACCCGTCTTGATAATCTTGCCCTTGGCCAGCACGTGCACCTTGTCCGGCTTGATATAGTCAAGCAAGCGCTGATAGTGGGTGATGACCAGCATGCCCCGCTCTGGGCTGCGCAGCGCGTTCACGCCCTCTGCAACCGTTTTCAGCGCATCAATATCAAGGCCGCTATCGGTCTCATCCAGAATCGCAAACCGGGGCTCCAGCATCATCATCTGGAAGATTTCGAGGCGCTTCTTTTCCCCGCCTGAAAAGCCAACATTCACCGGCCGTTTCAGCATCTCCGTCGACAGGTTCAGCTGCGCACCGATCTCCCTTGATCGCTTGATAAACTCAGGCGCTGAAATCTCATCTTCACCGCGCGCCTTGCGCTGCGCGTTCATCGCGGTGCGCACAAACGTCATCACCGGCACGCCGGGCACCTCAACAGGATATTGGAAAGACAGGAACAAACCGCTCGCGGCGCGCTCTTCCGGGTCCATATCCAGCAGGTCCACACCGTCCAGCTGAGCACTGCCATCCAGCACCTCATAGCCATCTCGGCCGGTCAGGACATAGGACAGGGTTGATTTGCCCGCGCCATTCGGCCCCATGATCGCATGAACTTCACCCGCAGGGACTTCCAGAGACAAGCCATTGATAATGGTCTTTGCCTCGTCGTCTTCGCCAACTTGGGCGGTCAGATTATCAAGTTTCAACATGACAGGCGATGTAGAGTTGATTGGGCCGAATTCAAAGACCTAATCGACGCAGGCCCTGTGCGAATGTCAGTCGAGACCGACAATACTGTCGCGCCGGTCCAGACCCATAAAATTGTAACCAGAGACCGCCTGCTGCATGTCGATCTCCTCGGTCAGCAGATTGCCAATATAGAACAGGCTCTCTTCGCGACCCTGCACAACCCGTTTCAGCGCTGTATTGATAGGTGTTGCCACCCCTTGCGGCCCGACCAGGACGAACACGTCCAACTCGGCTTCGCGCCCATAATGCTCTGCAAAATAAGGGTTTGCCTCAAGGAACAGGTCAAACCGCTCCCACCGCCAGTCCAGTTCCGAATTGGCCCGGATGACTTGCCCGAGATACAGCCCCGCAAGCGTCACTGAATTCTCCCCCCGCACATCCATTACGAGATACTCACCAGCAGACCCCTCTCCGGCTTGCAGACGGTTGATCGTATGGATCGATCCCAACCACGCATCGATCTCGTTCAGGCTGCCCAGCGAGTAATCAAGCTTGCTCCGATCAAGTTTGTTCGGCAGCAGGATCAGCGGATCACTCTCAGCACTGGCCAGCTGCAATAAAGCATCGTCGATATCTGCCGTGCGAACCGCAAGGCGTGATGTTTGATGTGGGGTTTCGTCCAGCCACCAGCGAACATATTCGTCTGATGAGCGACCTGAACTCGCGCAAGACGCGACCAGGAGGACTAAACTTAACCAGATACGGGAAAAATGACTCATTTGTCGCCTTAGACACGAATTTCTGCCGATACACTCAGCAAGTCTCATGCCGTATTTGCATTTCACAAAGACACGCCTAGGCTGCTCTTGCTCTTGGAAGAGTTTGAAAAAGGGGGAAACCATGTCGCCGCGCGCGCTTTTCACCGCACTTGCGACCGCAATAGCGACGGCCTGCTCGCAGACCGGACTACCCGCTGGGCCGCAAGACAATGATGAGCCCCCATCACCGCAAGCGAGCGCACTCGCCCCGGAGCCCAGCCCCGAAATGACCGAGCTGCAAGACCCCAAACCTGAACGCCCCGAAGCATCGGAAAATGCCTCGGACCCAGGCCGGAACGCTGCGATGAGGCTGCCCGGCACCGCACAACCTGACCTGACCGGGGTCTGGCATCACTCCGAAAGCCCCGGCACGCACCTCGAATTCATGACGGGCCCCAAGGGCACGAGTAGCGGCCCGGTTCACCTCACCGGCGCATGGTCTGACACGGCCAATCCCCCAAGCCATTGGATCGCCCTGCCAAATGGCACGGTCACTCTGATCGATGAAACCGGCGCGCCGGTCTGGACTGGATCGCTTGCACCAGGCGACCCCTCCGAAGTTCGTTCCAGTGACGGCCCAGCAGTTTTAACGCGCCCCCAGAACTAACCGATCCTGGCATGCACAAAAAAGGGCGAGCCGAAGCCCGCCCTTTGGATTTTGGTCTGAGCTTGCAGCCCTAGAACTTCACTTTCACGTCCGCACCCAGGATGGTGTAGGACAAGTCGCTGCCGACGGACTGGCGCAGCCCCAGCGAACCAACCGCCGTGCTGGACACGTTGAAATCCAGCGCAGCTTCAATCTCGCCCCAGACATCCGTGGCTTCTGATCCGCTCAGACGAATAACGCCAGTGTCCTGAGGTATCGCCGCAAAACGCCCCACAACAATGTCTGCATCGGTCTGCGCGTCATAGATCACTTTCGCACCCAAGCTTGGGCGGAACTGACCTTTTGTACCAAGCATCCAGGACGCCTTACCACCGGCAGAAAGCTGAACCGTGCTGACCGTTTCCTCATCGATGACCAAAGCTATTTCGTCGCCGCTTTCAGTATAGCCATCAACATCATAGGTCGCCGACAAAACCCCGATCTCGGGCGTCAGCTTCATCGTCTCTCCAAATTGGAACTCACGCCCGAAAACGATGCTCGTAATAAGGGAAGAGGCGCTCGTCTCACCTTCAGCACGGAACCTTGCGCCCGTGGACGTACTCGTCCGCTGGGTTTCGATATCGTGTACGCCAAACGCGAGGAAGGCATCGTAGTAGAAACCAGCGAACGGCGTTGAGAGATAAAAGCCAGCCGTCAGACCTGACTGATCCGCATACCCTGTCACCTCGGTCAAATCACCATTTGTATCATTCAAGCCAACCATGACGCCGTAGACGGCGCCATCTGGAGACGTATGGTCCAGGCCAAACGTCAGGGTCAGACCGTCATAGTCAGCATCCTGTCCAAGCAGATCTGAATCGTTCTCCGCTTCATACACATTAAGATCGGCAAACATGCCCCAGCCGGTTTTCATTTGAACCGGCGCTGATGCAGACGCCATAGCGTTTGCTTGAAGTGCCAACGCAGAGAACCCGGCATTTGGGTCAGAAGACGCGACCTGAATTGGCCGTCCCTCAACGTTTCGCACATAACCGGTCGATCCCCCGCGAATGGCCTCAAGCCGAGTGCCAAACTTTTCACCCATCACATTCGCATGGGCCAGTAAGCCGTGAGTGACTGCAAGCGTGTCGTTGGGCGAGAACTCGGTAAGCGCAGTCGACAAGGCGGCGCTTTCAAGCGGATCGACCTGACGATAGAGGTCGCCCAGTAGAGTATAGCCATCATCGCGATTGCGATCGAGTGCGCGACCAAAGGAGGTCTGCCCCGCCGTCGCCGTTGCTGGCAAGACATCAAGGAAAGACCCTGCTGTGATTTCAACAATGGCGGCCGATTCTGTATAGCTCACCTCGCCCTGTAAAACGCCCGTCAGCCCGGCAATGCTGTCGAAGCCATCGCTTGCTTCGCCGTCAAAGGTCGCAACGGTGTAGGACTGGCCAAATTGCGGGCCGCTCGCGCCAGTCATCAGGCCAAGCGTACCGCCAAAGGATACATCCCCGGTAATCGCCAGCGTATCACTGCTGGCACCATTGATATCAATGGCCAGCACAGAGCCTGACGACATGATGACACTACCATCAACTGTCAGCGTTCCGATTGTGCCCATACCGCCAGGGGCGATGCCGCCTGCAACATTGGTCAGGAAGGGCGTTTGAATGGTGCCTGATCCAGAGAGCAGTCCCGTCATCAAAAGATAGTCGCCCGGCGTGATAAGCATACCATCGACATTTACGGAGCCTGTTGCTTGCGTCACATCTATCAAACTTGTCAGGGATCCGGTTGAAGCAATGTCCAGCCCTGCACCCGCTCCAGAAACTGTCAGCTTGTCGATTTCAACCATACTGCTGAGCGTTGTCGTCCCATCCTCGGATAGGGTCACGTCAAAGTAACGTGCATTCACACCGTTCAACTGATCCGGGTCTACATTGGACGGCACAAAGCCAGTCGCGCCTGCAAGACCATTGTCAATTGTCGGATCGGGCAGCTCTTCTTCGAGGAACGGCCCAACTTGCGCTGCATCGTCAGGCTCAAACAGGAAGCTGTCTTCGCTCTCACCTGAACCGGCATCACCAGAAAGACTGATGGCATCAATAGAGACTTGCGCCCGGCCACTCTCGAGGCCGCCGACAAGTCCAATGCCAGACGTTTCGTCGCTTCCTCCGGTGGGCGCCGCGATCGGAACAAACTCCCCAGTGGAGAGATCCTGGCACTCGTCAAACGGGCTGCCGAACTCTACGCAAACCTGCCCGAAGCTTGGCTCATCTCCGTCCGGGCCAGCCCCCGGCGCGTCTGGCACACCGTTAATGACCGCGCCGGTGGAATCAATCACCCGATAGTTCGGATCAAGCAGGCTGACCCAGTGATCACCGTCTTCCCAGTTGCCGTCACCGGCATTGGCGCCGACATAGCGATAAGGATTGTTCGCTGCGATCCAGTCCCAGTAAAGGAAAAGCGGCTGATAGAAGCTCGTTGTCCCATAAGAGCTAAAGGACTGCGGTCCAAAGAAACGCGATCCACCCGACAGAACACCCAGCACGAGATCCTCGTCAGAAAGCGTATTGTTTGCGGCATCGAGGATCAGAGGGCCACCGGAATCACCGCCAGCGGTCGTACCCTCGTTCGGCAAGGCTTCATCGCGGAATATATTGATATCAAACGGGTTGGTCTCGTTCGGATCGTCAAAATCCGTCTGATATAGAACTTGCGGAAAAATAGTTGGTCCAGGACCAAACAGAAAGTCATCCCGCTGGTCCAGAGAGGCGAGCGCGCCCAGCATGTTCTCAGCTGCCCGGCGGCGGAAATCAACACCAAAGATATCACCGTCGGTACCCGTCCCGGTACCACCATAGCCCGTGATCTCGACATGATACCCGGTCCCCGTTACCGGATCTATGGCATCTGGGGTCGGCAGGGGTGAAAAGAGGAGAGCCCAGGTTGGAATATCAGAGGCAGGCGTATCGAGCGACGAAATCGCAACATCAGCCTCAATAAAGCCGAGCCCAAATGCATCATTTACAGAATCGGGATGCCAAATGATCTGATTGCTATTGTAAACATAGAGATCGGGATTGGACTGAAAGTCATTTGCGAACCAGTTCTGAAAGCCTGCCAGGGCATCAGTTTGGAAGGACCACGCTGCCGGGACCGACGTCCCAAATGCCGTGTCAGGAACATCATTTACGCAGTGCGCTGCAAACAGAACAGTTCGTGGATTAATCAGTGAACCAGAGCAAACAAAACCATCTGCGCGGAAGAACATGCCGACGCCCGTAACATCGGTTTCGTCGTCGATAATCTCTTCTGAGTCGGTATTGTCGTTTGGGACGACGGCCGACGAGGTTGGTGTGATCATTGCGGCGGCAATGGCGGACGCGGCTGCGGTTGCAAACAAACGATTGGACAAACCAAGTTTATTAGGATTGATCATGTTTCTCCCCAAGAAAACGAGTGTGTGAGCCTTACGATAGAGTAAGTTAACAATGAGTCACGTACTTTGGACTCGCCTGTGAGGGGATTCGATAGAAACGTAACCTCGCAGCCACAAAACAACTCTTGATTTGATAAAACTGCTCCGAAATTACCCTTTTTCGAAGAACATGAGCTCAATCAATCGTCCGTTTTCGAGACACGTCCCGAATCCTGGCCCCGCATCATGAAACAGCCAGGGGTCAAACAGGATCAGTCGGTTAAATCGCATCGGCACCCGATGAACACGCTCCCAGGCAGAGCTTCGAAACGTATCCTTGTTGACCACATCCTCGATCAGCGCATTCGGGTCCTTGTATCCCAGCTTGACCCATTCGGTCGGTTGTCGCGGGACCGCCTCCAATCCTGTCCGCCGATGGCGATAAAAATCCGTCCCTCCCCGGCAGTGCTCCGGCAGGCTCAGATACAGGATACCGGAATAGAAACACGGATCGATATGAACACCCGTGCGCCCCTTGTCCCCTTTCAGGGTCAGGCGGCAAAAGCCATGGCTGGTGCCTGGCGCAGGCCTTACGGGCACCCCGATCTGTTTTGAGGTCAGCCCATCCAGTCCGGTAATCTCCAACGGGCGCGAGGAGAGCGTGCCTGGATAATTCCCTTTCTTCAAAGCGGGGTCATAGTCCAGCGCCAGCGCTTTCGCGCGCGCCGCGTAAGGATCCTTCAGAAAATTATCGAGAATGATCAGGCTGGGAAGCATATTGCAGGGCTAATGGCGCGCGCACAGCGCTGCAAGCCTCGAACTAGTCCGTCGTCGTCGACTTGCTACTACGGCTGCGGCCTGCGGCTTTTTTTGCCGTCCCTGCGGCTTTGCTGACCGCACTGCCCATCAAGGACTGAAACTGCTCCATACCTTTTGCTGACACAGCCATCCATTGCGCGATTAGCCGCTCCGGATTGGCCAGCGTCTCAATATTCTCCTGCGTGCGCCGCATCATCTCTTCCATGATCATATCATTGATCGGCTCAACATCCGGCAGCCCCATAAAGGTCCGCGCCTCCTGGGGTGTTACCTCTACATTTATGGTGATTTTCATGGCGTCCTCCGCTGTTCAAAGCCTTTGCGAAGAGGTTAGCGAGCAAATGCCAAACTGGCCAATCCCTTGAAATCCACCACCGGAGATATTATTGTTTATCAATAAGGTCGTCACAAGAAGGAGGGCAAAATCATGTGGCTATTCGCACTCTGGTGGTGTGTTGATGACCATCTCGCAGCCGCGGTCAACGCACCAGGGCTCGGTACCCTCCCCATCTGGGTCCCATTGATCTTATCAATAGCCTTTTCATTCACGTTCAGCGGAAACGTGAAGAAGTCGCGTTGAGTACTTACCCAACACTCCCCTCCAGGCTCACTTTCAGCAGACTTTGCGCTTCGACTGCGAATTCCATCGGCAGCTCTTGAAGTACTTCACGCACAAAGCCGTTGACGAGCAGCGCGACGGCCTCTTCCTCACCAATCCCGCGCTGGCGCACATAGAAGAGCTGATCCTCTGACAATTTCGTCGTCGTCGCCTCATGCTCCAGCTGCGCATCGGCGCGCCGGTTCTCGACATAAGGGACAGTATGGGCCCCGCAGCGATCGCCAATCAGCAAGCTGTCACACTGCGTGAAGTTCCGCGCCTTGTCGGCCTTCTTGTTTACCGAGACCAGCCCGCGATAGGTGTTGTCAGATTTTCCCGCCGAAATCCCTTTTGAGATAATCCGCGACTTCGTCCGCTTGCCAAGATGGATCATCTTGGTGCCGGTATCGGCCATCTGACGCCCATTGGTCACCGCGATGGAATAGAACTCACCAACGCTATCATCGCCGCGCAACACGCAGCTTGGATACTTCCACGTCACCGCAGACCCTGTCTCAACCTGTGTCCAGCTGATCTTGCTCCGGTCACCGCGGCAATCGCCGCGCTTGGTCACGAAATTATAGATCCCGCCTTTGCCATTCTCATCGCCCGGCCACCAGTTCTGTACCGTCGAGTACTTGATCTCGGCATCGTCCAGCGCGACCAGCTCCACCACCGCCGCATGCAGCTGATTCTCATCGCGCATCGGGGCCGTGCAGCCTTCCAGATAAGAGACGTATGAACCTTCATCGGCAATGATCAGTGTCCGCTCGAATTGCCCCGTATTCTCCGCATTCATCCGGAAATATGTGGACAGCTCCATCGGGCAGCGCACGCCCTTCGGGATGTAAACAAATGTCCCATCAGAGAAGACAGCGCAGTTCAACGTCGCAAAGTAATTATCCGATTGCGGCACCACAGAGCCAAGATACTTCTTCACCAGTTCGGGATGCTCATGCACCGCTTCCGAAATCGACATGAAAATCACGCCGGCTTTTTCTAGCTCCGCCCGGAACGTCGTCGCGACCGACACCGAGTCAAATACCGCATCCACAGCCACTTTCGGACGATCACTTTCGGTGCGCGCTTCTATCGCCGTTTCCGCGGCCCCCTCTACGCCAAGCAGAACCTCGGCCTCGCGAAGCGGAATACCCAGCTTCTTATAGGTTTCCAGAATCTCCTCTGGCACATCATCAATCGACTCGTATTTCGCACCAGTTTTCGGGGCGGCGTAAAAGTATGTCTCCTGATAATCGACCGGATCATAACGTACCATCGCCCAGTCCGGCTCTTCCATGGTCAACCAGCGCTCATAGGCTTTCAGTCGCCACTCGAGCAGCCATTCCGGTTCACTCTTTTTCTCGGAAATGAAGCGGACGATGTCCTCGTTCAGGCCTTTCGGCGCAAACTCGGTCTCAATATCGGTTGAGAAGCCAGCAGAATAGTTCTCCGATTCCAGCGCCTTGGCCGCTGCAACTGTGCCTTCGTCAATGCTGTCTTTGACTTTGACCTCACAGTCATCGTCATGATCGGTGATCCCGCCGCAACATTCCATTATGCACGCTCCTTCAACACCGTCCGCCGTGCCGCTTCGAGCCACACATCTGCCGTTCGGTCAAAATCTTCTACCACACTTTGCCACCCATAGCTGGTGCGTATGGCGCTCGCTGACAAGGTGTCATCGACGCCCATCGCGCTCAAAACCAGTGACCGCTTCACCTTGCCACTGGAACATGCCGAGCCGGACGACACCGCCACGCCGCCGAGGTCCATCGCCATGACCTGCGTCTCGGCGCGAAAGCCCGCAATCGCAAAGTTCGAGGTCTGCGCGAGACGCTCTGCCCCTTCGCCGAACACGGTCACGCCCGCTTCGGATTTCAGCCGCGCTTCTAGTCGATCCCGCGCCGCAGCCAGCCCGTGCAGCTTGCCGATGTCCCGTACGCCCGCTTCCGCTGCCGCGCCAAAGCCTGCGATCCCGCTCAAATTCTCAGTTCCAGACCGCAATGACCGCTCCTGGCCACCGCCAAACAGGACCGGCTTCAGCGGCGCACCAGAGCGCAACCACAGGGCGCCTGCCCCCTGCGGTCCGCCCACCTTATGCGCCGACAGCGCGAGATAGTCGACGCCAAGCAAGCCGACATTAACCATTACCTTGCCAAGCCCTTGCACAGCGTCGCAATGCGTCAGGCCGCCTGCCTCGCGTACTATCTCGGCCGCGTCTGCCACAGGCTGGATGACGCCCGTCTCATTATTCGCCATCATGATCGCAAGCACCGGCGTGCCATCTTTCGCCATGTCCCAGCGCGCGAGGCGATCTCGCAACCAATCAAGGTCCAGCGTCCCCTGCGGTGTCACGTAGGCGGTCTCAACCGCGACGCCGGCATAACCTGCATTCTTCACCACCGCTTCGTGCTCAATCGCCGACACCAGCAGCGTACAAGCCCGGTCCAACTGTGCCACAACCCCATGCAGCGCCAGCGCGTTTGCCTCGGTCCCGCCGGACGTGAACACCACGTCCTGACCTCGCGCGCCAATCGCAAACGCTACCTGCGCCCGCGCTGTCTCGAGCAGCTTTCGCGCCGCCCGCCCCGGCCCATGCACAGAAGACGGGTTCGCTCCTGCATCCATCGCCGCAAGCATCGCAGCACGAGCTTCAGGCCGCAGCGGCGCAGTCGCATTGTAGTCAGCGTAGATCATGGGTCTGATATAGCAGTGCGCGGAACCAAGTGCAGAAAAATTTGCATTCGCGGCACCACATCCGCTATAGCGCCCGCTCAACACAAGCTTATAGCCCGAGAGCGAGACCCCTACCGCCATGGCAGAACTCCTTATTCCAGGCCCACAAGGCCGGATCGAAGCCCGTTATACACCGCCGCCACATGAGGGCGCATCTGTTGCCCTCATCCTGCATCCGCACCCGCGGGCTGGCGGTAACATGCAGGATCCGATCACGATCCGCCTGTATCAGATGTTTGAGTCCAAGGGCTTTGGCGTCTTGCGCTTCAACACACGCGGCGTTGGTCGCTCGCAAGGCGTTTATGATCAGGGCGTTGGTGAGCTGGAGGATGCCGCTTTCGTTCTCGACTATATGGAAAACATGGTTGAAAGCCCACGCTATGTCTGGTGTGCGGGCTACAGCTTCGGCGCCTGGATCACGCTCCAGCTGTTGATGCGTCGGCCAGAGCTTGACGGCTTTCTTGCCATTGCCCCGCCAGCCAACCACTATGATTTCAGCTTTCTTGCGCCCTGTCCGGCCTCGGGTCTGATCATCTCTGGCGAGAATGATGCGATCTCCAAGCCATCAGATGTCGAACGCGCCTTGACCAAGGTCCGCATTCAAAAGGGCGAAGAGATTGAGCGCGAAAGCATCGCAGGCGCTAACCATTTCTTCCAGGACAAGCATGATGAGCTGATCGACATTTGCGAGGCCTATGTCGACCGTCGCCTTGTCGATGATGAAGAGAAACTGCGCCGCGAAGCCGAAGCCGCCGCCGCCAAGGCGGGCAGCCGAAAACCGCCAATTCCGCGGGCCTTGCCGCTCAACCCGGAAGACAATGATCCGATCGGCTAGATGGACGCGCTGACCACTCTGCCCTTTGATACCAGCGACTGGCCCGCCTGGGCCGCAGACTGGGCTCCGCAGGGCTGGCTGGTTGTCATCGTCCTCGGCCTGATCAGTGTTTCGTATCTGCTTGGATACATCGCCAAGCTTGTCGTGAGATATCTCGGGCAGAAGGTCTATAAATCCGAAGAGCACTTTGTCGGCTCGAGCTGGGACCTTGCCGCCCCGGTTATTCAGCTGCTTGTCTTCTTGCTCGCCTTGACGGCAGGGGCAGAACTGTTCGGCTTTGATTTTGGCGATCAACTGGTTGGCTACTGGCCGCGCGTTCTGGCGGGGCTGATCATCATCAGCGGCGCAATGGTCCTTGCGACCTGGATCAACCGCTCGCTTCGGTCTTATGGCCAACGCGCGCATGCCGGACACAAGGTCGACGACACACTCATTTCGTTCAGCGCGTCGATCATCCGCTATGTGATCCTTGGCATCGCGGTCCTGATGGCGTTGACCCAGTTCGGCTTCGCTCCCGGCTCCCTGATCGCGATTGTCGGTGCAGTTGGTCTCGCCATCGCGCTGGCGCTTCAGGACACGCTGAAAGCCGTCGCTTCCGGTTTCATGATCGCCGCTTTCAGGCCGTTTCGGATTGGCGACTGGGTCGAGATTGGTGACCATGAGGGCGAGGTTGCAGAGATCACGCCTTTCACGACCGCGATCAACCAGATGGATAACAAGCGCGTCACCCTCACTAACGACAAAGTCTGGGGCGACGCGATCATAAATTATACCCGCCTGCCCCAGCGCCGCCTCGATCTCTATTTTGGCGTGCATTATGACAGTGACCTCGATCAGGTGCTGGAGATCCTGATGAAGCTTACCAACGACCATGCGCGCGTGTTGCGCAAGCACGAAACCTGGGTCGGCGTGCATAGCCTGGATGACTGGGCGATCACATTTCGTCTGCGCGCCTGGGTCCCGGCCCGCGAGTTCGTTCAGATCCGCGCCGATATCACAAAAGCGGTCAAACAGACCTTCGACCGTGAAGGCATCGAAATTCCCTACCCGCACCAGGTCGAGATGTTCAAGGAGATCCTGGGCCATAAAGCCGACAAGGCACCTCAACCCGGCTCAGACGACGAAACGTAGACCCTGCCAGCTTTGCCAGCACGGCGCGGTTTTCAAGGGCTCAGCTCCACTGGACACTCGTCACGCGCGTTTGCAAACACAGCAAGCGATCACCTCACCGCCTGCTTAGGCTACCAGAATATCGCATAAAGACCGACCAGAATGGCGATGGCGACCCCGGCGCTGACCTTGAATGTGGTCGTCGTGGCAAAGCTGATATCGCTAAGGTCAACGGGCTGACCTTCCTCCGGCGGATCTGTCATCAAAGAGACAACAACGCCGATCACCAGACAGATCAGGAAGATGAACCAGATCCGCACCACGAAGGGCATATTGACCACGTTGAAGTCGACAAGCCCAAGGATCGGGTTGAACACCCCGCCCATAATCCCGCCCATCAGCCCATTACGAGAGCCCTCAATACCCTGCTCAGCAAGACCCGGCGCCTGCGCAGCCAGATAGAAACACAGCGACAGAATGACTGACGAAATCAACAACGCAAACGCGCCCTGCGTGTTGGCCCGCTTCCAGAAGAAGCCGAGCAGGAAGACCGCCACAATGCCCGGAGCAACAAAGCCGGTATATTCCTGAATCGCCTGGAAAATACTCGTCCCTCCGCCCAGCAATGGAATAGCCAGTACCAGCGCAATCGCCATCGCCGACGCCGCTGTTATCCGCCCCATCATCACATAGTGACCCTCGTTGCGATCCAGCGCGATATAATCGCGATAAATGTCCATCGTGAAAATCGTTGAAATCGAATTGATCATAGACGCGAGCGACGAAACGATTGCCGCAATCAAGGCTGCAAAGATCAGACCTCTGATCCCAGTCGGCATCAGGGCCATAAGCGCGCCATAAGTGCTGTCCGGCTTCTCTGAGAGGACGCTCTCGCTTAGCCCCTGCAACTCATTCTGCGCCAGCCACAGCGCCGCGATGCCCGGGATCACAACGATCAGCGGGATCAGGAATTTCAGCAGCGCCGCAAAGGCAAGGCCCTTCTGCGCTTCGGCAAGGCTTTCCGCCCCAAGCGCCCGCTGAATGATGTACTGATTAAACCCCCAATATGAGAAGTGCAGCACCCACAGACCGCCCAGCAGCGTCCAGATCCCCGGCAGGTTGCCATAAGACGGATCATCGCGAGACAGGATCATCTCAAAATGCCCCGGCAGCTCACTCATCAGGGTCGACAAACCGCCCATCGCGCCGCCCTCTCCGCCAACCAGACCCAACACCACAATCGTGATCGCAAACCCGCCAAGGATCAGGATCACAACCTGAATAATATCTGTCAGCGCCACCGCTTTCAGGCCGCCATACAGTGAGTAAAGCAAGGCAAACCCCGCCAGCATCGCCATACCCGTGAACACACCGAGGCCGGTCACTTCGCGGATCGCGACAGCGCCGCCATAGAGGATCGTGGTCAGGTTCACCGCCGTAAACAGGAAGATCCAGAACAGCGCCATCAGCGTCTTCACGCTCGCGCCAAACCGGGTCTCCAGGAATTGCGGCATCGTATAGATCCCGCGCTTCAAAAAGATGGGCAGGAAGAAGGCCGCCACAATGATCAGGACCAGCGCGGCTTGCCACTCATACGCGGCAATTGCTAGCCCGACGACAAACCCTTGCCCCGACTGCCCGATAATCTGCTCGGCTGAAATATTTGCGGCAATCAGCGACGCCCCAATCGCCCACCAGGGCAGCGCCTTTCCGGCCAGAAAATAGTCTTCAGTATCCTTGGTCTCACCTGCAGGTTCGCGGGACACAAAAAGGGCAATCGCCAATAAAGCGCCCGCATAGAGCACCACAATGAATAGGTCCAAGGTCCCTAAGGCCATAGTCGTTCCTCCCCGAACTGAAGCCGTTTTCTTTCAGCTATGCCGCTCGTATGACAACGATGTCAACTAGCAAGCCCAGACCGATTGCACCTCGACACTATTAGTTACTCATGCAACCAATAACCAAAATGTTAGAGGCAGGAGTTTTCATGACACAGTATTGGAAGGCCGCTCTCGCGAGCGCTGCAGCAACCTTTACAATCGCCGCCGCGCAGGCCGAAACCAAACTGCTCGGCAGCCCGGCCCTGTCAGACAGTCACCTCGCCTTCACCTATGCAGGCGATATCTACATCGCCAATCGTGACGGATCAGAGCCGCGCCGCCTGACCAGCCACGCTGCCGAGGAGCGCAGCCCGATCTTCTCGCCGGATGGCCAGACCCTCGCCTTTACCGGAGCGTATCACGACCAGACCGATGTCTACACAATCTCAATCGACGGCGGGCAGCCAGAGCGGCTGACCTGGCATCCCGGCAATGACGAAGCGATCAGCTGGCTCCCGGATGGCAATAGCATCGCCTTCATCTCGCGTCGTGAAACCAATCATGGCCGCTCATCGCAGCTTTACGCCGTTGAAACCGATGGCGGTCTGCCCAACAAAATGATGGAAGCGCGCATCTTCCACGGCGAGCTGAGCCCGGATGGAACACAGATCGCCTACATGCCCTATCGTCCGGCTTATAACGCGCTCTATGGCGGCACGTCAGGCTGGCGCGGCTATCGCGGTGGCTCTTCGCCCTCCATTACAATCCTCGACATTGAGAGCAATACAGCGCAATTCGTCCCCGGTGAGCGCGTAAACGACATCGAGCCGATGTGGCTGGATGGCCAGGTCTATTTCGTCTCCGACCGGGATCAAAAAGTCCTGAACATCCACGTTTTCGATCCGGCAACAGGCTCGATCACCAAAGTCACGGACGAAACCGTTTGGGACATCCGGTCAGCCGACGCGCATGACGGGACAATCGTTTATGAGGCAGGCGGTGAGCTGAAACAGCTTGATGTCGCAACAGGTAGTGTCCAAACCCTCTCCATTACGCTCAATCCCGATCTGCCGCAGCTTCAGCCCGCCTGGAAATCCGTTGCTCGACAGATCACCAATGCCAGTATTTCAAAAACCGGCCAGCGCGTCGCTGTCACAGCGCGCGGGGAAGTGTTCAGCATCCCGGTCGAGTATGGCTCCACCCGTAATGTCTCAAACTCCAGCGGCGTTCGCGAATATGATGCGACCTTCTCCAATGACGGGTTGCGTCTCGCCTATATCGTCGAAGCCGATGGCATCCAAAAACTGGTCATCGAGGATCAGTCAGGCCGCGGCGAAACAGAAGAGTTGGTTCTTGGCCCCGACTTCTATTCGATCCGGGCCTGGACCGGCGATGATGAGCTCATCATTGTTGAAGATAACAAGCTCAACGTGATGGCTGTCGATGCAGAGAACGGCCTCAAAACGCCTATCCTCACCAATTATCGCCGCCAATGGGGACCTGGTGAAACCGGGATCAGCGCTTCTCCCGACGGCCGCTGGCTGGCTGTGACGCGCGAAGAACCAAACTTCCAGCGCAACCTCTACCTGTATGACTTCGAAGAGAGCGAACTGACACGCGTCACCGATTATATGGCCGATGTCGGCAGCCCGGCTTTCTCAAAGGACGGCAAACACCTCTTCTTTGCCGCATCTACCAATTCTGGTCCTAGCCAGGTCGGTCTCGACATGACGACACAAGAGCAGCCCTATCGCGCTGGCCTCTATGTCATTACGCTTGAAGCGGATGGCACCTCCCCTCTCGCCCCGCGCACAGGCGACGAGGAAGCCAAGGAAGAAGACGACGAAAATGGCGATGAAGAGAATGGCGAAGATGCCATCGTCATCGATCTTGAGACTCTCAACCAGCGGATCGAAGCGCTCCCCGTCGCTCAAGCCTCGTACGCTGACCTTGCTACAGGCGCAGATGGTGCGCTCTACTATATCAAATATGTTCAACCCGGCTCGCAAATTCCAAACCCAGGTCAGCCATTACAGGCTGAAGCTGAACTTGTCCGGTTTGATTTTGACGACCGCGACGCCAAAACCGTTGGTGGTAATCTCGTAGAATTTGACATGAGCGCTGACGGCAAAACTGTTCTGGTCCTTACAGCGACCGGTCAGTTTTCAACCGCGGAAGTTGGCGAAGCCCTCAAGTCCAAATCGGCTGAGATGACCCCACTTGATCTCTCCGGCCTTCAGATGCGCATCGACCCTCGCGAAGAGTGGGCGCAAATTTTTGACGATGTCTGGCGGATGCAGCCGAACTTCTTCTACGATCCAAACCTGCACGGTCTCGACTGGATTGCGATCTATGAGCGGTATCGCCCTCTGGTCGACCATGCTGGCCGGCGCGAAGACCTGAACCGCATACTGGCCGAAATGATTGCTGAGCTTGAGGTCGGTCACAACCGCGTTGGTGGCGGGGACGTCTATAATGGCGCATCTGAAAGCACCGGTCTGCTCGGCGCGGACCTGACCCTGACGAATGGCCGGACCCAGATTGCACGCATCTATAATGGTGAGAACTGGAACCCCAACATCAATGCGCCGCTCTCTCGGCCTGGGATCGATGTCTCCGAAGGCGACTTCATTCTCGCGGTGAATGGCCGTGAGGTCGGTGAAAACGATAATGTTTTCGAGCTTCTTGCAGGCACGACAGGCCAGCAAACTGTGCTCGAAATCGCTGATACCGCAGATGGTCGCAATGCGCGGGACGTTCTGATCGAACCCACCGGCAATGAATTCGCCTTGCGCCTCTGGGCCTGGGTTGAAGGCAATCGCAAGGCCGTCGATGCGGCAACCGACGGACGGGTTGGCTATGTCTATCTACCGAACACCACGACAGCCGGTTACACCTTCTTCAACCGCATGTTCTTCGCTCAGACCGACAAGGATGCGATGATCATTGATGAGCGGTCAAACGGTGGCGGTCAGGCCGCAAACTACATTACCGACGTTCTCAGCCGCACTTACCTCTCAGGCTGGAAAGACTTTGCCGGGGCGACATTCCGCACGCCCGGCGGGGCCATGTTCGGGCCAAAGATCATGCTGATTGATCAGGATGCCGGTTCAGGTGGGGACTTCCTGCCTTACAGCTTCCGCGAAATGGAGATTGGCACCCTCATGGGTACCCGCACCTGGGGCGGCCTGATTGGCATTGCGGCCAATCCAATGCTGGTCGATGGCGGCTTCTTGACTGTACCCTACTTCCGGTTCTTTGATGCCGACTTCGAATGGACGGTCGAAAATCAGGGCGTTGCACCAGACATCGAGGTCACGCTCGATCCGGTTTTGACAAATCTTGGCCGCGACAGTCAGCTGGAGGCGGCGATTACTGAAATTCAAAGCCAGATGGTCACCAATCCAAGCCCTGTACCGAATACCGCTCCTGCTTATCCGACGCAGCTCGGTCAGTAAAAGCTCAGCACTTGAGCGTTATTCTACTGTTTAAAGTGCTACGACTATAGGTGCGTGCGGAGCTGTATCGCTCAAGCGCGCAGTGCGCTCTAGAGTCTATGTCAGCAAAAGGATCGAGACGACGCCATTGTCTTGAGCCGGAAGACTCGGCGCCCTTACGATCAGACAATTGGCTTTTGTGAGCGCTTTCGTCCGCGATGTATCTTGGTCACTTAAGAGAGAGACACGTATTGTGCCATCCCCCATGACATAATAAGCCCGAAGCAAAGTTTCGCGTTCACCATTCTTCGCCAACGTCCCATTAAAATGCGCTCGAACAGGTTTCAGCTCGTTTGCTGATGACATCAGGATGGGCCCGAGCAAAGACGCCATAATGAAAGCGGCTGTTGGATTACCAGGCAGACCCAGCACACAGCTTTTGCCGAGCGTTCCAAACCAAGTCGGCTTTCCAGGGCGAATGGCTACCCGTTCAAATATGTACTGGCCACCTTGGTGTAAAAAGACGTCTCGCACTAAGTCATGTTTCCCAATCGAAGCGCCCCCTACGGTCAAAATAAGGTCTGCGCTTGCAGCTTGCCTAAAGCGGTCCTCTATTGACGTCGTATCATCTGTTGCAATCGCCAACCGCATTACATCTGCGCCAAGCTCAGAAAAAAGCGCCGATATGGCCCAGGAGTTAGAGTCCGCAATCTGTCCGGGCTGAAGATCTGAGCCAACACTTCGAAGCTCGCTGCCAATACCGAAAACTGCAACGCTCAAGCGTCGAAACACGTTAAGCTTTACCGAGTTTGCAGCCGCCGCCGCTCCGATATGGGCCGGCCTTAGAAGTGCTCCGGATTTCAGGACTATATCACCTGAAGCGAAGTCGCCGCCAGCCTTCCTGACGTGGCGCGCTTTTGGCTGATCTTTTAGAACTTCTATCTGTCCTGAGGATTGGCGGGCATGTTCCTCGATCAACACATGATCTGCCCCTTCAGGTAAAGGACTACCGGTAAAAACGCGGACCGCTTGGCCAGATCCGAGAGAGACTTGAGAGATGGACCCAGCTGGCACCTCATCTATGACACTCAATAGACGGCCTGTTTGGCGAACATCGTCAAAGCGCACCGCATAGCCATCCATCGCAGAGGCATCGAAAGGCGGAACTGAGACAGGCGAGGTCAAGCTTTCGGAGAGAATACGACCGGCACATTGATCAAGCGGCAAGCATTCTCTGCCAAGCGTAGGGCGATGATTTATGATCGCATCTATCGCCTCTTCTAAGCTGACAAAATGAGATTGATTTGTCATGCTTACAAATCTCCCTTTTACGAATCAAATGAACCGGACTGTGACATGGCCAGCGCTGAAAACATGGAAATCTCTGATATCGCGTGTGTTATTTTAGCCGGTGGTCGATCGCGGCGCTTCGGTAAAGATAAAGGGCTCGCCACTGTGCACGGCAAGCTTATGATTGAACATTCGATTGAAAGACTGCGCGCGCAAACACGCGGACAGATTGTGATCAATGCACGACGCGGCTCCGATTATGCCAAACTTGGATTAGACATCATTGAAGACGCCCTCACCGATGTCGATGGTCCGCTTGCCGGGATACATGCCGCATTGGCATGGGCGGAGCACCAGAATCTTGCAGCGGTCATTACAAGCGCGGTTGATACGCCGCTCATACCTGAAGACTTTATTTCGGCTCTGTCGCGAACGGGCAATCCGGCTGTCGCGACATATAACGGCCAGGTGCACCCCCTTCATGGCTACTGGCCGGTAAATTGTAAGGACAGATTGGAGCAATTACTCAATAATGGAACGCGCACCGCAAAGGCTTGGGCTGATGTCAGCCTTGCTATGCAGTGTGAGTTTGAGGCGTCGTATGACCCGTTCTTTAATGTCAATACAGGCGAAGATTTGATCGACGCACATATGATTCTGTCCAAGCTTGAGGCGAGTACTTAAGGCAACACCATTCGTACCGGGTTCACCGCTGATCGCCCGGTTGAGACCTCTTTGGCGCATTAGAATGCTCATTTCTTGAGCACGCTCGCTCGAGAAATGCCAAAATCATAAGTCAAAAACATGACAGCCCATGCTGACTGTAACAAAAGATGACGCGGCGCAGCATTTCGGTCTAACTGATCTCAGTCAAAGCCTGCTCGGTCGCATCCGATGAAGGATGCACGTTTCGATGATGGAGGCTTCAAGAATGCCCCGATTGCGGGAGCATTTGTGGTAAGCCTTTCCAGTAGCTTGGCCTTTTTGTTCGAAACTACAACGAGACCAGCCATGACCTCCATGAAACTCCTTCCGTGGGCAGCTTCTGCCCTTACACTGTCAATTGCCGCAGCTTTGCCTGCCGCCGCTGAAGATACCGCTCCGAAGAGCGAACTCGAAGCTGCGATCGAAGCGATTAAACCCATTTTCAACGCCCGGTTACGCTATGAAGGCGTCGATCAAGATGGCATTGAAGAAAGCGCTGATGCCCTCACCTATCGCTTCCGCGCCGGGTTTGAGACAGGCGAGATTGCCGACACAAAATTCTTGATCGAATTTGATCATGTCGAAGACATTATCGACGACTTTAACTCGACAATTAATGGGAAAACCAACTTCCCGGTGGTGGCCGATCCGAATGTGACCGAGCTTAACCGTCTTCAGCTGACAAACACATCAATCCCTGACACCAAAGTCACCCTGGGCCGTCAGCGCATTATCCTTGATGATTCCCGTTTTGTCGGAAACGTGGGGTGGCGCCAGAATGAGCAGACGTTTGATGCTCTGCGTATTCAGAATACGTCCCTTGGCGAGCTATCAGTGGATGTGAGCTACATCAACCAGATCAACCGGATCTTTGGTGACGATTCGCCGATCGGAATTTGGGAAGGCGATAACTTTATCATCAATGCGAGCCACCCGACACCAATCGGAAAAGTGACAGGGTTTGCTTATCTGCTTGATATTGAGAATGCAGGCGGGATTTTCTCATCGCAAACGATTGGCGCGCGCCTGAATGGCAGCCAAGAAATTGGAGAGGGTAAGCTGACCTATGTCGCTTCGTATGCCCAGCAGGACGATTATGGCGATAGCCCTTTTGACTATAGTGCTGACTATATCCTTGCAGAAGGCACATATGCCCAAAACGGCTTCTCAGCTGGCGTCGGCTATGAGGTTCTTGGCGGCGACGATCAACGCGCTTTCCAAACCCCCCTTGCGACACTGCACAAATTTCAGGGCTGGGCTGACAAATTTCTAGCCACACCAACCACGGGCATCGAGGATCTGTACGTTAAAGCTGGTTATGCGCCTGGAAATGTTGGACCCTTTAAGGGGACACGGTTCCTTGCGATATATCATGATTTCTCAGCAGAAACGGGTGGCGGAGACTACGGCTCAGAGATCAATTTGCTTGCGTCAGCGAAGTGGAAAAAGCTTGGTTTGACGCTAAAATATGCGGATTACAATGCAGATGAGTTTGCCACCGACACTCAAAAACTCTGGTTCCAAATCGACTACGCCTTCTAGGATGTGTGGCGACGGTTCCGACGTCGCTTCGACATCTGTTGTGCCTTTGCGCGTTTTGCTCGTCGATGATGATGCAGAACGCGCAAAACTGGTCGAGGAAGGCCTGTCCGAGAATGCTGTCGTCACCCTGGCAACGCAGGTTCACGGGCGCCCTCTTCTCGACCTCATCTCCCGCATGCAACCTGATGTCATCATCATGGATTGCCAGTCGCCTGATCGCGATACGATTGAGAGCTTGCGCCAAGTCGCGCAAAGCAATCCGAAACCGATTGTCATGTTTGTCGAAGAGCAAGGCTCTCATTTCATGCAAGAGGCGATTGAGGCGGGCGTGAGCGCTTACGTCATCGATGGGCTTAAACCCAATCGGGTTCGACCGCTTATCGATACCGCGATGACCCGTTTCAAAGTCATGGATGGTTTGCGCTCAGAACTGAAGAAAACAAAAGACGATCTTGCCGCTCGTAAAGTCATAGAACGCGCCAAAGGGCTCCTGATGGAACGCCAACAAATGACCGAAGAGCAAGCTTTCAGCGCGATGCGAGACATGTCCCAACAACAAAGCAAGCCCCTCAAGGAAGTCGCGGAAAGCGTGATCGCGATCTTTGATTTGATCGGCACCAATCCTGAGGCAGGATCAAAATGAAAAAGGCCCAACTCAATATAGGCTTTGCACACTTAAGCGATTGCGCGCCTCTTGTTGCCGCAAAGGAACGCGGTGTTTTTGAAGCGCATGGGCTAGAAGTCAGCCTGCAACGTTTCGGCGCCTGGTCGTCCATGCGAGATGCGCTTGGTGCCGGCACGATTGATGCAGCCCATATGCTTGCTCCCATGGTTGTCGCCTCCGCGGCTGGGCTCGGTCCATTTGCTGGCCAATTCACGACAGCTTTCACGATCAATTTGAACGGTAATGCGATCACGGTCTCACGGGCTTTGTTTGAAATGATGGAGCAGACCTCACCTGAGGCTTTGCTCCGCCGGCCTATGTCTGCCTCAGCGCTCAAGCCGATCATCTCACAGCGTGCAGCGCGCGACGAACCCATGCTGACATTTGCCAGCGTATATCCCCATTCCATGCATACCTATGAGCTTCGATATTGGCTCGCTGCGGGGGGAATTGATCCAGATAAGGATGTCGAGCTGGTCGTTATTCCGCCAGAGCAGATGATTGATGCACTCTCGCTCGGCCAGATTGATGGCTATTGTGTTGGAGAGCCGTGGAATAATGTGGCAGTTGTCGCCGGTATTGGCCGGACTTTGATCACATCGTCAGAGATTTGGTCTTGTAGTCCTGAAAAGGTCCTGGCCGTTCGCGAAGACTGGGCAGAAACTCATGGCGAAACGCATGCCGCTCTCATCAGCGCAATGCTGGAGACCTGCGCTTGGCTCGACCGGCCCGGCAATCGCATTACAGCGGCGCAAATGGTCTCTAACCTGCAATATGTAAGCGTCCCTTTTGATGAAATTGTAGGATCTTTGACGGGACAAAATCGCCAAACGGGCGGGACGCTTCGTATGGATATGCCGGATTTCAATGTCTTCCATCGCTATGCGGCCAATTTCCCGTGGCGCAGTCATGCAAAATGGATTCTCGCGCAGATGATTCGCTGGGGCCATGCGCCTGCTAATTTGGATATTGAAACCGCGGCACGCGCAGCCTTTCGGCCTGAATTCTATCGAAAGATTGCCAATGAGGTCGGTGTTGCTTGCCCAGCCCCTAATGAAAAAATCGAAGGCGCACACAGCTCGTCCTGGGTTCTAACAGAAGCCTCTGCTCCGATCGCTTTTGGCCCCGACCGGTTCATTGATGGGCGCATTTTCGACCCTGAAAACATTGAGGGCTATTTGTCGGGGCTCGGCATTCGTTCGAGTGGGCCTCGCTTAAGCGAGGTCGACAAAGATCAGGTCGTGACGCTCGCGGGTTAAACGCCTTGGTTTTGAGCGCGCGTCGTCTCGGCCTGCGCCTTCGCTGCCAGACTAAAGGGATATCGGACCAAAAGAACGGCAGGGTTTTTCACATTTTGAGCTTTGGCATCGAGCGACAATCGATCAAGCTGCGTTGAAACACAGCGCATTTGTGTCTGCCCAGCGCGTTCGATCCAATCAGCAGGCGCGTCACCAGGCACACCGCAAGACATGAGCGCAGATTGGATCCGCCAGGCTTGCGCAACGCCCATGTAAAATCCCATGCACGTGCCTGGCTGGGCGAGCTTGCTCCAGTCCGGGACTGAGAGATCCTTCGCCGTTCTTGCGGTCGTCATCGTGAAAGACTGGATTTCAGCGCGTTCGGTCAAACCGATCCTGGCGTCTGAGGCTGCCGCAAGTGCTGCGGTTACACCCGGTACAAGTTCGACATCAGCTTGTGTATCGGCTGCGATGGCAAGCTCTTCAACAGCGCGCCCAAAGATCATCGGGTCGCCAGACTTCAACCGCGCAACGCGCTTGCCGGCCACGAGCGCCGTTCGGATACGCTCATTAATGTCATCTTGTTGGCGCCCGCCATCGCCGCATCTTTTACCGACATATTCAAGAACCGCGTTTTCGTCTGCGAAGCTTAAAACGGCTTCGTCAATTAAGCGGTCATAGAGTACTAAATCGGCCTCGCGAATGCGATCAGCAGCACGAAAGGTAAGGAGATCAGCCGCACCTGGTCCGCATCCGATCAACGTCAATTTGCCATTCATTGAACAGACTCCTCTTCTGCTTCAGGGGCTGACCGTTCGCCAAACTCATCTAGCAAGGCTTTGAGTTCAGGTTTGCAGGACCCACAATTGGTCCCGGCGCCGGTACACTTACCGAGTGCGGTCACGTTTGATGCGCCTTTCACAATCGCGTTAAGCAATGTGGTCCGGCCCACGCCTTCACAGGCACAAATGATCTGCCCGCTCCCCTGCCCGCTTGCTGGGCGCCCAGCCAGGAGCGACGCGCGAGCTTGATCATCCAGGGTGACGGTCAATTGGCTTGCAAGAAAGGTTCGATCCGCCTCAACCGGGCGGGCTTGCGAGACAATCATGGCCCCATGCAATCTGCTCTTGGAGAATGTTGCGGCGCGCAGGCTGCCGTCAGGAAGCGTTAGATAGCTATCAAAGTCACGCCCAAGCAAGAGCTCCAGCGCGTCTTTTGTTTTGCCGCTTCCTGCACATTCAAGGCGCCAGCCATCTTCAGCTTTCGCTAGACACCAATAGTCAAAATGGTCGAGGTCTTGCGATGCAGGTTCCTCGCTAAACACGCCAAATCCATACCAATTGGGTGCAAGGGGCTCGACTCTGACAGGTGTGAACTTGCTCTCTTGTTGGCCTGAGAGTGGATCCTGAGCCGGCCCAACGAGCGCATCGATCCGCCCAGCTGAGCTAAAGCGTCCGGTCCAGTGCATAGGCGCGAAGACTTCACTAGCTTGGACGCGATCAGTGACGATGAGACGCAACACAGCTGTGCCATCGCGGCTTGTGACTTTGACGAGCTCTGCATCTTCAAGACCAAGGTTTTGGGCTGTGCTTGGATGCATTTCCAAGTACGGTTCCGCCATATGGCTCGATAAGCGCGCGGCTTTGCCGGTCCGGGTCATGGTATGCCAGTGATCACGCACTCGGCCCGTATTTAAAACCAGACCATAGTCATTGTCAGGTTGAACCTTGGCTGGCCGGAAAGGCGTTGCGATGAAACGTGCCTTTCGATCGGGTGTATAGAATTTCCCGTCCGAGAAGAAGCGATGGTCTAAATCACCGCCCTTGCCCGGCCGCTGCGAAGACTTTGGCAATGGCCATTGAAACGGTTCGAGGTCTTCATAATCCTCGATGGAGAGATCCGCATGCGCGCTAATATCGAAATCCCGCGCATCACTATTCTCAAACCCAGAAAGCGCAGCGTGTTCGGCATAGATTTCAGCCGGATGGTCAAACGCAAATCCATCAAAGCCCATGGCGCGTCCAACAGCGCAGAGCGCCTCCCAATCGTGACGTGCTTCTCCGGGCGGGGACAAGAAACTGCGTTGGCGCGAAATCCGGCGTTCTGAATTCGTAACAGTGCCGGTTTTCTCTCCCCAAGCAGTTGCGGGCAGAAGCACATTTGCAAAATGGGCTGTGTCTGAGCTTGCAGTCACATCGGAAACCACAACCAGGGGACAGGCTTCGAGCGCGGCTTTGACTTTGTCAGCTTGCGGCATGGAAACGACCGGATTGGTGGCCATAATCCAGATCGCTTTGATCTGACCATCATGGACAGCATCGAACATATCGATCGCTTTCAAGCCTTGGCGGGACGTCATGTTAGGTGCGCGCCAAAACCGAGCGACGCGGTCCAAGTCCTCTTGATTATGATCCATATGTGCGGCGAGCTGATTGGCGAGCCCACCAACCTCGCGCCCGCCCATCGCATTGGGCTGTCCCGTGATTGAAAACGGCCCCATGCCAGGTTTGCCGATACGGCCGGTGACCAAATGCGTGTTGAGGATCGCATTGACCTTATCTGAACCCGCTGAGGATTGGTTAACCCCCTGGGAATAGATCGTGACGGTGCGTTGCGTGTCTCTTACAAGTTCGAAAAAGCGCGTCAGATCGCAGGCTGCGAGCCCGGTCAAATCCTCACAAAGCGCGTCATTGACTTCGCAAGCGGAGACGAGCGCGTTTGAAAGCCCGCTCGTGTGGGACCCGACAAAGGCATTATCCATCGCGCGCGATTGGGCGAGCTTCCAGAACAGCCAATTGTATAGGGCAACATCACCGCCTGGCTTGATTGGCAAATGCAGATCAGCTGCTTCGGTCGTCGCTGTTTGGCGTGGATCAATGACGATGAGTTTCGTCCCGCGTTTCTCTTTTGCGGCAAGCACGCGTTGGTGGAGAACAGGATGACACCAGGCAAAATTCGATCCGACCATGACGATTAGATCGGACTGTTCGAGATCTTCATAACAGCCCGGCACAGTGTCCGTGCCAAAAGCCCGCTTATGCCCGACCACGGAAGAGGCCATACAGAGCCGTGAATTGGTGTCTATATTGGAACTCCCAATAAAGCCCTTCATCAATTTGTTCGCGACATAATAGTCCTCGGTCAGGATCTGACCTGAAACGTAAAAGGCGACGCTATCTGGCCCATGCTCTTCAATTGCGGCGGTAAATCCTGAGGCAATTTTTGAAATCGCCTCACTCCAGCCGACCCGCTTACGGTTAACTGACGGGAATAAGAGCCGATCATCAAGGCTTAGTGTCTCGCCGAGCGCGGCGCCCTTCGAACAGAGCCGACCAAGATTGGACGGATGGCTTGGATCGCCGCGCACGATTGCGCTCTCACCATCGCTCGAAGGTTTGACCAAGACCCCGCATCCGACCCCACAATAGGGACATGTGGTTGCGGTTTCTTGTATGGATGATGGATCAAAGGGCATAATACTAGAGCACAGTTTTTACTAAGACGCGCCCCTCAGCGAGTTTGACTGGATAGGTTTTGACGCACCCGGAATCTGCGCCGCGAGCCTCTCCAGATTGAAGATCGATGATCCATCCATGTAAGGGACAGGTCACACCTGTATCGTGAACAATGCCCTCTGAAAGCGGTCCATTCTTATGCGGACAGCGATTGTCGATCGCATAGACACTTTGGTCTTTTGTGCGAAACACAGCGATTTCGCCGAGTGACGTTTCGAACCGACGCGCGCCGCGAACCGGAATGTCTTCCAGATCACATACGTTAAGCCAGTTTTCTAAAGGCTGCATGCCGTCCATCTTTCCTACTCCGCTGGCACAAGTGTTTTAAACTCGTGCGCATCGACGCCGCCTGTGGCCCGTTCGGCCCAGGGATCGGTTTGAGAGAACTTTTGCGCGAACAAGAACCGCTCATAGAGGTCTTGGCGATTGTTATCGTCTTCTACAATTTGGGCGTGGATTTTATCGAGGCCGACGCGCGCCAGCCATTTATAGATCCGCTCCAAATAGTGCCCCTGATCTCGATAGAGCTGGAGAACGGCAGCGCAATATTCGAGCGCTTCGGCTTCGGTTTCCACTTTGCAGAGTATGTCCGTTCCGCGCACTTCCATACCTGCAGCGCCGCCAATGTGGATTTCGTATCCGCTGTCCACACAGACAACGCCGATATCTTTGCACGTCGCTTCAGCGCAATTGCGCGGACACCCCGAAACAGCGAGTTTGACTTTGTGCGGGGTCCAGCTGCCCCACATCATTTTCTCAAGCTTGATGCCAAGGCCAGTCGAGTCTTGGGTCCCGAACCGGCACCATTCAGAGCCGACACAGGTCTTCACAGTGCGCAGCGATTTGCCGTAGGCGTGACCGGACACCATTCCGGCTTTATTGAGATCTCCCCAAACGCCTGGCAGGTCCTCTTTTTTGACGCCCAGCATATCGATGCGCTGACCGCCTGTATATTTGACGGTCGGGATTTGGAATTTGTCGATGACGTCTGCGAGTGCGCGAAGCTCGTCTGCGCTGGTCATGCCGCCCCACGCGCGTGGTACAACTGAATATGTTCCGTCTTTTTGAATATTGGCGTGGACCCGCTCATTGATGAAGCGGGATTGATTGTCATCCTTATACTCTCCAGGCCAGGCTGCGAGAAGATAGTAGTTTAATGCCGGGCGACACTTGGCGCAGCCGCATGATGTCTTCCAGCCCAGCTCCTGCATCACAGCTGGTATCGATTTCAGTTTCTGAGACACGATCAGACGGCGTACATCACTATGGCCAAGGTCAGTGCAGCCGCACATTGTTTTAACGGCATTCTTTTCGAACGCATCGCCGAGTTTGAATGCCAGCAGGCTTTCAACAAGGCCGGTACATGTGCCGCATGAGGAGGACGCTTTGGTGCAAACCCGCACCCCGTCGAGATCTGTCAGACCGTCTGCATCAATCGCAGAGAGGATCTTGCCTTTTGACACGCCGTTACAGCCGCAAATCTCTGCCTCATCCGGCAACGCTGCAACGGCCTCCATAGGGTCCAAGGGGGTGCCGCCTGCGAAACTTGGCCCGAAAATCAGCGTATCGCGCGCTTCGGTTTCAATCGCTTCGCCATCTTTGATTTTAGAGAAGAACCAGGCGCCATCAGCGGTATCGCCATAGAGGACAGCGCCGACCAGCTGATCGCCTTCCAGGATGAGGCGCTTATATATCCCGCGCGAAGCATCTCGGAACACGATTTCTTCGCGCTCATCGCCATCGGCAAAGTCACCTGCTGAAAACAAATCAACGCCTGTGACCTTGAGTTTGGTAGATGTTTCTGAATGAACGTAAGCGGCGTCATCAGCTCCGCAGAGGACATTGCCACAGATTCGTGCCTGCTCGTAGAGCGGCGCCACCAAACCATAGCAGTGACCATCAAATTCGACACATTCCCCGACAGAGAAGATATCAGGGTCTGAAGTCCTCATGCATGCATCAACGGTGATGCCGCGTCCAATCTGAAGCCCTGATTGTTCTGCTAAACTTGTGTTTGGGCGAATTCCGACTGCCATGACGACCATATCGCAGGCTATATCGGTTCCATCCTCGAGACGAACGCCCTCGACTTTGCCTTCGCCGACAATCTCTTTGGTATTGGCTTCGGTACGAATATCGATGCCCCGGCTGCACAGCTCTTTTTCCAACAGATATCCAGCAGCCGGATCGAGCTGTCGCTCCATCAATGTTGGCATCAAATGAAGGACGGTCACTTGCATGCCTTGCGCCAGGAGACCGGCGGCAGCTTCAAGCCCCAAAAGGCCGCCGCCGATCACCACAGCGCGTCCCCTCGCGCTGGCCATATTGAGCATATTGTTGACATCATCGAGATCGCGATAAGCCAGCACGCCAGGAAGATCATGCCCTGGGAGAGGGATGATGAATGGATTAGACCCGGTCGCGATGAGCAGCTTGTCATAAGAAACCGTCTCACCTGGTTCGGATGTTACGGTTTTTGCGGCCCGATCGATCTCAACAACTTTGTGCCCCTTATGCAGGGTCACTCCATGATCTGCGTACCAGTCATCGCCATGAATGATGATCTCATCATAACTTTGTTCGCCCGAGAGGACTGGCGAGAGCATGATGCGATTATAATTGACCCGCGGCTCGGCGTTAAAAATAATGACGTCGAATTTGCCAGGGTCCTGTTCAAAAATCGTCTCCAGGACGCGGCCGGGCGCCATACCATTGCCGATGACTACGAGCCGTTCTTTGGCTTTGCTCATCAGGCCGCCTCCTCTGCAGCTGCCAGCGCGGTTTGGGCAATTTCTTCGAGCTCAGGGTCAACACGCTCATCTGGCGGCGGCGGGTTCGCACCGCCTTCATAATCCTCGAGGAATTGCAGGACTTCTTCGCGGTAGCGATAATAATCTGGATGCTCGAGCAAGGCTTTGCGAGAGCGCGGCCGCGGGATGTCCACTTTCATCACTTTGCCGATCCGGGCGTTTGGACCATTGGTCATCATGATCACGCGGTCAGCAAGCAAAATTGCTTCGTCGACATCATGTGTCACGCAGGCTGCGGTGACTTTTGTCCGCTGCCACACTTCCATCAAGACCTCTTGAAGTTCCCATCGTGTAAGGGAATCGAGCATACCGAATGGCTCATCGAGCAAAAGCAGTTTCGGGGAAAGCGCAAAGGCACGCGCAATCCCGACACGCTGTTTCATTCCGCCGGACAGATCCATGGCGGCTTTGTTCATGGCATCGCCGAGCCCCACTTTATGGAGGTAGTATTCTACGATTTGTTCGCGCTCTTCTCGAGACGCCTTCGGATAGACGCGGTGCACACCGAGAGCCACGTTCTCTTTCGCCGTCAGCCAGGGAAAAAGCGATGGAGCCTGGAACACCACGGCGCGGTCAGGCCCCGCCGCAGCGACTTCTCGATTGTCCAAGATTACGCCACCACGAGAGACTTCATTCAAACCAGCCGTCATGGTGAGAACGGTTGACTTGCCACAGCCTGAGTGACCGATGATGGAGACGAATTCGCCTTTTTTGATCTTGATATCGAACCCTTCGACCACTGTGAGGGGGCCTTTTGGTGTCGGATAGACTTTTGAGACGTCAGAATATTCCAGGAAACGCTCTTCATTAACGCCGCTCGTCTTAGAAGCGTCTCGATAGGCCTTGGGCTGGGCCAGCGCGATTGGAACAACATCAGGAAGCGGTGGATCCACCTCTTCTTTCTTTTTGGCGATCCCGACATCCATGAGATAGGCCGTCACATCGCGACGAAGCTTTTTGAACTCTTCATTATGGTTCATCTGCGTCCGATCACGCGGGCGCGGCAAATCCACTTTAAACGAGGGTCCAAGGGTCGCATTGGGACCAGGATTTAGAGGGATGATCCGGTCGGCCAAAAGAATGGCCTCGTCCACATCATTGGTAATGAGGACGACCGTTTTGCGATCCTTGGACCAAATGTCGGTGATCTCATCCTGCAAGTTTGCACGCGTTAATGCATCAAGGGCAGATAAGGGTTCATCCAACAAAAGAATTTTTGGATCCATGGCGAGCGAGCGCGCCACAGCTACGCGCTGGCGCATCCCGCCAGAGAGTTCAGCTGGACGGCGATCGACCGCGTGGCTGAGGCTGACCATATCGATATACTTCTGGGCGCGCGCCTTCCGCTCTTTACCGCTTTCTTTCTCAAAGACAGCATCGACAGCGAGCTGCACATTCTGTTGCACGGTCATCCAGGGCATCAGAGAATAGGATTGAAAACAAACCGCGCGCTCCGGCGCTGGACCTTCCACTGGTTGGCCCAGCGCCTTCACGTCACCTTTATCGGGGAATTCCAGGCCGGCCATCAAATTAATGAGGGTTGATTTGCCAGACCCAGAAAACCCAACAATGGCTAGGAATTCTCCGTCTTCGACTTGCAAGTCGATACCTTTAAGGACTTCCATCCGCTCCAAGCCATCGCCGAAGCCTTTGGTGACATTGTTAAGCTCTAAGATCGCCATGGATGCCTCCTATTTCTATCGGTGAGCGGTATGGGTGAACATGGTTTGCAGGGCGTACATCACGCGATCGAGCAAGAAGCCGATGATGCCGATGACCAGAACCGCCACCATAATTTTAGCGAGCGAGTTCGAAGAACCGTTTTGGAACTCGTCCCAGACAAACTTACCGAGGCCAGGGTTTTGCGCGAGCATTTCTGCCGCGATCAGCACCATCCAGCCCACACCAAGTGATAGTCGCATGCCGGTGAAAATGAGCGGCAATGCAGACGGCAAAACCAATTTTGTGATTTTGGTGTGCGCCTTCAATTTGAGAACCTTACCCACGTTGACCAAGTCCTTGTCGACCGAGGACACACCGAGCGCAGTGTTGATCAGCGTTGGCCAGATCGAGCAAAGCGTCACCGTGATGGCTGACGTCAGGAAAGACTTTGAAATCCCGCCGCCGGTCGCAACAGAGGCCGATACAACCATCGTAACAATCGGAAGCCAAGCAAGCGGTGAAACCGGTTTAAAAATCTGAATGAGCGGATTGAGCGCGGAGTTAAACACTGTCGACATGCCCATTAGGATGCCGATGGGCGCGCCGATTGCGACCGCCAGGAAGAAGCCGAATGCGACTGTGAGCAGACTGGTCCAGATTTGCTGATAGAAGGTCCGTTTACCCGTGTAAGCCCGGTCAACAACTTCATCACCGCGGCCAGCTTCGATCAGAGCTGCATTGCGCAGATCCTGGCGCTCATAGAATTCATCAGCCTTTTGCATTTCTTGCTGGTGGTCAACGTTCAGCACTTCAAACTGTTCCCAGACCTGCACAGGCCCCGGGATGGCTCCGAGCGATGTCTTGACCTGAGGGGCCAATTGCGCCCAGCCAACGAGGAAGACGATGATCGCTAGCACAGGAATGCCGAGGCGTTCCCAGACCAGTTTGAGATTTCGCTTGGGGCTATCGCCTGCCGCCATCATCAAAATCGGCGTTACCCAAGACAGGGCAAAAATATCGAGAAATTTCGAGGCCTTATTGATGCTCGAAAACAAATTCTCTTTACGTTTTTCTTTTGCGAGTTCGACCTCTTGAGCCGGATCTAGTGTTTCCACATCAGTCGCTTTTGCTGCAACGGCGCCCATACCAGGCCTCCTCTCATGCACATAAGTGGGAAGGCTCGACGCGCGGGAAACCGCGCATCGAGCCACTATCTATTTAGTTGGTGAGAACCTCGCCACCTTCGACCGTCTCGCCAGCCTTGAGACCGATTGTCAGGCTCTCAAGGTAAGCGTTTGGCTGGCGTCCATCGAAGCCGATGCCATCGATAAAGTCTTCGGCAGGTGTTGGCGCTTTATAGCCATCACTATCGAATGGGAAGTCTGCGGCGTTGGCGAGCCCGTCATCTACCAGCGATTGGGCCGCTTCGAGATAGAGGTCTGGGCGATATACTTTGCGGGCGACCTCGTCATACCATTCGTCAGACTTGGTGTCCGAGATTTGACCCCAACGACGCATCTGAGTGAGGTACCAAACTGCATCTGAATAGAAGGGATACGTCGCATTGTAGCGGAAGAAAACGTTAAAGTCGGGCACTTCGCGCTGATCGCCTTTTTCATACTCAAACGTGCCGGTCATTGAATTGGCAATGACTTCATAGTCAGCGCCGACATATTCAGAGCGAGACAAAATTTCCACCGCTTCTGGGCGGTTGGCATTACTATCCTCGTCCAACCAAATCGCGGCCCGAATCAAAGCACGCGTGAGGGCTTTAGTCGTATTTGGGTTTTCTGCGGCGAAGTCTGCATTGATGCCGAAGACTTTCTCGGGATTGTCTTTCCAAATCTCATAGTCCGTGATCACAGGCACGCCGATGCCTTTAAAGACCGCTTGTTGGTTCCAAGGCTCACCCACGCAATAGCCATAAATCGTACCCGCTTCGAGCGTTGCGGGCATTTGCGGCGGCGGCGTCACAGAAAGCAAAGCTTCAGCTTTGATCTGACCAGAGACATCGTCTGGCGAGTAGAAGCCAGGATGGACCCCACCCGCAGCCAGCCAATAGCGAAGCTCGTAATTGTGTGTCGAAACCGGGAAGACCATCCCCATATTAAAGGGCTTGCCGTCGGCATTATACTGATCCACGACCGGCTTCAGGTATTCAGCGCCAATCGGGTGAACCGGGCGTCCATCGTCCATTTTTGGAATGCCGGGCTTCATCGCTTCCCAAACTTCGTTCGAGACAGTGATCCCGTTACCGTTCAGGTCCATTGAGAATGGCGTTACAATATGCGCTTCGGTCCCATATCCGATCGTTGCGGCGAGGGGCTGACCCGCAAGCATATGGGCGCCGTCAAGTTCGCCATCGATGACACGGTCGAGGAGTACTTTCCAGTTGGCTTGCGGCTCGAGTGTGACGAAGAGGCCCTCCTCTTCAAAATACCCTTTCTCATAGGCAATTGCCAAAGGCGCCATATCTGTCAGCTTAATAAAGCCGAATTTCAGGTCTGTTTTTTCAAGACCTTCCATTGGAATGACGATGGGTGCAGCTTCCGCCGCAGAGGACGTCTCGGTCGGCGCTGTCGGACTTGAACTACCGCCGCAGGCTGCGAGACCCAGTGCTGCAGCGCTCATTGTAACACCGATAAAAGAACGGCGGCCAAATAGGTTTTCTAGTTTCGTTTGAATTGTCATCTCTATCTCCGATGGAGCTCACGCAGATTGCGCAAGCAGAATTTCTGAAACCCACAGCACGGCGCGAAGCGCACTATTTGCGTGGGGAACTCCATCCATCGGCGGATGAGAGACTCACCTCTGACGTCCTCGTCATGACGAGAAACAATCAAATCGGTTTCGGAACGTCTAATAAGAAATGTGTGAGAAACTGCAGTTTCATGCACATGCACAAATTATGTGCAAGTGCACAAAATTGTGCCCACCCAAGTCTTCCACCTTGTATAGTTTGTATCGTTCAAGGCGCGAAGCTCGAGCGCGATTGGATGCCCCAGTGTCCATCCAGATTGGTTACGACATAGAGAGACTGATAGGTTTGGAGCGATTGGCCTGCTTCATCAAAGCGCGTAAACTCCACCGCAAAATGCACTTTGTCGTCACCTGCGTGGACCACATCGACACTATCCCAGGCTGAGTAATGCCATCCAGTCATTTCGGCAAATCGGTCAAAATCCATCTCTTGAACGATCGCATCGATGCTTTCGGCAATCCTGACTTGGCCGCCAGCAATACGTATATGAGGGTAGTTGAATGTTTCGGCCCAAGCGACTTCGTCACGTGCATTAAACGTGGTCATGAAATCAACCATGACTTCGCGCGCTTCATTCACAGCGTCTGATTCAGATTGCGCCGAAGACGTCAAACACGCTGGCGCCAGACTTCCATACAAAAGAAGTGTGGCTAGTCCGAGCAAATGAGTGCGATAATCTGGCATAAGTAAGCTCCGCGCATATTTTTCGTTGAGTATAGCCCTCAAAATGAGTCAAAGCCTTTGTGGGCTTCTCGGCAAGCGATGTCTTCCCCTAAGTGCCTCATGGTAAAAGCTCTGTTCGATTTTTTTGGACTTGGAAGCACCGCTACGGGTGCATTATATTAAACGCGAACGGAGGCATGTGTGACCAATACAGAAAAAGTAGAACGGTTTATTGCGGCCTGGGAGGCGCGCGACGTTGATGCGATGGTTGAGCTCGTGAGCGACGACCTCTTTTATCACAACATTCCGATGGACCCCATCCTTGGGAAGGAAGGGCTAAAGCAGTTTGCAGCGCCATTCCTGTCAAACACGGCTGAAGTGAAATGGGATTTGCATCATATCGCTGAAAACGATTCCGGCATCGTGCTGACAGAACGTACGGATCATTTTCGGATGAAGACCGGAAAGACTGTATCGATCAAAGTCATGGGTGTATTCGAATTCGATGCAAATGGCTTGATCTACAAATGGCGAGACTATTTCGACCTCGCTGAATTTCAAACCCAGATGAAAGATAGCGCGTCTTAGAGGGACGCCGGAGACTGTTTAAGTTCACCAGCTATAAAAAACGGGACATCGTCCTGGCCGACTAAGCAGTTTGCGTCAGCGGCAAAAGCATTTGTTTTTGATCCTTACTGAGTGCGATCGGTTTGCGAGACTGCGCATCAACAAATGCATGCACGAAAAAGCCGTCAGCAGCTGAGGTCTCACTATTGTTTCTGAACAACCCAATCTCATACTGAACCGAGCTATTGCCTATTCGGGCAATGCGTAAGCCGGCTGTGATAATGTCTGGATAGCCAAGCTCTGCATGATACGCGCAGCCTGACTGAACGACTAAACCAATCATCTCGCCTTTATGCGGATCAAGAAAGCCACGCCGGATCAACCAACTGTTGATAATCGAGTCGAAGAGTGAGTAATGCACAGCATTATTCATATGCCCATAGCAATCATTGTCAGTCCATCGGGTTTGAATCTCTTCAAACACGGCAAACTCTGATCGCTTCGAGGGAGGTTTTCGGTCCATCATTTATAGATCGCTCGGTGTCATGAATTCGTTCGTATTTTGGTTCGTGCAGCGCCCGCATTTCATCGGATCGCGGTCCCCACTCAATAAGCTTCCTGATAGAGCGCGAGCGCGTCTTGAAGCTCGATTTCGACGGGATTGTTTTGCAAGAGGCGCGTCTGCAGCATGGCGTCCGAGGCCAAGACGGTCAGGCTCTCTTTGGTCACTCCAACATCGCGCAGGCGCTGGGGCACATTTGTTGCGTCTAAAAGCTCTTTCACTTTGGCGATCATTCGCTCACAGCGGGCTGCGGCATCCCCCTCGCCTTCCCCAGCGATGACATCGGCGAGTTCCGCATAAAGATCTTCTGCAGCGCTTCGATTATAGTTCAGCACGGGCAAGAGCATTAGGGCATTCGAAAGCCCATGCGGAATATGATAGTGGCCACCGAGCGGATAGGCGAGTGCATGGACAGCCGCTACCGGACTATTGGCAAACGCTTGGCCGGCCAAACAGGCGCCAAGCAACATGGCTTCACGCGCGTCGCGATCGGCGCCATTTTCACATGCAGTAACAATATTGGAGGAGAGTAATCTCAAAGCTTCACGCGCAAGATTATCCGAAAGTGGGTTCTTCTTATGCGCAGAGGTATAGGCTTCGATGGCATGCACCATGGCATCAATCCCGGTCGCCGCTGTGATCGAGGCTGGCAAACCAATTGTCAGCTCAGCATCAAGGAGAACTTCATCTGCGTACAATTGATCTGAAACAACGCCCATTTTGGTCGTTTCACCTGTCGTCACGATCGAGATATTGGTGACTTCCGATCCCGTTCCAGCTGTGGTGGGTACGAGGATCAATGGGGTGCGGTCACCAGCAACATTATCAATCCCGAACATCTCTGAAAGCGGTTGATCGCCTTTCAATAGGATTGCGACCAGCTTTGCCGCGTCTAATGAGGATCCCCCGCCGAACCCGATAACGATTTCTGCGCCGGCTGCTTTGCCCGCTGCGACGCAGTCGAAGATTACAGATTCCGGCGGATCGGCGACGACTTGGTCAAATACCGTCACGCCGAAACCTGCTGCACGCAGTGAATCTTTGGCAGTCTCGAGCAATCCCAGTTTGTGCAAACCACCGTCTGTGACGATCAGGACGTTACGCGCTGAGTACGCCATGCCAAGGCGGTCGCCGAGCTTACCCGCCCCGCCCCATTCTACGGAAATGGATTTTGGTGTCTTAAATGAAAAAGCTTGCATAGTGACGAGCCTCGTTGGTTTTGCGGCGACTATTCATAAGGCACCTGTGAATTGGATCAAAACCGATATCTCAGTGACAGACGCACTTGTCTTGGTTCGACGGGATGAAAGTGGATGTCTTCAACTGGGCTTGTCTCGCTGGGCAATTGGGACTCAAAGAAATATGTAATGTCGGCGTCTTCTGCGTCGAAAGCATTTAGAAGTTCTACCGAGACCGTCAGATTCCGCCAGTCATAACTACCTGCGAGATTGACCAGCGTTGTGGGATCAGAGGTTACAGAACCATCCTCAATCAGCGGGGCTTCACCAAAATGGCGCAGGCGCGCGCTCAAGGTCCACGGATCAAGATTGGCGAGTATGCCGCCGCCGATCACGCTCTCGACCGCGCCCGGGATTTTTGTATCGGCTCCGGGGATATCAAACTCTGCATCTGTATAGGCGGCTGAAAGGTCGGCCACGAGCCAATCGGTGGGCTGCCAAAAAAGGCTCGCCTCGACACCTGTTCGAGAGGAGCCATCATTGGCTTCAGTTGTGCCAGCATCCCCGACAAAAACCAGTTCCGACTCAAGCTCCAGCGCGAAGAGTGCCAGCGATGCCCGCCAAGCGCCGCGTTCAAAACGCGCACCAAGCTCTGCGCCCTCGGCTTGCACCAAGATCGGAACGCGGTCCACCGGATCGCCGTTTACAGGGTCAACGCTGATCGTAGCACCGCGCACATCATTGGAATGAAACCCTTGACCATAGTTGGCATAGAATTCGATTCCCCTTGCCGCTTCCCAAGCAAGCGCAAGGCTCGGGCTTAGAAGTGTATCATCTGCTGACCCGCCATTGGCGGGATTACTGATCGCTGTGACGTCTGCCTCATAATAGTCGCCGCGCAATCCGGCGGACGCGCGGATTTGATCCGTGAGGGCATATTCGGCCTCGCCCCACGCTGATAGGCGCGCTTCAAGGTCACGGCTTGCCGAAATCATCGCTAATCCATAACCGATAAAAATTGAGGCGTAGAAACGGTCTTCGCTGTCCATATTCGCATTCACCGGAACGCTTCCTGGAATAACGCTTGGACCAAGCGCGAGATGGGACAGACCGATCAAAACGCAAAGACCACCGAAAATAGCTGAAAAAATAATGAGGGCTTTGCGCAATAGGGTCTTTCCTTTCTCTACGACAGCCGATAGCTCGCGGCATCGAAAAATTATTCATTGAACCAGGCGCTTAGCGGATTTCTTTTGAAGTTGCTACCGACTGGTATATTACAATGTGTCTGCGGGACGGGGCGGAGCATGCGGTGTGTGCAAAAGAAAACTGGTCGGCCTGAAGTGCTGGTATTTTGAGTCATCGGAAACCGCGACATCGCGGCATCAAACTCCATTCCTTTTCCCTAAAAGCATCGGGTGCAAAGCGAGACAAAAAAAGGGCGCTGCCACAGCAGCGCCCTCCCCTTTGTAACCGTGCAAAAGCACACATGGTGTGCCGTAGACCAACACCGGACTAGAAATTGGTCCTGACGGTCACACCATAGGTTGCTGGCTCTTGAATAAATTGTGCTCTTGCACGGTTGGCTGCGCCCCCGCGCAATGGCACGTTGAAGGTCACGTTTTTGGTCCGCTCATCGAAGATGTTGCGGCCCCAAAGCTCGACAGCCCAGCGACCGTCATCGGCGGCAAGACCGAGACGAAGATTGACCTTCGTATTGGCCTCTTGAATGTCCCCGATTGATAGTAATTCTGGATTTCCAAGAACGGTTGGCTGCGTCGAGGTTCTGCGATCGCTTTCATATCGCGCTGAAGCATTGGCGAAGAAATTATAAGCCCCATCGAAGACCGTGCGCTCATAGGTTCCGCCTGTTACGACAACCCATTCTGGAGCGTTTGTCAGGCTCGCACCACAAAGGTTGGCCGAACGCGCATTGAAGTCCGGATCGCTTGGATCAGAAATTGCGCAATCATCAGGATAGCGCGCATCTGTATAAGACACGTTCAAAGCGCCTGAGAATTCATTGGTCAGCTGAGCGCGACCTTCAAATTCAACCCCTGAACTAATGGCTTTTCCGACATTAAAGGTTTGGAATTGCGTGCCCGTGAATTCCAGAACCTGGAAATCTTCCATTTCTTGGTGGAAAATCGCGATATTGGTCCGGGCACGTCCATCCCAGAAATCGGTTTTGAGGCCGAATTCCCAGGCATCGACAATCTCCGAATCAAAGCGCGGATCAGCTCCAGCAACAGCAGCTGAGGAATCGAGGTTAAACCCGCCAGACTTATAACCGTGCGTGAAGCCGCCATAGATATTGGTGTCTGCGTTTAACGCGTATCCGAGCTTTGCGGTGTAAACGACCTCGTCATCTTCAAACGTGTCATCAAACTCACGCGGTAGCAGGGCTTGTGCAAATGGGTTGGCCAGCAAGGCTGGGGCGAGTTCTCCAAGACGCTCAATGGTCGGCGCCGCAAACACGAAGCAGTTGAGCGCAACGCCGGTTCCGCCAAGGAAGTTTGCTGCGCCTGCTTGCAGGGTACCGATACAAGCATCATGCTCACCGGCAATTTGCTCATAAGACCCGTCTTTTGTGTCTTCGACATAGCGTGCACCGAGTGTCAGGCTGAGCTGATCAGTGAGCGAAATGACATTGTGCGTGAAGATTGAAAAAGACTCGCTGTCTTGCAGGAATTGGCTGGTGGCAAAATCACCGGTAGCGTCAGCGCCGCCAGAAACCAGGAAAAGCGGATTTGGTTGCAAGGGGAATGCCCCAAGCAGACCGCCGCTCACACCGGCTTGAAAGTCCTCGAGCAAGGTCAATGAGCCCGTTTGGTCGATCTTCTCATCTGAGTAATAGAGCCCAACCAACCAGTCGAGACGGTCATCAAAGGCGGTGTTTTGTAACCGCAATTCATGCGTCGTGGTTTCGATACTGGTGAGGTTATTGTTCGGATCGAACTTCTGGCCGCCAAGTGCGCGCGCTTCTTGCGAGGCGCCCACGGTATAGATGCGAAGCGCTGTAAAGTCTGCTTCTCGGGCCGTTTGCGCCTCATAATCACGGAATGAACCGATATATGTCAGAGCGCCAACCGGGGTGTCGACTTCATATTGAAGCGAGACGCCAAATTGCTCGAACGGATTGATGAACTCACCATCATTCGAGTTGTATTCGTCGAGCTCTGGGCCCGGAATATTCGGCGCGCCGGCTTGAACCGGTAGTCCAAAAGCTGGGAAATTGGCCGTGGCGCTTTCATTGTGCCAGATGGCATGACAGCATTTGTCATCGCCATCCGCGTAATCCACGATCAAACGGGCTTCACCAGCTGATCCGGCGTCCCACAAAGCTTGCCCGCGCAAGACAAGACGATCGAGCGTGTGGCTCTCATTGCCATCAAGACCATCTACGAAGCCGTCGCGCTGGCGCACAGCACCGGACAGACGCACAGCGAGTGTATCTTCAGCAATTGGGATATTCACCCCGCCCTGGACATTATAGAGGCCGTAATTGCCGATTGTAGCATTCGCAAACCCGCCAAATTCATCAAGTTCAGGCGCTTTGGTACGAATAACGAGCGCGCCGGCAGACGTGTTGCGCCCAAACAAGGTGCCTTGCGGACCGCGCAGCACTTCGACTTGTTCAAGATCAAGCAGGTCGGCAAGCGCTGCTCCTGGACGAGACAGATAGACCCCGTCAATGAACACACCAACTGCGCTTTCAAGGCCAATATTGTTACCAGTTGTTCCAACACCGCGCAGGCGCAGGACGATGCCACCGGTTTGGGTGCCTGATGTGCTGAGACCGAAACTTGGGGCAACAGACTCCAAATTTGTGATGTCGGCGACACCTTCGCGTTCAAGCTGGACAGGATCCAAAGCGGTCACAGCAATCGGAACGCTTTGAATGTCGCTTTCCCGCTGAGTCGCGGTGACGGTGACGGTACTAAGCCGCTTTGCCTCACCGCTATCGCTTTCCTGAGCGTGAATCGCAGGACTCGCCATTGACAGCGCTAACGTAGACACGCCTAGAATAGATCGAGGATTAAAAAAATGTTTTGCTTTCATAGTGTTCTCCCTTTGCGGTCTTGTTGTCGAGTTCTAATGCTCAATCCGATACCGCGCGGTACAACTGATACCGGGCAGTACATTTTGTGCAAGGATAAATCTGCTAAAGTGAAGGTTTAGGTGGATGAGTATTGCAAAAACGCGACGCAATGCGGTGGACCAAGATGAACGGCGTGCCCGTGTAGCAACACTGGCAGCGCGAATGTTTCGCGAACGCGGTCTTCAAAATGTAAGTATGAATGATATTGCTAAAGCTTCTGAACTTGCAAAGCCTGTGCTCTATCGCGCGTTCGAATCACGCGAAGCTTTAGAGCGAGCGATCTTTGAACCAATCATCAGACTTTTCGACCGCGCTCCGACGGCGCCCTACACAGGCGCTGGCAGTCAGACCTTCTTGCTCTTCAAGCTTTTACAAGAACAACAGGACGCCGCGCTCTTGATTTTGCGCGATTGCCGCACGAGCCCGCAACACGCCCATTGGTTTGAAACCTTTAGCGACAATATCACCAAACGCGTTCGCTTGGCATTCAAGCCTGAGCCAAAGTCACCGCGCGGCGCTCAGAAACGCGCTGACACGGCCGCTCAATGGATGACGTCTTTGTATCTCGAGACGCTTGCAGGATGGCTAGAGGATAGAGACGGCCTCAATGATGATCAAAGACAAGCTTGGTTCAGAGATGTTGTCGATGCTTGGTGGACGGCCGCACGCCGAGAGTATCGTCTCGAAGCGAAATGAGCAGCGCCGCAATCATGAACTCGAGAAAGGGCTGGCACTTTGAATGCCGGTCCTTTTTTTGATCTTGTTTGACTTTCACATTTGAGCTTTAGAATCTTTTGCCATGGCGCGTGGCATTTGTTATGGACATTTTTGTCAACTGTGAAATCAGGTAAAAAATAAGCGGAAACAGGGGCTGGCTAACCGAATCAAGGCGCCGAAGACCACCTGCAGCAACCAATGGGAAGGGACGGCATGAAACGGCTGATGAACTCAAAAACGATTGCACTTGCATTTGGAGCACTTTCACTCGGACTTGGCGCGTGTGAACGATCGGTCGATAATGGACCGCCCGTTGTCGAGCCTCTGCAGGTCGAAGGCGCGCTGTCTTACGATGCGCCTCCCGTCGGCATTTCGACGGCTTACACAGAAGCCGCCAATGACCGAATCAAAGCCAATTTTACAGGGCCGCTTGATGTCCCACGCCAACGCGCCGAACGCGGCTTTATCGCAACGATCGAGCAAGATGAAATCCTGACCAGAGATGGGCGTGCCGTCTGGAGTGCAGAGCTCGCCAACATTCTGACCGGCGATGCTCCCACAACAGTTCATCCTTTGCTGTGGCAACAATCACAGCTCACAGCGATGCATGGTCTGTTCGAAGTCACTGACGGAATATACCAGGTTCGCGGATTTGACTTGGCCGTAATGACCGTGGTTCGCGGAGAAACAGGCTGGATCATTATCGACCCGCTAACGACCGTTGAAACAGCAAATGCTGCGTTAGAGCTTGTCCAGACGACGCTTGGTGAACGTCCAATCTCCGCAATGATTTATACCCATAGTCATGCCGATCATTTCGGTGGTGCAGAAGCGATCGTTGCAGCACACGGAGATTCATCAGACCCTTTGCCTATTCTGGCGCCGATTGGTTTCTCTGACGAGGCAATATCTGAGAACCTGCTCGCCGGTCCTCATATGGCGCGTCGGGCGATGCTGATGTACGGCGCTCCTTTGGAACTTGGGTCGGAAGCGGCAGTCGGTATTGGGCTAGGTCCAACACTGTCATCCGGTCGGATTAGTTTGGTTCTACCAACTGAAGAAATCGGCCCGGAACCGACAACACGGCTCATCGATGGAATTGAATTCCAATTCTTGGATGCGGCAAACACAGAAGCGCCTGCGGAATTCGTCTTCTATCTTCCTCAGTTCAAAGCGCTCTGCACCGCCGAGGTTGTTACCGGAACGTTCCATAACATCCTTACGATGCGCGGGGCAAAGGTGCGTGATGCACTTCGATGGAGCCAAGTGATCGATCAGATCATTCTTGAGTTTGCAGATGAAGCGGAAGTTTTGTTCGCATCGCACCATTGGCCCGTTTGGGAACGAGATCAGGTAGAAGAGCATTTGCGCTTACATCGCGATTTGTATCGCAGTTTGCATGACCAGACGCTCCGCCTTGCCAATGGTGGCGCCACAATCGACGAAATCAGTTCTTTGTTGCGCCCGCTATCTTTCGAAGAAGATGAGCTGTCGGTTCGCAGTTTTTACGGCACGACCGAGCACAATGTGAAAGGCGTTTATCAGTTTTACTTTGGTTGGTGGGACGGTGTTCCCGCAAACTATTATCGCCACCCCCCGGAAGCACGTGCAACGCGCTTCATTGACAGTATCGGTGGAGCGGACAAAGCCATCGAAATCGGAAAAGCAGCCTTCAATGAAGGTGATTATCGGTGGGCAGCCGAGGTATTTAATGCGGCCGTTTTTGCAGGGAATGAAGGCGACGCGCACCAATGGCTGGCTGCAACCTATGAGCAATTGGGCTTCCAAGCCGAAAGCGGGGCGTGGAGAAACTACTTCTTGAGCGCGGCATCAGAGCTCAGAAGCGGAGTTCGTGCAGGCAGCAGCGTAGATGAAGATGAAGGTACGACGGCTTTCCTGGCCACGGTGCCGACCCCGATTTTGTTCGATGCGCTCGCCGCACGATACAATCCACAAAAGCTCGATCGCGATCCTTATACAATTGAGTTTCGTTTTACAGATTCTGAGGAAGTCATCAGCGTTGAGGTTGGCCGCGACGTCGCATTCCCCAGAGTAGGCGTTGCAACTGAAGAGGCGCTCGCAACATTCTCAACAACCCGGAAAATCTTTGATGGCCTGATTACCGGACAGCATAATGCAATGGGATTGGTGCTCACAGGACAGTTAAAGATTGGCGGAAATCGGGACGCAGTTTCAGACTTCTTTGATGCGCTCGATGAACCACGAAGTGATTTTCCGGTCGTCACGCCTTAAGAGGCTATGATGGCAGCGCTCGAGGATCTCGAACGTCGATAAGCCTCACCACTTTTGCATGAGTGGTGAGGCTGTTTTTAGACTGCGCTTCCGCCTTTATGCTTCAGAACTCGGCCAAGCGTCGGTCAACAATGCGACACGCAAAAAAGGCAGACGCTTTCGAAGGCTTCAGAGCCTCCGATCGTATTGCAAATGCAGTCGCGGTTCGGCAATTTGAAAACGATAAACACAAATACACTTCGGGAGATGACCATGTCCAAGCCGCAAGATCCGACCGATCATACAATTGCACACAATAAGCGCGTTGCAGAAACGCTACCGCAAGATGATGGCTCGGACTGGGAGAATGCCAAACGCGGATTTATCGGCACACTCGAGGACGCCAAGATCGAGAATGCGAAAGGCCGTTTTAGCTGGACCATGGAGCCATTTGCTTATCAAGCCGAAGGCGCAGAAGCGCCGCAAAGCGTCAATCCAAGTCTTTGGCGACAAGCTCAGCTGAACGCGCTGCATGGACTTTTTGAAGTCGTCCCCGGCCTGTATCAGGTTCGCGGATTCGACTTGTCCAATATCACCTTTATTGAGGGCAACTCTGGCGTCGTGGTGGTCGACCCGCTCATCTCGGCAGAATGCGCTGCGGCGGCGCTGGCGCTTTACCGCAAGCATCGCGGAGATCGCCCGGTCAGCGCGGTGATTTATACCCATTCGCATGTTGACCACTTTGGCGGGATCCATGGCGTCTTATCACCAGAAGAAGTACGCGCTGGCGCGCATATCATCGCCCCGGAAGGATTTTTAGAAGAAGCGGCCTCAGAGAATGTCCTTGTTGGCAATGCAATGGGCCGACGCGCCTCTTACATGTATGGCGCGCTATTGCCTCGAACGGCTCACGGTCACGTTGATGCCGGCCTTGGCAAGACCGTCTCGCTTGGATCTGTCGCTCTGGTGCCGCCCACAGATTCAATCACCAAGACAGGTGAGACCCGAGATATTGATGGCGTGCGCATTGTCTTTCAAATGACACCGGACACCGAAGCGCCAGCGGAGATGAACTTCTTCTTCCCCGATCATCGCGCGCTTTGCATGGCGGAAAATTGCACGGCGCATTTGCACAATATTTTGACCCCGCGCGGCGCGCTTGTGCGCGATGCCAGATCCTGGAGCAAGTATATTGATGAAGCCATGCATTTGTTTGCTGGCGAGAGCGATGTTGTATTTGCAAGCCATCATTGGCCGCGATGGGGTAAAGGCGAGGTTGTCTCTTATCTCACCAAACAACGCGACCTATACAAATTCGTGCATGATCAGACGCTTCGCTTGGCCAACCATGGATTAGGACCAAAAGAGATTGCCGAGCGTATCGCTCTGTCACCGGGGCTTGCACAAGAATGGTTCACCCGAGACTATTACGGCACGCTGAATCACAATTCAAAAGCCGTTTATCAGCGCTATCTTGGCTGGTTTGATGGCAATCCAGCAAGTTTGCACCCACATCCCCGCGGCGAAGCAGGGGCGCGCTATGTCGAGCTTGCGGGTGGCCCAGAACGCCTCATGGAAAATGGCAGGCGCGCCTTTGACAAAGGCGATTATCGCTGGGTCGGCGAACTGGTCAGCCATTTGGTATTTGCCGATCCATCCCATACAGAGGCACGCAGTCTATTGGCGAACGCTCTTGAACAAATGGGCTATCAAGCCGAGTCAGGTCCATGGCGATCCTTTTATCTCACTGGCGCGCAAGAGCTGCGCAGAGGTCAAAGACCTTCTGACAAACGCCCTGGCCCGGCCGGACAAATCCGCGAACTTCCAGCCGACGAATTGCTCGGCTCATGTTCAACCCGTTTGAACGCTGAACACGCCGGTGAAACACATCTTGCATTTGCAATTGAGATTCAGGGGGCAGATGAATCCTGGTTCGTTGAGCTTTCAAATGGCGTCTTGCATCACCGCCCTGTTCGCGACGGCGAAACGCCCAGCATGAGCCTGACTCGCGAAACACTTGCAGGTCTGATCCTAGGCGAACTTAAGGTGTCTCAGGCGGAGATCGGTGGGAATACGCAAGCGCTGGAAACGCTTCTGTCCATGTTGGACGTGTTCGAGTTTTGGTTTGGCGTCGTCGACCCTTAGGGGGCAACGTAGACAAACCTGCTTGCACGCGCATTGCTTCGATCCATTGCACCTCTAAGCCAGCTTCGTTGACAGGCCTGTCCGTACTAGGGCGGGTCCAAGATCGAGGTCTAAAAACCCTGTTCCGAAAGTTTGCGCCATCCATTGATTGACGCTCTCTAACTCACCGGGATGGCCCTCGCGAAACACATTTTGAGCACGTTGCATCATCCACAACGTGTAGGGCATTGTTTGACGGGTAAAAGTATCCTCGCTCATCGGAAAATCCGCAAACTCCAGAAATCTCGGAATCTCATCGCCACTCTGTTTCCCGTTCTCGGAGACATAAATTTGCAACACAGCGCGATACGCCTCGACCATGGAGAGAAACTCGTCACAAACGAGCTTAAGGATCGGCAAAAGCGTGTCTGGAATAGCATCATTTGGTAACAGATCCCCGGATGGCGTATCGCCGCGATGGGTCCGCTCCACCCAATCAGTTAGGTTTGGACGAGACGGCATAAGCATGCGTTTTGGAGCTGGGTCTCTGTTTAAGTGGCCATAAAACGATGCGAGCAAAGCAAAATCGGCCACTGTAGGTCGCCCGCCTAACAGATAGTCATGTTGAGAGAAATGCCGCTCCAGGAGGTCGAGCATCTTCTCGGTCCAGTCTTCAAGCATTTTGAATTGTTCGGGAACAAACCCGATAATGGGGGCAGCCTCATCAAGGCGACTGGTTGCCTTGCGTCCCAAATAGGACTGCAAGAAGTTCGGCAAAAACGGGAAGAGCGAGGCGCCGACTTCAGACGTGATCAAATCCTCGTTTTCTTCTTTGAAAGACCATCGATAGTGCATCGCGATCGGCACCCAATACTCATCAGCCCAAACCTCCAACAAAAGAGAGACAGCATACTGTCGCGGTGTCGCGACAGAGATAGAGGGCTCTGGGTGACGGCGCTCAAGATAATCCAGGATGATGGTCGTATCTTGGATCCAATCGCCCGATTTGCTCTCAAGGACAGGTACGACACGCTCACCAGTGTTAGGTTTTATCTTCGTGGCCATGTCGAAAATGCTGGCTTTTTTGTCTAGAAAGTTCAGCCCCTTATAATTCATATATCCTCTGGCTTTACCGGAATACATGGAGGGCGGCATCGTATAGAGTATGTAATCGTGTTTCACGGGAGCAACCCATTCGGCTGAGTGTGGACGTTTTGATGTTTCTTACGCTCGGCCAAGATCGATTATTCCGTGTTCGACCGAATAAAGTCTGCCACGCGTTCGCCAATCATGATCGATGGCAAATTGGTGTTTCCGGAGACGAGGCTCGGCATAACCGAGGCGTCTGCCACACGAAGCCCCTCTACGCCACGAACCCTTAGCTGCGGATCCACCACGGAGGCTTGATCGCTCCCCATCCGGCATGTGCCGACGGGGTGGTAGATCGTATCTGCTCGCTCACGGATTGCCGTCTCAAGCGCCTCTTCATTGTCCGTGTTGACCTCGAACTTGAGAGCACCGGCGATCTCGCCCATGGGCGGCGAGCGCATCAGACGGTGGGCTAACCGGACGCCTGCTTTGAGGGTCTCAAGATCGTAAGGGTCGCTGAGATAATTTGGGTCAATCATCGGCGCAACTTTTCGATTGGGGCTTTGGAGGCGAACCTCCCCGCGGCTCTTAGGACGCAAGACGCAGACGTGACAGCTTACGCCCCGGCCATAGACCGCAACGCGGCCATGATCGCGGATCAAAGCGGTGGCAAAGTGTAATTGGATGTCTGGATATTCAACGACCGGCGAGGTTCTTAAAAAGGCGCCGCTTTCATTGAAGTTTGAAGTCCAAGGCCCCTTGCCGCCCGTCAAATATGGCCAGAAGCCGAAAGCGGTGCGTAGAAAACTCGCAATATGATAGCCCGACGCTTTGGATGATGTAGATTCATAGACGAGCGAGAAGTCGAGATGGTCTTGCAGGTTTTGGCCAACCTGGCGCGCATCATGTCGGACATCGATCCCAAATTTGCGAAGCTGATCCCCGGGGCCAATCCCAGAGAACATCAAGAGTTGAGGTGACTGAAACGCGCCGGCCGAGATAATAATCTCGCGATTGGCTTTGATGACACCTTTATCGGTTTCGACACCAACTGCCCGTGTGCCGTCAAACACAATCCGCTCAACTTGCGTTTTCGTCTTGATGACAAGGTTCTTGCGCGCCTTGATCGGATCTAAATATGATTTTGAAGCACTGGCGCGCCGGCCATTTTTCTGTGTCAGGTGAAAGCGGCCAATCCCCTCTTGGCGCGCGCCATTGAAATCAGTGTTTACCGGGATTTGGAGATGCTCGCCCGCTTCGATGAAATGGCGATCTAAGCCATGATCGGTGCGCGGTGTTGAGACTGAAACCGGGCCATCGCCGCCATGGTATGGCCCTGCCCCGTCTTCGAACGCTTCCAGCTTTTTGAAATATGGAAGAACGTCTTGATAGGACCAACCGATTGCACCCTCGTCTTGCCAGCGATCATAGTCTTTGGCGTGCCCACGTATCGCCACCATGGCATTGATGGAGCTTGATCCACCAAGAACTTTGCCGCGGGGCTGATATCCGCGCCGCCCCATTAATCCGGGCTGCGGCGCCGTCTCGAACGCCCAGTTACCAATCCCGGCGGGCACCGTGGCGGAAAATCCCATTGGGATGCCAAACAAGACCGATTTATCAGACCCGCCAGCTTCAATCAGACAGACTGATAGATTTGGGTCTTCGCTCAGACGGCTGGCGGCGGCGCACCCCGCAGAGCCGCCACCAACGATGATAAGGTCAAAGGCTTCATCTGAGCGCGACTTCACGGGGAACCCCTCCTGGAGCGCTGAGATTAAAACTCAGTGCGCAGTTCAATTCCGAAGGTCTGAGGGGCGCCAGGATATCCAGCAACGCTTGAAAGCTCAGGTAGCTGGAAGGTTTGCACCAGATAATCTTCGTCAAAGATATTGTCGCCGAAGACAGACAAGGTCCAGCGTCCATCATTGGTCGATAGGCCAATCCGGGCACCAATCACAGCGAATGCATCCTGCTCAACTTCCGCGGCTGCCCCTGCAGATGCCAAGGTCTGCTCGGTGACATAACGAGAGTTTAAGTGGAAAAGCCCCTCAAACGTTTCGCCAATCGGCCAAGAGTAAGTGATTGCATTAGTCAGTGTGAGCTCTGGGCTACGTGCAAGCTGTTGGTTGCCTTCAATGAAGGTCGTGCCGGCAATGATGTCCTCGGTGAGCTCAACATTATTGTAAGACAGACCGGACTGGATGGTCAGGCCCGAGGTGGGCTGCGCCATCAAGTCAAGCTCAGCGCCATAACCTTCAGCTGGAGCGTTAAAGACCACGAAATTGTTTCCGTTGAACACGAGATTTTGGAAATCATCGATCTCTTGGAAATAGACCGCGCCGTTTAGAATGACACGCCGGCCAGCAAAGGTTGAGTTAAACCCAACTTCATAGGAGTCAGCAACCTCAGCTTCGAACTCAAGGTCCGTAGGGCTTGGTCCGGCTCCACCAGCAATGGAATAGTCGAAGCTAGAGCGCGCAAGGTTAAAGCCGCCAGACTTAAAGCCTCGTGAGTAGCTTGCATAAAGAAGCGCATTATCATTGAGGTCAAAGGCAAGTTTTGCAGTACCAGAAAGCTGAGTGTCTTCGCGGTCCGTTGAGTCCGTGCCATTGGCCTCGGTATTGACAGCCGGCGAACAAACCAATGGTGCAGCAGCGCCTAAGAGCGGCAGAACGGCGGGATTCGCATTCACGAAATCACAACTCGGCGAGGCCGAGTCGAGATTATAATTGAGATCTTTTTGCTCAAGCGTATAGCGAAGGCCAGTGGTCAGTGTGACCCGGTCAGAGAGGCTCCATTCATTGTGGGTAAAGACCGCAAATGCGTTCGTTTCAACATTGAAATTGTCTGCTTGTTGCCCTTCCCCATCCATGACCGGAGGCAAGAAGATACCAGCCTGCATGGGGTTGGCGATAGCCAGGAATGAAGGAACGCCGGGCAATGTGCCATAGATCTGGAAGCCAGACGGTACTGCTGGGCTGCGGGTCGCGAAATTGTAGACAAGGTCTGTGAAGGCAGAAGAATCCGGACCACCACGAACGGTATCGGTCAATTCTAGATCTTGGTTGAGATAGTAAGCGCCGACCAGCCAGCTCACCAGATCTGTATCCCCTTGAAGACGGAATTCCTGAGTGAAGCTTTGGTCTGTGATCGTGTAGTCTTCGCGATATGACCGATCAAGACCTGAACCATCTACGTCTTGGTTCCGCACCACTTCCCAATCACGCAATGCGGTGATGGAGGTTAAGTTAAAGTTCTCAAACTCGCGATCATATTGGGCAGAAACACCCCACTCATCAACTTCTTCTTCAAGCGAACGATTGGGGGACAAGGCAGTTTCATAGTCGCCAATATCTTGAGATCCGAACGCAGCAATGCTTTGGGGCGCTGTGATCGCATTGATCAAAGGCGCGCTTGGACCAGGATCGATCACCAGTCCGGCGCAGCATGGCTCATCGGACGAGCCAATATCAGCGATCAGACGAAAATCAGAGGTCTCGCCCGTATATTGGATTTGTCCGCGCACGAGATAGCGTTCGATGGCATTAAAGTCCTGCCCGGTATTTGCGTCTTCAATAAAGCCTTCACGCTCGCGATAGACCGCATCAACGCGCGAAGACCAGTTCTCGCTGAGCGGCAAGCTATATGCTCCGCGCAGGGCCAAAGCATCAAAACTGCCCGCTGTGACGGACGCAAAGCCACCCGGCTCTGATTGAGGTTTGGCGGTGTTGATTGAAACAGCACCTGAACTTGTGTTGCGACCAAACAGGGTGCCTTGAGGACCGCGAAGAATTTCCACGCTCTCAAGCTCTGGTAGCTCGGAAAGCGCAACACCCGTGCGTGTTCGGAAGACACCGTCAATCAATACGCCAACGGAGGGTTCAAACCCTGGATTGTTGGCAACTGTGCCGATGCCGCGAATAGAGATAAGCGTGCCAGCAGCGGCGCTTTCGGTTTGAGTGACTTGCACAGATGGCGCCAATTGCTCAAGGTCACCGAGCGCGCGAACGTCTGAGTCCTCAAGAACATCCGAGCTCAAGACATTGATCGATGCTGGAACATCTTGAACGGTTACATTGTCCCGGCGTGTTGCGGTAATAGTAACCGTATCAAGCACCGCTGTATCTTCGCCTTCGGTTTCCTCTTGGGCCGAGACAGCTGCGGGGGATATAGTTGCGGCGAGTGAAACACTCAGTAAGAGCGCCGTTTTAGTCAGCCGATTCCGGTATGATTTGCGTGAACGTATCATCTAATTTTCCTTCCCTAGAAGCCATCAACACCGGATGGCTGCTCTATTTATCGGGCGGACGTAAACCGAAACGGGACGATAGATCAAGACTAATGTCTCTATGCGAGGCATTTTATTGCATGCGCGTAATGCTCAGCACACGACCGCTAGCGCCGTCTAAAAGTCAGAGCGCGCGTCAAAGCATGATGGACTCCAGAGTTTTCAAACTCTAACGTTCAAAGAAAAAGAATATGGGGAAACCATGGTGGGCTCGAACGAAGCACCCAAAGAGAGTGCGATTACCGATGGGCGCGTGGCCAGAAGCGCGGCTCAACAAGAAGCGATACAGATGGCGCTTATTGATTTGGTCGTGGATGGAAACTTTACCCCGACGGCTGTAGATGTCGCCGAAAAGACGGGGATTAACCGGCGCACGGTGTTTCGCCACTTTTCGAATATAGAAGCGCTCTATGCAAAGATCTCAGTAAAAATTCGCGAACTTGCATTTGCTGACATGCCCGAAACGATTGCGCCTGGCCCATGGGAGAGCCGCATCGAACAGATTGTGGTGAGACGTCGGGTCGTCTTTGAAGCCCTTTTAAACTCATTGGAGTTCATGATAGTAAACCGTCATCGCTCGCCTTATGTTCGAAGCTCGTATCAAGACATATTGGCTGAGAGTGACGCCTACTTAAAATCAGCTTTGCAGGGCACGGTCGATCAGCGCAATAATCGCTTCAAAGCTCTGTGCACTCTGTTCTCACCTGCAAATTGGCGGACCTTGCGAATGGAGCATGATCTCAGTGCTGACCAAGCTCAGAAGATACTAATCACGCACGCGCTCGCATTATACCCCAATCCAGACCACAAACAGTCATAGTCGATTTTACTCCGCGTCTGGATTGAAGCTCAATTCGCTTGAGCGAACTTTTAGCTCCGCCGCATCTACATTATGGCTGCGAAGCTCCTCACTGATGAACACAATCACGACGATCTCGACTGGACGGAGGAGAGAGGTCTTCAAAACGTGTTTTGCCATTGTGGCTCGATACACATTTCAACCCCGTATCTTTCCTTATTTGATCCGATGGCGAGCTGGATAAAGGTCGTCTTGCACTAACGGCAAGCGAGACAGAACTCGCATCCTCCCAAACCTAAACCAACGGATCAAAATTATGGCGATAAAACAGGCCTGTCAGACAGGTTTTGCCTGCGTCCTGAGTGTTATACTCAGTACAATTACAGCAACGGCAGACGACGTTGAATTTAAGGCATCACTTTATGGGTGGGGCATCGGGATAGGAACCGAGATTGAGACGCCACGCGGTACGATTGAACGCGATATTGGGTTTGACGACTTACTCGATGACTTGGAAATCGCAGCGCTCGGTTCCATCGAAGCGCATACAAGCGGGTTTTCATTCCTATTGGATACTCAGTATTTTGAGCTTGAGAGCGATATTGATCGCCCATTGAGCGCCGGTCTCGTTGATGCCAGCGCGGACACCAAGTTCCGCGTTATCAGCCTATACGGGCTTTACCGCATACATAATGGAACCCGTACCAAAGTTGATCTTGGTGGCGGTATTCGTCACAGCAACTTGGATTTGAGCGTCGCATTGACCGCTGGCTCGTTGACCACAGAAGTTTTTTCTTCTGATCGGTCTGAGACCGATCCAGTATTGGCGCTGCGCGCGGCCCATGACATCGCAAGTGATTGGACCCTTACGGGCATGATTGACTATGGCGGCTTTGGAATAGGCACGGATATGACCGCTCAAGCCACGGCAACTTTAGAATATGACTGGACTAAAAGATGGTCTGGGGCGCTCGGCTATCGCTATCTAACCTATGATAGCACAACAGATTTCGGTGATATTACAATAGACTACAGCGGACCTATTCTTGGGCTATCTTATACCTTTTAGAGGCACGAGAGAATTTTTCTGGAATTCCTCAGATTTTTTAGTTGAGATTTCAAAAGAGAAATGATACCGCCCGGTACCGCAAACGGATTTCCTCCCGATTGTTGCTAAACTTAGCCCGCTATTGATCAGGCATTCAATAGCGGGCATTTTCGTTTTTGAACGTGTTCGCTCACAGTGCGCGGGGAACTCTGCGCCTTCCACGTCCCAAAATCGTTAAATCAAAGAGGTGAAGGCGCCTGCAAAGAAATACGCTGCCCCTACCGTTAAAACCGATACCAGTGCCATATTCACGACCGCTTCAAGCTTGGTGCCCATCCGTCGGCACGCGAACAAGACCAATCCAACCATTGCGATGACCAGCAATTGGCCAGCTTCCACGCCAACGTTGAACAAAAATAGCGCCGAAATAAGCTGGTCGCCCGGCAGACCAATCTCTCCAAGCGCGCCCGCGAAGCCAAATCCGTGAAGCAGCCCAAAGCCAAAAGCAATCAATTCAGGATGGCGTGCCGCGATCGATACCTCCTCCGTTTTCGGTCGGGTCAGTTCATAAGCAAGGTAGAGGACAGAAAGTGCTATACCCGCTTCTACCGGGCCAGATGGCAGACGCACGAGATCTAAGACCGAAAGTCCGAGCGTCAGCGAATGGGCGATTGTAAATGTTGTTGCAACCGTGATTACGCGCAGAAGGCTAGGAACCAGCAGAATGAGCCCTATCACAAAGAGCACATGATCTATGCCGCCCAGCATGTGATGCACACCCACCTCAAAATAAGCGAGTGTGGGCGGAGGGGCATCGTCGCCAGGTGAGAATGAAAGCACACGGCCATTTAAGAGCGCGGTTCGGCTCGTCTCATCCAAATCAACATAGGTAACATAGACATCCGTGAGGCTGCGCGTCAGGCCCTCGATCGTGACGCGACGCTCCTCGCGTGGCACCAAGCAAGTGACATCATAGCGCTGGGTAAAATACCCTTCATCTCGGCTAATCTGTCGAATCTCGCTCGGTGTGCAGCCTTCAGAAAATTCCGGGACGAGATTTAGCCCCGCCATCCGCCCTTCTTCGAGTGGGACGATCGGTTGGCGAAACCGAACGGAGAGCCGGTCATCGGTTTGTTCGCGGATTTCAAGATAGGCAGGACGTACTTCGTGAGCCTGCGCATCGAAGCCCAGAAACGCACATATAAGAACAATAAGAACGCGAATCACGGGGTGCGCCAATCCTCGACAACGTCATAGCGAGAGATCATTTGATTGAGCTTCTCGCTTTGTTGGCGATTGATAAAATCAACCCGTAGATCGGCAACCACTTGGTCTCGAACATCTTCAAGCGGCAAGGTTCGCGCGCTTTCTAAGACGCGCGTTTGAACCAGGTGCCATCCATAAGATGAGCGTACTGGTCCCCACCAGCTATCCCCCTTGCTTGATAACATCAAAGCCTCGGCGAATTCAGGTCCAAAAAGCTCAACAAAGGAGGCTTGCGGGCGCGGTGCATACTCTCGAGAAAGCATGAAAGACTGACCGAGACTGCGCCAAAGATCCGGATCTTCAGACGCGTCTATCTCGCTTCGAACGCGCTCAGCCGTTTCATCTGGTCGTTCCCGGTCGGACCCAAGATAGATGTGCCGAAACCCGACCTGTTTTGGGGTTGAGTATCTCGCTTGATTGTCCTGGTAAAAAGTCTCGATATCGTTGGTTTCAAAAGTGATGTCTTCAACCTCATCACGCATGAGGAGTTCCATTTTTTGCACCAGGCGTCGGCGCAAGATGACATCGCCTTGATCAATCCCCAATCGACGGGCCTCTCGCACCATGACCTCTTCTCGGACATGAAACTCAATAAGCGCATCAAGTTCGTCAGCACTCGGTGTTGTGCCGGTCTGAAGCTCCCAACGCCCTTCCAGCATCGCGATGTCACGATTGTCGATGATGATTTCATTCTCTGCACTTGAGAACCGGCCTTCAATGAAGAAGAAGGCCAGTCCAATCAGCGCAAATAGGGTGAACCGGTCGGTGGCGACACGTCGAACCGCATCAAACATATTGTCTTAATCCAATCGAGTGGTGGGACTTGCCCTTAAGATGGTGTGTACCAAATCGGCGACGACCAAGCACGTTCCTGGATTGTAGACTCAATATTGTAGCGCGGTTCAACATCGGCGCGCAGAGCGTCCCATGTGGACCAACGACAGGTTGGGTTTTGCAGGACCCGCACATAGTAGAAAGCAGATTCTGTTTCATCAAATTCTGGGTCAACCCAAGCCGTTTTGAGCTCATCAGCGCCGACATCTGCCGTGATCGAGCAATCGGTGAGGTTCACAGCCGCGCCATTGTCCGGGCAGCGATGGGTCTCAGGATCAACGGAGAGCCCGTCTGAGCAAGCCACATCAAAGACCTTTTCTTGGGTCATCCCTTCACCATCAGACCAGCCTTTGACGATTTGAACACGCTGCAGGGGCGCTTCGAGCGGATCACGCAGGGCCCATACATGGAAGACGGGGGCTCCGGCGGCGTTGCCGCCATAAAGATCGCCGCCCATCGGGACGCCTTCTGCATAGGCATTGGTGAGGTAATCCGCATCATCCATGGACAGCCCTTCGAGCCCTTCGCCGGCGAAGAAGCGCACGCGCATGCGCGGGCCCGATGTTGCGAATGTTTCTTTGCGACGCATGGCATCAAAGAGGGACTCGCGTGTGTTCTCTTCAGCCCAAACACCAGCAAGGCCTGAAGCGCCCCATGTATGGTAATAGGTATCGCGATAGGTCCGACCTGATCCGTCTCTTGTTCGCGCTGTTGCCTCTTCCTCGGCTTCACCGGTTGTGCTGACACTGCCGGATTGATTGACGCCTGCACCCGGGATCGAGCCACGTAATTCCGCGGTCGCATCGATGACCCCTACTTTCGACCAATAATTGTCTTCATAGAAAGACCCGGCAGCAACATGCGTATCGCTCGCGCCGATCAATCCAAATTTGTATGGATTGCCAACACCTTGCTCTGCCAGCTCAAGGCCGCGCTGATAGGCTTCACGGACATAGCTTCCCTCGACCGCGCTGACGATATTCGTCGCAATTTTGTAGGGCATGATTTCAAAGCCGGCCCATTCATCATTGGGAGAAAGCGCCGGGTGGGTCTCTGAGGTACCTTTGACTTGAGTGACCTCTACAATTGGCTCATTGCGCATACGCGTTTCAACGTAAGCGCTATCGATTGGCGCGCCATCATAATAGGTCCGCTGGAACATCCGCCCGCCTGACCCGTTCGAGTTGTGTGGAATCGCAATGGAATCCATTCCAGCTTCCCGCCAGACTTCCATCTCGCTCCAAAGATCCTCTGGATTTCCAGAATCCATTCTTGAGAACGGAACAATTGGGGCACGGTCTCCGACAAATACAACGTTGCGGTGAAGATTATCGCGCAATCCTCCGGCCGAGGTGTATTCGTATGCGATGAAGGCGGTAAAATTGCCAGGGTCATTATGGCGATTGGCTGAGCGAACGATTTCAGCCCAAGCGCTCTTAACGACGTCCATGCTGACATATTCTTCATTACCGGGCGTATCCGCCAGGTATGGGATCATGGCCGCAAACATGGCGCGACGCTCATCGACACTTTCCGCATTGCGGAGCGCTTCGGCTTCAGGGTGAGTATAAGCTGGCGAATCTGGATTGGTCATAGCCGGCAACATGCCGAGATACATGCCGTGATCGGTTACGCCTTGAAAATCGAGCGGGCGATCAAGCTTCATTTCGAAACCCGCCGGATGCATGAGCGGTTCACCTTTGGCAAATTCGTACGACTCATCAGGCGTCGCAACGGTTCCAAATGCGAAGGCGTCGAAGGAATAGCGCGTATGGACGTGCAGATCGCCAAAAAACGCATCGCGTGTTGGGTTACCTGTCACGGCCGCCGCTTCGGTCTCTGCCACTGCAGTTTCTGTGATTTCAGCGGGCTCGTTCGACGCAACAACCGACGTATCGACAGCATCTTGCTGCGCGCATCCAGTTAAAAATAACCCAAGCGCGATGAGACTGACGCCTTTTTTCATGATGTTCTCCCAATCAGCGCCTTGTCTGAGCGCCATTTTTATCCCCGCGCAGCCCTAAAGCGCGCAGGCTTCCATGCTCCTCGCTTGCACGGTTCGAAGCAACAGTCTGTCACCTTGTTGACAATTGAAAGCTATTTTTGATTTTTTTGAGTGAACGGTCAGGACCGGCAAATAACGCAATTATGAAAGGTCAGAGTTTTCACGCCCATATCGCTGAAGACCAACTTTATCGATAATTTGGATGCGACCATAACCGATAGAAATCAACGCGGCGTCCTTGAACTGTTTGAGCGCTTTGTTGAGGGCAAAACGCGACACGCCAAGAAAGTCAGCAAGCTCGGTTTGATTGAGCAGAACACTGCCATCAGGCTTTGCGATCTCAGTAATTCGCAGGGCGAGGCGATGACGCAAAGGCAGCATTCTCTCATCATGCAAAGAAAGGGTCACACGTTTCAGGCGTCGAGAGAGACTGTTAATCACCGCCCACCGTACGTCTGGATCGCTATCAATGAGGGAGTTCAAACTGTCGCGATCGATCCGCACAATCACGGCCGCTTCGATACACTCACAATGATAGACCATCGGAATGCCCAGGAATAAGGGATACAGGCCAAAACTGCCGCCAGCACCCATGATTCCGAAGGTGCCGCGCCGGCCACTTTTACCGATCCTGGAGAATGAAAAACGCCCAGATTCGATCAAATAGAGGTACGGGTGCAGATCACCGGTTGTATAGACATGCCGCCCCTCCTCAAAGCTCAATTTGGCGCCTAAAGGACGGATCTTATTCTGAACCACGAGGTCCAGGCTCGATCCGATCAACATTTCGGCAGTAGAAGTTTTTTCGTCGTCAGCCACGTGAATTGTCAACAAGGTTACAGAGTTGTTTTCGCTTTCGGGTTACAGAGACGCTCGGAGGAAAGCAATACGGATTAGAACGCATTGAAGCCTGCACTGGCTTCATTCCCCCTCTACAGGTGGGCGTCCGACCTGCCAATCGCGGCACCCCGTGCCTCCCAAAACACGGGTCCCTTACGCTTTTATCCGCACTCCCCCAAATGTTGCGAAATTATCACAATCTGGAGCTCTCCTAATTTTTTGAGTTGTAGGTATTTTAGTTATGGGTATGTATTTTCGACATAAGCGCTAACGCAAATAGGAACCGGAACAACCGGTCCTGGGAGGAAAATCAAATGACTTTAGGCACAATCGCCGCACGCGCTCTTATCACCTCAAGCCTTGTTTCTATTGCACTTCCTGTGTTCTCAGTGGCACAAGAAGACAGTGAGCAAGAAGAGGTAAAACGCATTGATACGATCATCGTCACCGCTCAGCGCAGAGACGAATCGCTACAAGATGTGCCACTCTCAATCACTGCTTATTCAGGAGATTTGATTGAAGAGTTAGGAATTCGTGACGCAACAGACCTTACGAATTTCTCACCATCTTTGAAGTTTGATACCGCTATTGGCGTTCGATCTTCGTCGATTTCGGTTCGCGGCATCGGAACCGGCGGCGGATTTAATGCCGGTATCGATCCATCAGTCGGTCTTTACCTCGATGGGGTCTATATTCCGAAAGTCGCTGGCGTGATGCAGGCACTCCAGGATGTGCAAACGGTCGAACTTCTCAAAGGTCCACAAGGCACACTTTATGGGGCAAACTCCCCTGCTGGCGTACTTGCCATCAATACTCAAAGGCCAAGCCAGGACTTTGAGGCCCGTTTCTCAGGAAGCATTGGGAACTTTGATGCAAGAGAGTTTTCTGGAATGGTAAGCGGCGGCTTGACCGACACGATCAGCTCACGCCTCTCCTTCTGGTCGCGTGATGATTCAGGTTGGCTTGAACTCAAACAAGGCGGCAATACCAATAGCCGCTCGGAATATGGCTTGCGTTCGCGCACCATTTTCGAAGTGAATGAAGATTTCGAACTCGATTTTCTAATTGATTACACCCATGTCGAAGCCGAGTGTTGCGGCGGCGAGTGGATCGACATCTCCGACTCCGCGCTGACTGTATGGGACCGCACCGCAACGGCGCTCGGTCTCGACCGCAACCTTGTCTATCCTGTGCAAGCAGGTGGCGGCCCGCGCGGCCTTGGCGAGCGGCTGGACAATATCTCGTCCGGTATTGGTCAAAGCGTCGAAGAGTTCGACCATTGGGGCGTTTCGCTTCGCGGCATCTATGATTTGCAAGGCGCGTTTGAAGGTCACACGCTGACCGCGACTGCCGCGGTCCGCGATTTCGACTCGACGCAAATCAGTGATTTGATGGAGGTCGGCGTCCCAACTTTCCGTTCACCCGGACAAGATGAAGATCGCCAAACGACGACAATCGAACTCCAGATCACCTCCCCAGGCGATCAATTCTTCGAATATGTTGCCGGTCTTTATTACTTCAAAGATGACGCCTTCTTCCGCCAACAATCCGAGTTCCTGTTGCCGGGCTGTATGTATACAAATCTTGTCGAAGGGCGCGTGGTAAACGGTCTTATCCCCGATACAGTGGAAGGGCGATCCCTTTGCGGCGGTTTTGGTCGCAACGATCAATGGACGCAAGATACGGAAAACTATTCTGCCTATGCGCAGGTTACGGCAAACGTCACCGATAACTTGTCGGTCACGCTTGGTGGCCGGGCGTCAGAGGACTCAAAGGAAGCGGTCAAAGACATTTTCCGCTTTGACGAAGAATCTGAAGCCATTCTGGCCGCTGCTGGCGTGAACCGGCCGGGTGTACAGTTCCTCCCAGACGGCGCGCGCGTGAATGGACTGGGGATTATCTTTGGCTCGCAGGCTTTCACCGACAGTGTGGACAACTCCAACTTCACCTGGTCGGCCAGCACGCAATATGCCTTTGATAACTTCCTCGGCTCCGATGATTTCCTCGCTTACGCGCGCGTCGCCACTGGCTATAAGTCGCCCGGGATCAATGCTCGCCCGATCCGGGTTGCGACCATTCCGCGGACCTTTGATGAAGAGACATCGCTCAACTATGAGGTTGGCGTGAAATCGACATGGTTCGGCAATCGCCTACAGGCCAATGTCGCTTTCTTCCAAACCAATTTCGAAGATCTACAGCTGATCGCATCGAACCCGCAAACCGATCCATCGGGCGTTACTGGGACATTCGTGCAGAATGCAGGCGAACTTGAAAACAAAGGCGTTGAACTCGAATATGTCGCTCAACCGACGAACTGGCTCTCTCTGAACGGTGCTATCACATATCTGGACTCTGAGTTTATCTCGTTCCCCGGGTCTCCCTGCCCGGCGGTTGGCGACATTCCACGCAATGAAATTAACCCGAGCCTTTGCGATCTGACCGGTCTTCGCGGCCAAAACACTCCAGAATGGCGTAGCAGCCAAAGCGCTCGCATTGTCTTGCCATTGACCGAGAGCCTGAATTGGACGGCAACGGGAACATGGGCTTACGAAGACGAGCACAATGTCGATGAAGATCTCGATGACCGTTCGATCCAGGAAGCCTATTCTCTCTTCAATGCCAGCATCGGCATCGAGTCAGCGGACGGCCTGTGGGAGGCTGAGCTCTGGGGTCAAAACCTTACCGATGAAATGGTCCTGACCAGCACGTCCGGGGATGCACTGCCAGGCGTCTCTGGTACCGTAGGGTCTTTGGTTGGCCGGTTCATTCGTCCGCGCACGTATGGCGTACGCGCAACGCGGAGGTTCTAATCAAGCTCCGACGGAGCAGGTAACCGCTTGGACGAATTAGCGTCGGTCCAGGCACTGTCTCTCGGGCGGTTCGATCTACTGGGGATCGTATTTAAGCTCCGTACTTGTGGATGCGTTAGGGTTTGGCATGACCCGAGCGCATCCACTTTTTTTATCTAAAAACGGCCCGTTACGACCAAAGCATTTAGACAAGCGATCCTAAAATCACTGGACGGACATAGAGCTTGCTCACATTCTTTGCGGTAAGGTCCGTAGCCCAGAACTGAGCCTCGGTGGCGGCCATCAACACACCAGTCATGATGCTGGCCCCGACGAACGGATCAATGGCTCGCATCGACCCATCTGCTATGCCATCAGAGATTAGGCTTGCAAAGCCGAGTGTCAGTTTCTCGAACCGGTTATAGACTTTAATGCGCAGCTCTCGGGGCATGCTGGCAAGGGCAGAAAGGCGAATAATCGGCACATTCTTATCGAGTTGATGCTCCATCAAAAGAGACAGTGTGATGATCAGGCGGTCAGACGCGGTTTGACCATCTTTATCGCCAACGGCTTTCGCATTCAGGATGAGGTCCACCGAGCGATCGAAGCAGGCTTTGGCAAGATCTTCTTTGCTTGCATAGTGGTAATAGACTGCACCTTTTGTGAGCGACAGACGTGCGGCGATTTTTTCGATCGAAGCAGATTTATAGCCTCTTGTATTGATCAATTGAGTTGCCGTTTGCAGGATCCGTTCGGTGCCTGCATCTTCGACATTGAGAACACGATTAACTGGTTTGGCGCGCGGCAAGCCTTTTGGAGCCTCACCTTTTAGATATCCGTTGGCCAGAATATCATAGAAGCGTTTGGCTAAGCGAGCGAATTCACCCGGTTCATATCTTTTGACCCAAGTATCAGCCCAAAGAATCTGGGTCAGCAATTGATGGGTGCGGATATTGCGATCAAGCCGGCCAAGTTTGGTGGGTGCTGAGGCATCAACAAGCCCCCGCAAGCGCTTGAACATTCGCACGTATTCTTTGTTGACCGCCTCATCACTAAGCGCGCGGATTTCGTTGAAGAGCGGCAGCGCAGGCGCCTTGCCTTCTGCGATAAGCTGCAATTGAGCAAAATAATGGTTCACAAATGCACGCACGCGATCAGGTTCTTCAACGCTTTCAACCGCATCAATCATCGTATGGAAGCGTGCGAGCCCGGATTTCATACAGGCGGCTGCAAGATCCTCTTTGTTCTTATAATAGTAAAACACGGCCGTCGGTGCGAGCTCGAGTTGAGCGGCAACGTCCGACATCATCATACTGGCTATGCCTTTTTTATTGAGGATGCTGATCGCTTCCATCACGATTTGTGCTTGGCGCTCTTTGAATCGCCCGGTCGAGTCATCTGTCGGCTGTGAATTCGCTTTAGGCATCCAAGCGGCCCTACCCCTATCTGGTCTTTGTCCGTCATGGGAACGAAACGGTTGATCCTATCCCTAGCGTCTTCATATCGGTTTTGAGTCTCTTTCCAAAGCCTCGCACTGAGTTTGCATTCAAACTGAATACTGGCGATGGGTGAGCTTCTTTTGCGATTTAGATAAATCGTATCAATGAAAAGAAACAAGCAGGCGAAAAGATTGCAAACTATTTTTCAGATATCATTGTCACTGATGGCACTATCGTGAGCTATGCGACTGAGATCGAATTACAACCGATCTCCAATTGGTCGCCCTCTGTCCAATTCTCGCCGACCCACCAGCGCAGGTCCTAGTGATCGAAACAGTAAGGCACAAAACGACGAGCCCTGCCCCGTCCGCTCTTTCATCAAACCGGCATAATTTGAGGCGGCTGCCAGTCTCCGCTCATAATAGAGGCCTCGGGCAAATAAGTCCGAAACACACACTGGAAGGGCCCGTTCGGGGTCGGCATCCATACCAGGCTTGGATCGTCAGGTCGTGTGGGCTGAAGTGCGAGAACAATTGAGCCATCGGGCTGGTATGTGAGATCCTCACTACTGGAGTTGATAGAGTATCGATTGAGTTCATTCTCGTAGAAATAAAGCCGCTGTAGCTCATCTTCTTCGTACATGCTGAGAGACCAAAATGCACTGACGGGAATGCCCGATGCTGGGATCACCATTTTGTATGACTTCGTCCCATCAAGCGGATCACCATTACTGTCCGTCACGCCCCCAAAATACATAGCCTCTTCTGTAGTCAGGGCGCCAAATCCGATAATCGTTACCCCGGCTCGAACCTCATCATTGGTACCGTAGTTGCCTAGAATTTTCGGCGGCTTGGTCCAGCCAATAGTTTTGGCACGCTCTTCGCGCGTAACCTTCATTACCTCGTTCTCGACCTGCTCGATACCCCGCCCCCAAGCAAACTGCTTCGCGGCCGAAAGGGCTGCAAACGCGTCGAGATTGCCCGGCTGAATGCCAAAATCGGAAAACTGTGCGGCGCGCTCTGCGTGGCCCGTGATTGGGGAGCGACCGAGCACCTCATTGGTCAGCGCCAAGAAGGTTGCTGCGTCGGGCGTGTCAGAGGATTCGGTGATAAAACCAGATCCAAGATTGGCAGGGTCGACCGGGCGCGCCTTTATCTGAGACTGAACGGCGCGGGCTGCTTCAAGATCGCTGTGGCCCGCTACAAAAACTCGACCAAGCATCCACAAGTCGTTTGCGGTTGCAAAAATAGGTGTGACTTCGTCCGGGATGTCGGGGGTCTGCTTCGGCCCGATCACCCAAAATCGGCCACCTTGCCCATTTGTGGCGCGCGTTCCGATGTAAGCGATTTGATCATTGAAAGGATCCATGAAAGCGACGGACAGATACCGTTCCACCACATCTGGCACAGTCACCTCAACCGGGCCTTTTGAGATATCCAGAACCGCTGATGTGTAGAGCGTGTCATTGTTGGCCGTTGTGATCTCACGGCGGGTATGATCGGTCAGATTGCGCATATGGATTTCACGATTGAGAAGCGGTCCACCCTCCCAGTCGGGATGCTGTCTGCGGGCGTCCTCAGCATTGACGAGGCCGGGTCGGTCGACCTGTCCTGAAATAACCTGCAGGCGGTTCGCATACTCATAAATTCCGTAGGCGTACAAAAGAGGGGCGCGAATATCACGGCGCAAACGAGATAAATGAAGGACGCTTGCCCCGCCTGCCAGCAATGTTGCGGCTCCAGCGCCAACTAAAAGGTTACGCCGTGATAGCATGTCTTTGACCTCCCTGATTGACGCGCTTTATGCCAATGCGCGTTTCATTTGTTTATCGACGATGTTTAGGTATTTTTCCGGCAGTAATCTCGTGATAAAATCCAGGCGTTTCGCTTCTGGCGTGATAACAATTCTGTGCCGTCCTTTTGCAACGCCTTTCAGAATGTCTTGCGCAGCTTTCTCAGCTGGATAGGTCAGCAGTTTCGTCTCATAAAAGTCGAGATGCTTTTTTCTTTGCTCGACCTCTTCTTCAGGCACGTCATCAAAATCTTCGAAATTGGCCCGTGCAATATTCGTTTTGATCCCACCGGGGTGAACACAGACAATTTGCACGGATTGGTTGTTAAAAAGGGCGTCTGCGCGCAACGCTTCGGTCAGCCCGCGTACACCAAACTTCGTGGTGCAATAGATCGCCAATCCCGGCATGCCCGCAAAGCCGTTCAGACTGGATATATTGACCAGCTTCCCAGCGCCGCTTTCAATCAGATCTGGCAAGAAGGCGCGCGACCCGTGGAGTACGCCCATAAGATTGATGTCGATAACGCGTTGGATCGCCTCATCGCTCATTTCATTGAGCCCGCCCATGCCGCTCACACCGGCATTATTGTAGAGTTGGTGAACGATGCCGAAGTAGGAGAACACTTCGTTGCGGTAATCGTAGATGGCAGTACGGTCAGCAACGTTTAGGCGCGCAACATGCACCTTGGCTGTATGCTTGCGGACCTCAGAGGCAGTTTCCTCTAAACCGGCCTCGTTGATATCTGAGATAGCGAGATAAGCTCCGGCCTTTGCCAGCCCAATCGCGAGCTCTCGGCCGATACCGCCGCCCGCACCTGTAACAACGCAGACCTCTTCTTCGAACATGATCATTATGCGACCTCCAGGTTAGGGACCGGAACCATCGAATCTGAAAGTGTGAGCGCAGGATCGAGTACGGGCTTATCGCGCAAAGATCGGCGATCGGCCATATAGTCAAGCGTCATCTCCCATGGATAGGCTGGACCTTGTTTGGGGAGTTCGTGCAGCGCGCGTTTTACATAACCGGCTTGGAAATCAAGCAAAGGACGCGCCTCCATGCCCTCGCTTGGTCGATTGGCAACGCAAATCTCTTTGCCCTGCGCGTCCATCTCTTTGATGAGATTACAAAGATACTTGCAGATTATATCGACTTTAAGCGTCCAGGACGAGTTCGTGTAGCCGATGGCAAAAGCGTAGTTTGGCACATCGCTCAGCATCATGCCTCGGAAGACGAAGCTGTCTGTAACACTCACGGGCACACCATCCATTGTGATTGAAATGCCGCCCAGCATTTTCACTTTTAGGCCTGTGGCAATGATAATGGCATCTGCCTCAACCAGTTCGCCATTTCTAAGCCGAACGCCATTGGATTCAAATTGATCGATATGACCTGTGACGATGGACGCTTCGCCGGACCTAAGCGATCTGAACAAGTCGCCATCAGGGACAGCGCATAGGCGCTGATCCCATGGATTATAGGGCGGGTTGAAGTGAACATCGACCGGGTAATCAGCCGGCAACATTTTCTCATTGGCTTTGCGGATCAGATTTCTCGCACGTTGCGGGAAGCGCTGACAGAACAAAAAGAAATACCGTTGAAGGCGGGTGTTTTTCCAACGCGTCAAAGCATGCGCCCATTTCGCGGGCAGCCATGAATGCAGTCGTTTCGCAAGCTTGTCCTGGCTTGGGCGCGACAAGATATAAGTTGGTGTCCGCTGGATTTGCGTGACGTGCTTTGCCGTCTTGGCCATGGCGGGCACAAGCGTCACAGCCGTGGCGCCGCTTCCGATGACCGCGATCTTCTTGTCCGCATAATCGAAATTCTCTGGCCAGTGCTGAGGGTGGATGAGCGGACCGCGGAACGCATTTTCATTCTTGAAGTCGGGTCGGAAGCCCTGCTCGTAATCATAGTAGCCTGTGGCGGAGAACAACCAACGGCATTGAACCGAGACGCGGCCATTTGGTGTTTCGAGGACCAAGGACCAGCGCGAGACTTGGCTATCCCAATTGGCGGCTACGACTTTGTGGTTGTAGTTGATATCCTGGTCCAAGCCATACTCTTCCACAGTCTCACGCAAGTAAGCCATAATCTCTTCGCCAGAAGCAATCGAGTTAGGATTCGACCAGGGCTTAAACTCATATGAAAACGTATGCAGATCTGAGTCAGAACGAATACCGGGATATTTAAACAGGTCCCATGTCCCCCCGAGATCGGCGCGCGCTTCTAGAATGGCGAAAGTTTTGCCGGGGAGTTCGCGCTTTAAATGACAAGCGCAGCCAATGCCGGAGATACCAGCACCGATAATCAGTACATCAAATACGTGGTCTTTCAGATCAGACATGGTGAAGATCCTTTCAAATCTGGTCTTTCATGAAACCACATTTGAACAATTTCGCCCTATTTGGTATGTGCACTCTGCACCATAGGATGAATTTAAGAATGCAAGACGCACCAATTGAAGCGCGAACGATAGAACTCATGCGTGAGGGCGCACGCTTTGTCTTGGATACCGACACCGATTGGCAAAGCCAGCTTCAGGACGCGCTTCATTCGGCCTTTGATACGCTAAACGATCCTTCGACAAACACCTCAATTCGGCGTTACAATATGCTCAGCATTTTGCACTGGGCCTCCTCAACCGTGAAGGCGCCCGATCGTCCGGTGGAGCCCTATATTGATCCGGAAATCAGGCTTCAGATACGCGAGCAAATTCGCCGTGGTCGCCCCGAAACCATTTTGAACGGATACCGGGCCGCCCAAATCGTCGCTTGGCGCGAATGGATGACGGTGGCGTTTCAGGTCACATCCGACAAAGAGGAGCTTGAACGTCTGCTTGAATACTCCGCCCAGCAAATCAACACATTCTCCCAAAACTCGATCGATCTTTTGTCTGCGATGATCGATGATGAGCGCGCCGCATTCGCCCGTCGGTCTCCTGATCTGCAGTATCAGGCCGTAATGGATGTTCTTGATGGAACTTTGCGCGACCCCGACAAAGCGCGCCATCGATTGGCCTATCGTTTGGACCGCTCGCACCAGGCAGTTATCCTTTGGAGTGATTTGACGAGTGATTACGATGAATTACTCGACTCTGCGGCTGACCAGTTGGAGTTTTTAGCAGCTGAGAAGCAATCGCTGCGGATTAAGCCCGCGCCGTCTACCTTGTGGATTTGGTTGCCGACACCGATCGCCAAAGAGGCAGCGTCAGCAATCCATCAAGATGGGGTCAAACTTGCGCTCGGCCGCCCCGCCCAGGGCTTCTTTGGGTTTAAGGAAAGCCACAAGTCCGCGTCGTCAGCCCAGAGAACGCTCATCCAAAGCGCAATGGACGATTTGATCGTCTCTTACGAAGATACTGAGCTTGCCGATCTCGTCATCAAACATCCTGAATACATGTCCTTCGCGCAAAACACGCTTGGTCGTCTTTTTGATTCGCCTGCGGAATTGCGCGAGAGTGTGCGGGTCTATTTGAAGGAAGGCTGCAATGGCGCCACTGCAGCAAAAGCATTGGACCTGCACCGCAACACGCTCAACCGACACCTCGAGCGCGCGAATGATCTACTCCCCGCTCCTCTTGGGTCTCACAATCGAATTAGCGTGGCCGCAGCGCTTGAGAGCCTGCAATGGGTGTGAGCTCATTCAAGTCACTTCCAACTTATTGACAAAATTGACAACAGTACGTAGCCCGACCTGTAAAAATACGGGAGAATCGAAACGTGAAGTGGCCCATTCGGATTGGCATCATCCTCTTAGTCTTGGCGCTTGGCGCAGCCATTTATACATTCCTTGGCGTGCGCAGCGGCGGATTTGGCAACCTAAAAGCACCGGGAGATATACTCGGCGCTGAGATCCCCAAGCCGGTTATCTCTGAGCGTGTTGAAGCCCAGCGCGCAGCGGCAGAAACGTTTGGCATCAGCCGACCAAAGCAAATCGTGTTCGGCGACCTTCATGTGCACACCACCTACTCTACGGATGCCTTTATTGCTGCGCTTCCGATGCTTGGCGGCGAAGGCGCGCACCCGATCGCAGATGCATGTGATTATGCGCGTTATTGTTCGGCAATCGATTTCTGGTCCATCACAGACCATGCCGAAGCAGCAACACCGCGCAAGTGGCAAGCGACGAAAGACTCTATTCGTCAGTGTAATGCGGTCTCGGGCGATCAAAGCAATCCCGACTTGGTGTCATACATCGGATTTGAGTGGACCCAGGTCGGACGGATCCCGGAACAGCACTATGGACATAAGAATGTGATCTTCGAAGGGCTCGGGGATGAAGATGTGTCTCAACGCGCGATCGCGGCCCAGGGCGCTGCATTCACCGGGCTTCGCGAGTCCAACATTATTCCACCGGGTGTTGCCTATGCGGACTGGAGCAATCGCCAGACTTATTTCGACTTCACAGCCTTCATCAAAGAGGTCCAGGAAACGCCCCTGTGTGAGCCCGGCATTGCCTCTAAAGACTTGCCCGTAGATTGCGTTGAAGTTGCCACCACGCCTGCAGATTTGGTGGAGAAGCTAGAGAGCCAAGGGCTTGATTATCTACTCATCCCGCATGGTACGAGTTGGGGGTATTATACCCCGCCTGGCACCAGCTTTGATAAGCAGCTCTTGGAAGAAATGCGTCCGGACGCACAGGAATTGATGGAAATCTATTCCGGCCACGGCAATTCCGAAGAGTATCGCGATTGGCGCGCCCTCGACATTCGCCAAGTCGGCGATGACATCATCATTGAATGCCCGGAACCGAGCGAAGACTATACGCCGGCCTGTTGGCTCGCGGGTGAAATCATTGAAAGCCGTTGTTTGAGCGACGGAGAAAGCGCTGAGACCTGTTCGGAGCGGGCTGTACAGACCCGCGCCGATGCGGCGAGTATGGGCGTTGCCTATCACCTGACAGTCCCTGGCGCGGCTTCTGAAGACTGGCTGGATTCCGGCCAGTGTTTGGATTGCTTCTTACCGCCACTCAACCACCGCCCGATGACATCAGTACAGTATGGCCTGGCAATCTCAAACTTCGACAAAGGCGAGGATGATCCGAACCGCTTTCACTGGGGATTTATTGGTTCGAGTGACAACCACCGCGCGCGAGCTGGCACCGGCTACAAAGAGCTCGACCGCTTCCGCACAACCGAGATGAGCGGTCCAATTAGCGAACAATGGCGCGATCGAATTTTGCCACAGAGCGAGCCGATTTCCATGTCGACCCCAATGACGCAAGCACAGCTCGCTCAACAAGCGGGGTTTGGACTCACAGAGCTGGAACGCCAAGCCTCATATTGGCTGACCGGCGGTCTCGCAGCTGTGCACACCGAGGGCCGCTCGAGATCAGAAATCTGGGACGCCATGAAACGGCGCGAGACGTATGCCACGTCAGGTCCACGTATTCTTCTGTGGTTTGATAAGATCGACGGCGATGTCTCGGTGCCGATGGGCGCGAAGACAGAAGCTGCAAGCGAGCCAAGCTTTACGGCGCGCGCTGTGGGTGCATTCAAACAGCTTCCGGGCTGCCCGGACTTCACTGCCAATGGGCTGCCTGCTGACCGGGTCCAGGATTTGTGTGCAGGGGAATGCTACAACCCTTCAAACGAACGCCACCTGATTACACGTCTGGAAGTGGTTCGCATCCAACCACAATCCTATCAGGGTGAACCGGTGGGTGAGCTGATTGAGGACCCATGGCGTGTATTCGAATGCCCACCATCTCAAGACGGCTGTTCAGTGACTTTCACCGATCCTGAATATGTAAGCGGTGCGCGGGATACGACCTATTATGTCCGCGCCATTCAGGAGGAAACTGAAGCGATTAATGCTGACCCACTTGAGTGTGAACGCGATGAAACCGGCAAGTGTATCAAGGTCAATCTTTGCCGAGCTGACTGGCGCACCGATCGCGACGATGATTGTCTCGACCCGGTCGAAGAACGCGCTTGGTCGTCGCCAATTTATCTGACTTGGGCAGGCGAATGACATCCTCAACAATAACGGCGGTTGGCCTGGTTTCCGCCACCGTGATTGGCGTTGTATTGGCGCTCAGTCCATCCATTCAACGTCCTGGATCATCTGATCCGACGGCTGTGGTGACCGTCAATGGACACCCGATCGAGCAAAGTGAACTTGATCGAGCCTTGGTGGCTGTGGCCAACGATAAGCGCTCGCCGATAACACAAGAAGACGAAGACCGGGTCTTGGCGCGCTTGATTGAGCAAGAATTGCTAGTGCAGCGCGGCATCGAGATTGGTCTGGTTGAGCAAGATCGAAACGTTCGAAACACCATTGTCGCCAGCGTCGTCGACCATGTGTTAAAGCCAACCCAAAGCGACCCCCTTGATGAGGCCGATATTCGCGCTTGGTATGAAGAGAATGCTGACTTCTTTCGTTCTCAACCGCAAATGCGATTGGAATCTCTAACTCAAGACGGTGCACTGTCGATTCCAAACGCACTTCTCCCGGTTTCGACGCTGAGCAATTATCTCGGCCCTACTGCCATAGAAACCGCGCTTCAGACCCCGGTTGGCGAAACCTTTACCGCGTCCTCAGGAGACGTGTTCATGGTCGCCGCGCTTCGACCTTCAACAGTTCCCGATTACGCATCCAACATCTCGGACATAGAGTTTGCATACCGGCGCGCCTTAGGCGACCAGGCCTTTAGAGACTATTTGGACTGGCTTGAAACACGCGCTGAGATTGAACAATGACCATTCGCCACTTTTTGATGGCATGTCTTTACGCTCTGACCTGCCTGGTGCTCGGGCCACAAATGGCGAACGCTCATAGTAAGAGCGTTTCCTACTCGGATTGGAGCATTGCCGACGACACTGAGATTATTGCGAGGGTCCGGATACCTGCAAGAATAACCACGCTGCTTCTTCGCGATGCCGTCGATCAGACAGCCTTTGAAGCCGCAACCGATTACGTTGTCCAAAATCTAAGTTTGCAAGAAGGCAGCGCTGAATGTGACCGCATCGGTATGCCCCAAACATTGGTTGGTACGCCAGACACACTGATTTTCGAAGTAAGATTCAGTTGCCCCGGAACGGGAGAGATCGACACACTGAGCATGCAATATGATGCATTCTTCGAGTATTCTGCGCGTCACCTGCATTTCGTTCGGGCCTATTTGTCCGATGGAAACGTGTTTGAGACCGTTGTGACCACAAGTCAGCGTACAGCGAGTATTTTTCAAGAGCCATCCAGCGACAAAGAAGCTCACAGGCCGTCATTCTTCGTGATTGGCATCGAGCATATCCTGAGTGGTCCAGACCATATCTTCTTTGTGCTGGGCCTCCTCTTGATCGCTAAATCCACGCGCGATCTGTTTATGGTCGTCACCGGGTTCACGATTGGTCATTCGCTTTCATTGGCGGCCGCGACGACCGGCATTGTAACGACAAATAGCACACTCGTGGAATCGCTCATTGCGCTCACCATTTGGCTTTTGGGCGTAGTCGCCCTGCGGAAATTCTATTCTGCACAAAGCTGGATGCTCGTTGCAGCTTCCGGTTTGTTGGTCGGGCTTGCGTGGATTGGTAGCTCGATCGCCGGTGCAGGTTTGGCGCCCGCATTCTGGATAGGAGCCATCCTGCTCACGCTTGCTTACCTGTCTTTATCTTCGCCAAGCCATACAGAGTTTTCCGCCTCATCCATAATCCTGACCGCTAGTCTCGGCCTTGCACATGGATTTGGCTTTGCTGGAGGGCTACAAGAAGCGTTTAGCGAGACGGACTCGCTCTTACTCGCTCTCGTCACTTTCAACATTGGCGTGGAAGTCGGTCAGCTCTTGCTGATTGGCGTAGCAATCGCACTTGCATGGATCGTGCGGTTCATTCCACTCCTTGAAAAATCGACACGCGGATTACCCGCTGCCATAGCATTTGTGATAACCGCGTCTGGTGCATTTTGGTTTGCTGAGAGAACGATGCTTTGAAATTGCTGCAGACAGCTGAATTCATTGCGCTAAAGCTTAAGTGCTTGAGTTTTAAAGGGGCACAGAATGTCAGATCAGGTCGCAACTGCAAAAAAGAAACGTCTTCGTCGTTCTCCTGAGCAGGCTCGCACAGATATCCTGAACGCAGCGGAAGAACTGCTACTCGAGATCGGTCCGCATGGGCTCAAGCTCATGGACATTGCCGAACGCGCTGGCATTGGGCACTCACTGATCAATCACCATTTCGGCAGCATCGCCAATCTGCATGGTGAACTTGCACTCGAAATAAGCCGGCGGCTTGCCGCAGAGATTGAACGGTTGTTGGAGGCAATTGACTTTAGCGGAGACGTCGCTCAACCCATTATTGATGTCGTTTTTGATGTCTATGCGCGCCCAGAGAACGCAAAACTCGTCGCTTGGTTGTTGCTCGCCAAACATAACGATCAACGAGATGCACTCGCGCAACAAAGCCGCACCATTGGTGCCAAGCTAAAGCAAAAACTCGAACAAAGCGGACGTGCCCATATTGCGACCCCATCCCTAATCTCTGGCATTCAAACGATCGCGACAATGACCGCGATTGGCGAGGCAATCGGACGCGAAATGCTCTCAAAAGACGTGATTGAAGCCTTGCCTGCAGACCAAACAAGAAACTGGATTACAGAACTGGTACTGACCAAACTCGAAGTCTCTCCGACAACTGGCAGCACCTAGAAATCGCGAAAGTCTTTTGTATTTCGAAAACACGCCGTCGATTAAAAACATCAATAGTTTGCATATATCGGGGCATATGCATTGGCCTGGAGATCAGAAATGGTAGAAGCATGCTTTGCGAGGCGTGATTTTATCACGGCAGATGAAAAATTTGTCTAAGCTAGATTGGTCGTCAGTGGAGGCTATAGCATCATGCCAAGCACGAAAGATTCCGACCTTATTTCGCAAGTTTCAAGCGGCGATAAACGGGCATTGCGTGAATTGTATGATCGACATGCACCTGGTCTACGCCGTTTTGTAGAAAACTGGATTGCCGACAAAGAGAATGCTGCCGACATCGTGCACGAAACGATGATCGATGTGTGGCAATCGGCAGAGCGATTTCAGGGTCGCTCGAGCGTCAAGTCTTGGATCTATAGCATCGCCCGCAACAAGGCGATTGATCAGAACCGACGGGGTGCACGCGTGGTACACGCCGATCCAGATTTGGACACAGCCGACGACGCGCCCACGCCAGAACAAGAGTTACAAGCGTTTCAAAACGTAGAGCGTGTTCGGGCCTGTATAGACGCGCTCAGTCCCACACATAAGGCTGCCATCCAAATGGCATTTTTTGAGGATCTTACTTATGCAGAGGTCGCAGAAATCGAAAAATGCCCGCTGGGGACAATTAAAACACGCATCATGCATGCCAAGAAGCTCCTCATGCGTTGCTTATCTCAGTCTGTTTAGGGGGCTTGGATAAAGAGACGCGCTTCGAGCAGCTCCGTTTTACTTCGCGCTTACGTTCGCTACGAGTTGCGAATCTTGGCGTAAATCCGTCAAACCTGCCTCCAAGCTCTCAGCATCTCGGAATCGGATTTCATAGAGACCCATTGCTGATGGTCCGCCGACAATTTCGGCATCGAGTTTGTTCAACAATTCGGTGATCTCGCGACTTGAAGCTTCCGGTGTGAACAGGATATTCGCCTCCAACTCCGCAGTCTCTGTAACCGGCATATAGAGTTCGGCATCAGTACCGGCTTTGTCCGTCTGACTAAAAAGCACCACAGACTGACCAATCGCGAGAACCCCGAAAGCAAACGCCGCGGCGCGCCATAGTGAGACGCGATTATCATTCGCTGCTCTTGGTATCGACGCTTTGGTGCTGGGCAAAGCGTCAACAGCTTTGGATAGTTTTGCCCAGGAAAACTCGTGATCCAAAGGTCGCGGCGCCGGCTCGCTCGCTTTGGAAAGGTTTTCGTAGTACGAGACCTCCCGACTTAGGTGGGGATTTCTCTCAATGGCTGCCTCTACAGCAGCGGTATCTTCAACGCCTAATCGGCCTTTGACGTAATCAAGCAGGATTGCGCTTTTTGCGTCATCAGAGAGGTTTTCAAATGGCTCTGACACTTAGGGGTCTCCTAGCTATATCTCGAAAGCGTATGACGGGTTACTAAGACTGTGTCGCATAAGAGAGAGAAAAAGTTCAACTTTTTATCAAAGACGAGCAGCTTGCGTGTTTTATTCCTCGATTTGCGATGGATCCCGCGATAAGTTTGGCAGGCTTTAAAGCTTTGAGACAAGCGTCATTAGATTTGGAGCTGCTTTGTCGGATGCCTTGATCAAATTCGCATTGTTGGGCTTGCTCGCTGGTCTAAGCCAGAAAACAGTGGACGCCTCCGAAGACACAAAGCGCCTTGTGGTCTTCGGTGAAAGCCTATTGCGTCTGGAAACCGTATCAGATGGGCAAGTTGAAGACGACGGTGTAGGATTGACCTTGCTGGTGCGACCCGCGGTCGAGCTTCGCCCGCTTGAAAACCTGACCGCAATTATTGAGGGCGAATTCATCTTTGCGCTGCAAGACGACTATGATGATGGCCGCGGCGTCAAACCAAACCGCCCCCTTATTGCAGACCCTGAAGGCGCTGAGCTCAATCGTTTACAAATCCAATACAAGCCATCACCGCACACGTTCATCACTTTGGGGCGTCAGAAACTGTCCATTGACGATGAAAGGTTCATCGGATCTGCCAGCTTTCGGCAAAACGATCAGACTTTTGATGGGGTGCACTTTGCGAGCGAGATACTCAGCAGCGCCACGCTTCAGATCGGCTATTTTAACCGGGTCAACCGTATTCTGGGCGAAGAAAATCCCCAAGGGGTGTTTGAAGGCGATTCCTTTTACGCAAATCTCAACTTGCCAGTGGCTGGCGCGCGGCTGGGTGTTTTTCACTATGCATTCGATTTATCGACAGGCGAGGACGCGCTGACATCAAACGCGGCCTCTAGTGCAACGACGGGATTGCGTCTGGAAGGACGAATGCACCGGGATCCATACGGAGTTGACTGGGAGGCCGCTATTGCACGTCAAACAGAGTACGGGGATAATCCAGCCACGTTTGACTTAGACTATTACGTCATCAGCGCGAGCGGTTTTGCAGGACCGGCCACACTGTCAGTGCGATATGAAGTGTTTGAAGGAAATGACGAGCAGGCGTTTCAAACCCCACTTGGCACCCAACACGCGTTTCAGGGAGCTGCAGACATTTTTACCACAACCCCGGCGAGCGGCCTTAGGGACCTCGAAATCAAAACCGCCTGGAACTTTGGGCGCGTGGCACCGTTTCGAAATGTCTCTGCATTCGCGGCGTTCCATGATTTCGTCGCTGAAACTGATCGTGCTGAACTAGGACAAGAGTTCAACGCTCAAATCAGAGGAACATTTGGCAGATCCGCGATCACGTTCAAAGCGGCGCATTATTCGGCCGAGGCCTTTGCGGCAGACACGACCCGTTTCTTTTTGAGCTATTCCAAACGATTTTGATACACATGGATTTTCGTAACAGCGCTCATGCGTCCGCGCGCTGCTGGATCTAGAATTGAACCTTTCGGCTTGTATGTTCGACTGAGGAGTGAGAATCCGCAAAACTTAAAGAAAGTCAGAGATGCGTAGTGTCGAAACCCTCATTCTAACGATCCTTCTGTTCGGTCTTGTCAGCGCCTGCCAAACCCCTCCCCCCACGACGAGCTCGTTTGAACAGGCGCCTGAGCTGTATCTTGCGAACGAGACAAACATTGTCGTCTTAGTCGACACGGCACAGGCGGCAAATGACCTTACGATCAAGGCGACTCGAAGGGGATACTCATTAAATGAGCGGACCGCGCTCACGGGTCTCGGCCTACTCATGCTCGATTTTGAGCGCCCAACAGGCGTGAGCGGTGCAGTTGCGATCAGCGATATGATAAAGTTGGAGCCAAGCGCTATCGCTGGGGTTGATCATCTCTTTACTGTGCAGAGCAATTCGCAGCATACGAGATTTGAGTATGCCTCTGGCGTTCTCGGGTGGCCAGTCGAGGGATGTGATGCGCGTCTATCGATAGGAATCATCGATGGCGCTTTGTCTGACACGCTAACGGACCCCTCAAATATCGAGATCGTCCAAAGGGATTTTACCGATCGCTTTTCAGGGGCAAGCGAACATGGAACAGCGGTCGCAGAGATTCTTGTTGGCAATGGGCGACTGCAGACGTCTCATCTTCATGTCGCCTCGGTCTTGAGTTCATTTGAGGATGTGCAAGGCGCAGGGGCCAAACGAATTTTGCTCGCCCTAAACTGGCTCGCAGAAGCAAATGTGAAGCTCGTTAATATCAGTCTCGCCGGCCCGAACAACGCCCTCCTCAATCGCGCGATAACAAAAGCGACTTCGGAAGGAATGATTATCGTTGCTGCGGCGGGAAATAGCGGTCCAGAAGCGCCGCCCCTCTACCCTGCAGCATTTGACGACGTGATCGCTGTCACTGCAATAGATCAAGACCTTGAAGTCTATGATCGCGCGGTCCAGGGGCGACACATTGAGTACGCTGCACCTGGTGTCGATATCTATCTGCCATCTGTTTCAGGCGGAAAATTTCTATCTGGAACGTCGATGGCTGCGCCGTTTGTGACTGCGCTCATCGCAACACATCCAGACATTAAAGAAAGCGCGAACGTTCGAGAGGTTCGGCGCCAGATTGCCGCTTCAATCAAGGATATTGGCCCTGCGGGAAAAGACCCCATTTTCGGAGCTGGTTTGCTACAACAGACTTGGAACTGCGAGTGAGGCGTCTTTTTTCAGGGTTTGATTGAACCCTTTTGCGCCCTCCTTCGACAAATGAGTGTTCGCAGTCGAGTTTGATGGCTTGGTTTGTCTTTTCTCGGCCAAATGAAACAAGAAATCTCTAATAAGGAGAGTGTTATGCAATGCATTCTACCCGCACTTTTTGAAATAGCCGCTAAATCGCGCACGAGCCTCGCCGCAACGAGCCGCGCAGCCCTCGTCTTAGGAATGGTAGCCGTATCTCCTGCCATCGCCGAACACTCTGAAGCCTCTTCGAACTCAGCCCAAACCGAGCCGGGCATCGAAGCCAATTGGATTGTAGATTACGAAGCTTCCAAAATCGCTTTCGCAGGCCAGTATAATGGCGAGGCCTTTTCTGGTGAGATCAAGTCTTGGTCTGCAAACATCAATTGGGACCCAGACGCGCCTGAGACAGGCGCCGTCGACGTCACGATCGATACTTCATCCATTTCCACTGGAAACCAGTCTTATGACGGCACGCTGAGCGCTGGTGAATGGATAGATCCAGATAGCTTTTCAAGCGCGCACGTATCAGTCACCAATTTCGAGCGCCGCGAAGATGGCTTCGAGGGCGATGCTGAGGTCTCACTAAAAACAGCGACGCTCCTCACACCGTTAGATTTTTCAATCGCCTATGATGATCAAAAGGCGCTTATGCGCGGCACGGCGTCTCTGTCTCGCAAAGCGCTCGATCTCGGTCAGAGCAGCGATCCTGGCGGCGACTGGGTCAGCCCTGATATCGAGGTAAGTGTCGAGGTTCATGCAACGCGAAAGTAAATTGTGGAAAGGGCGTCCCTCGCGCCCGGTCTGCTTACGGAAGGGCTCAGTCAAAGGCGGCTGAGCCCTTTTTCATAAAGATTGAACCCTCCCTGCGCTTCGGTCGACAGAGTATTATGATGAAACACTTGACCTTGTTCACGCGGCTGCGAAACCGCTCCGCCTTAACACTGCTTCTTATTGGCTTCAGCCTGGGTGGGTTGAACTCGCATGCTGAGCCGCCAACACCCGAGGCATTTCAGATCGAAGTCCATAAAGACAAGACGCGGGCCCATAAGCCTTATTACGTCCAAGGGCGTATTGTTATCGAAGCGCCGCGCGAAATTGTTTGGGACATCTTGGTCGATTGCGGCGCAATTGAAGATATCGTCCCTCAAATCAAATCCTGCCGGATTGAACAGATCGGAGACGGATGGGATGTTCGGCGTCATAAGCTAAGCGCTGGCTTGTTAAGTGTAACGTCTGTGTTGCGATCTGAATATCAGTATCTCCAAAGTGTTTCCATGCAGCGTGTAAGCGGCGGGATGCGCGTTCATGACGGCACCTGGAAGCTGAAACAACTCCCAGGTGACAGAACGGAGCTGTATTATGAGGCATGGTCGAAACCTGATTTTTGGGTCCCTGATCACTTCATTAGAAATATGATTGAGAAGGACGCACCAATCGTACTGGCGAACTTGCGAACGCGCGCTGAAGCAGCGGTGCAAGGCTGAAAGCAGAGACCGTTCTTAGTCAGCAAGCGCTCTTATCGAACCTGCAAAGAACCACCAATGAAGCAAACAAATGAAAGCAAAACATATGAAACGAACACTCTTACTCTGTCTAATCGCTCCGATCCTCGCGACCGGTTGCGCCTCTTTGGTCACGCCTGATGTCGATACGTCCACAAGCGCTCTTAAACCGGGCGTATTTGCGTTAGATGAAACACATGCTGCCTTAACTTTCAAAATCGATCATCTTGGGTTTTCAAACTATGTGGGGCGGTTTGAGGTGTTTTCGGCAAACCTTGATCTTGATGAACAGGATCCGGAAGCAGCGAGCGTAGATGCAGTCATCGACATGACCAGCCTGGATATTGCGAATGATGCCTTTGCCGACACGCTGATGTCAGATTGGTTCAAGGCAGATGACTTCCCAAAGGCCCGATTTACTTCAACTGAAGTCACCGTCACCGGAGACAATCGCGGCCTGGTCGAAGGTGACCTCACCTTGCGCGGGATCACCCAGCCGGTCACATTGGATGTCACTTTCAATGGAGGCGCGCGCGATCTCATTCGCGGCAATGCTTACATTGTAGGCTTCTCTGCGACCGGAACAATCGATCGTACCGATTATGGCATCACCAACCTCAGCGGTGTGATTACCAATGAGGTTGAAATCAACATAGAAGCGGAATTCGTTCGTCAGTCTGGAGACTGAAACTGGCTTGGCATTCTCGTTCAAACCAAGGACCGATTGACGCGTTGCAACAGTAAAAGAGCGATTGGGGGTTTCCCAATCGCTCTTCGATTTTCTGAAACAAGTAAGGTTTTACTGTGAGACGTTCAGTTGTTCTGCGAACTTTCGGGCAAAACGATTTGATGCGCGTCTTGCATCCGACCATGTCGTCGTTCCGACACTTTGACGAATATCGCTTTCGAACCATCCATATTCGAGTTCGGTGAGTTCATTCCCAGCGGCGTCAAATGCAGTGGCCTGCAGCTTCATGCCTCCAACCGCTATTGACCGCGATGCATCCAGGCCTGGACGGTCTCCAAGCTGCTCAAATGTCGGGCGGTTTGGTTTAGCGTTGATGATTGTGACACTCACCTTTGTCGGCGAAACGCCAACGCGCTCAAAAGCACGGTTCAGATCTTCAACAATCTCTGAACTTAGAATATCGCCTTCGCGTTCGCCGAGTTCTTCTTCAAGTGCCTCGTTAAAGTCTTCACTGAACGTGACATTGATTTCGGTTGCTCCTGCGAACTGGCTTAGCGCGACGAAACTAATAGCCAAAAAAAGAGGTTTCATTGTTTTTCCTTTCGGTAGTCGATCAAACGATTGATCTCAGGTTTTCACCACTCTGAAGCGGGTGACAAAAAACTGAGTTCATTTTGTCAGTCGAACGAGCAAGATGAATGGTTCAATTTTATCGCATCCGGCTTCATTTACAGCCCGCCGAGATGCTGCTTTGTCACCTTATAGCATAAATGTTGGTATGGCTTCCAAAGAGCGCGGCGTCTGCGGGTCTGAGAGATGGGCCTCGATGCAAAAGCGACACACTCCGGGAGGACCAAGTTTCTAATGACGGCGGTGATAAAAAGCGTCGACGAGAGCTTGGGAGTGTTGAGAGCGACGTCATCGGTTCACGTAAGTTCACCCAAACGAAGTCAACTGTTCTGCGAGTAAAAGCAGACGTAAAGTCGGAGGACAGGATCGCGTACGCTTCATCTCACCAGGGATAACTGCATTGTGCCCGAATAAAGAGGGCAATATCGTTCGACTTCAGCGCCCTCAGCTTTAGCGGAAGACCCAATGGACCCAACACTTACTTATCGTAGCATGGCGTACAACAACGCCTGGGCCAATCACCGCCTCTTAAACGCCTGCGCCTTGCTGTCACAAGACGAATTCATTGAGCCCAGAACAGGCTTTTTCGGCAGCATTCGGGCCACACTCAATCACAATCTGATCATCGATCGCTTCTACGTGGACGCGATGCAGGGTGGCACACTCGGTCCATCCGCCTGGTCTGACCCTGAACCTTGCGATACCGCGCGGGTTCTTCAGCTTGAACAGTCCAAAGTTGATCGACGTCTGATCGCAATTGTTGAGGATGCAGAGCCCTCTGATCTCAGACGGATCGTTGAAATTCACCGAGAAGATCGCCTTCAACGTGAACACTTGGACCGGCTGCTTCTACATTTGTTTCAGCACCAAATTCACCACCGGGGTCAGGCTCATTCCATGATGAGCGGCACGCGTGTCGCGCCACCTCAACTCGATGAGTTTTTCGCTGCTGAAGAAGCCCACCTTCGCGAAAAAGAGTTCGCGGAACTTGGATGGACTGAGGCGCAGGTCTGGCGGCACAAAGATAGCTCAGGCGCTTAAAATCGCTATGGATCACACGACGCTCACTCCGGTATAGCCCTCCGACCAGCAATCTGAATCGGTCTTTTCAGCCACTATCCGCAGCGATTGGATGTGCGCCAAGATAGTTGCTGATCCACTATTATTTTTGCACTCTGCCAAAGCCGCTAACAGAGCACGCCACTCAACTTCCTGCATTCAACCTGAATGCAGCTGTGGTCAGAGACACCGAATTTTTGGCGTAGGATTCACGCGGGCTTCGATTGCACCGCCTATGACAAAACGCACAAAGTGCTCAGTGCCGATCAAATGTTCAACTTAAGTCATACCTTCAATAGCAGCTTGCCCTGATTGCCGCCTTTATAGAGGTCGCGCACCACATCGAGCGCATTGTCCAGTCCTTGCCGAACATCTTCCCGGGTCTTGATCTTACCTTCAAGCGCCCAGGGGATAAGCTCCTCCATGGCGGCGCCGAACTCATCCATATAGTCACTCACGATAAAGCCTTGTACTTTAATCCGGCTCATCAAGATCCTCGGCCAGGCTTTTGGACCCGTGATCTGGTCAAGGGCATCATATTCAGAAATCATTCCGCATAGGGCCATGCGGCTGAACGTATTCATCCGCTCCATCACGGCTTGCATAATATCGCCGCCGACATTCTCAAAATTGATGTCGATCCCGTCTGGGCAGTAGGCATCAAGTTGCTCGCGGACTGAGCCATTCTTGTAATCGACGCAAGCGTCAAAACCCAACTCGTCAACGACATAGCTGCACTTATCGGGCCCGCCGGCAATCCCGACGACGCGGCAGCCTTTGAGCTTCGCAATCTGGCCAACAATAGACCCAACAGCGCCCGCAGCAGCTGACACTACCACAGTCTCTCCCGGCTTCGGATCGCCGATTTTCAACAGTCCAAAATACGCCGTGAGCGCGGTCCCGCCTAGAGAGCCAAACAGTTTTGGCAAAGACAAACCAGGCACATCAGGAAGGGGGCCGAATACAGAGCCATCGGCAACGATGTGGGAGGCGTACCCGCCGAGGCCGGCAACCAGCGCGCCAACCTCGAAGTTGGAATTGCGGGACTCCTTGACGGTGCCAGCGACGCCGGCGCGCATGATATCACCAATCGCAACCGGCGGCATGTACTGCTCTTCATCGGACATCCAGATCCGATTGGTCGGGTCCATTGAAATATAGCTGACCTCGACCAGGATTTCGCCGTCCTGAAGGTCTGGAAGCGGATTTTCCACGAGTTCCAAATCGGAATCAGATATTTCGCCGTCCGGTCGGCTGCGGAGTCTCCAGGCACGTTGCATGGTCATGGTGTTTTCCTTGTAAGTGAGTGTCAGTTTCTAAAGTCCAAGTCCGCCCAGAAGCATGTATTTCAGCTCAAGATATTCATCTATGCCGTATTTGGAGCCCTCGCGGCCGATCCCGCTTTCCTTGACACCGCCAAAGGGCGCGACTTCAGTCGAAACCACACCTTCATTTACACCGACCATGCCATATTCCAACGCCTCGCTTACCCGCCAAACACGTCCCAAGTTTTGGGTATAGACATAGGCCGCCAAGCCTGCCGAAGTATCGTTGGCGGACGCAATCGCTTCGGCTTCGGTTTCGAACTTGAAGACTGGCGCGATAGGACCGAACGTTTCTTCGCTGGCAATCAGCATGTTTGCATCGGCATCGGCGATAACCGTTGGCGTGTAGAAAAGCGCGCCGACATTGGAGCGCTTCCCCCCGGTGACGAGTTGTGCGCCCTTGGAGACAGCATCCTGCAAATGCGTTTCCACCTTTTCCAGGCCTTGCGCATTGATCAATGGTCCAATCTCAACGCCTTCATCCTTACCATGGCCCACAACCAGTTGGTCGGTTGCGCTCGCAAGTTTTTCGACGAACTCGTCATAGACGCCGGATTGGGCATAGAAGCGGTTCGTGCACACGCAGGTTTGGCCTGCATTTCGGAACTTGGCCGCAATGGCCCCCGTTACGGCCGCATCGATATCGGCATCGTCGAACACAATAAAAGGGGCATTACCGCCAAGCTCCAGCGAGACCTTTTTGATCTGCGCGGCGCTCTGTTGCATCAAAAGCGCTCCGGTGCGGGTGGAGCCTGTGAAAGACAGCTTGCGAACCAGTTCATTGGACGTCAGTTCACCGCCCACCGAAGCGCCTTTCTCGCTGGTGATGCAAGACAGAAGACCCGCCGGCAATCCTGCCTCTTCAGCGAGGACGCAAAGTGCCAGGGCCGATAGGGGCGTCGCTTCAGCCGGTTTCACGACAATTGAGCACCCCGCAGCAAGCGCAGGCCCCACCTTGCGCGTAATCATCGCCATGGGGAAGTTCCAGGGTGTGATGGCGGCGCACACACCGATCGGCTGTTTTAAAACAATGATACGTTTGTCGGCGGCGTGGGATGGGATCACGTCGCCATAGGTGCGCTTGGCTTCTTCGGCAAACCACTCGATAAAACTGGCCGCGTAGGCGATCTCCCCCCGGCTTTCGAACAGAGGCTTGCCTTGCTCAGCCGTCAGGATTTGGGCCAGGTCTTCCTGGTTTTCCATCAGCAAGTTAAACAATTTCCGGAGTATCGCGGCGCGCTGTTTCCCCGTTTGGGTCGCCCAGGCATGGCGCGCTTCTTCAGCCCCCTGGATGGCGCGCCGAGTTTCATCCACACCCATATCAGGCACCTGAGCAATCACATCACCCGTTGCCGGATTTGTGACGTCGAATGTCGCTCCACGATCGGCTTGCGCCCACTGGCCCGCAACAAATGCGTCGCTTTTCACCAGGTCTGGGCGTCTTAAACTATGCATAATCTTACTCCGATATCAAAAGGATGCCGACGGTGCGGCAACCCAAAAACAGTAAAAAGGTAGGACGTACTCTTTGCGGCTCACGGTCGCAATTCATATGATGACACATTGACCGGAATTGCTGACTGCCGAGGCATAAAGTTTATGGTCGAAAGTTCGTCCTCAATAGACACGAGGCGACCAGTATAACTGTCGAGATCGTTGACATCTCGAACCTCCGGGTTTCCCCAGCCATGGCTTATGGCAATTACGCCAGGATCCAATCCCAGGTCTTTGCGCGCCTGACCAATGACGCGTCCGTGTTTTGAGGTGACAAGCACATAGTCTTCGTTTGAAATTGCGAGGTGCTCCATGTCCTCCTCGTTCATGAAAACTGGATTTTGTGGGTACAGTTTTCGAGCCCGAGAAGATTGAGTGTAGGCACTATTGATCGTTTCCAGCAGGCGCCGGGAGAGCATCCTGAACGGAAAGTCAGGATCAGGCTCGTCTGCTTCATCGAGCGCACCAATCTCCTCTAAAACATCATCAGGACATAGTTCTAGCCTCGCACCATCATCATCAGGCGCGGGCTGAATGACTTCCTCGCTGTTTTCAGGCACCAGTCCGCTTGGATTGGCCTCCAGCTCTTCATAGGTAAAGCGGCCAAAGGAAATCATCCACCGGATCAGTTCCTCAGCCGTGACGTCCTGGTCTGGCGACACATCGAATGTAGGACCGGGTGTATTGTCTTGGGAAACAGAAAAAGCTGTCCGCTTAAATCGCATTGTCTTGCCAAGCCGTTTGGCAACCTCAAGAAAGAATTCCCAGTCTTCCATTGTTTCTATCGGGCGCGGGAGGATCGGTTTTGCAATTTGTCCGAATGAAAGATGCCGCGTGAACTCTAGAATTGCGTTCAAATCCAAACGTTCATAGGGTAAACTGATAGCGATTTGGTAGTCGCTCAACCGCCCCGTTTCCGTCGATCGTTGATCCAATGTCACAAGCAAATCGAGCGCCTCTAACGCTGGCAAAGTAACCTGCGGGTCAGACAGTGCCTTTGCTAAATTCCCGCCAACAACGATCAAAGCGCGAATACTCTTTTTTCCGGGGTTCGTTATCTCTTTGGGCAATAACGCTGTTGGATACTCCCCGAATATCTCACCAACATCTGTCGAATGGCATTTGGCGCCGAACTCCCAGCTCCGATTCGGTGGAAGTACTGTTTCGGTCGCCAATCCGGCATCAAAAAGAACACCCATATTTCTGACGAGATCCCCATCTCGTCGATAGCCTCCGCAAACCGCATTAAGACACTCGCTGAGATGTTCAGCCACATTTGCGTTTAAGCACATATCGATGCCGGTGCCGGTATGGGCTGATTTTCTTTTGGCGCGTGCGAAGGTTTCAGCAACTTCTTGAAGTGTTTCTACCGGAACCCCTGTTCGGGCGGCGACGAGATCAGGCGTAAATTTTTCAACTGCTTTTTGAAGCTGTTTAAGAGACGTCGTGAACCGTTCACAAAAAGCGGGATCGTGCCAGTCATTCGCAAAAATAATATTCAGCATGCCAGCGAAGAACGTCGCATCTTCGCCAGGTTTGATCTTAACGTGTATATCGGCTTGCCTGGCAGTTTTGGTCTTGCATGGATCGATAACGATCAGTTTCATTCCACGTTTACGCGCCGTGCGTATAGCCCCCATTGGATTGACCATCGGACCACTCATGGAAGCATGTGACACCGCCGGATTTGAGCCGGACAAAAGGATGACATCCGCATCAATCGAATTGTACTTACCGGTAAGAAAAACGCCCATTCTGCAGGCCGTAACCCACTTGGCAGGCTGATCGAGCGTCATGCTGGTATAAAGGTAAGGTGTGCCTATAGCCTCGAGCCAGGCCTTCAAGGCCGAGTTTGATAGCGAGTTACTGTTAACACCCGTACCGCTGTAAACGGCGACCGATTCGGGGCCATGTTCGTCAATAATCGTGCGAAGTTTGTCACTGATCTCAGCTAACGCATCAAGCTTGGCTATATTTTTAAACGAGCCGTCCGCTTGGCGTTTCAAACTCTGCTTGAGCCGGTCCTCGCCATTGTGCATGTCCATGTTGGACAGGCCCTTAACGCAAAAATATCCTTTTGAAAGCGGATTGTCTCTATCGCCGCGAACGCCCGTAATCTTGCCCTGTTCTTCTGTAATGATCACGCCGCACTGCGCGCAGCAATTCCTGCAATAGGAAACATGTTCTACCATTTCTTTCCCTCACCGATCAAACCCGCAAAACGACGAAAGTGACGGCATTTGTCTTGTGTCAAAATGTTGGTCATTGAGCCCTAGGCATTATTGAAATTCGCGCGATTGAATTGCGGCCCACCCTACGTCGGGACAATGCCCCCATTTGATCTCTTTCTACTCATTTGTGCGTATCCGTCTAATACAAATACACCTGTCCGTAAACAATCATAGTTGACTAAAACAGATTGATGTGGCTGTTTTTTGGAACCCAAAGACCGCTGCACGAGACAGCGACCAATTTTATCCGGGGAGGATACACTTGTGACCCATGAACTAAAATACGGTTTTTCAAGATTCATTAAATCAGGTGTGGCGGCGTCCGCCATTTGCGCGACCGCAGCCACGATGCCGACGGCGCTTGCACAAAGCGAGCCTGAGCAACCGAATGCTGAGGCTGACAATGATACACTGGCAGATGCCAGTGAAGTGAAAACGTTAGACGTCGTAACTGTAAACGCCAGGCGACGGGAGGAGAATATTCAGACCGTTCCAGTAGCGGTTTCGAGCTTCAGTCCAGAGGCCTTGGAACAACGCGGCGTTGTTACGACCCAGGATTTGACCTTCGTCACACCCGGTCTCGTCGTTGCGCCGGCGCTATCGAGAGATGTGCCTGCCTTTGTGATTCGGGGCCAACAGAGACAAGCTGATGGCACTGGCTCGCCAGCTGTACTAACTTATTTCGCAGATGTGCCATTATCAACACAGGGCAGTATCCTCCCAACCTTCGACGTGGCGTCCGTTCAGGTTCTTAAGGGACCACAAGGTACACTCTTCGGACGCAACACGACGGGCGGTGCCGTACTCCTCTATCCTGAGGCGCCAGACTATGAGTTTGGCGGATATGCCAGTATGTCGCTTGGAGAGTTCAATCATAGAGAGTTCGAGGGCGCGCTGAACATTCCCCTCATCGAGGACAAACTTGCGCTACGTATTGCAGGACAAGACGCTGAGCGCGATGGCTATACAGAAAATCTGGGCGTCGGCGACGATCTTGATGATCGCAACACGTCCGCCTATCGCGCATCGCTTCTGTTCGAACCGAACGATTTCATCACAAACACTCTGATTGGTGACTATTACGAAGCCAAAGAGGCTGGCACGGGGGCTGTGCTGACCTCTGTCTATCCGAATGAAGTGATTACAGATGGCGGTGTTGGCCGCGGGCCACTGGCGTTCTTGCTTGACAGTGATATTCCGGGCTTGGACGTGGACCTCAATCTGGCAGCGCAGCAAGAGAATGGGATCAGAACGGTCAACCCAGATTTTGAACCCCGCTCAGACCGGGAAATTTGGGGTGTGACGAACACTACCGAGATTGATCTGGGTACGGTTTCACTCAAGAATATCATTGCGTATCGCAGTACCTTTATCGATTCCTCACGTGACTTTGACGGTACGCCAGCCCCAATCAATGGTCAGGCGGGTATCGTGTCCACGGATCAGTTCACCAATGAGTTTCAAATATTCGGGACGGCTCTCGACGATAAGTTGGACTATCTGTTCGGTGCGTTCTACCTGAAGGAAGAGCCCGATGGGGCCAATACAGGAACAAGTACTATTTTCTTCGGCCCAAGTATTGCGGAGCTATTCTTTGAAACTGAAAGCCAAGCACTGTTTGTTGACGGTTCATATGCGTTGGACGATTTTGTTCCGGGCCTCACCTTCAACGCTGGTTTCCGTTACACGTGGGATGAGATCGTCCGTTGTAACGCCACGGTTGCCGATGCGTCACTTTTGGCTGAATCGTTCAGTGGCTGTAAACAGGACAACCCCGGGAATGTGACGACAACGGAAAGTAGCGCACCGACATGGTCCTTCGGGTTCGACTATGAACTCAATGATGATGTATTCCTCTACATCGCCTCCAGGCGTGGCTATCGCGGTGCCGGTCCGAATGGCACCGGGTTCACCGCGTTTCCTGAATTGGAAAACTTCGAGGAGGAAACCGTCACAGATGTTGAGGTCGGCCTGAAGTCATCCTTCGATCTCGGTGGTGCGGACGTCACTTTCAATATTGCTGGCTATCTCAGCGAATTCGAAGATATTCAACGCACAATAATTACACCTGCCACAATCGACGTGGATGGCGATGGCGACATCGCAGACAATCCGTTCACGTTAGTTGTGAATGCTGCGAAAGCCACAATCAATGGCGTCGAAGCAGATGCCTCGGTGGGCCTTAACGACTATGTGACTGTTGGCGGTTTCGTAAACTATACGGATGCTGGATTTGATGAGTTTGAAGTTATCCCGGAACTTTTGGCCGCGATTAACATCGACCCTGAGTCTTCAGTATTCACTTACGTGCCAGAGTTCACGGCAGGGCTGTACTTGAATGTCGCCTATCCACTCGGCGAAATTGGCGATCTCTCATTCGATGCGAACCTCTATCATTCGGACGAAGTGAACTTCAACGGACGTCCGAATGATCCTGCGGCGACCGAAGATGGATACGACTTGGTCAATGTTCGCCTCGGCCTTGAGAGTATTGCAGGCTCGAACGTCAATGCTGGCATATTCGTGCGGAACCTCTTTGATGAGGAATACAAAGCGGCGCCCGGATTTGCTGTTCCCACATTCACTACAGCAACTTCAGTCTTTGGAGAACCAAGAATGTTTGGCGCAGAAATCAAAGTGGATTTCTAAACCTCCCAGAAACAAGCGTTTCATATCGCAACTTTGCTTCCTCTGCACCTGGACAGGACTTTTCAACAAAGTCCTGTCCTTTTTTTGAGCCGTACTCAGGCATGCACGACGCCCGGATGTTCTGATGGTCTATAGAGTTGACCAGGCCCCCATCCCTGCCGCTTGCTTTCTCCTCGCTCAGACCGGAGTGACGGCACAGCTTAGTCCGAATGCCCACATCCAAACTACTGTTTTAGGTGTTGCTGGGTTCCAGTTCGGCGAAATCGCGAAGCCCTTAGAGATAGAGATACACCATCCGAATGTCTCGACGATGACCTGCATGTCCAGGACAGTCACCTGGTATGTGTGAAGAGACGTTTTTCTAGAGTTTGAGCCCTGCCTGGAGCTTGAAACATTGCTTCTTTCGTCACTTGCTCAATTGCAAAGGTCTCTTGCGCGAATACAAGCACACCGATCATATCAATCAGCCGAGCCACAGGCTCACACAATGGCTAGCTAGGTCCAATCTCAGTCTGCAAGTTGCTCGACAGTCCTGTCAGTGTCGGCCTTTGAGAATAAATGATCGTATCGATCACCAATCCATACCATCAATATGCCAGTCAAGTACATTGACGGGAGGTAGAACATTGCGGGCAAGAGCAAACTGAAATCCTGAAGGAAGGTCACGATAATGATCAGGACCAATCCATAGTTCTGGATACCAACCTCGATGGAAAGCGTTCTGGCTTGTTTTGCTGGAAGTCCGCCAATTACGCCGACAATGAACCCCACGCCCATCATAACAAAGTTCAATAGAACGGAGGATGTGGCCGCCAGTGTATCCGGCCCGCCCAGCAGCGATTTGAATTGTTGAATGAATACGAAAACGGGTAAAACAAGGACCATCATACCAAACAGCAGAAGTGGTTTTATGAAGTGAACCGACAGACCAGGCATGACCCGTCTAAACGCCATTCCTAGCGATAGCGGCGCTACCGTATTCAAGAAAATTCGCGTCGCCGCATCAACAAAATTGAGCGTTACCTCACCGCCCGATCCACCAATAATGCTGGCGCCGGAGTTGATGATGAAGGGAACTGTCAGGAATGCCAGAATACTGGAGACGGCGGTTAGACTGATCGATAAGGCACCATCTCCCTTCGCCATACTTGAAAAGGCGTTGGAGGTGGCTCCTCCCGGACATGCTGCGATAATTATCAAACCGAGCGCAATATGGCTCGGCAAGGACAGTACCAGCGCAATGATCACTGCGACAGCCGGGAGCAACACCGTTTGTCCAGCAATTCCCAAAATAATCGCGCGTGGATGCCGCAAAACGCGAGCAAAATCGCTGACTGTCAATGATATGCCCATGGACACCATAATGGCGCCCACGCCGATCACCGGCGAGTTGCTGAACAGGAAGGATAAGATGGCGTCCAAAACTGATGAGTCCTGCGCCAGCTAGGCGCTAAGCGCTTCCTGATAGAGGTGGCTATCAGCCGAATAATAATTGCAGTGGAAGCCGCTGGAGATCTGGAAAGGAACGACGGCCTCCGCAAGCGGTCCGGCTTTGATGTTACTGGCATCAAAAACAACCAAACTGCTCTCTGGACTATTCGCGCGATGCACAAGTGTCACGGCATAACCATCACCCTCGTCCTTTGCCCCTATGCGCGGTGCAAAAATCAGCTCGCCACAATGGGCTCCCTTCCCGAAACTATAAATATCTTCTTCGCCGGTCTTTGTGTTGTACCGCATGACGGAATCCATTCCATCCGCCCGGCCATCAACCGATTCCTGGTTCATGTTAGAGAACGTTTGATATGTCGCTCGCGTCATCAATCTATCATCGGGGCGCGGGAATTGGATATCACGATCATTCAAGATCTCTTCCTTGATCACATCGGTGTTTTTGGACAGATCAATAGTCCAGCGACGCAGGCTTTGTGTCGTATCGAGATGAGCCTTTTTCGTGCCGTCGGCATTCGGATAGAGCGCTGTGTTTTCTGCAGCAGCAACATCTGCAATGATTTTACCATCTTCTTCCCAGGCATTGAACTCATGGTACATGTGCCGGGGCTCCAATTCGAGCCAACGAATCTCGCTCGCATCGCCATAGCGTGGCATGATGCCGACCCGGGTATTCAGGTCCTCCCGCCAGGACACCAAAGGCCCGCCAGCCTTAGCACGCTCCAGACTGCATTCGATCGGGAGCACGGGTAGAATAATATAGTTTTCTGTGAGCAACACCGTATGCATCGGGCTGAGCCATGGCGTCTCGAAATAGTCGGTCTTGAGAAGCTGTCCGTCCTGACTGATCCGGTCTAGGCGCACGCGGTTTCCACCACCCTGCCCTTCGAGCATCGCGCCAAAATTGACCATCTCACCATTAAACCAATCGACCGTCGGGTGCGCGCTGAATGTGGTGTTAATTAGCCCACCATAGTGGTCTTCCCCAAGCGTATCGAGTGTTCTTGGATCCAGCGCAATTGGAGGGGCGCCCTCCATCAGGGCCAACAGCTTTCCGCCGTGCAGAATAACGTTCGTGTTAGCCGTATTGTATCTCACGCCTTCGGTTTCCGGCAGGCTTGTAAGTGGATTACCAAAGATGCCAAATAAGCGGCGACCGTGTTCCTTTTCGAGATTGAACTTTTCGGTCCGAACCCAACGGTTCCTCATCGAAACACGCCCATCTTCAATGTAAAAACCGAAGACCATGCCATCGCCGTCAAACCAATGGTAATCACCTTCATTTGGCGGATAGAGCGGTTCTGCGCCATTGCGATAAAACACCCCGGCAATGTCACGAGGCATTTCACCTCGGATCACAAGATCTGGTGCTATCGCCTCAAATCTGCTGGCTGCATGATGACCCTTTAAAAACGGATGATCGAAAAACGCTTCTGCCAATTTAATTTCCTCACAGCTTTTTGTCGGTCAGCTCATATGAGCGCACCATCTCAATGATGATTGCGCACACCGAGCAGGTGATTAATTTCTAATTTGTATACCCATAACTAAAACCGGCATCAAGACTTTTTTTGATGCGTTACCCTCATGATCGCCGGGTCACGGTTGAGTTAATTCTATTGCACACCCGCCCATCAGCGGCACTTCGAATTTGTTTGATGGATTGCACCGTTCGAACTCATCCGCTCACCCTTGTTTGTTGAGCAGAAACGCTTGGAGAGATACCACAAACCTCAACTCGTCATAGCGTCCACGACGAGTTTCACCTGCGACCGGTCAGGCCTACCCCATAGGCTCTAAAGATGATTGCGGGCGATCGCACAAACGGTTGGAGGCGCAGATTCCGGCAGCCTTTGTCGGCTACGCGATCATTCGACTTCAACGCACCGAAGCTAAAGCTGATGATTATTCATTGCCTGCATAATTCGAACAACTAAGTCTCGAACTGCGCCCTTTCGTTCCGGACTGGCAAGAACGCGATCATTAACCCGAAGGGACTCCAGGACACAGCGCGCGAAATCCCAAGCAAGCACCGCGTCCTTTTTTTGACTGGTAAGATCGCCCAAAATCTCTTCCATCTTCTCCTGCCAGAGCATATCAAACGCGATGGCTTTTGGATCAAAGTGCGCCTTTAACGACGCGTCGGTTCGAGACGCTATGTTTAGCTCGATATAAGCGGTGTAAACATCCGAGCACACGACCTGCCAGTGCAGATCATTTGCAGACTGCTCGTCGATCCCCCCGGACTCAGCAAACGCATCAACACCCTCGTAAACCATCTCTATCATCCGCACAAAAATGTAATCGATCGCGGCGCTTATGAGCTCTATTCTTGAAGGGTAATGGTAAAGTATCGCACTACGAGATAATCCGGTCATCTCGCACAATGATTGTATCTTGGTATTCGGATAACCGCGCTCGACGATGCAAATAACAGCCTGCTCCATCAAAGTTCTGCGTGTCTCTTCGCTGCGCTTTTCACGCCACGGCACAGATTTACTCGCACTATCCCGATACCCATTGAGAGAGTTTCGTAACTCGGTAATCGTTGTGTTGATTTGTGACTTGTTCATTTTGCTATCGTAAGAATGTGTATCGCGCACGCCGGACAAATATCGTTACCGCTCTGCGAATTGAGCGTCCCCAGAATACTGAGTTACCGATATTGATTGAGCCGAAAGTGCGCAGAATTCTAACTCCTTTGTTTTGCGCAAGGTGTTATGTCCTTTATTAAGGGCTGACTTAGTCTCGTCGAAACGAAGAGTCACGAATTCCATTAAAAGGCCAATGTCTTCCATACCGATTATCAGCGCATTAAAGATATTGGCCATATTCGGAAATTCTTCCGACACACGGCTCGACGGGCAAACATAATAACCTGAATTGCATGATCTTCGATCAATAATGCACCTAAAAAGTACGACATATTTCATTCGTCTCTATCGCCCGATAAAAGCCATCTTGCATGCCCACAAAAAAATCATCCTTGACAGTTTTTGTTGCATAAAAATTATTTTAGTTATCTATAACGGTTTCAATCGAAATGCGCAAACACACGAGATCGTTTAAGCTGACCAAGTCTTTCACCAACCCCGCGCTTAAATCAAACGCGAGTTTTAGAACTATCGATCGGATGAGCGTGCACGTTTCTAAATGAGCTGCTTTATACCACGGAGATCCACGTGATTGAGACAAAACGAACAGTATGTGATCCCAACTGCCATGCGAACCCTAAGTGCGGTTTGTCCGCCACGATCGAGAATGGAAAAATCACCTCTGTTGGCGCTGCCAAATATCCAAAGCCGGGGCTTGAAAAACGAATTTGTCTTATGGGCAACTCGCGGCTGGAATATCAGTATCATCCCGACAGGTTGACCCGCCCCCTTAAGCGTACCGGGCCACGCGGTTCCGGGGAATGGCAACCAATCAGCTGGGACGAGGCCATTTCTCTGTTTGTTGAGAACCAGAAAGCGGTGATCGAAAAATACGGGTCCCGCTCGGTGATGTTCTCCTCATACACGGGCGCCTTCGCCGTACTCACCCGCGGCTCTCCCATCCGATACGCAGCCCTCACCGGCGGCACGACGGGACTGCCAAGCGGCATCGATTACGGTGTGCCGATGGGCCTCCAGTATATGTTTGGCGTGCCGGCATACACGTTCTTCGCACCCGGAAGCCATCAGTTTGCCGATATGCACAATTCGGACGTTTCCATCATCTGGGGCGTGAATCCTGTGGTTACGCGTAGCGTGGATCATTTGCCCATTAAGGAGGCACGGCGGTCAGGGACCAAACTGATTTGTATCGATCCTAACAAGAGCGAAACAGCGATGATCTGTGATGAGTGGATCTCGCTTCGTCCAGGCACGGATGGTGCCTTAGCGCATGCCATTTCGAATTATCTAATATCGAATGAGCTGTTTGATACCAACTATCTTCGCGCACACACCGACATGGTGTTTCTCGTCAACGATGACACAGGTGCTTTGTTGCGAAGCCGCGATTTAAGTGAAGATGGCGACGATCACATGATGGTCTTTTGCAACGACAACGGCGTCGTGCCCGCAGATGAAGTCGTCGATGTAAAGCTTGACCATTCCGGCATTGTGACGCGTTCGGACGGTACAGATATCTCCGTCTCGACCGTGTTTAAAAAATTCAAGGATATGGTCTCGGAATTTCCGGTCGACATTGCTGAGCAGATCACGGGTGTGCCGGCACAGGCAATTACGAAACTCGCAGAGGAATATGGGTCTGCACGCCCGGCATCAATCCGTCTTGGATATGGAATTGACCGTTGGTTTTATTCCGATTGTACAGCCCGGGCGATTGCGGCATTGACGTGTCTCACTGGAAACATCGGTATTCCTGGCGGCGGAGTAAGTCTGTCAAACAGCCCGCCATCTGTGCCCGTGCGAGGCCGCACCTTCTATGCACCGGACGGAAAAACTCCGGGCGGTGCTTTGACAATGATGGATGCGGATCGCGCGGTTCGAACCGGCAAACCCTATCCGATAAAGATGGAGTGCATCACCCTTGGCAATCCATTCAATCAATTGAAGCCAGGACGGGGGAGCGTGCTTAAGGAGTATATTCCCAAACTGGATTTCTTGGTGGTTGTCGACCATTTCATGACGGATACAGCCAAGCAGGCTGATCTTGTTTTGCCCGCTTGTACTGTTTTCGAGCGCACGGACATGGTCGTCGATTCCATCATCCAGCTGCAACAGAGGATGGTCGAACCCCTCGGTGAAGCGAAGTCAGACTTCGAGATCTTTGCGCTTCTCGCAAAGGAAATGGGCTACGGCGAGTATTTCAACAAAACGGAAGAGGAGTATCTCGATGAGATGCTCGATGTCGACGACCCGATGATGCATGATGTGAATATAGAGCGGCTGAAGCGAGAAGAAGTTATCGATGCGGCGAAACGCACCGAGCCTTATTATGGCTTCAAGGATCAGCAGTTTAATACCGACAGTGGACGGATTGAATTCTACAAGGAAGATCAACGCGTCCATGGGTCAGCATTGCCGGTTTACAGGGAACCCATCGAGGCCTCCCCCAAAAACCCCAAATTCAAAAAGTACCCGCTTACTCTTTTGTCAGCCCATAGCCGGTATAGAATCCACTCGACTTTCGCCAATATGAAATCGGTCCAGGCCAGAGAGCCAGAGCCCGTCATGCGCATCAATTCTGAGGATGCCAAGCAGCGCGAGTTGAGCGATGGAGATGTCGCCCGCGTGTTCAACGGCCGGGGCGTGCTCAAGATCAAATGCAAGGTCGATGATCATATCCGAAGGGGAGCGGTTCTAATCAGCGAAGGCCACTGGATTGATCAGTTCATCGAGGGCGACCCCTATATTCTAACCCACGACCAATACAGCGAAACGGCGCAGAACTATGCGCAATATGATGTGCTAGTTGAGGTAGAGAGAACGCACTAGAAAACAGGGTTTGGGGGTTTGTATTCTGCCGTCCGGCCTGTTGAATCTCTTTTTAATTGAGTGACGCTACTCGGAGCAAGTGCAAAGCGTGCGGGCAAAACAAATTGGATTGATTGGGGGTTCACATAAGCCCAAGCTTTTGGCTGAGTGACGAAGTCTAATGCCGACGGCTGATGAACTCTATCGGCTTGCGTCGGCACTCCATCAATGACACGAGCCCCCATTGATCAGGACCACAGAAGGCTAACTGCGGAATCACTACCCAATACCGTCTAACCTGCTTGTTTTAGTCTACATTATTTGTTTTAAAGACGAAAGTGAGCGATAGAGGGCCTAATCTCGACGCGAGTCATCCCCTTGCTCTATGAACGCCGCCCAGGATCAGACTATTGAGCCACAGATTAGACCCTCAAGACTAGCTTCTTAAAGCGGTTTCAACTTCCACTTAATGACGACGAGATGAGTTTATGAACTTAAATCAGTGCCACAATTTTTCTGACTTTCGAAAACTCGCGAAGCAACGGCTACCAAGCGCAATCTTCCACTATATCGATGGCGCTGCTGACGATGAAATCACCTACAAACGCAACACGGCGGCATACGAAGATGTGGATTTGGTGCCTGGTGTTTTAAACGATGTGCAGGAGGTCGATCTTTCAGTTGAAGTTATGGGCCAAAAGCTGGCAATGCCCTTCTATTGTGCCCCAACCGCCTTGCAACGTTTGTTTCACTATCAAGGCGAGCGTGCCGTCGCGCAAGCCGCGACACAGGCGGGGACCATGTTTGGGGTGTCATCGCTCGCCACCGTGTCAGTCGAAGAGATAAGCAAGCACGCACCGGGCCCCAAAATGTTCCAATTCTATTTCCACAAAGACAGAGCATTAAATGATGCACTTTTGGAACGAGCACGAGCAGCAAAATTCGATGTAATGGCACTCACGGTAGATACGATCACCGGAGGGAACAGAGAGCGCGATCTGCGGACCGGGTTCACATCTCCTCCAAGACTCAGCCTCAATTCGCTGATGAGTTTCGCGGTCCATCCCTCCTGGGCATGGAATTTTCTAACGAAAGAAAAATTCGATATGCCTCATTTATCGGGGCATGTCAGCCAAGGAACAAATCTGGCCGTATCCGTTGGAGACTATTTCTCAACAATGCTAGATCAATCGATGAGTTGGAAAGATGCGGAGAAGCTTTGTGCCCAGTGGGGTGGCCAATTCGCTCTCAAAGGCATCATGAGTGTTGAAGATGCAAAGCGTGCGGTCGATATTGGTTGCACAGGTATCATGGTTTCCAATCATGGCGGACGTCAACTCGATGGCGCCCGCGCGCCGTTCGATCAACTTGCAGAAATCTGTGATGCGGTAGGCGACAAAATTGATGTTGTTTGCGAAGGCGGTGTCCAACGCGGTACGCATGTTTTGAAAGCCTTATCGGTGGGGGCAAAAGCAGTATCGGGAGGGCGCTACTATTTATACGCCTTGGCCGCGGCCGGACAAAAAGGCGTCGAACGGGCACTGATGAATATGAAGATAGAGCTGGAACGCGACTGCAAGCTGATGGGTGTCACGCAAATAGATCAACTTTCTCGTGACAATCTAAGGTTTCGATAGTCTTGGCGAAGCCTCAAATGCGCCGTTTTAACAACGATACTGACGCGTCACGAAGGTTCATTCTATTGCGTAATCTAAGCGGAAATGTTGCTACTGCGACATGACCCGACGATGAAAACTGCGGCTCGTCCAGGCGCGCTATTGACTTGACTATAGCCAATTTTAGCGGCGTCGACCTGTCGCTCGCCGAAGGTTCTCGCTTCTACTCTCGGGCCACCCCCCCTAGGCGTGAACTCGACACAACAAACAATTTTGATGTTGAGCCCGTTGTGCATCGACATTCAACCGCATTTGCGCTCATTAGACAGCGGTCCCTTGATGTGTCATGAAATGTAGTCTTAGGGGCTCTCGCTAAGTAGAGATTGTGACTGGCCCGGTATTTGAATCCAGTAAAGTACAATGGTTGAGTGGGAGTCGTGTAAGATTTATGCCAGCGAAAGCAACAAAGAAGAATTCGACCAATGAGTTTGTTGGTGAGCCTGGAGCGATAGAAACCGCGCTGGAGAACATCAGGGAAGCGATTAAACTTGTTCAACCTGATAGCTCAGTAATGGGCGAGGTGGGTTGGCAGAAGCGTAAGAGCGCGCAGACACGCATTACCTTGTTGACCGCAACGGTTAAATGCCTCGCAAAACATGGCTACGCACAAACAACAACCCAATTGGTGGCCAATTCCGCCAACATATCTCGCGGCGCGATGTTGCATCACTACGCAACGAAAACAGAACTCATCACGAGCACAATCGACTATATAATGTACCGTCGAATGGAAGCCTACTACCGGGAAATCTCTAAACTGAGCGATAATCAGCGAGTCGAACAAGGCCACGGTGTAGAAGTCTATTGGAACACAATATTGACCTCAGACTATCAAGCTTTTCTTGAGCTCTCCGTCGCTTCACGAACCGATAAAGAGCTACGAAAAGTTTTCGTGAAGAAAGCGCGAGCGTTTGATGATTTGTGGTTGGAGCAAACGCCCCTTGTTTTTCCCGAGTGGAAAAATCAACCCCCTGAGAGAGTTCTGCTCGCACGTGATCTGGTCACGTCGACACTTGAAGGACTTCATCTCAATCATCGCATAATGTCCGAGGGTGGCGGGCGTGCCAAAGCTGTCCGAGCATTCCTGAGCGAAGCAATTAAACTTATCCGAGAAGGAAGCTAGCAAATAGGATCAGCATACTCGGATAAAGAAACGGTTGCTCCTTAAGTCTGCGCAAAGCCAGATTGATGTCCGTTCATGTCGTTGAAAAGAGCTTTGTAAGGTAACGAGTGGTCTCAAATCTCGCGTCAGACAAAAGTAAAATGCGCTGTCGGGGTCATTTTAAACACGCCCAGTATAGTCGCTTGGAGCTTTAATCAGATGACGGAATCCAATCAACTTAGATTACCTGACCCGACTAGAGTCGATTACGGAGAGTTTAATAAGAGTTCGCGGACGCGCAGACAGCTTCTTCACGCGGCGATGACACACCTTGCAGAAGAGGGTTTTTCAAACTTTTCTGCTGGAGCCATCGCGTCACGGGTCAATTTTACGCGAGCTGCCCTACTCTATCATTTTCCAAATCGAGCTGCGCTCATCGAAGCTGTGGTTTATTTCGTCGTTCGAAAACGTATCGAGATTTATGAGCAAGCAATGTCCAGTTTGTCGCTCGATGAGAAATTTGGGGAGCGGTTAATTGAACACGCTTGGGATCATCTGCAAGACGATTCATTCAAGGCCTTTTGTGAACTCTCAACGATCGCCCGTTCCAATCAGGAATTAAGCAAAATATTCCAACCGGCGCTCAATGAGTATGATCGAATGCGCCGGCAACTTGCCTTCACATATTTTCCTGAAAGTCTGTTAGCGGATCCCACTCTAGATCTTCGCCGAGATCTTGTGCGGTATCTACTAGAAGGTTTGGCACAACAACGTGGTATGTCCTACGCTGAGCGAGAACGCACCGAAAATATTATGCGGTTAATCAGAGAACTGGTTACCACGAAAGAAGGGGAAGGCATTTTATCGCGCGCTGTGAATCGACAGTCAGCTCTTGAACACGAGCTAGATCGTTGATTGGTCGCTTTTAAAACGGGCTCAGCCCCCCCCTATGAAGCAAAGTCTATAAGCGGTGAAGCAAGCCTAGTCTTTCAAATAAGCGCTGGATGGATCGTCAGGGGCTCTTTTTCCGCGAGACTTTATGCCATCATACATTCCGCCAGAGCTCATCATCGACGAGGGGTCGTTTCGGTTCCAATCCATAACGTAAAGTCTGGATTTGATACGCCAAACCCCATGCCTCTTCTCAAATTGGTCTAGGTATCTTCCTCCCACCACGATTTCTTGGTTCTCTGATCCTTCAACTGCTTGATGGTAAGCTACGCAATAGGTTTGACCTGTTGCTCGAGTTTCATCCTGGAAGGCAAACAGACTGTTCGATGTGACGTGTTGGGTCAAAACCATTTCTTTAAGAGCACCGGTCACGGCTTCACAAAATACGTGTGCTGGGATTGGGCCGTCACCAAAATCATGAGTACCATCTTCCCAATAAGCCGACATCAATATGTCGAGATCGAGCCGATCAACACCGTGGCAGTATCGAGCGATTACCTCTTGGAGTTTCAATCGGTCCTCTAGGTTAAATTCAGCCTGCGATGCTGTCATTTCGATAGTTCCTCTTAGGCAAAGACTGTGGTTGGAAAAGTCCCAATCGCACCATGGTTTCCTGTAGTTTATGCGGCATTTCAGAGTTTAATCACGCCATGCTATTGACAATTTTTTTACAGGCCTGTCAAAAAATAGGAAGTGTATTTTTGGGGGCTAAACTATTGCCTTAATGGAAACTTTCTGCGCGGCGGCTCGGTATAGATAGGACTAGTCGATAAGAGTCGCATTTCACCTTTTAGCGGGTTAGTTTGTTGTTCCCCCAATTTTGAAAAATAGAGCATCGAAGGTGCGAACAAGGAGACGGGATCGTTGACCACAGAAGTAATGCCGATTGAAAGTGCGAGTGTTCAAACAATGATCGATCAGCACCATATCAATCGCCTGTCGGCAGATTATATGCATGCTCTAGACCGATTGGATGTGGAGGCCCTCAAGCAGGTCTTTCATCAAGACGCTCAAGTCGACTATGGATTCTTCAAAGGGTCAGCAATTGAATTCTGCGAAGTGGCAATAGGGTCTCTAAAGGATTTTGAGGCGACTCATCATTCTATTTGCCAGTCGAGAATTGATGTTTTTGGTGAACGCGCGCACGGCGAAGTCTATCTTCAAGCTATGCATCGCTCGAACGAGAACGATCTGCCGAAGGATTTTACTGTCTGGGGCAGATATGTAGATGAATATGAAAAGCGCGATGGTGTTTGGAAAATCGCGTTTCGCGCAGAGATTTTCGACTTCGTTCGTGAAGATCCATGCACCGACCAGTGGCTACGTGAAGAAGAAGCCCCCTTGCGCGGCAAACGCGGAGACGACGACTTATCGCGCATTGTTTTCAATAAAAAGCGATAAGCCGTCTACTGCTTAGTGCGTTCACGCAATTGCCAATTCGAAGACTTCTAACATCCTGAAGCTTTCTTGCTTTGCTTGAGTGATTTCAAGCGCCTGCCGAGGCCCTATTCTCGTGACGAATTCCCAATTCAGCTAAACAGATTTTTGAACGGCGCAAATGCCGAGCCGCTCGCGCAGGGGGTAAGATAGTGATGAGCGTCTCATGCAGTTGCAGTTCTAAATAGCTACGCAATTCCTCATTCGCTAGCATACCATTCGACCAAAAGATCAGACCTGATAGGATGCCAGCTCGAAATCGCCATATACTCCCACTGATCTCATTGAACTCAGTACCCTTGATGTCAGCAACTAAATCAGCAAAAGCCCGGTTGACGAGGTTTTGAGCCTCTTCATCTTCAAACATGAAGTCCGGGCGCGCCAATGCAAACTGTATCCCTTGTTTCGCCGCATCTGGAAGCTCGAGCGAAGAACGCGCAATTTGTGCAACCAACGCTTCAAGAAACTTTAACCCGCCCTTAGGCGCCTCTGATCGAGCCGCCTCGTAGGTTTGGCGCGTGCGTAACCGAAATACTTGTCCGAATAAATCGGCTTTACTGCCATAAATATTATACAGAGTTTTTTCGGTCACGTTTGCCAATCGCGCAACGGCCTTCATGGATGCCCCTTCATATCCTTTCTCCAAAAGCAAGGAATCTGCTGCGGAGACAATACTCTGTCGGCGCGCGATCTGCCTGTCAGTTAAGTCTTTTGGAAAAAATGCTTCTGCATGCATGTCGATCATTCATCAACGAGACTTGTTGTAATGGCAATATCCCTATGTCTGGCATAAGAGTTGGAACGGACGAAACGCTCCATCGGCTAATTGAGGATCATTCCTCCCTCGACGGTCAGGACGTGTCCCACTGTGAACGAAGATGCATCGGAGCTTAACCATAAAGCTGCGTTAGCGATCTCTTGCGGTGTCCCCCATCGACGCAGCGGCATGTATTCTTTAGCTACATCCATTCCCATCTTGCGCCGATCCAAAGCGCGTCGCAGCATTGGCGTATCAATGTTACCAGGGGCAATTGCGTTGATCCTAATTCCATCTGCGGCATAGTCGACGGCCGCTTGTTGCGTAAGTCCTGCGACACCGTATTTGCTTGCGGTATAGGCCGGTTGAAGCTGCCCTGGTTTAAGCGCAGTGCTAGACGCCATATTGACGATCGTACCGCCACCATTCTCAAGCATGGCGAGGATCTGATACTTCATACATAAGAAAACACCGCGAAGATTTATGCCCATTAGCCGATCAAAATCATCGGTTTTACACTCCGCTAGCCGTCCGAGTTCAAACTCTACGGCTGCTCCATTGACCGCACATGATATGTTTCCAAATTGCTGTTTGGAAAACTCCATCAGCTCTATAATATCTTGCTCTTTAGAAACGTCCGCTCGTTTATAAAGAATTCCACTTTCTGCGGCGAGTTCTGGACATGCTTCGTCCTGCACATCACTTGCGACCACGTTCATGCCAACTTTTGCCATAGCAGCCGCCACTGCGACTCCCATACCGCCATTCGCACCGGTTATAACCGCCGTCTTTTGCTTCAAATCTCCAAACTCAGTCATTCCTGGCTCCCTCTATATATTTTAAAATGCTGCGCTTGCTGAATCGCACGCAGATGTAAGACCGAATGAAGAGTGCGCACTTTTCCAAACTCATCGCATGGTTTTGGGTGCGCACAATTGTCACTTCTTGGCCTCGCACCACTATCAATATTACAGTCGACTATAAAAATAAAGAACTCTCCTCGTCACAAAGCGAGTAATTTCTACATCGCAGCTGAGAAGTCTGTCCTGCCGAGTCCGACCGTAGAAAAATGCCTCAGCCACTTGCATCGCTCAGTCGCCGAAGCGCGTGTTCGTTCTCGCCTGTCGCAAGTCTATGAGTATGCAAGTTGGGCTCCTCTGAAATACGAAATGTGTCGCAAAGCGCCATCACCGTAAGACCCGGCACCGTATTATAAGTGGTCTTCGCGACTTAACCGCTTCCGGCTGCGCCCACATGCGGGGATAGTCCTCGCACCCGTTTGAATAAGCGGTTTTGCCGGGTAGAACACCGGACCTAGATCTTCAGGATTTGCTTGCCGAAGTTCTGCCCTGAAAACAATCTGCCCAGCGTCGAAGGGATGTTTTCAAATCCGTTCTGAACATCTTCTTTCAGGACAATATCTCCTTGTCGGATCCACTTGCGTACCCGTTTCCGCGCCTCAGGATACTCAGACTTATGATCCAACACGATGAAACCACGCATCGTACCGCGCATGAAGATCAGATTGAAATAGTTTTCGGGGCCCGATGGCATCTGCCCGCGCCCATATCGCGAAATCCCGCCACAGACCACGACGCGCGCATGCATCGCGATATTCGCCAGGGCATCGTTCAGAATAGTCCCTCCGACGTTGTCGTAAAAAACATTCACCTTCTCGGGACAATGTTTGCGGATCGCTTCTCTGATATTCTCATTTTTATAGTCAATTGCAGCGTCAAACCCGACATCATTGACGAGCCAGTCACATTTGGTTTTACCGCCGGCTATCCCAACTGTGCGACATCCGGCCAGTTTTGCGATTTGTCCAACCATGGAGCCCGTTGCACCAGCTGCGCCGGATACGAGAACAGTATCGCCAGGTTGCGGAGAACCATATTTGAGAAGACCGAAATAAGCCGTCATTCCAGTGGTGCCAAGCGCTCCCAAATTGGCGGTAAGCAAGTCATCGTCTGGCAGTTTTTCTAACGCGTCGCCGTTCAAAGTCGCAAACTCTTGCCAGCAAAGTAAACCTTGTACTTTGTCGCCAACACTAAAATTCGGGTTCCTCGACTCGACGACTTCTCCAATCCCCGAGCCTCTCATAATATCGCCGATCTCCGTGGGCGCGACATAGTCGGCAATATTCTCCATCCAGCCCTTTTGAGCAGGATCAAATCCAAGATATTCAACCTTGACGACAACCTCGCCATCTGCCGGCGGGGTCACGGTACCGACGTTCTGGCGGAAGTCATCTTGCTCGAGCGGCCGACCAATAGGCCGCCCGTTGATGAGCCATTGTCTATTTCTAGTCATGGAAAGTTTCTCACACTCGTTTGAAGGACGGCCGTGCCATATGATGCCTTAACTGAAAGACATCACAGCTTTGACGGTCTCTTCAATCCGCGCCGCGTTCGGAAGATAAGCATCTTCTAAAACCGGAGCGAAAGGCACCGGGGTGTGCGGGCAGGTTGCCGTTTTGATAGGTGCCTTGAGGAACTTAAACCCTTTGTCAGCGACCATAGACGCTATGTCAGAAGCAAGTGAACAACGCGGAGGGCTTTCGTCGACAATGATCAATCGACCTGTCGACTCGACACTTTCGAGTATACTTTCTTCATCTAGCGGAGACGTTGTTCGCGGATCAAGAATCTCACATTCAATCCCGTCTTTAGAAAGTGCTTCTGCTGCCGCTTGCGCATGCAAGATGGATCCCCCCATCGCCACCAGGGTCACGTCTTCCCCTTCCCGGACGAACTCCGCCTCGCCGAATGGAACCACATATGATTCATCAGGAACTTCATTCTCCTGATCATATAGCGTTTTCGACTCCAGAAAGATGACGGGATCATCATCACGGATGGCTTCGATCAGCAGGCCTTTTGCATCATAGGCGTTCGTTGGCATAACGACCTTCAAGCCAGGAATCATAGTGAAAAGCGGATGCAAGGTTTGGCTATGTTGCGCACCTGCCCGCATACCAGCTCCAATCATTGTTCTAAGCACCCAAGGGCACTTGGCTTTTCCGCCAAACATATAGTGAAATTTAGCCGCTTGATTGTAGACTTGGTCCATACAGACACCAATGAAATCTACAAACATGATTTCGGCGACGGGGCGCAGACCTGTCAGCGCAGCGCCATTTGCAGCTCCGATGATCGCGCTCTCCGAAATTGGCGTATCAATGACTCTTGAAGGGCCGAACTGCTCGTATAATCCAGCCGTAACACCGAAGACGCCACCGACGCTGCCAGGCCCATTCGATGAACCATGTCCGCCGGCGACATCTTCACCTAAGACAATTACGTTCGGGTCCCTCGTCATTTCCTGAACCAGGGCTTCATTGATGGCGGTGCGTACCGATTTTTTTGGCATTCTTATCTCTCCTAATAGGCTGATGCGTACACATCAGATTCCAGTGCGGAATAATCGGGGTCTGGCGCGGCCAAACCCGTCTGAACTGCGGCATCGATTGTTTTGGATATTTGTTGGTCGATGTTATCGAGATCTTCGTTTGAAAGAAGCTTGGCTTCTGTAACGCGCTTCCTGAAATTAACGAGCCCGTCTTGGGCCCGCGCCGCGGCAAGTTCTTCCTCGCTGCGATATGGTTGCGGGTCTCCTACAAAATGCCCGAGATAACGCGGGCACTCTGTCACAATCGTATAGGGTCCATCATCGGCGCGTCCGCGCTCTAAAGCGCGTTGCATTGCATCGCGAACAGCAAAGAAGTCTGTTCCGTCAACGGTTTCTGCGGGCATGCCAAAGCTTGCTGCGCGTTCGGCAATCGAAGGGGCACCGACTGAGTAACTCGCGGCGGTGTGCTCGCCATAACCATTGTCTTCAAAAACAAATATTACAGGAACATCCAGAACGACTGCCATATTCATCGCTTCGAACGTGGTGCCCTGATTTGAGGCACCATCGCCTGAGAAGGCGACGCAAACATTGCCTGTTTTCTTGAGTTTTTGCGTTAAGGCTGCACCAACCGCAATAGGCGGCGAGCCACCGACGATTGCATTGGCACCAAGCATTCCTTTGTCAAAATCAGCAATATGCATCGACCCCCCTTTGCCGTTGCATAGTCCTCCAGCTTTACCCATAATCTCAAGCATCATCGGCTCGAGCTCGCAGCCTTTTGCAATACAATGACCATGCCCACGATGTGTCGAGCCAACCCAATCGCCATCATTTAGATCATGGCATATCCCGGTGCCCGACGCTTCTTGTCCGAGGTAGACGTGTGCAAATCCTGGAATATTTCCCAAGGCAAACTCTTTTTCGACCCGTTCTTCAAAGTGTCGAATTGCTGACATCGTCCGATAGGCTTTGAGCAATTCGTCTCTACTCAGTTGCATCTTTATCTCCCGCTTTGCTCATGTGTTTGTTGATATCTTTGAATTTCGTTTTGAGATCGCGGCAGGAAACGAAATCCTCCCGCGCGACCTCAATAGCTTCAGGATCGCCCGTATTCGGCAGTGGTCCCACCCCGCCAATGACAGCATTAAACCCTCCCAAAATGATCATGCTCGCGCCTTTCTTCAGACCGCAGCCTCAATAAGACAATTAAGCGATGCGCTCACAAAAAAGTCAATCCTGTCTGTTTTCGTTTATGCGTTTTGCTTCAAGCCATTAAAGTGAAACGAGCGACGGCGCATGAGCCCCGAGGCGAGCGTTTTTATACCGTACCGACGGTCATTAAATGTCACGCTGTCGCCAATTCGTCTTCTAGTATTGGCTCTTTCGCCCAGCCTATACCCCTGCGAAGCAGCGTGTAATACACTGGCAAATCCCACACACATCGTTCGACTTGCGGGTAAAAGTCTGCAATACCCGGCATATCGTAATGCCCCCGGCAATGCCCCAGAGCCAAATACAGGACCGCCCCTTTACCGGTGGTCTTTTGATACAGCACTGGATGGGTTTTCTTCTCCCAATTATTTTCAACGAACCCAGCAGCCTCGCCTTCAAACTCACAATGCAAAAGCACGTCTATTTCACCGTAAGTTTCTAGAAGGAATTGTTCATCAAAGGCCTCAAATGGTTCTATATCTTTGACCAATGGATGATCCGGTTGAGTGACTTCGACTTTGAACGTATCCATAGGCGGATGCGCAATAAACTGACTGCCGATTGTCTCCATCATTAATGGGGCCCACCGGGGAGCATCGACCACGAGATTCTCATAAGAGGCCCCGTCTGGCGAGAGGAACCTGACCACTGAGTTGGTTGCATGTAGGGCAAACCATCGCCCTCCATTCTCAACAAAGGCTTTAAGCGCTTCTTGCGTTTCGAGGCCACCGACGATGTTACTTGTATAGGTGATTACGAAATCTGCATCGGCGATCGCGGGTAAAGCTTGGTCATAATCTTCGAACACACGAACCCGTACGCGGTCGTCTTCTGATAAAAGCTTCAACAACTCCACGCGCGCAAAATCCATATCGTGCCAGACGCCGCCGCACACAAAGACGGCATCGATTCTCTTTTTTACTTCTTCACTCATTGCTCTGCTCCCTCAGTACTGGATACGTTTCGTGACGCCGCCATCACCCCGCCTCTTGCCCGCTCGCACGGATCGCGACATGCGCGCCTTCCGCCAATAGTGCTTTTGCGGTGGCCAACCCGATCCCGCGACTTGCGCCGGCAATCAGTACTTTTTTGCCCTGTAGCTTTAGGTTCATATCGACCTCCCATGTGATGTCTAAATTACAGTCACTTTGTCTCGCTGCATTTTCGGCAGTTTAAACACACAATGCGAATATAACAATCAGGATATCCTGTTTTCATACTCGGAAACGGTGATATTAGTCTGTTAGCGACAGGAGAGTGATATGAACTTGGAAAAAAAGGCCGAAGACGAGGCTTTCGAAGCAGAATGCGAGGCATTCCTCAACGAGCATCTAACGCAGGACGTACAACAAGAAGCCGCCCGCGGTGCCGGAGTTTGGGCTGAATTCGATCTTGCGATGAAATGGCAGAAAATATTGCACGCTCATGGCAAGGTTGCCCCTTCTTGGCCGTCAGAATTTGGAGGATGCGGGTGGAATGCGACCCAGATTTACATTTGGAATACGCTCTGCGCTTCGCACGGCGCTCCACGCATTCCTGCGATGGGACTTCAGATGTGCGGACCTGTACTGATGAAATACGGCACGCAGCAGCAAAAGGACTATTTCTTGCCGCGGATTCTATCTGGTGAGGATTTTTGGTGCCAAGGATACTCGGAGCCAGGAGCGGGCTCTGATTTAGCCGCGCTCAAGTGCAGTGCTACTCGCGATGGCGACGACTATATCGTCAACGGAACAAAAATTTGGACAACTTATGCACAATATTCCAATTGGATCTTCTGCTTGGTGAGGACTAAGGAAGCGGAGCGTCCACAGAAGGGGATTTCCTTTCTTCTCATACCGATGAACTCACCAGGAATTTCGGTTACACCGATCATTTCAATTTCTGGGGATCATGAAGTCAATCAGGTTTTCTTCGATGATGTCCGCGTTCCGTGCGGGAACTTGGTTGGAGAAGAAAACGAAGGCTGGTCCATTTCAAAATACTTGCTTGAGCATGAGCGTGGCGGCTCGTTTTCTGCAGGCCTGAAGAGGCGTTTATCGCTCATCAAAAATTTAGCCAGTTTGAAAGGTGCCGAAGCGGATTATCGCCATCAAATTTCCGACGCTGAGATACGCGTACAAACAATTGACCTGTCCGAAAAACGTATCATGGCAATGCTCGCAGACGGAACGGCAAGTGGTAGCGAGGCGTCGATGCTAAAGCTACAGGGGACCGAGATGATCCAATACCTCGATACACTTGCGGTCGAAATACTAGGACCTTTTGCAACGCCAGATTATCTAAATGCCCGTCTAGGGAAAACAAACTTTTGGCTCGATGGAACAGAAGATATCTCAGTGATGGGGCAATACTTGAACAACCGTGCGGCGACCATTTATGGCGGCAGCAGTGAGATCCAGCGCAATATTCTTGCTAAGTTTAGCTTGGGGCTTTGACGCGGGATGCGTACCGAAGCCCCAACCTAACACTTCAGTTCATAGCGGTTAGACCAATGTTCAAATAGAATTTTGCTCGCACTTAGCTTTTTGAGTTCAAAGATCGCAAGGCTGCTACCACATCTGCGCTACGCTCCAAGTGTGGCATGTGCCCTGCGCCTTCTACCCAGACAAACTGGGCTTCCGCCGGAAACTGACTCTCGTCCGGCGCGCCCACAATTTTATCCTGCTTGGAGGCTATAACCGTCACGGGCGGCACCAACTCGTTGATGCGGTCGCCGAGAGCTGCATAGTTCGGGTCACCCCCCTTAAGCTTGTCTTTGATGAGTGTTAGCGCTGCGAGCGCGCCGTCTAACCTTTTCGACTTCACCAGACCCTCAAGCAGATCCTTCGTTACAAATTTCGGATCTGCAAAGAGTTGTGCGGCGGGCCCTCTTAAATCGCGTGCACGTTTTGCGCTCACAAAAGCATCCAAATACTCTTCATTGAGTTGGCCACCCGGCACGCACGCCGGACAGACTAGTGCGAGTGATTTTACGCGCTCACCTAATCTAAGGCTCACTTCGATGGCAATTGCGCCGCCCAGAGAGTGTCCTGCCAGATACACGTCTTTCAGATCGAGAGAATCGATCGCTGCGATGATGCCGATAGCCAGTGAGGAAAGTGTACCATCTCCGACATCCTTCGACGATTCACCATGGCCAGGGAGCTCAATCGCATAAACGGGTCGATCTTCAGCGATCTCGGGCTGCACCAAAAGCCAATTGTCTAGGTCCCCGCCAAACCCATGGAGCAACACAAGAGGGAGACCTTCTTTCTCCTCCCCCATAACACCAACTCGAAGAGATCTGCCATAGACCTCTACGGTTCTTATATCGGGACCACCCGCAACTTCCTCAATGTCAGCAACATCGAAATTCGCTTGATATTGCTCGACATAGGCATCTATCTCGTCATCGCCAACCTCAGGATCCGCCATAACAGCGATGAGCGCGCCGACTGGCAGGGTCTCGTCTGGCGTTGCTATGATCTTGCGTAACAAGCCATCCATATGCGCTTCACATACATTCGTGATTTTGGTCGTTTCAATATCAACGAGATCGTCACCTTCCTGGATTTGATCCCCTTCCTTCGCCCACCACTCGACAATCTTCCCTTCTTCCATTGAAAGGCCCCATTTGGGCATTTTGATTGGTTCAATTGTCATAACTCTATGTGCTCCTAAGGGTTACAGTATCGGAATGGGCGAATTCCTGGCATCGCGCATTCATTTGTTTTCGTAAGTTCATTTGTTCTGCCGCCGATTGCCGAAGAGAGGGCTGCGGTCGGATCAGCGGGAAACAGGATCTTTCCTTGGGTCTGCGGCTCGCTCTCCCATCGAGGAAACGCCAGGAATTCCGATTACATTACTACCTTCTTTAGTCTTTTTGATCTCTCTGATTTCATCAAGCGTGATACTATGATCAGCCCTAGCACACAATATTTTAAACCATCAAGCCTGTTTGTTTTACGGTTTGAAACCTGTTATTTTGATATCCTGGCATTCGCACACAATTTACGCTTCCCAACAAACAGGCTTCATGGTTGAGCGTCTGCGGCCTTTACAGATGGATTGATTTTTGATCGCTAACGCTGTCGACCTCCGAACCGAATTCTATTGTCTGCGAGTTTAAGCGGCAGGCAGATCGAGGCCTACAGCGTTATCCCAAGCCCTCGCGCCAGAGCCATAGCGTGATCATTCTTGAAACGCTTAACGACAGCTGCCTCAGCTGCGAGATCAAATCCATGAAACACACCAGGATAAACATGCAGCTCTGTAGCAACCCCACCCCTCAGCAAGCGCCGAGCATATTCGAGATTCTCTTCGGCGAAGAGGTCCAGGGCTCCTGTAGCAATCCATGTTGGAGGCAAACCCGCTAGCGTTGTTGCTCGCGCAGGCACACATTCATTGGGATCGGCCTCTCCAATATAGGAAGACCAGGCAAATCTGTTATTCTCTGGTGTCCAAACAATCTCGCCAGCCCATGGGTTTGGAGTCGCGCCCGGTGCCGAGGTCCGGTCATCCAGCATCGGGTAAATCAGACTTTGAAATGCAATCTCTGGGCCCTCTCCATCTCTCGCGTGCAGGCATAAGCCAGCGGCCAATCCCCCTCCTGCAGAGTCGCCACCAACCGCAATACGATTGGTTGAAATATTCAATTCGTCGGCATTCTCTCCGAGCCAAAGCAGCGCCGAATAACAATCGTTTAATGCTGCAGGATAAGGGTTTTCTGGTGCCAATCTATAATCGACAGCAAGAACTGTTACACCGAGCGTTGAAGCAAGTTCAATGTTTCGCACCTCCCCTGCCTCGGCTCGATCGATCATGAAACCTCCACCATGGATCTGCAGATATGCGGCAGACACCGGTCTATTTTTCGGTTGATAGAGCAAACAGCGCACGTCCGGATCATTTGATCGACTTGGAACAAGAATCTCCTTTTTTTCCACGCCCGATGCCTCTGGGTTGGATTGAACCGCTAGCTCGAGAACTTTTTCCCTTATTATGGGCAATACCTCTTGGCTGAATGTCATACTTGGAAAAGCAGATGATAAAGCCAGCAGGTCTGGATCGATCAGTTTTTTAGATTTCACACCTTTTCCTTTCACCCGGACGGTCGCGAACTCATTCGAAATATTTTGCTTACGTATCGCGCGGAATTGACCATTTTACATTACAGCCTGCTTCCTTTGAGTTGCTAACCTCTCCAAATTCCTAGTTTTCAGCCAGCGCTAAAACAAGCTGACCTTTTGAGCGTACTGAGGGCTCAGTTCGAACCCATCAGATTTAAAAGAAACCGCTCAAGTTGTTGTTTACACACCCCGAAAAAGATGTCACGTATTTCCGTCAGGCTTGATTGTTTTATGCTGTTATGCCTTTTAGTCAGATTGGAAATAAACAAGATCCCTCTTGGCGAACACAGCCAGTAATGAGGTTATTTGGGAGACAAAGTCATGGCAAAACTGACCGGGAGCCGAGCAGTGGTGATCGGCGCTGGCGGCGCTGGAAACATGGGGCAGGTCATTTGTCGGCGCTTAGCTGATGACGGCGCGACGGTACTGGTCGCAGGGCGAAATCAAGCCCCAATTTCAGAACTCGCAGCTGAGATTGGCGGCGTAGCGGCAACGTGTGACATTACTTCCAGAGAAGACGTCGGGGCGCTGCTTTCTCAAACGCGTGACAAACTTGGCGGGTGCGATATCGCGATAAACGCGACCGGCAAAGCAATTGGCACCCCTACTCCAGATATTACAGAACAAGAGATAGATGAGCTGAGCGCACTGCATATTAAAGGGGTATACAACTTCATTCAGACCTTCGGAACATACATGGCGGAAAATGGGGGAGGATCAATCGTTCAGATTAGCTCAGCAACCACCGTCTGTCCCGTGGAGAACAATGCCATTTATATGGCAACCAAGGGCGGCGGCGACCAACTCGTTAAGGCATTCGCCCTGGAGCTGGGACCTCACGGCGTCAAGGTAAACTCGGTTGCGCCAGGATTTACCGAGACACCTATGACATCACCATATCTCCAAGTTCCGGGTCTTAGAAACGCATTTGAGGCGCGCTATCCCCTTGGGAGGATCGGAACGTCAGAAGACGTCGCCAACGGTGTTATTTGGCTGAGCGAAAAAGACAGCTTTATCACCGGCGAAGTGCTCAACATTAGTGGTGGATTGCCGCTACGTGGGAACCCAATCGGAAAGGAATTCGAGGTAGCAGCACACGAGGCAACCGCAGAATAATTCATTGCGAACCAGAAAAGGCGGCAGACCGCAAAAAATGTAACAGTTTGGCTGCCTCAGAAACCAAATCTTCTAAATCATTAGAAGTAACGAGCGTCGGTGCTCGCCGTTTACAGCCGCGCTACAGAGTTGGCGCGACTGCGCGGTAATTTTACCCGCCCTCGCTTGAGATGTCCGCCGCGGCCGTCTGTTTCCATTTTCAAAGGTTTGCCAAACCTATCAACTCCCCTCCATCGGAGAGTTAGCCGAACCGCAGACGCAAAATCGGCAAATCTACTGGTTTCATTATCTCTCGTAGAGCATAAAGCATTGTAGGAAATCCAAGTTCAGCGTCGCCGTTTCTGACGCGCGTTTGATTCACGCCGCAAGTGAACCAATCGCGATGAAGCTGCGCGCCAGTCCCTAGTATCGGTTAGCCATCATATAGATATTTATCGAGCGTCTGATGAAAATGGCGAATTCGAATTTCTTGGTAGTTTCCGAGTTCAATACGTTTGTTCGCAGACGCCTTCATACCCTCTTGCACATAAGGCAAATTAGCCATGTCTTGATCAAAAACTGCGGCCAATGCCGCTCCGATAATATGCGCAGCACTTGAAAACGGCTGACCATCTTCTATCACATGCATAGGTGGAGACTTGGGAGCCGTTTCGCCCGGTTTTACGCGGAGCAAGATTCGAACCTCCATAACGCAATGATCTGGATCTTTTCCGGGCAGCCAGCGATAAATGATGTTCGGGATAAATCCGCCCCACGGCGCGAAATTAGGGAAAATATTGTAGGTAAAATTATCCGTCATTTCAGTGTCTGAAACATCGGAGTAATCTACGCCAGCCATTTCACCGAAGGTTTTCCTGTTAATCTCCGCTGTAACTTTTCGCGCATATAGTGGATCATTCTCGTCGATGCCTTTTACGTCGCTGAGAGGGTCAACAACACGGAGTCCCCCGCCCCCAACTTCATCGTCTTCGACTTCGGCTTCGGCTTCTTCGCCTTGCGTTGCAAACGCAGAGAGCTTTTCTAAAACGAATGCTTGATCGTAGCCTTTTTCTGCAAGATGCGGAGACAGAACAGCCGATGGCGTGATTGCTCGGTTTAAGTGGTCGCCATAGATGTCGTATCGAGTGTTTGCATCACCCGTAAAAGGCAAGATTTGTGGATGTGTTATGATGGAATGCCATGCCTCCATGAACGCCTCAGCGGTCGCCTTCCAATTCGCTGGAATGGTCTTCCCGATCCAAGCTGCTGTGTAGCATTCATCAAGCGACCAACGCTCATAGTGTTTGATTCCATCACCGACCCATTCTCTAAAGGGCGCAATGTCTTGTCGTTCACTGATCATGATGAAACCTTGCCATCGATCTACCCGAAGCTCTGGCAACGACATGTCCTTTTTACCCAAGTGGTCAAAGTCCCAAGCGCACGGAATCTCCTTCAATGAGCCGTCATTGTTCCAAGTGAACCCGTGAAATGGGCATTTTAAATCTCGGGAGTATCCCGATTCAGTTCGAAGCTTTCGGCCTCTATGGAGGCAGACATTGTGGAATGCTTTCACTTCACCATCAGGTTGGCGAATGATCAAATAGGATTTTCCGGCATTTTCGAACAATACTGTATCGCCAGGATCAGGAAGCTCTTCCTCGCGAGCCGCGAATTGCCATACATTGGGCCAAAGGCGCTCAGTCTCGAGATCCATGAACGCTTGCGACGTGTACCGATCTGTCGATAGCGAGGTTAGGCCCAGATCCTTGAAAGACTCCTCTTTCAGGAATTCTGGAACCTCACGCGTGTCAGCCTCGATGAGATCGTCATAGCTCATTCCAGGGCACCGAGCCCCTTCGATCAGCGTGGTTTTTTTACCCATTGCTCAACTCGCCTCCGTTAATATGTTTGGACTAATCATGTCACAACACTAAAAAGCAAACAAGACTGTTTTTATTTGGGCGCCGCCTGATTCCACCCTTCTGACTTACCCAGCATGCAAAGTGTTTGCGCGCTGGTTGCGACTGCCCCGAGACAACCGTCGCACTCACGATGTGAAAATTCAGGAACGACCGAAGCATGCAGAACCGCTAAAAATCACGCTTGCATTAAATCAACAGACGCAGAGGTATGGAACAATTCTATAGATGCATTCGCGCAAATCCGCTTGCGTTCCGGCGGAGCCCATCAGCCAGCATCGGCCTCTAAACCGACTGACTGGATAGCCTGAATTGCGCACGCCTCATCATTCTCCGATGAGTCTCCTGTGACGCCGACGGCTCCTATTATTTCGGACTTGGCGTTTCGTATCAGGACGCCGCCTCGCACTGGCACGCAACCATTCGGGAATATCTCTGACAGGCTCGATACGAAGTTCGGACGCTCACTAGCCATTTTGGCAAGTGTTCGTCCACCAACACCGAGCCCGATACAACCTGCAGCTTTGCCCAGGGCAATCTGAGGCCTGTAGCTTGAAGCCCCGTCTTGCCTTTTGAGTTGTATCAAATGCCCACCTGGATCCATGACGGTCACACAAAGCGGAGACAAACGCCGCTCCTGCCCAGCCACCAATACGGCGTCAGCTATTTTTTCGGACAAATCCAAGTTCAACATCGTTAACACGCTCCGGGAACTAACTTGCTTTAGCCAAGACCGCTCGCTGCTTGAACGCGCGGCGGCGCTTATGAAGAATGGGCTCGGTGTACCCATTTGGTTGGCTTGAAGCCGATAAAACAAGCTCTCGCGCCGTCTGGAATGCAATATTGTTTTCCGGCTCGATCTGCATCGGCATATAGAGTGGATCAGCGCTGTTCTGGCGATCAACGATTGCCGCCATACGGTGCATTACGTCTTCAAGTTCATCTACGCTAATAACGTCATGCTGAAGCCAATTGGAGAGTAACTGACAAGATATTCTCAGCGTAGCTCGGTCTTCCATCAGGCCCACATCATCGATATCAGGGACCTTAGAACATCCAACACCTTGGTCGATCCATCGAACGACGTAACCCAGTATTCCTTGGCAACAGTTTTCAAGCTCCTGCTTGATCTGTTCTGCACTCCAATCAGGGTCTTCGACGACAGGGGGCGTTAACAGCGCCTCTAAATCCGTTGCGTCATTCCAATCGCCAGTCGCCGAAAGGTCTTGTTGAATGTCTGCAACACAAACGCGATGATAGTGAATAGCATGCAGCGTTGCGGCCGTTGGAGATGGAACCCATGCGCAGCTAGCGCCGGCCCGCAAATGCTCAATTTTCTTTGAGAGCATTTCGGCCATATAATCAGGTTTCGCCCACATCCCTTTACCAATTTGTGCGCGATTCCGGAAGCCAGCGCTCAAAGCGGATGCGACATTACGTTTTTCATAAGCGGACAACCAAGCCGTGTTGGCCATCTCGCTTTTTCTAACCATACATCCAACACCAGCTGAGGTATGAATCTCGTCACCAGTCCTGTCCAGAAAACCCGTGTTGACGAAAATTATTCTTTTGCGCAATTCATAGATACAGGCCGACAAGTTTGCCGATGTGCGTCGCTCTTCATCCATCAAACCGATTTTAACTGTGTGACGGTCCAAGGATAAAATATCCTCCACCTCATCAAACAGAGCATTCGCAAATGCAGCCTCTTCCGGACCGTGCATTTTAGGTTTGACGATGTAGACCGACTTCAAATTGCGGTTTTTCAGACCGTAAATAGCAATTAAGCTAGTGATCATAGCATCCAGAAGCCCCTCAAAGATCTCGTCACCGTTCTGATCTAGAACAGCTGGAGTCGTCATAAGGTGCCCCACATTTCTCACTAATAATCGGCTGCGCCCGGGAAGCGAAAATTGCACTGCTTCAGGAGAGACGTATGTTCGATCTTCAGCAAGACGACGTATGACGCTTTTGCCGCCTTTTTCGAAAGTTTCGGATAGGTCATCGCGCATCAAGCCCAGCCAATTTCGATAGCAATTCGTCTTGTCCTCGCCGTCGACGGCTGCGACAGAGTCTTCAAAATCTACGATCGTGGTGAGAGCGGACTCCAAGTATATGTCAGCAACTCCAGCTCGGTCTGTACATCCAATTGGGTGAGCTCGATCGATGTATAACTCCGCGTGCAATCCGTTATGGTGCAGCAGGACACGTGTTGGTGCGTCTGCCCCGCCGACAAATCCGCGAAATGCATTTGAGGTCTTGAGGCGACTTTCTCCAGTGTCGGAAAAAGCAATCAACTCTCCGTCGACAACCTTGTAGGCGCTGACTGCAGAATGAGACATATCTTCCAGCGGCCAAGTTTCATCTAAGAATACTTTAGCCCATTTGATAACACTCGCACCACGGGCTTCGTCATACCCGCCCGACGCAGGAGGCTCCATAATTGCATCGGATCCGTATAGAGCGTCGTACAAGCTCCCCCATCTAGCGTTCGCGGCATTGATAGCATAGCGTGCATTAGAGACGGGGACGACAAGTTGCGGACCAGAAACAGAGCTGATTTCTGTATCGACATCTTTCGTATCAATCGAAAAGTCCTCCGGTGCTGGGACCAAATACCCGACCGATTGCAAGAACTTTAACTGCTCATCTCCGCGTCTGGCGAGCCCAACATTTTGCGCCTGCCAAGACTGGATCTTGCTGTGAAATGCGCGCCGTGTTTCGAGCAACGATTTGTTCTGTTCGGTATAGCGATCAACGAGACGCTCAAGGCCTGTCCAGAGACTCTTTGGATCGAGCTCCAATCCAGGCAACACCTCTCTTTCAATAAAATCTGCTAGCTTGGCGGACACTTTAAGGTTTGAACGCTCAACGTATTCCGTCATCGTTTAGTCTCTCAAATTCACTTTTCAAATACACCCACAGTCGCCGAAGCCCTAAATCAGGTTAACTTGATACGCATATAACATTCCGTCTGTACTGTTTTTTTTCGCTTTTGCAAACCGGGTTTGCAAAATACCAACATATCTCTCCGTTCGTTAAACGAGGGACCGCTAATCGTACTAGAACGCGGTGACTTTCAACTGTTGTGTCATCCACTCGTGCCCGCCCTCTTTAGTCGGTATCGAGATCTATATCTCATCGGTCAGCGATTTCTCGGTATCCGACATTTATCAACAAAATTAATGACATAGGGTCCAAACGCTTTGTCCGATCCCATAAAATAGCGGTGGCGCTCCATGGCAACACTTACTATCGGCGACTGACAAAGGAACACCTCTCTGAAAACGCCTGTAATTTCCGGAGCAACCCAAGCAACAGAGAGCTCTGAACTGATCATTACGAGATAGAAATCTCAGCCCAGCATAGGAGCTTTACAAGTTGCCATCTTGCTCTCGGCCACTCGCGCAGCTAAGCGGTCGGCATGACCGATACACCGCTTACCGTCGCAGGACGCACGTTCCAATCCCGTCTCATAGTAGGTACGGGAAAATACACCTCATACAATCAGAACGCTGAAGCGGCGCGGGCCGCCGGGGCCGAAATAGTCACCGTGGCGCTGCGACGCGTAAATCTCTCAAATCCGGATGAAGACCGGTTGCAAGACCATGTCTCGCCGAAAGAGTTCACCTACTTGCCCAATACGGCTGGCTGTTTCACGGCGGACGAAGCGGTGAGGACGTTAAGACTGGCCCGCGAGGCGGGCGGCTGGGACTTGGTCAAACTTGAAGTGTTATCAGACCAAAAGACGCTCTACCCGGATATGGAAGAGACGCTGAAAGCCGCGAAAGACCTCATCAAAGATGGCTTTGAAGTGATGGTCTATTGCTCGGACGATCCGGTTTATGCGCGTAAGCTTGAAGAAGCAGGCTGTGCGGCGATCATGCCTCTCGGGAGTCTAATCGGCTCGGGACTAGGGATTCAGAACCCGCTAAACATTCGGCTCATCGTCGAGCAATCTCGCGTCCCTGTGATTGTCGATGCGGGGGTCGGCACGGCGTCTGATGCGGCGCAAGCAATGGAACTCGGCTGTGACGGCGTCTTGATGAACACCGCTATCGCTGAAGCCAAGGACCCGATCCGTATGGCAAGAGCGATGAAACATGCGGTTATCGCCGGGCGCGAAGCTTATCTCGCAGGACGAATGGGCCGGAAGCGCTATGCTGATCCTTCCTCTCCTCTGGCGGGTTTGATTTAGCTCGGCGCATTCGCCAAAGCAATTAGGCAGAGATACCGGTCACTCTGGGCGATGATTATGATATGGTCCCCGAGCTCTATACGGGCGATCGCTGGTTTTTACCCATATTTACTGCGAGTATCGACCTGATCAGGCTTAGGCTCTGATTTGTTCCCGGCTCTCAAGCTCATGCTTCGCTCATTCAGTGGGCGAGCATGACAGAGCTTGCCGGGTTTAAGTCCTCTCTTGGGTCGGTGACATGGCCGGCAGGGAATGAGACTGAAACGGCCTTGTCCAGTGTATCGAGGCAGAGAAGGTGATTATTGTCTCTGTCATTGAGGTCGGCGAGCGCGAAAGGCGTGATCTGAGCCTGTGTGCCGTCTGACGTTCGCACCGTCACCTGATAGAGTTGGCGCTCGGCGTCCCCAGCCGGAGCGCCGCCGGGTTTCGTAATACCACCGCCCCAGGCGACCCGAACAATTTGCGCTGTTCCGATCGGGCATTTACTGCCCCCGCCCCACCCGAATGATGTGCCGGCACCTCCGAGGTCCCAGTCACGTGGCGCGACGGTTTCCGCCCAGACGAGGCTTGGTCCATCTTCTAATGGTGTCACGTCGATTTTAAGGCCTTTGAAATTGATCGTATTGTCCAGAGATAAGATGTTGCCCACCGTTTCGACGGTGACAGGTTGATCTTCAAGGCTGCCATATGCCCCGGTGAGTAAGACAGTTCGCAGCTCACCTTCATCGTCAGCCGGTGCCAGCGTCAGACAGACAATCTCACCGATGTCGCCAGAAGCCGTGGTGATGCGAAAATCACCAGGGTCCAGGGTGGTAACATCAACCTCATGCGAGAAAATGACCGGCATTCCATCAGCCCCGCCTGCCCCCTCGCAAGCCAGTCGGTCAGCTGGTTGAGAGACCGCATCATCCAAACCGTAAAAGGCAGATAAGAGTGCTGCACGCCGACCATCTTCATGCTCAGTATTGGTCACGTCCGTTTGTGTTGTGTCAGTTTGCTCGTAACGGTCCAGTGTACGCTCATAGTTTGCGCTCCCCGCTGCAAGGGAGGCTGCTTGGCAGCCGCCAGTCAGGGCGACAAGACCGGTGATGGTGAGGCGTGACGCGAAATCATCTTTGAATAAGATCAAGACATGCTCCTTCAGCGCAATAGACCTGACACGACCTTCACCATGGTTCTTGACCGGAAATGGTGATGGCAGGCTTGCGGAACCCAAAGGGACCGGTTCCGGACCAGGCGCTGCCATGGGGATACTGGACCTCGACACCCTCTAATTGCTGAGGATCGAACAGACGCATATTGACCCCAACCTGATCGCGGCCCGGGTGTTTTGCTTTATAGGCCTCGGTTAAGGTGAAATGGGTCGTTGCGCCGCAGGTTTTACAGGAATGTATCTCGACAATCGGCTCTAATTTGTCTTTGCGGGCATAAGAGATGACCTCTCCGTCAGCCAGCATGTCATCTGGGCCATAATAGCCCCAAGCCGCGCCTGACTTTCGACAGAGCGTGCAATCACAATCATAAATGAAGTCAGGCTTGTGTTTGACGGTCACCGTCACGCTTCCGCATGCACATGTATTGGTCATGGTACCTCTCCTTGCCGCATACTCAACATCCTCCGCTAGCAAGCAGGCCGGGTCAAATGTCTGATCGAAAAACTACGATTTGAGCGCGCGGCAGAGTTTTGCGTCGCCGATGAAAGCCGAAGCGATCCGATCACCTGCGTCGGAATAAGAAATGGCGAGCTCTCGCCCTGGCGAACCCGAATTTCGATTACACCCAGCGAAACGCCGGCACAAAGGCGTCGCAATGGGGTGCCAACCCCAGCACCAAATTAGACCCTAACCTGCGCGGCCAACGCGTTTTTGCAGGCGCGTGACATTAGAGGCGCCATATTGCTGCAGCCACTCTTGCAGATCTTCTGCATTGACCGGCCTGCAAATGCCGTAGCCTTGCAAGGTCTCACATCCGAGCGAAGTTGTGATCATATGCTGCTGGTTTGTTTCGATCCCTTCGGCGACCGCTTTGAGACCAAGTGACTTGGACAAGTCGAGTATTGATTGCACCACGAGCTGCGAGCGTTCTGATTCAATATTGGAGATGAGCGAGCGATCAATCTTGAAGCCATCTAGTTCAAGCTGCAGCAAGGTGTTCATTGAGGCAAAGCCGGAGCCAAAGTCATCCAGGACGACCTGCATCCCATTGGCTCTAAGCGCGCGAATGGTCTCTGCTTCTATGCTGTCGGCATCTTTGATGAAGACCGTTTCGAGGATCTCGATCACAAGATCGGACCGCTCAAGCGATCGGGCATCGATTTCAGCGGCGAGTTTGTCTGAATAGTCGGATGATCGCAGCGATGACACTGAGGCATTAATGGAGATCGTCGGAATGGAAAATCCAGCTTCACGAATGCGAATGAGCGCATCGAGGCTTTTGCAGGCAATTCGGAAATCGAACTCGGCCAGCAATCCGAGTTTCTCAAGGTCCGGTAGGAACTCGGCTGGCGCTAGGGTTTTGCCTGTTTTGGTAGTCATCCGCCCAAGGCTTTCAACACCGACCACTTGCCCTGTTGAAACACAAAGCTGGGGCTGCAGGACGCAGCTTACTCTGGCTTCTGCAAGCGCAGTCTCGATCTCTTTTGCTCGAGCATTTTGAGCGCGCACCTTATGGCGCAGGCTTGGCGTGTATTCACAGGTTGTTCCGCGACCTCGGCGTTTGGCTTCGTAGAGCGCCGCATCGGCATTTGCGACAAGATCTTCTGCGGACGAGGTTTCTGTGTCCGCGATGACGAAACCAGCGCTTGCCCCGATCTGACACTCAATCCCGTTCACAATGCCGGGCTGTTGCAACTTGGCGATCAGCGCATTGCAAAACGCGGTCGAGACTTCTGAGCTAATAGCCGTGTCGGCGCACCGAACAATGGCAAATTCATCGCCGCCAACCCGCGCGAGCAAGTCTTGGTCTGAACAATGATCCGTCATGGTTTGGGCAGCAAGACGCAGAACACTATCACCGACCGGGTGTCCGTGTGTGTCATTCACTTCCTTGAACTTATCAAGATCAATATGAATGAAGCAGATCTGCTCGCTTGGCGCGCCGGGCGCTTCCAGCATTTTATCAAGCTTTTGTTCAAGACCCTGGCGATTCAGCACGCCTGACAGCGGATCATGGGTGGCCGCGTGGCGCAGCTCGTCTTGAACGCGGGTAATCGCGTCAAACTTGGTTTCCACATCATGGACGACGTATCCGACACCTGCTGCACAAATCATGATGACGGCCGCGAGAAAGATCGCAGAGATGATGGTGAGCTCTTCGGGTGGATAGACCGATGGAGTGATTAAGCCGGCCTGGTCAAGGAACACCAATCCAGCGCAAGCCAGCAATCCAAATGCGGCTGATATGATGGCGGCGCGTTTGCCAAGAATAAGCCCTGAAGCCATTGGGGAAATGATAAGGACTGGCGCAACAAAGCCTTCTACCCCGCCATTGGAGATACTGGCACCAAAGCCGCCAAGCAAAGTGATTACGGCGAGCGCAAACCCATTTGCGGTAAACAAGCTTGGATACTTGCTGAGCCAGCTCACCAGCATCAGAAAGCCGACTGCGCCCAGCGTAATCGCTCGGCCAAGATTGATATCCGGCATTACTAGAAAAGTGACGATCAGATAGACTGTGAGGATCAGCGAAATTGAAAGTGAGATGTGCGCAACCAGCCGCTGCTTCTTCATCAGCTCGGCGGTTTGCATTAGCTCGTGGGACAGACCGACATGGGCCGCCATATAGCTCACTCCCAGACATTCTTGCGCATATAAACTTAAAGTTGTTTAGATCGTGTGAAGACACGCCTTTAAAACGCGCCGGTTTCATCATGAACTGGAACACTCTACAGTTTTGAACAAATAAGCTGGGGAGTATTCTTCTCGAAATACGTGCTCGCCACGGATCAAACCAAATCCTATGCCCTTTCCTAATTCCTCGATTTCACCTTAAAAACAGCGTATTCAGTCGAAATTTGCGCTCGATAGGGGTGTGAGACAGGTTCGGAAGACCGGCCGATGAAGTGATCCCAGCTTCCAACGCACAAAAAAACTGGTCTTTGTTACATTTTTGGATAAAAGGGTAAGAAACAAGCGTAAGGGAACCCGCAAGATGCAGACCGACACGAAGCTTAATCCGTTGACCTGTCCTATTCAGGACGTGAACACATTCGATCCGCAATTTCTACAAGACCCCTACCCTTTCTACGCGCGCACGCGCGGTGAAGCCCCGGTTTACCGCGATGAGAAGACCGGCACTATTTTTGTCGCCACGTATGACCTCATCAAAGAGGTCAATTCACAGCCTTTGATCTTCTCAAACGGCTTTCGCGACACCCTTGCAGCTGGCGGCGTGAATAAAGACACATCTGAAGAAAATGCGATTTTGGCGCAAGGCTGGATCATTAAAGACACGATGCTGACGGCCGATCCGCCGGAGCATCAGCGATATCGCAAACTGGCCAGCAAGGCCTTTACATTCAAACGCGTCACGCAGATGACCGCCTATGTCGGAGATCTGGTCCACGACCTTATTGATGAAATGCCAGAAGATGGCTGCGAGTTTAAATCTGCCTTTGCTGCCAAACTGCCAATGTATGTCATCGCCGATGCGCTGGGTGTCCCACGCGATAATTTCGACAAGTTCGAGGCTTGGACGAATGCCTTTGTCGCCCGCCTTTCAGGGGTAGCCGATCAAGAGACGCGAATCTGGGCCGCGCACAAGATCGTCGAGTTCCAAAAATACTTTGTCGACGTGATCGAGGAGAAGCGCGCGAACCCGTCTGAAGATGTGATTTCAGATTTGGTGCATGCGGACTTGGCTCATGAGGGCGATCCTCGAAAGATGGAGTATGAAGAGCTTCTATCCATCTTGCAGCAATTGCTTGTCGCGGGGAATGAGACCACAGCGCATACGCTAACGGCAGGCATCCACTATCTGATCAGTCATCCTGATCAAATGGCGCGCGTGAAAGCTGACCCCGATCTTTCAGCAAACCTGGTTGAAGAGACGCTGCGTTATTTGTCGCCAACGAACAATATGTGGCGCGTCGTTAAACAGGATCATCAGATTGGTGATTTTAAAGTCAAAGCTGGCGAGCTCGTTTTGTTGCGATATGGTTCGGCCAATCGCGATAGCGCCAAATTCGAGGATCCGGATCGCTACGATATAGAACGGGCGAATGCGAAAGAGCATTTTGCGTTTGGGGTCGGGATCCATACGTGTATTGGCGCGCAACTCGCACGCAAAGAAATGGCGATAGCGTTTCCGATCTTGCTTGAGCGATTGCAAGATATTCGCTTGGACCCGACCAAGAGCGATCTGCGTTATCTTCCAAGCGTATTGTTGCGGGGGGTAGAAAATCTCAACGTGCTCTACTCCAAAAAACCGCGTTAAACGGCCATGGATGAGATCAAGGCGGCCGATCTAGCTGGCTTTAATGCCCCGGAGGGGTTCAAACCGGCCGGTTTTGGTATCGAGTTTCTCGACCAAGCCGGGCCTTATTTCATCAAGTCTGAGAAAGACTGCCATATTGTTGGGATGCGTATTGCCGCATCGCATGTGAATTCATGGCATGTCGCTCATGGCGGGGTCATGGCGACACTCGCCGATGTTGCCTTATCGCTGCAAGTCTTTCGCTCCACCAGACCGCCTCAGCCTCTCAGCACGATCAGCCTGTCCACCAATTTTATTTCTGGGGCCAAGCTTGATGATTGGCTGGAAGCTCACTGCCGGATCGATCGGATCGGCAAGAGTATAGCTTATGTCAGCGGTCATATCTTAAATGGCGATATGACCGCGATGACGATGACCGCCGCCTTCAAGCTACTGAAGACGGCTTAGTCTGCCGCGCCGTCTTCAAGCCACTGGTCCAAAGTCTGATGGAAGTGGCGTATTTTCGTCTCTTGGTAATTGGCGAAAATGACTTCCTTTTTCGGCTGAGAATGCAGGCCCTTTTGGACCGCTGCGAGATTGAACTGGTCCTGATTGAACACTTTGGCCAACATACCGAGCTGCGGGGCGAGCGTGTAATCATCATCAAGCTCAAGCCAATGGACCTCGGCGGGCGCCGGGCGTTCAGCCCCTTTTGGAACAGGCAGCATGAACATGACCTCATGGATCGATTGTTCGGGATTATTGCCGTCTGGCCGGAAGCGATAAAAGATCGGATTAAAACACCCCCAAGGGCTAATATTGGGGAAAACGCTGTAATAGAGCGTATCGAGGAGTTCCGCATCACTCACATTATCGACCTCATCGCCGAGCACAGCGCGCATGCCCTCTCGAGCGGTATCTGCACTTATTCGGCGGGCTTCTTCGATCGGCACTGCGCCGATAGGGAGCGGGGTGTCGGCTTCCATACCTTGAACAACTTTACCGCCGAACCAATTGCAGATTTGCGGGTCAGCTGATTTCACCTCCCCTTCGATGTAATTGGCGCGGTCATCGAAGATACCGGTTTTGCCATTCGGGTGGGTGACTTTCACTCGACCTTCTTCGAGGCGTTCATAAACATGGCCCGTTAAGGCGTGTTTGTGGCGCGAATAAACGGTCGCATCTTCAAACGGCTCTCCTGTTTCGTCGCTATGGATATGCGGACTTGGGACATCTTTTGCTGAGATGGCGCGAGAGAGATTTCCGAACACATCATATTTGGAATTGGCATCGCCGAGTGAGCGCAAGAGCGTCGGGTGCGTGGCGACAACATGGTAGGATTCCATAAAGGCTTCTTGGGCGACTTTCCAATTGCATGGCAAACGCTTGGCGACGTGAACGGCTTTGTATCGCCGTTCAAATGGCAGCGATTGAAAATGGTCATCAATGTCGCCGAGAAACGCTTCAAGTGGCTCGGCATTGGGATCCGGATTGATAAAGATAAACCCGCCCCAATGACCGGTCTGCACATCCGGCAAAGCATAGTCTTCTTCATTGACGTCCGGAAAATCCCATTGGCACGGGACTTCCTTCAGTGACCCATCAAGGTTCCAGGACCAGCCATGGAAGGGACAGCGCAGCGCTCGCAGGCCTTGTTTGGACGTATCGAGCAAAGCGCGGCCGCGGTGCAAGCAAGAATTTGGGAAGGCTTTGACTTGGTCTTTGGCGGTGCGAATGATCAAGTATGAGAGTTCGGCAATATCATAGACATGGGTGTCACCGACATTGGGGATATCATCCTCATGGCAGGCGAGTTGCCAAACCCGTTTCCAAAGCCGTTCGACTTCTAAATCGTGATACTCTTTGGAGATGTATTTGTGCACGCTGACCTTGGTTGACCCCGGCGGAAGCGGCGCGTCTTGTTTTAAAAGATCAGGAACGGATCGGCTGTCCATGTCCAATAGCTCATTATAGGAAATCCCGGCCGAGCGGTCTGTGCCTGTTAGAACTTCTACCATTACTCTATTCCTCCGACGTGTTTTTGATTTTTAAGCGCCGCCAACGATGCAGACGGCAGATAGGCCCGGGGCGCCATAGACCTGGCTAAACGCGACGCGTGCGCCTTCGACTTGCCGGCCAGCGCAGCGCCCTCGCACCTGTTGAACATTCTCATAGACTTGGCGAAGCCCCGAGGCGCCAATGGGTTCACCGCAAGCAAGACATCCGCCATCAGTATTGATCGGCATTTGACCGCCAATGTGCGTTTGTCCGTCGCGGATGAGCTTTTCTTGCTCGCCATCTTTGCAAAAGCCGTTTTCGGCCATGTGCATGATTTCTGCGCCGCTCTCGGTGTCTTGAAGTTGCAGCACATCCATATCGTCCGGGCCCATTCCGGCCATTTCGAATGCGGCCTGTGAGGCAAGCTCCGTTGCCGATCCGCCGCGCTCAACTGACAAGCTCGGCGCGAACACTTCAAAGGACCCTTCTGGCCTTGTGCGAACGGCAGCCCCGCGAATGGAGACCCCTTTTACCCCGAGTTCGCGCGCCTTCTTCTCACTTGCAAGAATAAGGGCGGCGCCCCCTTCGGCTGGTGAGCAGAACATAAATTTTCTGAGCGGGTCGCTCACCATTTGCGAGGTCATGATGGTGTCGAGATCGACCTTGGAGCGGCGCCAGGCATGATCTGTCTTCTCGCCATTGATGAAGGCTTTTTCTGCGACCATGCCGAGCGCTTCTTCTGAAATGTCAAAGCGTTCCCGATAGCGCTGAATTTTCATCGCGAAAAATTGTGTGGTCAGCATCATGCCAACATCACCATACCAATCTGGCAGACCTGAATCAGCGGGTTTGGGGGCAAAAGCGCCGCGCGGATGTTTATCAAAGCCTGTGACGAGTCCGACATCAAATTCACCAGACTTGATTGCCCAATAGCCCGAAAGGAGAGAGGAGCCGCCGGTTGCACAGCCATTGCTGATATTGATGAATTGCGTCCCGTTCAGTCCGAGGCGCGGCAGCATGGCATCGGCATTGCCTGCCGCGCTCGAGCCGCCAAAGGCAAATTGCATGTCATCCCATTCTAGATCGCAATCAGTGAGCGCTTCGCGCACCGCATATAGGCCCTGATCCAGGCCAGTTTTGTCATGGCGTCCAAATGGATGAATACCTGCGCCGATAATGACCACGCTCATGAGACGCCTCCTGCAGGTGTCGGTTCAAAGGCATAGGTGACGAGCGGCGTGCCATCTTGGTCGGCTGCAAACTCCAGCAGCGTCAGCGACATTGGAGCGCCAATTGTAAGCGCGTCGAAGTCTTGCGTTTTGAGGCGCGCTTCAACAATGATTTGATCTTCAAGTTCGACATAGCCAACGGCATACGGTTGGAAGGCGGCAGGGTCGCGCTCGCCTTTAAACGGGTCTTTGGGCGGGAAGCGTTGGACCGTATAGGACCAAAGCGTACCCTCTTGCTTTAATGTGACGGGGTCTATGCCCTCTTCTTCGTACCGCTCCGGCAATGGGAACAGATACTTTTGGCGATCACTGCAATAGCCTCCTCGCAAGGCAATTCCATTCGGCGTCTCTTCGATGAGCCCTTCAGCCACCATCTTCAATTTACCGACCTCCCTTTTATCAGCAATGCTGCACGAAAGCCCATTGCGAATTTTTGTAACGTGTTACTATTATGGCAATGAAAATACCATTCGGCAAGGCGCAGACCAATGGGAGGACCGAATAAATTGGCAAACGCAGACTATGAACTACTTGCAGATGTTCCAGCTTATAATGCGGAGCAGTTTGCAGATCGCATTGCTTTTGAATTTGAAGGGCGCCAGCTCACTTATGGGGCCCTTCAAACGCACACCAACCAGTGCGCTCAAGCGCTTCTCTCAATCGGCACTGAGCCTGATGAGCGGGTCGCTTATCTTGGTAAGAATTGCCCAGAATATTGGGAAATCCTGCTCGGCTGCGCCAAAGCAGGCGCGGTTATGACACCGATCAACTGGCGTCTCGCTCTGCCTGAAATAACCTATATTTTAAATGATGCAGGGATCAGAACGCTCTTCTTGGGAAAAGACTTTGCCCATTTGGAAGGCGATTTGCGCCGCGAAGAGACTAAGCTGAAGACGATTATCCCCGTCGAGCATTCGAGCGTCGCTCATGTGTCTTATGAAACTTGGCGTGATACGTCCCCTGCTCTGCCCCCCACTGTCACGCGGGTAGCAAGCGATGACCTTTTACAGCTCTACACGTCCGGGACGACGGGCCGGCCCAAAGGCGCTGTCATCTCAAATTCGGCCTATTTGGAGGCCAGCCGGCGCCAAAAGGATCCTGATGGCCCAAAATGGAACTCGTGGAGCGCTTCAGATGTCAGCCTTGTGGCCATGCCATGTTTTCATATTGGCGGCACAGGCTGGGGGCTGACCGGTCTGATTAATGGCGCACTTGGTGTGATTATGCGTGAGTTTGACCCGAACTCAGTGCTCGATTTCATTGACCGGTTCAAAGTCTCAAAGCTGTTCCTGGTTCCGGCAGCGATGCAAATCGTGGTCAATCAGCCTGCCGCGCGCAGCACCGATTTCTCTCAGCTCGATTATATTCTCTATGGTGCCTCACCGATACCGCTCGACTTACTGCGCCAAGCCATGGATGTGTTCGGCTGCGGCTTTGTCCAAATGTATGGCATGACCGAAACAGCTGGCACGATCGTCGCGTTGCCACCCGAAGACCACGATCCAAACGGCACGCCGCGCATGCGCGCGGCTGGCAAGCCGCTCAAAGGCGTCGAAATCTGCATTTTGGATGCGGATGGAAACACACTCGCGCCCGGAGAAGTTGGGGAGATCGCGATCAAATCGCCGTCAAACATGAGCAAGTATTGGCAACTGCCTGGCCCCACAGCTGAAACCTTGCAGAATGGCTGGCTTCGCAGCGGCGATGCTGGTTACCTAGATGAGGACGGTTATGTTTACATCCATGACCGGGTCAAAGACATGATCATTTCCGGCGGTGAAAACATCTATCCGGCTGAGGTGGAGAATGCGATTTTCAGCCATGAGCGGGTCGCAGACGTGGCTGTGATTGGAGTTCCAGATGAAAAATGGGGCGAAGCGGTCAAAGCTGCAGTGATTGCAAAGCCCGGCTCAGTTCTGAGCGAGGCGGAGATCATTGCCTGGGCGCGTGAGCGAATCGCCAAATACAAATGCCCTAAATCGGTTGACTTTGTTGATGAAATTCCGCGCAATGCGTCCGGAAAGATCCTCAGAAAGGATTTGAGAGCGCTCTACTGGAAAGATTATGGGCGTCAGGTTAACTAAAAAACAGACAATCTCATATATGTGTTTTGTCTTATTGTGATTCTCCGCAAAAGCATGACATGCAGTATATTGGTGGTGCGGCTTCCGCATTTAAAAGGCAGTGTGAGTAATGACGCCGAGACAAAAAGACAGGAAAGACCGCATTCTGAAGGCTGTTCTTAGCTATGTCGAAAAGCACGGCTATGAGGGCGCGAACATCCGTGAGATTGCCAAGGAAGCTGGCGTCTCTCCGACGACATTGTACAATATTTACGGCAATAAAGATCACCTTATTCTGAGCGCGCAAGAACAGGTTATCGCTTCCACGATGGAAGGAACCATCGATAGTGAAGATCCAGTTTTGAGCTTCTTGTATCGTCAGGAAAGCATTGCGAAAATCGTCCGTGACAACCCTAATTGGGCAACCGCCATGCTCACGCTTACGCTGAATGCTGAGCCTGGCGATCGGGCGACGACGTCGGGATTTAATACCGGGCTCAGCCATGCCATGATTATATGCCAGCGCATGCAGGACGGGGGCGACCTCGACAAGTCTTACGATATTGATCGGATGGCCAAATCGGCCATGGGCGCCATTTGGGGCGTCATACTCTTTTGGTTGAAAGGCTTCATTGCGCTGCATGATTTGGAGCGCGACTTGAAGGTTCGTGTTTTGGAAGCTTTGATACCGTTTGCAACGCCTAAAGGGCTGAAACGATTAAGTGCTTTGCGCCAACAAGCATCAGGCCGCCAGCTCCTAAAAGCGACGGCCTGATTTCTGGTTCGAAGGCCCGACTAAACGATCGCCCCGATTACGGTTCCCACATCATAGGTCTCGCCGGTTTCGGCGGAAATTTTGAGCGTCCCGGCGGCTGGGGCTTCGACTTCTTGAACTGACTTATCGGTTTCCAGGAGATAGATCAGATCGCCTTCTTTGACATCTTCGCCATCTTTCACGCACCACTCTTGGAGGAGCGCCTCTTCCATCGACATGCCGAGTTTTGGGATTTTAAGTTCTACTGCCATTCATTTTCTCACTTGCTGATTGCTTGGCGCACGCTGGCTTCAATTTTGTCTGCTGTGGTCATCCAGTCTTGTTCAAGTACGGGCGAAAACGGCACGGGCGCGTAACGCGAACCAACCCGTAAGACGGGAGATCTCAAATCAGAAAACAGCTCTTCATGGATGCGAGACGAGATTTCGGCGCCAACGCCGAACTCTTTGACAGCTTCATGCGCCACGATCGCGCGGCGCGTCTTGGCAACTGAGTTTAGTACGGTTTCAGCATCAAAAGGAGCGATGGTACGAAGATCAACAACCTCTACAGAGATCCCTTCTTCGGCGAGCTTGTCTGCCACTTGAATGGCATCCATGGCCGCGCGCGAATAGGCGATGATCGTAACATCAGAGCCTTCCCGTGCGATCGCCGCTTTGCCAAGCGGGACGCGATAGCCTGGTTCTGGCGCCGGGCCTTTCATCGCATAGGTCGCCGTCAGCTCGATGAAGAGACACGGGTTGTCATCCTCGATGCAAGACAGGAGCAATCCTTTTGCATCGGCAGGATTAGACGCGGCCACAACTTTCATACCGGGCACATGAGCAAACCAGGCCTCAAGCATATCTGAGTGCTGGCCTCCAAAGCCCCGCCCTGCCCCGGTGACGGTACGAATGGTGATCGGGACGGTGGTTTGTCCCCCCGACATGAAGCGAAGTTTGGCCGCATGATTGACGACTTGGTCCATCGCCACCGTGATGAAATTCATCAACATGATTTCAGCGATGGGCCGATAGCCAACCAAAGAGGCGCCAATGGCAGCGCCCATGATAGCTTGTTCGGCAATGGGCGTGGAGCGCACCCGGTCAGTGCCATATTTTTTAGACAGGCCAAGGCTGGCTTTAAAAACACCGCCGCCTTGCGGGTCGGCAACATCCTCCCCGAGCAGGATAACGCTCGGATCCGAGGCCATCGCCTCATCCATGGCCATATTATAGGCTTGGCCAAATGTGATCTCTTTTTGCAGGGTTGTCGTGCTCATGCTGCGATCTCCACATCTAGAACGTCTTTGAGGTTTTCGCTGACATCCGGGTATGGGCTATCGAGGGCGAACTTGGCTGCTTCTTCGACCTTGGCGGCAATGCCGGCTTGAATCTCTGCAAGTGCCTCTTCTGAGACCTGAAGATCCAACAAGCTTTGGCGAAGGATAGGCACCGGGTCTGCGGCTTTGGCTTCGCGCATCTCGTCTTTGGGAATGTAGTGGCTATCATCGCCGAGAATGTGCCCATTGAAGCGGAAGGTCATGGCCTCGATCAGCGTTGGCCCTTCACCTGCCCGCGCGCGATCGACTGCAGTTTTAGCGGCCGCATACATTTCAGCAGCATTGTTTCCATTCACCCGAACGCCTTTCATGCCGTAGGAATCGGCGCGTTGGGCGATGGTCTCGGATCCGGTCGAGTCGGCCATGGCAGTATGTTCGCCATAAAGATTATTCTGACAGAGGAAGATCACGGGCAGTTTCCAAATCTGCGCCATGTTGAGCGCCTCATGGAAAGCGCCGATGTTTGAAGCTCCGTCGCCAAAACAGCAGACGGTGACCCGGCCATCTTTTTCGAGTTGGCTGGCCAGCGCTAAGCCATTCGCGATTGGCAGGCCTGACCCGACAATCCCAGTCGTCACCATTACGCCAGTCTCGGGATGAGTAATGTGCATGGGGCCACCTTTGCCCTTGCAGGTTCCAGTCGCTTTACCAGCAAACTCAGCCCAAAGGTCTTTGATTGGGATCCCTTTGGCGAGCTGGTCATGGATACCGCGATAGATGGTGACCAAATAATCGTCTTGGTTCAAAGCTGCCATCATAGACGCTGAGACTACCTCTTGGCCGCGCGGGCTATAATAGACAATGGCAAGCTCACCGCCGCCAATCATTGAGCGAAATTTGGCATCGGCCTGATGAACCAGTTCTGCTCTACGATAAATTTCGAGCAGCGTGTCTGAGCTTACATCTGCCGACTGTGTCTCCTGAAATGCCAAGTCTTCTTCCTCCCAAGGCCATGAACTGACTAGCCGTCTTCTCGTTTGATATGTATACGACATATTTATGGAACACGTACCAGTTATTATGATTTAGGTTTAGCTTTTTTACAAGCCTGAAACGCAAAAACAAACGGTCAAATCAGGGAAGAATCGACATGTCAGACAGTGATCTCAAACAATCCATGGAGATGCTGGGTCATCCAGAAGACAATTATACAATCGAGGATTTGTCGCGCATTCGCAAAATGATCGCGGTACGCATGACGCGTTCCGCGCAAAACATTCCGCACTTTCCAGCCGAAGCCCTGATTGATTTTCGGGCCGCGCTTCGCGCGCGCAAGCATTACATCGACGAAGGGCTGAAAGTCTCGGTCAATGATATGATCATGAAGATTGCGGCTCTGACCTTAAAAGCCATGCCGGACGTCAATTGCGGTTATGTTGAAGGCAAGCGCGTGCGGTATAGCCGGATCAATGTTGCAGCGGCTGTTGCGATCGATGAGGGTCTGATGACGCCGGTTGTCAAAGACGCGGATCAAAAGCCGATATCCGTGATCGCCGAAGAGATGATTGATCTTGCCGCGCGCGCACAAACCAGACGCCTCAAACCGGATGAATATGGCGAGGCGACCTTTACCGTGTCGAACCTTGGCATGTTCGGGGTCTCGCGGTTTGGCTCAATAATCAATGAAGGCCAGGCCGCGATCCTCTCAATTGGCGGTTTGCAAACTCCGCTAGAGTTTGACCCAGGCGGCAGCGTCATTGAAGGGGCGAAGATTGCCGTGACATTGACGAGTGATCATCGCCTGGTCGACGGCGCCATGAGCGCAAAATGGCTAAAAGCCTTTAGCGAGATTGCAAATGAGCCAGAGCTTATCTTCGCCACCTGAAGAAAAGGCGCAAGGTGGAGATCACCTTGCGCCTTATAGTTTTAGGAGGATGAGCGATCCGTTTAGTAAGCGATCGCTGCTTTCAGGAAGACTTGGCGTCCACGATTCTGTCTGTTGATGACATCGCTCTCCGCACCAGGAGGTGGGAAGGGACGATCACCTGATCCGAGCGTGTAAATCTCATCAAAGACATTGTTTGCAATCAGTGAAATCGTCCACGGTCCGTTCTCGGGACCGATAGAAGCTCGCAGATCAAGCAAGGCGTAACCGTCTTCTTCATCCCGATCACCAACTGCCTTTTCCTGTTCGGTAAAGTACTCAGATGAGAATGATAAGTTTCCGCCAAGACCGAGCCTGAAATTGGTGCCAGACAAAGGCGCACCATAATCAAACCCGATATTGCCGGCCCACTCTGGGCTTCCTGCGGTTGGCTGACCGCGCAGGTTATTGCCATCGGCAGAGACAAATTCATCCGTGAATTCATTGTCCAGGAAGGCCAAAGCCCCGGTGATTGTCAGTCCATCAATATCGGTGAGCCAAACCATATCTGCTTCGACCCCACGGGTGGTAATTTCACCGGCATTAAAGGTCCGGAACAGCGTTTGGCTGGCAATGAATTGCTGCACTTGCAGGTTCTCATAGACATACTCATAGGCCACGACATTGAGGCGCAGCGCATTGTCGAGGAGCTCCGATTTAACCCCGATTTCAAACCCTTCACTCGTTTCAGAGTCGAAGATGACTTCACACGTGTCAGGGTTGAAGTCTGGCGCGCAAGCATCAATCGCGGCGAATGTGGAGACTGTCGGCAAGGCGCTGGTATCGATACCGCCCGACTTAAAGCCTGTCTTATAGGCGCCATAGATATTGATGTTGTCAGTCGCGGCATAAGTAACGCTAAACTCCGGAGAGACGTTTTCGTCCTCAAAGTTCAAAACTGGAGACTCCGTTCCCGACGGGGCTGCAATCCCGGCAAAGGCGGCATGGCTATAAGGCACTATGAACTGACCGGTCTTTTCCTCGTCGGTCCAGCGCAAACCGCCTGAGACATTCCAGCGATTGGTGAGATCATAATCGAAGCTGGCGAAGAGCGAGGTGGCTTCCGCTTCGGTGCCTTGGAAATACTCCCAATCATAGGTGTTGCCTGTTGCGATATCTGCGCCGGTAGGACCGAAGGGTCCAAATGGGCCTGCCGCGCCGCCGGTTAGCGGAAACAAAATGGCAATGGCTGAAGCTGCACCAAACACGGTTTGGCCGGTTTGGAAGAAGATATCGCGGTCTTCATAATAGGCGCCGAGTTGGAAATTGAATGGGCCATCAAAGTCACTGGCGAGACGTAACTCCTGAGAGAAGGTTTCGCGGCTATTTAGAGGCGTTCCGATCCCGCCGCCTTCGGGCGTGCGAGAATAAGATGCCATCTCTTCACTATGAATATCCAAATAGCCGGTGACGCTGGTCAATGAAAGCGTGTCAGAAAGATCCCAATCGAGCTGCAATCGCGCAAGATCGGTTTCAAGATCGGCATAAGGCACACCGCCATTGTTACGTGGCATTTGCACTGCCTCGATCGGATCTTGATCTGGATAGGCAAATCTTTGATCGGTGGAATCACAATCATAACTGGCGGGGGTCAGCGCCAAGGCCAGGAGACTTGGGTCGACAAGCGCGATGAATTGCGGATAGAAGCCCGCGGCCGGTTGGCCGGGAATGGCGCATTCGGCATCTTCAAAGAGCAGCGAGGAATCGTTTTCATATTCTGAGCGCGCATATTTGAAGTTCGCGCTGAAATTAGAGGCCGGCTCCCAAGCGATGGTAAGGCGGCCATCGAGGCTGGATTCGCCAAGCGAAGGATTGGGAGCGCCGGGATGGGTGTTTTCGATAATCTCTTCTGCATCGAAATAGCGAATGGCTGCCCGCGCGCCGAGCGTATCGGTGAGTGGCCCGGACACAAAGCCATCCAGGACCGTGCCTTGCTCTTCAAATTCGTAAGCGGCAGATGCGCCCCATTCAAACTCATCACCTGGATTGCGTGTTTTCAATGAAATCACGCCAGCTGAAGCGCTCTTACCGAAGTATAGTGATTGGGGGCCCTTCAGAACCTCGATCTGCTCAAGATCCATGAAGCTGCTTTGCACCAAGCGTGAGGCGTTTGCGACCACGCCGTCAACATTAATCGCCACCGCTGAATCAAAGGCTGCCGAGATGTCGCTTGATGCGATACCGCGCAGTCCGATGCTACCGCCACCGCCTGAGCCGCCAGCTTGAATGTTCAAGGTTGGAATGCGGGTTGCAAACTCTTGAGCTTTATCGAGTTGAAACCCAGACAGCTCTTCTCCGCTTACTGCGGTGACCGCCACCGGGACATCTTGCAAGCTTTCATCTTGCTTTCGAGCGGTCACAGTTACGGTGTTGAGTTTGCGGGCTTCATCGACCTCGCTATCAGCGTCGGAAGCCTGCTGAGCCAATGCAGTTGGCGCACAGAGTGTAAACGCCATTGCAGCGACGCTAGTGAGTTGAGCGAATTTCCATGTAGAGATTCTTTCAGCGCTACGCGAGCGCGCAGTCATCGGTTTCATCTAATTTCCCTCCCAGGGAAGCTCGATCGAGCGAGCCGTTTTTGTTTGAGCAACAATTAAAAATTGCAACACGTATTAATTTTTTAATTCGCCCTAAAGTCAACAGGAAATCGGAATACAGTCAAATTATTCTTTTCAGAACCGCCTCCAAACTCCGCTAAAAATCTATGGAAAAGCACCTATATTACTGTTTTTAAAACACTTATTTTTTGGCGAGTTTGCGGCATAAACGCAACACGCTTGAAGGATGGATTGACCCGGAAAATCGCTCTGCTTATAAAATGTAACACTGTCCATTTCTTGGAATGAGAATATGGACACGCCAAACGCATAAGATATGAACCGGGAGGAATAAGCGTGGACATTCAAGGAAAGACGGCTTTGGTGACAGGCGCCGCATCTGGCATTGGCCGAGCTGCGGTCAAGATGCTGGCTGAGAAGGGCGCTAAAGCGGTCGCTGCGGCGGATATTAATGGCGGGGATCTGGCCAGCCTGAAAACCGAGATTGAAGATGCTTTTGAGACTGAAGTCTTGTGCGTTGAAACCGACCTTACCCAAGAAGACGCGGTTGAGATGCTTTACGATAGGACCTTGGAGCAGTTTGCCGGGCTCAACATTGTTTTCAATAATGCCGGGCTAGTCTCAGGGCCACCGTCGTTTCCTGACACCCCGCTTAAACGCATTCGCCAAGTCATTGAGCTTAACCTCATCTCGGTTGTTCAATCGACCGCACTTGGCATTCAAATCATGGGCAAATCTGGGGGCGGCGTCATCATCAATACTGCGTCCACTGCGGCGGTGAACCGACTTCCCACAGACGGCGCTTATGCCGCCTCAAAGGCCGGCATTGCGCATTTATCGGCCTCTTGTGAGAGCTTTGCGGACGCGCTCGGTGTGCGCGTTGTTGCGCTTGGACCGGGTGTCACTGAAACGCCAATTCTGGAAATGACCGGTGGTGGCACACGCCCAGATTGGCTTGCGCCTATTCTCGAGCAAATCAAGATCCTCACTCCGGAAGATGTCGCGGCGCGTTTCATTGAGCTTGTCGAGGATGACTCGATCGCTGGGGAACTCATCCTGCTACAAAACACGCCCATTATCACGACCTAGTCTCTGACATCTTGGAAAATCTGCCATGAACCTCAACCTCGCCCCTGAGCATCAGGAATTTCAATCCTATGCCAAAGCCTTCTTCGATCGGCATCTTACCGATGAGATTCGCCGCGCCACATCGAACTATGCGGGCGTTTGGGCCCCGTTTGAAACGGCTATGGAATGGCAACGTATTCTAGATGCCAATGACCGGGCTGTACCGACATGGCCTGTCGAATATGGCGGTTGTGATTGGGATATTGTCCAGCATTATCTATGGGAAACCGAGGCCACACGGGCTGGAGCGCCTCGCATTCCGGCTATGGGATTACGGATGTGTGCCCCGGTTCTCATGGCTTATGGAACGCCCGCTCAAAAGGAACGATTCATTCCTCGGATCAAATCTGGAGAGGACTTTTGGTGTCAGGGCTATTCTGAACCGCAAGCCGGTTCTGATCTTGCTGCCTTGAAATGCCAGGCAGTTCGAGATGGAGACGACTATATTGTCTCTGGGACCAAGATTTGGACCACATATGCGCAATATGCCAATTGGATCTTCTGCTTGGTACGCACCGATACTGGAGGAAAACCCCAAGAGGGTATTTCATTCTTACTGATTGAAATGGACACGCCGGGCATCACGATTACGCCAATTATCAGCATTTCCGGCGATCATGAGGTCAACCAAGTCTTCTTCGATGAGGTTCGAGTTCCGGTGACAAATCTGGTCGGCGAGGAAAACAAAGGCTGGACGGTTGCAAAATACCTTTTGCAGCATGAGCGTGGCGGCGCGGCCAATGCCCCTGCCTTGTTCGCGCTCATTCAAGAAATCAAAGTTATTGCGGGCGTAGAAACGGGCACCACCGGCCGCCTCATTGAGGATCCAAGCTTTGCCTCCAAGATCTCCTTATTGGAAATGGATGTCCACGCTATGGACATGATGGAACAGCGCGTAGTGTCGAGCTTATCTGCGAGCGCGCCAACCGGAGCAGCCCCGTCGATGTTGAAACTTGCCGCCTCAGAATTACAGCAAAAGATCGACCTCCTAATGTGCGAAGCGATCGGGCATTATGCCCATCCAGATTATTATGAGGCGCGCGAAAACCCCGCGCTAAATGATTATCCAGGACCAGATTATGCCATTCCAGCCATGGGGCAGTATTTGAACGATCGCGCCAAGACCATTTATGGCGGCTCGAGCGAGGTTCAGCGCAACATTATGGCCAAGGTCTTATTCAACCTATAGACATCCAGGGGCGACAATTGCGGTACAATCGGCGAGCGAGGCTGCGGGCGATACGGTATTCGATACGCAGCGCATCCTGAAGGGATTGCAATACTGAGCCTGTCCGCAACTGTCGAAGTGTAATCTTGATGGAAAGCGTGCCCTCGACGCTTCACAAGCGTATGGCGCAGATACCGCCCGAAACTATGGGTGACGTCTTGGAGCCGCTCGTTATAGCGCTTCCACAATTGTGACATTGGCGATACCGCCGCCTTCACACATCGTCTGGAGCCCCCATCTCTTGTTCTTGGTGTGAAGCGCGTGCACAAGCGTCGCCATCAGCTTTGTTCCAGTTGCCCCCAAAGGATGACCGAGTGCTATGGCACCTCCGAAGACATTGAGCTTTTCGGGGTCTGCGCCGGTATGTTCCAACCAGGCGACAGGGACAGATGCAAAGGCTTCGTTCACTTCGAACAAATCAATATCATCGATCTTCATGCCCGCACGCTGCAACGCTCTGTCTGTTGCGAATAATGGTTCTTCAAGCATAACAACAGGATCGCCGGCAGTGACCGTGAGATTATGAATACGGGCGAGTGGTTTGAGACCATGTTGTTTTACGGCACGTTCTGAAGCTACCATAACAGCCGATGATCCGTCGCAAATTTGGCTCGCATTCGCTGCTGTCATGATCCCATCATCTAACATCACTTTCAGATTTGCCATACCGTCCATGCTCGCCTCTTCGCGGATTCCTTCATCGCGAGCATGCATCACCGCCTCGCCGTCTGGAGACCGGCCCATGATCGGAACAATCTCTTTGTCGAAGACCCCCGCAGCACGCGCCGCGGCGGCGCGGCGATGGCTCTCAACCGAATATGTATCCAGACGCTCTTTGCTATGTCCGTGCTTTTTGGCAATCATTTCAGCGCCGACAAACTGACTGAACCCAGGCACGCTATAGGCGTCCTTCACTGAAGATGGAGTTGGGTCGGTGGGGATATCCAGGGCTTTGCCAGCACGCATGTTCAACCCCATCGGACAGCGGGTCATGCTCTCGACACCGCCTGCGATGACCAGGTCCTGTGTACCGGACATGACGGCTTGAGCTGCGAATTGCAGGCTCTGTTGAGAAGAACCGCATTGTCGGTCAATCGTGACAGCTGGAACACTTTGTGGAAGCTTCGAGGCGAGCACCGCTGTTCGGCCGACTTGCGCAGACTGTTCACCGGCTTGAGTGACGCAACCGATAATCACGTCATCAACGGCCGCCGGGTCAATTCCTGTATCATCAAGAACCGCATTCAACGTTTGAGCTGAAAGATCTGCTGGATGCCACTCTGCGAGGGCCCCACCTTTGCGTCCACCGGCCGTGCGTCGGGCAGCTACGATATATGCTTCGCTCATGGTATCTTCCTTTAAAACTCTATCTGACTAGTTTAGCTCGCGCATGATCACGGAAAAGTCTTTGCCGCCCTGCCCCTCTTCGGAAAGCCGCTCGTAGATTTGAGTTGCAAGCTCTCCCAACCGCGTGTCTGCGCTGGCGGATTCAGCTGCCGCACGCGCGAGACGCAGATCCTTTAGCATCATATCAACGGCGAAACCCGGCTCGTAATCATTATTAGATGGCGCTGTTGGCACTGGGCCTGGTGCTGGACAGTAACTTGTCATCGACCAATTCTGCCCTGAGGCTGTTGATGAGATATCGAAAAAGGTTTGAGCATCGAGTCCGAGTTTTTCCGCCAAATCAAATGCCTCGCATGTCGCAATCATCGAGATACCCAGCAGCATGTTGTTTGCGATTTTCGCAACCTGACCATTTCCAGCAGCGCCAGCGTGGACAATATTCTTTCCCATTGCATTCAGGGTCGATTTTGCTCGGTCAAATGTCGCAGGATCGCCCCCGACCATGAAGGTTAGCGTCCCTGCAGCTGCTGCTGCAACCCCACCAGAAACCGGCGCATCAACCATCGCAAACCCTGCTTCATGAGACAGCTTAGCTGCCTGGCGCGCGTCCTCAACGGCTATGGTCGAGCAATCAAGAAATAATGTGCCAGGTTGTGCACTTTCTGCGATTCCCCCAGTACCGAAATAGACCTCAAGGACATGTTTCCCAGCAGGTAACATGGTCACCACGACCTCTGCGCCCTCTACGACATCCGCGATCGATCCGGCCCCATAAGCACCGTGTTCCTCGGCAATCTTCACAGCAGCGGGATTTAAGTCGAAAGCGCGAACCATGTTTCCGGCTTTGACCAAATTCGCGCACATTCCTGAGCCCATGTTACCAAGCCCGATCATTGAGACTGTTGCCATATTCTATATCTCCAAAAAGGTAAGTTCACGCGACTCAAGCGGCGAAAAATAGGAAGAGACCATATCCAGTGTTGCGGCGCTGATGGATGATGGCGCCCAGATGGGGTAGTGGTCTTTGTCAATAAGTCTCGCTCTCACACCCTCGCGAAAGTCGTGGGATGCGACCAGGCGAGAAGCGATGCGATACTCAATCTTCAGAGCGTCGCGTAGTGAACTAAGATACTTTCCCGTGCGCATCTGCCGAAGCGCAATCTTGGTTGACCGCGGTGACTTTGCGCTCAATTCGGTCGCCTGCGATCTTGCCCATTCACTCCCTTTTTCCAGGCGACTTTTGATCCTTGAAGCACAATCACCTGAATACAATAAATCGATCTCTGAGAACCGATCGGCGAAAGAGCACTTGAAGCTAGCCTGGTAATTCTGGAGTTCAGACACTCCCCTCGCAATCAGACCACGTTTTAGCTCCGGTAGACCATCTGACCTGCAAAAGTGTGACGCTAAGCCGATCGCGACGACATCCTTCCCTTTGACTCGTGCGCCCGTCAAAGCGAGCCAGGTGCCTATTTCACCTGGCAGTCGTGGTAAAAACCAGGTGCCGCCTACATCGGGGAAAAGGCCAATGCCCGTTTCTGGCATCGCAAACACAGTGCGTTCTGTTGCAACTTGATAGCGGCCATGCACTGATAATCCCACGCCCCCACCCATCGTCACGCCATCCATGATCGCGATGTACGGCTTGGGATAACGAGAGATGAGGTCGTTTAATCGATACTCAGTTTTGAAAAACAAATGGGCATCCCGACTGTCTGACTGACCAGAACTTGCGAGCATGGCGACGTCGCCACCAGCGCAAAAGCCGCGACTCCCATCAACGTGTTCAATGAGGACGAACTCGACGTCATCATCATCGATCCATTCTAGCAATGCTTGACTTATAAGCTCACACATATTCGTGTTCAGAGCATGCAGCGCCTGTGGTCGATTGAGAGCAATTCTACCGGCGCGCCCCTCTTTTTTGATGAGAACATCAGGAATCAAGTTCAACTCCCTATCAAGGCGCGTGAGACGATCACGCGCATGATTTCATTCGTGCCTTCAAGGATTTGGTGGACGCGCAGATCTCGCACAATACGTTCGACTTCATAGTCGGCGAGATATCCGTATCCGCCATGGATCTGCAGCGCGTCATTGGCCACTTTGAAGCCCGTATCTGTTACAAAACGCTTCGCCATGGCACAGAATTTGGATGCATCCCCCGTTTTGGCGTCAAGTTTCGTTGCCGCTTGATAAAGCAGAGCGCGCGCTGCTTGCAGCTCAGTTTCCATATCCGCCAGCTTGAACTGTATGGCTTGGAACTCTGAAATCGCTCGCCCGAATTGTTTCCGGTCTTGAGCATAATCAAGCGCGCGATTAAGGGCGTCCTGCGCGCCCCCGAGCGAGCAAGCAGCGATGTTAATGCGCCCGCCATCCAGGCCCGCCATCGCGTATTTAAACCCTTCACCTTCTTTGCCGATCAGGTTGCTCTTGGGGATTTCGCAATCATCGAAATTGACCATGGCTGTTGGTTGTGCCCGCCACCCCATTTTCTCTTCATTCTTACCAAATGAGAGCCCTGGTGCATCTTTTTCAACGACGAAGGCTGAAACGCCCTTTGCGCCATCATTCGAGGTGCGCGCCATAACCAAATAAGTATCAGAGAAACCAGCGCCAGAGATAAACACCTTTGCGCCATTTAGCACATATCCATTTTGAGTCGTCTCAGCACGCGTTTTTAGTTTCGCGGCATCTGATCCTGCACCGGGCTCAGTCAAACAGTAAGAGACAATCTTTTTACCGGCGACCAAGTCGGGAACAAATCGCTGGCGCAATTCGTCACTCGCGAAACGATCTATCATCCACGTGGCCATATTATGAATAGATAGGAAGGTGGCATGGCTGACGCAGCCCTTCGACAGTTGTTCAAATATCAATACAGCGTCTAAGCGACCGAGACCGGAACCCCCGAATTGCTCTTGCGTATAGATCCCACCAAAACCAAGTTCTGACAGGTCTTCCAAAACATCACGGTCTAAGGCCTTTTCACGATCCCATTGCTCGGCATTCGGACGTAGTCGTTCGAATGCAAACGCGCGCGCCATGTCTGTGATAAGGGTCTGTTCTTCTGTGAGCGTCATGACATCGATGAGCTACGTCGTCTGAAAAAGGAGGGGTTGGCGTGGAAATCGAAATTGCCGCACCAACCCCTCTTTAGTCACTCTCATGCATGCGGAGGAGGCGGGCATGAGATTCGGAATCGCTAGCGAGCTAGCGATGAACGAACTTAGCGGGGCGTTTTTCAGAAAACGCAGACATTCCTTCCTTCTGGTCTTCAGTTCCAAATAGTCCCATGAAGAGGCGGCGTTCAAAGCGCACGCCTTCGGTTGTCGGGAGTTCTAGCGCTCGGCTGACCATCTCCTTTGCGGCCATGATTGACGGGAGAGAGAAACCCGCAATCGCTTTGGCCGCGTCCATGAAGGTCTCGATCAGCGTATCGTGTGGGACAACACGGCTGACCAAACCGATCCGATCGGCTTCTTCGCCATCGATCATGCGCCCCGTCAGCACGAGGTCCATCGCTTTAGCTTTGCCGATCGCTTTGGTCATCCGAACTGATCCGCCCATCCCAGGTGTTACACCGAGCTTGATTTCAGGTTGCCCAAACTTTGCCTTATCAGATGCGATGATAAGGTCGCACATCATTGCGAGTTCGCAGCCCCCGCCAAGTGCAAAACCATTTACCGCAGCAATGACGGGCTTGCGGCAGGCTGCAAAACGATCCCAGCCGGCAAAATAGTCCTCTAAGTACATGTCAGAGAAAGTCTGCGGCTGCATTTCCTTGATGTCAGCCCCCGCAGCAAACGCACGGCCCGCTCCGGTTAAAACACTGACAGCAATGCTCGGATCTCGATCAATCGCTTCAAAGGCGGCGACGATTTCGCTCATCACCAAAGCATTCAATGCATTGAGGCTATCTGGCCGGTTTAGCGTTACGATAGCGATCCGCTCATTGGCTTCTACAGTGATGGTTTCGAACTCAGGCATCGACACTGTCCCTACCCCATTGTTGGAATAATGAAGGCCTGATCGCCGATGTCGCCGTCCGGCCAGCGTTGGGTGACGGTCTTGATCTTGGTCCAGAAGCGCACACCCTCTGGTCCGTGCTGGTTGGTGTCGCCAAAGGCAGAGCGTTTCCAGCCGCCAAACGTGTGATAGCTGACCGGCACCGGGATCGGCACGTTGACCCCAACCATGCCGACATTGACCTGCGCGGCAAACTCGCGGGCCGCCCGGCCATTGCTGGTAAAGATCGCAACACCGTTGCCGTATTGATGATGGCTCGGCAGCGCGGCGGCTTCTTCCAGGTTCTCGGCGCGCACCACTTGCAGGACAGGACCGAAAATCTCTTCCTTGTAGGACTGCATGTCCGGCTTCACATGGTCGAACAGGGACGGCCCGATGAAATAGCCATTCTCGTGGCCTTGCAGCGTATGCCCGCGCCCATCGAGGACCAGATCAGCCCCTTCATCGACGCCCATCTGAATATAGCTCTCGACCTTGGCCTTGTGTGCAGCAGAAACCACAGGTCCATAATGTGCCTCGCCATCGGTGGAGACCCCAACCTTGAGGCCACGCGCGGCGTCGGTCATCCGCTCGACAAACTCGTCGCCGGTCTTCTGGCCCACGGTGACGGCCACAGGCAGCGCCATGCAGCGCTCGCCAGCCGAGCCATAGGCCGCGCCGACAATGTCCTTGACCGCCTGCTCCATATTGCAGTCCGGCATGATGATGCCGTGGTTCTTCGCCCCGCCCATGGCCTGCACGCGTTTGCCGTGCGCGGTCCCGGTCGAATAGACATATTGAGCAATATCGGATGAACCAACAAAGCTGACCGCTTTCACATCCGGATGCGTCAGGATGGCGTCGACCGCTGTCTTGTCGCCATTGACCATGTTGAGCACGCCTTCCGGGGCGCCCGCCTCCATGAACAGCTCGACCATGCGGAGTGGTACGCTCGGATCTTTCTCTGATGGCTTCAGAATGAACGTATTGCCGCAAGCAATCGCGACGGCAAACATCCAGCACGGGATCATGGCGGGGAAGTTGAACGGCGTGATCCCGGCCACCACACCCAGCGGCTGGCGCATCGAGTAGACATCAATCCCTGGACCAGCGCCTTCAGTATACTCGCCCTTCTGCAGGTGCGGGATACCGCAGGCAAACTCGACCACGTCAATGCCGCGTTGAACATCCCCTTTGGAGTCCGCAACCACCTTGCCATGTTCAGAGGACAGCAGCTCGGCCAGCTCATCAATATTGGCTTCGAGCAAGCGTTTAAACTCAAACAGAACGCGTGCGCGGCGCTGCGGGTTTGTCCCCGCCCAGCCTGGAAGCGCCGCTTTGGCATTTTCAATCGCAGCCGCAACTTCGGCATCCGCCGCGAGCTGAACACGGGCCTGAACCTCGCCTGTGTTCGGATTGTAAATATCGCCAAACCGACCAGACGTGCCAGCCACTCGCTCACCGCCAATAAAATGGCTCACTTCACGCATCGTGTCCCTCCGACTAGGTTTATGCGCAACTTACGCTTTGCGCCGAGCGCCGCAAGGGATGTCGCGGGGGAGAGGTGTGTTGTGATGTCCTGAAGTCGTGCGCGCAGCTTTATTCGAGCAACCCTGGACGCTCCAATGGCCTGCTCACGTGGCGTTACGCCTTTGCTCACAACCCAACTTATGGCACTCGGTGTGTACAAAAGTCCGCGCGCTTCAAAAGCGCTATAATACGGAAGCGATCTCAATGACTGACCCGGAGAATAACAGAAACTCATCGCTGATGCGCGACCCACCCGGGTTAATACGTGCCTTGCTGCGGTGGCGGGTGGACAAGGTCATCGACCCGAAAAAGCGGGAGCAACGCCGCCAGAAGGCGGAGGCAAAGCGCATGCGGTCCGGTGAACCCCATATCGTCGAATACTTCCACCAACTGGATGATCCATACTCTCACCTTGCAGCACAAACGCTCGAACGACTGGCGGAACGCTATGAGATCGAGCTTAAGACCCATCTTATCCCGGCAACAGGCGGCAGTGCCCAACCAGAGCTCGAAAAACTTGAGGTATGGGCCCGGAAGGATGCAGAACTGATCGCGCCACACTATGGCCTCTCATTTGATCCAAAAGCCCCTGTTTTGCCGGATGCCGACGTGCAGCGCCGCGCAGCAGACTATCTTTCGCAGCTCGCGCCTGCGGACCGTATCTCAGAGCTCGCCAAGATCAGCTCAGCGGTCTGGGACGGGGATGCTGAGGTCATTCCGCTTGCCGGTGGTGCGCAAGCTCGCAGCGGCGCAGCGCTTGAGGCCGGCGCCGCCAGATTGAAAGCTCTTCGGCACTATTCCGGGGCGATGTTTTACTATGGCGGCGAATGGTATTGGGGCATCGACCGGCTATTCTATCTGGAACAACGGCTACGCGACCTTGGTGTTGCCAAAGGCGAGGCGGCGCGCGCAGGCGCAGATTTCATCGCACCGCGCCCGGCAATTGATGTGTCCAGTATCGATGCCAGCAATTTGCGGCTCGACTTTTACCCCTCAATCAACTCCCCCTACACAGCGATCATCTATGACAAGGTGATAGAGGTTAAAGACGCGTGCGGGATAGAGTTTCACCATAAGCCCGTTCTGCCAATGGTCATGCGGGGTGTCCCGGCACCGGTGCCAAAGGTCGAGTATATTGTCTTCGATACCAAGCGGGAGAGCGAGTTTCTTGGCGTTCAGTTTGGCCCGATGCTGACCCCTCTCGGCAATCCGACACGGCGCACTTACGCCCTCTTCTCCTGGGCCGCTGCGCAAGGCAAGGACGAAGCCTTGATGAGTTCTCTGTTAAAATGCGCATTTGCGAACGGCGTCGGAATTCACACGCAAAAGGGCATGCGTCAGGGCATCGAGGCGGCAGGTCTGGATTGGACCGAAGCAAAAAAACGCCTGGACAGCGATGACTGGAAGCCGCTCATCGCAGAACATCAAGACGAAATGATCGACGGTCTCGGCCTTTGGGGTGTACCAAGTATGCGGCTGAGCGGCCCTGACGGCGAACCTGATGTAGCCGTTTGGGGACAAGACAGGCTTTGGCTGATCGCAGCTGAGATCCGGCGAAGAGGCCAGTGCACGGGTTAGGCGTTCGGGCCAAGCCCCTGCGGTCTTCTACTCCGCTGAGCTAAGCTCAGCCTTTGGGCGCAGTGCCTCGAAGACAAACCCGCCCACTGCGCCAGCGGCAATCTGCAAGATTAAGCCATAGGTTTCCTGCGCGCCCAGAATGGGAAAGACACCAAACTGGCGGTGCATCAATCCAAGGGCGGCTGCAATGGCTGTCGCCCCTGCGAGCGGATAAGCGATAGCATGAATGGATGCAGGTGCGACCCGCTTGACTTGCCGCGCGATGAAGAAGGCAATGGCGAACCCGAGCAAAATAACGATCAAGTAGAACGGCATATTCAAGACGGCATGGCTGAGGCTACCGGCCCCATCGGCCAGCGAGATTCCGAGCCCGAGCTGAGCCAATCCGGCCAGGACAACCGCCTGAGACGCCAATGCCGCAGCGATGTATCCTGCGACGCCACCCGCAAACCAAGCACCGAGCGCTCTTAGAAATCTCATCTTTCCACGATCCTCACTTTGCGAACTTATAACTGTGTTCAAACGGGTTACTGCAGGTATATAGAGCTTCGAGACAAGATGGGAGAGTTTAAATGAGAAACGATTTTGTGGCTCTTTTGGCCCTCACATCAATCACATTCGGGGCCGCGCAGACCTCAGCTGACACGCCAGGGTTTGGGCTTGCTGATCCTGTCCCTTCAAGCGCGTACAGTGTTGAAACCATCGTTCAGGGACTGGATACGCCTTGGGATATCGCGTGGTTGCCGAATGGTGACATGCTGATCACAGAGCGCGGCGGCACTTTGCGTCTGGTACGGAACGGTCAATTACTGGAGGCCCCGATTGACGGTGTTCCCTCTGTTTTCGTCAAAAGTCAGGCCGGGCTGTTCGAAGTCCTGCCGCACCCGGAATTTTCCGAGAATGGCTGGCTGTATCTCTCCTATGCGCATGGCACTGACAAGCAGAACACGTTGCGACTGGCGCGGGCTCGCTATGTTGAAACAGCCGATGGCGCTCAGCTGCAGGATCTTGAAGTCCTGTTTGAGGCGGACGCCTATCGCCGCACGGCGCAGCATTATGGTGGACGGTTTGTCTTCTTGCCGGACCAGACATTACTCCTGACTTCTGGTGACGGATATGCCTATCGTCATGATGCCCAGAAACTCGACAGCCACTTTGGGAAGATCCTTCGGTTGACAGATACGGGTGAAGCGCCCGCCGATAATCCCTTCGTCAACACGCCGGGCGCTTTGCCCGAGATTTGGTCTTACGGGCATCGCAATCATCAGGGCATCGCCCTGAGCGCTAACGGAACCGTTTACTCAAATGAGCATGGCGCGCGCGGCGGGGATGAGATCAATGTCATCGAAGCGGGCCAGAATTATGGATGGCCCTTTGCGTCCTGGGGCGTCGATTATTCCGGCGCCCAGATCACCCCCTTCAAGGAAGTCGATGAGACGGTACAGCCGATCTTCTACTGGACGCCATCCATCGCGCCGGGCGCGCTGTTAAGCTATGATGGCGATGCCTTCCCCGACTGGCAGGGCTATCTGTTTTCCACCGGCCTTGCGACACGGGAAGTTCGTCTTGCCGATCCTGCTGCACCTGCCGCGAAGCAAGCCTCCTTGCTTGCTGAACGGGATGTGCGGGTTCGTGACGTTACAATGGGGCCTGATGGCTTTATCTATGTTTCGACGGAGGGGACGGACGGCGACGAAATCCTGAAGCTTTCACCCGCTCCCTAGCCATCTGTAAAGCGCCAGTATCAGGCTTTCAGCGCAGACCATTTTGCGGCAACAAGCGCCAGTATCACCAATATAATCTCGATCACAACCGAACCGGCCAGCTGCGCAGGTGGGCCGGCGATTATCGCGTCGAGCAACCGCCCTGCAACCGCCATTCCGTAAAGCAGAGCGGCCGCAAAGAACCAGTTACTTCGCCCTCTGAAGAGACCGCCTGCGCAGGCCATCGCAGCTGACAGAAAGAAGGCAGAAGCGCATCAAAGATATCCTCATTAGTGGTTCAGAGCGATCCTAAGCATGCGTCCTGAAACCCGCCACTCAGCCGCGCGGATCATCCCATTCTTTCGCAACGCCCTGACCGCCGCGCCTCGTCAGCCAGAACATACCAAGCAAGTCGAAGATGCCAGCGCCGAGTCGCCCGAGAAATCCATATTTCGACTGGCCGTGCCAGCGGGCGCGATCATTCACCAGCTCCTCACGAACATCCCAGCCCGCACGTTTGATCAGGGCCGGCAAAAACCGGTGCATACTGGCAAAGTAAGGCAACTCACGAAACGCTTCGGTGCGGATCAGTTTCCAGCCGCACCCTGTGTCAGTGGCATCGTCGCGCAGGACGAACTTGCGGACGCCATTGGCGATCCGCGATTGCAGCCATTTAAAACCGCTATCATTTCGGCTGTTACGCTTGCCTGCGATGATACCAAGCTTACCCGTGTCCTGCCCGGCAATCAGCTCCGGCCACAAGCGGGCTGTATCATGGATATCATTCTGACCATCGCCATCGATCAACTGGGTCCACGTCCCGCGCACGGCCTTCAGCCCGGTAAAAAGCGCCGCTGATTTTCCCGCCTGCTCAATGTGGGTGAACACGCTTACCGTATCGGGCCAGCGCTGAGCCGCCTCGGCCAGCTCTTCCCCCGTCGCATCTGCGGAACAATCATTGACGCAGATCACTTCGAACGAAATCCCGCTCAAAGCCTCGTGCACTTCTTCCAGCAGCGGAAAGATGTTTCCAGCTTCATTATAAAACGGAATCAGCACCGTCAGGTCTGGCTTGCTCACGTGGATCCCTCAATCCGGGTGACCAGGCCGAGAATGCGGTCTGCCGCGTCATCGAGGGCTTTTGCAGCTCGGTCAACATCTGGTCCTGTCGCCGTGGCCTGACCATGGCGGGCCGCATCAAGTTCGTCCAACAGCGCCAGTGACGTGATCAGCAAGATGCGGTCATCGCCAATATCGCCTACTGCATCAGCGATTTGCTGAACGCGCATATCAAGTTCCTTTGACAGGGACGTCAGGCGCACTTCCTGCCCCGGCGCGCAGGCCACCGAATAGGTCTTGCCGCGGATCGTGATGTCAGCCTTGGCCATCAGCTCGTTCCCTGTCGGCCAAGCGCGGCCTGAACTTCGGAAATCGCAGCCCCCAAAGCCTCGGAGGCCTCATCAGCAAGCGCCTGGAGCTCTTTTTCTCGCGCCAGCGCTTCGTCCAACTCCTCCGCCAAACGCGAGCGGTCGGCAATCATTGCCGCGAGTTCCTGTCTCGCAAGTGCTGGATCGCCGGTTTGCTCGAACATGCGATCAACCGCGACTTCCAGTCGGCTCACAGCCTCTTGCAGGCGGCTTGCAGATCTTTCTATCACGCTCATTCCCTCGGTTTGCAGTTATTGCACAAAAAACTCAATAGAGTCGGTGTCCCGCCAGCTTGACTCGACTCTCTTGCATGTTCATTGCCAAAACGAACTTTTCGGGAGTAACCATGACTGTTTCCAGCAGAGATATGGCGAATGCCATCCGCGCGCTGTCAATTGAAGCTGTTGAGCATGCGTCATCTGGCCATGTTGGACTGCCGCTTGGCATGGCTGACGCAGCAACAGTCCTGTTCACCAAGTTCATGAAACACAACCCGGCCGACCCTACCTGGCCGGACCGGGACCGGTTCGTCCTGTCGGCTGGGCATGGCTCCATGCTGGTCTACTCTCTGCTACACCTGACCGGCTATGAGAGCGTTACGCGCGACGATATTCGCAATTTCCGTCAACTTGGCGCAACCACACCAGGCCACCCGGAGAACTTTGTCACGCCGGGGGTAGAGACGACCACCGGGCCGCTTGGTCAGGGCATCGCGACCGCTGTCGGTATGGCCATCGCTGAACGCCACCTCAATGCGCGCTTTGGCGATGATCTCGTCAACCACAAGACTTATGTCATCGCCGGTGATGGCTGCCTCATGGAAGGGGTTAGCCAGGAAGCGATCACGCTCGCAGGGCATATGGAGCTGTCCAATCTGATCGTGCTGTTTGACGACAATGCGGTGACCATTGATGGCGACACGGACATGGCCGATAAAACCGATCAATGCACACGGTTCGAAGCGTCAGGCTGGGTCACGCGCAAAGTCGATGGTCATGACGCTGCAGATGTTGAGGCCGCGCTCGCCTGGGCTCAGGATCAGGACAAGCCGGTTATGCTGGCTGTGAAAACGATTATCGGGTTTGGCGCAAAGCGCGCTGGCACGGGCCCGGCCCATGGCGGCCCTTATGGTCCTGATGAAGTCGCTACAGTGCGCGAGAGCATTGGCTGGACTCATGCCCCGTTCGAGGTGCCCGCAGAGATTGAACAAGCCTGGTCAGCCGCGGGCAAGCGGGCGACGACCCACTATGACGACTGGCAGTCCCGCCTGTCCGGCCATGCGCAAAAGGCAGAGTTCGAAGCCGCCATTTCTGGCGCGCTTCCCACCAACCTGTCTGAGATCGTCAACGCACACAAAAAGGCAGTGATCGAAGGCGGCAAGGATGATGCGACCCGCAAATGGTCGGGCGCTGCGCTGGAGGCGTTAACCGCTGCGATCCCCGAAATGATTGGGGGATCAGCAGATCTCACTGGTTCCAACAACACCAAAACCAGCCACACAGACGTGATGACGACCAGCCATTGGGCCGGGCGCTACATCCATTATGGCATCCGCGAACATGGCATGGCCGCAGCAATGAACGGCATGTCCTTGCATGGCGGGATTATCCCTTACTCAGGCACCTTCCTGGTATTTGCCGATTATAGCCGCGCGGCCCTGCGCCTTGGCGCTCTGATGGGCGAACGCGTCGTGCACGTGATGACGCATGACTCGATCGGCCTTGGCGAAGATGGCCCAACGCATCAGCCGGTTGAGCATGTCGCCAGCCTGCGCGCGATGCCGAACATGATGGTGTTTCGCCCCTGTGATGGCGTCGAGGCTGCCGAAGCCTGGGAGCTTGCCCTGCGCAATGACAATGGGCCTTCAACCCTTGCCCTGACCCGCCAGAAAGTGAAGAGCGCCCGCACCACACATACAGATGAGAACCTCACCGCAAAAGGCGGCTATGTCCTGTCGGACGCCGATGGCGCAAAAGCGGTGCTGATCGCCACAGGCTCAGAGGTCGAGATTGCGATCGATGCGCAAGCCGCCCTGGCAGCCAAAGGAATCTCAGTCCGCGTCGTCTCGATGCCGTGCATGGACCTGTTTGAGCAGCAGACGGCCAGCTATCAGACTGATACGCTGGGCGGGGCACTGCCGAAAGTTGCGATTGAGGCGGGCGTGCGCTTCGGCTGGGATCGCTGGATCGGCTATGATGGCGGCTTTGTCGGCATGTCCTCATTCGGAGGATCAGCCCCCTACAAGGAACTCTATGCGAAGTTCGGCATCACAGCCGAAGCCGTCATCGCTGAGGTTGAGAAGCGGATTTAGCGGCGCGCGCCTAACGCTCCCAGCTATAAGACAGACTGATATACATCTCACCGCCTTGATCACACCAGTCGGGGCGGTCCTCTTCGAATGTGACTCGCAAGGCTCCGATTTGTCTTTTGAACTGGCCCAGCATACCGCCCTGTGTGATTGAGACCGGCATGCCATCGACGACAGACACAAATTTTCCACGCCCCTTCGCATTGATTTCAGCCTTAACCACAACCCCGCCTGTGGCTGTGTAGTCTCTGCGACGGAAAGACAGGTCCTTGAAGTCATGGCTGGCGACGCAGGTATTCTGAAACTCCGGATAGAAATCAAAATACATCGGCACACCTGGCGCGTTGACTTCAATGCCTTCTGTTCCAGCATGCGCGCGGTTCGCCGCATCAAATACGACGGCTCTAAAATATAGCCTTTTGATTAGATCGAACTCTTCATCCGTCTGGTAAAACCGCAAGGCCCGGCCTGTCTCATGTGCCGCAAGGCCTGCCTGCAAGGCGGCTTGTTGACGCCGGTCTGGGGCTAAGCTGAGGGCATGTGTGTAAGCCAGTTTCAGTGTGTTGTTCGCTGTCCAGACATGGCCCTCAAAATCGCCAAGTGTCGGAGCCAGCGGCTCACTAACGGCAAGTGTTTCTCTTGCCTCATCTGTCTCAAGCTCCTGAAGATGAAAATCGAGAAGAAGTGCAATTGTTGTCCCGGCAATCCAGTCCATTGCGCCGTCCGCGTCTGCGAGGCCCTTAAGGTCGGAGCGAAGCGATGGTGAGCGGGTCTGGCGTATGACAGTATCGCCTTGATAGAAATCAATCATCCCGACCAACAAGTTGCTACGAGCCTGCCATAGCGGCGTATTTGCTGCGGCCTGCAGGCTTAGTGCCCGGCTCGTAGCTACATCGAACTGCCCTGTCCGCACCGCTGCGATGGATGCAGCATAGAGATTCTCTAACTCCAGTGGGTTGGATGGGAGCGTCTCGCTGTCCGGAAATCTTGTCCGCAGTTCATCCCAATCAAGCGACCCATTCTGTGTCGGATAAGAAAAGATCACGACCTTTTCCTGATCGGAATACGTGTCTGCTTTCGCGTTGGACGACAACAGAACGACAATCAAAGAGATAATAAATAATCTGAACACGTATACACCGTCTTGAAATTATAGAACCTGCACTTCGCTTTTGCGGTGCATTTATTTCACTAGGAAAGCATAATGTCAGCTTTGTGAAGGCGTTTTAAGAATCAAGATCCTTTGACAATATCGCAAGCACACTGTCACGCACAGCGACCCGGTCCTCGGCGCTGAGTGGGATGAGGCCCTTGTCGACCAGATACCCTTCTGGTCCCCAGGCATCTTCCTGAGTAAACTCCGAAACATAGTCGATCAGCCCCGGTACGAGCGTCATATTCTCGGCTTTGACGTAGAAATACATAGAGCGGGAGATGCCGTAATCTCCGCTCGCAATACGATCGAATTCAGGTGTTACCCCACCAACTTTTGCGCCTTTGATGCGGTCAAGATTCTGCTCCAGAAAAGAATAGCCCATCACCCCGATACTATCGTCATTCTTGAGCAGGGTCTGGACGATGCCGCTATCATTCTCGCCGCTATCAATCCAGGCACCATCATTGCGAACGCGGTGCGCCAGGCGCTCGAACGCGGCGCTGTCCGTGGTTTTCAGTTCGGCAAGTTCCGGGATCATCACCGCGCCACCCTCCATAGCGATCTCAACAAACGCATCGCGTGTTCCGGAGGTTGGCGGCGGACCTGAGACGAGAATTTGCATATCCGGCAAGTCTTCGGAAATGTCGCGCCAGGTCTTGTTCGGATTATCGATCCAGCCACCATTGCCATCGGGCAGTTCAGCAGCAAGGGCGCGGTAAATCTGTTCCTTGGTCAGGTCCAGCTGCGGCGCAGACTTCGCATTCGCCAGAACAATGCCGTCAAATCCGATCCTCACTTCGACAATCTCGGTGATACCCGCCTCAGCGCAGAGCTCATACTCAGAGGCCTTGATCTTGCGAGAGGCGTTGCTGATCGATGGCGTGTCAGAGCCGATGCCGCGGCAGAAGGCCTTGAACCCGCCGCCAGTTCCGGTGCTCTCGACAATTGGCGTTGCATACTTGGACGCGGCCCCGAACTGCTCCGCAACAGTGGTTGAGAATGGCGCCACAGTCGACGAACCAACAATCTTGATCCGCTCCTCCTGAGCGGACGCAAACACTGGCGGCGTATCAGGTTGTTCCGGGATCGAAGAGAGATCGACCGACGGGCTACACCCGATCAAACCAAACGCAATAATGACCGTCAATCCACGCATCGACGTCTCCTCTTCAAGACTGGATTCCAGTTATACGCTGAAAGTGTGACAGTCATCCATGGTCAATGACGCCATTTGTTGCCGGTTTCAGATCGAAAGCGCGTGGACCGTCTCAAATCCGAAGCGGCGACACACTTCAATCAGGCGAGGGTGAGCTTGCGCTTCACTCGTCAGCCAGACAATCCGGTCAGTTTTGACCTGCGCCTTGCCGAAAGCCGATTGGGGTAAAACCCGCAAGGTTTGCCGCGCGATCGCCTCTCCACTGTCAATGAAGGTCACCGGATGCGGGACTGTTGCGGCCAGTTCGCCCCGGATCAGCGGAAAGTGCGTACAGGCCAGCACGACCGTATCAATCGCCTCTCCCCCTTCAGCTTCAAACAGAGGTGCCAGCGCCGCTCGAAATGCGTCCAGCGACACTGCGCCGCCTGCGGCCTGTTCTTCGGCTAGTCGGACAAGGTCAACGGAGCCATGCAATATAACCCGCGCGTGGCTGGCAAAGTCGCGGATCAGGTCCGCAGTATAAGCGCGCCGCACCGTGCCCGGCGTCGCCAGCAGTCCGATCGTTCCGGTTGCACTGCGCGCCGCCGCTGGCTTGATCGCCGGGACCGTTCCAACCACGGGAATATCAAGCACCGCGCGGACCTCTTCCAGCGCCAAAGTACTCGCTGTGTTGCAGGCAATGACAAACACATCCGGCGCGCAGGCTTTGACGAGAGCCGCGGCCACTTTCGGCAAGCGATCCCGCAGCGCTTCATCCGACTTATCTCCATAGGGAAAAAAGCCACTATCAGCGGCGTAATAGAGCTCCAGCTGAGGCGCGAGCGCAGCGATTTCGCGCGCAACGGTCAAACCGCCCATGCCGGAATCAAATACCATGACTCGGCCATGGGCCAGTGAAGAGGTCTCAGCACCAAGTGTCATCAACGCCGCTTATACCGGTTCGATCGGGGCGAAAAGCGGGCGATCCGGCAGATAGCTTGATCCGCGATATGCAAAATGGTATTGTGCAATGCAGCATTTCAGGAGTTCGCCACCATGTCTGATCAGTTTCTGCCTCCAAAAGACAGCCCGCTGACCCCATTCGGGTATATGCAAGAAAGCTTTTCGGCCTGGACCGACTTCAATCGACGTGCGGGCGAACTGTTCCTACAGCATGCGGGCAAACGCCCCGCCTCATCGGAAGAGGAAGAGACGATCACCGCAGAGCTGCTTCGCACAGTCTCTGATCTCAACCTTCGCCATTGGCAAAATACAGCGCGACTGCTCGACTCGATGCCCGGCTGGATGCAGATGCCACAAGTCATGACCGGTGCAGCGATGACAGACTGGTTCGATGGTTTGCGCCGGTCTGGCCCGCAGCCCACCGTCCAGGTGACCCCGCCGGTGCAAGACATATTTCAGGCCCCGACCACCCTGCCAGCGCCGGACGGCAAGGCGGATGACCTGACCAAGATCAAGGGGATCGGGGAGAAACTCTCAGCCAGACTCAACGATCTTGGCATTTATCACTTCAAACAGATTGCCGACTGGACCGATCCGCAGACCGCCTGGGTTGAGGACTATTTGTCTTCCAAGGGCCGCGTGACACGTGAAAACTGGGTTGCTCAGGCGCGCGGCTTTGCGGCCAATGGCAAGGCCACGCTGCACTAACTCAGTCTTGAGTTTCCATCATTTCGGCGGCCATTCTCTGTTTCAGATGGCGAATATTATCAATCGCAGGCGGTGTGACATCCCGCAACCTGTTCAGCAAAGCCACATTTTCCGGTGAGCTTAGCTGCGCCTCACTCAGCATGTCGCGAAAACAGTTCAGTCGCATATTGTGGATCTTTGCGTTCAAAGCCCGATCCTGGCCCCATTCATGCTGATTCATTAGGCTGAAGAGGGTCGCATCAAGCAGATCGAGTGGTGTATCCGGCAATGGCACGACGTTTGACATCGCGTTCTGGGTTTCCTGATCCGAAACGCCCGCCTCAATCGCAGCGATAACAGCGGCGCTGAAACAAGGCTGGCAAGACCGGATCATTTGCAGTGTGATCATATCATCCTTGAACACCGCACGCGGCGTCCGGCTGGTCCAGGCCGAAGCTGTACAGTCAACGAACAGGGTTTGCGGCGGCATCGGCTCAGTGCCGCGCTCCATTAACAGGCCGCGCGCCTCGATCCGGTTGACGTGGCCCTTGCGCACGATGTGTTTGACCCTGCGCAGAACGGCGAGCTCGCGCTCGGACGCCATGGCACAATGATACATTTCCGGACGCACTCTCGGATCGACCCGCAACATTTGCTGTCTTTCCTCCAGCGTATCAAACAGCTCATCAACCGATTCTGAGACCGCAATCGCATCCATCTGATTCAGGACGCCGCCCATCGTCTTGTCAAAAGCAACAGAGCACGGCTGGTTATAGGCTCGGTTCAGCAGCCAGGAGTCACGTGGCATGACCCAACTGATAATGTCTGTGTCAACGCCGGCCTCGATCAGCCAGATGATGACATCCATCGCTGTTTTTCCGCCCCCCAGAACGGTATAATGCGGGGCTGTCAGGCCTGGACGGCGCCACAGCTGCGCCAAGGCATTCGGTGAGATGACATCAAGTCCGGGGGCGTGCTTGAACGGTCGTTTGTGCGTGCTTGGGACAGAGGTCTGAAAGAATGTGCCATCGACTGTTTTACGACGCACATTGACCCGCGTGGATTCCCCCGACAGGAGCGAGCTATAAACCTCACCCCCGCGATAATTGCTCATCGGAAAGTATTGAACACGCCCGGACGGTAGCAAGACCTCGTTCATGACACGGCTGAAATAGCCGAGCACCTCAGCCCCGGTCGCAAGTTCCTGCATCCCTTGATTGAGCCCGCTCGTATCAATCTGTTCATTACCCAGGGTCAGGGAATTGACGCCGTACATAGAGGCAGGCTGGTGTAGTTTCACAAAGGGATAGGCGTCATTCCAGTGCCCGCCTGGCGCTGCCCGGCGGTCGACAATGGCGATCGTATACTCAGTGTCTTGAAGAAGTTGATCGGCAAATGCGAGCGACATCGCACCTGCACCAATGATCAAATAATCAACATCAAGTGTCTTGGCCATCTTGCCCACCATACTGCTCAAACTCCGCTTAAGAGTAAAAACAAGTCTATTTCATTAATCGAAGGCGCAGCATTTGAAATAAAACCAGGTTCTGCACTTTCTGCCCAAAACAGCGCCTTGACGGCCTCACATCTCAGCTTACGCGGTAGGTCCCTAATCGGAGATCAGATGCCTGCAAAGAAAAATGCGATCGACTGGGGTTTGTTCATAACCCTGACGTTGCTGTGGGCAGGGGCTTATGCATGCACACGCTATGCCGTTAATCAGGACCATCCCGAAGCCGGACTGCCGACCAATCTGATTGTTCCGGCCCGTATGACGATTGGAGCGGTTTTGCTCTTGCTGGTTGCAACGCTCTCAAGCCAGCGTTGGCCCCCTGTCTCACATTGGCGCAGCTGGGCCGCGATGGCTGGCATGGGACTTATGGGGACCGCATTTCCATTCTATCTCATTACCACGGCCCAGAGGACGGTCGATTCCAGTCTGGCGGCACTCTATGTCGCGGCCGCACCCTTATTTGTCGCTGTCATGGCGCATCTTGTTTTTCATGACGAGAAGGTTTCACCCGCGAAAGTCTTCGGCCTGATTGTCGGATTTTCCGGGGTTGCTGTTCTGTTTGGCGGCGACGCGCTAACGGCCTTCGATACCGCAAGCTTTACTGCGCAGGCCTTTTTGCTTTTGGCCACTGCCTTCTATGCATCCTCGACCATTATTGCCCGTTTCGCGCGCGACGTACCGCCCTTTATCTTCTCTGCAGGCTTCGTCAGTGTGGGAGCGTTGACCACATGGCCGCTTCTGATGGGTGTTGACTACGCGTCGCTCGCGCCATCGACAAGCTCAGTGCTCGGGCTCGTTGGCCTTGGCGTGGGGCCAACCGCTACGGCCTCGCTGCTCTATGTACTACTGGTTCAGCGAACCAGCGCGACCTTCCTGTCACTGACGGGTTATACAATCCCGGTTGTCTCAGCCATCCTCGGCTACATCCTGTTTCACGAGGTTCAAAGCTGGATGGCCGCGATCGCCTTCATCCTCATCCTGTCCGGTGTATGGCTGGCGCAACGCCAGCCAAGCCCACCCACTAAAGCCGAAACGTCCCCTCAATCACCGTAACGCTGTTACCACGCAGCTTGACCCGGTCTTCGGCAAGCTCGCAGCCAATCTGTGCGCCGCGTCCAGGATAGGCCTGATAGCAATCGAATGCTGTTTTCGAGGTTTTCGCCGCCAGTACCGGGGCAATCATTGTGTGCCATGACCCGGTGGCCGGGTCCTCGGGAATACCGCTGCCGGGGGCAAAGAACCGGCTGGTCGCATCAACGCCATCACCGCCCAGCGCGAGGCACCCGACATTGCCGAGGCCCCACGCGCTATCTGCGAGCCCAAGCTGTGCCAGCGCGCCAAGATCAGGCTGCAGGGCCTTGATCGCCTCTGCACTATCGAATACCGCGCAATAAGTTGGCCCGGCCCAGGCTTCAACCGGCCGCGCCCCCAGAGCCTGACTGATCGCGTCGTCAATCTCTATCGGCTCAATCTCGGCAGCTGGAAAGTCCATTTCCAAACGCCCGTCGGCGAGTCGAGACACAAAGAGTGACCCTGATTGACGGGTTTCAAAGGTGATCAGGTCGCCGTCAAAGCCCTGCTCGTAGAGGTAATGCCCGGCGGCCAGTGTTGCATGTCCGCACAGCGGCACTTCAACTGTCGGTGTGAACCAGCGCAGCTGCCAAACACCCTCGCCTTGCGGGACAATAAAAGCTGTCTCGGCAACATTGTTTTCCGCCGCAATCGACTGCAACACCGCATCTGGAAAATACGCCTCAAGCGGCATGACACAGGCCTGATTGCCTTCAAATGGCTTAGACGCAAAGGCATCAATCTGGGCAAAGGGAAGTTTCATAGCAGGTCTCCTCAGACCGCGTCATTCCATATGGACGCACACCAGACAAACCATGATTTCTCGGGTATCCATCAGCGTTTCTGATCTGTTGAGAGCGGCTAAAGAGCCGATCAGTCCTGCTGATCCTTGAGCAGCCAGTTATGCGCCACAGGGCCATGACCGGCGCCAAGGTCCGGAGCATTCAGGATCGCCCCGCGCAGATAATCGCGGCCTTGCTCAACGGCGACATCAATGCTTCGGCCCAGCGCCAGTCCGGTTGCGGAGGCACTCGCCAAAGTACAGCCCGTTCCATGGGTTGAACGCGTCTCGATCCGCTCACCCTCGAAGATCCACTCGCCATCGACGGTCTGCAGTACATCGTAGAGGATATCACCCTCAACATGACCGCCTTTGACTAGCGCCGCTTTTGCTCCGGCCTCCAGCAGGGCTTCAGCTGCGCGGCGTTGGCCGTCGAGATCTGCAACATCTTTCTGGGTCAGAATATGCGCCTCGATGGCATTTGGGGTTACAAGGGCAGCGCCTGGGATCAGGATCGACTGATAAGCCTCAATCGCATTCACATTCAGCAATCGATCGCCGCTGGTTGCAACCATAACCGGATCGATCACACGCGGCAGGTCTGGTGCTGTCTCACTCAGGGTCTCGGCGACGCGTTCAATCATGGCGGTATCGACCAGGAGCCCGGTCTTGATCGTGTCGGCACCAAGATCGCTCAGCGTGACGCGGATCTGCGCTTCGACCGCGGCGGTCGGCAGGGGCCAGACCCCGTGGACACCCAGCGTGTTCTGAGCTGTCACGGTGGTGATCGCGGTCATCGCAAAACCGCCCAGCATGGTGACCGCCTTGATATCCGCCTGAATACCCGCCGCGCCCCCACTATCAGAGCCGGCAATAATCAAGACACGCCCTTTTGCGGTCTTATCCTCTGTTGTCATCAGAACCTCAGTGCACCGGACTGTAGCGTCTCATATGCATCCTGGGTCAGCGGCTCATACTTGCCTGTCTCGGGATCAAAGTACCAGATCGGATCTTCAACCTGCGTCACGTCAAAGCCTTCCTTGACCAGCTCGACCTTTCGATACTTGAATGTGCCTGTGGTCTCGGCTTGTTTCTGGACGCGGACGAAAAGCGGGATCGCATATTTCGGAAGCCGGCTTTCCAGCCAGCTATAGAGCTTGTCGAAATCGACGTCCCCTTTGGTCGTGATCGACGCCATACCGGCGCGTCCATCTGTGCGCGGCACAGCAACGCCGTAAACATTGACCGTTTCGACACCGGGTGCCCGCGCGAAAGTCTCGGCGACTTCATTGGTCGATACATTCTCGCCCTTCCAGCGGAAGGTATCGCCAATCCGGTCGACGAAATAGACATAGCCCTCAGCGTCCTTCTTCATCAGGTCGCCGGTTCGGAACCAGATATCGCCCGGCTCGAACACGTCGCGTAGCAGCTTCTTCTTGGTCGCGCTCTCATCATTGTAGCCTTCGAAACGGGTGCGCACATGCTCGCCGATCTTGCCGAGCACTTCGCCTGGCTCATCCGCATCCGCGCGGATACAGAAGCCATCCTCGCCGCGTACAGGTTCTTCCTCGACCACATCGAACTTCACGAAAGCAACATGCGCGAACGTGTTCTTCAGATAGTTTGGTAGCCGCCCGACAGCGCCGACCGTGCCGTCAAAACTCATCATGCTGACATTGCCCTCGGTCGAGCCGTAAAACTCTGCCAGACGCGGAATCTTGAACCGCTCCAGGAAGGCTTCCCAGATATCAGGGCGTAAACCATTGCCAAAGCCCGTGCGAATGCGATGGGCGGTTTCTTTTGGATGCTGCGGCTGATTAATCAGATAGCGGCAGAGCTCACCGATATAGACAATCACCGTCGCGCCCTGATCGGTGACATCGTCCCAATACTGGCTGGCCGAAAAGCGACGGCGAATGATCAGACAAGCGCCGGTATTAAGCGCGATCCCGACACCGCAAATCCCGCCCGTTCCGTGATACAGGGGCAAGGGCACATAGACGCGGTCACGTGATGTTGTCCCCGTCGGGGCGATAAACGTCCGCATCATGCCCTGTACGCGGTAATGCGGCAGGCGTGCCGCTTTTGGCAGACCGGTCGTACCGGACGTATAGACGAACAGGCAAAGGTCGCGGCCACGCAAGTCGTCCCGGTGCGATTGATCCGGACGCGTTTTCGAGACTGCGACCAAGGCCGCCTCAAGGTCTTCTCCGACCTCTCCGCCCAACGTCCAGACTTTTGGGTCACCTTCCAGCTGGCCATTTACCGAGCTTATACCCTCATCCTGACCAGAGGATGTGATAACCATTTTGGCTTCGGCAATATTGATACAGTGCGCGAGTGCTTCACCCGCAAGATTGTGGTTGATCAGGGCTGAAACAACGCCGATTTTGGACAGCCCGTACCAGACGGCAACATAGTCCGGACAGTTCTCCATATAGACAGCGACCACATCGCGCTGCTTCAGACCTTTGCCCAGAGCCCAGTTGGCAATCTGGTTCGCCCGTGCATCAAACTCGGCATAGCTTGTGACAGCGCCTTCAAACCGGAACGCGGCATTGTTCGGGTATTTGTCGACCGTCTTTTCCAGATCATCAGGCACCAGCTCCGTCGCATCAGGACTGAGCGGTTCAGTCAGTTTCTTGAGTTTGATAAGTACGCTGAGCGTGTTGGCTTCCCGTGAGATGCTTTTGAAAAAACCCATGGTCTTTGCCCTGTGTTAAACCGCCTGCAATCTGCACGCGGCAATGCCAAATAGATTTCCAGCCCCCGTGAAAGGTGGTTATAGGAGCCAAGTCAAAAAAGAATGAAGGATTCCCAATGACAGACCCCGTCGGCGACCTTTTACAATTGGTGGATCTGGAACGTCTGGAAATTGATTTATTTCGCGGACAGAGCCCGGCAAATGAAACCAATCAGAGAGTGTTCGGAGGCCAGGTGATTGCCCAGTCACTCGTCGCGGCTTATCGCACCGTTGATACCGACAGTCGCACCTGCCACTCCATGCATGCTTACTTCATGCGCCCGGGTGATCCGTCCATTCCTATCATCTATGAAGTCGACCGCTCACGTGATGGCGGCAGTTTCACCACGCGCCGCGTGATCGCAATCCAGCACGGCAAGCAGATCTTCAATCTCGCCGCCTCCTTCCATAAAGAGGAAGAGGGCTGGCACCACCAACATGAGATGCCTGATGTTCCGATGCCGGAAACGCTGGATGACCGGATAGAATGGCGGGAGAAGTTTGCTGAGCGCCTGCCAGAGCGCCATCGTGGGCATTTCCTGCGCCCCCGCCCGATCGAAATCCGCGAGGTTGCCCCCCTCGACCCGCTAAAGCCTGAGAAAGCCAGCGATGTTCAGCATCTCTGGTTTCGTGTCGCACGTCCCATTGATGAAGCGCCATGGCTGCACCACTGCCTTATGGCCTATGCCTCGGACATGGCCCTGCTCGGTACGGGCAACCGCCCCCACGGCGTCAGCTGGATGACCGGAGGGCTGATGTCGGCAAGCCTCGATCATTCCATGTGGTTCCATGCGCCGCTACGATTTGATGACTGGCATCTCTATACGATGGACAGCCCCTATGCCGGCGGTGCGCGCAGCTTTAATCGCGGCTCAATCTACAATCGCGAAGGCAAACTGATCGCCAGCGTCGCGCAGGAAGGCCTGATGCGCCCGGTCAAAAAGAAAACCAAGGGCTAGAGTCCGGTCAAAATAAATTATTGAATATCAATAATTCCATGTTGCGTATCGATAACGCTATACTATATAGCTCGCATCGCAAATGGAGAACACATTATGTCCCTCAGATCTTTCCTTCTGGGCAGCGCTACGTTGACCCTCGCAGCCTGCGGCGCAACGGAACCCGCGTCAGAAACGCCCACCCAGGCTGAAACGCCCACGACCGTTGAAACAGCTGCGCCAGAGACAACCGGCACAGATGGAAAGATTCTGGTCACAAGCGAAGCCGACTTGCCGCGTACAGAGTTTACACTGACGAAAAAACCAAGCGAAATAGTCCTCGGCGATGGCCCGGAATTTGACGCACTGGTCACCGAATTTGATGCGGCAGTTACAGATCTGCTCGAAAACTACGATATTCAGGACCCAACCACAAAACGTGGTATTATTGGCCAAAAACGAGTTATCCTCAGCTCACGTCAGGATTGGCAAGCTGTCCTCGACACCACACCGCTGATGAGAGACCTCTCAACCAAACCCGCAGAGAGAGCCATGACCGGGCTGATTGGTGACGCCTTCGCGCGCGCCGCGATTGAAACTGGCGAAACCACCGGTGACGCCTTCACGGCAACCTACAAGTCTGAGATCGAAACCGCACTCGCAAATCTCGATGTTGATCTCGTACGTGACGAGCTTCAATCGCTGCGTGGCCAAATGCAGCTGGTCAATGCTCAATTGCTCGAAGCAGCATTGAAAGGCCAGATCGACCCAGCCGTAGAACAGGCTGGCATGGTCGTCGAACGCGGCATGGCCGCGTCAATTGTCGGCATTCGTCAGACGATCGATATGACAGATTACAATGCGATGATCGCCGAAGCCATTGGCGTTCGCCTTGATCAAGTGCCTGAAGCCGAAACTGTTGATTTTTGGAGCCCACGCCAGATAGACGTCACGGATGGCGAAGAAGTGATTGTTGCCGTTTGGGATACCGGCGTTGATAGTACACTTCAGGGTGATCGCATGTGGGTCAATCCATCAAGCGAGGGACCGGGATATGAACATGGCATAGCGTTCGATGCGGACTTTCAACCAGAGCCCGGTGATCTGATTACAGAGGGCGCTGAGTATGCCGATCAACTCGACGATCTGTATGCGACGATCAAAGGCTCACTCGACCTTCAAGCCGGTCTTGAAAGCTCCGAGAAAGACGCGTTCATACAGCAAATGCAGAGCCTTGAAGCCGATAGCATGATGGGCTTCCAGAAGTCAGTTGCAGTGGTCGGCAACTATATTCACGGGCAACACGTGGCCGACATTGCCGCCAAGGGTAATGACGTCGCTAAAGTGATGAATGTGCGTTTCACCTGGCCGTCCGATCCGCTGCCGACAGAACCGATTGATGAAACCTATGTTGAAGGTCTTGTTGCAGCGGCCCAAACCTCCGTTGACTTCATGAAGGCTAATGATGTGAAGGTCGTGAACATGAGTTGGCGCCTGACACGCCCGATGATTGAGAGCGTGCTTCAGATTACTGGCGCTGAGCCCGATGCCGAAGCGCGCCAGACACGTGCCGCAGCGATCTTTCAGATTCTTGAAGATGGACTGACAGAGGCGTTCGCATCAGCTCCAGATATCCTGTTCGTCGCTGGTGCAGGCAATGAGGACGAGAATGTCGAATTTACGACATCCGTGCCAGCGGGCATCAACTTGCCGAACGTGATTACGATTGGCGCGGTTGATCGTGAACTTCAGCCAGCGAGCTTTACCTCTTTTGGAGCGTCGATCGATCTTTATGCCAATGGCTTTGAAGTCCCGGGACGGATACCAGGCGGGCGCGAAATGAAGCTTTCCGGGACTTCAATGGCAGCGCCGCAAGTGGCAAATCTTGCTGCCAAGATATGGGCGACGAACCCGGACTTAAGTGTTGCTGAAGTGATCGACGCAATGACGGATACGGCAACATCAGAAGGTGAAGACGAGATGATGGTGATCCATCCGGCGAATGCCATTGAGGCTATCAAATAGAGACAAACGCATCTCTCAATCTAACCACTCAGAGCCGTTCCGGTCCTAACCGGAGCGGCTTCTTATTGGGCAAGCAGCCCGGTTCGGAAGACAAAACAGCCATTATGCCAGACGATAAGAGCGCGGCGTCTGCCCGCACCAGCGCTTAAAGGCGCGGGTAAAACCGCTTTGCTCTGAAAATCCGGTCAGGAACGCCACTTCCGCCAAACTATAGTCGGTGTCCCGCAACAGTTGCTGCGCCAGCTCCTGCCGCGCAAGATCAACCAGACTTTGAAACGACTGCCCCTGATCCGACAACCGCCGCTGCAGCGTGCGCGCACTCATGCCGAGGCCTGAAGCAACCGCTGACAGGGTCGGCACGCCTTCGCTGAGAACCTTCGCGACCGCAATCCTGACACGCTGTTCCAGACCCGTTTCATCAGCCAGCGCGGCAAGCTCTTGTTCCAGATGCCGGTCAAAGAATTTGGCAATCGTCTCATCGCCAAGCCTGTTCGGCGCGTCCAGCGTTTCCTCACTCACCAGCAGGGCATCGCGGTTCGACCCAAAATGGACCGGGCATCCGAAATGGCGCTCATAGGTTTCAAGATCACCGCGCGCATCATGTTTGAAGAAAACCGAGATCGGACGAAAGGGAGCCGTACTCACTTCCTGGCTGATCGTCGCCACTGCCGAGAGACTGGCTTCGTTAGAGAGGACCATGCCCCGACTGCCATCGCCAGCCTTTTCAAGGCGATAGAAGACACCGTCCGTATGCGGCTCAAGCGCGTACGTCTCTGCCGTGCCAAGCACCCGGCCATAACGCTCCGACCTGACATATGATCCGCGCAGATCTGGCGCAGATTTCCAGGCCAGTCCAAACGCGCCATACTCATCGCTATGCATTGCCGCGCCAATCCGAAGTGGCAGATCCAGCCCGCTTGGGTCACGCGCTTCGAGCGCTGCGAAAAACCGGTAATAATCAGCTGAAGAGACCATACTGGCAGGGTCTGCGGGTCCGTCTGGGTCGAGGCCTAGTCCCTCGACCAGATCACGCGTTTCGACGCCCGCGCTCGCCTGCGCAACGACCTTGTAGACATAGAGCGCTGTGATCTGAGCCATGCCTGCGGTCTAGCGCAGGTCCCCGTTTTGTAGAAGGGACCTGCGCAAATCGGCTTTAGACCTGACCGCTTTCGATCAACATGACCGCTGCGATGAGATACAAAACAGATGTCAAAACGCTGCCAACCGAGCGGACATGGTTGAGCCGCGTCCAGACCCGGCCATAGCGGGTCCAATAGGCTGCCGCCTCGCTGGATTTGGGGTCCATACCATCCAGCCGTTTGTTCATCGGAACATTTCCCGCAATGGTCATCAGGAAGACCGACGCGACATATACGATTGATGCGAGGATCAGATTCACCAGCGCGTAACCGCTAAAAGCAGCCTGCGCATAGAGCGCAAACAGCACAGAGAAAACAGAGATCAACATGATACCAGCGACGAATTGGGTCTTTATCACAGTGTGATTGATCTGCTGCATTGCTTCGATGCCACTGGCCGGCGCCGCGCGTAGCAGCGCCGTCATGATGAACTCAGAAAAGGCTGAGAAAACACCTCCTACAATCGCGCTCCACAGCGCGAGGAAGAGGCAGAGGTAAAGAGGCCAGTCATAAGGCATAGTAAGTCCTTTCGAAGATTGGAGCGCCCTTAGTGTCCAACGGACACGGCGACATAGATGGCGATGCCGAGGATGGCGGCGAGCGCCAGAGACATGCGTTTAGAGGGTTTCATCATCGCCTCACGAAAACACGATGGGTTCGGCCACAGGGCTTCCAGATTGGCCCCTGTTCCTGCGATAGAGGAACAGGAGCGCGGCAAGCGCTAGCTCGATAACCGTGGCAACCATCAGAGATTGTGATGGCCAGCCATCAATGATCATACTGATCACCCGGGAGGCCCCGTAGCTGCCATAGATCAGCGCGCCCAAACCTAGCCCAGTACCAGCGAACCGTGACTTCGAGCTTCCCACCAGCATGACCAACCCGGCCACAACCAGCAGCCCAGCAGGTGCCTTCAACTCCGACAGCAAACTGGGATCGGACACAATCTCCACGCAGTTCGTGGCGAAGAAATCGCGCGGCTGAAACAGGATCGAGCCCCCAATAAAGACCAGCATCCCGCCGGACGCGGCAAGCACACTCCTTTCGATAAAACGTCTCATGCTGCCACCTCCCACGCGCCAGATTTCGCAACCTCACGTGCATAATCAGCAAAGTCCTTTGGCGGACGTCCCAACGCCCGAGCCACGCCATCGGTCAGGTGCGCGTTGCGCCCGTCCAGCACCGTCGCGAACAGATAGTCCAGCATCCAGGTGACGTCCTTTGGTGCCCCCGACTTCGCAATCTCATCCACGAAGGCCTCGTGAGGCACGTTCACGAAGCGGATTGGACGACCGGTTGCCCGCGAGAGATCTGCTGCGACATCCGCCAGACTCATCAATCGCGGCCCGGTCACCTCGTAGATCTCACCCTTGTGATGATCCTGAGTGAAGGCGACGACCGCGACATCGGCGATATCGTCGACGTCCACAAAGGGCTCAACCTGATCACCGGCGGGCAGCGTGATCGCTCCATTGATAACCATGTCGACAAACGCGCCTTCGGAGAAATTCTGGCTGAACCAGCTCGCTCGAACAATGGTCCAGTCGAGGCCCGAGTTCTGAATGATCCGCTCACACGCTTGCGCTTCTTCCTCGCCGCGCCCCGAAAGCAGAACCAAGCGTTTAACGCCCAGACGCTTTGCCTTGTTCACAAAGGCCTGAATAGCATCTGCAGCGCCAGGAATGGCGAGATCCGGTGCGTATGTGATGTAAGCCGCCGTGACGCCCTCCAAACTCGCGTCCCAGGTTTTCTCATTGTCCCAGTCAAACGATGGCACGGCAGAGCGCGATCCAACGCGTACCGCTTTGCCTTTAGCTTTCAGCCGCTCGGCCACTCGGCGACCGGTTTTGCCTGTGCCACCAAGGACAAGGGTCAGGTCTTTTGTCTTACGCAGAAAATTCATTGAGTTGCTCCTTCTTCATTTGCTGCAAGCCAATGAGTAGAGGAGCCACGCGAACGGTTCTTGCCCGTTCACGTCAGAGTTTTGACCCATCACGCCAAAGTGGCGGGTGGGTCCTGTAAAAATGTCTTAATTCACAATTAACTAATTTGTCGGAGTTGTAGAGCGTGTGTTAACTATTTTGTCGATCGGCACCTTGCGTTCCTGTAGCCTGTTCTAGTCTGCGTTCCACGAATCGTCCTAGTGCTGATCGATCAAAGATTGGCTCAGGGGGCCAGGAAGATGACATTGCTGGAACTGGTGATCGTTGCACATCGCTGTCGGTCTACCCACCACTTCATAGCCTTTGATGCCCTGCAAATTCTACAGGGCCAGGACGCGGCTGACTGGAAGAACCTTTTGCTGCGCCATCATGTTCAGCTGCTGAAAGGCGCCAAGGCGCCCGATACAGAGTTCAAGGATTTCAAGAACCACGTCCTGCACGTTCAGGAAGGCGAATGGGGCGGCGCGCGCGACAAGGCCATGGAATGGTATGGCCACGCGGTTGATGCCCTGCGCCGCAAGAAATGGCCCGAAGCCGCTTATGCATTGGGCGTGCTGACCCATTATTATGCTGATCCGATTCAGCCCTTCCACACCGGCCAGACAGAGGAAGAAGGCGCGATGCACCGCGCGCTTGAATGGTCCATCGCCAAGTCACGCGATACGATCAAGGCCATGGTGGATGTTCGCGGCTACCCTGTGATTGAGGCTGGCCGTGACACCGGCTTTGTCGCCGACATGGTGCTCGAAGGCGCAACCTATTCCAACCAGTACTATAAGACCTTTATCGATCACTACGATCTCGACCGCGGCGTCAAAGACCCGCCATCTGGCCTCGATGATACGCTGCTGAATGTGCTGGCGGACCTGGTTGCCTATGCCACAGCAGGGATCGCAACCCTGTTCGAACGCGCTTTTGAGGAAGCTGGCGTAAAGCCACAAAAGGTTGATCTTGATTTGCCCGGCTATCTCGCCGCTTTGGACATCCCGATCCGCAAATTGACCAAGCGCATGGCCGATGCGGGCGATCGCAAACAGGTCGAGGCGATGTATGAAGAGCTGCAGTCAACGGGTAAGGTGATCAAAACCTTGCCGGATGATGACAAGAAAATCCGCAAGCTGCATGCTACGCAAGTGCTCCGCAAGCCAATTGCAGAGCTTGATGCGCAACCGCTCAAAGCTTTCGGCACAAAACATATCCCGCGTGAGCAAACCGAGCTCCCAGCGCGGTATGAGCTGAAGGTCGTGCCTGTTCCGGTCGAGCCGCACGGCGCGCCGTCACAGCCGAAAATCGCCCCGATTGCACCGATCGCTGCAGCTGATCTTGCCCCTGCAGTTGCGGAGGTCGCTGAACCTGAGGCCAAGACAGAGACGCTCGAGGACAGCTGGGCGCAGCTTGAGGCCGATCGTCTCGCCAAGGAAGAGGCAGAGCGTCTCGCCGCTGAAGACGCAGCACGTGCCGCCGAAGAAAAAGCCGAGATTGAACGCAAGGTGGCCGAAGCCAACACGGCTTGGGAAAAACGCCAAAAACGCAAAGCAGAAGAAGAAGCCGCGCGCTTAGCTGCTGAAGAGGCTGAGGCTGCGCGCCTTGCCGAGGAAGAGAAAGCCGCCAAAGAGGCGGAAGCTAAAGCCCAACGCGAAGCCGAAGAGAAAGCAGAGGCAGCAGCCAAAGCTGAAGCTGAGGCGAAGGCTGAATCAGACGCAAAAGCCGAAGCTGAACGGGCCGCCGCAGAAGCTGCGGCGGAGGCCGAGGCCAACGCGGCGCCCGTCGCCGAAACGGTTCTGGCAGAAATTGAAGCCAGCGTACCTGAAGACGAGGAAAAGCCAGTCATCAAGTCCGAGCGCCGGGATCGTCTAACCCATGAGTCTCCCGTTGTGGACGCCCCATCGATTGGACCGAAAACAGCCGAACGTCTGCAAAAGGTCGATATTATTACGATCGGGGACCTGCTCTCAGCAGATGTCGAGGAAACTGTTAAAGCTCTGAGTGTCCGGTACATCACGACCAAGACAATGACCGACTGGCAAGACCAGACACGGCTGATGGTCGAGGCCCCGGGCCTTCGTGTGCTCGATAGTCAGATTCTTGTCGGCGCGGGTATTCGAGATGCAAATCAGTTGGCCAGATCTTCGGCGACAAAAGTGCTGAAAGCGGCAACCTCATTCCTCGATACTCCAAGCGGTGCGCGGGTCCTGTGGGGCGCGGAAGCCAAGGTCGGCGAAGGCGAGGTCAAAGAGTGGATCGGCTACGCCAAGTCAGCGCGGAATTGATAGTCTTTTCACGCTAAGCGAGTCCGCGCATAGTTTCTGATTGTTATCGCTCTGGCATCAGGAGACCTGCGTGCGGATTGCACCTTATTTGCTGTTTGGACTGCTCGCGGTTGTCGCGTGCGGCGAGACCGGGCGCGGTGAGGAGACCGCGCAGGCCTGTCAGCAGATTGAACACCTCGGGTCGCCCTATACAGTCTGTTCCTACACGCGCAGCGAAACCGATATCCGCCTGTTTCACAGCGATGCCGACGGTACGCCATACCTCCAGTTCGATGCTTTGGTCGAAGATCTGAAGGCGCAAGACAAGACCCTTGTCTTTGCGATGAATGGAGGCATGTACCATGAGGATCGCAGCCCCGTTGGCTATTACCGCGATGGCTCCGGCGACCAAGCCAGCGTCAACACGAATGTAGGCCCGGGCAATTTTCATATGTTGCCAAACGGTGTGTTCTGGCTCACCTCAGACGCGGCAGGCGTGACGGAGAGTACAGCCTACATTGAGGCCGACATCGACACGCTTTTCGCGACCCAGTCCGGGCCGATGCTGGTGATCGAAGGGGCCTTGCATCCAAGCTTCAATCCGGATGGCACGTCCCGCAAGCGCCGCAATGGGGTCGGCGTCTCTGCCGATGGCACACAGGTGCATTTTGCGATTTCCGACACGGTCGTCTCGTTCCACGACTTTGCCACCTTGTTTCGCGATGCCCTGGACGCTGAAAACGCCCTTTTCCTTGATGGTCAGGTGAGCCGGCTCTATGCACCGGACCTGCAGCGTAACGAAGCGGGCGTCGATATGGGCCCGATTGTGGGTGTTGTGGAATAGGAGCGGTTCATGGCCAAAACACTGGAGATCGATCCGCAGCGCCGTGAAACCTTGATCGCTGAGTTACAAAGCCTCTATCGCAATGAACTTGACGAACAGATCAGCGCTTTCCGGGCCGAACAGATTTTCGATCTAATGATCAAGACGCTTGGTCCGGGCATCTATAACCAAGCCGTTCAGGATGTTCGCGCGCACCTGCAAACCAAACTCGATGACCTCGATGGCGAGGTCTATTTCGACGGAGACATGGAATGAGCCTCACCCTTTATGGCTTGAAAAATTGCGATACGTGCAAGAAGGCCCTGAAAGCCCTCGAAGCGGCAGGAAGGCCTGCGAGCTTTATCGACATTCGCGCCGAAGCCGACCTTGCGGCCAAAGTCCCGGTCTGGCTGGAAGCTGCGGGCGAGCAAAAGCTTCTCAACACCCGCTCAACAACCTGGCGCAATCTTTCAGAGGCCGAGCGTGCCGGGAAGCCGGAAGACCTGCTTATCGCCAATCCGACCCTGATCAAACGCCCCGTCATCGAACACGGCGATCAGGTTTTCGTCGGCTGGGCCAAGGACACCCAGGCGGCTTTGCTTTAGGTGAGCGCAAACCAGACACACGCCCCAGCGGTGATGAGGATCGCGAATAGAGAAATGATCGTGCCAAACAAGCGTGGCAAGCCTGTTCCTGTGGCACTGCCCAGCCCAAGCGCGTGCAAAACCCGCCCGACGAAGAACGTCCCGCCAAGACCATGAATGAGGGCCACTGGCGCTGAAACAGCTGCCAAGCCAATCAGCCCCAGCAGGACAATTGGAACATCCTCAACCGCATTGGCCTGAACGCGCATGGCTTTCGCCATCGCTTCATTGTCGCCCTCACCGTAATTGACTTGCGTTGCCATCCGCACACGGCCGCAATTGAGTTTGAGCGCAGCGAAGAGCAGCCCGAACAGTCCAAGATACAGCGTTACAGCTTCAAAACCCGTCATGTTTTTTCTCCCAGTTATTTATTGCGTTTGAGGCTCAACGCCGGCGGCGCGGGTTGAGATAGAGATCATCCTCGTGATGATCGATTTCTGGTCTCAGCTTACCCAACCGCACCTGTTTTCCAAGACGGCGCACGTGCCGACGCGCTGATCCATTGAATTTCAGGATCGCGCAAAACAGCTGTAGCACCGCTTCGAGTTTGGCATTGGCGTAGGCCGGATCCAGCTTGACGATCCACGCCCCGCCCAGATTGACCACCCGTCCGTCCAGTTTGCCGATTTTACGGCCCTGCTGATCGATCAGGCTGTAATCCTTACCCAAACAGAACACATTGCGTTTCAGACGATAGAGTTTCGGGCCTGACTTGGTCTGAATGAAGAAGGAATAGGATTCCGGCAGAAACGGCAGCTTATGCGCCGACCGCTCAAGCTGAATCAATTGCTCATGCCGGCCAAGATTGATCGAAAAGGCCGGAACCGACATCCCGCCAGCGCCCAGGGTTAGCTGCATGGATCGCCCCAGCATCATTTCGGCTGTACCGCGCCAGTGCAGACGCTCTGAAAACAGCTTGATCACGAGGCGGCGCTCAAAATCGGCATTTGCGTCCCATAGTTCCTGCCGATAGGCCAGCAGCGCGGTGCGCTCCTTGTCGACGACGGTCTGACCATAGATCTCCATATCCTTGGTGAACTGGTCAGAGGCCGCTTCATTCTGCGTACGCTTCATGATCCCGATCTCAGCAAGGTTGAGATCTGTCGCCCAGAAATCGACCTTGAACTTGCGCATTTTGCGCGCTGATCGCGGCGCAGCCTTTGCTCGCGCCTTGACGGGCTTCATATCCGTTTCGTCAATATCCGCGAGGGCAGACCCATCGGCCATGATCATCTCCATTTCTGATCAGACTATCGGGCTTTGATGCGCTGGAACCGTCAGGATTTGGTTAACAAAACAGCCTGAACTGTTAAACAATGCAGTTGATCTGCAGCGTTATCGAGACCTGTCCTGACCCGCCACTTGGCGCTATGTAGCGCGGATGTTTCTGTTTCGCTGGCCAAACCGTCAAGACTGGCTGATCACGTTGCTTGGTATCACCGCGTTTGCGGCCGTCGCTGTGCCGTTTGCGCTGCTGTCAGGCATCTATACTTGGACGCCAGACCTGTTGTCGCGCGACACGCTCCGGGTTGCTGTGGTGGCGCTGGTCTTGCCCGCCTTGATGGAGGAACTGGTGTTTCGCGGGCCGCTTGTGTGGTGGCAGCAAAAGCGCGGCCACGTGCCCAACTGGCTCGTCTTGATCAGCCTCGCCGCCTTTGTTGCCTGGCATCCGATCAATGCTTTCACCTTTATGCCGCAAGCTGCAGAGATCTTTCTGAACTGGCGATTTCTGGCGGTGACGAGCGTGTTTGGCGCTTTGGTCACGCTGATCACCTTGCGAAGCAGATCCCTATGGCCTGCAATTCTCTTTCACTGGCTTTTGGTGGTGGCGTGGAAAGGCCTATTCGGCGCACCAAGCTTTTTATGAACAGTCGAGCAGGCCGGGGCACTTTGGATTAGCTTAAAATATTCGTGAGAAGGTGGGCCCGGTTAATGGAGGCTGCTTCTTGCTACGGGTTCTTTCATTTGTCGCCTCTCTTGGCTCACTCGCCGCCTGTGAAGCGCCGCCGCCCAGCACAGGCGGAATTCACACCCTTTCAAAAGGCGAGTCCATTCTGTTCGAGATTCCGGCGAGCGAGCCCAAACTGATCAGCTTCTCTATTGTCTTTGACTCGCCGAGTTGGGACGCTGCGGATGACTGCCCGGAGCAAGACGTTGGTACAGACGACACCCCCTTTATGATGCGCATCTGCGGCGGTGTATACTCCGCTGAGGAGAACAATGCTAACTATGCCAGCGGGCAACATGGTGCCGGGATCAGCTTCTCTCCGGTAGACGGATTTATCCGCGTACGCCTGGAAAGCCATGCCCACACACAAATGGATTTTGAGCTGAAGGTCGAAGATTGATATTAGCTTGACCTGCGGGATTGCCAAATAGGCTATTCGCCGTAAGATCACCCAATCCGAGGGGCGCGTTCCGATAGCGCTGAGATGGTCCAGACACGGGACCAGCACCCTTAGAACCTGATCCGGCTAGGGCTGTGCATAGGGCGCTTCTCGAACCGGCGTAGGAACGGAGAATTGTGTGATCGATTCAGACCTGGAGAACATCATTCGCCCTGAACTTCGGGCGGGAGAGCGGCTCATGTGGGCAGGCAAACCTGCAGGAATGCCAATGAACCCGATGGGATTGATGGGTACAATCATTGGGGGCCTATTCATCCTCTTCGGCGCATTCTTTATGCTTTCTGCAATAGGGAGCGGCAACGTCTTCGCAATTGTCTTCTCACTTATCTGGTGTTCGATCGTTGCCTTCCATCTTTACACATTCTCTGGGATGCTCCTTGGACCGTCACGACAGGTCTATGCCATCACAGACCAACGCGGTTTGATCGTTGAAAGCTCTCGCGGAACGCGCATGGCCTCTCTTGAGCCTGAGAAGCTCAGATCGTTCGAACTCACTCGAAAAGGCAAACTTGCAACATTCAAGTTCGGCCCATCCAGCTCACCTTTCATGATGCAACCAACCTTAAAAACCCCACTGAACGCATTCCACCTGGTTCCCGACAGCAAGACCGTCGAAAAGCACATCCAAAATTTAGGGAGATCATAATGAACAAGCCCACCACCCAATCCGAATTCGAGACGCCCGAAGTCACCACCGGCCCGCTGCCCGCCAGCCGCAAGGTCTACACCCACCCGCAAGCCGATCCGAGCCTATCTGTCCCGCGCCGGATGATCGATCTGCACCCGAGTGCCAATGAAGAGCCGGTCCCCGTCTATGATACATCGGGCCCCTACTCAGACCCGTCCGTCACCATCGACGTCGAGAAAGGCCTCGCCCGTGAGCGCCGCGACTGGATCCTCAAGCGCGGCGGCGTCGAAGAATATGAGGGCCGTGATGTAAAGCCCGAAGACAATGGCGGCGCGTCTGGCAAATACCTCGCCCGCGAGTTCCCGACCAAGCATAAACCGCTGCGTGGCCTCGATGGACACAAGGTCACTCAATATGAATTCGCCAAGGCCGGGATCATTACCAAGGAGATGATTTACGTTGCTGAGCGCGAGAATATCGGCCGCCAGGAACAGCTGGAAAATGCCGCCGCGCAGATCGAACAGGGCGAGAGCTTTGGCGCGGAAATCCCCGCTTTCATCACGCCGGAATTTGTCCGCGACGAGATCGCCAAAGGCCGCGCCATCATCCCGTCTAATATCAACCATGCCGAGCTTGAGCCGCAAATCATTGGCCGCAATTTCCTGGTCAAGATCAACGCCAATATCGGCAACTCCGCCGTCGCTTCCAGCGTCGAGGAAGAGGTCGAGAAAATGGTCTGGGCGACCCGCTGGGGCGCGGACAATGTCATGGACCTCTCCACCGGCCGCAACATTCACAACACGCGCGAGTGGATCATCCGCAACAGCCCGGTCCCGATCGGCACCGTCCCAATCTATCAGGCGTT
>JBCBZD010000040.1:0-1761 GCA_039815485.1 Pseudomonadota bacterium | reverse complement strand
TTCTGGAGCAGAATTATCCCATGGTGCATGCCGTTGGCCGCGCAGGCCCGGAAGCGCCTCGAATCATGGAGCTCAGCTGGGGCAATGCCGAACATCCCGAACTCGCCATTGTCGGCAAGGGCGTCGCTTTTGATACCGGCGGGCTCAACCTCAAGACCGGCAATTATATGCGACTGATGAAGAAGGATATGGGCGGCGCGGCACATGCGATTGCGCTCGCGGAACTGGTCATGGGGCATGATCTGCCGGTCTATTTGAAACTCTATGTCCCCGCGGTCGAGAATGCGATTGCCGGCGATGCGTTTCGTCCAGGCGATGTCTTGTCGAGCCGCAAGGGCTTGAGCGTTGAGATTGATAATACAGATGCTGAGGGCCGGCTGATCCTCGGTGACGCGCTTACGCGCGCCTGCGAGTCAGAGCCTGATCTGGTCATCGATTTCGCCACGCTCACCGGCGCCGCGCGTGTTGCACTGGGGCCTGATCTGGCGCCTTACTACACCGATGATGACACCCTCGCCGCTGAAATCGCGCAAGGCGCTGCGACGAGTGGGGATCCGGCCTGGCGGATGCCGCTCTGGCAACCCTATCGGGCGATGCTGAAAAGCCCGATCGCTGATCTTGTGAACAGCGCCTCAGGTGGCATGGCGGGATCGATCACGGCAGCAATCTTCCTCAAGCAGTTCGTCGACGCCAAATCCTGGGTGCATCTGGATGTCTGGGCCTGGCGCGAGGGTAAATATGGCCGGCCGGCCGGCGGCGCGGCCTGTGGCTTGCGGGCGATGTGGGAAACCCTGAAAACGCGCTACACCTAGCGTTCGTCGCTGACAATGTAACGCGGCCCTACGCCTAGCCGCCAGGCCTTGTCGTCCGGATTGTAAAGCTGGCAGACTTTCAGCGACAGGCAACCACAGCCGATACAGCCATCGAGATTGTCGCGCATGCGCTGCATCATCGCGATACGATCATCCAGCGTCTTGCGGAACTGACGGCTGATCTTGCCCCAGTCTGCCTTGGTTGGCGTGCGTCCCTCAGGCAGGTCAGCCATCACGTCCTTGATCTGACCAATGGTCAGGCCGATCTGCTGGGCGATCAGGATGAAGGAGAGGCGGCGAATGTCCGAGCCTTCGAACCGCCTTTGATTCCCTTCATTGCGATCCGGCGTGACCAGGCCTTTCTTTTCGTAGAACCTGATCGCGGACACGGACAGCCCGGTTCGGACTGCCAAATCACCGATGGAAAGACCCCGTTTCATTGCCATGCAGAAATCTCCAGATAAGACCTTGACCTAAACTTAGGTTTAGGAATTACACGAATGTCTCCTGAAACAAAAGACAAGGAGACAGGCTATGTCAAAAGCTATTCTTGAACATGTGAACCTGACGGTCAGCGATCCGGATAAAACGGCGGATATGCTGGTGAAACTGTTTGGTTGGAAAGTCCGATGGTCGGGCGCCGCCTTGGGGCATGGGCGCACGGTCCATGTTGGCAACGATGCGGATTATGTGGCGCTCTATAGCGTCGGTGATCCGAAAGTGCTCGGCCAAAGCGAAAATTACGGGATCGCAGGCGCGGTGAACCATCTTGGCATTCTGGTCGATGATCTGGACGCGGCAGAGCAAAAGGTCCTCGCCTTCGGCATCAAGACACACAGTCACCAGACCTACGAGCCAGGCAGTCGCTTCTATTTCCACGATCATGACAATATCGAATATGAGGTGGTCAGCTATGCTTGAGGGACTGATCCAGGCCTATCTGCAGGGC
>JBCBZD010000011.1:0-103307 GCA_039815485.1 Pseudomonadota bacterium | reverse complement strand
TCCTGAAGCGCGGGCGCGCCCGCCTCGGCATCGCACACAAGCGGTGCAGAAACCTGCACGCAGCGCGTCATCAGCCGGCCCGCCCAATAGTGAATACCGCTGAGATGCATCTCGCCGCTCTCATTGTAGAGCGCATACCAATGCGCGCGGTAAAGCTTGTTTTGCTGCTTGAACCAGGCGACGAGATCGCGCGGATCGTCCGACATATAGGTCACCCAGACCTTGCCGTCCGGATCGACCTCCCAAAGCACCTCGCGCTGCTGCAAGCCGCACCAGTTGCGGATGCCGAGCAGCTGCCACCAGACCCACGGCCAGAGATAGACCGGGACGTGGCGAACGGCAGAAAGGGTGAAGCGGACTTCCATGGGCTGAAAGCGTAGAGGGGTTGGGAAGTGGGTCGGATTGGGAACTGGGGGTGATGTGAGAAGAAGGCCCTTTACATGCAACATTTTTGTTGCATCATTAGTGGATGGGTATCCCGTTCGATCAAAATCTCAGCAACGTGTTTCGCGCCCTCGGCGACGATACGCGATTACTCATCCTGGATGAGCTAAGAAAACGAAATGATCAAACACTGTTTGAGCTATGCGCGCGCCTGTTTGAAGAGCACGCGGTGACGCTCACGCGGCAAGGCATCACGCGTCATTTGAACACGCTTGAGCAAGCCGGATTGATCGAGACCGCCTGGGAGGGGCGCACGAAAGTGCATTCATTAACGGCAATATCGCTGATCGAGGCCATCAATCCCTGGCTGAAACCATTCTTCGAAGGAGACGAGACATGAAGATGTATGCAAAGAGCATCGCGGTCAACGATCAGGCCAAAGCGCTTGAATTCTATACCAATAAATTGGGATTTGTTGTGAAACACGATATCCCATTGGGCGAGCATCGATGGTTGACCGTGGTCTCTCCGGAGGAACCCGAAGGTGTTGAACTTGTTCTTGAACCGAACGCGCATCCCGCGTCGCGCGCGTTTCAAACAGCCTTGATGGCAGATGGCATTCCATGCACCGGCTTTAGTGTCGATGACATCGAAGCTGAAGTGGCGCGGCTGGAGGGATTAGGCATCTCCTTCACACAGCCCCCAATCAAAGCCGGCGGTGCCATCATGGCCGTGTTCGATGATACGTGCGGCAATCTCATCCAATTGATCCAGTTGCTCGACTAAGGCGCGCTCCTTCAAAATCATCCTTCATCTAAACGCCTGGAGACTGAATATTGACCTCAAACACCACCAGAATTCTGACCCTGAGTGCACTCGCCTCCGCGATATGGCTCGGTGCCTGCAACACCTCACTCAATGCACAACCTGAAAGCAATACTCTCATCACAATCGAGGCCCCCATGCAGATTCAATACCTGGAAATCGTGACCGAAAATGTTGAGGAGACGTGCGCCGCACTGGAAGCCTTGCATGGAGTCACGTTTGGGGAACCTCAGGACGGGCTAGGCTTTGCGCGCGTGGCTGAGATGAAAGATGGCGGTCGTATCGGTGTGCGCGCGCCTCTGGCGGAACATGACACGCCAATTGTTCGCCCATACATGCTGGTTGACGATATCGAGGCGGCAATCGAAACAGCTGAAGCGGCTGGTGCCATGTTTGCGATGAAGGCGACCGAAGTTGCTGGTCACGGTACCTTCGCGATCTATTTCCTTGGTGGTATTCAGTATGGACTTTGGGAGCTTTAGTCTCGATCACGCTAGCCTTAGACCAAACGGCTCTGCGTCACCGCTGCGCCGATGAAGCTGGCAAAGAGCGGGTGCGGTTCGAAGGGCCGTGATTTCAGCTCCGGATGGAACTGGACGCCGATGAACCAGGGGTGGTCTTTCAGCTCGATGATCTCTGGCAGGGTGCCGTCTGGTGAGAGACCAGAGAAGATCATGCCCTGCTCTTCCAGGCGTGAGATGTAAGCCGCGTTGACCTCATAGCGGTGGCGGTGACGCTCTGAGATATCATTGGAGCCATAGATACTGGCGACGAGAGAGCCTTCTTTCAAACGGGCGGGATAAGCGCCGAGGCGCATAGTGCCGCCCATGTCGGTGGTTTCGTCGCGGGTGACTTTCTCATTGCCCTTGGTCCATTCCGACATCAGACCGACAATCGGCTCAGGGGTCGGACCAAACTCGGTGGTTCCGGCGTCCTTGATGCCGGCAAGGTTCTTGGCCGCCTCCACCACTGAGAGCTGCATGCCGTAGCAGATCCCGAAGCACGGCACGTTGCGCTCGCGAGCGAAGCGGGCGGCGCGCATCTTGCCGCGGGCGCCGCGTTCCCCAAAGCCGCCGGGCAGGATGATGCCGTGAATGCCCTCGAGGATGTCGAGCGGGGCTGTGTCATCGTCGAAGGCTTCGCTGTCAATCAGTTCGACCTTGACCTTCACATTGTTGGCGAGGCCGCCATGGACCAGCGCCTCGGCTACAGATTTGTAGGCATCGGGAACATCGACATATTTACCGACAAGGCCAATGTTTACAGTGCCGTCCGGGTTGTGGACGGTGTGAGCGATGGTGTCCCAGCGGGCAAGGTTTGGTTCGGCGGCGTCCTCTATGCGGAAATGGCGGAGGACTTCGGTATCGAGACCTTCATCGTGATAAGCTGCGGGCACATCATAGATATGGCCGACATCGCGCGCTTCGATAACGCTAGACGGACGGACATTACAGAAGCTGGCAATCTTGGCTTTCTCTGTCTCAGGGATCGGGCGATCACAGCGGCAGAGCAGGACTTGCGGCTGAATACCGATCGAGCGGAGTTCCTTGACTGAGTGTTGGGTTGGCTTGGTCTTCATCTCGCCTGCGGCCGGAATATAAGGCAACAGGGTGAGGTGGATGAAACAGGCGCGCTCCGGGCCGAGTTCCTGGCCGAGCTGGCGGATCGCCTCGAAGAAAGGCAGGCCCTCAATGTCGCCAACTGTGCCGCCAATCTCGCAAAGGACGAAATCGACCCCTTCGCCTGCATCGGACAGGACGAAATCCTTGATCTCGTTTGTGACGTGCGGAATGACCTGAATGGTTGCGCCGAGATAGTCGCCGCGGCGTTCTTTCTCGATAATGGTAGAGTAGATCCGACCGGTCGTGATATTATCTGACTGGCGTGCCGACACGCCGGTAAAGCGCTCATAATGACCAAGGTCGAGATCAGTTTCAGCGCCGTCATCGGTGACGAATACCTCGCCGTGCTGGCGCGGGCTCATCGTACCGGGATCAACGTTCAGATAAGGGTCAAGCTTGCGCAAGCGGACCTTGTATCCGCGCGCCTGTAGCAAAGCCCCTAAAGCAGCGGAGGCGATGCCTTTGCCCAAAGAGGACACCACGCCGCCAGTAATGAAGATATAGCGAGTCATGGAAATGCAGTTTGCCCGATTCGCGCCCTACCCCGATAGGGAAACTGCGCAGCCCTGAATAATTTTACTGCGGTGCCTCAAGCGGGTCATCCGACGGTGTTTCTTCGGTCGTGTCTGGTTCAGCTTCCGGCACAACTGGATCTGGCGTCCCGAGTGGATCTTCCAGAAGGTCGGTTTCTGGCGCGAAGATATCTTCAACATTGCCAATGCCAAGCTCGTCATCAACCGGCTGGGTCCCGAATTCCTCATTGAGGTTCTGTTCAATCTGTGTTTGCCCGCCTGCATTGCTGCGGGTTGAGATCGTGGTCAGCACGAGACTGGTGATAAAGAAAATCGCACCAAAAATGATCGTCACATTGACCAGCGTACCAGCGACACCGCGCCCGGACATCAGGCCGCCGCCTGCGCCGCCGCCACCACCGCCGCCGCCAATACCGAGCGCGCCCCCTTCGGAGCGTTGCATCAGCACGACCACGATCAGGACGATAGCAACAAGAATATGGGCGACGAGAATGACTGTCATTGTGACGGGTTCCTGAAACTCAAGTGGCGGGCCATACGACTTTATGTGGCATGCGCCAACCCCCTTGCTTCAGCATCAGGCGATGGCGTGCTCATAAATGGCCATGAAGTCGTCAGCCTTCAAGCTTGCCCCTCCAATCAAACCGCCATTCACATTTGGCACAGCCAGAATCTCAGCCGCGTTGCCGGGCTTCATGGAGCCGCCATACAGAATCGGCGTGTTCTCACCCGCAACACCTTGATGCTGGATCAGGATCTTGCGGATATGGGCATGCGCGCTCTCAATCTCTTCCAGAGTTGGGGTCTGGCCCGTGCCAATGGCCCATTTGGGTTCATAGGCGACAACAAAATAAGCTTCCTCACGCAGCGGGTTGGAGTAAGGCATGCTCTTAAGCAGCACACGCTCATTTACGCGGTCGGTCTCGCCGCGCTGACGCTCATTGTAGTTTTCACCGATACAGATGATCGGCACAAGGCCCGCTCGAAGCGCTGCATAAGCCTGTTCCTGAACATAGGTGCTGCGCTCGGCATGGTCTTCGCGCCGCTCTGAATGCCCAAGAATCACATAGCTTGCGCCTGCATCTGCTAGCATCTCAGCGGAGATATCGCCCGTATTAGCGCCGCTGACCTCAGGATGACAATACTGGCCACCCGTCTGCAGACGGTCACCGGGCAAGGCTGACATGGCCGCCAGCAAGGTCGCAGGTGGACAGATCAGGCAGTCAGCCGTGTCCGGTTTATCTTGCAATCGCTCCGCCACAGATTTGGCCTCCTCGAGCGATGCAGAAAGCCCATTCATCTTCCAGTTGCCAGCAATTAGTCTACGAACCATTCCAGTCCCCATCTTGAACAAGTTTACGCGCTCGCCTAGCAAGCTGAAGACAACGCCACAACCAAAACCACGGGTAAGGTAACAAGAATGCTCACATTAATGCGCGGTTTGCTCAGATCTAAACTCGGCCTGTTGGTTTTCGGCCTTGTTATCGTGGCAATGGCAGGCTGGGGCGTCACGGATGTTTTCGGCGGCGGCCTCGGGAACAATCTTGCCGGTGCGGGCAAGCGCACCCTGTCCGAATCAGAGTTTGACGGATTGGTCGAACGCGGACTGCGCAATGCGACAGACACGCAGGGCCGATCCCTGACCAAGGAACAAGCGCTTGAACAAGGGCTGATTGATCAGATTTTCCAGCGCGAGCAGTTCGATCTGTCATTGCGCGCTTATGCCGACTCGGTTGGCGTCACGGCGACCCGAAGACTGATTCAAGACACAATCGCCAATGATGAAATCTTTCAGGACACCACGGGTGTGTTTGATCCGCAGCGTTACGCCGCCATCCTGCGCGATAACGGCTTCTCCTCCTCGACATATGAAACCGATGTGGAGTCGATCCTGACCCTTCAGCGCCTGCAAGGTATTCCCGGCGCTGGCCTACGTGCGCCGTCTGTCCTGGCCCGCCTTGAGGCCGCATATACAGGCGAAATGCGCAGCGCGAGTTGGTTTGCGATCCCAAGCTCTGCGCTTCCAGAGGTCGGTGAACCGACTGAGGAAGACTTGCAAACCCTGTATGAGGAAGTGAAGGAGCAGCTGCGGGAGCCAGAGCGCCGCGCCGTCAGCCTAATCAAACTGAGCGTCGATGACTTCACGTCCCTTGCAGAGATTGAAGAAGAGGACGTTACGGCCTTCTATCAGGCTTATCGCCCCGAGCGCTATACCGGCCCGGATTCCAGGGTGTTCACAGAGTTCCAGTTCAGTGATGAAGACACAGCGCGCGCTGCCCTTGGCAGGATTGCTGGCGGCGCTGCAGCGGAGGATATTGGGGGGCTGCTGGCGGCCAATCAGCGGTCCGGCAAAAAAGAGGTGATCAGCAACCAACGCCTTTCTGATCAGGTCTTCTCTCAAAATGCCCTGCCGGGCGGGATTTATGGCCCGCAACCGATCGGCGAAACCTGGGCTGTGATCCGTCTTGAAGAGATCCTGGAAGGTGACATCACCCCATTTGAGACCGTTCGGGATGACATTCGCGATGAACTGGCGCGCGATCAGGCAATTGACTACTTCTATGATGCCCTGCCCCGCTTTGATGACCTGATCGGAACGGGCGCAGGCCTTGAAAGCATCGCGGCAGATCTGGGTACGCCGCTTATGTCCTTTCAGGCTGTCGACCAAGGCGGAATGAGCCAGGATGGGACCCGTTATCGCCCACTGCTGGAAACGCCTGAGCTTCTGCAGCAGGTGTTCGACCGCGCCATTGGTCGCAATACGGACCGAATTGGCGACGAGGAGATCACTTATCTTGCCCGGATCGACGATATTGTCGAAGAGCGGTTGCCGGATCTTGAAGAGGTGCGGGATCGCCTGGTCTTCACCTGGGAGCAGCGCGCAATGAATGAAGCACTGGATGTCGCCTCTGCTGAAAGCCAGGCGCGGATTCGCTCAGGCGAAACAACTCTTGCGCAGGAAGCCGAACGGTATGGCGCTGAGCTCGTCTCGCTGGAACGCCCCCTGACCCGCACCAATTTCCAAGCCAACTTGCCACCGGCGCTGATCAATGGGCTTTTCGAAGCCAATAATGAAGGGGATCTTCTGTCTGCGCCGGGTCTGCCGGGACAGTTGATTGTTATGCAGGTTACATTAATCGACCGGCCAGAGCAGGAGACGCTTGATGTGCTCGCCGGGGTCAGCGCCGCGACGCTGCAAGCTGAGCTGGAACGCGATTTGTCGACCGCCTTTGCCATGGCGATACAGGCCGAGACTGAGCTGAAGGTGAATGACTCCGCCTATGAAATCTACAAACGTTCGATCGCTGTGAGCCAATGACACGAGCGCAGTTAATCGTCCGGCGCAGGCCCGGCGATCTGGAAACCCCGGTCTCGGCCATGCTGAAACTGGGGGCAGACGCGCCGGGGTCATTTGTCTTCGAGTCCATTCTGGGCGGAGAGCGGCTTGGACGATATTCGTTTGTCGGCTTGCACCCGCTCGTATGGATGCGGATCCGGGATGGCGTCGCTGAAACCGCATCGAATGTAGATTTCACCGGGGCCGAGCGCGTCGATGCGAGCCCGGTTGAGGCGCTGCGCCAGTTTGCAGAGATGGGCCGCGCCGAGGTTGATGCCGCTGAGGGCCTTCCCCCAATGGCAAGCGGCGCGTTCGGCTATGTCGGCTATGACATGATCCAGCATGTCGAGCCGGTCGAGATCACCAAACCGGACGCGCTGGACGTTCCCGAAGCCCTGCTGGTTATTCCCGGCGTTGTTCTGATCTTTGATCATCTGTATCAGGAATTGCTGCTGGTTGGGCGCCACGCGCAGGGCGAAGAGGCGACTGCGAACGCCCTTCTCGATCAGGTTGAAAGCGCGCTTGAAGCGCCGCTGCCGCTGAGCCCAAGAGATAGCGACAGTGAAGAACTTGAGTTCACCTCGAACACGACCCAGGACCAGTACTTCCAGATGGTCGAAACGTCCCGCGACTATATCAAGGCGGGCGATATCTTTCAGGTCGTGCCAAGCCAGCGTTTCAGCGCGCCGTTCAAACGTAAATCGATCAGCTTCTACCGCGCGCTGCGGCGTCTGAACCCATCCGCGTTTATGTTCCACATGAACCTTGGTACGGTGCGGCTGGTCGGCTCCAGCCCGGAAATTCTCGTCCGGGTGCGCGACGGCCGGGTTGCGATCCGTCCGATTGCGGGGACACGTCCTCGCTCTGGAGACCCTGTGGTGGATGCCGAGCGCGCCGCAGACTTGCTGGCCGATCAAAAGGAGATTGCAGAGCACCTGATGTTGCTCGATCTAGGGCGCAATGATGTTGGCCGCGTCGCTGCATATGGCAGTGTTGAGGTGACCGAGCGGTTCATTGTCGAGCGCTATAGCCACGTGATGCACATTGTCAGTCACGTAGAGGGTAATCTGCGTGAGGGGGTCAGCAGCGTTGACGCTCTGCTGGCTGGCCTGCCTGCTGGAACTGTATCGGGCGCGCCGAAAATCCGGGCGATGCAGATCATTGATGAACTGGAGCAGGAACGGCGCGGCATTTATGGCGGAGCCATTGGCTATTTCGGTTGGAATGGCGACCTTGATACCTGTATCGCGCTGCGCACAGCTGTTTTGAAAGATGGGCAGTTGCACATTCAGGCGGGCGGCGGTGTCGTGCTCGACAGCGATCCGCAATACGAGTTTGATGAAACGGTCCATAAGGCAAACGCCTTGAAGAAGGCGGCGGCGCTGGCGGCTGCGTACGAGTTCGATCAATGAGCAAGCCGTCCATCCTCGTCGTCGATAATTATGACAGCTTCACCTGGAACCTTGTCCACTATCTGGAAGAGATCGGCGCGGGCACCACGGTGATCCGCAATGACGAACTGAGCGTGGATGAGGTTTTGGCCCGGGGCGATGATGGTCTCGTGCTCTCACCAGGACCATGCACTCCGAATGAGGCGGGCATTTGCGTTGAGTTGGTGCAGCGTGCGCCCGCAGCGCTGCCCATCCTGGGGGTCTGCCTTGGGCATCAGTCGATTGGCCAGGCCGAGGGCGGGAAGATCATCACCTCGCAGGAAATCCGGCACGGCAAGATCAGCAAGGTCCAGCACGAGAATGGCCCACTATTCCAGGATCTGCCGCCGCAATTTGACGTTGTGCGCTATCACTCGCTGTCGATCCGCGCGGAAGACCTGCCAGAGACGCTGATCGCCGACAGCTTTACCGAGGATGGAGAGATTATGTCCGTGCGGCATGTCTCACGGCCCGTCTATGGCGTGCAGTTCCATCCTGAGAGTATTCTGACGGAGCACGGGCATGCACTGCTGAAGAATTTCCTGCAGAGCGTTTCGGGCCGTGAACTATAGCCCTAAACCTCGCTTCAGTGCTTCGAGGTGGTCGCGGACATATTGCTTTGTCACCGGAGCTTCAGTGGCCCATTGAAAGCCGTGGCCGACAGCGGGATAGATGATCAGCTCGGCGGCCACACCTGCATTCATCAAACGCTGTGCGTAGCTGATGTTTTCATCGCGAAAGAGATCAAGGCCAGCGGTTCCGATCCAGGCTGGCGGGAGGCCTTCGAGCCGGTCAGCTCTGGCAGGGACGCTTGGTGCAGCAGGCGCACTGTCGCCGAGATAGGAGGTCCAGCCAAAACGGTTCTTGTCACGGTCCCAGACAAATTCGCCCGTGGTTGGATCCCCCGAATTGTCGACGTCGCCGGTGCGATCGTCGAGCATGGGATAGGTCAGCAGCTGATAACAAATCGGGTAGTCGCCCTTTGAATGGGCATCAAGCACCAAGGCTGCGGCAAGCCCGCCGCCAGCGCTTTCGCCGCCCACCGCAATCCGGCCAGGGTCCAGCCCCATACTACCTGCATTCTGGTGCATCCATGCGAGCACGGCGTAGCAATCTTCGAGCGGCTGCGGGACCGGGTGCTCTGGCGCAAGGCGATAATCGGGCGACACGATTGTGATGCTGAGCGCGGCGCAAAGATGGACATTGCTGGCGTCGGACATTTCCGGCGCGCCGATGACATAGCCGCCACCATGGACATGCAGATAGGCCGCACCGGTGACGTTGCCGCCCGCCGGTGTGTACATGAGGCAGCGAATGGCAGGTTGATCCGCACTCAGGCCCAGTACTTCTATCTCCTCGCGCTTGACGCCAGCTGCTTCAGCATCTGCGAGTTCAAACGTATCCGACATAACCTGACGAATAAGCGGCAGCGCCTCAGGCGAAAGATCAAGGTCGGGGATGGTTTCAATCGCCCCGATCACAGCAGGGTCCATAAGATGACGTGTCGACATGGTTCCTGTTTTAGGCGTGCTTAGTTTAGCCAAGCAAGACCTGACCCCGGATCACCAGACAAGAAAAAACCGCCCGGTGCAGGACCGGACGGTTTTAGAAGCATAGACGGATTAGTCTTTTTCGACCGGCTTGACGAATTTCAAGGTCATCCGATCGCTCTCACCGATTGCCTTGAAGGCGTCCTGCTCAGGTGTTCCTTCTTCGGTTGTGGCGAGCGATGGCGGCAAACGCCAGACCATGTCATCCTCACTCGGCATGTCCGCCGGATTAGCATTGATCTCGCTCGACTGATCGAGAACGAAGCCAGCAGCCTCAAAAGATGCAACCACATAGCTTTGTTTCAGATAACCGGCATTCCCAATCGCCCACTCGTCCGAATTGCCTTCCGGACCGCGATGCTGAACAACACCGACCACCCCGCCCGGCTTGAGGATACGATAGGTTTCGGCAATCGCTTTCGTAAAGGTTGACCGGTCTTCGTCGGCCCGATTCATATTGTGCAACGCCCGAATGAACAGAGCGGCATCGGCCATATCGGCCTCATCCTCACCCAGTGTGGTCATATTGTATGAGGCAAGCGTCCCTGCACCCGGAACGTCCCAGCCTTCCGCTGTTTCCGCCCAGGTTGCACCGTTCTGAATGAAGCGTTCAATCCGCTCTGGTGACGCATCCGGCATAATTTTAAGCCACATATCATCTGGATACTGCGCCCCCATCAGGGTGCCTTCAGGTCCCAGATATTCAATCAGGATCTTTGAGTACCAACCACCGCCCGGCAGCGCTTCAATCACGGTCATGCCCGGTTCGATGCCAAAGAGCGCCAATGTTTCGCCTGGATGACGCGCGCCATAGCGGGCCTGAACCTCTTCTGGCTGGCCATCCAGTACAGCTTGAAGACGTTCTGCGCTGGTCATAACCACCGGCTCTGCCATCTCCTTAACAGCTGTCATGACCTCGTCTACAGCCGCTTCAACGTCTTCAACGACTTCTTCTTCAACCGGTGGAACATCCGCGATCGCTGGTGGCACATCGACATCGCCGGTAGCGCACCCCGCCAGAACCAGAGCGCTAACGCCGGTTAGAAGTCCAAGTGTCTTTTTCATGATATTCCCTCCATCAGGTTACTAAGGTTTGCATGCCAAGCGAACGTGTCCGTATTGCGACGGTTGGTTGTTATTCTGATCAGCAAAACAAGAGCGCTTCCGAATTGACAGGGTTTGAATAATCTCAGCGGCGACCAGACTGGATCCGATTGTCCAGCCCTGGTTAAATTCACCCATCCTGCTCACCTCCGCGAAGCGATTTCCCTTGTTACACGAACAAAATCCATCTGTCACGAACGCGACGGTGCCGATTTCGTGATCCAGGTTCCATATCCCCTCTGTTCAGCGCGGAGCAGTCCGGCTAACCATCACATATGACTGACTTATCTCTTTCGACTTCACTCAAGGCGCTGGCGCGATCCGAACCGTTGGGCGCAGATCAACTGGAAGCGGCGTTCGACACGCTCTTGTCTGGCGAGGCGGCGCCGGAGCAAATCGGAGCTTTTTTGATGGGCCTCGCTGTGCGCGGTGAAACCAGTGCAGAACTTCTGGCCGGTGCCAGGGTTATGCGGGCCAATGCGCGGTCTATCGAGTTGGAAGGAGATATTCTGGACACGTGTGGCACGGGCGGCCTGCCCTGGACCAGCCTCAACACATCGACCGCGAGCGCGATCGTGATCGCCGCATGTGGCGGGAAAGTCGCAAAGCATGGCAATCGCTCCGTACCGCCGAAGACGGGCAGCGCGGATGTGCTTGAGACACTGGGCGTTGAGCTGGACCTGACCGAAGCGCGCTTCCGAAAGTGTCTGGATACGGCCGGGGTTGGCTTCCTGTTTGCCCGCAGCCATCACAGCGCGATGCGGCATGTTGCGCCGGTTCGGGCAAGCCTTGGCATTCGCACGATCTTCAATCTGCTGGGCCCACTGTCTAATCCGGCAGGTGCGACGCATCAGATCCTTGGTGTGTATGAGCCGCGCTGGCTGCGGCCCATGGCGGAAACCCTGCGCGATCTCGGGATCAAGCGCGCTTGGGTGGTTCATGGCCCTGACGCGCAGACCGGCGGCATTGATGAGCTGTCCATCGCAGGTGAAACACAGGTCATCGAGGTGAAGGATGGCAAGCTCATGGAGCTGACCATCACGCCGGAAGATGCCGGTCTGGACACGACACCGCTCACATCGCTGCAAGGCGGAAAGCCCGATGAGAATGCGCTCGCCATTCGGGAATTGTTTGAAGGTCGAACCGGGCCGTTTCGGGATGCTGTCGCGCTTAATGCTGCAGCTGGTCTGCATATTCTGGGGCTTGCATCGGACCTCAAGGCAGGCGCGGAAATGGCCCAGAACGCTCTGGATAGAGGCGCTGCACTCAAGACGCTGAGCACACTCGCCGAGGCGTCGAAAGGTGGATAGTCTTAGGTGCCAGCACCGTTGAAAAAGCCGAGGTCGTTTGAATCGAAATTCCCAAGGTTCGGTAGCGCTGCGTTCAGTTCGCCGTTGGACAGTCCGAACCAGCGGCCCAATGTTGCAGCATACTGCTCAACCGAAACATCTGGGATCAGTCGACCGCGGCTCGGTGTGTAGGCCTCAGCGTCAGGGTCACTGACCGGCAACGTGCCATAGACACGCTTCCCGCGCACAGCGCCGCCCGCGATGAAATGATGCCCACCCCAACCATGATCGGTACCGTCGCCATTGTCATTCAGGGTTCGACCAAAATCTGACATCGTAAAGACGGTGACATCGTTCCAGCGATTAAGTTCCTGCATCGCGGCCTTGAAGGACGCCATTCCGGCGGCAAGCCCGGCATGGCGACCAGGCAGGTCGTTAACTTGACTGCTATGTGTGTCGAACCCGCCGCTGCTGACATAGAAAATCTGCCGCGGAACATTGAGGAATTGCTGAATCTGAATTGTTTCCGCGACCGCCCTCAACTGGGAGCTAAAGGAGTCTTCGCCGAACTGCGTGGTAAACGGTGTCGCATTCTCCTGAGCCGTTCTAAGTCGTTCAGACGCATCGATTGAAATGGCGTTAGCTGCGCGTAAGTCCTGACTGAAAATATTGCCGTCTGATACGTCGCTGCGCAACAAGAAGGCGCGCATGCGCTCGCGCGCTTCATCATCCTCTGTCGAGCCACCAATATAGTTTCGAGTGCCGAGCAAGCTTGGCTGGGGCACCCCCTTAGAGGAAATACGGAAAGGCTGTGCTTCTCCACCAGACAGGAAGACGTCGTTGGATGTCGCAGAGATTGATGCAAATCGTGCATCTACGCCGGGCGATGAAGCAAGTGAGGCATCAATGAATCGCCCGCCCCAACCGATCCGTTGACCTTCGACGCCAAATGACATCCAGGTCGACTGCTGGTCATTGTGTGAGAAGAGCCGCTTTGGCAGAATAGCGGTGTCATTGTCCATCTGAGCCCGGGTCGTCGGCTCGATCAATGGACCAACATTGCCAAGCACAGCAAGATCCCCGTCCTCGAACATGGTGTGCAAAGGTGACAATGCTGTTGGCAGAGCAAACTCCCTGCCCCCAAACGCGGCGGAGTTGTTTGGGTTCAGTTTCAGCAGATTATTGCGATTTCGAGACGAGCCCGATGATGTTGAATTATAAGCACCGAACAGACCGTCCCGCACCGTCGCCAATTCGTTATAAGAGGTCTCGTCGTAAGGCAGAATGGTATCGGCGTGATCCATTCCCCCTTTCAGAAACACACACACCAGCGCTTTGTAGCCGGTTGTGTCAGCGGCCCAGGCTCGCGAAGCTCCGATACTGGAGAGTGCGCCGAAACCAGCAGCGAAGCCCAAAGCCCCTGTGCCTGCCATGAAATGTCGTCTTGAAAGATTGGCCATGGATATCCCGCCTACTACCAGGTGACTGCAAATGAAGGTGAATTCAGGACAAAAGTCACTGCAACCTGAACGATCTGCAAGCGATCCTCATCCTCTCGCTCAGGCGTCGACGTATTGATCGGCATCGCCTCAAGAATATTGATGATTTCGGTCTTTTCTTCGTCGGACATGCGCTGCCCCGTCAACAACAGATCAAGGTGGTCCAGCAAGCCTGGGAAATCGTCCGTCATTGCAATTTCATCTGTGTAGTCTGCGATGTATGTGCGGCGAGAGCTGTCTGGCTGACCTGCGCGATCGAAGGCGAAGTCGGTCATGAAGTTCAAGTGCCCAATCGCGGAGGTCGCGTCGACAAGTTGCAGCTCGGGTGCCGTCATTCCGGCTTCACCGGACTGTGTTCCTGGCGCGACATAGCCTGGGCGATAAAAGTTGAACACTGATGGCGACCGGAACGGGTGTTGTGCAAGGCCGCTAACCGGGTCAGCGGTGCTACGCAGGCGGTTTTCATTCGTTGCATCAATATTGCTGACGTCAAAGGCGCGAACCCAATGCATGAACCGCAAAATGGGTTCACGGATCTTGCCGGTTGTGGCTGGCCGTGGGGCGGTGCTGTCTTCTTCAAACAAGCTCTCCTCAAGCAGCACCGCAGCCAGCGTAGCTTGTAAATCCCCGCGATCGCCTGTGCCGAAACGGCGACCATTTGCGGCCGTATAGGTACCGGTCTCAAATGCCTGCGCAACCTGCTCAACATATTCCGGGTCTGGATTGGATGCGGTGAAGCGTTGGATCAGCTGCCGCGACACAAACGGCGCGACGTTTGGATGCTCAAAGATCGTATCAAGGGCGATGTTGATCGACTCGTCACCTAGAGTTCCGGCTGGAATGGTCGTTCCGAGGAAAGTCTTTTCCAACTGCGAATGCTGGTCTTCCCACATGACGAGCGGGCTGTACTCACCGTCCTCGTCCGAACGCCTGAACGTTTCGCCTTTATTCGACAAGCCGGTAAACACACGGGCCAAACCGACTATGTCGTCATTATCATAGGTCTCAATCTCACGTCCCTGCGCATCAAGCTTCGGTGTGCCATCCATGCTCAGCTCGACGACGCCAATGGAGAAAAGCTGCAGGATTTCCCGCGCATAGTTTTCGTCCGGCATACGGCCTGTGCGCGGATCGCCCTTGCGATTACGAAAATAGGTCAACCAAACAGCCATAGCAGGCGAATAAGTCACATCCTGCAGCAAATCGCGATAATTGCCGAACGCGTTCTCAATCAGAATATCTTGGTAGTAAGCGCGCCGGATCTGCCGCGATTGATTGCTAATATCAGAAAAGACTAGGATTTGAGACAGCGCGAAGGCCATTCTTTGGCGCAGGCGATCATCGGATTCGACAAGATGATCCCAATAAAGCTGTGACGTCCGGTTGAAAGGTAGATTACCATTTGCCTGTCTCGGCTGCAGTAAAACTTCATTCAGTGTCAGACTTACAGGCTTGGCAAATTCAGCAGCCACCCAGTCAGCAGCATCCATGGATTGCATCGCTGAAATTTCTGCTTTTGACGCGCCGAAACTGGATCTCGACAGGAAGCGAACGGCATCCGCCTCGCTCATGATCTCCGTTTGCGGAGGGACAGGAGGAGGTGGTGGAGGAGGAGGAGGTGAACCTGCGGTCGGTGGCACTGGCGTTGAACTGCCGCCATCACCGCCGCCGCCGCCGCCGCCGCAAGCAGCAAGCGTCAGACCGAAAACAGCGACAAGCGTAGATTTCAAAAGCGGGGAAGTACTCATCTGGACAGTCTCCGGCAGTCAGCGAGCTCCGGCAGTCAGCGAGGCCTCGATGCAGCGCAGCTTGGGGGCATGCTACTAAGATTTACTGACTATGAAGGTGACGTTTTTCGCCGACCAGTTAACTCTTCGTCGTGTATCACGGTTCATGCAGACTGATTGTCGATCCAGTTCAACCGGTTTCAATATGCGATATTGGCAGTATACCCACTTTCATGACCACAGCGCTCGACAAAATCATTGACTATAAACGCGACGAAGTTGCGGCCCTGAAACGTGAACGTTCCGTGGCAGACTTCCTCAACAATCCCCTGTTTGGAAGGGCCTCGAACCGGTTTGCGGCGCAACTGACAGACATTTCCAAAACCGGCGACAATGCTCTGATCTGCGAAATGAAGCGCAAGTCGCCCTCCGCTGGTGAAATCCTTCCAGGGGCTGATCCATGCAACATCGCCCGCCAGTATGAAGCAGGTGGGGCGGCCTGTCTGTCCATCCTGACCGATGGACCAAGCTTCGGTGGCAGTCTCGATGATTTCAAGTCGATCCGGGAGACAGTCGCGCTGCCCCTGCTGCGCAAGGACTTCATGATCGACACACTGCAGGTCGCAGAGGCCCGCGCCTATGGCGCAGATGCGATATTGGTGATCCTCTCGTGCACCGATGACGCTCTGGCTTTGGACCTGATCCAGGCCGCACAGGCCCTGAACATGGACGCGCTGATCGAAACGCATGACGCTGAAGAGCTGGACCGGGCACTCGCCTTGCCCTCAAGCTTGATCGGGATCAATAATCGTGACCTCAAACGCATGGTCACAGACCTCTCAACGACGGAGCAACTGGCGCACAAGGTACCGGGCGATCGCCTGCTCATCGCAGAAAGCGGTATAAAGACCCCCGAGGATATCGCGCGATTGCGCAAGGTCGGCGCAAAGTGTTTCCTGATTGGCGAAAGCCTGATGAAGCGCAATGACCGTCAGACCCACTGCAGCGCCCTTCGAGCCGCAAGGTGAAGCTGCGCCAGCGCAAATTCACCACACGCGATATTGATGAATTGCTAACCTGGTTCACGACCGAGCGGGATGTCGTTCAATGGGCCGGGGCCCACCTGCCCTACCCGCTACATCGCGGGCATATTCGTGATCTTGTGTTTCAACATCGCGGCAAGACCCCAGCCCGTGAAGTGTGGTGCCTCTGTGATGAGACAGACACGATGATCGGTCACTTCCAGTTTGGTTACAGCCAAAGACTGCGTCAGGCGACACTCGGCCGAATCGCTATCAATCCGGCCTATCGCGGACGAGGATTGGCGGCGCACCTGATGCCCTCCGCCGTGGCACAGGCATTTTCGCACGATTGGGTGAACCGGCTGGAACTACGCGTCTATGACTTCAATCAACCGGCAATTTCAGCCTATGAAAGAGCAGGTTTTGTCCACGAAGGCACCCGTCGCCAATCCACCCCCATCGAGGACGAGTTCTGGAACACGCATGTGATGAGCCTGCTGCGCGAGGAATATTCCTCGTTTGACAAAAGAACAGAACAAGAATAAACAAAAAGAGAACAGATTCGTGATCGCCGGAGGATCCCTTGCTGACATCGAAACAAAAAGAGCTTTTGCTCTTCATCCATGAGCGCATCAAGGCAGATGGCGTTTCACCGTCATTTGACGAGATGAAAGAAGCTCTGAACCTGGCGTCAAAGTCGGGCATTCACCGCCTTATCGTTGCATTGGAAGAACGCGGCTTTATCGGGCGGTTGCCAAACCGTGCCCGGGCGCTCGAAGTTCTCAAAATGCCTGATAGCGCGACACCAACAGCTCCGCCGCGTGGGCGCGGGGCGTTTCGTCCAAGTGTGGTAGGTTCATCAAAACCGCAAATGGCCGGAAATACGATTCCGATCCTCGGCCGCATTGCCGCCGGTGTCCCAATCGAGGCGATCCAGCAAGAGATTGACCGCGTCACACCCCCAATCGATTTCAGTGACAGCGAGGCGCACTATGCGCTAGAGGTTAAAGGCGACTCTATGATCGATGCAGGCATTCTTGATGGTGACATTGTCATCCTGCACCGCACAGAGAGCGCGCAGTCGGGCGATATTGTCGTGGCTCTTATTGATGAAGAAGAAGCGACGCTCAAACGCCTGCGCAAAAAAGGCGATTCGGTTGCGCTTGAAGCGGCAAATCCAGCCTATGAGACCCGTATCTTCGGTCCAGACCGGGTTCGCGTTCAGGGTCGACTTGTCGCGCTGGTTCGTAAATACGACTAATCGCGGTCTGGCGGGCAGATTTTCCAGGGCCTTGCCCCGCAAGGCGGTTTAGGAACTGGAACAAACTCATCCTGTTCAAGCCGCCAACTGAGCCCGTTATTCTGGATCACAGCAGGCCAGTGGATGGCGTGGTTCAAGCAAGTCGGCGGTGTTTCAACCGGGGCCCACAACACAAGCCGGACTGTTTGTAACGCGTCGCAGAGCTCGGTTTGCGATTTGCCGGACAAGGCTTCCGGGACGAGTTTGATTTGCATATCATCTATCTGGCGCTCGCAGATCGCCTCTTCGCAGTAAGATGTCACTGGCGCATCGGCATAGCGAAGCGGGGCCAGACCATCGCCGTCATAAAAGGCGATCCGATCAACCTGTCCGGTTTGATCCGCCAGAAACACCTCACCTGAAGGGGCCCAATGGACGGATGGAGCAGAACTGGAGCCCCACAGCGCGCCACCGGCAAGTACACTCAACGCGGCGTAGCCAAACCGCTGCGGCCAATTGCGACCAATGCCTGCCAGGAGCAGCGCGAGCGAGAAGAGGCCAAGCGCCAACGATGGCATCGGCACATGCGCTTCGGTTCCGAGAGGGGACAGACTTTGCACCCAGTGCGCCACCCAAAGGACCGCTTCAAGAGAGACGCCAAAAACGCGTAACGGCAAGTCTGCAAGAACAAACGGCGACAGCACCAGGGCCGCACCTGCGACAGGGGCGCTGACCAGACTGACAATTGGCATCGCCATAAGATTGGCAAACAGTCCAAGCCCCGCCAGCCGATCAAAATGATAGAGCGCAAAGGGCGCCGTCGCCGCGCTGGTCACAAGGGAGGTCACAATGAGCGATTTGACCCAGAAGGTTGCTTTTAAGTCCCTTGGACCGTTTTGCGCCCGCCGCTTGCGCTGCCATGCCTCATACGTCGCAATCAGAGCGCCGGTCGCAGCAAAAGACATTTGAAAGCCGGGAGAAAGAACACTCCAGGGCGCAATCAGGATGACAATAATCATCGCAATCGAAAATGATCGCAGACTAAGCGGCGCGCGATCCAGCAGAATGCCGCCAAAAAAGACCGCAGACATCACGAAAGCCCGCTGCGTAGAAACGCTTGCGCCTGACAGGATGAGATAAATCAGGCTACCGAGCAGCGCGACAAATGCTGCCGGTTTCTGAACCGGGATACGCAGGGCGAGCGGTTCAATCAATGACAGTCCGCGCGATGTCATGACAAATAGCAGCCCGCCGACAATTCCCATATGCAGGCCGGAAATAGCAAGCAAGTGCGCAAGGCCGGATGCCCTTAAAGCCTCCTGATCAGATGAGCGCATGAAACTGCGATCACCTGAGGCCAGCGCCGCTGCGAACCCGCCGGCGCGCTCACCGGCCCGCGCCTCAACAAAATGGGCAAGCTGGCGGCGCTGTTTGGCAATGAACAGGTCTATGCGCTGGCGAATGGATTGGGGATTGCCGAGCGTCCCGCCCCGGCAGCGTCCCTGAACATAGCCAACGGCCCCAAGACCTTCATAAAAGGCCTGACGGTCGAACGCATAATCGCCTTTCACAATTGGCCCCGGCGGCGGGCGAAGGACGGCCCAGCAGCGCACAAACCGCCCCGCCTCAACCTCGAGCCGGGTTGTGTGCGTCAGACGCACAACGCGCGGCGTCTGGGCATCCGCAAAATTGTCGATGGCGTGGACTTGCAGACGCAAACGAACACCACGCGTCGCTGGTTCGATTTCACTGACCCAGCCTTCGAGCATTACAGGACCAATCGGCGCTTGGATTGTGGTAGTGTCTGCCCGCAATGTCGCCGACTTACCTGCACCCGCACCGATCAGAGCGCCCAAGCAGAAAATCAGAACAAACGTTATCGACGCTGGCATCGACCAACGCGAAAGGACAATCCACAGTCCAATGAGCCCTGCGAGAACGGCACCAAACAGGACACGACCATCAGGCTCAAACCAGATACTGGTGTACCAGGCCGCCCCCGCCAGAAGCCCAAAGGCAAGGACAAGGGGGCGGCGCCCGGCAAGATCAATCAGCACAAAGCGCTGTATAAATTCGCCAGCGCGACGCCCAGCCCCCTTGCGCATAAGCGCGGGGCCGTGTTCAAGCGCACCAAAGCCCGTTTCTGGATCAAGACGAGATACCGACTTCGCCTTATGAATATCGTTACGCGATTTGCCCCCTCCCCCACCGGAATGCTGCACATTGGTGGTGCCCGCACCGCCCTATTCAATGCGCTTCTGGCGAAACATCACAAGGGACAATTTCTGCTGCGCATAGAAGATACCGACCGTGCACGCTCAACGCCCGAGGCGACAGAGGCGATCCTTGAGGGTTTGGCCTGGCTCGGCCTGACGCCGAGCGCAGCGCCGGTTTTCCAGTCGCAGAATGCTGCGCGGCACATCGCATGCGCGGAGCAAATGATCGAAAATGGCACAGCCTTTCGCTGTTACACGACCCAGGAAGAGCTGCAAGCGCGCCGGGAAGCCGGTGAAGCCAAGCGTTCGGCGGCAAAGGAAGAGGGTCTTGATGAGGCAGCCAAGGCCAGATTACTGGCCGAAGCAGAGGCGCTTCTGGCACCTTTCCGCTCTCCGTGGAGAAATGGCGATGTCGCGCCGCCTGCGCCGGACGCCCCGTTTACGATACGGCTGCGCGCCCCAGACGCAGACAGAACCACTGTTGCGGACGGCGTTCAGGGCACTGTCTCAATCAACAACTCCGAAATCGATGACCTGATTCTGGTCCGGGCCGACGGGACGCCGACGTACATGCTTGCCGTTGTGGTTGACGATCACGATATGAACGTGACTCATGTCGTGCGCGGCGATGATCATTTCCGAAATACGTTTCGGCAGATCCCGATCTATAAGGCGATGGGATGGGACATTCCGGAATTTGCCCATGTTCCAATGATTCACGGCGATGACGGAGCCAAACTCTCAAAACGCCATGGCGCACTATCAACACTGGTTTATCGCGATATGGGATATCTCCCCGAAGCGATGAATGCCTATCTCCTGCGGCTTGGCTGGAGCCATGGCGATCAGGAAATTTTCACGTTGGAGGAGGCAGCAGCTGTGTTTACGGTTGAGGGCCTCAACAAATCTCCGTCGCGGCTCGATCTCGACAAGCTGAACGATGTGAATAGCCATTTCATCCGCGTGGCGGCGCCAGATCGCCTGCTCGATCTCGTCAGCGAAGAGGTTGCGAAGCTGACAGCGCTGGATGATATCGTGCGTCAAAAGCTGGTGCTGGCCCTGCCAACCCTGAAACAACGTGGCAGCACATTGCCCGAACTGGCAGCCGCCTGCCGCTTTCTCTGGGATGCGAACGCGGATAATCTGACCAAGAATGCCCGCAAAGCGTTGCGCGAAGACAAACTCACAGTCCTCGCAAAAACCCGTGAGGCTCTGGACCAATCTGAATCTTGGACTATTGAAGCCCTTGAAGGTGTTTTAGGCGCGTTTTGTGCACTGCACACCTTAAGTATGGGGCAAGTTGGACCGCCGCTTCGTGCGGCCTTAACCGGCGGCCTCCCTGCGCCAGATATCGCGCCAGTCATGAGCTGGCTGGGACGAGAGGACGTTTTGGCGCGGATAGACAGACATCTGCCATCGTGACCGGTGGCAAAGAGAAGGAATGTATGAGGGCTGATATGATTAATAAGACAACACAGACGAGCACTGCCAAGCTTGAAGTCAAAGGCAAGACGATCGAACTCCCCGTTTATAGCGGAACTGATGGTCCAGACGTCGTGGATGTCAAAAGATTGTATGCGGAGGCGGGTGTCTTCACACTCGACCCGGGTTTTACATCGACCGGGTCTTGCGAATCGCAAATCACCTTCATCAACGGGGAAGAAGGCATTCTGCTTCATCGCGGCTATCCGATTGACCAGCTAGCGGAAAATTCCGGTTTTCTCGAGGTCTGCTACCTGCTTCTCAATGGTGAGCTGCCAACCCAGCCTGAATTCAAGTCCTTCTCCGGCCGGATCACGCAGCACACGATGTTGCATACCCAGATGGACCGCTTCTTTGACGGCTTCCGCCGTGACAGTCACCCCATGGCGATGCTGACTGGCACTGTAGGCGCGATGTCTGCCTTCTATCCGGGAGCCATGGACAGCACCGATCCTGAAGAACGCAACCTGGCCTATGTCCGCCTGCTGGCCAAAATGCCGACGCTCGCAGCACGCATCTACAAGTACAATGTCGGACAGCCCTTCGTCGATCCGGTCAATGATCTTGGCTATGCCGAGAACTTCCTGCGGATGTGTTTTTCGATCACAGCCGAAAAATACGTCCCGAACCCGACCGTCATTCGGGCGATGGATCGCCTGCTGATCCTTCAGGCTGACCATGAGCAAAACGCCTCAACCTCCACGGTGCGCCTAGCTGGGTCTTCCGGCGCGCACCCTTATGCCGCGATTGCTGCCGGTGTTGCTTCGCTCTGGGGGCCAAGCCATGGCGGCGCAAATGAAGCGTGTCTGCGTATGCTGCGCGAAATTGGCTCTGTTGATCGGATCCCTGAGTTCATCGCGCGGGCAAAGGACAAGGATGATCCATTCCGCCTGATGGGCTTTGGTCACCGCGTGTACAAAAACTACGATCCGCGCGCCAAAGTGATGCAGAAGACCGTGCATGAGCTGATGGAAGCGCTGGATATCAAGAGCAGCCCGATCATGCAGATTGCTGTCGAGCTTGAGCGAATTGCTCTTGAAGACGAGTATTTCGTTGAGAAGAAACTCTATCCGAATGTCGACTTCTATTCAGGTATTGCAATGGACGCGATAGGCTTCCCGACAGATATGTTTACCGTCCTCTTTGCGCTCGGCCGGACCGTTGGCTGGGTCTCTCAGCTGAACGAAATGATCGAAGATCCGTCGCAGCGGATCGGTCGTCCGCGCCAGATTTATACTGGCGCGCCGTATCGAGACTATGTTGCGATCAGCGACCGCTAACAAGCGCATCCCGGATCGCCTGCGCCGCTATCTCAGCCGCAGGCGTCTCTACCTCACCCATCCGCGATAGAGCCTGATCCTGCGCTTCGCGCTGCGCGTCGAGGACGGTTTTGTCGGTTAGAAGAGACAAAGCGCACCCGGATACGCGATCAGGTGTGAACTTGGTTTGCAGGAATTCGGGAGCGATTTCTGTGTCATCGGCAGCGATGTTTAGTAGCGTAATATGGTTCGGCTTGTAGAGGAAAAACCTTGCCACAACCCAGGTCATCCAACCGGCCTTGTAGCCAACAATGAACGGTGTGCCCTGAACCGCAAGCTCGCTGGTCACTGTGCCAGAACAGGCGAGCGCGAGATCAGCAGCTGCCATGATATCAAACCGAGAGGTATCTGCAGCGGCGACTTGCCCGGCTTCAGCTAGCTCTGGAAACCGCTCCAGAAACATGTCGCGAATGGCAGGCGCTGGTGCAAAAACGAGTTTGACGCTGTCGCGCGCTGCCTCGAGCTGTTTGGCGGCCTCAACGAGCACAGGCGCAACGCGATTGATCTCACTTGGGCGGCTGCCAGGCAAAATCAGCACAAGGTCTTGCCACTCGGCTATCCCCTGTGCTGCGCGATAGCCTGCGCCATCGCCTTGCTGCGTTCGGCTGAGCGCGGGATTTCCCATGACGGTGACGGGCAGACCCAAAGGTTCATAGTAGGGAACTTCCATCGGATGGATGCAGATCAGGTGGTCAATCACCTTGGCCAGCTTTTTCGCGCGGCCTGATCGCGTCGCCCAAATCTGGGGGCCGACGAGTTTGATGACTTTAATGTGCGGCGCACGCTGTTGCAGACGCTCTGCGACCCGGATCATGAAGCCCCAGGAATCAACCAGAATGACGGCGTCCGGTTTAAAGTCGATAATCATATCGGTTGCCTGATCAGCAAGGCGCAACACCTCGCCATAGACTTTAAGTCCGTCAAAAATGCCGAGAATAGCCAGAGGCGATGTATCTATCGGGGATGACAGGCCAACCGAAGCGAGCTCCTGTCCGCCAATCGCAGAAAATTCAGTCTCTGGCGCAAACTTGCGATAGGCCTCGACCACTTCCCGTGCCAGCAAATCACCTGATGGCTCTGCGGCAACGAGGAAGAGACGATCAGGTGACATCAATCCCAATCCTTGGGAAAGCTATAGATAAAGAGGCCAAGCTCACGCGCCCGCAATATCACTTGCTCCTGATCCAGGATCAAGGCGCCGCCGCTCTCAACACCGATGCCAGCAAGCCCTGCAGCGGCTGCGCCTTCGACGGTCTGAACACCTATTGTTGGCCAATCAATGCGGTGATCCTGTATCGGCTTTGGCCGTTTGACCAGAACACCGCGGCGCTGTTCGGGCGTGCCGCGTATAGCCGGGTCAAGTGTCGCACACCTGGCAAGCATTGCGTCAGTGCCTTCCTGCGCCTCTACGCAGAGCACTAGACCAGCGCATACAATCGCGCCCTGCCCAATGTCGAGCTGCCCCGTCGCTGCTGCAATGGTGGCTGCCTTGCGCAGATCGTCCATGGCCTCGCCGCTGGGGGCAATGCCTGTCAGAAGGCCCTCTTTTGCCAGCAACTGTCCACTCGCTTCCTGTGCACCCACGACTTTGAACCCTTCCGCCTCAACCGCCTCTACTACAGTTCGCAACAGCGCATCATCGCCTTTGCTTGCCGCCGCAAGCACTTTTGGCAAAAGCAGCATACCTTTCATATCGGGTTTCAGAGCACTGAAATCGGGTCGCTTCACATTGCCCGCAAAGCAGACTTCCTTGCAGCCAGCATCCCTGAAAGCTTTGAAGATCTTTCCAATCTCTGCGAACCCGATCACCTCGCCTGGCAGGTGGGCCAAAGCTGGCTCAATGAAACCTTTCAGCCGGATCACATAGACGCCCTGACCACGCGCCTCTGCCGCGGCCGCAACACGAACCGGCAAGTCACCCAGACCGGCGATTAATCCAAGAGGCGGCAAAGCAGCGCTCATTATCTCGGCAGGCACAATGCCCGGTTCTTGTTCTCGCGAATGAAGTCGACAATCTGCATCACTTCGGGAACGTGGGCAAAGGTTCGGGCGGTATCTTCAAGTCGCTCTGTAAATGTGCCTTCCTTGGCGTAGAGCAGTCGGTAGCCTGCGCGCAGGTCCTTGATCGTATCCCGGCTGAAGCCGCGACGCTTCAGACCAACAACGTTCAGTCCGGCAAGGTGGGCATGGTTGCCAACGACAGACCCAAACGGAATAACATCCGCGACCAGGATAGCACCCCCGCCAATAAAGGCATGATCGCCTATACGGCACCATTGATGTACAGCAACCGCCCCGCCCATCCAGACATTGTCGCCCGCTGTGACATGGCCACCAATATGAGTATTATTCGCAATCACGCATTTATCGCCGATCCGGCAGTCATGCGCGGCGTGCGTGTGAGCCATGAACAGGCAATCGCTGCCAATATGGGTCAAACCGCCATGCTCGGGTGAGCCTGTATGCAGGGTTGTATGCTCTCGCATAATGGTGCGCGCGCCAACCTCAAGCCGGGACTCTTCACTCGGCTTATACCCCAGAACCTGCGGACCGCCGCCAATCACGGCCCCCGGATGGATTTCGACGCCTTCGCCAAGTTTCGTGCGACCATAGACCATGGCCTTTGGGAAAATTTCCACGTGGTCGCCGAGTTGAGTGTGGGCACCAATATGAGCGTATGCGCCAATCGTGACATGTTCGCCAAGCTGAGCGCCGTCTTCTACAATAGCTGTAGGGTGAATGGAAACAGTCATTTAGACGGTTTCTTTCCACGTTTGACCTGGCGCTGCAACCACGCCACCTCACGCAGGAACTGCCGGAAATTCTTTGCCGGTCGCCCACCCCAGGTCTCGCCCGCAGGCACATCGGTCATGACGCCCGCATCTGCTGTGAGGATGGCCCCGTCACCAATCTTAAGGTGATCGGCAATCCCGACCCGGCCGCCCATCATGACCGCATCCCCAATCACGCTCGACCCTGAAACGCCCGTAAAGCTAGCCATCAAAACGTTGCGGCCGATGATCACATTGTGACCAATCTGAACTAGATTATCGATCTTGCTGCGCTCACCGACAATCGTGTCCGTGAAGGCCCCTCTATCAATACAGGTATTGCCGCCAATGGTGACGTGATCCTGAATAATCACCCGTCCCCATTGCGGAATATCCACGGCTCCTTCGGGGCTGGAGGTAACGCCAAATCCGCTTTCGCCAATCCGGGCACCGGACAGGATACTCACGTTATTTCCGATCAAGGCACAACGAAGAGAGGCGTTTGCACCAATATTTGTATACGCGCCGATCTGAACACCCGGGCCGATCACCGCATTGGGACCGATAGTGGTCCCTTCACCAATCGCAGCGCCAGCGCCAATATAGGCCCCCGGCGCGATATTAGCAGTTGAATGGATAGACGGTGCATCGCCTGCATCCGTCCAACCGCGCAGGCGGAACATGGCTTGCGAGGCAATGACATGCGCGAGGCGCGGATTTTCGACAATCAAGACGCTGACATGGTCCGGAAAAGCCTCGGCGACATCAGCCTTGATAAAACAGGCCCCTGCATGCAGCTCCATTTCAGGCAGGCTCTTTGCCTTGCCTTCAAAGAAGCAGAGGTCTTCAACACGCGCGGTTTCAAGCGCCGCAATGCCGCTAAGCTTGCGCGCAGCATCACCGGCGATGTCCGCGCCCGTCAAATCTGCAAGCTGCTGGACGGTCAGGGTTTCCAGCGGCTCAAAAAAACGAAGATCGACGGGCATAGACGGACCCCCGTGTCCTACTGAGCAGGTTGCGCGGTCTGTGTCGGCATTTTCTGGCGAACGACAGAAATCGAGGGCGTTGCCGCATCCATTTTGGAAATCACCAGATCAGACACGTCGACAGACGGGTCGGTGTAAACCGCGTTGGAGCGGTCCACCATCACCTGAGCCCCGCGTTCGTCCACAACTTCCTTCATCACCGGGCGAAGCGCCACGAAGAAGTCGTTCCAGGCCTTGCGTTCGGTTAGAGCGAGTTCCTGGGCAGCGATCTGGCTCTGGCGTTCGAATTGCTGTGCTTTTCGGGCGTAGGCTGTAATCTCGGCCGTCAAGGCCTGGTCAGCGAGGATTTGTTGCTGGGTCTTGCCCTGAGCCTTTGCGTCCAGCTGTTGCCCCTCTGTCTGAAGAGATGTTGCTGTCGGCTGAAGCTCGCGCTCGATCGACTGACCAATGCTCTGAAGCTTTGTGCGGATGTCCTTACCCGCAGCGCTGTCGCGCATGATCTTGGCTTGATCAATGATAACAACATTGGTGCCTTGCGCGCTTGCGACGGGCGCAACCACAGCTGCTGTTCCGAAACTCATGGCAATCGCTGCCAGCATTGTTTTGATTGGGGACATAGGGAGTCTCCTTGGTTTAAATTCTTTAGAACCGTGTGGACGTACTGAAGCGGAAAGTCTCCGTCTTGTCGTAGTCCTCTTTGCGAAGGATGTGTGAGAAATCAAATTGAATTGGTCCGAATGGTGAATCCCAGCCCACTGAAAGTCCTGCCGATGCACGCAGCGACAGGGCATCTTTTGTTTGGCGAACGGCCGGAACCGCGCCAAAACCGTTATATTGACCCGGTTGCGTAATGAAAAATATCGGATCGTCAATGTCTTCATCATCAAGGATGCCCACCGAGCCAACTTCTGTGAACAGGCTGGTTCGGATACCATACTCCTCAGGTAGGAAATTCGGCATCGTGACCTCGAATGTGCCTTGGTAATAAGCCTTACCCCCCAGCGCATTCAGGCCTTTCACGTCAATCGGGTTACCCTCTTCATCGGCGAGAACATCAACAACCCGCGGACCGAGCCCGGCAACATCGAAACCGCGGAAGGATGACCCACCCCGGAAGAACCGGTTGTTGATGCGGATGCTGTCATCATCCCCAAGTGGTTCGATATAGCCGCCGGAGACCCGCAAGCTGGCCCGAACGCCCTTGAAAATGCCGCGATAAGTCGCCGCGCTCGCTTCTGTTCGCAGATACTGAACATCACCGCCAACGCCGGCGATGTCCTGACTTATAAAGAAGTCGAATCCGCCGGTCGGCGCAATCGGATCGTTGCGGCGATCCCAGTTAAAGGTGTAGCCAATAATCGACGCCAGGTCGCTGCGTTCGCTGTCACAGATCGTGGAACGGAACAGATACGCAGGATCACACTGATCAACGATGGATGTGCCGGGCGGCAGAGGCTCTGTGTCGACTGAAACCAGAGTATTTACAATCGTATCATCGCTTGGATCGTCTGGCGTTTGAGGGTTGTTATTGTCGATCAGTGTTTCCTCAACGGCCAACTCACCAGTGTCGCTTACGATGACGATATTCTGGTCAGAAACATTGATCTCATCAGATTGCAGGCGATAACGCAGGCTGAGACTTGTATTGTCGCTGATCGGGAAACCAAGAGACAGGCCCGCACCGGTTGTCGTAGACTCAAAGTTCGATACGTCGAGGAAGTCAGAGCGGCTCGAGAATGCGCTGAGCCCCGCGGACAGGTTTCGATCAAGGAAGCGCGGCTCTGAGAACCGGAAGTCAAGCAATTGCTGACGATCTGAGGCTGAGACCCGCGCAATAACCGACTGCCCGCGCCCACGCAAATTGCGCTGCGAGACACTGAGATCAATCAGGAAGGCGTCCACCGAAGAGAAACCCGCAGCGAAAGACAACTCGCCCGTGGGCTGCTCTTCAACGGCAATCTCGACCACGGTCCGGTCTGGTTTGGAGCCCGGCGTCTCGGTAATGGTGACATCGCTGAAGTAACCCAAAGCCCGTGCCCGGTTGCGCGAACGATCCAGCAGCACGCGGTTAAACGCATCGCCTTCAACAACGCGCAACTCGCGCCGGATCACCCGGTCCAACGTCTGTGTGTTTCCGACAATATTGATGCGCTCAATATAAACGCGTGGACCTTCATCCAGCGCGAAGGTCACATCGACTGTGTTTGTTTCGGGGTTTGGCTCCAAGCGCGGGGTCACGTCGACAAAAGCATAACCGGCAATCCCGGCCGCATAGGTCAGCGTATCAATCGTGTCTTCAATCAGATCGCCGCGGAAGAGATCGCCCGTTTGGAATGGAACAGCGAGCTTCAGTGCCTCTCCATTCAGCTTGTCGAGCGCTGTTTCAACTTCGATTTCACCAAATGTGTACTGCTCGCCCTCATCAATCGTATAGGTGATGTAGAAGTCTTCGCGGTCCGGCGTCAGGTCAGCCACAGCCGAAATCACACGGAAATCATAATATCCGCGGTTCTGGTAGAATTGGCGCAACAGCTCGCGGTCAAACTCAAGTCGGCTAGGGTCATAGTTGTCGTTGGAACTGAAAAACCGCCACCAACGGGACTGTTTGGTCACAACTTCGCTGCGCAACCGCCGGTCCGAGAATTCTTCATTACCGATAAAGTTAATCGCGCGAACGCCGGTGACCGGGCCTTCGGTGATGACGAAAACAAGATCGACGCGGTTCTGGTCCAGCGGTTTATATTGCGGCTCTACCGTCGCGGAGAAACGACCAGACTGGCGATAGAGATCGAGAATACGCTGTACATCAGCTTGCACGCGGGCCGCAGTGAAGATACCGCGCGGCGCAGCCTGAATTTCTTCACGCATCTTGTCATCGTCAATGGCGCGATTGCCCTCGAACAGAACGCGGTTGATGATCGGGTTTTCAACCACGCGAACGACAAGGTCGGGACCAGCCTTTTCAAATGACGCATCCGCGAACAACCCCGTGGCGAACAAGGTTTTCAAGGAGAGGTCGATCCTGTCCGGGTCAAACAGATCGCCAGGTTCGACCAAAAGATAGGACTGAACCGTCCGATCCTCGATCCGCTGATTACCCTCAACAATGACCGAACGGATGGTTTCACCCGCCTGGGCCGAAGCCGGTTGCAGGTCTGTGAAACTGGTCAGAACCAGTCCAGACGTCGCCATCAGGGCAGCAGCAAAAACTTTACGCATCGAAACCTCGATCCTCCCGTGCTGGCCGTTATCAGCCAGCCGACCCGTTGAACAGGCCTGTTTCCAGAATGTCACCCCAGGTAATGAACACGAACAGAACACCAAGCATGATGATTCCAGCTCGCAGCACATATTCCTGCACTCGTTCCGGTAACAAGGATCCGGTCACGGCTTCGTATGCATTGAACACGATATGGCCGCCATCAAGTATGGGCAGGGGTAACAAGTTAAAGAAACCGATTCCAACGGAAACGGCGGCGCAGATCCCCAGCATTTGCCACAGAAGAGAGAGCAGTCGATCCGTTAGCGGGATCTCGGTTCGCTCCATGGTCATATTGACAACACGGCGGCCCGCATCCCCGATCCCAACAGGGCCTGTCAGGAGACCAAGCGGTTCCTGCCCCGTTACGATACGGCCCAGCATTCGGGTTGTTGTAGATAGAACCTCGCCCGTTTGAACAACGCCCTGTCCGACCGCCTCAATCGGATTGAGAGGCTTGAACGTCGTCGCGTCGGGCATGCGGCCAAATCTGATCCCCATTGTCCCTTGAGGCACGATCTGGCCAATTTCATTTTCACGCATGACCCGTTCGGGGGTCACGATGAGATCAACAAGCTCACTACCGCGCTGCATGGTCATGGTGAGCGGCACGCCGGTGGAGTAAATAACCGACATCGAGATATCGACCTGTCTCTCAATCGGTTTGCCATCAATCGCGACGAAGATGTCGCCAGCCTCCATGCCAGCCATAGCCGCAGGTTGCCCGGCCGCAACCTCAGACACGACATATCGGCTCTCATAGGTTCCATTGAACCCGAAAATCACTGCAAACAAGCCAATGGCCAGAATGAAATTGGCTACAGGGCCGGCCAGCAGAATAATCGTTCGACCGCCAACCCCGACATCATAATACGCCTTACCGACAGGGGCTTGTTGCCCGTGTTCGGCGTCATCAGGCCCGATATCGTCAGCGGTCTGGTGCTCCCCGACAAATTTGACGAAACCGCCAAGTGGGATCCAGTTCACACGCCAGCGCGTGCCTTTGGAATCTTTACGCTCAAAAATTGATCCGCCAAAGCCAACGGAAAACGATTCCACTGCCGCGCCAAAAAACCGGCCAGCAAGATAATGTCCGAGTTCGTGAATAACGACGACAATGCCCAGCATGAATGCAAGGCAAAGCAAGAAAATAGGCCCTTGGCTGAGCAAACCGGTCAAGCTTTAAACTCCCTCTGGGCGGGTCACGGCCTCAGCCAGCAAACCACCGGTTAGTCTCATCGCCTCAGCTTCAATCCCCATGATCGCCTCAAGGCTGTCACACGACTGATTTGCCAATGGACCTGATACAAACCGATCAAGTGCCGCTTCGACAACCCAGCTTATGTCGAGGAATCTGCATTTTCCTGCAAGAAAAGCAGCTACAGCCCCTTCATTAGCGCAATTTAATACCGTTGGTGCCCCATTACCGTGCCTTAAGGCCGCCCGGCAGAGGTCAATTGCCGGGAATCGAATAGAATCAAGAGGTTCGAAATCAAGTTGGCTGAGTGCGATCAGATCAAGCGGTTCGACGCCAGAAGGTTGCCGACGCTCTGGCCAAGTCAGAGCATGCGCGATGGGGGTCCGCATGTCCGGATTGCCGAGCTGTGCGAGAACTGAACCATCACGATACGCTACGAGGGAGTGAATGACAGACTGTGGGTGAACCACAACGTCGATCTGCGACTCTGGCATATCAAACAGATAGGCCGCTTCGATCAGTTCCAATCCCTTATTGAACAGGGTGGCACTATCGATGGAAATCTTGTGCCCCATATCCCAGCGCGGATGCGCCAGTGCCTGTTTGGGCGTCACCGACTTTAGAGCTGCAGCCGACGTGTTCCGAAACGGACCGCCTGAGGCCGTCAGGATCAGGCGATCAACATCCTCACGTCGTTCCATCACCTGAAACATCGCATTGTGCTCTGAGTCCGTTGGAATGATCTTGCTGCCCTTGCGACCGGCAATCGCATTGAGCATGGGGCCCGCACAGACCATGCTTTCCTTGTTCGCCAGCGCGATTGAATTTCCAGCTTCAGCCGCCGCGATGGTCGATGGCAGTCCGGCAATCCCGACAATCGCCGCCAGAACCCTGTCGACAGGTCGCGCGGCGGCTTCAAGGATGGCATCAGAGCCTGCGGCTGTTTCGACACCCAGCCCTGAAAGAGCTGCGGCGAGATCATCCGCCTTTGAAGTATCGCCGATTACAGCGCGTTTGGCCCCGAAAACCTGAGCCTGCTGCGCCAGAAGCGCGACATTGCTGCCAGCAACCAAAGTGTCGATCTCAAAAACCGGTTCAGCGGCAACCGCATTGGCATGCTCAACAACCGCAAGGGCAGATGTTCCGATTGACCCGGTCGACCCGATGATCGTGAGGCGCCGGGGTCGGTTCATATCCCGAACCCCAGCTGCTCGACCAGCGCAGGCAATACTATAAACCCAAGCACCATCACGCCGCAGACAATCCCAAGACCATCAACCCGATCCAGCACGCCCCCGTGCCCAGGGACCAAACCACTGGAGTCCTTTACGCCGAAACGTCGCTTGATGGTGCTTTCCATAAGATCACCCATTTGCGCAAAAACAGAAATGATGATGCCGGTATAGATCCATACCATCATGTCCCCTTGGGTTAGCCGCGCCGCGAGCGCGCCGCATAGCGCACTAAAGATCACAGCTCCTAGCGCGCCGCTCCATGTTTTGGAAGGCGACTCCGGCGTTAAAGGCGGTCCGCCAAACCCTTTACCGGAAAAATAAGCCGCAGAATCAGAGCCCCAGACAATTCCCATAATGATCAAGGCAGCGCTTTGCCCGTTCCAGTCATCGCTCTCACGAAGCGCAAACAAAGCCAGCGCCATGCCCGACGTATAGAGGATACCAAATCCCGACATGAGCCGCTCTGACTTCAGCGGATGGGCATAGGTTGCAGCGAACGCACAGGTCAGTAGTGTCACGGCCCCGGCCTCAAGGTTCAGGACGTATGCCACGATAACGGGCACGATTGACAGGCTGACAAAAGCCGTCATGGCAGGTGAAGCGGACATGCGCACCCACTCATAAGCCATCACCGCAGCAAAAAATGCGCAACCCACTGCGAGTGCGAGCCCGCCTGACCAGACAACGTACAAACCAAAGGGGATCAGCACCAAGGCGGACAATAGCCGCAGCGTTAACTCGCTGCGCTTGGTCTTACCAGCGGCACCCCCGGCCATCGTCAGGCAACCCCGGTTTCCAGCCCACCAAAGCGGCGTTCGCGGTTTTGAAACAGGCTGACAGCCTCACCGAGGTGTTTGGCCCCAAAGTCAGGCCAAAGCACATCCATGAAAACCAGTTCCGCATAAGCAGCCTGCCAGATCAGGAAATTGCTGAGACGCAGCTCTCCGCTCGTGCGGATCAACAGGTCAGGATCAGGCAAATCAGCCGTATCCAGATAGGTGGAGAACTGGTCTTCGGTTACAGCCTCGGGATTGATTGCCCCATCGGTAATGTCTTTCGCGAGTGCCTGCGCCGCCCGGACAATCTCTTCACGTCCGCCATAGTTGAAAGCGATGCAAAGATTGAACTTCTGATTGGCCGCAGTTTTGGTCTCAGCCTCCTCAACCAAAGCCAGAATATCTGGTGGGAGGCCAACCCGCGTTCCAAGAACACGAATTCTGACGCCCTCGCTTGTGAGCTTCTTGAGGTCCTGTTTCACATAGAGTTTCAGTAGACCAAACAGCGCATTGACTTCTTTGACCGGGCGGCGCCAATTTTCCGTCGAGAAGGAAAAGACCGTGAGGTGCGACAGGCCCAGCTCCTGCGCCGCGCGAACCGTCTTTCGCAGGGCCTCGACCCCTCGCTCGTGCCCAACCTCGCGCGGCATGCCTCGCGCCTTTGCCCAGCGTCCATTGCCGTCCATGATGATCGCAACGTGTTGAGGCAGATCTGCCACATCAATCTGCTCATCCGGGGCGTTGGGGTTGGGCGCGGAGATCAAACCTGCATGATCTCCGCTTCTTTCGCCTTGAGAACCTCATCGACCATTTTGACATATTTGTCGGTCAATTTCTGAACGTCGTCAGAGAAGGACCGTAATTCGTCTTCACTGATGTCGCCGTCTTTCTCCATTTTCTTGAGCGCGTCCATGCCATCGCGGCGCACATTGCGCACGGCAATCCGGCCCGACTCGGCATACTTTCCTGCCACCTTGGTCAGCTCGACCCGGCGCTCTTCGTTGAGCGGCGGGATTGGAATACGCAGGGTCTGGCCATCGACAACCGGGTTCAGGCCCAATCCCGCTTCGCGGATCGCCTTGTCTGCGGCACCAACAATACCCTTATCCCAGACATTCACCGCCAGCATGCGCGCGTCCATGACAGATACCGAACCGACCTGGCTCATCGGCATCATTGAGCCGTAAGCAGAGACCTGAACACTATCCAGCAAGTTGATCGAGGCACGCCCGGTTCGCAGCCCCTGTAGCTCATTCTGCAACGATGTGATCGCTCCATCCATTCGCCGTTCCAGGTCTTTTTCATCATAACTCATGATCTTATCCTCAACTCCCAGATATGACCGTGCTCGGACCTTTTCCGGTCAGCACATCCTGCAAGGCACCTTTATTGTGTAGAGAGAAAACCACAATGGGTATATTGGTGTCGCGCATCAGGCTGACCGCTGAGGCATCCATCACGCGAAGGTTGCGCGCAAGCACATCCTGATAGGTCAGTTGATCATAGCGCACGGCATTCGGATCGCTCTTTGGATCGGCAGAATAGACGCCATCAACCTGCGTCCCTTTCAGCATCGCCTCACAGTGCATTTCGGCAGCGCGCAGCGCCGCACCCGTATCTGTCGTAAAGTAGGGATTGCCGGTTCCAGCCGCAAAAATCACAACCCGGCCTTTTTCCATATGGCGGATCGCTCGGCGGCGAATGAACGGCTCGCAAATCTCGTCCATGCGAATGCCGGACTGTACACGGGTTTGCACCCCGATGGTCTCAAGCGCGCTCTGCATGGCAAGCGCGTTCATGACAGTTCCCAGCATGCCCATGGAGTCGGCTTGTGAGCGCTCCATTCCGCCCGCTGCGCCCGCCATCCCGCGGAAAATGTTTCCACCGCCGATGACAAGGCAAATCTCTGCACCGCCTTCGCGAGCAGCCGCGATCTCTTCAGCGAATTTCAGACAGGTCGGCATGTCGATACCAAAATCCAGCGGCCCCATCAGGGCTTCACCGGATATCTTCAATAAGACACGCCTGTATTTCAGGCCCTCTGCATTCTCTGAATCGGCGGCCATTTTCTGCATCTCCGTGACGTGAGCGTTCGGCATAAAAGATTCCCGGGCTCCTGTCATGAGGAACCCGGGAGAATCAAATAGCTTGCGAGGCTTAGCTGTTGGTTAGCGAAGCCACCTCAGCCGCGAAATCATCTTCTTCTTTCTCGATACCATCACCGAGTTTGAAGATCTGGAAGCCGACCAGTTCGGCGCCGCTTTCGCTGATAAACTTGCCGACCGTCTTGTCCGGATCCATCACGAAGGGCTGCTCAACGAGCACGACTTCTTTGTAGAACTTCTTCAGGCGGCCTTCTATCATCTTCTCGATAACATTCGCTGGCTTACCGCTCTGCTCTGCCTGTTCAGTAAGAATCTGACGCTCGCGCTCGACCAGCGCCTGGTCGAGATCTGCAACCGTAGCAGACGCTGGAGACGTCGCCGCAACATGCATCGCAACCTTGCGACCCGCTTCGGCGAGATCGCCGCCGCCATTCAGGCCAACCAGAACGCCGATCTTACCCATGCCGTCGGCTTCAGCGCCGTGAATGTAAGACGCAACGCTGTCGGCAGACAGTTTCGATGTCCGGCGCAGGGCCATGTTTTCACCAATGGTCGCCACCAGACGCGTGATCATGTCCGCAATCGTGCCTTCGCCATCAGGCGCTGGCGCACCAGAGACTGCGTCCAGAGATCCGTCTGTCTCAAGCGCAATGGCCGCAACTTCGTGGACCGCTTTCTGGAAGATCTCGTTACGAGCAACGAAATCCGTTTCCGCATTGAGCTCTACCAGGGCACCGCTTTTGCCATCTTCAGAGACAAGCGCTGCGACCAGGCCATCAGCGGCCGTCCGGCCAGACTTCTTGGCCGCCTTGGATAGGCCTTTCGCGCGCAGCCAGTCGACAGCAGCTTCCATGTCGCCATCGCTCTCTACGAGCGCTTTCTTTGCATCCATCATGCCTGCACCGGTACGGTCCCGCAGGCCTTTGACGAGGGCAGCAGTGATCTGAGCCATCGAAATCTTCCTTCTGTTGAAACAGGTTGTCTTAAGCTTCGGTATTCTCGGTCGCTTCGGCGTCAGTGCCGTCTGCTTCTGCAATCGCAGCATCCACAGCGGCCAGGTCGGCCTCAGTCAACGCGTCAATATCTTCAGCCTCACCAAGGTCAATGCCGAGACCCGCAGAAGACTCCGCCAGACCATCCAGAACCGCATCGGCCACAAGATTGGTGTAGAGGGAGATCGCTCGCGCGGCATCATCATTGCCCGGGAACGGGAAGTCTGCATCCTCAGGGTCACAATTGGTGTCCACAACGGCCACGACCGGGATGCCGAGCTTGCGCGCTTCCTTGATGGCGATGGACTCCTTATTGGTGTCGATCACAAAGATCAGATCTGGCAAGCCGCCCATATTGGCAATCCCGCCCAGCGCCTTGTCCAGCTTCTCGCGTTCACGCTCCAGATTGAGCAGCTCTTTCTTGGTCAGACCGGATTGGTCCTTGTCTGAGAGGGTTTCTTCAAGCTCGCGAAGGCGCTTGATGGAGTTCGAAACGGTCGTCCAGTTGGTCAGCGTGCCGCCGAGCCAGCGATGGTTCATATAGTATTGCGCGCAGCGCTGAGCGGCTTCAGCAACCGGCTGTGAGGCCTGGCGTTTGGTTCCGACAAACAGAATGCGGCCACCCTTGGCAACGGTGTCGCGAACCTTGACCAGCGCCTGATGCATCAGCGGCACGGACTTCGACAGATCCATAATGTGGATACCAGAACGCGCGCCATAGATGAATTGCTTCATCTTGGGGTTCCAGCGGTGGGTTTGGTGGCCAAAGTGGACCCCTGCTTCGAGGAGGTCACGCATTGTAAATTCAGGCAAAGCCATGTCTTGTTTTCCTTCATCCGGTTGACCGGCACGAACGTGATTGGACCTCACTTGAGGGACCAACACCGGATTGTCCGCGCATCGGGGGTTTGTGCGCGCGTATATACAGTCTTTCGGGCGCGCTGCAACACCTCGGTTTCAGGCTGGGCCGCTTAAGCTGCCATATGGTCAACCCGGGCGACGCCGGGCGCTGTTTTCAGAGCGCGCAATGCCTCCAGTCCCGTCGCATAGGTTTCAGGCAGGCGCAGGGTCACAACCTGCCCGCTTTCGGTGGGCAAACGCACGAAAATCTCACCTCGGTCTGGTCCGGGTGCTGCCTTGAGGCGCGCCGCAATCTCGGCAAGACCGCCAAGGTCAGCGCCTTTTTCCAGACGCACGCTCAAAGCCGGTGCCTTTTTGGCAATCCGCGCTTGTTCAATCGGTTTGACATTCATCGCCGAGAGCCGGATTTCATCATCGCGGCGGCGCACTTCGGTGCGGATGACCACCGCCTTTCCAACCTCAAGCTGATCGCGCATATCCGCCAGCATTTCCGGCATCACCATCAGTTCAACTTCACCGGTTGGGTCCGAGAGTGTCAGGAAGGCGAATTTCCCGCCATTGCGCGCTGGCTTTTCGACACGGCGGCGCACCACGCCAATCAGTTCCAGCGGTTTGCGATCCTGTGCGACATCCTGAATATCCATGGCGAGTGTGATGCGGCCCTCTTCAAGGCTGCCGAGAACATCGTCCAGCGGATGACCACTGAAATAGAAGCCAATCGCCGCAAATTCATTGTCGAGTTTCTGCTGCATGTTCCAAGCAGGCGCTGTTGGCAAACTGGCCCGCATCGCAGGCTCGGCGTCTCCGAACAGGCCGCCCTGCCCGCCCGCGCGGTCTTCAGCAGACGCCGCCGCTGCCGCAGCAATTACCGGGGCCGCAGCAAGCGCTGCGGCACGGTTTCCCTCAAGCGCGTCAAACGCTCCAGCTTTCGCCAACTGCTCGAGGCATTTTTTGTTGATGTCCTTGGGGTCCACGCGATCAGAAATATCGTGCAGATCCAGAAATGGACCTGCCGTCTCCCGGCCGTGAACGAGACTGTTCATCGCCTCTGGTCCCACCCCTTTCAAAGCTCCAAGCGCGTAAACGATGGCATCACCGCGAACATCGAAATCTGCTGTTGAGGCATTCACATCTGGCGCGACAACCGGGATTTTGAGCCGCTTTGCCTCCTGGAAGAATGCTGCGAGCTTGTCTGTATTGTGCAGATCCAGGCTCATGGAGGCGGCGAGGAATGCGACCGGGAAATGCGCCTTCAAATATCCCGTTTGGTAACCGATCAGCGCATAAGCGGCCGCGTGCGATTTGTTGAAACCGTAACCGGCAAACTTCTCCATCGTATCGAAAATATCATTCGCAAGGCCCGCTTCGATCCCTTTAAGCTCCAAAGCCCCACTGAGGAACCGTTTGCGCTGGGCGACCATTTCCTCAAGTTTTTTCTTACCCATGGCGCGGCGCAGCAGGTCCGCTTCGCCAAGCGAATAGCCAGCAATTTCCTGCGCCATCCGCATGACCTGTTCCTGATAGACCGGGACGCCATAGGTCGCATTCAGGATTGGCTCGAGATCGGGATGCTGATACCGAATCGTTTTTGGGTCATCCTTACCGGCCACATAGACCGGAATATTGTCCATCGGCCCCGGACGATAGAGCGAAATAATCGCGATCACATCTTCAATATTGCCCGGGCGGACCTTGCGCAGCGTATCGCGCATGCCCTGCCCCTCAAGTTGGAACACCCCAAGGGTCTGGCCCGACGCCATCAGCTCATACGTCGCCTTGTCATCAAGCGAGTGCCATTCAGGGCCAACATCCTGGCCGTCGCGGCGGATAAATTTCAGCGCGCGGTCAATTACGGTCAGTGTCTTGAGGCCGAGAAAGTCAAACTTTACCAGCCCGCCAGCTTCGGCCCATTTCATATTGAACTGGGTTGCGGGCAAATCGGCGCGCGGGTCCTTGAACAGCGGCGCGATCTCGACCAATGGCCGATCACCGATCACAACCCCAGCAGCGTGCGTTCCAGCATTGCGATACATACCTTCTAGCGCGAGGGCGGTATCAAGCAGCTCCCCAACGCGGGGGTCCTTGTCCTTTTCCTCGTCAAATTTTGGTTCGTCGAGAATGGCATCTTGAAGCTTGGGCGGGTTCGCCGGATTGAACGGGATGAGTTTGGCGAGCCGGTCGACCTGCCCATAGGGCATTTGCATCACACGCCCAACATCGCGCACAACCGCCTTGGCTTGCAATGTTCCGAACGTGATGATCATCGCCACCGAATCCGCCCCGTATTTGTCGCGGACATAACGGATAACCTCGCCGCGCCGCTCCTGACAGAAATCGATGTCGAAATCGGGCATTGAAACGCGTTCTGGGTTCAGGAAGCGTTCGAACAGCAGATCAAAGCGCAGCGGATCCAGATCCGTAATCGTTAAAACCCATGCAACAAGAGACCCGGCGCCCGAGCCGCGTCCCGGACCGACCGGAATATCCTGTTCTTTCGCCCATTTGATAAAGTCGGCAACGATCAGAAAGTACCCCGGGAAGCCCATCCGCTCGATAATACCAAGCTCATAATCAAGACGTTCCGTATAGGTTTCGCGTGGCGCATAAAGTTTCGGGGCGGCTGCGAGCCGCGCCTCCAATCCGTCCTCAGCCTGCACGCGCAGCTCTTCGATCTCGGAGCGTGTTCCGTCACCGAAATTCGGCAGAATGGGATCATGCTTGATTGCACGAATACCGCAGCGCTGCGCGATATCGACGGTGGAAGCCAGGGCCTCCGGCAGATCGGCAAACAGTTGCTGCATCTCTACAGCCGTTTTCAGATATTGTTCTGGCGCGACTTGCGGGCGATCCTCCTGACCGAGATATGCCCCATTCGCGATACACATCATGGCATCATGCGCTGGCGCATCCGCCGCTGTCATGAAGCGGGCATCCTGCGTCGCAACAATGGGCAGATCGAGCTGATAGGCGAGGCTCAGCAGCTCCGGTTCGCACTGTAGTTCTTCCGGCGTGCCATGACGGGTAATCTCGACGTAACAACGGCCTGGAAAATCCTCGGCCATGGACTTAAGCGCGGCCTCGGCCTCGCTGAGCTTGCCGCGCAGGATATGACGGGCGACCTCGCCCTCTACCCCGCCCGTCAACAGGATCAGGCCGTCAGTCTGCTCCTGCAAATAACTGCGATGAATCCGCGGTACACCGTCGTCGGCGTCGAGATAGGCATAAGACGAGAGCGCCATCAGGCGCTGATAGCCGGTCTGGTTCTGGGCATAGAGCGATACCCGCGTCACAGTTTCCTGATGCGCCCCGTCGGTCACATCGAAACAAACCGCCATGATCGGTTGCACACCGGCACCAGCGAGACTTTCAGAGAGTTCCAGTGCACCGAACAGGTTATTGCGATCTGTTACGGCGACCGCAGGCATACCCTGATCAGCGCACCAACTGGTCAAACCCTTGGTCGTAATCATGCTCTCCAGCAGCGAAAAACTGGTCCGGATGGCGAGATGAATAAAACCCGGTTTGTCCATAAGACAGCTCCTCTTCGCCGCACAAAACGCCCGGCTTATGACTCGTCTGTAGCAGATAATAATTTAGAACAAAAGCAGAACTTACGAGAAGTCTGTGAGTTTTCCGTCCTTGAGGGTCAGGACCCGATCCATATGCCGGATCAGCGCCATGTTATGCGTCGCCACCAAAACCGCCGCACCCTCGCTGCGGGCCATGCGGATCAGACTGGCAAAGACGCGGTCGGTGGTCGCGGGATCGAGGTTACCGGTTGGCTCATCGGCAATCACCAGACGCGGATCATTGGCCAGCGCGCGCGCGATCGCGACGCGTTGCTGCTCTCCGCCAGACATCTGACCCGGCTGATGCCGCGCGCGATCTGACAGTCCCATTTCTTCCAGCAACACTTCTGCTTTCTGACGCGCCTTGCTGCGAGCCAATCCGCCCACCATGAGCGGCATGGCAATATTATCGCGCGCATCAAACTCGGGCAGCAAGTGATGGAATTGATAGACAAAGCCCAGCTTTTCCCGGCGCAGGCGCGTGCGCCCATCATCGCTCAATTGGGTCGCGTCCTGACCTTCGAGCAGGACTTGCCCGCCCTCGGCTTTTTCCAGGAGGCCAGCCGTATGCAGGAGGGTCGATTTACCTGACCCAGAAGGCCCAACCAGCCCGACCAGCTCGCCCTTGTTGAGGGTCAGCTCTGCTCCATCAAGCACACGCAAAATGCCTGCCTCGGATCGATACTCTCGAAGAATATCGCGAAGTTCAAGAACCACGCCCATCACTCAAACCTCAGCGCTTCAACCGGGTCGAGTTTGGCCGCTGACCAGGCGGGCCAGAGCGTGACCAGAACGGACATGCTCATCGCCCAGAGCGTGGTGAAGATCGCCTCGCTCCAGTCCAGTTCGGCAGGCAAACCATCGAGCCCGTAAACGTCGGGTGGGAAAATCTCCAGCCCGATGACGCGGAGGCCATCTTCGATCGCACCGATATTCAAGACAATTGTGACGCCCAGCAGCAGGCCGATCAATGCCCCGGTCAGACCAAGGACGGCACCGATCATGACGAAAACCCGCATGACAGAGCCACGCGAGGTGCCGATCGTGCGCAGGATTGCGATGTCGCGGGTCTTGTTCTTTACCAGCATGACGACGCCCGTAATGATATTCAGCGCCGTGATAGTGATCAGGATCAGCATGATCACGCGCATCATCCCCCGCTCTGTATTCAACGCGCCAAGGTAGGCGGCGCGCTGGCGTTTCCAGTCATCCAGAATGAATTGATTTCCCGTTGCCTCAGCAATGTCCAGCATTGCCGGTTCCGTATTCATCGGATCTTCAATGCGAACATCAAGGAACTCATACAGCCCGCGTTTGTTGAAATAGATCTGCGCTTGTTCCATCGGCATCAGGATGTAGAGTTTATCCAGTTCGACACTGCCAGTGTCAAAGGTGTCAGCGACGACATAAGACTTGTTGCGCGGGGTTACGCCGAAAGGACCTTTCGTTCCTTCAGGCGCGATCAACGTGACCCGGCCACCCGGGCGCACACCGAGATCATTTGCGAGAAACCGGCCAAGATAGATTTTATCACCGCCATTTCGGCCTTCCCCGAAACCGTCCTCAATCGCTTTTGCTGAACCCCCTTCTAAAAATGGCAAGTTGTCGAGGTCTTCAATCCGCACACCGCGCACCGCCGCCCCGACTTTCGCATAATCGGTGCTGGCCAGCACCTGCTCTTCGATCACCGGCGAGACGCTGACAATCTTCGGCAGTTTGCGCAGATCAATGACCAGATCATCGACAATGGTTTCCGGCTGATCGACCACCTGAACGAAAACGTGGCCTTGCCCGCCGAGCAGCGCGTTCAGCAAGGTCGCCCGAAAACCGCTCATAACCGACATGATGACGATCAAGGCTGTCACCGCCAGCATGATGCCGACAAAGGAGATGATCGAGATGAGCGACACGCCACCTTGCGAGCGCTTGGCCCGCAAATAGCGCCATGCCAGTGTGCGCTCGACGGCACCGAAAGGAGCGGGTCCGGCCATCGCTGCTTAAGCGCCCACAATCCGGCTGATCGCCTCGTCCAGGGTCACATCTGACTTTTCGCCGCTGGCGCGGTGTTTCAGCTCAACCTTGCCTTCTTTCACGCCGCGCGGACCAACCGTAATCTGCCACGGCAGACCGATCAGATCCATACGATTGAATTTGGCGCCAGCTCGGTCAGAGGTTTCGTCATATAGCGGCTCTTTGCCGGCAGCCGTGAGCTTAGCATAAGCCTCATCAGCAACCGCGGCGACATCCTCTGCATCCGGCTTCATTGAGATGATACCTGCATCGAAGGGCGCCACTGATGCGGGCCAGATGATGCCATTCTCATCATGGCTCGCTTCAATAATTGCCCCGACCAGACGCGACACGCCAATGCCGTATGACCCACCATGGATGGTCGCGAGTTTGCCATCAGGGGTCTGCACTTCAGCCTTCATGGGGTCTGAATACTTGGTCCCAAAGTAGAAAATATGACCAACTTCAATACCGCGTGCCTCAATTTGGCTCTCTTTCGGCAGGGCCGCATAGGTCGCCTCATTATGCTTCTCGTCAGTCGCTGCGTAGAAGCGAGTGCGTTTCTCCATTTCAGCGGCCAACGCCGCTTCATCTTCGAAGTCGAAATCCGTCCCGGGTGGCGGCACGTCGAGAACAGCCTTGTCGCAGAACACAGCGCTTTCGCCGCTATCGGCAAGGATCAGAAACTCGTGGCTGAGATCGCCGCCGATCGGGCCGGGGTCGGCCTGCATAGGGATTGCCGTCACACCGAGCCGATCGAACGTGTTAAGATAAGCAGCGAACATCTTCTGATAAGAGATGCGCGCGGCCTCTTCGCTAAGATCGAAACTGTAGGCATCTTTCATAAGAAACTCGCGGCCGCGCATGACGCCGAAGCGTGGACGCACCTCATCCCGGAACTTCCATTGCTGGTGATAAAGATTGAGCGGCAACGCCTTGTAGCTCTTCACATAGGCACGAAAAATGTCCGTGATCACCTCTTCATTAGTCGGGCCGTAGAGCATATCCCGGCCGCTGCGATCCTCGATCCGCAACATTTCCTCGCCATAGGCATCATAGCGGCCAGATTCGCGCCAAAGATCAGCCTGTTGCAGGGTTGGCATTAACAGCTCAATCGCACCGGCGCGGTTCATCTCCTCGCGGACAATTTGCTCAATCTTTTTCAGCACTCGGTAGCCAAGCGGCAGCCAAGAATAGATGCCGGCACCATTCTGGCGGATCATTCCAGTACGCAGCATCAGTTTGTGACTGACAATTGACGCGTCAGACGGCACATCCTTGGTCACGGGCAGGAAAAAACGGGAAAGACGCATAGGCGGGAAATCCAATCAATTCATCGATCCCAACCTGTTATGCAGAACTGTCAAACTTGGCTAGGGGGCGATGTGCGCGGCAAGCGGTGCGTCAATTACCTGGCCAAGTTGTACCGGGAAAGACTTTTCCAGGATTGCAGAGGTGTCAGCCACGAGCGAGGGCGTCTCCATGAGTGTCGGAGCCGAGATCGCTCCTGATTATCTAACCTGGTCGATTGAATACGCTTAAAAGCTCTGCGTCGATCTGCCGATTCATTACGCTCTAGCAATTTCATTTTGGCTGTTGCATCAAGATTGAAACAAAATTGCAATCCAACCTAAATTTGGGGATCTTTATGCGTCGTTTCTCTACTCTTTTCGCCACTTCAGCCTTGATGTCTATGGGACTTGCACTTGGTGTGTCCGCCCAGGAAGCTGAGGAGGCAGAAGAGGACAAGCCGGAAACCCTGGCTGAATATGTCGAGGCGTTCGACGCGATTGAGGGACTGTTCCCGCTTTTCCAGGACCCGGAAACCGGCGAAGTCTATATGGAAGTGGGTGAAGATCAGCTCGAAGAGGAATTTATCTATTTCCTCTATAGTGAGAATGGCCCGGTCAACACCGGTCACTTCCGAGGCGGTTTCCGCGACAATCGTATCGTGTCCTTCAGCAAGCATTTCGATCGGATCGAGATCGAAGCGATAAACACGAGCTACTACTTTGATGAAGCTTCTGCACTCTCGCTCGCAGCTGATGCGAACATTTCACGTGCTCCGATGGCCAATCTGGAAATTGTTGCAACAAGCGAAGACGAGGACAGCTTCCTGATTTCCGCTGACGCGTTTCTGAAGAGCGAAGCGCTGCATCAGGTCACCCCCTGGGCATCGCCCGATTTGCGCCCGGGAATGATTTTCTCCCTTGGCGGTCTGTCCTCTGACAAGACGCGCATTACCAAACTCGCGAACTTCCCCGAGAATACTGATATCCGGGTCGAGTATGTCTACGACAACCCAACTCCTCTCAATTACGGCAACCAAAGCATCACAGATGCGCGCTCCGTTGCAATTCTGGTCCAGCATAGCTTCCTTGAAATGCCGGATGACGGGTTTGAGCCACGACAGGATGACTTCCGAGTGGGTTACTTCACAAATGAAGCGACCGACCTGACCTCGCACTCGTACACACCATATAATGACGCGATTAACCGCTGGCGTCTGGTCAAACAGGACCCTGAGGCTGAAATCTCCGATCCGGTTGAGCCGATCGTGTTCTGGATCGAGAATACCACCCCCGTCGAGCTTCGCGACACCATTCGCGGCGCTGGCCTCGCCTGGAACTCGGCTTTTGAAGCTGCTGGCTTCTCCAACGCCGTCGATATTCGCATCCAACCAGATGATGCCGAGTGGGATGCCGGCGATGTTCGCTATAATGTCCTGCGTTGGACGTCTTCACCGACCCCGCCCTTTGGCGGCTATGGCCCGAGCTTCACCAATCCGCGCACGGGCGAGATCATCGGCGCAGACATCATGCTGGAATATATCTATCTGACCAACCGAATGCGGTATGCCGAAATGTATGACACCGTCGGCATGCCCGCGATTGAAGAAACACCGTTCAGTCACCGCCACGGCGCAAGTTGTAACTTTGCCAGCCATCTTCAGGCTGAAATGATGTCGGCGCGCGCGATGTTGGGGGCGCAGGGGGCAAGTGCCGAGCAAATGGGCGACTTGGTCGAACAGGAATTATACTATCTGGTCTTGCATGAGATCGGCCACACTCTGGGGCTGACCCACAATATGCGCTCGTCCAGCACCGTGTCGCTGGCGGACCTGCAGTCTGAGGATGCCTTGCCCACCAACTCGGTTATGGATTATCCGGCGATCAATATTGCGGCCGCTGGCGAGACTCAGGGCCAGTTCGCGGTTGCTGAACCAGCACCATATGATGTTTGGGCGATCCAGTATGGGTATAGCCCGGACTCTGCAGATCTCGACGCCATCCTCGCGCGCTCAACAGAGCGGGAGCTGGCCTATGGTAATGATGCGGATGATATGCGCGCACCGGGTCGTCACATTGATCCACGTGTGATGATCAGTGATCTATCCGACGATCCGATCGGCTGGGCTGCCAGTCGGATCAGCTTGATTGACGAAACGCTGGCTATGTTACCAGAGCGTGCACTCAAAGAAGGTGAAACGCATCAGCAACTCTATAGCAACTATATGGCGCTGACCGGACAGCGGGCATCAGCTGCTTTTGTTACATCACGCTGGGTTGGCGGGGTCTTCAACAACCGCGCCGCCATTGGCCAGCCGGGGGCTGAAACCCCGATGATCCCGGTTCCAGTCGCAGACCAGCGCCGCGCGCTTGAGCTCTTGAATCAAGTCGCATTTGCGCCGGATGCCTTCGAGGCGGGCGAAGACCTGCTCGATCGTTTGCAAATCCAACGTCGCGGATTCAACGTGTTCGGCGTGAATACAGACCCGAAACCGCATGCGCGCGCTCTGAACGTTCAGCGCGGACTGCTGGCGCACCTGATGCATCCCAATGTGCTTACGCGGCTCACAGATACCCGCCGCTATGGCGGAGAGTATCCGGTCAGCACATATATGTCGGAGCTCACTGAGATCATGTTCGCCGCCGATGCCAGAAGCGCGGTGAATACGTATCGTCAGAACCTGCAGATTGAATATGTCACCCGATTGATTTCGATCGCATCAGGTCAAGGCGGTGGTCAGGTCGCCACCCCGACCGGACCAGCCTTCCTGCCAGGCTATGACTATATCGCACGCACAGCCGCGCTGGCGAGCCTTGAAGAGGTCAAGGACTATGTCCGTCGCCGCTCTTCAGATGCTGACACAAGCGCGCACCGGGCGCACATTCGTGAGCTGATCGAGGTCTTCGAGCGTCGCTAGGTTATGAAAAGAGCCGGCGAGTTTTGATCTCGCCGGTTCCTTTAGCTGCCACCTCTTATGGCGAAAGCCGATAACCGCCGGCTTCGGTCAGCAAAAGGCGTGCATTGGCTGGATCCGGCTCAATCTTCTGGCGCAAGCGATAGATATGCGTCTCGAGCGTATGGGTCGTGACCGCTGCATTGTATCCCCAAACCTCTGACAGCAGCTCATCGCGGGCGACGGACTTACCGCCAGCACGGTAGAGGTATTTCAGGATATTGGTCTCTTTTTCTGTGAGGCGGATCTTGCGATCATCCTCACGAACAAGAAGCTTCATGCTAGGACGGAACTCATAAGGGCCGACCTCAAACGTCGCGTCCTCGCTCTGCTCAAAGCTGCGCAGGTGCGCGCGAACGCGGGCGAGCAGCACCGAGAACTTGAACGGCTTGGTGACATAATCATTCGCCCCGCTGTCGAGGCCGAGAATCGTATCGGCATCCGTATCCTGCGCCGTCAACATGATGATCGGCGCGCGCACACCGCGAGTCCGCATCACTTTGCAGGCCTCGCGGCCATCCATGTCGGGCATATCGACATCCAGCAGGATCAGATCGACCCGTTCACTCTCCGCCAGTTTCACACCCTTTGTAGCATTATCAGCCTGAAGAATAGAAAACCCTTCATACAGTCCGAATTGTTCTGCCAACGCTTCGCGCAAATCATTGTCATCATCGACCAAAAGTAGCGACTTTGTCACAGCCATTGAATTCTCCCTTGTCTCTGGCGAAGGAAATAGAGACTCGCTCACCTAACATCATTACACGCCTGATCAGGCGATGTCACAAAAAGGAGAGCGGTACGTGACTGCAGTAGCGTATTCTGCCACCGTAAAGGGCAAATTTTCAGGCGGCGACGTCACAGCACGTTGCGCCACTGGCAAAGGCGGCGTGATAGGCGCTGCCTTGAAACGTGAAGGAGATTGCGCTTCACCGCTCGGCACATGGGAGATGCGGCGCGTGTTCTATCGCGCCGACCGCCACCCTCGCCCGGAAACCGGCTTGCCGTGTGTTTCTTTGCGAGAAACCGATGGCTGGTGTGATGACCCGGCTCACCCACTGTATAACCGCCCGGTCACCCTGCCTTTTGAGGCCAGCCATGAACGACTCTGGCGGGACGATCATGTCTATGATCTGATTGTTGAGCTTGGTCACAATGACAATCCGACTGTGCCGAATTATGGCAGCGCGATCTTCCTGCATATCGCCAAGCCCGACTACAACCCGACAGAGGGCTGTGTCGCACTCGCCCTGGAGGATATGCTGGCAACGTTGAAACAGGCAGGGCCAGGCTCAACGCTGACCATCAGCTTCTAGGTAGATAGCTCCGCAATGTATCCCTGCAGTTTCATCATAGCCGGCATCGAATTGTCCCGAAGCCGCTGAATAATCGCTCGTTTGTCGGTTTCTTGCGCGCCGATATTGCGCGCCAGGTTGGAGTATCCGTCCAACCGGTTGTTTGCGATCCAAGCGCGGAGCGTCTTGTCCTGAGACCAGTTGAACTGATTGGTCATGAAGGCCGCCGTCATGTGCACCCAGTCTACATCGTGGTTCGGCAGCGGCACGACAGTGCAAAGCTTGTTTTTTTCAGCTTCATCATCGTAGTTGAGATCGACATAAGCGATAACCGCTGCGCTGAACACGGGCTGCACAGTTCGCACCGTCTGCAACTTCAAATGGTCGCCCTTAAAGACAGGAGCGGGTTCCATATTCCCGACCGCGCGCGCAGAGCAGTCGACGTATAGCCAGTCCGGATCGCTCGCGAGCTCCCCCTCGTCGAAGACGACTTTATCCTTTTCGATGCGCTGTACGCGCCCCATCCGGATCACGTTCTTGACCTTGCGCAGTTCGGCAAGCTCCGCCTGACTAATGGTCGCGCCATGAAACATTTTCGGGCGGACATCTGGGTCAATACGAAGCAAAACACCTGCCGCCTCAAGCCGATCAAACATATCCGGGACACTGGTCGACTGCGCGACGGCCTCCATCTGTGCAGCTTGCGCCCCCATCGTCGCCTCAAAGAAGTCCGGTGTTGGCTGTGTGTTACCGCGGTCCATCAGCCAGCCATCGCGCGGCATGACCCAGTGAATATCATCGGCTGGAATACCATTCTCCAGCATCCAGAGAACAGCATCAATGCCGGTCTTGCCGCCACCAACAACCATATAACCAGAATGGCGCCGCTGGAGTTTCGGTAGCTCATTCAGCGGCACGAACGGAAGGCCATCGGCAATCTCGAAATTCGGTTTGTGGGTCGATGGAACCTGCGTCTTCAGATAGGTCGCATCAACGGTTTTCTCACGCACCTTGACCGTGGTGGTCTCGCCGGACAGCAGCGATGTAAAGGAGCCATCCCAGTTGTACTCGCTCATCGGGAAGTAGCGCACACGCCCTGTTGGCAGGAATTGATGGCGCATGACCTCATCAAAATAGCTCATGATCTCAGGCCCGGTGGCGAGATCATTCAACCCTTCATTCAATCCGGTCTGGTCAATCCGGCCCTTGCTGAGTTCCTTGGAGCTGACGCCATAATAAGACGATGGCTGGTGCAGCGTCACGAAAGAATAAGCATCATTCCAATGCCCACCGGGCTTGTGATGCATATCTATGATGACAATGTCCTTGTCGCTCTCCGACAGGATCACGTCGGCGAAAGCCATACCCATCGCACCGCTGCCAATCACCAGATAGTCTGTCTCAATCTCTGTCTTCGTCATCGCTCTATCCCTTCGATCCACCCAAACGACATCGTCGTGCAATATAGTCTGACAAAGCCACTTGATAACGCCGTTATACTCGCTTAATAACACTGTTATACGAAGTCAAGCGAGTAATTGAAATGCAGGATACGAAGACGAAAATTCTGGACGCTGCGTCAAACCTTTTCGCAGAGGATGGTGCTGGCGCGCTCAGTGTGCGCGCCATTTCCAAACGCGCCGGACTGTCCACAATCGGCATCTATAATCACTTTCAGGGCAAGCAAGGCATTCTCGACGCGCTCTATATAGAAGGCTTCGAAATGATCTCGGACGCAATGAGCGCCAGCCAGAACGCTGCGTCTCCAAGGCAAGGTATCATTGACGCCATCGAGCGCTATATGACCATCTCATCAGAACAAGCCGGTCATTACAGACTGATCTTTGGACAAGGCGACAGCACATATACCCCATCCGAAGAAGCCAGGTTGGTGGGCGAAGCAGCCTTTGCGGAACTCGTCAAACTGGTCGCTCGGGCCCTGCCCGCAAACCTTAGCCGCGGCGAACAACGCGAAATCGCCCTGCAGATCTTTGCCGCAGCGCACGGCTATGCCAGCCTTCAACATCACGAAACAACAGAACTGATGCGCGCCCCTAACTGGAACGCTCTCGCCATCAACGCCATAACTGCCCTGCTGGACGCTGCGATAGCATCCCACACTAAACTCTAAGAGATTTTCAGATTTGGGGTATGAATCCAGACGCGTCTTGCTAGTCATGGTCTTCTGACAGCAAAGTAAAAGTGGGATATTCATATGCAGCAGATCATGCGATCACTTGTTCTCATGTGCGCTTCATTAGCATTGGGGATAGTGTCATTTGCACAAGCGGGCGAGCCTAAGACCTGCGCTGAACAGGCCCTTAGCAAAGAAGCGACGAAGAAAGTCAAAGCTTGGCAGAAACGCTATCAAAAACGTTATCTTTCACATCAAGGTCAGACTGAATACGCCCCGGAAACTGTTCGTGCTGAACTGGTCGAAGCGATGTCGGACGTATCATTTCATTGCCTCGACCGTGCTGTCTTCCAAGCCTTCGTCATACAGATTGACTCAGATTCCCCGGACGCCTCTTTCGCAATTCCTGCTCTTGAACTCCATCTTGTCCAAAAAACGTATCCGTCGGCTGACATGAGAGCTGACGATGTGACCAAGCTCGCACGTCACTACCGACAAAAAGGAAGACTTCCGGATCTTAAGCATTTGATCGAGCGCGAGTTGCCGCACACATCCTCCCAGAAGGCGATTTATCTAAGGGAACAACTCGCGATCACCAGTGTTCTGGAAGGTGAACTTCCATCCGCGCTGGAAACGCTCGAGGCCAATCTAGAGGGACGACCCGACAGTCTTTACAGGGGCGACTTACAGTTGGCTGCTGCGATTGCCATTCGGTTGGGCGATGTGGAAACGGCGCAAATGTATGTCTCATTTGTCGAGGCAAACTATCCCAGCTTCAGAGCGCCGCGGCCCGTTGCCGGTGTTGAAGGCGATGACCTTGACCATATCATCGCACGCTGGTCGATGAAGAACAAAGAGATTATGCCCATTGAACCGCCAAGGCCATCATATCCACGCAGAGCCGCAGAAAGAGGGCTAACCGGGGCCTGTGAAGTATATTTCGATGTCGATGACGAAGGTCGACCAATTAATGTCGACGCCGAATGCACATCTTCTGCATTTAAGTCCGAGTCGGTTCGCGCCTTAAAGGCCGTCCGTTTCTCGCCGATTACGGCAGGTGAGGACCCTAGAACCCGCACGGGGGTCATGTATCCGCTTGAATACAAACTCGGCCGCAGGCGCTGAATTGGGAGCCCTGGCCCGCCACATTCCGGTCACAAGAATCGCTGAGCTTAACTACGGGGCGGGCTTCATAAGGAGGCTGCGCGATGTATCAGCAGACCCAAGACCCGGCCAAGTATTCTCCAGACGGCCACTATTACCTCGTCACCCGTGATGGTGAGCATGGTCCCTATGACAGCTATGATGAAGCCGTAGACGCGGCCAGCGATCCGATGAACCCGCTACACGGCATCGATACACGCGGCGGTTATGCCGTGGTCGACAAGGGAGAGTCTGATCTCCACTAAGGCCTAGCTATCGCGCACCCCAAACAGGCCGGTACCAACCCGAACATGGGTTGCGCCAAGGCGCGCAGCCAGCGCGTAGTCGCCGCTCATCCCCATAGACACGACCGGAAGCTCGTGTCGGTCTGCGAGCTTCTTCAGAAGCGCAAAGTGCGGCGCGGCTGGTTCAGCAGCTGGTGGGATGCACATCAGCCCGGCAACCTGCCCGGGCCAGTCTGACCGCGCCTTGCTCAGCAGAGGCTCAAGCTCCTCAACCAGAACCCCGCCCTTTTGAGGCTCTGCGCCCGTATTGACCTGAATAAGCAGGTCAGGCGGCGCAGCCCCTGTTTTGTCGACAGCCTTGATCAAGGCCCGCAAGAGCTTCTCCCGATCCAGCGTCTCGATCACATCAAACAGCTTAACCGCATCTTCGGCTTTATTGGTCTGCAAAGGACCAATCAAATGCAGGCGCAAGTCGCTTAGCTCAGAACGCCTGCCGCTCCACCGGGTCTGCGCTTCCTGAACCCGGTTTTCACCAAAGACGCGCTGATCAGCCGCCAAGGCGGCCTCAATCCGCTCATCAGGTTGGCGTTTTGACGCTGCAACCAGGGTCACGTCCGCGCCTATTTCAGACAGGATGCGCGCGCGCGCCTCGCTAATTCTGATCAGGTCTGTATCTTCGCTCATGATGGCGTTCAAACACCACCCCACTGTGATCCGCAAGTTCCGGGCGGCTATTCGCATGACGCAAACACATTTGCCCGCAAGATTGCCGCCGCTTCTGTTTCTGACCGATCCTGACCGAACACCCGATCCGGTTCGTATTGCGCGCCGTCTTCCAGAAGGGTCCGGAGTGATTTATCGCCATTTTGGAGCTGCAGGTCGGATCGAGACAGCAAGTGACCTGGCGCATGCCTGCAAAGAATGCCGCCTGACCATGCTGGTCGCGGCAGATCCGGACCTCGCTTTACAGGTCAACGCAGACGGCGTGCATTGGCCGGAAGCGAGACTGGCACTCGCGCGTCATTGGCGCGGAGCTTTCGCCGTGAATACGACCAGCGCTCATAGCACACGCGCTCTTCACCGCGCCGCAAAGGCGGGTATGGATGCTGCTTTGTTCTCTGCCGTGTTTCCTTCAAACAGTCCAAGCGCGGGCCACCCTCTGGGCGCGCCCCGGTTTCGTATCCTGACGAACCGTGCGCCTATGCCAGTCTATGCGCTTGGCGGGATAACTGCCCGAACAGCCGGTCGAATTGCATCCCACTCCGCCCTCGCCGCAATTGATGGCTTGGTTCGAGACAAGGCGGCTGCCGTTCTTCAGTCTTCCGCACGCACAACGTCGTAATAGTTCGTGCCACCCGCATCGCTGTGATGCGACAAAAGCAAGAACCTATTTTCGCGCAACAACCGCTCGTACGCCTCCTGGCCAAGGGAATAAGACGTCTGCTTTGTCAGTACGTCCTGCCACGCCCCGGCTTGTAGCGGGGCAGAAAACAAGAAGCGTCCACCGGGCTTCAGACTCTCAGATATACGACGGATCAGCGCGCTTTGCTTGGCTTCCGGCAACAGGAAAATCAGACCAATCGCGAGCGCTGCATCAAAGGTCTGATTGAAGAAAGGGCTTTCCTCGACCGTCTCACAGGCAATCTCGATATCTGGGAACCGTTTGCGAAACTCTGCAACCATGCGCGGAGCCGCATCAATCGCCCAAACACTAAGCTTAGCCTTAATCAGGATCGGCATAACCGGCTCACCAAAACCGGCGCCGATATCAATGAGTCTCGATTCCGGAGCGAGGCCAGACGCCCACTGCTCTATGATCGCCTTTCCCGATGGAGAACGAGCGGCGATGTATTGCTCCGTGATCGCATTATAACCGTAGGATGGATCTGTGGTCATGGCCCCTCACTCGGATGAGTTTCGCCGCCCCTAACTGACCTGACGCACCGCTTCGGCAACATCCTCAACGACAGTGTCCATCAAATCTGCATCTGTCGCTTCGGCCATGACCCGTATCAGCGGCTCTGTGCCGGACTTGCGGATGACCAAACGGCCAGATTTGGACAGGCGGCCCTCAGCATCCGTAATCGCGGCCTTCACATCTTCATGGTCCAGCGGATTGCTGTTCCCGAAGCGGACATTGACGAGCTTTTGCGGAACCGGGTCAAATACATGAGCAATCTCAGACAAGGGCTTTTCCGTCTCTACCATCACAGCGAGCACTTGCAGCGCCGCCATCAGCCCATCGCCTGTGGTCGAATAATCGCGCATCACGATATGGCCAGACTGCTCGCCGCCGAGATTGTACCCGCCGCTGCGCATCTTCTCGACAACATAGCGGTCACCAACCTGGCTACGTTCAAGTTTCAAACCCTGCTTTTTCAGGAACAGTTCAAGCCCAAGGTTGGACATGATCGTGGTCACAACACCTGGCTTGGACAAGCGATCGGTCGCTTTCCAGTGACTGGCGATAAGGCCGATCAATTGATCACCATCAATTTCCGAGCCTTTTTCATCGATAATGATACAGCGATCCGCATCCCCATCGAGCGCAATTCCGATATCGGCGCGGTGCGTCTGAACAGCTTGTTTCAGCGCGCTTGTATCGGTTGACCCCACTTCGCGGTTGATGTTGAACCCATTCGGAGAGACACCCACGGAAAACACCTCTGCGCCCAGTTCATACAGCGCTTTTGGCGCGACCTTGTAAGCTGCACCATTGGCACAATCGATACAGATCCGCAGTCCACTGAGCCGCATATTACGCGGGAAGCTTGCCTTGACGATCTCAATGTATCGGGACTGGGCATCATCAACGCGCACGGTCCGGCCCAAATCCGCTGCTGCTGCCAGCTTATCATCGAGCGCGCGATCCATCCGGCCTTCAATCTCAAGTTCGATCTCATCAGACAGCTTGTATCCGTCCGGACCAAACAGTTTGATCCCATTATCCTGATAAGCATTGTGGCTGGCCGAAATCATCACGCCGAGATCGGCTCGCAAGCTGCGGGTCATCATCGCAACACCCGGTGTCGGGAGCGGGCCAAACAAGGTTACGTCCATGCCGACAGAGGTGAAACCGGCCACCAAAGCAGGCTCGATCATATAGCCTGACAGTCTTGTATCCTTGCCAATCACGACAGAATGACGCCTCGCGCTGGTCGTGCGGAAGTATTTACCAGCCGCCATTCCTAACCGCATCGCGATCTCTGGTGTCATAGGATGCGCGTTGGCGGTGCCCCGAATACCATCAGTCCCGAAATATTTTCGCGTCATTGGAGTCTCCGCTTGCATCCATGTCTTCCAAAAGCGCACATGGCACAGGTAACCGGGCAATGCCAAGGCCAGAATTGAACCAATCCATGGCACGGAACCTGCAGCCGGTTCAGAACGAGAAGGAGACGCCACATGCGTATATCGACGATACTTGCCAGTGCTGGTTTCGCAGCAATGCTCGCAGGCTGCACAACTATTCCAGGTGACACATCCGTTGCCGAATACTGCGCCAACCCCGGCAATGTGAATGAAAATGTCTGCCGATTGAAAGTTGAGATTGATGGCAACTCAACCTCACTTGCGCAAACAAGTATGAGCCTCAATGAAGCGCGCTCCGTTGCGGACAGCGCGGTTAGTGCAGCAGCAGAAGCGCAAGCCTCTGCCGACGCCGCCCAGGCAACAGCAGATCGCGCTCTGTCACTTGCCAATACGGCGATGCTGCAGGACGAGGATCTGGTCTGTAAGACCAACACGATCCAGAAGACCGATATCGGCACGTGCGAGCCAGGCTACAAGCTGATGGGCTGCACCCAGACACGCTACACGACCCGCGCTGGCGGTCTGTCTTTCCTGCGTGAAGTCAATGATGAGCAGTGTCGCTTCAATAGCCGCGTTCTTGAGATGCAGGTGCGTTGCTGCACAACGGCAACGGCGACGACTGAAACCGCGACATCCACGAGCGGATTCTAGGCTTAGAACCTGAAATCTGTAGACTTTTGAAGAAGACGGCACGTGTAAACGTGTCGTCTTTTTTGCGTGGGGTTCCGGAAATGCCACGACATTGAGCGATCGTCCCGAAATCGTCATCTGGCTCGCAAAAGCTCGTCACAATCTGCAACGCTATGTGCAATGACGAAACCGCATTTGGTTTCTAAGCAGCCAATCAGCCATGGCGTTTTGGAGTGATAAAGCATGTGCGGAATTATTGGGATTCTAAGCCAGAAGACAGAAGCGGTCCCTCGCCTGATCGAAGCATTGAGACGGCTTGAGTATCGCGGTTATGACAGCGCCGGCGTTGCGACCCTGAGCGAGGGAAAAATCGCGCGCAGACGTGCCCCGGGCAAGCTGAAGAATCTGGAAACACGCCTGCATGATGAACCGCTGTCTGGTACAGTTGGGATCGGTCACACACGCTGGGCAACACACGGCCCACCAACGAAAACCAATGCACACCCGCATGTATCTGGACCCGTCGCTCTGGTCCACAATGGTATTATCGAAAACTTTCGGGCGCTGCGCGAAACCCTTGAGCAAAAGGGACAGGTCTTTCAGACCGAGACCGACACAGAGACGGTCGCACATCTGATCGCCACTAATGTTGCAAGCGGCATGAACCCAAAGGAAGCGGTTTCAAACGCCTTGCCACAGCTCGACGGAGCGTTTGCACTCGCCATGCTGTTCGAAGGCGAGCATGACCTGATGATCGGCGCGCGAAAAGGCTCACCGCTCGTCATCGGTGTTGGTGACGGCGAAATGTTCCTCGGCTCTGATGCATTAGCCGTGGCTCCGTTCACCAATCGTGTGGTTTACCTTGAAGAAGGCGACTGGTGCGTCCTCTCTCGGGATGACTACACCGTCTATGATAATACCGGCATGGTTGTCACGCGTCCGGTTACGGTTGTTCAGAGCGCAGGCGCCGCGATCGAAAAGGGCAACTATCGCCACTTCATGCAGAAGGAAATCTACGAGCAGCCTGACAGTACTGCGCGGACAATTGGCGCGTATGTGAACGCGCTTCAGTTAAGCGTTAATTTGCCCGGAGACAATGGTGATGCGATCGACTGGAGTACGATCAATCACGTCCACATGGTCGCCTGTGGGACGGCCTATTATGCCACTCTGGTCGCAGAATACTGGTTCGAACAAATTGCCGGACTACCCGTCAAAACGGATATCGCATCAGAATTCCGCTATCGTGAACCTGCCTTGCCTAAAGAGGGTGGGCTCGCCCTATTTGTCAGTCAATCCGGGGAAACAGCAGATACGTTGGCCGCGCTTCGCTATTGCAAGGATGCCGGTTTGAAGACAACCGCTGTCGTGAATGTCCCGACCTCTTCAATCGCGCGGGAGGTTGACCTTGTTCTGCCAACGCTGGCTGGCCCCGAAATTGGCGTCGCCTCCACTAAAGCCTTCACGGCCCAGCTTTGCGCGTTGGCTTCTGTGGCCATTGCAGCCGGGCGCGCCAGAGGCACAGTCACGCGCGAGGAGGAAAAGCAGTTCAGCAAATCGCTGACCGAACTGCCAAGACTGATCTCTGAAGCGTTTCAACGCGACACCGATATTGCACGCCTTGCCCGCAATATGGCGAAAGCCCGAGACGTCATTTATCTCGGGCGCGGTGTACACTACCCAATTGCCCTGGAAGGCGCGCTCAAGCTGAAGGAAATCAGCTATATTCACGCCGAAGGCTATGCATCAGGCGAATTGAAGCACGGACCGATCGCGCTGATCGATGAAGAAACGCCCGTCGTGTTTGTCGCGCCGCACGATAATTTGTTCGAAAAATCCCTGTCCAACCTTCAGGAGGTTGCCGCCCGGCGCGGAGAGGTCTTGCTGATCTCTGATGCGGCGGGTTTGAAAGAAGCAGGGGACACACCTGCGTCAGTGATTGAAATGCCAGCCTGTCATCCGTTTATCGCACCCATTCTGTACTCAGTGCCGATCCAGATGCTGGCTTATCATATTGCCGTCGAGAAAGGCACAGACGTAGACCAGCCGCGCAATCTCGCCAAGTCTGTAACGGTTGAATAGACTGTCCCAAGCTGAAATCGCCCACCCGGTTTTCCCGGATGAGCGTTCAGGCCACAATCATACGACATAGCCTGTAAATGCGAGTGTAGCAGTGATTGCAAACACAGTCAGCGGGAGTGCCAGCGCAGCAGCGATGAAGCCCTGACGAGCTTCTGTTGGGGAGGAAACACGCATTGGATTTGTCCTTCTTTGCGTTCAGGCAACGGCTATTCGCTGCCCGTGCAAATCATATAGGATACCTATGAGAAATAATCAATGAATGATTTTCATTTTATTCAGCGATCATCATTTCGCTGACCTTTATCCGTACGCTCAGTCCTGCCAGAAGCAGATCCATGACACCGACCAGTTCCCGTTCCAGCTTCGGCAGGGTTAGGCGTGACCAGAGCTGCGGATACCTGAATTTCATGGTCGCCGCTTGCATCATCTCGGCAATAAAATTTGGATCATCCATAGGCGCGAAATGGCCCTCAGAGACACCCTGCTCCAGAATCTCGACCAGATGAACACGCTCTTGCGCCATCTCTTCATTTGCGAATGTCGGACGCTCATTCGAGAGCACCTCGGCGACTTCGAGAATTTTCGCATCCGAATCAAGCTTGGTAAACGTCGTCTGTAGCGCCGACATGTGAAATGCACGCATTTTATCTGGCGCTGTCCCGGGGCCACGGGCAAGCGCTGCATTCTTCTGATTGATCTCCATATTCAACTTGCGCGCCATGGCCTCTGCAATGTCGATTTTTGAAGAAAAGAATCTGTATATATTTCCGGCCGACATACCGCAGTCTTTCGCGATCTCTGCCATTGTGGTTTTAGCGTAGCCGTAGTGCATAATACGCTCTACAGCTGCTTCCAGAATCTGCGTGCGGGTATCGGTTTTATCTGTCATGGAAATAAGAATAACGGAAAAGTCTGAATGATCAACAAATTGTTCAATTTCACATTCAAGGTCCGGGCCAAGATATGAGTCAGTTTCAGCGTATCGGCGTCCTGGGTGCGGGCGCGTGGGGAACAGCACTTGCTGTGACGGTGGGCGAAGCGGGACGTGACGTTACAATATGGGTCCGCGAGACCGAAGTCGCCGACGCCTTGAACACCGGCAAGGGCAATCCCGTCTTTTTGCCTGATCACGACTTGCCAATAATCAGCGCCTCGACGGACATGTCCCATCTTGGCCAGTCAGACGCGATCCTCGCCGTTGTTCCCGCCCAGTTTGCCCGGCAGGCTTTTGAAAGTCTGCGCCCACACATAGCGCCGCAAACCCCCATTCTGCTTTGCGCGAAAGGCATTGAACGCGGCAGTTTGAGCCTGATGACGGACGTCCTCAAACAGACCCTTCCCGAGGCCATACCTGGCGTCTTGTCCGGCCCGAGCTTTGCGGCAGACGTCGCACGCCACTTGCCAACGGCAGTAACCCTGGCCTGCGAGGACGAGCCCGTCGGGCGCGCCCTGATGGAGGCCATAGGCCGCCCAACGTTCCGGCCATACTGGTCCAGCGACCTGATCGGCGCAGAGGTTGGCGGCGCAGTGAAGAATGTGCTCGCCATCGCCTGCGGCATTGTTGACGGTCTGGGCCTTGGCAAGTCTGCCCACGCCGCACTTATTGCGCGCGGTTTCGCGGAAATGACCCGGCTCGGCATCGCTTTGGGCGGTCGCGCGGAAACCCTGTCAGGCCTTTGCGGTCTTGGCGATCTGGTCCTGACCTGTTCATCAACGCAGTCGCGCAATATGAGTTTTGGAAAGGCGCTGGGCGAGGGACGCGCCGCAGCCGACATTCTGGCTGAGCGCCAAGCTGTCACGGAAGGCGTTGCAACAGCCCCAGCCATGGTTCAGATCGCTGAACGTGAAGGCATCGAAATGCCGATCTGCGCGTCTGTTAATGCCATTCTATCGGGGCGACATACCGTTGAAGCGGCGATTGCAGAACTGCTCGCGCGGCCCTTCAAAGGAGAATAAGACTATGCCACTTTTTACATTCTATGGCCTCGACAAAACCGGAAGCGGTTCAACAATTCGCAGCGAAAATCGCGCAGCCCATGTCGCGTGGCTGAAATCACTCGGCGAGACTTTACGACTGGCCGGCCCCCTACTCGCAGAGAATGACGACGACATGATCGGCTCTCTCCTCGTTTTACAATGCGAGGATCTCGCGGCTGTTAAAACGCTGCTAAAAGACGATCCATACGCAAAAGCAGACTTGTTTGAACGCGTGGAGATACGCCCCTACAAGTGGGTTCTGGGGGCTGGCGCGCCTGAGACATGAGCAAGACTGAGCCTTTCTGGGAAACCAAAGCCCTGGAGGATATGAGCCCTGAAGAATGGGAATCGCTCTGTGATGGCTGCGCGAAGTGCTGCCTGCTTAAGCTCGAGGATGAGGAAACGGGCGATATCGCCTACACACGGCTACACTGCCGCCTTCTGGACGAAGAAACCTGCCGCTGTTCCAATTATAAAGAGCGCAAGACGCACGTTCCCGATTGCGTAATCTTGACGCCGAAATCGATCTCGGCACTGAAATGGATGCCAAAATCGTGCTCCTATCGGCTTATCCATGAGGGTAAACGCCTACCCGATTGGCACCACCTGATCAGCGGCGACCGAAGGGCGGTGCACAAGCAAGGCCACTCGATCATCGGTCAAACCGTCAGCGAAGACACCGTATTCGAAGAAGACCAGATGGACTGGATTGTCGATTGGGAGGGTAACGAGCCCTAGGACATCAACCCCATTTCATGGCGGTATTTGCGCCGTAGCAAGTCAATCGGCGCAAGCTCACCTTTCGGCTCCTCATAATGCCAGTACGTCCAGCCATTACAGGCTGGCGCCTGTTGCACATAAGCCCCCATGCGATGGATCGACCCGGTGGCTTCGCCCGTGGTCAGGCTGCCATCAACACGTATGCGAGCATTGAACCGCCGCTTTGGAGACCAGAGCCGGTCGCCCGGTTTCAACCAGCCATTCTCAACGAGCGCGCCAAACGGAACACGCGGCAGCGCCCGCTTTCCTTTTTCAATCTCCAGCATATCGCCATCGACGGGCGTAATCGCCTGCAGGCGCGCGCGCGCCAGACGGACATAAGTTGGGTCTTGTTCGATCCCGACAAAAGCGCGCCCAAGCTTCTTCGCAACCGCGGCGGTTGTGCCGGTTCCTGAGAACGGGTCGAGGATCGTGTCACCAGGCGATGACGTCGCCAGCATGATCCGTTGCAACAAAGCTTCGGGCTTCTGTGTTGGGTGAGCTTTTTTGCCATCCTCACCCTTTAGCCGCTCACCACCAGCACAGATCGGAATCAGCCAATCGGACCTCATCTGCTTGTCTTCATTGAACGCCTTCAGCGCATCATAGTGGAACGTCACTTTGGACTTCTCTGACTTGCCTGCCCAGATCATGGTCTCGTGCGCGTTCTGAAACCGCGTGCCTTTGAAGTTCGGCATGGGGTTGGACTTGCGCCAGATCACATCGTTCTGAATCCAGAATCCACAATCTTGAAGCACGGTCCCGACCCGGAAAATGTTATGGTAGGACCCAATGACCCAAATCGCACCATCATCTTTCAGAACACGGCGACACTCACTCAGCCAGTTATGTGTGAAGAGGTCATACGCATCGAAACTATCAAACTGGTCCCATGCATCCGTCACGCCATCGACTTCAGATTGGTCCGGCCGCGTCAGCCCGCCGCCCAGTTGCAGATTATAGGGCGGATCGGCAAAGATCAGATCAACTGAATTGTCGGGAAGACGCGACAGAACATCGACGCACTCACCCTCGATAATTGTATTCTTGTGAAGATCCATAAGCCACTTCCAAATGCGAATCAGTTGCGAATCAGAAGCACCCCAAATCCACCTATTCGGGTTGATGATTCGTTACCAAATCTGGAGTTTTCCCAACGCCCTGTTTGTTTCGCATCCGAAACTGCATTGATTTGCAGCTGTGGACAAGTCTGTGGATGACGTAATTGTCAACAGCGGGCTGACGCTGCGAGAGGCTTGCTCAACTCAAAGATGACGCCACAGTCACTTTTAATGAACAAGCCCGGCTCCCGCCTTACGCTTCCACGCGCCCTTGCTTTTGCCAGTATCGGTGTTCCCCTCGCTGCGATCGGCCTTCCAATGAGCGTTTTCGTCGCCCCGATGTACGCGGATCAGCTGGGCCTGGGCACGGCATTGGTTGGTCTGGTACTCATGGTTTTGCGGTTCTGGGACCTGGGCACAGACCCGATCATGGGGTGGCTTGTCGACACGCGGCCCACCAAAAATGGTCAGATCAAACACTGGCTTCTTGGCAGTGTGCCTGTCCTGATGCTGGGCAGCTTTTTTGTCTTTATCCCATCAGGCGAAACCGTCAGCCCGTATTATCTGGCCTTCTGGCTCGCTGTGCTTTGGCTGGGTTTTACCATGCTACAGACCCCTTACGCCTCCTGGGTGCCCATGATCGCGTCAGACTATGATGACCGCTCGCGTTTGTTCATGTGGCGGGAAATCATGAACACTGCGACACTGATTGCGCTTTTGTTGCTGCCCGCCATTCTCGCCATCTTTGTCGATATCGGACCGCGCGGTCAGGTCATGGTCATGGGCGTCATACTGCTCATTTCTCTACCACTCACGGTGGGCCTTGCCGCTGCATTTGTGCCCGATCATCCGCCGCGAGAGGATCAAGAGAAAACAGACTTCTCATGGCCCGTCATACGCTCAGTCCTGTCTGATGACGCGGTGATACGAGTGCTCAGCGTGGAAATCCTGATTGGTATTTCTATTGCGGCAACTGGATCGACCTTCCTGTTCGCCGCACGCGATGGGTTTGGTGTCATTGATCTGGCGCCAATCATTTTACTGATCTTTTTCCTGTGCGGGTTTGCCGCAATGCCAGGATGGACCTGGCTGTCACGCAAGACGGACAAACACTGGGCCGTTATCGCCGTTTGCGCTTGGTCCTCGATCACCTTCTTCATCTATCTGCCCTTGAGCATGTTTGGCGGCGGCATCCTATTGCTGAGCATTGGCGCAATCGTCACAGGCTTCGGGTTCGGGTCAGCGCCGATCCTGCTGCGCTCGATGATTGCGGACATTATCGAGCGCGATCGCAAACTGACAGGCGAAAGCCGCGCCGGGCTCTATTACTCTCTAAACTCTGCCTCCTACAAAATCGGGGCAAGTTTCGGCATTGGCATCCCTTACATCATGCTCGAAGTGATTGCAGGCTATCGCCCCGGTCAGGAAAACACGCCTGCTGAAATTGCTGGCCTGATCTGGGTATTTGTCGGCGTCCCCGTTGTCGCCTATGGCCTCGCCGCTCTGATCATGCGCAAATATCCTCTCACGCGCGAGAAAGAGGCCGCCATTCAGGCACATATGCTGAACCCAACCAGCGATCACGCGACAACCAATCCAACCGTTATCGATTAAAGCTCCAGCGCCAGCTGTGGATTGTCTGGGTCACGCGGCGGCGAAAAGAGATCTGTCCGCAGCGGCTTTCGCTCAACCATCAATCCATTCTCACGCAAAGCGCGGGCAAAGCGCTTTGCAATCAAGCCTGCCTGCACCCCTTCCCCTCGACCACGCTTGAACCAATCGGAGTCATAGTCCTTGCCACCGCGCATCTCACGCAGCGCATTGATGATCCGGGCCGCGCGGTCAGGATAGTGATGGACCAGCCATTCCTGCACCACATCCTTCAATTCATGCGGTAAACGCAGCAGCACATACCCTGCCGACTGCGCCCCATGCTCAGCCGCCGTTCTCAACAGTGTTTCAATCTCCGGTTCGTTCAACGCGGGAATGATCGGGGCCATCATAACCGTCACAGGAATACCTGCCTCGCTTAAGGCCTTTACAGTCTGCAGCCGCAAACGCGGCGTGGCCGCCCGTGGCTCCATCTGCCTAGCCAGTTTCGGATCCAATGTCGTGATCGACACCCCGACCCGGCACAATCCTTTCGCGGCCATTGGCGCAATCAGATCAATATCGCGCTGGATCAAAGCCGATTTTGTCAAAAGCGATACAGGGTGATGATGGTCGCTTAAAACCTTCAGGAAGCGGCGCGTTAGTTGAAGGCGTTTCTCGATGGGTTGATAACCATCGGTATTGATCCCAAGCGCAATTGGGCGCGGCAGATAGCGAGGTCGAGACAGCTCCCGAAGCAACATGTCGGGCCCATCCGGCTTGTGGAACAGCTTACTCTCGAAATCGAGCCCTGCCGATAGGCCATGAAAGGCATGGCTCGGACGCGCAAAACAGTAGACGCAGCCATGCTCACAGCCGCGATAAGGATTAATCGAGCGATCAAAGCTGATATCCGGAGACTTATTGAATGTAATGATCGTGCGCGGCGTTTCCTTGGTCAGCGTGGTTCGCAGAGGCGGTGCTTCTTCCTCAATCGTGCCCCAGCCATCATCCAGCGCTTCGCGTGTCTCTGGCTCAAACCGCCCGGTTTGGTTGGAAATCGCGCCGCGTCCGCGATGGTGGAAGCGCTCCCCCAGCGCCTCCACCTCGTCCCGGCCCACCCGGCCGCGTTTCTTCAGTTTCTGATCCGTCCTCATGCAGCCAAGCAAACACATGATTTAGAACAAAACAAGAACTTTATAGATCTATCCACAAGATGGCGACTACCTTATGTGCCACGACGCTACGTGCTCCCAGATCGCAGGTGACGCTTCCTCGGTTCGATTTACTAGGAACAATGAGAATTAGACCGCGAGCTTCAGTGCCTTTGCAAACACACTCGGCAAAGCGCTCTTAGCGTCTTTCAACAAAGTCCTGTCGCCGCTAAACGCCCCGTTAGCCTGCCAGACCGATAGGTAAAGTGTAAAATGCGTGAAGACGTGCCGAACCTCTCCGGCCTCTGACCAATTCGCCTCTGAGGGGAAATCTGGATCGGGTAAGCTGATGCTCCAGTCTGACGTAGGCAAGCCCAGCATACCGCCCAAAAGACCTTTGTCTGGACGTCGCTCCGTCAGCACTTGCCCGGCATCATCAAGCAAGATGTAGACATGCCCATAACGTACAGGTTTCTGTGCCTTTTTAGGCTTGATTGGATACCTGGATGGATCGCCCTCCTGCTGAGCTTTACACATGCTGCGCAAGGGACAAATCAAACAGTTTGGGGACTTTGGCGTGCAGATGGTTGCGCCAAGATCCATCAAAGCTTCGGCAAATTCTGCTGGCCGGTCAGCTGGGACCAGACTTTCAACAATTCCCCTGATACGCGATTTCTCGACTTGCCATTCACCTTGGGTTGCGAGCAGCCGTGAAAAGACCCGCTCAACATTTCCGTCAACCGCAGCGCTCTGCCGTCCAAAGGCCAATGCGGCGACCGCGCCCGCCGTGTAAGGGCCAATACCCGGCAATTCCTGCAAGGTTTTCGCCGTATCGGGCCAGCCGCCTCGCGCCGTGACCTCGCGCGCACATTTCAGCAAATTTCGGGCGCGCGCATAATACCCAAGCCCGGCCCAAGCCGCCATCACGTCTTCATCTGCAGCGCTGGCAAGATCAGAAACGGTTGGCCAGCGCTCTGTGAAGTGAAGATAGTACCGCGTCGCATGCGGTACTGTCGTCTGCTGCAGCATGATCTCCGCCAGCCAGACGCGATAAGGATCCGCAATCTGACCGGCGGCGCGCGGCTTGGGTCCAATCCGCCACGGCAGATCGCGCGCATGCTGGTGATACCATGCAAGCAGCTGGTAGCTCAGCTCTGTAAACCGTAACTTTTCTTTCATGCTCATGCCGGGCAAAGTGCGCTGCATGGTTAAACGGTCAAGCCTCGATCCTGTGGAAGAAGCGCGCGCTCGCGTGCGGCTGCGTTATACAAAGGCGAAGCCGGTACACCCTGGCCCCGGCACAATCGGCAAGGCGGCGCAAAGGCTCACGCGCAAAGCGCTGCCCAGCAAGGGCGCGACGATCACGCGGCTAAAAGTCGAATGGGAAGCGATTGTGGGTGAGCAACTCGCGCGTCTCTGTCGACCGGAGAAATTGGGCGCCAGTCGCGGCGGGCGCCAGCTCACCTTGCGGGTTATCCCTGCCGCTGCTGGACTGGTGCAACACCAGGGCGAGATGATCCGTCAGCGGGTTTCGGTTGCAGCAGGCGGCGATATCACGGCTCTGAAAATCATTCAGGGTCCACTCAAATCCGGAAGCGCGATGGGAGCCGAGCGCCGCCAGTCCACCCCGCTGACCCCGGAGCAGAAACAGGCCCTTCTGCTCAGCGCACAAGACATCGAGGACGAAAAGCTGCGCGCTGCAATTGTTGCCTTGGGTGAAGCCGTGCTAACGGAATCCACAGACTAAAACACGCCAGTCACCGTTAAGACATTGGCAACCTTCCCGACTCAGACTGTTAAGAAAAGGTTATGGATATGCTTCGTTTCACCCGCCGCGCGACAGTGGCTCTATTATCGGCGTTCGCGCTTTCGGCCTGCGGCCCGTCAGCGACGTCTGATGCTGAGCAGACGTCGTCGCCATCTGAAACAACTGGGTCCACATCACCCGACATGATCCTCGGCGATGCGGACGCACCGATTGAGATTATCGAATACGCGTCATGGACTTGCCCAGCCTGTCTACAGTTCGAGCGTGACGTCGCGCCCATGATCAAGTCTGAATATATTGAGACCGGCAAAGTGAGACTGGTGTTTCGGGACTTTCCGACCCCACCCGCCAACATCGCGGTCGCAGGCTTCGCCCTGGCACGCTGCGCTGGACCGGACCAGTATTTCGACGTTCTGGACGAACTGTTCGACCGGCAGCCAGGTATTCTGGCGCTCGTTCGTAATGGCGGACAGGTCAAAGAAGCGCTGATGCAGGTTGGTGCCAATCATGGCATCGATTCAGAAGAAGCGTTCGATACATGTATGTCAGACAGTGGCATTCGCAGGGCTATCGCAACATCAATCGCTCAGGGTGATGCACAAGGCGTGAGCACAACACCAACGGTCTTCATTGATGGTGAGAAGCTTGAGGGCTTTGATTGGCGCACAGAAGCGGGCATGCGTGCTGTGCTTGATGCGAAGCTCGCCGAGACAACGCCCGCAGCAGAAACGACGGACGCAGATCCCGCACCTGCCGATGCGGCTGACGATCAGTAAGGAAACGGAGACCGCATGCACATAAAAGAACTGCGCATTGCGGGCTTCAAGTCCTTCGTTGACCCTGAAAATGTACCGATTGAGCACGGGCTGACAGGCATTGTCGGCCCGAATGGTTGCGGCAAATCCAACTTGCTTGAAGCCCTGCGCTGGGCCATGGGCGCGAATTCTGCGCGCGCCATGCGCGGCGGAGAGATGGATGACCTGATCTTCTCCGGCGCTGCGGGCCGCCCCGCAAGGGAACTTGCCGAAGTCACACTGGTTCTCGACAATACGGACCGCACCGCGCCACCGGAATTCAACGCCTCTGACACGCTAGAGATTATGCGACGTCTTAAGCGCGGTGCAGGATCGACCTATAAACTGAACGGGCGAACAGTTCGCGGCAAAGACGTAAAACTGATCTTCGCCGATGCCTCGACCGGAGCAAACTCTCCCTCACTTGTCCGTCAGGGTCAGATTAGCGAACTAATTGCCTCCAAACCGCAAAACCGGCGCCGCATTCTCGAAGAAGCGGCTGGGATTTCCGGGCTCAACACGCGCCGCCACGAAGCAGAGCTTAAGCTGCGCAGTGCTGAAACCAATCTCGAGCGGTTATCAGAAGTCTCTGCAGAAGTTCAACGCCAGTTGGAAAGTCTGAAACGACAAGCCCGCAAGGCACGTAAATACAAAGAGCTGACAACCAAGATCAACGCGCTTGAGGCCTATCTGGCGCACTTGAAGTGGCAGAGCGCGAAGTCGGACCGCGAAACCACCGCGCTCTCGCTCGCCAAAGCCAAATCCGAAGTCGAACGGCTGACACGTGAGGCTGCGACAGCAGAAACCCGCCGTCTTGAAGCCAGCGAGGGACTTCAACCTCTGCGCAACGCGGAGTCGATTGCCTCCGGCAAGCTTGGTCAATCCAAGATCGAATTGGTACGACTTGAGACTGAGCATAAGAACGCAGCGGAAATTGTTGCAGGTCTCGAACGCGAATTGACGCGCCTTTCTGATGATATTGAGCGCGAACAAGCGCAAAAAGAAGAGGCTGAAGCTACCCTGGCCGAGGCACGTGATAGCCTGGCTGCACTTCCGGTGGCGAATGATACCACGAACAAGGAAAAAGAGGTTGGGGCGGAGCGAACACTAGCCGATGCCAAAGCCGCTTTGACAGCTGCTGAAGAAGAAGCCGACGCCGTCGCGAATCGATTGTCGCAAACCCGCGCAGAAATTCAGGCTATGGAAGCCAATGCGGAGGCACACCACAGGCGCAAAGAGCGCCTTGAGCAGGAAGTCACCGCGCTAAGTACGAAACTCACGAACCTGCCGGATATATCTGATCTGGCACGAGCGCTCAGTGACGCAGAGAGGGTTGAAGAAACTGCAAAGACCGCCTTTGAGACCGCGAACCGCGCTATTTCCGAAGCTGAGGAAACTGTTGTTACAACACAGGACACCGAGGCTGAGGCAAAAGTACCAGCGAACGAGGCTGAAGACCGCTTGCGGATGCTGGAAACCGAAATCGCGGGCTTACAACGCCTGCTGCGCAAAGCCGACTCAAGTTCAGCTCCCCCCGTCGTTGATCAGATCAAAACCCGTGATGGCTATGAGAAAGCTGTCGCGGCTGCGCTTGGAGATGATCTGCAAGCGTCAACCGATCCGACAGCGGCACTCTTCTGGGGCGGCAGAGACATGGATCGTGCAGTCCTGCCCGGCGATGCGCGTCCCCTGACTGACTTTGTGGAGGCCCCCGGCGAATTGGCCGCGCGGTTATCGCAATGCGGCGTAGTCTCCGTCTCAGAAGGTCGAAAGCTTGCCGCAGAGCTGTCATGTGGTCAGCGCCTGGTCAGCCTCGACGGGCATCTATGGCGCTGGGATGGCTTCACTCGCACACCAGCCGCACCGATCGCGGCAGCAGAGCGTCTGGAGCAACAAGCACGGCTCGAAGCAGCCCAGGCCAGTCTCGGGGGTGCACGCCAGGCGCTGGCGGAAACCGAGACACGGTTTATCGAAGCCAAAGCGGCGCGAATCGGCGCTGAAGAAGATCTCAAACGTTTGCGCGGTGGAGCTGAAAACGCTGCCAATGAGTTGGATCAAGCACGCCGTAGCCTCGCTGTAGCTATCCAGAACCGCGACAAAGCGGGCGTTCAGTCTGATGCAGTCAGAGAGAACCTGACACGGGTTGAAGCCGAGTTGGCGATTGCAACAGATGCGTTTCGGACCGCTGTTCGCCCTGAAAACAAAGATGCGATCAGTGAGCTGGGGCTAAAGCTTGACCAGAAGCGAACGGCTTTGCGCCTCGCCCGTGAGCATGAAACAGAAGCGCGCGGTCGCTTGACCGATCTGACGCGTAACCGCGAGCAGGCCATGGCACGCCGCACCGCCCTGGAGCGGGATGTTGATCGCTGGGCAGGCCGCTTCGAAGCAAGCGGCAGCCGTGTTGAAGCGCTTTTGAAACGTCGGACCGAAGCAATCGCCGAAGCTGCTGAAGCCCGCGCGCGCCCGGAGAAACTGAAATCAGAACGTGACTTGCTGGCACAGCGGGTCGAAACGCTTACCACCGAACGGCAAGAAGCGGCCGACGCACTGGCTGAACGGGAAACGGCAATCCGCGAGGTCGAATCGGCAGCGCGAAGCGCATCAAACCTCGCAATGAGCGCCAGAGAAACGCTCGCGATCGCGAATGCCAGACAGGAAAACGCTCAAGAGCGCTTCAATGAGGCGATTGAGATCGCGCAGGCTCAATTCCAAAGAACGCCCGAAGGCCTGCTGCAGCTCGCCGAACAGGGATTGGATGCAGAAGAACTTGCAGACATCGATACCAAGGAAGCAGAAACCCGCGCCGAAGTGTTGCGCCGTGATCGTGAGCAGCTGGGCGGCGTGAACATGGAAGCCGAATCGGAAGCTGAAGATCTGGCCTCACGTCTTGACACGCAGGAGGACGAAAAAGCCGATCTCGCGGCTGCGATCTCAAAACTGCGCGAGGGTGTGGCCGCTCTTAACGAAGAAGGTCGCCATCGCCTTATGGAGGCGTTCGAGAAAGTGAACGAACACTTCAAGGCGCTGTTCACGACTCTGTTCCGTGGCGGCGAAGCAGAGTTGCGTCTTGTTGACGCAGACGACCCGCTGATGGCCGGTCTGGAGATCTTCGCGCAACCGCCCGGAAAGCGTCTCGGCACACTGTCTCTGATGTCTGGCGGCGAGCAAGCGCTGACCGCGACGGCGCTCATTTTTGCCGTTTTCCTGTCCCGCCCGGCCCCGATCTGTGTCCTCGATGAGGTCGATGCGCCGCTTGATGATGCCAATGTTGATCGCTTCTGCCGAATGCTCGATGAGATGCGGAAGCGCACGAATACCCGCTTCATCGTGATCACGCACAACCCGGTAACGATGAGCCGGATGGACCGCCTGTTTGGCGTAACCATGCGTGAAAAGGGCGTATCCAAGCTGGTTTCAGTCGATCTGGACGCGGCTGAAGAGCTTGTCGCTGCTGAATAGGCGGCTAAAACAGGGCATGTCTGATAACGATCCGAAGCATAATCCGCAGTCGGACACTCTAAGTGAACGAATCGCTGCGGCGAAACGCGCACATGATAAGCCGGAGAAGAAAGCCAATCAGGCGAAATCGGCTGGCAGCGTTTCCGCTGGTGCGATGGCGCTGCGTTATGGAGTCGAGTTTGGCGCCTGTGTCTTTGTTGGCATTATGATCGGCTTGTGGATCGATATGACTTTCGGATCGCGGCCCTGGGGGCTTCTGGCCATGTTGTTTGTCGGAATTGCCGCAGGTGTGTTGGGTGTTATTCGCGCCTACAAGGAGTTGACGGCAGCAACCAATCCCGTAATGAGCGCCGATGAAACAGGCCCGGACGCGGATGATCGCTGAAATTTAAGCGCTGGATACAGATGACCCTACTTTTCCACCAAGTCGCTGACCCGATGAAGCAATTTGAAGTCCAGAAATGGATCGAATTGCCAACTGTCTTTGGGTACGACATTTCCTTCACCAATGCGGCAGGCTTCATGCTGCTCGGCATTGTCCTTGTTATCGCACTGTTTGGCTATGCAGCCTCACGTGGTGAGATGATCCCAAGCCGACTGCAATCGATTGGTGAGATCGGTTACGGCTTTGTCGCCGATATGATTCGGTCGACCGCTGGCGAAGAGGGCCTGAGGTTCTTCCCCTTCGTCTTCACACTCTTCTTCTTCATCTTTGCCGCCAACCTGATCGGCATGTTCCCTTATGCCTTTACAACGACCAGCCATATCGTTGTGACCGCAACGCTGGCCCTGCTCGTGATCTCGATTGTCATCCTGTATGGATTTTACAAGAATGGTATCGGCTTTTTGAAACTCTTCGCTCCGGCAGGCGCGCCCTGGTACATTTACCTGATCCTGATCCCGATTGAGGTTGTGTCTTTTCTTGCCCGTCCGCTGACCTTGGCGCTGCGCTTGTTTGCAAACATGCTGGCCGGACACATTATTCTGAAAATCTTTGCTGGTTTCGTTGTGACCGGGATAACGGCTGGTGGCATTGGTTTGCTGGTGACACCGCTCGCTTTTGCAATGGGCATTGCGCTGAACGCACTGGAGTTTCTGGTCGCGGGGCTGCAGGCCTATGTCTTTGCCATTCTGACATGCGTCTATCTCAACGACGCTTTACACCCATCACACTAGGAAAGTTTCCCTGCGGCGCTGTGAACCGCCGTAATCATCTTGACGCGCTCCACATAAAGAGCTTCACGGGGCGCAAATTAGTAAAAACATCGCATAAGGAGATCCTCATGGAAGGCGATATCACTCTTGGTCTTAAATATGTCGGCGCTGGCCTTGCGACCCTCGGTATGATCGGTGCGGCGCTAGGTGTGGGCAATATCTTTGCTTCATTCCTGGATGCAGCGATGCGCAATCCATCTGCTGCACCACAGCAGACCGGTAACCTGTTCATCGGTATGGCGCTGGCTGAAGCGCTTGGTATCTTTGCCTTCCTGGTCTCCATTCTCATCCTGTTTGTGGCTTAAAGCGCTCTGCGCCAAGCCAGACTTGAGATATCCGAACCAACCAGAGAAGCTATAGGGAGCCTTAATCAATGCTCTTGACTGTCTTTACTGCTGATGCAGCTGACGCGCCTGGCTTTGCGCCATTTGAGACGTGGCACTACGCGTCCCAGATTTTCTGGTTGGTTATCTTCTTTTCCATCCTCTATTTCGTGCTGTCGCGCTTTATTCTGCCGAAACTGGGCAGTGTCATAGAAGAGCGGGAAAGCACCATTGCAGACGATCTCGACGATGCTGCGCGTATGAATGAGCAAGCGCTTGAGGCGCAAAAAGCGGTTGAGGTCTCTATCGCTGAAGCACAGGCCAAAGCACGAGAGACAGCGAGCAAGGCGCGCACAAAGATCGACCAGGAGATCGCTGAAGCGACTGCCAACGTGGATGCAGAGCTTGATGACAAGTTGAATCAAGCCGAAACGCGCATTGCCAAGCTGCGCGAAGAGACCATGCAGAACGTCGAAGATATTGCGAGCGAGGCCGCAAATAGCATGCTGGCCAGGTTCGGAACCTCAGCGTCGAAAGCAGACCTCGGCAAAGCAGTGAAGTCTGCCCTCAGCGAAAGCTAGCCCTCATGAAATATTCTCTTATTCCGCTCGCTTTACTGATGACTCCCGCTGCTTTTGCAGCTGATGAGAAAGTCGCCTGGTACGCAGACCCGACGACGGGCGCTGCGATGCTTGCGCTCCTCGCCTTCCTCGCGATTGTCGCCTATGTCGGCGGCTTCAAGTTTATCGCTGGAAAGCTTGATGAACGCGCCCAGAACATTCAGACGCAAATTGATGAGGCCAAGGCGCTTCGTGAAGAAGCGTCCAAGTTGATGGCCGACGCTGAACGCCGCGCCAAGGAAGCCGATCAGGCGGCCCAGGACATCATCAAACGCGCCAAGACTGATGCCGACAACATGATGAAACAGGCCAAGGCTGATCTTGAGGTCAAAGTCGCACGCCGCGAGGCGCAAGCTGAACAACGCATTGCTCGCGCCGAAGCAGATGCGGCCAGCTCTGTGCGCCAAGCCGCAGCCGACGCGGCCACAAAAGCCGCAAAAGACATTCTGTCTGGTTCAGCAAGCACAGATGATTTGTTCGACAAGGCGTTACAAGAGATTGATGGACGCCTGAACTAGCGCGCCCTTCTTCTAATTACCTTAAAAGATCTTGAAACCTGCTTTAAACGGCAGGTTTCTTACTTATGGTCTGCCTTCTCGCGGCCAAATACGGCTTTCATCAGCCAATTGGGCGCAAACCGCTCAACCCGTGGATGTCGGTCAAGAACCCCTTCCATCCAGCGACGTCCCCACACAGAATTTCGCCCAAGCAGGACAACCCCGAAAATCGCAATCGGCAGACCGATGGGCAGAAGCGGCGTCACAAATGCAATGGGAACGGCAATCATGATCAGCAGCAGACCGAGCAAAGCAAAGGCCTGACGGATGATCGTCCGAAATCCGGAGCTGACAGCCTGAAGCGGAACCGGTGCCGCGCGTTTCTGGTCGCGCTTGTTATTCATATGAGGAGTACCGTCTGCCATTCAGGTTGATATGGTCCTTGATGATTGAAGTTCCAGTCTGGAATGTGTGCATCTTAAGTCTGGCAAGACTTTGACACTAGGGTTAAACACGCGTTGTTGAGGCGGCGTGAACGCAATGTTGTATTTTTATCGAACCTGGGACGTTCACGCATGCAATTAAGGTCTGTTCAGGCGCTTCGAGCCTTCGCTGCTATCGCCGTTCTGATGTGCCACCTCTATGCGATTGAAAGCGTGCAGTCTGGCGGGCCGGGCGTGATGACGGACGTCTGGGTCAACGGCGCAAGCGGCGTCGATTTTTTCTTCGTCATCTCCGGCTTCATTATGGTTTGGGTCGCGGGCGAAACCGATCAGACACCCCGCGGCGCCGCTCGCTTCCTGTTTGCGCGGGCGACGCGAATCTATCCGCTATGGTGGTTGTTTGCGGGCCTTATGGCGACTTATTTTCTTATTGCATACGGCCAACCCTGGGATATAGCGCGCGTTGAGATTGCTGATACCACCGGGTTTTGGCACTTACTGAAATCTGCCCTTCTCATTCCACAGCCCGTCCATCCTGTTCTGGGCGTCGGCTGGACCCTGATCCATGAAATGTATTTTTACATTGCGTTTTCCGTACTGATCTTGCTTTGCCGGGCGCGCTTCAGACTAATCGGTATACTGGTTTGGGGGGCGGCGGTGATCGCAGGCGCGCTCTTTACGACGCCTGTAGGGCATGCAGGGACCCTCCTTGAACTCGCGGTCTTTCCAATGACATTGGAGTTCCTCCTGGGTGCTTTGATCGCCTATGCGATTCGCGCCGGTGCACGGGCGCTCGCGTTTCCAGCCCTCGCCCTCGGCTTCATCGCCTATGTGGTGATCTTCATCGATTTCAGCTTTACCCATGGCGAGGGTCTTCTTGCGAGGTTTGGCTGGGACTTACCGGCGACGTTTGCGCTCGGCTGGGGACGCACGATCCTGTTTGGCCTGCCCGCTGGGGCTATTTTGTATGGGCTCGTCAGTCTCGAGCTACAGCATGGCTTGAAACGCATCATTCCCGACTTTGCCGTCCGCCTCGGCGACTGGAGCTATGCCCTCTACCTCTCGCATATTCTTGTGATCAGCGCGGTCGGAAGAGTGTTCTTCCCAACGTTTGGCAATGACAGCCTGATCGATAACTGGATCTTTCTCACCACCGCAGCTCTAGCGGCGATTGTGGCCTCAGGATTTACCTATCACCTGTTCGAACAGCCTTTGATGCGACGGTTCGCAACCTGGCGATCATCCCTTTTTCCACAAAAGGCACACATCGCCAGGTTTTGAATCTACAGCCTACTCCGCTGCAATTGCTTCTGGCGCAGGCGGCGTCCATTTCAGCACGGGCTTACGGGCCGCGCGGGTCTCATCAAGACGTGTTTTCGGAGCGAGGTAAGGCGCGCCTTTCAGGCTTTCATCCCCGGCTGCCGCGCGTTCGGCAACGCCGCTGAGCGCATCGCAGAAACGATCCAGTTCCTGCTTGCTCTCCGTCTCTGTCGGTTCGATCAGCATCGCCCCATGGACCACCAGTGGGAAATACATGGTCATCGGGTGGTACCCCTCATCAATCAGGGCTTTCGCAATATCGATTGTCTCAATCCCGTCGGCCGTAAACGCATCACTGAACAGCGCCTCATGCATACAATAGCCGTCAAAGGCTGGCGTCATGACGTCTTTTAGACGGGCCTGTATATAGTTCGCATTGAGCACCGCATCTTCGGCGACCTGTTTCAGGCCATCCGCGCCATGACTGAGCATATAAGCCAGCGCCCGGACGAACATGCCCATCTGCCCGTGAAACGCGACCATACGGCCAAATGCCTGATCTGCTTCGCCTTCTGCGTGCTCAATCAGACGAAACCCATCACCCTCGTCGACTACATATGGAACCGGTGCAAATGGCGCCAGCGCATCTGACAGAACGGTCGGACCAGAACCCGGGCCGCCCCCGCCATGCGGGGTGGAGAAGGTTTTGTGCAGGTTGATATGCATGGCATCCACGCCGAGATCACCGGGCCGGACGCGGCCGACAATGGCGTTGAAATTTGCCCCATCGCAATAGAAATAACCGCCTGCGTCATGGATCATATCCGCAATCGTCTTGATGTCAGTCTCAAAGAGGCCGCATGTATTCGGATTGGTCAGCATAATGCCGGCAATATCGCCCGTCTCTTCCAACTTGCTGCGTAGATCATCCATATCGACCCGGCCACGTGCATCGGCTTTGATCTCATCGACCACGAAACCGCATTGGATCGCCGTTGCCGGGTTCGTGCCGTGCGCTGAAGCCGGAACCAGAACACGCTTGCGCGTATCGGCCTCCCCGCGCGCGATCAAGGCCTGACGAATGGCCAACATTCCGCACAGTTCCCCATGCGCGCCCGCTTTAGGGCTCATCGCAACAGCAGGCATGCCCGTCAGAGTTTTCAGCCACGTCGCCAGTTCGTCGATCAATTCCAAAGCGCCCTGCACCGTGCTTTGCGGTTGCATCGGGTGAATATCAGCAAAGCCTGGAATCCGCGCTGCTTTCTCGTTCAGCCGAGGATTGTGCTTCATTGTGCACGACCCAAGCGGAAACAAGCCAAGATCGATAGCGTAATTTTTCTGGCTGAGCCGCATATAGTGACGCACGGTCTCGGGCTCGGTTAGCCCGGGAAGACCGGTATCATGACGGCGGGTTATACCGCCCAAACGGTCTGCGCGACCGCTGGGGGTTGGCAGGTCAACACCGGTCTTCTCCGCAGATCCAACCTCGAAAATCAGATCCTCACGTTGTTGCAAGCCGCGTGAGCCAGAGCGGGTTTCAATGTCGGAAGCAATATTCGCGACAGGAGCCGTCGGACGGCCAATTGATTGCATGGTCATTACACCACCTCCTTAAGCGCCGCCGCATAGGCGGCGATATCATCTTGCGTCGTACACTCGGTTGCAGCGGCAATGACGACATTGCCCATACCTGCGTCAGGAAGCATACGGGAGGCACGAACGCCGCCCAGCACACCGCGCTCCTCCAGCATCGCCAGAACGGCCTCCGCATCAATCTGGGTGCGGAAAGCGAATTCATTGAAGAAGTGCGGCGTCAGGATTTCAACGCCGGGGATTTCCTCTAAAGCGTCTGCCAGATCACACGCCGCTTCATGGTTGAGCACGGCAAGGTCCTTAAAGCCTTTACTACCAAGCAGCGTCATGTGTGCTGTAAAGGCCAAGGCACAAAGACCGCTATTCGTACATATGTTTGAGGTCGCTTTTTCACGGCGAATGTGCTGCTCACGTGTGGAGAGGGTCAGTACAAAACCGCGTTCTCCATCCGCATCGACGGTCTCTCCGCACAGTCGCCCCGGCATCTGGCGCACCAGCTTCTGAGTACAGGCAAACAACCCAACATAAGGTCCACCAAAATTGAGCGAGTTCCCAATCGATTGACCTTCACCGACTGCAATGTCGGCTCCCATTTCGCCCGGAGGCGTCACCAGACCAAGGCTGACCGCCTCGGTAAAGACGCTGACCATCAGGGCTTTGTTGGCATGCGCGGCCTCAGAGACCGGTGTCAGGTCGGTAACTGTGCCAAACACATTCGGGCTCTGCGCGATGAGGCAAGCCGTCTCACCGTCCGCATGCTCTACTAGCGCCAGCTCATCATCAATCGCTGGCGGCAGCTGGACGACTTCGATCCCTTGTGCCTCGCATAGCAAGCGTGTTGCCTCAGCATAGTGGGGATGCACGCCGCCCGACAGGACCACTTTCTTACGCCGTGTGGCCCGGCAAGCCATGACGGCGGCCTCTGCACAGGACGTTGACCCATCATACATTGAGGCATTCGCAACATCCATCGCAGTCATCGCCGCGACCTGGGTCTGAAACTCAAACAGGGTTTGCAGCGTGCCTTGCGCAATCTCTGGCTGATACGGTGTATAGGTGGTCAGAAACTCGCTGCGCTGGATGATCATGTCGACGCTGGCCGGAACGTGATGCTTATAGGCCCCGCAGCCGACAAAGAACGCGCCTTCCGACGCGGTTACATTCTTCGCCGCGAGGGCACTGAGATGACGGTCAACGGCCAGTTCACCCTGATGATCTGGCAGACCCGCAACCTGCCCGGCAAGCCGCGCGCTTTCAGGGACGTCCTGATAAAAGTCGTCGACCGAAGCCGCGCCGATTGTATTCAGCATCGCGGTGCGGTCTTCCTGAGTCAGAGGCAAATATCTCATGATTTAAAGCCCCTCGCAGTAAGTCTTATAAGCGTCGCCATCCATTAGCCCGGATAGCTCACCAGCATCGCTGAGCTTCAGCTTACAGAACCAGCCTTTGCCCTCCGGGTCCTCGTTGACGGTCTCCGGCGCATCTGCCAGCGCGTCATTGCCCTCGATCACTTCACCAGCAATCGGCGCGTAGACATCGGACGCGGCCTTCACACTCTCAACCACGGCCATATCATCGCCCTTGCCGTAATTTGCGCCACCTTCGGGGACTTCGACAAAGACCACGTCGCCAAGTTGCTCAGCAGCATACGCGGTGATGCCAACGGTGCCGACATCACCTTCGACGAGGATCCATTCGTGGTCTTCGGTGTAATAGGTGCTCATTCAAGATCTCCAATCGGTTAGCTGCAAAACGAGCTGTTAGCGTTTGTAATTCGGGGCGACAAAAGGCAGGGCGCAAACCTCAGCCGGGCGCGCCTTACCTCTCACCATGAGGTCAATTTTCGTTCCGGGAATGGCAAGATCCGTGCGGACATAGCCCATGGCGATCGGTCTCTCGACGCTTGGTCCAAACCCGCCAGACGTGACCCTGCCGACATTCGCACCCCCCATGTGCACTTCTGTTCCTTCACGCGCTGGTGCACGTTCCAGTGGCTGAATACCGACACGTTTTTCGGCTGGTCCGTCGGCCAGCGCTTTAAGGATGCGCTCTGCCCCTGGAAAGTCAGCGCGTTCACGCCGGGACTTCTGGATAACCCATTGCAGGTCCGCTTCGACCGGGTCACGGGACGCATCCATGTCATGTCCATACAGGCAAAGTCCGGCTTCGAGCCGCAAACTGTCGCGTGCACCGAGCCCAATGGGTTTAACCCTTTGATCTGCGAGGAGCTGGCGGGCAAATTCAACCGCCGCATCAGCAAACATCAGGATTTCAAACCCGTCCTCACCAGTATACCCGCAACGCGCGACCCCGCAGCGGACATCATCCCAATACATGCGACGCGACTGCATGAATTTCAGATCTTCGCAGCCGGGAAAATAGTCCTTCAGCACATCAACCGCTTCTGGCCCTTGCAACGCCAGAAGCGCGCGGTCATCAGCGCGCGTGAGCTTTGTTTCAGCGCCAAGCTTGCTTTCGAAAAGCGCCCAGTCCTGATGCTTAACCGCGCCATTGACGACGATGTACAGAACGCCCTGCAGCTCATCGACTTCCGGGCGCGTGATGATCAGATCATCGAGGATACCGCCCTCATCATTCAGCAGCACAGACAAACGCGATTGGCCAGGCTTCAGGGTTTTGATGCTACTTGGCACAAGGCGCTCGACTTGCGCTGCAATTTTCTCATGCGCGCCCGCCTGTCCTACACCGTCCTTCAGTGACAAAAAGCACGGGCCCATATGGCTGACATCAAACAGCCCGGCATGTTGACGGGTCCACAAATGCTCAGGCTTAACGCCCTCGAATTGCACCGGCATTTCATAGCCGGCAAAGGGCACCATTTTTCCACCGCGCTCGATATGAAGATCGCGTAGCGGCGTCGTCTTCAACGCTTCTGTTGTGCTCGTATCAGCCATTTGACGCCTTTCGAAACAGCGCGAGTCCCGCGAACCCGCGGTTACCGTGCTGCCCCCGCTGTCTCGGCGCCTGAGAGATTCCGCCGCATAAACGCGCGGCTTGCTCCTTCGGCGAGGCTGCCATCAAATGATGCGCCTCTTTCCAGCGTGTTGTCTCTGTCCCGGTCCAGGAGCCTGAGCGTTTCCGGGGCGGTTGCGCCTTCGGCGGTGAGGACACGGCCTCACACTCTCCCGAAACAGAGTTTTTACAAGTGCAGACCTAGTTCCGAATCACTGATGCGGCAAGCAGACAAGTCTCTTGGTTGTGGAATTTGGTCTCTTTGCTTCCTAATCGACCAGTAAAAGTTTGGTCAGGTCGCTCGCAATCGCGGCATATGCGTTTTTCAACTCATCGCCATCACCAGCGTCAAAGAAACGCGCATCATCGCCCGCACAGTCTTTCAGGGTTGCCTGCGCGCTGCTTGGGGCCTGAAACGCGACAGAATAAATCCGTACACCTTCATCGCGCATCTTCTGGCACATTTTCTTAGCCTGTACGTTACTGCTGCCCAGCGTATCCTCGTACTCGCGGTTGAATTTGCCATCCGTCATCAGGATCACAGCCTTCATGGAAGCTGGCTCAGTGTAGGCGAGAGGCTTGGATGCATTCGGCCAGATATCGCCCCAGTCTGGAGAGATGAGGTACCACGCCCACGCAATACCAAGGTGACCCGCCGTATACCCATCAGCAATCAGTGCTTCGACTTCGGTATTAAAGGTCGTCAGATTGGTCGTCAGCGGCAAGACGGAAGATGTCGGGCAAGATGACGGCTCATCGCCAAGCCACTTACCGGCATCCGGGGCATCATCTTTCCAGGCTGCAATTCCGGTCCGCTCCGAAACACAGCTGGAATCGGTCAACGGATTATAGTCCTCCAGAACGTCTTCAGCATAGAGGCCCGCATTCACAGAGGTTGAATAGGTATTGAAGGCAATCCGAACACGGTCGCCGGTCTCCGGTGTAATCAGCGTTGAAGCCGCCGCTTTCGCTGCCTCTTTGAGGTCGATCAGCTTTTGACCATCCATGGAACCGGAAACATCCAGCATCAGGGCAAGGTCCAGCTTTGTGATCGAAGCCTGGGCTGTCGAAGTCGACCTGACACCCACCTCATCTTTCCAGAGGCCGCCGGCAAGCATTGTTGGTAACTTACACGTGCCGTCGACAGCGACCTGCCCCGTATCACGATTGATGACAATCGAGGGCGCACCGCAGATAACATCATTGTTCATCGTCGTCGTGTTGTTTGAAAACGTAGCCGTTGCAATGGAAATGATTTCTGAATCCGTCAGACTGGCATCCTCCATCGCTCGCGCAGCGGCCAAAGAAGCTGTGTCGACAGAGTTTTGAAGATGATTGGAGGCATTCAGCTGGCGAGAAAAGTCCACTGCAAAGCTTATGACCATAAGCATGGGAATGACTGCCAATCCCAAAATGATCGCCGTTGCACCGGTCTCGTCGGCTTTGAAACGTTTGTACAACCCAGTGACTACAGGGATCATCGACATAATTTGGCTGCCTTCTTCCAGAATGGCACAGTGTGCGAATACTGCCGATTTGACAGCAACCTGCATGCCAACTCGCGCAATAGGCGAACCACATCATCGACTTTAACCGGAAGAGAAACATCAGCCGATGACGTCGGACGCTACAAAAAAGAGACTCGATTTCAGAAAAACTTTATCCTGAACGATTGACAAAATGTTCAATGATTATAGTTTGACACTCGTTCACCGTGCAAAAAAGCACGGGGCCACGACCTAGAACTCAACAAAGGTTTCCTCCCATGATCCGTTCTTTCATTTCCGCAGCCGTTGCAATCGGCTTCACCGGTGTCGCATTTGCCAGCAACTCTTTCACCGCCACGCTCGAAACATCCATGCCTGACGCGGATGAAATCGTAGCAGCCAAAGCGATTTGGAGCTGTGAAGATGACACCTGTAAAGCAGACCTGTCTCGCAAGACGGCGACGGTCAGAACCTGTAAGCAGGTCGCCAAGGAAGTCGGACGTGTCACGTCTTTCGCAAGCGAGAAAAACGCTCTGTCTGAAGCCGACATCGAAGCGTGTAACGCCGCTGCAAAATCATAACCGAATTATTCAACTCACTCCTCCTCATGGCCGCATCACTCGTTGATGCGGCTTTTTTCTGTTCTGGACTTGTGGTTTCAGGTTCTCGTCGAGAGACCCTTGGCAGATACACTTTAAATTCGCATCATTGAAGAAATCTGGGAGGAATAGCGTGCCATTAGAAGCCTTGAGAACACCCAATGATCGGTTTTCGAACCTACCGGGCTACACATATGAACCGAATTACATCGATACTCTGAAAGGCTATGAGGGGCTGCGCGTCCACTACCTTGATGAGGGCCCTGCGGATGCCGATCGGGTGTTTCTCTGCCTGCACGGCCAGCCAAGCTGGTCTTACCTTTATCGGAAAATGATCCCTGTTTTTGTCGACAGCGGCGCTCGCGTTATCTGTCCGGACTGGCTCGGCTTTGGACGATCCGACAAGCCGGTAGAGGATGCGGTCTACACGTTCCATTTTCACCGCAACATGATGGTTGCGCTTATTGAGGCGCTCGATCTCAAGAATGTTACGCTCGTTTGCCAGGACTGGGGTGGTTTGCTCGGGCTCACCATTCCCATGGACATGTCGGACCGGTTCTCACGATTACTGGTTATGAATACCGCAATCGCTGTCGGGCAGTCACCCGGCGAAGGCTTTGATGCCTGGCGCACTTTTAATCGCACACAACCTGACTTGGACGTCGCTGGTCTGATGAAACGTGCAACCTCGGTTCTGACAGATGATGAAGCAGAGGCCTATGCCGCGCCCTATCCGGACCAGACCTACAAAGCTGGCGTCCGCCGCTTCCCTGAATTGGTCATGACAGACCCCGGCATGGAAGGGGTGGAGACTTCAAAACGGGCTGCGACCTGGTGGTCTGACGCGTGGCAAGGCGAGACCTTCATGGCGATTGGCGGGTCAGATCCTGTCTTGGGCATCCCGCAAATGTTGGCGCTTAAGGCGCAGATCAGAAATTGCCCCGAACCAATGATCATTGATGAAGGCGGTCACTTCCTACAGGAATGGGGAGCGCCCATCGCCAAGGCCGCGCTGAAGGCCTGGGGCGGTCACTAACTCGTAACGCACCTTACAACCACCCCAAAACCAAAATGGCCCGACTGAACAGCCGGGCCACTTCGTTAGAGATATAAAATCGTCTTATTCGACGATGATGGTCACTTCTGAACGACGGTTCAGAGGCTCGCGAACACCGTCGCGTGTCTCTTTGGCAAGATCATCCTCACCACGTGCCGCTGTTGTAATCGCCTCGGCGTCGATACCGCGGCTTTGCAGCGCGCCAGCAACAACCGCCGCACGACGTGCAGACAGGCGTTGGTTGTAGGCTGAACTACCGGATGTGTCGGTGTGCCCGACAATGGTCACGTCACCCGTTGAACAATCGCTACGGGCCTGAATGTTGGCGATCGCCTGATCAACAACAGCAGACGCCTGGCTCGTGAGGTCAGAACCATCCCACTCGAAGTAAACCACGAATTCCTGGTTCACGGTTGAGCAAGCTGCCACGGCCGGAGCCACTTCTTCCACTGGTGGTGGAGGCGGTGGCGGCGGAGGTGGTGGTGGCGGAGGTGGCGGTGGAGGCGGCGGAGGTGGCGGCGGCGGAGGTGCCACTGGCACAGGTGCCGGTGCACCGAACGCATACCGCAGACCGATTGTCGCCGTGTGATCTGTGTAGTCAGCCTCATACTCGACCAACGAACCATCCGGGCCAACACCATCAAGATCCATATCAGGAAGCGTGAAATAGCGATAACCAAGATCAAGTGTCAGACGCTCGCTCAGCGTGTAGCCGATCCCCGCAAGTGCCTGATAAGCAACGCCTGTATCACTATCGTTGAAACCATTCGCACGGAACACGCCAACGATGTTGTTCGCTGCGTCGATCTCTGTGACAGCAAGAGAACGCGCGTTGGCTTTCACACCCGCATAACCGATACCAAGACCGAGATAAGGCTGTAGAGCACCGTCACGGTTAAAATCATACAAACCGTTCAGCATCGCGTCAGTGACCGCAACTTTGCCGTCTGTGTGAAGCGAATAAACAGCACGCGCCGTATCAAGTGCGCCAATCATTGGCGGTACGCCGCCATTCACTTCTTCTGACGCCGTCAAGTCGCCTGAGCGGTGGCCGACAACACCTTCGATACGGAAGCCGTTATCAAATCCATATCCAACACCGAAATCGAAGCCCACTACGCTGTCATCTTCTTCGATGTCAGAATCACCAGCAAGTGTGAACGGCGTATCCGCCGGTGCGTCGTGATCAACAGTACCAGCAAAGGTATAGCCAAGATCGGCACGACCGTACCAACCTTCATCGGCAAAAGCGACATTACCAGCGGATGCCATAGCGGCCGCGGCTGTCGCGCACATAAGAGTTTTCTTCATACTCTTCCCCATTGTGTCTGCCGTGTGGACACCATTGTCACACGACCGCAGGATTTTACGGAATCACCCGTATGAGTTGATACCTAAGCGTTTTCTGTAAAATACGCGAGACATCACTTGCAACTAATCAGCAATCCACCCGTTTTTTCTAGGCAGGCGCGTGTTATTTGCAACAGCAATGTGCCCATCACTGCGCACAAAACCCAAAGAAAACAGGGAGAAACGCCTGTTTCACATTACAAATAACTAACTCTGCTGGACACGCCCACGCGCAGTTACGGCCTGGCGCGCCTGCTCTACACTCTCAGCGGTGACACTTGCAGCGTGTTCAGCAGAGCGCTCGACTTCCATCGCCAGTCCATCGCCAAAACTGCTCGCAAAGCCGTCATCGATAACAGCCTTGTATTGCTTCAGTAGCATCGGATCGCAGCCTGCCATCTCATGTGCAAGCTTGCGCGCCGCTGGCACAAGCGCGTCTGCAGTATAAACACGATTCACAAGGCCCCAGCGCTCTGCGGTCTCAGCATCAAGGAAGTTACCGGAGAAAGACAGCTCCTTCGCGCGGCTGATCCCGATCAGACGTGACAGCTTCTGCGACAGGCCCCAGCCTGGCATAATCCCAACGCGCGCATGTGTGTCAGCAAACTTGGCGTTTTCAGAGGCGAGCAGAACATCACACATCAGGGCGAGTTCAAAGCCACCCGTAATCGCAAATCCGTTGATCGCACCGATGATCGGCCACGGAAACGCGGCAAGGCCCTTGGCAAGATCGATATCCCCGCCATCCGCGCCGAGGGCAAAGCCTGTCTGCCCGGCTTCCTTTAGATCAACGCCAGCCGTAAACGCACGGCCAGCGCCAGTCAGAACCGCCGCGCGGACCGTCTCATCCTCAGCCAGTTGCGAGAACGTTCGCACAAGCTCAGCACGGAGGGCGCGGTTCAGTGCGTTGAGAGCATCGGGGCGGTTGAGTGTAATGATGGCAACCGGGCCATCGCGTTCAACCAGAACAATTGGGTCAGACATTTTTCTTCTTCTCGGGTCTTAGCGGGACTGTAATGCCCGCCATCCTGAGCGAAGCAGTAAGCCAAGTGCAATCACTGCCGCAAGAGCAAAAAGGCCAAATTTCAATGGCGTCAAAACCGTCTTTGCAACCAGAAGGTCCGCCGTGCCCGACAAGGCAAGCGCTTGTACTGTATTCTCTGCAAGGTCAGTGAGCGCAGCCCCGGCAGCCGGTATAGCCAGAGTTTTCCCGCCAAACCGCAGGGCCAGACCGGCCAACAAACCGCCATAAGCCAGCGGATAAGCCGTATCATTGAGTATAGTGGCCCAGAAATGGGCTCGGCGCTGTTCAGCATTGAGTTCTGCCAGCCGCGCCTGCGCCGCCTCACCCGTCATCAACATATCCAGTATGGGGCCATCAACCGCAGCTCTGACGCCGGAAAACGAGTATCCAATCGCCAGCATGGCGAGAAACAGAAAAATCAAAACGGGCGTTCGGGTTAGAAACATGGCCCTCGCTTCCTTACTGGGTTTCGTCAGCCTCTGCGCGGGCAGGACCTGCGTCCTTGTCTTCGCCTGAGAACCGGTCTGGTGTCACACCTTGCGCGGCAACCAGCGCCTCCAAAGCATCGCCTGCGGCCTTAAGGCGGGCTTTATCTGCGCCGCGCGCCACAAGGGCGACCCCGTGATCCTGTACGTTGAGAAACCAAGGATACGACCCGAGCGAAATGGGTTCAAACTGTGTTGCCAAAGCGCCGAGGGCCTCGGCCAAATCCCCTTCCCGCAGGCCCGCACCGCGCACCGTCACGCTCTCAACCACAGCGCCGCCTTCAAGCCGGTGACCAATATCATCCAGCATCCCCTCAACAATCTTGGGGACACCTGCGAGTGTGAAGACATTGCCGGTCTGAAACCCCGGCGCACCAGAGACCGGATTGGCGATCAAGCTTGCGCCGCCCGGAATACGAGCCATGCGCCGCCGAGCTGTCGTGAACTCGGTCTCGACCGCAGCATATCGCTCAGACAGGATTTTCAGCGCCTCAGGATGCTCGCCAATGTCGACCCCGAAAGCAGCCGCAATGGCGTCGGCGGTGATGTCATCGTGGGTTGGGCCAATCCCGCCTGTTGTAAACACATAAGTATACGTCTCACGCAAAGCGTTCACGGCGGCGACAATAGCAGGCTGATCATCCGACACGATACGCACTTCACGGACCGGTATGCCATAAGGCGCAAGGAAGCGCGCAATCGTCTGCGTGTTGGTATCGCGCGTCCGCCCGGACAGCAATTCATCACCAATAAGACAAATGGCGGCATCAGGTTGTTGCATCATGAACTTGTCTTAAGTCACACAGCAACACCGGCATAGCCCCAACGTCGCGATAGATATCTTGAACCAAAAGCCAAAACAGGCCACGTGCGTGAGATGAAAAAGTCAGATGTAAACATATGGACCGACGGGGCCTGCAGCGGTAATCCTGGTCCCGGCGGATGGGGTGTTCTGCTCAAATCCGGCAGCCACGAGAAAGAGCTCTATGGCGGCGAGCCGGAGACGACGAATAATCGCATGGAATTGATGGCCGCGATTGAGGCTCTGAACGCGCTCAAGTCGGCCTCAAATGTAACCCTACATACAGATAGTACATATGTGAAAGACGGTCTAACCAAGTGGATCCATGGCTGGAAGCGCAATGGATGGAAAACCGCCGCAAAGAAACCCGTCAAGAACAAGGATCTCTGGCAAGCTCTGGAGGAGGCCTGTGCCCGCCATTCGATTGAGTGGGTTTGGGTCAAAGGTCATGCTGGCGATCCGGGCAACGAAAGGGCTGATGAACTGGCCCGCAAAGGCGCTGATCTGGCAAAGCTTGGATAACGCGAACGTGAGCGGTTGTGACCGCGCAGACATCAACCTGCGTGATACGCAAGGCTTTCACAATCAGGAGCCATTCATGCGTTCAGTCCTCGCCGCATCCGCCTTCATCTTTGCTGCTGCCTGTTCCGGGAGCTCAGTCGCTGAGCCGGGTAGCATTGCAGCCACAACGCCAATTACCGCGCCGATGGAAGAGACGAGCGTCATCGCAGTGATCAGTTATGCCAGCTGGTGTGGCAGCTGCAAGGTGCTTGACCCGAAGGTCTCCAGCGTAAAGTCGGCGAACACCTTTGAGGACGTCGAGTTCTTTGCACTTGACTACTCCGCCCGCGACGCCGATGCGTTCTTCGCTGACGCGCAGACCCTTGGCGTGAAAGACACGCTCGAAGCCCGGTTCGGGGACAAAATCAAAACCGGCATGATGTTTCTGATCGATACCAACACCGGTGAAATCGTTGCGGAAATCACCAAGGACATGGACGAAGCGGCAATCGCTTCCGCAATCACTGACGCCTCCGCAACCGCCTAGACCGTCACCAGGCGCGCCCTATTTGCTGAACCGCCCATCATCGGCGATGGCTTTGTAGTCAGCCTTGATCTGCGCAAAGCGATGATCGATCACCGGGCTGAAATCGACATGCGTAAAGATATGCAAACGGTTGGCCTCAACACAGTCTGAGACCCAATTTGCCACTGCATCGGGATCAAGACCGCCTTCGATCACCGCCGCCATCTGCTGATAACCAGGATCCGACTTCGCTTCCTCAAGCGTTGGTCCGCCAGAGGGGCGGTCAAAGCCGGTATTGTGGATGTTGGTCTTCACCCAGGCCGGGGAGAGAATGCTGACCCCGATGCCGGACTCGGCAAGCTCCATCTGCAAAGCTTCTGAATAACCAACGACCGCAAACTTGGTCGCGACATAGGGGCCCATGCCCGGTGGGATGGAGTGCCCGGCCATAGAGGCTGTGTTGATGAAGTGCCCGCCTTCGCCCTGCGCCTGCAAGATTGGCGTGAACACTTCAACCCCGTGCACCACGCCCATCAGGTTGATATCGACCACCCAGCGCCAGTCTTCGATGGCAATTTCGCCGGGCTTTCCGCCTAGCCCAACACCGGCATTATTGGCCACCAGATGGACCTTCCCAAAGCGTTCCACCGTAGCCTGCGCGGCAGCTTTGACCGCCTCCACATCGGTGACGTCACAGATGACAGAGGCCACATCCGCGCCGCTGGCTTTCAGCTCTGCCTCGGCGGCCGCAAGCTTGGTCGCATCGCGGTCCGAGAGCATCACTTTGGCGCCGCGCGCGGCAAAAGACTTTGCCATGGCCAAGCCGAGCCCGCTGGCGGCGCCTGTAATGAACGCCACCCGTCCGGAAATATCCGTCATCTATTGTCTCCTCTGAAGACGCTATTGCTTAGGCGTCGACTGTGCCCTTGGAGAACGCGGCCAGACGCTGATTGATGATCTCATCAGCCTCTTTCATGATCCGGTCAATCAGCTCCTGACAGGTCGGGATATCGTTGATCAGGCCAGCAACCATACCGCAGGACCAGGCCCCGGCATCCATATCGCCTTCCATCATGATACGCGGATAGACACCGGCAACCTCGTCAATAATGTCTTCGAACTTGATCTTGTCGCCGAGCATCTTCTCTTTCTCGATCAGGCGTTCGACTGCGCCATTGGTGAGAACGCGCTCGGTATTGCGCAGGCTGCGCATAACAAGGCGCGTATCGAGCTCGGACGCGTTGACGATGGCCTGTTTCACATTCTCATGCACCGGCGCTTCCTTGGTCGCGATAAAGCGCGTGCCCATATTCATGCCGTCAGCGCCCATCGCCAGCGAAGCGACTAGTGAGCGTCCATCAGCCTGCCCACCAGAGGAGACAAACGGAATGTCCAGCTCATCGGCCGCGCGCGGTAGCAGGATCATGTTCGGAACATCGTCTTCGCCAGGGTGACCGCCGCACTCAAACCCGTCGACAGACACCGCATCACAGCCAATATCCTGCGCCTTCAGCGAGTGACGCACCGAGGTACACTTGTGGATGACCTTGATCCCGGCATCCTTCAGGGCCGGGAGGACTTGTGCCGGGTTGCGTCCAGCCGTCTCAACCGCTTTGACGCCGCCATCAATCACCGCTTTGACAATCGCTGGATAATCCGGCGGATTCAGCGTTGGCAGGAAGGTGATGTTCACGCCGAACGGCTTGTCGGTCATGTCGCGGCACTTGGCGATTTCATTGGCGAGATCCTCAGGCGTCTTCTGGGTCAGTCCTGTGATGATCCCAAGGCCGCCCGCATTTGAGACCGCCGCCGCCATTTCAGCGAAGCCAACATAGTGCATCCCCCCCTGAATGATCGGGTGCTCAATACCAAACATTTCCGTAATTGCCGTCTTCATAGGCCTGTCCTCCGTTGTTGAGGATATCATGCCGTGCTGTGACCGGTTCGGGCAAGCCTGACGAAGCGGAAAGCGCGGCCAGAGCAACTATCCCGACCTCTTGAGACCAAGAGCGGGTGGCGACAAACGGGGGTCAAGCGATCGGTCGTTACGAGGAGTCGAGGCGCACAGGGAGGAGCAGGCAACGCAGAACCGCAATTTGCTCGAACATAAAACAGGAGAAAGCCCCCCGTAGCATGTCGTCCTGACCTATACCGGCGGGCTCAAGCCTGAAGAGCCGGTCCAAAGGGCGTACATAGTCCCAAACCTGCTCAGGCGTCCACGGTTTGGGCGCGCGCGGATCATCGCTGAGATAGAGAAGATCAACACGGCCGGTGACCCGGCAAATGCTAAGCAGGCCTTCCCCACGCCCGGTCTCATCACAGCGCATGCTCAGCGCCAGCAATTGCGCGAACACAAACGGCCAGAGCCAAACCGGCACGTTGGCATAGAAACGAGATTGCAGCGCAAGATCCATGCGCCTGATCATAAGTCAGGTTTTCAGGTGTAGGATAAGTCGAAACGTGTCCAACACGGTCAAGATGACATGGACGTGCCCGAGAGCGGCTTAGGTCGCCCTAAAACGCTCGCTCGTAACGTCTACTTTTAGTCCAAAGCACTCATTGTGCGCGAAGCGCAGAAAGTCTTCAGTTGGCGCGTGGCGTTTCTAAATTTTCAGGGCTTAGCCACCGCAAGAAGAGCATCCCAATCAACCCATTCTATCGCGCGGCCGGGATATGCGACTTGCATAAACGGCCATTCCGTTTGTATCCAGTCCGCTACCCATTCGTTGAGTTCAGCGTCGAAACCATCGTCATATTCAGCTTTCGTAACCCAGAATCTGACGACAGCATCATAACTCTCAACAGGACTCGGACTAACGTAGACGCTCCCGCGCTCGCGACTACCATCGGGCGTCAAGACGGCGTAGGCGAAGGACTCGCGACTGTTAAATCTCGCCTGTTCGTTCAACATATCTTGCATAGCATCATCATAAGAAATGTCTTTGTGAGGCCAACTCGTGCTCCGCGTAAATGTTTTCTGCAGATGATCGATCGACGACATGTAAGCATCGAAATCGACCTTCACCACATCTGGGCCCAATGGTACCAGCTTAAAGCCATCAGCTTCGGCCAATGTTGGCACTTCGAAATCCGATTTAACAAACAATCCTGTCGTGGCATCTTCCGACGTCAATGCAGAGGCCGTTTCCGTACTCCTAGTTGCAGAGCAGGCTGCCACTATAGCAAGGCTGGTCGCTATGATCAGTGTTGGTAATTCAAGGCCCGCACGAAGAAACTTCAGATTCATCTCATTCATTCCCTCAACTGAATAAAGTGGTCAAATTATACTATCGATCAGTTTTGTCGTCATGGGGGCACAAAACTATCACTTTCATCCTGAGGGATCACCGCGCTATTTCAAGGTATCGTAAATCTTAGCACCGGGACTTCCGAAACCCAGAGAAGACATTAAGCGAGCGTCTCAAACTCGCCCCATCTAAGCCGCTGGCTTTTCGCTCGTCTTCAGGCATTGCCACGCCGCCCTTTCGCTGAGAGACTTGATACCGGGATTTGAGGGAAGTGCTGTCGCCATGTCCAAGGTTTTCTTTTTGCACGGGGTTCCGGATACGCCGGCCATGTGGGGGCCGGTGATTGAGGCGCTTCAACTGGAGCCGGGCAGCTTTGTCGCGCCCGCGATGCCAGGCTTTGCCAGCCCTGTTCCTGATGGCTTTGCCTGCACCAAAGAAGCTTATGTCGACTGGTACGCTGATAAAATTGAGGCGGTGGCTGCTGAGCATGGCCCCGTCGATCTTGTCGGGCATGACTGGGGCGCGATCATCACGATCCGGGTCGCCAGCCTGCGCCCGGATCTGGTGCGGACCTGGACGGTCGCCAATGCCCTGCCCCATCCTGAGTATAAGTGGCACACCATGGCGCGGCGCTGGCAAACCCCGATCATCGGCGAGCTGATGATGGCCCTGACGTCCGCCGCTGCACTAAAAAAAGCGATTATCGATGAAGGTATTCCGCCCGATCTCGCAACGGAAGAAACCGCGCACTGGAATAGCGACATGAAAGGCGCGATCCTGAAACTCTACCGCTCTGCCAAAACAGTGGGGACGGACTGGTATGCAGATATCGCAAAGCTGCCGAAGCGTGCGTTGATCTTCTGGGGCGTTGACGACCCGTATGTACCGGTCTGGGTGGCGGAGAAATTTGCCGCAGACACGGGCGTCGCGCTGAACAAGCAGGAGCAGACCGGACACTGGTCGATCATTGAGCGCGCGCCGCAGCTGGCCGCCGCGCTGAAGGCGCACTGGGCGTAAGAGACAGGTCGACGCCTTGCCGGACTTGACCCGTGCCGGGTTGGACCCCTAACGCCTGTAGATCGACATCAGGCGAGAACCAGCAGGCAGGCCCTAAATTGGCAACCATGACTAAAAGCTACATTGACGACCTGCCGCGTATTCCCGTCAAAGCGCTTGAGACTGGCGCAAATCTCGCGGAAGACGACTTTTCTGCGCCCACGCCATACGTGGTGCGTGGCCTGGTCAGGGACTGGCCCATGGTGCGGGCGGGTCAGCAGTCCCCAGCTGCCGTACGAGACTATTTGCTGAACTTCTACAACCAGCAGCCGGTCATGGTTTCCCATGGCCCGGCGGAAAACCAGGGCCGGATCTTCTACAAGGATGACATGTCCCTGAACGTGACGAACCAGAAGTCGGATATGAGACAGGTCTTCGACCAGATCGCTGCAGTTGAAGGTCAGGCGGAGCAACCCTGCCTCTATGTGGCAGCGACGGCCATTGAGAGCGTGTTTCCGGGACTACAAGCGCAAAACCCGATCGATCTGGGCGGGCGATCCGCCTTTGGTCGGATTTGGTTAGGCACACGAACCCGGATCGCGCCTCATAATGACTCCCAGTCCAACCTTGCCTGCGTTGTTGCCGGTCGCCGGCGCTTTATCGTGTTCCCGCCGCAAGCCTTCCGGGACCTTTACCTTGGCCCAACTGACAATACCCCAGCAGGGCGCACGATTTCGATGGTCGATGTCATCAACCCCGATTTCGAGACACACCCGCGCTTTCGCAAGGCACTTGAGAGCGCGGCAGTCGCCGAGCTTGAGCCAGGGGATGCGCTATATATGCCGCCGCTCTGGTGGCACCACGTCGACGGGCTGGAGCCCTTCAACATCCTGATCAATTATTGGTGGCGCCAACCGCCGAGCGTGTTCGGTCTGCCCGAACCGGCGCTGGATCATGCTATTCTGGCATTTCGAGATCGCTCAGAAGCAGAGCGTGCGTATTGGCGTGATATCTTCGATTATTATGTCTTCAACGCAGGCGAAGACACCACTGCGCATATTCCAGAAAGCAAGCGCGGCATCCTTGGCAAGATTACCCCGGATGTCGCGAAAAAATTGCGAACCAAACTGATGCGATACTTTCAACGCTGAAGCCCTGCCAAGCCAAAGAAAACCCGACCAGATTGGCCGGGTTCTTTAAACTTGGTTTTAAGGTCGTCTATTCTTCGACAAGTTCCATTTCAGCTTCGTGGCGTGCACGATCGGCGGCGCCTCTTGCCTCTTCATCGCGGTCAACCAGTTCGATCACAGCTCGCGGGGCGTTGTCACCGAAGCGATAACCAGCTTTCAGGACGCGGGTGTAACCGCCATTGCGATCCTTGTAGCGCTCGCCAAACACCTCGAACAGCTTGTGCACGGCGTCTTTATTGCGAACCTTGGCAATCGCCTGACGGCGCGCGTGAAGGTCACCCTTTTTGGCCAGTGTGATCAGCTTGTCCATGAACGGCTTCATTTCCTTCGCTTTGGGCAGCGTGGTCACGATTTGCTCATGCTCGATCAGGGACGCCGCCATGTTGGCGAACATCGCCTTACGGTGAGAGGCTGTTCTGTTCAGCTTACGGTGTGCAATGCCATGGCGCATTTTGGTCTCCTTGTGTGCCTTCCCAGGCAGACAGTCCTATAGGTGGTCGTCATACTTCTTGGCGAGCGCTTCGATATCTTCTGGTGGCCAGTCCGGCACATCCATACCGAGGTGCAGCCCCATACCAGCCAGCACTTCCTTAATCTCGTTCAAGGACTTGCGGCCGAAGTTTGGCGTGCGGAGCATTTCCGCTTCTGACTTCTGGATAAGGTCGCCAATGTAGACGATATTATCATTCTTGAGACAGTTGGCTGAACGCACAGAGAGTTCCAGCTCATCGACTTTCTTGAGCAGGACCGGGTTGAAGCCGAGGTCGCTCTCTTCAGTCTGGCTCGCGCTTTCCGTCTCTGGCTCTTCGAATGTGATGAAGAGCTGTAGCTGATCCTGCATGATACGGGCTGCATAGGCCACAGCGTCTTCCGGTGAGATCGAGCCGTCAGTTTCAACCGTCAGGGACAGTTTGTCATAATCGAGAACCGTGCCCTCGCGGGTGTCTTCGACCTGATAGCCAACGCGGCGGACAGGTGAATAGATCGCATCAACCGGAATGAAACCAATCGGCGCATCTTCGGGACGGTTTTCCGTCGCCGGGACATAGCCCTTACCTGTCGCAACGGTGAATTCCATATGCAGATCAGCGTCGTCATCCAGCGTACAGATCACCAGGTTTGGGTTCAGGATTTTTACATCACCCGGTGTTTCGATCTGACCCGCTTTCACTTCACCCTTGCCTGAAGCTTTCAGGATCATCCGCTTTGGCGTGTCAGACTGCATGTCGACCGCAATTTGCTTCAAGTTCAGGACGATAGCGGTGACATCTTCACGCACACCCTGAATAGAGGAAAACTCATGTACAACGCCATCAATCTGAACGCCGGTGATCGCAGCGCCCTGAAGCGATGAGAGCAAAATACGGCGCAGAGCATTCCCGAGTGTCGTCCCAAAACCGCGTTCCAGAGGCTCGATCACCAGTTTGGCAATACGTGTTCCATCCCGGCCCGGCTCAACGCGCGGGCGGTTCGGCCGGATCAGGGCCTTCCAGTTGCGATCATTTACGACAGCTTCGAGTTCGGCCATGGGCGGCCTCCTGTAGTGTAATTCTGGTAAGGACTATACGCGGCGACGTTTCGGCGGGCGACAGCCATTGTGCGGGATTGGGGTGGTGTCACGGATCGCGGTGACGGTCAGACCAGCAGCCTGCAGCGCACGCAGCGCGCTTTCACGGCCTGAGCCTGGGCCACGCACATTGACTTCAACCGTCTGAAGACCATGCTCCATGGCTTTCTTGGCCGCATCTTCAGCAGCAACCTGCGCCGCATAAGGTGTGGACTTACGAGAGCCCTTGAACCCCATAGTCCCGGACGATGACCAAGAAATTGTATTTCCTTGCGCATCCGAAATGGTGATCATAGTGTTGTTGAAGCTGGAGTTAACATGCACAACGCCGGAAGAAATATTCTTCCGGGCACGTTTTGCTACGCGGGTTGTCTGGCGAGCCATGCTGGGGCGATCCTATTTCTTCTTGCCGGCAATCGGCTTGGCCGGACCCTTGCGAGTACGGGCGTTTGTGTGAGTGCGCTGACCGCGAACCGGCAGGCGCTTGCGGTGACGAAGTCCGCGGTAGCAGCCAAGGTCCATCAGACGCTTGATGTTGAGTGAAACTTCACGGCGAAGGTCACCTTCAACCATGCAGTCACTGTCGATTGTTTCGCGGATACGAATGACTTCGGCATCCGACAGGTCTGCAACGCGGCGCTCTGGAGCGATGCCGATCTTGTCACAGATTTCATTAGCCATTGATGGGCCAATGCCATGAATATAGCGAAGCGCGATTGGGACACGCTTGTTCGTCGGTATGTTGACGCCTGCAATACGGGCCAAAGCCAGTCTCCTAAATTATCAAAAAGGAAGCCCCAGTTCGCACAGTGTTTTGACGCACCGAGCGCTTGTAAGCTCGTCCTCTTAACGAAGTGGGTCGTTATAGACGCGCAAAGCCGCACGTCAACCACTGATTCAGCAGCTTAAACGGCTTCTTTCAGTGCCTGTTCAATACCGCTGCTAACTTGGTCAATCGAGGCCATGCCGTCAACCTCAACCAGCTTTCCACGCTCTGCGTAAATCGGCACGAGCGGGGCTGTATCCTGATTATACTTCTCCAACCGGAAGGAGAAGGTTTCAGGATTGTCGTCCTTGCGACCCTGCTCCTCAAAGCGCTTGGTGACACGCTCCAGAATTTGAGCCTCATCAACAACCAGACGCAAAACGAGGTGCACTTCTGTTCCGCGTTTAGACAATAGCTCGTCCAGAGCTTCGGCCTGACCAACCGTGCGCGGGAAACCATCAAAGATGAAGCCTGGGGCCCCCTTTTGCAGGGTCAGCTGTTCGTCAATTAGCGCAATCACAATCTCGTCGGAGACGAGTGCCCCCTCCTCCAGAATGGACTTCACCTGATGACCAAGTTCTGAGCCGGAAGCGATCGCTGCGCGCAGCATGTCACCAGTTGAAAGCTGCACAAAGCCTCGCTCGGCGACAAGTTTCTTGGCTTGTGTGCCCTTGCCCGCCGCTGGCGGTCCAAACAGGATCAAATTCATTTTTTACGCTTGCCTCCCAGCCGCGATTTCTTAATCAACCCTTCGTATTGATGCGCAATTAGGTGCGACTGTATCTGCGTCACGGTGTCCATGGTCACGGAAACCACGATCAGCAAGGATGTTCCGCCAATATAGAACGGAATTCCTGGCACATATCGACGAAGCACTTCTGGCATCAAACATACAAAAACCAGATAAATCGCACCAATGGTGGTGAGTCGAGTCAGCACATAGTCGAAGTAGGCGGCTGTGTTCTTACCCGGACGGATGCCGGGGACGAAGCCGCCATACTTGCGAAGATTGTCCGCGGTCTCTTCCGGGTTGAACATGATTGAGGTGTAGAAGAAGCAGAAGAACGCCACGAGCACACCGTAAGTAATGATATAGGTCCAGCTGCCGGGCGAGAAATTGGTTGCGATCCAGGCCACAATGCCGGTTGAGTTGGCAACTGCATTGGGATCAGCGGTATTGCCGCCCATCAGACCAACTGCGGTCATTGGCAGCATGAGGATCGCAATCGCGAAGATTGGCGGGATAACCCCGGAGGTGTTCAGCTTGAGCGGCATGAACGAGCTTTGCCCTTGTGCTGCCTGTCCGGCCGCCTGTTGACGTTTTGGATACTGGATCAGGACGCGGCGCTGCGAGCGCTCAATAAACACGATGAACAAGGTCAGCACGACAACCAGCGCTGCAATACCCACAACAAACACAACATTCACGCCCTGCTCTCTCGAGCCGCTGAAGAGGTTGAAGATCGCGCGCGGCATCTCGGCGATAATGCCAGCAAAAATGATCAACGAGATCCCGTTCCCGACACCGCGTGCGGTGATCTGCTCACCCATCCACATCAGGAACATGGTCCCGCCGGTAAAGGTCGTGACAGCGGTAATGATGAAGAACCAGGTTGGAATATCGTCATACGCAAACCCTGACAGCCCCGAGGCAATGCCAAAGCTCTGCACAATCGCAAACCCAAGCGTGAGGTAGCGAGTATACTGGTTGATCTGTTTGCGGCCGGCTTCCCCTTCTTTCTTGAGCTTCTCAAGCGAAGGCACCGATGAGGTCATCATCTGGATGATGATCGAGGCCGTAATATACGGCATCACGTTCAGCGCGAAGATACTCATCCGCTCCACGGCGCCGCCAGCAAACATATTCATGCTGCCGAGCATGCCGCCGCCCTGCGTTTCAAAGTACTGGGAGAAGGCAGCTGCATCCAGACCTGGCAGCGGGATGAAGGTCCCGAGCCGGTAAAGGACCAGAATAAACAGGGTGAAGATGATTCGGTTCTGCAATTCCTTTGCTTTCGCAAAGGTCCCGAAATTCATATTCCGCGCGAGTTGTTCAGCAGCTGTGGCCAATGGGGGGACTCCCTTCCCGGAAACACGTTCGCCGCCAAGATTGGCGGCGAAACAGGATTTGTGAAGATGCTAGCTGGAAAAATGACCGAATTAGTCGGCTTTTTCTTCCTTTGTAGGCCCCGTAAGGGTCACCTTGCCACCAGCTTTCTCAATCGCTTCGATCGCCGCCTTGCTTGCACCTGTCACGGTGATGTTCACCTTTTTCGGCGCTGCGCCTTTAGCGAGCAAGCGAACACCATCGCGCAAACGGCGCACAACGCCCGCTGCAACGAGGGTCTCTTCAGTGATCTCTGACTTGGTATCGAGCTTACCAGCTTCGATCGCCTTGGACAGAATTCCGAGGTTCACCCAGGCGTGTGTCTTTGAGTTGCGCGCGGTGAAGCCACGCTTCGGTAGGCGCATATAGATTGGCATCTGACCGCCCTCGAAGCCATTGATGGCAACACCTGAGCGAGACTTTTGACCTTTGACACCGCGGCCACCGGTCTTGCCCTTGCCAGAGCCAACACCGCGACCGACACGGTGCCGATTCTTGGTGGAGCCTGCGGCTGGGGAGAGTTCGTTGAGTTTCATGTGATCTATCCCTCGACGACTTCGACAAGGTGGGAAACCTTGTTGATCATGCCGCGAACGGCGGGTGTATCTTCAAGCACGCGTGTCCGGCCGATCTTGTTCAGACCGAGACCAACCAGCGTTTGACGCTGGTCCGGCGCGCGGCGGATCGGGCTGCCAGTTTGGCGCACGGTCAGCGTTGTGTTTGCTTTCGCCATCGTCAGATCCTCTTCTTACGCTTCAGCCGCTTCGGCCATGCCAGCCTCAGAGGCACCATCGGTGCGACGACCAACAATGTCCTGAACCTTCAGGCTGCGCTTGGACGCAACAGAGCGCGGGCTCGCCTGACCTTTCAGAGCGGCAAATGTCGCGCGAACCATGTTGTACGGGTTGGAGGAGCCGATGGACTTGCCAACAACGTCCTGGATGCCCAGAACTTCCATAACCGCACGCATTGGACCACCCGCGATCACGCCGGTTCCGGGAGGCGCTGCACGCAGAACCACCTTACCCGCGCCATGACGGCCACGGCCATCATGATGCAGGGTGCGTCCTTCGCGAAGCGGCACACGAACCATATTGCGCTTGGCTTCTTCGGTTGCCTTGCGGATCGCCTCAGGCACTTCGCGGGCTTTACCCTTGCCGAAGCCTGCGCGGCCCTTTTGATCACCAACAACAACCAGAGCGGCGAAACCGAAATTCTTACCACCTTTAACGGTCTTTGCGACGCGGTTGATGCCAACCAGCTTGTCGACAAATTCGCTTTGCTGTTCTTCGTCACGACCCTTGCGGCGATCACCGCGGCCACGACCTCTTCCTCGTTCTTCAGCCATGGTCAGTCTCCTAGAACTTCAGTCCGCCCTCGCGGGCGGCATCTGCCAGGGCTTTGACCCGGCCGTGGAACCTAAATCCGCCGCGATCGAACACGACGTCTTCAATTTTTGCAGCCTTGGCGCGCTCAGCGACCAAAGCCCCGACTTTCTTCGCCGCTTCAATGTTCGACGTGGACTTCAATCCCTTACGAACGTCGGCTTCCAGCGTGGATGCAGAAGCAAGGGTCAAACCCTGCTCATCATCAATAATCTGGGCAGAGATATTCTTACCCGAACGGGCAACTGACAAACGCAGCGCACCCTCAGCTGCCTTACGCAGCTTGGCACGATTGCGATATGTTCGGCGCATATGTTTTTCGCGTGACGTCAACATGGCTACTTCTTCTTGCCTTCCTTGCGGCGGACATATTCGCCCTGATAGCGCACACCTTTACCCTTGTAGGGCTCAGGACGGCGATAGTTGCGGATTTCAGCAGCAACCTGACCAACGATCTGCTTGTCAGGGCCTGTGATTGAGACCTCAGTTGGCTTGGCGCACTTGATCTCGATGCCCTCAGGCGCCTTGTAGATCACGTCGTGAGAGAAGCCGAGCGCGAGTTTCAGGTCTTTGCCCTGCATCTGCGCGCGGTACCCAACGCCAACCAGTTCCAGCGTTTTGGTGAACCCTTGTGCAGCACCTTCAACAACATTTGCGGCATTCGCACGTGAGGTGCCCCACATGGTGCGCGCACTTGGGTCAAGGGCCTGAGCGAAGGTCATTTTCTTGCGCCCCTTCTCATCGTTGAGGCGAATTTTTTCATTCGCCGCTTCGACAAGATCATCGCGCGGATTAATCGTCAGCTCTGCTCCTTCAAGCTTGGCTGAGATCACTTCTGGCAGCTCAATAGAGAGCTGACCCTTGGGGCCTTTGGCTTCCAGGGTCTGGCCGTTAATGGTCACAGTCGTACCTGATGGGACGCTGATCGGGAGTTTGCCAATACGAGACATATCAGTTCACCTTCCCTAGAATACGCGGCAGAGAATCTCGCCGCCCACATTCTCATTGCGTGCGGTATTATCCGACATCACGCCTTTAGAAGTGGACAGGATCGAAATCCCGAGACCGTTGCGAACGAGCGGAATATCACTCTTGGAAGAGTAGACGCGCCGACCTGGCTTTGACACGCGGCGGATCTCTGAGATCACCGGCGAGCCGTCGAAATATTTAAGCTCAATCTCGATATGCTTATGACCGTCTTTTTCGATCTCGGCATAACCGCGAATGTAGCCCTCGCCCTGCAGAACTTCGAGCACACGGGCACGAAGCTTGGAGGCCGGTGTGATCACCTTGTCCATCCCGCGCATTTGCGCATTCCGGATACGGGTCAGCATATCACCGAGAGGATCTGAAATAGCCATCTATAATCCCTCCTTACCAGCTGGACTTTACAAGACCCGGGATCTTGCCGAGTGAGCCAAGCTCACGCAGCGCGATGCGGGACATTTTCATTTTACGATAGTAACCGCGCGGACGCCCGGTGACTTCACAGCGATTGCGAACGCGGTTCGGCGCTGAGTTGCGAGGCAGGTCCGCCAGAGCAAGACGCGCCTTGAAACGCTCTTCCAGAGGCAGCTCATCATTCATGATGATCTCTTTCAACTCAGCCCGCTTTGCAGCGTACTTTTCGACCAGGCGCTTACGCTTGTCGTTCCGTTCAATTGCGCTTTTCTTAGCCATATCAGTCTTTCCTTAGCGCTAGTTCCGGAACGGGAAGCCGCACTGCGCGAGCAGGCTCTTGGCTTCTTCGTTCGTTTTGGCGGTGGTACAGACAATGATGTCCATACCGCGAATGTCTTCAACGTCGTCATAGCTGATCTCAGGGAAAACCAGCTGTTCCTTGAGGCCCATGGCAAAGTTGCCGCGACCATCAAAGCTCTTGCCGTTCAGACCGCGAAAGTCTTTCACGCGTGGCAGAGCGATATTGGTCAGGCGATCGAGAAACTCATACATTTGTTCCCGGCGCAGTGTCACTTTACAGCCGATGACCATCTCTTCGCGCAGCTTGAAGCCCGCGATGGACTTGCGTGCCTTGGTCGCGACAGGCTTCTGACCGGCAATCTTTTCCATCTCGGCCAGCGCGACCTTGATCTTCTTGCTGTCAGAAACGGCTTCACCGACACCCATGTTCAGCACGACCTTGTCGAGCTTGGGAACCTGCATTTCGTTGGTGTAGCCGAATTCTTCCTTCAGCTTACCGCGGATTTGCTCGTCATACTTCTTCTTCAGACGCGGCGTATAATCTTTAGACATCGATAGCCTCCCCTGAACGTTTGGCGATGCGGATCTTGCGACCATGTTCGTCGGTTTTGAACCCAACGCGTGTCGGCTTGCCGTCGCGTGGATCAATCAGTGATACGTTTGAAACATCAATCGGCGCCTCAAACGTGCGAATACCGCCTTGCGGATCAGCCTGGGTCGGCTTGGTGTGACGCTTTACAACGTTCACACCGCGGACGAGCACGCGCTTGTCAGCCACCAGGACTTTCAGCACTTCGCCCTCTGTACCCTTGTTACGGCCAGTGAGAACGACAACGCGGTCACCCTTTTTCACCTTTGCAGCCATGACTACAGAACCTCCGGCGCCAGGGAGACGATCTTCATGTGGTTCTTGGCGCGCAGTTCGCGAGGAACAGGGCCAAAGATCCGTGTGCCGATCGGCTCGTTGTTATTGTTGACCAATACCGCAGCATTGGTGTCGAAACGAATGGTGGATCCGTCCGGGCGATTGATGTCCTTGGACACGCGAACGACGACTGCCTTGCGGACTTCGCCTTTTTTCACGCGGCCGGTCGGAATCGCTTCCTTGATCGAAACCACAATAATATCACCTACGGAGGCATACCGGCGACCCGCACCGCCCAGCACCTTGATGCACTGGACACGGCGCGCGCCGGAATTGTCAGCGACCCGCAGATTGGACTGCATCTGGATCATGACTCGGCTCCTTCGCCAGCAACCAGTTCCCAGCGCTTCAGCTTGGACCGGGGTGCGCACTCAATAATCGAGACCGTTTGGCCCTCGACAGCGGCATTGTTCTCGTCATGGGCGTGATAACGCTTTGAACGGCGAACAGTCTTTTTCAGCAGCGGGTGGAGAAAGCGGCGCTCAACACGCACGATTGCAGTCTTGTCCTGCTTGGTCGAGACCACGACACCTTCCATTACTCGTCTAGGCATTGTCTTCTCCTTAGCCTTCCGCTTCCGCGCGAGCCTTCTCGCGAAGGATGGTTTGGACGCGCGCAATGTCGCGACGAACCACCTTGATGCGAGCGGTCTTTTCCAGCTGCCCGGTGGCAACCTGGAAACGCAGGTTAAACTGTTCCTTCTTCAGCTGCAGGAGGTCTTCCTTCAACTGATCCGGGCTCTTTCCACGGAAATCGGCGGCGTTCTTTTGCTTGGCCATCTCTAAATTCCCTCAATCCGGCGGACCACTTTGGTCCGGATTGGCAATTTCGCAGCGCCCAGACGCAGCGCTTCAAGCGCCACTTCTTCGGACACACCGTCAATCTCAAACAGGATGCGGCCAGGCTGAACCCGTGCAACCCAGCGGTCGATTGAGCCCTTACCTTTACCCATCCGAACTTCAATCGGCTTGGCAGAGACCGGCGTGTCCGGGAAAACCCGGATCCACACTTTACCTTGCCGCTTCATTTCGCGGGTCACGGCACGGCGTGTCGCCTCGATCTGACGCGCAGTGACGCGCTCAGGCTCGAGTGCTTTCAGGCCAAAGGACCCGAACGCAACGGTGTATCCACCCTTAGCATTGCCCTTGATCCGGCCTTTGAACGCCTTGCGGTATTTTGTACGTTTCGGCTGACGCATCGTTTATGCTCCTGCCCCTTGCGGACCGGAAGCCGGGCCACGTTGATTTCCGGCGCGAGCGCGGGACTCACCTGATGTTTCCGCACGTTTGTCGCGGGCCATCGGGTCATGCTCCATGATCTCGCCTTTGTAGATCCAGATCTTGATGCCGATGATGCCGTAAGTGGTTAGCGCTTCGGCTGTGCCATAATCGATATCGGCGCGCAGTGTGTGCAGCGGCACAGAGCCTTCCGCATACTGCTCGGTCCGGGCAATCTCAGCACCACCAAGACGGCCAGACACCATGATCTTCACACCAAGAGCGCCGAGACGCATTGTATTCTGGATCGAACGCTTCATAGCGCGGCGGAATGATCCACGGCGCTCAAGCTGGCGCGCAATGTCTTCAGCAACCAGGGTCGCATCAAGCTCAGGCTTGCGAATCTCGACCAGGTTCACACGAACCTCGTCATCAGTCATCTTTGAGAGCTGACGGCGCAGGTTTTCAATGTCCGCACCTTTTTTACCGATCACCAGACCAGGACGCGCGGTGTGAACCGTGACCAGACACTTCTTGTGCGGACGCTCGATTACGATGCGAGAAATACCCGCCTGACCAAGCTTGGACTTGATCGCCTTACGGATTCTCAGGTCTTCGTGCAGCAGGCGACCAAAGTCGGCACTGTCGGCGTACCAACGGCTATCCGACATCCGGTTGATGCCAAGGCGCAGGCCAATAGGATTAACTTTCTGACCCATTACGCGGCCTCCGCTTCAGTAGACGTATCGCGCAACACAATGGTGAGCTGAGCAAATGGTTTCATGATGCGCGCAGCACGGCCGCGAGCCCGCGCACGAATGCGCTTCATAACGAGGTTTTTGCCGACATGAGCTTCGGAAACAACGAGGCTGTCGATATCCAGCTCATGATTGTTTTCAGCATTCGACATAGCCGAATAGAGCGTCTTGTAGACGTCTTTCGCCGCGCGCTTGCGAGAGACTTTCATCTCATCGAGCGCTTTCTGCACCGGCAGACCGCGGATCTGCTGAGCCAACAGGTTCAGCTTTTGCGGGCTGTGCTTGTACATGCGCAGCACGGCACGGCTTTCATTGCTTGCCTGCTTTGGAGGATTCTTTGCCTTACCCATGACTATTTCCGCCTCGCTTTTTTATCAGCGCCGTGGCCGTAATAGGAACGTGTTGGGGCAAACTCACCAAGCTTGTGGCCGACCATCTCTTCAGAGATCAGGACCGGGACGAACTTGTTGCCATTGTGAACCTGAAAATTCAGACCAACGAATTGCGGCAGGATCGTCGAGCGACGCGACCAGGTCTTGATGACCTCGCGCTTCGTGGACGCATGTGCCTTCTCGGCCTTTTTCAGGAGGTAGCCGTCGACAAACGGGCCTTTCCAGACGGAACGTGACATCTTCCAGCCTCTCCTTAGCGTTTCGCGTTACGGCGACGGATGATCAGACGATCCGTCGACTTGTTTTTGCGGGT
>JBCBZD010000010.1:0-122682 GCA_039815485.1 Pseudomonadota bacterium | reverse complement strand
GGACATCTGGCTGCATGAGGCTGCCGCAAGCGTCAGCGCCGATTGCCCGCCAGAGCCGATGAATGCCGAAGACCCACTTTTCATCCTCTATACGTCAGGCTCCACCGGCAAGCCAAAAGGCGTGCTGCACACGACCGGCGGCTATCTCGTCTGGGCCTCGATGACGCATGAATATGTCTTCGACCTGAAGGAGGATGATGTGTACTGGTGCAGCGCCGATGTCGGCTGGGTCACCGGGCACAGCTACATTGTCTATGGCCCGCTGGCGAATGGCGCGACCAGCATGATGTTCGAAGGCGTGCCGACCTATCCCGATGCCAGCCGCTTCTGGCAGGCCTGCGACAAGCATAATGTCACCATCTTCTACACCGCGCCAACCGCGATCCGCGCCCTGATGCGCGAAGGCGAAGGCCCGGTTAACGCGACCTCCCGCAAGAGCCTGCGTCTGCTTGGCTCGGTCGGCGAGCCGATCAACCCGGAGGCCTGGGAATGGTATTATCACACGGTTGGCGAGGCCCGCTGCCCGATCGTGGATACCTATTGGCAAACTGAAACCGGGGCCTGCATGATGGTGCCGCTGCCCGGCGCGACGGACCAGAAACCCGGCGCGGCCAGCCATCCCTTCTTTGGGGTTGAGCCAAAACTGGTCGATGCCGAAGGCGCAGAGCTTACGGGTGCCACCGAAGGCAATCTGATCATCACGAATAGCTGGCCCGGCCAGATGCGCACGGTTTATGGCGACCATCAGCGCTTCATCGACACCTATTTCTCGACCTATCCTGGCACCTATTTCACCGGCGATGGCTGCCGGCGCGATGAAGACGGGTTCTACTGGATCACCGGGCGCGTCGACGATGTGATCAATGTCTCCGGCCATCGCATGGGCACCGCAGAGGTTGAAAGCGCGCTGGTCGCGCATGATGCTGTGGCTGAGGCCGCTGTGGTCGGCTATCCGCACGATATCAAGGGCCAGGGCATCTATGCCTATGTCACCCCGCGCGCCGGTGTGGTTGCAGATGATGACCTTAAGAAAGATCTCGTCCGCCATGTCCGCGCCGAAATCGGCCCGATCGCTTCGCCCGACCTCATCCAGTTCGCTCCCGGCCTGCCCAAGACCCGCTCCGGTAAGATCATGCGCCGCATCCTGCGCAAGATCGCCGAAGACAGCTTCGACAATCTCGGCGACACCTCAACCCTCGCCGAACCCGAAGTCGTCGGCGACCTCATCGAAAACAGACAAAACAGGTAGACCCCGACAAACCCCTCAAAAACACAAGCTCAAGTGAGTGCGCTGATGCGCTGCATCAGAATATCCGGCGGTGTCGGTTTCTCGAGCACATCGGCATATCCCGCCTCAATCGCGCGCGCCTTCAATGTATTGGAATAGTACCCCGTAATCATGATCGCAGGGGTTGTATCGCCAAGCGCTCGCAAGCGCCGGATCAGCTCCAACCCATCCAGAAGCGGCATCTTGTAATCAGAGAGAATACAGTGCCCTGAATGCTCTGTGTGGTTCAGCAGAAAGGCTCTGCCATCCCTGTAAATCTCAACCACGGCACCGCGTGCTCGCAGGAACAAGGCAAGCGAGCGGCTAACATCCGCGTCATCCTCAATCAGAACGATGCGGGTTGGAAGCGGCCCCTCGACACGCGCTATGGTTGAGTGCAAATCTGCCATTACACCACACGCTAGCACAGCATATTCTGGCCGGCTCTACGTATAGTCACGAGGTCAGGTTGATTTTACCCCGGCCAGAAAGGCAAGACGCAGCGCTGAAGAGAGACTTTCCGCCTCCAGCTTCTCCATCATATGTGCGCGGTGGATCTCAACGGTGCGTGGTGAAATGGAGAGCGTATCAGCAATCGACTTGTTCGTCTGGCCTTCGACCAGACACTCCAGAACTTCCATTTCCCGCGGTGTCAGGGTGTTCAGTCTTGCCCGCGCTTCTGAAGCGCGCCGCTCATCAACCGCCTGACTGTCCAATTGCTGAAACCCGTTTTCAATCGCGCCGACCAAAGCGCGCTTTTCGTATGGCTTCTCAAGAAACTCGATCGCCCCGCCTTTCATCGCCTCAACCGCGACAGGGACATCGCCATGCCCGGTCAGAATGATAACGGGCATGTTCACACCGCGTTCTTTCAGGGCGCGCTGGACCGCCAGACCATCCATTTCAGGCATACGTACGTCCAGCAGGATACAGCCTGTCTGCTCTGGCGCGACTTCCTCCAGAAAGGCAATGCCATCAGGAAACGTCTTCACCGTATAGCCAGCATGGCGCAGCATAAAGCTTGCGGAATGGCGGATGGCTTCATCATCATCAATCAGAAAAACGGTACGTCCGCTCATGTATCCACATCCTCCGATACGCGCAGTGAAAACTTGAAAGCAGCGCCCCCCGACGAGGAAACACTATGCGTAATCTCACTACCATGCGCGTCGATAATTGTCTGGCAAATCGACAGACCAAGCCCCATTCCGGTCGGTTTCGAGCTGTAGAACGCCTCGAACGGCGACTGATCCTTGTCGGCATTGAAGCCGGGCCCATTGTCAGAAATCTCAACCTCGACCTCTTGCGCCGTGTTCAATGCTCCGCGGATCCAGATTTGCGGGTTGTCCGTCTCCGACAGCGCCTCAATGGCATTGCGGATAATATTCACAAACACCTGCCGCAGCTGCAGCCGGTCCGCCAGCACCATGGGCAGCCCTGTCGGCAACCGCACGATCACGCGCGCCAGCGGCCCTTCAACGCCTACTTTGGCCAGCGATACGGCATCATCAATAATCAGGCGAAGATCCACCGCACGCAGGTCCAGTTCGCCGCGTGAGACATAGTCGCGCAGACGGCGCACAATCTGACCAGCCCGGATCGATTGGGTCGCGGCGGCGTCAAGGGCTTCCTGAACCATAGCAACGGTTTCAGGGTCCGGATCGTTCAGCATATCCCGCGCCGCTTCAAGATAGTTGGCCACCGCCGTCAAAGGCTGGTTCAACTCATGCGCCATCGCCGAAGCCATTGTGCCGACCGCGCTCAGCCTGGAGAAATTGGCAAGTTCGACCTGCATCTGCCCCAGACGGTGCGCATTTGCCTGTTGCTCGGACATGTCACGGATATAGCCGGTAAACAGCTTGCGCCCGTTGATCTCGGCCTCACCAATTTTCAGCTCAACCGGGATGGTCTCACCATTCGCAAGCCGGGCTTTTACGATGCGCCCGATGCCGATGATCTGGCGTTCACCGGTGGAAAGATAATTCTTGATATACTGGTCATGATGCTTTTGATCCGCGCCGGTCATTAAGTGCGAGACATTCTTTCCGCCCATATCAGCAGCTTTATAGCCGAACAGGGCTTCAGCCGCAGCGCTGAAGGCGAGAATTTGACCGCTCTCATCAATGACGATCATGGCATCTGGTACAGACGCCAATATCGACCGCATCAACGTCTCAAGGGATTCATGATCGCCATACTGACCGGATACATCCGTTAGAATCGGGTGACGAGCTTCTGCCATAAGCCATCCTTTGTAGTGGGCGTCTGGCATCTATCAATCCAAATCGAGGGCCTGAGTGCGTTTCTGCCGCAGATCGTAGACAAGCGTCCAAGCCAGCACCATGAGACCGGCCAAGGCCATGTAGCAGCCCCAACAATGCGCTTGCTCAAGGAAACTGCCCTGGCTGACCGAAATGAGAACGTTTCGCCCCGTACAGGTCGGGAGCGCGATAACCGATTCCATACTGACATGCATATAGGTCCTGATTGATCCAACCAGGAACAGCACGGCCCCAACAAGGGTAAAGTATCGCATGTTCATCGTCAGGTTTCCTTCTCCAAATCCGGCTCCAAATCTGGTCTGGTTCTAAAAATTGCGACCACAAAGCACATAGGTATTTCCCCTTATTCTTCCCGTTCGGCGGCAAAGCTAAGCATCGCATCAGGCTGAAACCCCCCAATTTCGGGGATTTGCGGAGGTAGCCCGCGATGACGACAAACCAATTGAGTGTGCGAACCGGCAACAATACCAGCATCATCACGGTAGGTGGTGTGCTCGGCATATTCTTGCTGCTCGCATTGATGATGATGGCATTCGCCAAGGACCCGGGGATGGGCACACAGGCGCTGACCTTCCTGCTGCTGGGTGGCGGCTTGTTTCTCGGTATTTGCATGTGGGCTGGCAGCCTGATTGACCGCGACCCGTTCGATGAAACCCGCTATGAAGACACGCTGGTCAAGTTCGGCGTGGCCGCCTCGATGTTCTGGGGTCTTGCCGGACTGCTCGTCGGGGTCGTGATCGCTCTCCAGTTGACATGGCCAAGTATTTTCTACTTCCCGGACTATGGCTGGACCAATTTTGGCCGCTTGCGCCCCCTGCATACATCTGCGGTGATCTTCGCCTTTGGCGGCAACGTTCTCCTCGCCACCAGTTTTTATGTCGTTCAACGCACCTGTCGCACGCGGCTGGCTGGCGGCATGTGGCCCTGGTTCGTCTTCTGGGGCTATCAGATCTTTATCGTTCTGGCCGCTACCGGCTACCTGCTCGGCATTACCCAGTCGAAGGAATATGCTGAGCCTGAATGGTACGTGGACCTCTGGCTGACTTTGGTCTGGGTGGTTTACCTGCTCGTCTTCCTCGGCACGCTGTGGAAGCGCAAGGAGCCGCACATCTATGTGGCGAACTGGTTCTACCTATCTTTCATCGTGACCATCGCGATGCTGCACATCGTCAACAACCTGTCGATCCCGGTCAGCCTGACCGGCTCAAAATCCGTGCAGGTCTTTGCTGGTGTTCAGGATGCGATGACGCAGTGGTGGTATGGCCATAACGCGGTCGGCTTCTTCCTGACCACCGGCTTCCTCGCCATCATGTATTACTTCATTCCAAAGCGGGTGAACCGGCCGGTCTATTCCTATCGCCTGTCCATCGTGCACTTCTGGTCGCTGATCTTTATCTATATCTGGGCCGGTCCGCACCACCTGCATTATACCGCCCTGCCGCAATGGGCCCAAACGCTGGGGATGACCTTCTCTATCATGCTGTGGATGCCAAGTTGGGGCGGCATGATCAATGGTGTCATGACGCTCTCAGGGGCCTGGGACAAGCTGCGTACAGACCCGGTTGTCCGCATGATGGTTGTCAGCCTCGCCTTCTACGGCATGTCGACCTTTGAAGGCCCACTCATGTCGGTTCGCGCTGTGAACTCGCTCAGCCACTATACCGAATGGGGCATCGGGCACGTCCACTCCGGCGCGCTTGGCTGGGTTGGTTATATCAGCTTCGGCGCGCTCTATTGCCTGACCCCATGGCTCTATAAGCGCAAGGGCCTGTTCTCCAAGTCGCTCGTCGAGTGGCATTTCTGGATCTCCACGATCGGCATCATTTTCTACATGGTGTCCATGTGGTTCGCCGGGATCATGGAAGGCCTGATGTGGCGCGCCTATAACGAGTATGGCTTCCTGGAGTACAGCTTCGTTGAAACCGTCGAAGCCAAGCATATCAGCTACATCATTCGCATGGTTGGGGGTCTGCTCTATTTCTCCGGCGCCGCGATCATGTCCTACAACTTGATCCGCACCGCCCTCGGGCATGGCGAAGCCACCTCGCTTGAGACCAAGACCGACCCTTACGCCAAACCAGAGCCGCGCGCTGCGCTGGCGCCTGCTGAATAGGAGGCCCAGACCATGGGACTGATGAACAATCACGGCGTGCTGGAACGCCACTCGCTCCTCCTCACCATCGGCATTCTGGTCGTCGTCTCAATCGGCGGGATCATCCAGATGGCACCGCTGATGTACATGGACAACACAATCGAGAAGGTCGACGGCATGCGCCCCTACACACCATTGGAGCTGGCGGGCCGGGACATCTATATCCGCGAGGGGTGCTATGTCTGCCACAGCCAGATGGTCCGTCCGCTGCGCGACGAGGTCGAGCGCTACGGCCACTACTCTCTCGCGGCAGAAAGCATGTACGATCACCCCTTCCAGTGGGGCTCTAAACGCACCGGGCCAGACCTTGCCCGCGTCGGCGGCAAATACTCCGCTGAATGGCAAGTCGACCACCTGGTCGACCCTCGCGCGCTGGTGCCGGAAAGCGTCATGCCACCTTACGCCTTCCTGATGGACAAGAAGCTGAAATATGACGGCATCGAAGACCGCCTGAAAACCGAGCGTCTCGTTGGTGTGCCTTATACGGACGAAATGATCGCAAACGCCAAAGGTCACATCCTGGCGCAAGCTGATCCGAACAATCGCGGCTTCGATTACTATGACAGTCTGGTGGCTGAGTATGAGGCAGCCGCTGGCCGGGAAGGCACCGTTGAACTGCGCGATTTCGACGGCAACCCGGATGAGATCACCGAGATGGATGCCCTCGTCGCCTACCTTCAAATGACCGGCACGCTGGTCGATTTCACCACCTATGAAGCTGATGACCTCAGCAATAACAGATAGGAGCAGCAGATATGTATGAGTTCCTTTCGAGCTTCGCCCAGACCGGCGGCCTCATCTACTTCGTTCTGATGTTTGCGGCGGCCCTGACCTACGCGCTCTGGCCCCGCAATCAGGAAACCTTTGATGCTGCAGCGCGCCTGCCGCTAAGCGATGGAGGACCATCCGATGAGTGACACCCCAAAAGACATTGATGGCCACAGCGGCATTGAAACAACCGGCCATAGCTGGGATGGCATCAAGGAGCTGAACAATCCTCTGCCGCGCTGGTGGCTGTATATCTGGTACGCGACGATTTTCTGGGCCGTGATCTACATGATCTTCATGCCAGCCCTGCCTGCTCTGCCCGGCATGGGAACCAATACGCCGGGTCTGCGCAATCACTCTGATCGTGATCTGGTGGCCGCAGCGGTCGCTGACCTGAAAGCGGCCCGTGTGGAACAATCCGCAACGCTGCTGGAAGCTTCACTGGAAGAGATCGAGACCGATCGTAACCTGCAACAGTTTGCGCTCGCCATGGGCGAAAGCCTGTTCGGTGACAATTGCGCCACCTGCCATGGCGCGGGCGGACGCGGTGCCGTTGGTTATCCTTCCCTCGCAGACGATGTCTGGATTTGGGACGGCACACTGGACGGCATTGAGTTTACACTCCGTCACGGCATTCGCCACGAAGGCGACGACGCAACGCGTTTCTCTCTGATGCCAGCCTTTGGCCGCGACGGTCTGCTGAACGCCGCCGAAGTTGGCGCGCTCACCCAGCATGTCCTGATGCTGTCAGGTCAAAACGCAGACGTTGAAGAGGCCAAGATCGGGGCGGGCTTATACTCGGTCCATTGCGCCACCTGCCACGGTGACATGGGACAGGGCGACCGCACACAGGGCGCACCGAACCTCACCGATGCTGAATGGCTATATGGCAGCTCTCAAGGCGAGATTTACGCCACTATCTATAATGCCCGTAATTCTCACATGCCGGCTTGGCAGGATCGTCTGGATGACGCTTCAATCAAGGCACTGGCCGTTTACGTCCATACACTGGGCGGGGGCGAATAAGGCGACGCGCCATGAGCCAGACAACGCTCAATATCCATCCTTCAGCGGGCAGCGGCGGGCCGACGCCGCCTCCGCCACAGGACCTGTATGCCAAGCGCACACAGATCTATCCAAAGCTCGCGCATGGCAATTTTCGCATGGTCAAATGGGCAGTCATGGCGGTCACGCTCGGCGTCTACTATCTCTTGCCATGGCTGCGTTGGGAGCGCGGTGAAGGCATCCCCGATCAGGCTGTTCTCGCCGACTTCGGGAGTGAGAAATTCTACTTCTTCTTCATCGAGATCTGGCCGCAGGATATTCACTTCCTCGCCGGTCTCCTCATCTTGGCTGCACTGGGCCTGTTCCTGGTCACCTCCCTCCTTGGACGGGTCTGGTGCGGCTATACCTGTCCCCAGACCGTCTGGACCGATCTTTATATCTGGGTCGAGCGGGCCTTCGAAGGCGACCGCGCCGCCCGCATGCGGCTTGATAAAGCGCCCTGGTCTTTCAACAAGGCCTGGCGCAAGCTCGGCAAACATACACTCTGGCTGGTGATTGCCTTCTGGACCGGCGGGGCGTTCATTCTCTACTGGCATGATGCCCCCACCGTGGCGCAAGGCTGGTTCACCGGTGAAGCGCCCCTGTCGGCCTATTGGTTTGCCGGTATCCTGACCCTCACGACCTATTTCCTCGCCGGATGGATGCGTGAGCAGGTCTGCACCTATATGTGTCCATGGCCGCGTATTCAGGCCGCGCTGACTGATGAGTACGCGCTCAATGTCACGTATCGCTATGATCGCGGCGAACCGCGCGGCCCAAAGCGCAAGAGCGAGAGCTGGGACGAGCGCGGTGACTGTATCGATTGTGATCAGTGTGTTCAGGTCTGCCCGGTCGGCATTGATATCCGCAATGGCTCACAGCTCGAATGTATTCATTGCGCGCTCTGCATTGATGCGTGCGACCAGATGATGACCAGGATCGGCCGGCCAACCGGGCTGATCGCTTACGATACCGATGTCGCGGTGGCGGCGCGCGCGGCCAAAGAAACACCGCCAAAGTACAAGATCCTGCGCACCCGTACGCTGCTCTATGCGGCCCTGATTGCTGGCATTTCCGCACTCATGGTGTGGGGCCTCGCCACCAAGGCGACCATTGAAGTCAACGTCCTGAAAGACCGGTCCCCGCCCTTCGTACAGCTCTCCAGCGGCGACATTCAGAACGGCTACACGTTAAAACTCGTCAACAAAGCCTCCACACCGCGCACAATGATTATTGATGTCACCGGGCTCGAACAGCTCTCATTCACGGTCATCGGGTTCGACCATACCGGCAGTGCGCCGCTTGAATTGCCTGTCGAAGCTCACGGTGTTGATCGCTATCGCATTCTGGTCAGCGCCCCAGCCATGACGGGCACCCGCCAGATCACCATGACGGTCCGCGATGCCGAAACCGGTGAGAGTGATGTCAACCGAACCTCCTTCAGAGGACCTTCACAATGACCCAAATCGATCTCTATGCCGCACAATCTGATGATGAGAAAAAGCTCAAGGGCTGGCATGTCCTGCTCATCATGCTCGCTTTCTTTGGAGTGATGTTCGCGGTCAATGGCGTCTTCCTCTATCACGCGATTACCAGCTTCCCGGGCGAGGATGTGAAGAAGTCCTACGTTCAGGGCCTGAACTATAACCAGACGCTCGATCAACGCATGGCCCAATCAGCGCTCGGATGGTCCGCAGAAGCCGGGCTGGAAGGCGAGACATTCATCTTCCGCCTCAGTGATGATGAAGGTGAGGCCCTCTCAAACTATGCCGTGTTTGGAGAGCTGCGGCGTCTGGCCACTCAGGATGAGGACACAGCCCTGATCTTCGATGCCGGACTGAATGGAGAATATTCTGCAAGCACCGCCGCCCTCTCACCCGGCCAATGGCAAGCGCGCATCAATGTGCTCGACCCCGATGCTGAGACACTCCTATTTCAAGCCAACAAGACGATCAGAGTGCCATGACCGCAGCAACGCTTGATCCGGCAACCGGCTGCCCGTCCGGCCTTGCCCCGCCCTCCAGCGGTGAGGCAGGCGACTTTTCGGCCTTTGTTCAATCAAGCGGCGTAGACAAATCACTCGCGCTTTCTGTGCGGGGTGCGAAATGCGGCGGCTGCCTCAACAAGATTGAGAAGAACCTGACAGCTCTACCGGGGGTCAGCACAGCCCGCCTCAACCTCTCCAACGGCAAACTGAACATCACGTGGCGCGGCCCCCTGTCGGTAAACAGAATCGCCACCACGCTGAGCGACCTTGGCTATGGTGTGTCAGCCTTTGCCGAGGATACGGCGGAAAAGGCGGCCAGGTCTGAAGAACGCGCGCTCCTCATCGCAATGGGCGTGGCCGGGTTCGCAGCGGCCAATATCATGCTGCTCTCTGTCTCTGTCTGGGGCGGGCATGGCGAGATGGGCGAGGATACCCGCACCGCCCTGCATGCCTTGTCTGGCCTGATCGCGCTGCCGGTCCTGCTGTTCAGCGGGCGTCATTTCTTCACCTCAGCCTGGTCCGTTCTGAAGCATGGCCACGCCAATATGGACGTCCCGATCTCCCTCGCGCTGATCCTCGCCTACAGCGTCAGCGTCTGGGAAACCGCAAGCGGCGGCCAGCACGCCTATTTCGATGCCAGCGTGATGCTGCTCTTCTTCCTGCTGATCGGCCGCTTCCTTGACGCCCGCCTGCGCCGCATGGCCCATTCTGCCGCGCACGATCTAGCCGCCCTGCAAAACCGCTCCGTGACACGCATCAGGGCCAGCGGCATGGCCGAGGCCGTACGCGCCAGCGACATTCAGACCGGCGACCGGATCTCCCTCGCCGCCGGAGAACGCGCCGCGATCGACCTCAAGGTCACCCGCGGCCAAACCACGATCAATGAGAGCATCGTGTCCGGCGAAAGCGAGCCGCGTGCGATCCACCCCGGCGCGACGCTCTATGCCGGCGCCATCAATCTCGACCAGCAGATTGAAGGAAAGGCCCTCAGCACAACCTCCGACTCGCTGCTCGCCGACATTTCCGACATGCTGGACGCGGGCGAGCAAAAGCGCGCGCGTTACCGCAAGATCGCTGACAAGGCCGTCTCGCTCTACATCCCCTTCGTCCACACAACCGCCGCGCTGACCTTCATCGCCTGGCTCCTGATCGGTGCGAGCGTTCGCGACGCCGTTCTGGTCGCGGTCGCCACCTTGATCATTACCTGCCCCTGCGCGCTGGCGCTTGCTGCCCCGGTCGCGCAAGTCGTCGCCTCCGGTCGGCTCTTCCGCAAGGGCGTCTATCTGCGTTCAGGCGATGCTCTGGAGCGCTTGGCTGAGACCGACCATATCGTGTTTGACAAGACCGGCACGCTGACGCTCGGTGCGCCTGCCCTGATCGACACCAGGATCGATCCACAGACGCTGATTGACGCCTCAGCACTCGCCCGCGCCAGCCGCCACCCCCTGTCTCGCGCGCTTGTCGCCGCGGTCGGCCCCGGCCAGGTCGCGGAAAATGTCACCGAACAGTCAGGCCTTGGTCTGGAGGCCGACATTGAAGGCGAGATCTGGCGGCTCGGCTCTGCAGACTGGGTCGGCGCGCCAACGGGCCCCGGCGGAGCCTCGCTTTCGATTTGGTTTCGCAAAGGCAACGGGCCCCCAATACAGCTGCGTTTCGAGGACCAGCTGCGCAGCGAAGCCACCCAGGCGCTCACTATGCTGAAAGCCCGGGGCCTCACATTCGAAATGCTGTCCGGCGACCACTCAAACGCCGTCGAACAGGCTGCCAAGGCACTGTCGATCAAGGACTGGTCGGCGGGCGTCTCCCCCAGAGAGAAGGCGGACCGGCTGGAAACCCTTCGCCAGGCGGGCCGCAAAACCCTGATGATCGGCGACGGGCTCAACGATGCTGGCGCGCTGTCACTCGCGCATGCCTCACTCGCCCCCGGCGGCGCCATTGATGTCAGCCAGTCAGCTTCCGATGCCGTCTATTCCGGCGGGCTGGACGCCATCCCGACCATTCTGTCCGTGGCCCGAAGCGCCCGCCGCACCATGCGCCAGAACTTCGCCCTCGCCGCAGCTTACAATCTGATCGCTGTTCCCATCGCCGTCACAGGCCATGTCACACCGCTGATTGCCGCGATTGCCATGTCGGCCTCGTCGCTGATCGTCACGCTGAACGCCCTGCGCATTACGTCCGAAAAGGCCTGACCCATGCAGATCATTGTCTACCTCATCCCAATCGCCATCTGCCTCGGCATAATCGGCCTCACCGCCTTCATCTGGTCGGTCAATTCAGGCCAGTACGAAGACCTAGACGGCGCCGCCTTCCGCATCCTGGAGGATGAGGACGTGCCACTCAGCGACCCGTCGCAGAAAGAAGCAAAGCCCTAACCCCGCCTCCCAGGGCTTACCAGCCCCTGCGCAGGCAGGGGTCCGTGGGGTCTATCTCCCAAACGCAGCCACATGAGCTCTCAGCCCTGTTCAGTCCATCACCTGAAGGTGAGTTTGGTCTAGGCAGCGGTGCGCCGCACCTCGTAGGGCGGGACTTGTCCCGCCATTGCTAACTTCCACGACGTAAGCGGCGGGTCGAGACCCGCCCTACACGCCCCACCACGCTCCCTCGGACCTGATCCGAGGGTCTATCTGGTCGAAACAGAGTCGTAGATACGAAAACGGCCTTTGCCCAAGATTTTGCCGATAGTATCGGAGTTCCCGTTTCAATTACTGTTCGTACAACAAAAAACTACGGGGCTAAGCCAATTGCTAGAAGATTTGTTGTTACACCAGATTAGGAGACAAAGAATGAGAAATATGTTTAGAGTTTTGCCTGCCCTTCTAGCGGTTTCACTTTCAGGCTGCAGCACCGGATTTTCTGACGCAAATATATTGAGCTGCAACGATCTGAGTAGTTCCGAGAGTGCTCGGGGTGTTTGTGAAGGGGTCGGAAGTGCGGTTATCTCATCCGATTACTCTATTCAGTACATTCGGTTTCCTGGCGGAGCGAAGGGTGGGATTGCTTTATCTCTTTTCCCCGAGATCGAGGATGGTGATCGGGTCTTTGTGAAAGGAAGCTTCTACACCAACGGCCGGAACTTTGAGTTCGAATCCATCGATACTTTGCGAGGCGCACCTTAGACAATATGCTTCGCATCGATAGGGCCGGAGCTATATGAGACGTGCTTGGCGTCTGGTGGGTTTGATATGGCGATCCACAACGTTCTGCAGCCCCGCTTCCTCACGGCTTGCCAGCCCCTAAGCAGGCAGGGGTCCGTGGGGTCCATCACCTGAAGGCAAAATCAGTCTCGAACTAGTTTTGACGAGATGGATGCCACGGATAAACCGTGGCAAGGCGAGTCCGCTACCTCCCCCAATCCGACCGACTTCCCACCTCCCGTAAAGTCCCAGCCCATGATCCATCGCTGGCACGCTCCTCATTATCAACACGTCCCGCTCTGGCTGTGGCCGGCGGTCTGGTGGTGGCTGCGCCGGGTGGATCAATGGACAGAACTCACCGGTCGGCGCGTCTTCGTCGAGGTCGCCCCAGACGGCACGGTCTACTCCCCCTGGTGGGACGGCATGTTCGAGACCTGGGATGACGAGACCGGCCAGCCACTCCGCAACAGCTGGCAGCCCGGCGACGTAGACGCACATCTCCCCAGAAGACTGGCAACAGCCCTAAATCCAACCTACACCATATGGCGAGCAGCCCTGAGCCCGGTTCATCGGACGAGCGCAGCGAGGATCGGGAACCCGCTTCATCTCGCGTGCGCGCAGCGCTCAGCGCGAGATCAAACACAAACCTCACGCCCCCGACAACTCGGCCTCCCACCGCCTTCCCTGTCATCCCGGAAGTCGCGACTGCGGCTATCCGGGACCCAGAAAATCCCAGCCAGCGAGCACTGGGTCCCGGCTCTGCGCTAACGCTCCGACCGGGATGACAAACAACTCAACAACAACTCTCCCTCCCCCGCCCGACTTGACCCAAGTCTCGGGCCGCACGTGCTACGGTTTGGGTTTTCCGGCCAACAGCCTTGAGCACGCTCTATGTGAGCCGCGTAAGCGGCGACACGAGAGCAATCCCTGTGAGCGAAGCGATACGGGATAAAAGAAAAATCATTCAAATCGCAAAATCGATCCACCGGATCAAAAATTTTGCGTAGCAAACTGAAAATGAATGGTACCGGTGGTCGGGCTCGAACCGACACTTTCCAGGGAAAACGGGATTTTGAATCCCGCGCGTCTACCAATTCCGCCACACCGGCATGTGTTGCAGGCCGCTCTTAAACAGAAATCAGGCAGACATGACAAGTAGAGATGCGCATTGAGAGATAGAGCTTTTCCAGCCGATAAAAGCCCGCTAGGGGAAACGCCATGACTGAGACGCAAAAAGCCCGCACCTTTCTGCAATCTCTCGAAGCCATGGCGGCTGAGGCAGAGACTGAAGGATTTTCTCTCAAGGCGATTTTTGACCGGCTCGATGAACGGGCTTTCGGGGCCGGTTTGTTCATCTTGGCATTGCCTTGCGCAATTCCGTTTCTCTATCTGGTGCCTCAGATTGTGTCGCTTCCAATGATGGCGCTGACACTGCAAATGCTGGCCGGACGGGACGAACCCTGGCTGCCGGAAAAATTTGGCGCGCGCAAGATCGACAAGGCCGGGCTGACCCGAATGTCCGCGTTTGGGCGCAAATGGTTTGGCTGGCTTGAGACCATTGCGCATCCGCGTCTGACATGGCTCACTGGCAAGGGGGCGGAGCGCATTCTGGCGCTGTTTTTGACCTTGTTTTGCGCCTCGATCCTGCTGCCAATCCCAAGCACCAATACCGTTCCCGGCATCGCCGTTGCGATTGCCGCGTTCGGGCTGATGTCGCGCGATGGCTTGCTAGTGATCCTTGGCCTGATCATTGGCTGTCTATGGATCAGCTTGCTCATCGCAGCGGCGCTGTTTGGCTTTGATGCTGCCACCGATTTGATCAGATCCCTGCTCGGCGCCAGCTAGAGAGGCTCACATATTGCTCATTAAATATGCGTAACCCACCGCGCCCGGGTGACGCATGGACAGTTGCGAGCGGCGCGCCCATCCTATGCGTGTGTTAATACGGAAGATCTGATGTTGGACAGATTGGACCCTCTTTTGCGCACCTGGCGCTGGCCTGCATTCGCTTTGCTTGCCTCGATTGGAATGCTTGCAGCGGCGCACATCTTTGAGCGCGGCTTTAACTTCGCGCCATGTCCGCTCTGTTTGCGGCAGCGAGAGGTCTATTGGGCCGTAGTTGCAATGGCCGGTACAGCTCTGCTGCTTTGGCAGGTTCGCCAGAATCCGCGCTTTATGATGGCAGTAAACGTCATGCTGGGTCTGGTCTTCCTGACCGGAGCGGTTGTCGCAGGCTATCATGCTGGCGTCGAGTGGGGCTTGCTGCCGCCGCCGACCGGGTGTGCAGCGGGCGCGATTGATATGGGCGCAATCGATCTTGATGAGTTGAACAAGGCTCAAGCAACTGCGAGTTGCATCGACGCGCCCTTCATCTTTGCCGGACTGTCCATGGCGGGCTGGAACGCGGTCGCCTCCATCGGACTGTCCGCGATCAGCTTCCGGGCCGCTGGCGTGGTGCTCAGCCGGCAGCCAAGCTTATCCCCCGCGGAGTAGAAGGTACGCGCCAATCAGGCTGAGGACGGCGACGCCCGTCGGCCACACTCTCAGCTTGCGATACCAGATTGGCATTTCGCCAGACATCCGGTCGACGCCGAAATAGAACAACAAAGCCGCCGCCATGCCGGGAAAGACCGCCGGGTGCCCCCACCGGAAGAAGGCAAGGACAAGGCCCCACCCGATCAGGGCTCCAAGGATTGAAAGGACGAGTTCACCAAATCGCGGTTTGTCCCGGCGAGACATCTCCACACCCCAGCGTACACCGCCAAGGAAGCTCAGGATGACAGCCCCGTAAACAATCATCCAGATGCCCGCCGTGTTCAGCAAGGCAATATCATTGCGCTCAACCCACATGATGCCAACGATCGCCACAAACGGGATCATACCCGCCGTGGTGAGCGCAAGAGGAGCTTGGGGAGTCTTTAATTTATACATGGCAATCTACCTCATCCGCATTCATGTCACGTCAATTTCACCATGTTATTAACGCAAAATGCCGAGGCGAATAATCTCTCTTCTTATCGCATGTTACGCGATTGCCTTCGCCTTCGGTGCGATGGCGGCGATCCGCTGGCCAAGTTTGATGATGTTTGCCGATCTCATCTTGCAGGAAGAACCGGTCTCCGGCCTTGGTTCATTTGACTGGCGCGCACTCGGGATCGCTTATGGCGCGCCGTATTTTCTCGCCGCACTCTGTCTTTATGCTGCTGCCATTACAGTCGCAGAGAAGAAGCGCGGCAGTTTCGCCTGGTATCTTATGGGCTGTGTTTCGGGGTTTCCGTGTGTTTTCCTCGTCGATTTCGAGCCTGGCTGGTGGCAGAACCCAAGCGCTGGCGAAGGCGCTGTTGCAGGCGCCGCCGCAGCGGCTCTGCTACTTGGCATCGCGCTTTGGATGCTGCGCCAGGGCCAAACATGTAAACCCAGACCGGAGCCCGTTGAAGACCCGGTTGCGGAAACACCGCCGGCAATCGTCACGGCTGATACAGAGGTCTCGAAACCCCGCACGCGCAAACCTGTCCCGGCAGCGGTTGCCCGCCAACGCGCCATGTTCGCCGCGCAAGGGCGCAAGATGCTGTCCCGGCAGCGGCGCAAACAGCAAATCGTTTAGCGCAAAGCGCTGCGGCTAAGCTTCAATCTCGAAGGTCAGACCTGCATTCGCTTTCAGGCGTTGGACCAGATGCTCACCCATTGCAGGGGCAGAGGTCCAGATGCCGCCCGGTGTGCCAATCGGCTCCTTCACGAGCGTAATTGCAGATTCTGCGAGCATTTTTGACGTCGAACCATAGCCCGGATCCTTGTCGCCGGTCACACCCGCTTTCAGAACAGTACCGTCAGCTGCCGTGCCATAGAACAGGACATCATAGAAGCCGGCCTCGCGTTCTTCCGGGCTTGGGCCCTCGCCCGGCTTCGGGCCATCATCACCGCCCATCATATCCATACTGGCAACGGCTTCAGCCATCGCTTTGCCCTCCGCCCCCGGCCCGGTCAGCATCATCTCATCATAGACAAAATCCTTGCCGTAAGCATGCGCCATCAGGGCATTTGACCGGTGCACATTCTTGGTATTGATCGACGCCATGATGAACGGCGCAGACCAGCTGCCAATGTCAGTGTCTTCGATCGGCGCGGCGCCGGTCGGTTGCTCCGGCCCTGTAAAGCCCATGGTCAGGCTGAACGGGTTTGTCAGAACGGCGACCAGAGACGGGTCTTTCTGTACCGCTGCCATGGTCGCGCGGAAACTATAGGCTGTGCCGCCAGAAAAGGTGCCCTGCATCTTGCGAACCCGGCCCTTGATCCGCGGCAGTGGTGCACCAAGCGTCTTCTTTGCATGGTCCTGAAGGAACCAGACGCCAAGATCGAACGGGATCGAGTCGAACCCGCAAGAGAACACAATCCGCGCTCCGGAAGCTTGCGCCTTACTCTCATACTTGCCGATCATCTCATGCATCCAGGCAGGCTCGCCGCACAGGTCGACATAGTCGGTTCCGGTTTCACAGCAGGCCGCGACCACTGGCTCGCCATACAGCTGATAAGGTCCAACCGTCGTGGCGATCGCGCCAGCGCGCGCTGTCATCGCAGTCAGGCTTGCTGGATCATTGGCATCAGCAACAACCAGAGGCGTATCTGCTGGCGCGCCTATCTCATCGCGAACTGATGCGAGTTTCTCAGCGCTGCGGCCCGCCATCGCCCATTTCAGATCGCCGCCGAGCCCATAAGTCTTCGACAGATATTCTGCGACGAGCCGTCCGGTGTATCCGGTTGCTCCATAAACGATGACGTCAAATTCGCGTCCAGTGGCCATGCTGATCTCCCAATCCTGTTTGCTTTGAACTGGGGCACGGGACAGCGGAAGGCAATTGTTTCCGCAGCGTCACAGACCCAGAACATCACTCATATCATACAGTCCGGGAGGCTGACTGACGACCCACTCACACGCGCGAATGGCACCATGAGCAAACACAGACCGGTCAATCGCACTGTGCGACAGGCTGACAATCTCGGCATCGGAGCCAAATGTCACTTCGTGTTCTCCGATCACGCCGCCGCTGCGACGCACCGCAAAGCCGATCTTGCCAGCGCCGCGTTTGGCGTCGGGTCCGTCATATGGCGCAGACTTCAAACCGCTAAGATCCCCGCCGCGCCCCTCTGCTGCGGCCTCACCCAGCATCAAGGCCGTCCCGGACGGAGCATCAAGCTTGCGCCGGTGATGCGTCTCCAGAACTTCAATATCCCAGTCGTCACCGAGCCGAGCCGCAGCCTGCTTTACCAACGCTTCCAATAGATTGATGCCAAGCGAGAAGTTGCCAGCCTTCACGATAGCGAGCTGCTCTGCGGCCTCAGCGAAAGCCCGCTCTTGATCCGCGGTAAACCCGGTTGTCCCCACAACCATGGCTTTGACACCGCTGCTCTTCAGCGTATCCAAAGCCTTTAAAGTGGCTGTAGGCACCGTAAAGTCGACCCAGACATGCGCGCCGCTCGCGGCTGTCGGAACGTCGGAAGACACTTTCGCAGCCGAGGTCACACCTTTAAATACATCGCGCAGCACCAGACCCAGCAGTTCGCTTCCAGCTGCTTCACTACCGCCGCTGATCAGGTGGCCTCGATCGAGACCCGCCGCGACCAGCTGCCGCCCCATGCGGCCGCCAATGCCCGCTATCGCTATGTTCAATTGATCCGTCATATGGGCCTTATAACCAAGAATTTCACTCTGACGAGGCGTCCGAGTGCCTGTATTCATTGCGGATATGTGTTAACCAAGTCCAAGCCCATGATACGGGGCGATGACAGGGAGGAACAGAATGATCCGCACGATGCTCACAGCCGCCGTCGCAAGCCTGATATGTGCCGGCACCGCCAGCGCTCAGACCTTCACACATACCCATGGGGACAGCCATAACCCTCACACCCATGATATCACCCCGGCTATGGTCAGAGGTGATTGCTGCTGCAGCTCCCAAATCGAGCTCATTCCAGTTGAGCGACACGTCAAACGAACAGTGACGCGTACCCATGTCTACACGCATCCAACTGTAACGCGGCGCATCTACACACGTATAGTTCCAACCACGATCATCCGATCCAGCCATGACAGCCACCATGCCTCACACAGCCACACGCATCATCATGGCGCGCATCATTCGCACCACAAAGTGAAACATGTTGTCGTCAAAGAGCATGAACACACAGACCATAGGAAGCGCGAACGGACAGAAACACGCGTGGTCGTGACCCACACAGATCGCGCTGATCCTTACGCCCACTATGATCGGCGCTGGAAGCATCACAAGTAGGCCGCACAAGAGCGGCTAATGGCTTTGCCTTCCCGGGAACGGGTGCTAGAGCGCCCGACATGTTTCAAGTCTCTGCCCGCGGGCCACGCGCCTCTATCGAAATCGCCTGGGATACACTCGCCTGGACGGACCCCTCTCCGGCCGGAGCTGTTGATGCCAAGGAAGATACCCGCCTGACCTGGCGTCTGGACGCCTATTGCGAAACTCGAGAAGCCGCCGACGCCTCAGTCGACCTGATCAGGTTGGCAAGCCCGGATCTTAATCCGGTGATCGAAGCCTTGCCGGACCGCGACTGGGTCACCCTGTCATTGGAAGGTCTTCCGCCCGTTTCTGCCGGTCGGTTCATTGTGGCCGGTTCACATGCACTTGCAGCGTCTGCGCCAGGCAAGACAGACATTTTGATTGAGGCGGGTCCAGCCTTTGGCACCGGCCATCATGGGACAACGCTTGGCTGCCTGCTTGGCTTTGAGCATGTGCTGAAGCAGCGTGTGCCGCGCACCGTTTTGGACGTCGGCACTGGCTCAGGCGTCTTATCGATCGCCGCAATTAAGGCAGGAGCCAAACGCGCCATCGGCACAGAGATCGATTTGCAAAGTGTACATGTCGCAAATGAGAATGCAGCCAAGAACCATCTTGGCACGCGCTTCCGGACGTATCTCACACGCGGTGCCAACAGCCAATTGATCCGGTCAACCGGCCCTTATGATCTGGTTTTTGCGAATATTCTGGCAAGGCCGTTAACGCGTCTGGCGCCCAGCCTCTCCAGACTGGTTGCCAAACGCGGTCACATCATCCTGTCAGGGCTGTTGACCCGGCAAGAGCCACTGGTCAAAGCCGCTTATATCAATCGTGGTTTGAGCTTGACCAAGCGCATCCGCAAGGATGGCTGGTCAACGCTCGTTCTGCAAAATCGCGCTTAGTGGGCCGCGCGGCGGTTCCAGCGTGAACTCCGCTTCGCCAGAATGTGCGGGCGTGCAGAAATCGTTTCAGATCCGGTCTTGACGACAGGCAAAGAGGTCGGAGCCCCTTCGAGTACGTTTGCTGTATCTCCAACCAGAATTGAATGTGGGTTCTGGGCAGTGAATGTGTTGTGTGTGCGTTTCATAGTGCAAATCCTTGGGAGGTTATTCTTTTTATGTTCTCGGCATATAGGATATTATTTAAGCAATTCATCATGGAAAACGAAAAATATACATGCACATTAGCATAGCTAATCTACACCTTTGCGCCCCGAACCGATTGGGCTAGATCTACCCATATGAGACAGACCTTTGACGTGAAAGGCGGCCCGCAAATCGGTCGCCAGAACCTGCCGCTTGTACGCGCCATCCTCGCCGCAGATGGCCTTGATGGCTTCTATGTCCCGCATGAGGACGAGTACCAGAATGAGTACCTGCCGGAAGCCAATGAGCGCCTTGCCTGGGTATCGGGGTTTACCGGCTCATTTGGCTCTGCTTTCATTTTCGCAGATCATGCAACGCTCTTCATCGACGGGCGCTACACCATTCAGGCGGCCGAACAGACCGATAATGACTTGTTTGAGCGGATTGCTGTACCTGATCCGGGTCCATTTGGATGGCTTGCCGCGCAGGCTCTGGAAAACCTGACAATTGGCTACGATCCACGGCTGATGACGCCGAACCAGGTCGATGCGCTGAAGCTAGCTGCCGATAAAGCGGGGGCGCAGATTACCGCCTGCGATAGCAATCCTGTGGATCGGGCCTGGCAGGATCGCCCGGCCCTGCCTCTTGAAAAGGTCTATCCGCACCCACTCGAATTTGCTGGCCAGTCGGCGGAAGACAAATGCAAATCGGTCGCAGAAACGCTCGCAGCCGATGGATTGGATGCAGCGGTGATCACATCCCCGGCCAGCCTCGCCTGGCTGTTTAACATTCGCGGCGGTGATGTCGCCTGCAGCCCCTTACCGCTCGGCCGCGCCATCCTGCGCGCAGATGGCAGCGCTGACCTCTTCCTTCATCCGGACAAGTGCGATGACGCACTGCGGGCCCATCTCGGCAATCAGGTCACGCTATTGCCAGAAACGGCATTGCCTGAAAGTCTTGATGACCTTGGCGGCGAAACCATCAGTCTTGATCCGGCGCTGGCCTCTGCCTGGTTCTTTCAGCGTCTCGAAGCGGCAGGTGCAAACATCCATCGCCAACTCGATCCGGTCATGTTGCCAAAGGCGAGAAAGAATGCCGCAGAGCTTTCGGGTACGGCGGCGGCGCACCAACGCGACGGCGTTGCCCTGACAAAGTTTCTGCATTGGCTCGCAACTGACGCGCAGTCCGGGCAGGTTACGGAAATCGACGCTGCGATCAAACTCGAAACCCTCCGCGATGAGGTTAAGGGTCTGCGGGACCTCTCTTTTGAAACCATTTCAGGCGCGGGCCCAAATGGCGCCTTGCCGCATTACCGGGTTTCGTCCGCCTCAAACCGGCTACTGGAACGTGGCAGCCTCTATCTGGTTGATAGCGGCGGCCAATACCCGGACGGCACGACGGACGTCACCCGCACCATTGCGATCGGTGAACCAAGCGCGGACATGCGCCGCCACTACACGCTGGTCCTGAAGGGTCATATTGCCCTCGACACTGTTCGCTTTCCGGAAGGAACAACCGGCACGCATCTCGACACGCTCGCCCGGCACGCCCTCTGGCAGGCAGGCCTCGATTATGACCACGGGACAGGTCACGGCGTCGGCGTCTTCCTTGGCGTTCATGAGGGCCCGCAACGCATCGCCAAAGCCTGGAATGCAATTGCGCTACAGCCCGGCATGATCGTTTCGAACGAGCCTGGCTATTACAAGGAAGGGGCCTACGGCATCCGCATCGAAAACCTGCAATATGTCACGCCAGCCGAAGCGATAGCGGGCGGTGACCGTGAGATGCTCGGCTTTGAATGTCTGACCTTTGCACCGCTTGCCCGCGACCTGATCGACCTTGATCTGCTAACCGACGCTGAGCGCGATTGGGTTGATGACTACCATCAACGGGTGCTGGCAGAGATCGGTCCTGACCTCACCGGCACGGTAAAAGACTGGCTGGAAACCGCCTGCGCAGCGCTTTAAACGCGGCACATTCTCCAAAGATCAGGCCTCAGCGAGTTCAATCCACTCAGCTTCGCTTAAAATCCGAACCCCCAGCGCTTCGGCTTTCTTGAGCTTTGACCCAGCGCCGGGTCCAGCCACCAGAATATCGGTCTTGCCGGAAACCGAACCGGAGACTTTCGCCCCGAGCCCGGTTGCTCTGGCTTTGGCTTCGTCGCGGGTCATCTGCTCCAGCGTGCCGGTAAACACAATCGTCTTTCCCGCGACCGCGCTGTCGGTTGTCGGCGCCTCGCCGTCGAGCACTGTCACTTCACCCAGCAGAGCCCCAAGCATCTCTCGATTGGCCGCCTCAAGAGCAAATTCTTTCAAGCTGTTAATCGCGGTCTGACCGACCCCATCAATCGCCAGCAAGGCCGCTTCAGCCTCACTCTCCGGATCTTCACAAGCGGTTTCAATCGCTGCCCAGAATGTCGACCATTGCACAAAATTCTGCGCAAACAGATTGGAGATCGTCTGACCGACATTGCGAATGCCAAGCCCGATCAGAAACCGATCGAATGGCACGTCCCGGCGGGCATTAATCGCATCGCGAAGCTTGTCTGCCGATGTCTTGCCAAAGCCATCCCAATCCGACAGCGGCGGTAAACCACGCGCTTCTATTCGGGCATCCAGCTGGAAAAGATGCTGGGGGGCGCTGACCAGCCCTTTCTCGTAAAAGAGCTCGATTTGCTTGCCGCCCAACCCATCAATGTCGAGCGCCTTCCGGGAGACAAAATGCTTCAGCCGCTCGACAATCTGCGCAGGGCAAATCAAACCACCCGTACACCGCCGGCGGACATCCATCTCTCCCTTTTCATCGACCAGCCGCACGGCGGGTGACCCACATTCCGGGCACGTCTCAGGCGGCTCAAATGGCGGGCTACGATCCGGCCTGTCTGGATCTATCACACGCAAGACTTGCGGGATCACATCTCCAGCGCGCTGGATCTCGACATGATCGCCTACCCGCACATCCAGACGCTCAATCTCATCCTCATTGTGCAGTGTTGCATTGGACACCACCACGCCGCCCACCGTCACCGGAACGAGGCGCGCAACCGGCGTCAAAGAGCCTGTCCGACCCACCTGAATGTCGATCACTTCGAGCTTGGTAATGGCCTTTTCAGCCGGAAACTTATGCGCAATGGCCCAGCGTGGAAACCGGCTGACCTGACCGAGCCGCGCCTGCCAGTCGAGCCGGTCGACCTTGTAGACGACCCCATCAATATCATAGCCAAGCTCAGCGCGTTGCGCGGCCATATCGGCATAGGCCTCCAGCAGAGATGCAATTGTCTCGTGAACGGCAAACAGCGAATTGGTCGAGAACCCCCAGTCGGCGAGCGCCGAAACCGCATCCGATTGACGTTCTGCAAAAGGTTCTGAAAGCTCACCCCAAGCATAAGCGAAGAACTTTAGCGGGCGCGCCTTGGTGACGGAAACATCAAGCTGGCGCAGGCTACCAGCCGCGGCATTGCGCGGATTGGCAAAGGTCTTGCGCCCAGCCGCTTCTTCGCGCGTATTCAGGGCCGCAAAATCGGCATGGCTCATATAGACCTCACCGCGCACTTCAATACGCGTTGGCCACCCCGTTCCGGCAAGCGTTGCCGGTACATCCGCAACAACTCTTGCATTGGCCGAGACATCTTCACCAACCCGGCCATCCCCGCGCGTCGCCGCACGTACCAGACGTCCATCTTCATAAGTCAGGCTCAGCGATAAGCCATCAATCTTGGGTTCCGCCGTCAGGACCAGAGGTTCGGCATCGTCAAGCCCGAGAAACCGCCTGATACGTGCCCCGAACTCTTCAACATCCTCGGCTGAAAACGCATTATCGAGCGATAACATCGGCGCGCCATGCTCAATCTTGCCAAACCCGTCCGAAACCGGCGCGCCAATTTGATCGGTCGGACTGTCCTTACGTTTCAGATGCGGAAAGCGCGCCTCAATCGCCAGATTGCGGTGACGCAGCGCATCATAAGCGGCATCACTCAGGTGAGGTGCATCCTCCTGAAAATAGGCCGCATCGGCCGAGCGGATTTCGACCGCCAGCCGCGCCAATTCCTTTCGTGCCGTTTTCTCATCCAGATCTTCAACCGAAATCGGTTCGCTCATGCCACCTCCAGCAATTTCGATGCGGCAGCACGTGCCTCATCGGTAATGCTGGAACCAGATAACATTCGCGCAATTTCTTCAAGCCGTTCACCGTCATCAAGCTGCACAATATGCGTCCGCAAATGACCCGCCGTATCCGGCGTCTTGCGCACACGCCATTGCCGTTTACCACTTGAAGCGACTTGCGGGCTGTGAGTGATCGCAAAGACTTGCCGCGTCTCTGACAATCGCGCCAGCCGCTCACCAATCGCCGCAGCAACCGCGCCGCCAACCCCCTGGTCTGCCTCATCAAAAATCAGTGTCTCTGCACCACCCGTCTGGCTGAGCGCGCATTTCAGGGCAAGCGAGAAGCGCGCAAGCTCCCCGCCAGAGGCAATCGCACGCAAGGCCCCAAAACCTGCCCCCGGATTGGTTTCGACCTCAAACTCGACGCGTTCTGCCCCTGCAGCGCCGCTTTCATTAGCCCCGATCGGGGCAAACCCGACGCGAACAGAAACCCGGCCCAGATGCAGCGGTTTCAACTCCGCCATGATCGCGGTTTCCAGTTTACGGCCCGCCTTGGCGCGTGATCTCGTCAGCGCCTCAGCAGCCTTTATCCAAAGCGCCTCTGCTTCGGCTTCAGCCTGTTTGGCCTGTTCCAGCGCACTGGTATCAGATCGACAGAGCTCGAGCGCGGCGCGATGCCCCTCCAGCACTGCACCGAGCGCATTCGGATCGCAATCATACTTTCGCCCCGCAGCCCTCAGCGCAAATAGCCGCGCCTCAACTTCATCGAGAAGGCCTGAATCCGCCCTGGCAAAATCTGAGAGTGCGATAACACAGGCCTGCGCCTCTGCAGTCTCGATCAGGGCGCGTTCCACCGCATCAGAAGCTTTTTCAATGGCACCCGATATCCCGTTTTCAAGCGCGCTCAGACCTTCAAGACGGAGCAAGCGTTCCGTAGCGCGGGCCGCCCGGGCCAGATTGTCTTCAATCGCATTCACCGTGATTGCAGAACGTGCGTCCTGAATGCTCTCGGCAACCTTTTCTGATTGAAGCAAAGCGCCGCGCTGCGCCGTCAGCTGGTCCGCCTCACCATCCTCGGGGGCCAGCTTGCCAAGATCCTCAACCGCAAATTCCAGCCAGTCCTGACGCTCGCGCGCCGATGTCGCAGCCTGCTCCAGCGCTTGACGATTGGTGACAGCGGCCTCAAAGGCCTGCCAGACGCGCGCACAGGCGCTGAGCAACCGCTCATGCCCGGCAAACGCATCCAGTAAGCCGCGATGGCTGGACGGTCGCATTAGTCCGGAAGCAGCATGCTGACTGTGAATTTCAACGAGTGTTCGCCCGGCCGCAGCCAGCAAAGCGGCGCTTACCGATTGACCGTTGATAAAGGCACGCGACGGCCCTTTGTGTGAGATGACGCGCCGGAAAACCAGAGCCTCATCGGGGTCAATCGCCAGACCGTTTTCCTCAAAACACCTCCAGACCTCATGGTCTTCAGGCGGCGCGAATTCAGCCGAAATACTTGCCTGGTCAGCGCCGTTGCGGATCGCACCGCGATTCGCTTGTCCGCCCAGCACCAGATCCAGTGCATCAAGAATGATGGATTTGCCCGCCCCGGTCTCTCCGGTCAGCGCGGTAAATCCTTGTCCAGCCTCAAGATCCAACCGATCTATCAGTACAAAGGACCGTATCGAAAGAGTAACTAACATGCCCTCTCGTATCACAGGAACAAAATGAGAACAAGACTATTTTCCCAATATATCCCCTTCAAACAGGTAAGGAGTCCTGATATGGAAAGATTCTTGTTTGGAGGGTTTGGATGCAAAGCGTCAGATGGCCAGTGTTTGTGTACGCCGCAGATTTTGCCATTATTGGATTGGGTGTGATGGTCGACGAAATACCAAACTGGATAGGTTCCACTATGTTCTGGGGTGGTCTGATTGTCCTGGTCGCCTACACGGTTTGGCTGATGCTTGGTCAGCATCAACCAAAGCTGAGTTTGCTAGGGGCCGCTCATGGGCGAGTAACGCTCGATAGAGCTGCGGAGCTTTTCTACAAGGGTGTATCACCAAGTTATCGAAAGTGGTGTGTGAACCAATCAGACAGCCCCCTATTCGAGCATGAGTTAGACTTTTTTGCGTTCGCTATTCTCATACGGGCAACCGAACTCCAAGAACCAGTTTGGGCAAGGCGATCTCCAACAATGGATATCGAGACGATTGAGAACGAAGAACTAAAGCAACTTTCTTACCTTTACGGACAGGGGTTCTTCAAAAAAAAGTATGAGAACGATAAACAGCCCTCAAACTGGACAGACGGCCAAGTTCGAAAACAATTTGTCTTGAGTATGGCTAGGGAGTTTGAAACAGTTGACTACAAGCCCGGATAAGCGATTTCAGCGTTTGCTGCGCGCGATGCTACACGTCCCCGACGAAGCGGCGGAGCAAAAGAAGAAATCAAAGCCTCAAACATCAGATGCTGATGGTTCCGCATGTTCCAGCGATACTCGAACTCATTCAGATAGCTTTGCAGATGACGTTTCGAGCACCAAACGTAAGTCCCGCTGATGCCCCGCTTCACAAGCAGCCAGAACGCTTCAATTGTATTTGTGTGAACTGACCCACGCACATATTCCTGTGCCTTGTGGTTCACACGTTCCTGTTTGTAGCCCATTGCCTGAACTGCGCTAAACTCCTGACCAAAGTCGGTATAGACACGACCACCTTTGCGAACCGTGCTGGCGACAGCTTTCGCGCCTGTCAGGCTCCGCTTATCATCGACAATCTTGGTAACGACTTCACCGCCCCGCTCAACAGCACCAAAGACAATGGCCTTGTCGTCTTTGCCCATTTTGTCTTTTCCGCCGATAAACGCCTTATCCGCCTCAACCGCTGGCATGCCGGGACCGCCCAGCGTGCCGTCACCATCGACATGCCCCATATAGTCACGGATTAGCTTACACATGCGCCATGCGGTCTTGTAAGTGACGCCAGTCTGGCGCTGAACTTCCTTGGCGCTCACGCCATTACGGGATGCGCAAAAAAGAAACATGACAAAGAACCAAAGACGAAGCTTTGTGCGGGTGTTCTCAAATGGCGTTCCAGCCATAGGGTAAACCTGATGGCCGCAGTGCTCACAGGCGTAGCATGTGCGCGCTTTCACACGGTAGAAATGAGCGTCACGTCCGCACTTTTCGCAGTCATGGCGATCTCCATAGCGCGTGCGCATGATGTGCTCCATGCAGGCCTCGTCGGTCGGGAACTGCTCTTGGAAATCGAGAATAGTCGGCATCTTTGTCATGCCAATTATATAGCATGAACGCTTACTTGTTTCAAGGGGATATATGCGCTATTTTCCGCCGGGGATCAGTCTCTGTAACCAGGTCCGTCTTTGCTCGTCAGGAACGGCCTCTGGGTCGAGCCCCTCACCGGCAAGCAGTCTGTAGGCATCGCGGTACCAATTGGTGTCTGGATAGTTGTAACCAAGCACCGAGCCGGATGCGAGCGCCTCCTGCTTCAGGCCAAGCGAGAGATAGGTCTCGACCAGACGATACAGGGCTTCCGGAGTGTGACTGGTGGTTTCATAGTCCTTCACCACCGTGCGGAACCGATTGACGGCAGGCAGGTGCTGATTGCGGCGCAGATACCAGCGCCCGATCGTCATTTCCTTACCGGCCAGCTGATCGTACACCATATCGAGTTTGATCGTTGCATCACGCGCATAATCGGTGTCGGGATAGCGGCGCACAACGTCAATCAAGGCCGCCCGTGCGAGTTCCGTGGTCTTCTGGTCGCGCCCGACATCAATAATCTGATCGAAATAGCTGACAGCGATCAGATAGTAGCCATACTCAGCGCCCTGCCCGGCTGGATTGAGCGCGAGGTAACGTTGGGCTGTTGCAATCGCATCATCATAAGCCCGCATCTGATAAGATGCGAAGGCAGACATCAATGAAGACCGCCGCGCCCATTCGGAATAGGGGTGCTGGCGCTCGACCTCGTTGAACAACAAGATTGCCCGTTGATAATCGCCGCTATCCAGCTCTTCCGTGGCGCGCGAATAGATCTGCTCAACCGGACGCTCAACATAGGCGAGTTCCTGATCGCGACGCGAATTGGAGCAGGCCGTCAGTGCGACGATCGTCAGCGGCAGGAGAATCAATGGAGCAGAGACTTTAAGCATGATACCAGACTATTCGTTGCAAGGCTGACCGCAGTGTCATCAAGCACCCCGTTTTGTAAAGACTGGCACTGCGACAAAGCGACCGCTTCAACCCTTTGTGACTGACTTGTCACAACCAGCTTTCGACCTACTTCAAGTCATTGATCGCGATGTGCTATCAAGCCAGAGCGGACGAGGACAAGGCCATGGCCGATTTAGACACCGAACCTACTCTCAGCGCCAGCGAAGTCGATCGACTTGTTGGGGAGCGCATACGCCGTCGGCGGATTCTGATGGGACTGACACAGGACCAACTCGGTGAAACACTGGGTATTTCTTACCAGCAGATCCAGAAATACGAGACCGGCGCGAACCGGGTCAGCGCTGGGCGTCTATACCTGATCGCAAAGTGCCTGGATGTCTCGCCCGGCTGGTTCTTTGATCCTGTCCAATCCGATCGTGGGCAGGCTGATCTCGATGAACTCGGTTCTTCCAGATTGCTTATCGATTTTGTCCGCAGCTTCTCCCGGATCGAAGATGAGAAACTGAAATCAGTTCTCGTCACCCTGGTTCGCACCATGGCGGAAACTGATTCGAGCACATCGCTCGATATAGCTCCCAGCGCTGAAAACCCTGCTCACCCACAATAGCCGGAAGCCTCTGACTCTAAATCGGATTTTCGGCGGCTTCGCTATGTTATATCGTCGATAAGCGCCTGTTTTATTTGACGCTTTCTTTATGCGCGCTACACCAGCCGCATGAGCGCCGCGGATCATCACCACGATCATTCTGAACCAAACCACCATCACGCTTTGCCAGATACAGCGGACGGGCGCAGACGCACTGCGATCGCCGCGCTGCTGACCTTCTGCTTCATGATCGCTGAAGTTATTGGCGGGCTCGTATCAGGGTCGCTCGCCCTGCTCGCAGACGCAGCGCACATGCTGACCGATGCAGGATCTCTTGGTCTGGCTTGGCTTGGGTTCCGGCTTGCTGAACACCCGGCTGACGACCGCAGATCATTCGGCTGGGCGCGGTTCAAGGTTCTGGCGGCCTTCGTCAACGGCCTCGCCCTGATTGTTCTGGCCATCTGGATCGCGTTCGAAGCGATCGGTCGCCTTATGGCACCGCAGCCCGTCATGGGTGATTTACTGCTAGGGGTCGCGATCATTGGATTGGTCGTAAACTGCTTTGTATTCTGGGTATTGCATGGGGGCGATCAAGCAGATCTGAACATGCAAGGCGCACTTTGGCATGTCGCGGGTGACTTGCTTGGCTCTGTTGCGGCAATTGCGGCTGCGATTGTCATCTTGATGACGGGCTGGATGCCAATTGACCCGCTACTCTCGCTGGTGGTTGCGATCATCATCACGCTTGGCGGGTATCGCCTGGTGCGCAAAACGGGGCACATCTTGATTGAGGGCGTTCCAGAGGGTTTGTCGGCTACCGCAATCAAGCAAGATCTGGAAAGACACGTCCAAGGCGCTGAACATGTGGATCACATTCACGCCTGGGCCTTGAATGAAAGTAAGGCTTTGGTCACGGTTGACGTGACAGCGAGTGCAGGTGCCTCACCGGAAGTGATTCGACGCTCTGTTAAGGCGCGTCTGAAAACAAGGTTCGGCGTTGAGCACGCAACAGTAGAAGTGATATCGACCGATACAGGCTAAAGTCAGCGCATAGAAAAAGGGAGGCCAAAAAGGCCTCCCTTCCCTACTCTACACATACTCTACTAGGTATGGTCTAACCTATTTCAGCCCATTTGGGAACCGTACTTCTCAGCGCGGCGTCTAAAATTCAGGTTAGTTACGCGCTCGAAACATATCTACTTCGCGAGGCTTTTGGCTTGTGCAACCCAGCCATCGCGCGTGATGCGACCGCGCAGGGTCAGCTCAGTATCAAGCAGCTCAGCCTGGGCCTTTTTCATGGCGGCAATCTGCCAGTAGTGGAACACGCCAGCGTCATTCAGGCGCCCTTCAAGTACCGGGCCGACACCTTTGATAACCTTCAGATCATCAGCTGCGCCTTTTGCTGCTTTCAGGCGGCCGTTCGCATCAGCTTTAGGAGCCGCGGGTGCTTTTGCCTTTGGCGCCGCTTTCTTTGGAGCTGGCTTCTTTGCGACTGCTTTCTTGGCTTTAGGCGCTTTTACAGCCGCCTTTGCCTTTGTGGCTTTCTTCTTGGTTTTCTTGACCTTGCCACCAACCGCTGCGATTTCAGTGCTCAGGCGCTCAACCCGTGACTTCACTGCATCGTCGACGCCTTCAGAATTGGCGCGCAGCTCTGCGACCTGCTCTTCCAGATCATCCAGCTTGCTGTGCAGTTTCTGGGCTTTCTTGGTCTTGCCCGTGAACTTCTCCAGACCCAGTGCGTCGCGCATACGCTCCATACGGGCTTCCAGGCGCTCACGCTGCTCTTCCTGAAACTTGGTGACCGCTTCTGTGGCTGTACCCGTTGCTTCGGTCATCTTTTCGCGAACCGCAGAAACCTGCTCGTTCACTTTGTTCATCTGCTCTGCCATGCGGGTCACAGCTGTGTTGGAGCTCAATCGAGCACGCACATCAGATTCAATCTCTTCACCGCGCTTGACCAGATCTTCAAACATCACACCGCTCTGGTCGCCAACTTTGCCAACACCATCAGCCGCAGCGTCATAGGCCTTGCCGTAGGCGCCAACACCTGCGAGCCAGATCTTGTGCGCAACGTCCGCGCCCTTGGCTTCAAGCACCTGGCCCAAAAACTTTGCTTTGGCCTTTTCAGCTTTCTTGTTTTTCTTCGCCATTGGTTTTTACTCCGTCCTGTCTGCAGCAAAGTGGTGCTGCCTTTTTCCGATGATCATCGCTATACGGAAAGTGTCTAGAAAATGCATACTAAACTCCGGACACGGAGAAAAAACAGTCAATGCAACTGAAAATCCGGCATCCAATCACGCAGCAAATGGATCTTTTTCTGATAGATCCTGGAGAGCGCATCAGGGCTGCGGCGCAGTAAGCGGAGCTGCGCCCCCGGCCTGATCTGTCCCAATAAGTGGCGGTCAGCGCGCGCAACTGAAGCAACACGCGGATAGCCGCCTGTGGTCTGGGCATCGGCCAACAAGACAATCGGTTCGCCATGTTCAGGGCACTGGATCATTCCGGGAAACACAGGCGCGCTTTTCATCAAGCCTTTTGAAACGATGCCTAGCGACGCTCCTTCAAGACGCAGGCCCATTCGATTGGATTGACGCCCGACCTGAAAGCTCTCCTCAAACAAGGCGTCGCGGGACGCAGGCTGCAGCAAAGGGGTCTCCGCCGCTTCGCTCGCTCTCAGAACAAAGCTGTTGCCAAAGACAGGCCGCAGGACATGCGGGGTCTCCAGAATTTGATCAAAAGCACCCTCCCGTGCGCTTTCGATATAATCGCCCGCCCTCAGAGCTCGCCCGTCCAGACCCCCGATTTCAGCGGGCAGGTAAGTCGACGGCGACCCCATCAGCATCTTGCCCAAGACACCGCCAGCCAACGCCAGATAGACCCGCGCTCCAAGTAAAGCCGGTCCAATCACCAAACGTGCCCCCGCTTTCAGGTTGAGTGTTTCATGCATCGCGGCAGGTACGCCATCTATGTTGAGGTCCGCCTGCGCGCCGGTGATCGCAATCGCCGCGTCTCGCTCGGCGACCGCTTCAAAGCTGCCATAAGTGATTTCGAGTCCGGCTGCCTCACTCGGGTTTCCCACCAAACGATTGGCCAAGCCAAGCGAAAGACCGTCAGCTGGACCCGCACACGGCATGCCCATATGTCGCCAGCCAGAACGCGGCGCACCCTGCACCGTCGTCTGCAGTCCCGGCTTGATAACGCGCAAGCTCATGGATTGACGAACCGTACCTTGCGACCCGGATGAAGCAGAAACGGGTCCGGTTTTGACGCATCGAACACTGCTGCGTCGGTGCGCCCAATAATCGGCCATCCCCCCGGCCCAGCCATCGCATAAAGCCCGCAATAGAGCCCGCTTACGCCAATCGATCCTGCTGGCACCCGAACGCGCGGTGTTCCAAGGCGCGGAACCGACAATGCCTCCTGCAAACCGCCAAGATAGGCAAAGCCCGGGGTAAATCCGATCATCTCAACCGCGTAGTCGGGTGCCTTATGCCGCTCGATGAACTGCGACTCTGAAAGCCCTACAGTCTCACAGACGTGCGCGAGATCAGGTCCATGCTCACCGCCATACCACACTGGAATTTCAATCACGGCGCGCGTACCCTCGACCTCTGCTGATGCACATGACCTCAGGGCGTCCTCGATCATGGACATTGCTTGCTCAGAAGGCATCAGACCAGGATCGAATTGAACGCATACGCTGTCGAGACCGGCGACGATCTCATCCAAACCAACCGCCTGACGCAGTCTTGCCGCCAGCGTCTGAGCGGCGTTGGCATCAGGCACGGCGATGCTGAACACATCATCTGCGATACGGACGGGCATGGACTGGCTCATTGAGGGGCCTTGATCTCTATGCCAGCCTGCACCAGCGCCTGTCGAATAAGGCCTGCAGACCTGACCGCTCCTGCACTATCGCCATGCAAGCAAATCGTTTCTGCAGGCAATTCAAGCTGACCGCCTTCAATGGTCACAACCTGGCCTTGCAAAGCAATACTCAGCGCTTGCGCCATTCGGGCCTCATCCTGCTCGATCACCGCCCCCGGGACTGAGCGCGGCACAAGTTCGCCGTTTGGCTGGTATGCACGATCCGCAAAGGCCTCCGCGAAGAAGTTCAGGCCCTGCCTCCCAGCCGCCCTTTGCAGCTCTGACCCCGGAGGCCCGACAAGCGCAGCTCCCGGCAACGTCTCTCGAGCCACTCGCACGATGAGGTCTGCGCGTTTGGGGTCGACCGCGGCGCGGTTGTATAACGCGCCATGCGGTTTCAGATGCGTCAGCGCGACATCGCTCTCACCCGCCAAGTCCCGCAGCGTCTCAACTTGCCGCTTCAAAGAGTCCATCAACCCGGTATCAGAGATCTCCAGATCGCGGCGGCCAAACCCCTCGCGATCAGGATAGCTTGGATGCGCCCCGGCCGATACGCCATATTGCTTCGCAAGCTTCAAGGCGGCCCGCATGCTCTGTGCGTCACCGGCATGGCCCCCGCACGCAATGTTGCAGCTTGTCACCAAGGCCATCAGCTCGGCCTCGCCCGGCATGCCCTCACCGAGGTCTGCGTTCAGATCGATCGAGCCTCGCGCCCTCATGGCTGCGACCAGAGCCGCAACAGATTGGAGATGGACTTGGATAGAATCAAAGCCTGGGCCGACTGTGGCTCTACTATTTCGGCAAGGTCAGCCCGCAAATTCTCAAGATCAAAAAGTATGTCTCGTTGCTCTTGCCCGCGTATCAAACTCTCAATCCAGCCCACACAAACGATGCGTTCTCCCGCGGTTACCGGGTCAACGCGGTGCAGGTGACCGGAGGGATAAAGTACCAGACTGCCCGCTGGCAATCGATGGCGGCGCGTCTCACCAGCCGTCTCAATCACCAGATCGCCGCGCTCATACTGATCTGGCGCGGATAGAAACAGCGTGAAGGACAAATCGCTGCGCATCCGCGCGCTGCCTGTTCCCATCAGCGCATTGTCGGTATGCGTTCCATAGCCGCCGCCGGGGCTGGTCTTGCTGACCAGCAGCTTTGAATACCGTTTCGGCCGCGCCGCTGCGCGCAAGACAGGATGCGCCTGGATCGCAGTTCTCAAAACCTCGTTCAGCTGCTTGCCTGCCGCCGTGCTGAGATCTGCTTGCTCATTCTGCTTGATCTGTCTTGCAACCCGTCCAGCTGTCGCTTGCCCATCGCGCCAAATCAGACTGGGCAAAAGTGCAAGGGCAGATTGAAGCGATTGGGGCTCAAGCAGATTGGTGATCGTGATATGCATCAGAATAGTTTTTGCGAACGAGTTGCAATTGAAGTCCAGTTCTATAAAGTTATCTCTCAAATTCAATCAAATCAGGTACGCTTGCAATGACTGTCGAGAATAAAGTGTGGTCCAGGCTTGGACTCGGTCTGGCACTCACCAGTGCTGCTTTCCTTGGCGCGTGCGGCGGCGAAGCCGGTGGTGAGGCCGACGAAGGCGCCGGGGCCTCCATCGAAGTTGCAGAGGCAACCGGTGAAGTTGGTGACGGCGAAGCCGGAGAAGGCGGCGAAGGTGAAGGCGGCGAGGGCGGCGAAACGGGTCACGATATGTCCACCATGCCGATTGAAAATCGCGTTGCGTTCATGTCCGGCCATGTTCAAGCTGGTTTGGCCCTCTACAAAGCCGGTGCACCTGATCAAGCGGCCCCGCACCTTCTCCACCCCGTCTCAGAAACGCACGCCGAGGAACGCGCGGGCATTGATGCCCTCGGTTTCGATCAAAGCCTCTTCGAAGCGGTTTCCGCAGCTCTGGAAGAAGGCAAACCCGCCAGCGAGATCGAACCCCTGCTTGAGGCAGCGCAAGCCAATATCTCACTGCTGATGACGAATGCCGGGGGTGATCCCGCCAGCGTGATCGCTTTCCTGATGGATACCGTCGTTGAGGAATACCAGATCGGCGTGACCGATGGGGTCATCACGGACCCCGGCGAGTATCAGGACGCGTTCGGCTTTGTCGTTACCGCGCTCGAGATTGCCGAGAGCGTCGAAGGCGATACCGCTACGCGGGTCATTTCCGAGCTGGAAACGCTCCTCGCCATGTGGCCCAACGAAGGCCCCCTTGCTGCATCGACACCAAGCGCAGTTTCTCCGATTGTGGCGCAAACCTCACGCGTCCATCTGGCTCTGAACGATCTCAACTAGACAGATCTGCCCACACTTTGGGCAGTATTCGACATAGACGCGCGGCCGCAGCAGTCGAAAGTGCTCAGGAATGACACAAAAATGCGTGTCGTTTGGGCGCAAGTGTAAGTATTTCGCCGTACATTCGGGTTTTTATTGTTGAAATCGCCGGACAGTCCTTCGCTGGCAAAAATAGCGGGGCAGTCTGATCAGCAGTGCCTGTGCCCCCGCCACGGGCCTTCAGAGGTTTCAATATGAGTGTGCTTAAAGAGACAGACATCCTGTCACCTTCCCGTCGGTCCTGGTTGAAACTTGCTGGTGCGGGCGCAATTGCCGTTGGCGCACTTTCCGGGTGCGCTGAACAAGCCGTGGCTGACAATGCAGACAAGCCAGATTTCGATCCAGACGCGCTGGCGATCATGTCGTCGAATGAGAACCCGTTCGGCCCCTCACCGATGGCGATGGAAGCGATGAAGGCCGAAGTTGGTAACATTTACCGTTACACCGGTCCATTGACGGCGAAGTTTGCAGGCATCGTCGCCGAGCGAGAGGGCGTCGCACCTGAACAGGTTCTGGTCACCAATGGCTCGACCCCAATCCTCGCCGCATTCTCTGACTGGGTCTCAACGCAGGGTGGCAAGATCATCACGTCTGCGACCACATATGAAGGCGTCCCCCGCGTTGCCGAACGCGTGGGTGTTGAGGTGATCTATACACCGCTGACTGCCGATATGGGCTATGACCTTGATGCCATCGCCGCCCAGATCGGGCCCGACACCGGCGCGGTCTATCTTTGCAACCCGAATAATCCAACCGGAAAAACCATGGATCCGGTCAAACTCAAAGCGTTCGTGGAAGAAGCCTCCGCGAAAGTGCCCGTCTTCATCGATGAAGCTTATCTCGATATGGCCGACGATTATCCGGCAGGCGTGATGAGTGAGTTTGTCGCGGCCGGGCGCCCCGTTGTTGTCGCGCGGACCTTCTCCAAACTCTATGCCATGGCTGGCCAGCGTCTTGGCTATGCCCTGATGCCAGCTGACATGGCGATGGACATGCGCCGCACAGGTCGCTTGTCGAACGTCAACCATCTTGGTCTTGTTGCCGGGATTGCAAGCCTGGAAGACACTGCCTATTTCGAAGAAATGCGTGCCAAAACAGCGCGCGGACGCGCCAAACTCGTTGCCATGGCTGCCGATCTTGATCGCCCTATCGCACCGGACCCACAGGGTAGCTTTATCTATATGGACCTTGGCATGGACAACGCAGAATTTGCAGCAAAGATGCTCGATAAGGGCGTCCGTGTGGTTGGTGCGCGCTGGTCAGAACTGCCGGAATGGACGCGTATCTGTGTCGGCCTTGATCATGAAATCGAGAAGTGCCACGCCGCTGCCAAGGAAATTCTGACCGCAATCTAGGCAAGCCTTCTATTTCCTGTCTCTTCCTATTGACCGCTCGGCGCAAAAATTGCACGTGTCGCGACGTTTGAGTTCAAGCAATTACGACAAGGTTGAGATATGCGCGTAGCAATGATTGGAACAGGCTATGTAGGCCTGGTGAGTGGGGCTTGCTTTGCTGATTTTGGACACGTGGTTACCTGCGTCGACAAAGATGCGAGCAAAATCGATCGCCTGCATGAAGGCGTTATGCCGATCTACGAGCCGGGCCTCGACACACTGGTTGAAACCAATGTGAAAGCAGAGCGCCTGTTCTTCACGACCGAAGCGAAGGACGCTATCGCTGACGCTGACGCGGTCTTCATCGCGGTTGGCACGCCCTCCCGGCGCGGTGATGGCCATGCCGATCTGTCTTATGTCTACGCTGCTGCCGAAGAGATCGCGCATCTCATGAAGGGCTTCACCGTGGTGGTGACTAAATCGACCGTCCCTGTCGGGACAGGCGACGAGGTTGAAGAGATCATCCGTAAAGCCAATCCGGATGCTGACTTTGCCGTCGTTTCAAACCCGGAATTCCTGCGCGAAGGTGCCGCGATCAAGGATTTCAAAATCCCTGATCGCGTCGTTGTTGGTACAGATGATGAGCGCGCGCGCGAAGTCATGAGCGAGCTCTACCGCCCGCTCTTCCTCAACGAGACGCCGATCATCTTCACCGCCCGGCGCACTTCGGAGCTGATCAAGTATGCGGCCAATGCCTTCCTCGCTGTGAAGATCACCTTCATCAATGAAATGGCGGACCTTTGTGAAAAAGTCGGCGCAAACGTTCAGGAAGTGTCTCGCGGTATTGGTCTTGATGGCCGCATTGGAAAGAAGTTCCTGAATGCCGGCCCCGGCTATGGCGGCTCGTGCTTCCCGAAAGACACGCTCGCCCTGACTAAGACAGCGAACGACTATGACAGCCCCGTGCGCATCGTAGATACGGTTGTTGAGGTCAACGCCGCGCGCAAGAAAGCTATGGCTACCAAGATCATCGACGCGATGGGCGGTGATGTCTCCGGCAAGACAATTGGCGTGCTGGGTCTGGCGTTCAAACAGAACACCGATGACATGCGCGACGCGCCAAGCCTCGACATCGTCCCGGCTCTGATCGCAGCCGGCGCAACCGTTAAAGCGTTCGATCCAGAAGCCATGGAAGAATCCAAACACCTGATGGACGGCATCAACTATGCCGAGAACGCCTATGACGCCGTTGAAGGTGCTGACGCCATGGTCATCCTGACCGAGTGGGATCAGTTCCGCGCGCTTGATCTCGAGCGGATCAAGGAAAGCCTAAGCAGCGACATCGTCATCGACCTCCGCAATATCTACTCACCAGAGGATATGACGAAAAAGGGCTTCGAATACACGTCAATCGGACGCCCAAGCGTCTAGGCCGACTTAAGAAATTACATTACAAAAAGGCCAGTCGGAAAACATCCGGCTGGCCTTTTCGTATGCCTATGAAAGCTGCTGACTAACTCGTCAGAACCGTCTGCGGCTTGCGCTTGTCGAACATCGCCCAGACGCCGTCGCCGCCATGCCAGTCGCCTTGTGTCGCACCTTTGGAATATTCCGTCGCGCGCGCCTCAAAGAAGTTGGCATGCTCAACCCCGTTCAGGATCTCTGTCAGCCAGGGCAGTGGGTGTTTCTCAATCCCGTAAATCGGATCGAGCTTCAGCTGGGTCATCCGCCAGTCTGCGATATAGCGAATGTACTGCTGAATATCCTGTGGTGTCATGCCTTCAACTTCGCCCGCATCGAAAGCAAGTTCGATGAACTTGTCTTCAAGCTGGACAACCGTTTCACACGCCTCACGGATACGGTTCTTGACCGCAGGCGTCAGCGCGCCGGTCTCTTCAGCAAATGTGTGGAACATTTTCATCATGCCCTCACAGTGTAGCGACTCATCGCGGATCGACCAGGTCACGATCTGTCCCATGCCCTTCATCTTGTTGAAGCGCGGGAAGTTCATTAGCATCGCGAACGAGGCAAACAGTTGCAAACCTTCGGTAAACCCGCCAAACACCGCCATAGAAGTCAGAATATCGGCTTCCGTCTCTGTTCCGAACTGGCCGAGATAATTGTGCTTCGCCGCCATTTCCTCATACTCCATAAAGGCGGAGAATTCAGAATCCGGCATGCCGATCGTCTCAAGCAGCAGCGCATAGGCCGCAATGTGCACCGTCTCCATATTCGAGAACGAGGCCAGCATCATACGCACTTCAACCGGTTTGAAGAGCGGCATGTAGTTTTCCATATAATTGGCGCCAACTTCGACGTCCGACTGTGTGAAGAAACGGAAAATCTGCGTCAGCAGGTTGCGCTCCTTGTCGTTGAGCTTGTTGACCCAGTCCTTACAGTCCTCGCCCAGCGGCACCTCTTCCGGCAGCCAATGCACTTGCTGCTGCAACTTCCAGAAGTCATACGCCCACGGATACCGAAACGGCTTGTATGAGTGACTTGGCGTCATCAATCCGGGTAGTTTTATCAGTCCATCGGCCATTCCGAATCCCCTGTCTAAATCTCTCTTGATCACTACATATAGTGTCTTAACAGATCTTAAAACGCAACATGTGCGGACAAGGTGTCACAGACTTATCCACAGGCGCTACACAAGAATCTCAACCGACTGCACCAGCACACAGTGTCCGACGCGGCCTAAAACGGGCGCAAGTCGCACATCAATCATGCCTATATCCGAACGGGCTTCCCATGCGGAGCTAAATCCCGCATAGCGCGGTTATGCTGATATTTTTACGCGACAATTTGAGGTGGATCTCCGGCGGTTTCCTGCTCACCTTCTTCTCCTCCTTCGGGCAGACTTTTTTCATCGGCCTCTCAGGCGAAGAATTGCGGGCCAAGTTCGACCTCACCGATGGTGAGTTTGGTGGCCTCTACATGATCGCAACAATTGGCAGTGCGCTGACCCTGCCCTTTCTCGGGCGGGTTCTGGACCATATGCCGGGCTGGAAGGTTGCACGCTTTGTCATCCCCTCACTGGCGGCGGCCTGTATCCTTCTGGCTGTATCGCCGTCGCTGATCCTGCTGGTGGTCGCGCTCTATGCCGTGCGGCTGTTCGGGCAAGGCATGATGACCCATACCGCCTACACAGAGATTGGGCGCTGGTATGTCGCCAATCGTGGGCGCGCCACATCGCTGATCGTTCCGGGCCATCAAACCGGCGAAGCCCTGCTTCCGATTGCGTTTACGGCGGTCGCGGTTGTCCTCGGCTGGCAAGCAGGCTGGCTGATTGCGGCGGCTCTTCTGATGCTGTTTGCGCTGCCGATGATCGTACTCCTATGGCATGTTGAGCGCACACCGCGCTCTACCGATCCAGACGTGAACAGCGCCAGACTTGGGCCAGACAAAACCGTCGCCGAGGTCGCGGCAGACCCGATATTCTATGCCCTTCTGGTTGGCGTTCTCGCCCCGCCCTTTATCGGTACAACCATCTTTTTTCATCAGGACTATCTGATAGAGCTGCGCGGCTATACTGAGCTCGCCTTTGCTGCTGCCTTTCCGGTCATGGCGATCACCACCGTCTCTTTTTCGCTCATCAGCGGTCAACTGATAGACAGGTACGGCGCGATCCGCCTGCTTCCGTTTTACCTGCTCCCACTCTCCCTCGCCTGTCTCGCCGTCGGCCTGCTGACCCCTTTATGGGGGATCTATGCCTTCATGTTCTTGGTTGGTGTCAGTTATGGGTTCACAGCCCCCCTCATCGGAGCGCTCTGGCCCGAGGTTTACGGCATTCAAAATCTTGGCTCCGTGCGCGCCATCGCCGTGGCCGCCATTGTCGCCGCCACCGCGATTGGTCCCGGACTAACCGGGTATCTGATCGACCGCGGCACATCGCTTCCCACACAGATGCTCTATATGAGCGGCTGGTGTATCGCCGCAAGCTGTGTCCTCGCCTTCACCGCACCGATTATCCTCAGACGCAACGCGGCCATCCAGACAGGAGCTTGAGGTCGACAGCACACACCGCAAGCAGCTGAGATGGGGCGATTTTAAGACTCTGGACGAAGCGGTATTTTGTGATCGTCCATTGACCCTATCCCTTTGTCGAGTGAGTTGTTTCCAATTGAAAACTGGAGTGTCTCATGACCATGAAAGGTGAATGCCTTTGCGGTTCGGTAAACTACGAAATCACGGGCAGCCTCGGCGAAGTACGATATTGTCATTGTTTAAGATGTCGTCAGGCAACTGGCACTGCGTTTTCGACGAACGCACGCATTCCCGAAAAACAATTCAAATTGCTTGGCGGTGTCGATGCTCTAACGAGCTACGAGATGGGCCCGGGAATTCATCGTCACTTCTGCTCCAAATGTGGCTCCCCGGCATTTGTGAAACTTGACCGAGACCCCGGATACATCCGTCCGAGGATCGGTGCGCTGACTGGTGACGTCGATGTCAACATAGCGGCCCATGTGTGGGTAGGGTCAAAAGCCGATTGGCACGATATCACCGATGACCTTCCTCAATTCGATGAAGCCAAGCCGCGCGACTGAGAGACGTAGTAGGGGCGAGAATAGGACGCTCATTATAGATAGTTCAAGCTATACGAAGATTCATCTTGCCTCTCCAAAACGGAGAGACTAGCTGGACAAAAACCAGCAAAGTGGACTTGCCCTATGAGTATTAGGTTTTCTCGGCGTGACGCAATTACCTTGGGAGGAAGCCTCCTGATTGCTTCGTGTGCTGGCAATCAATCAGTCGACGCGATTGAATCACCCGAAACCTGGGTTCCCGATAGCAATAAAGACAGGCTGATCCGCGCTGCGACGGAAAAGCACCAAGTTCCTGGCGTAGGGATCGCGGTCGTCGATGACGGCGAGTTTATCTGGCAAGGAAACTATGGCGTTGAGAATATAGAGACTGGTAAAGTCGTTGATAATGAAACCCTTTTCCAAGCTGCGTCTTTAACAAAACCCCTTTTTGGATATGTTGTTTTAAGGCTCATTGATGATGGTAAAATCGATTTAGAAGAACGCCTCGTTGATACTTTTCGACCGGCTGATCTAGCAGACACGGAATGGAACGATCAGATTACCGTTCAAAATGTCCTAATGCATCAGACAGGCCTCCCAAATTGGCGCCCAAGCGAAGATGAAACAGCGTTGCTGGAAGCCGCGTATGAGCCTGGAACGGCTTACTCCTACTCAGGAGAAGCCTTCTTTTGGCTCCAACAAGTGTGTGAGAAAAAAACGGGGCTTGGTCTTCATGAACTTGTCCACCAGTATCTGCTTGAGCCCGCCGGTCTGACAGATATGTCGCTACTCTGGCTAGAAGACCGAGCTGATAGAGAGGTCTATGGCCATATTGTAACAGACGACGGAGACGCGGCGCTCTCCAGCTTTCAGTATGCTCATGTTCACGGAGCGCGTTTGGCGGAAGTGGCTAACCGCTGGGGTCGACCCATGAGAACTTGGCGCTTTCAGGATTTGAGAGACGCTCACGCCGAGATGCGTCCGCACACACATTCTGCTGTCGCAGACTATCCGGTTTGGCGCTTCAACAGGCCCGGGGCAGGCATCATCAATAGCGCTTCCAGTTTGCGAACGACTCCAGCCGACTATGCTAGGTTTATAGCGCTAGTGATGCGCAACGAAGGCCCAGCTGCAATCTCTGCAGATTTGAAAGAGAAAATGCTGAGTATCCAGGTGCCTCGCTCTGAGACAGGTCCCAATCGCCCAATTGGGCTATCATGGTCGCTTCAACCCGTCGATGGAGGCGTCGCGTTTGATCATTGGGGCTTTAATTTGGGGCAACACATCTCTAGCGGCCTCGGAGATACCTCAAACCGAAAAGGTTTGGTGATGATGACGAATGGATCGCGAGGAAATGCCTTTATGGATGAGATTGGACCCGTCATCACGGGAACAAATTACTGGAGTTATGTCGGAGTGTAGCTCGATGAGTGTCCTATTCAGGGCGACTTAAGCCCCACGCTACCCCGGCATTGAAGCTTGAGCCACTTTGGGCAAATCTATCCGACCCACTTCCCAACCCCTTTACGCTTCCAGCCCATGGAAGCCCGCTTCACCCTTTCTGCCGTTCGCCACGTCCCGGTCTATCTCTGGCCTTGGGTCTGGTGGCAGCTGCTCGGCATCCGCAACTGGTGTGGCTTGCAGCAGCGTGAGGTGCTTTGGGAGGTCGATCCGGACGGCAAAGTCTGGGTGACCTATATGTCCGACGATCCGCGCGATCTGGTCGCCTGGTTCAAGCAGCAGAACAAGCTCTACCGGGTGCACTGGTATGCGCTCTACAATGAAAGCGGCGAGATGCATCTCAGCGGTGTCCACTATTGGGCAGGCCGGCTGATGACGCGCTGCGTGCAGGTTTCTGCACCGCTGATTTCGGAAGCAGAGGCGGGCGCGCCCGCGCTTCAGGATAGCAGCTAGAGTTGGTATTTGTGCCCGGCGCTGAGGTGCTGCGCACCAGCCGGGCGAAAGCGGGTTCCGGTCTGGCTGCGCCAGCCCATGAACCAGGTTCAGGACTGCCCCCAGATTCGGAACCTGATGTCCTGGAGTTGGAGCCCTCAGCCCGGTTCATCGGACGAGCGCAGCGAGGATCGGGAACCCGCTTCGCAAAGCGTGGCCGCAGGCCTTAGCGCTTTGCCAAACACACCCCCCAATCCACCACCCCAGCCGCATCCGCGGCCGCTGGCACTGCTCTCAGACTTCATCAGAGGGCGCTGCCTATTGCGCGATTGAGATCGAAACCGCTCCAAACCTTTGCGGTCCGGCCTGTGCTTTGAACTCCTCGGTTCGGTGCACATAAGTGAAAGCGACCTGCACATCGCCGCGATAAAGGGCGACCCCGAACTGCGCATCACCGACCCAGTCGCGTCGATCCTCAACGCGCGGTCCATCGCGCCAGAGATTGCCATCCAGGAACATATCACGCGCCACGCCGCGGCCCTCAAAGCCGGCAAACAGATAGCCACCCAGCTCCTGATCCGGGCGGAACGTCCCCGCCCCGGCAAGCGCCGGCCGGATACGCGGTGGGCCGAAGTCTGCGCCAAGGTCAAAGCCGACCCGCGCTGTTGCACCAAACGAGGCATAGGTCCGAACATTACCCAGCGTTACACCGCCATGCACACCATAGTCGCTTTCTAGCCCTAAAGGCAGCAGCGGTCCATCAAACCGGCGCATGCGCTGCGCCGTGACTTCCAGACCGAACTCGTCTTTCAACTGGCTTTCCCAGCCGCGCGGCTCAATCGCATTGATCAGCTCATGCCAGTTTTCCTGAACAAACTTCCCGCCAGCCGACGGTCCGACAATACCAATATTGGTTTGCAGAATGTCTTGAGTATTTCCCGTTGTCGCGACCACAGTGCCGGAAAAGTACAACCAGCCTGCATACGGCCGATCAGCAGGGTCCGGCGTTTCAAGCGTAATATCCTCGGGGGTAAAAATCATATGCGAGAGCGCAAATCCCTGCCGCAATTCGGTCCGGTCCAGGTCGAGAATCGGAATCCGATTGGCGATCCAGTCGAGGACAGGCGTCACCTCATTCGCAGGTGTAACTCGTTCAACCCGCAAACCGTTGGAATAGTTGCGATCGGTTCCGCCAAACAGGTCATTTTCAGACGTCAGTGACCACACGCCATTCGACCGAGGCGCGGCCTCCTCAGCCACAGCTGTAGATAGCAGACAAAATAAAAGGGCAACGCAGAACGCCGCCCTCCCTGACAATGAAAGGCCCATGGCCTAGCGTCTAATGGTGAAACTTATACCTGCAAAGTCTTCATTCTCACTGGCGCCGAGATTGCGCTCGCGATACTCTACCTCACGGCGAATATAGCTGAAAGAAATCTGGCCCGGTCCGCTTTGAAAAGAGACACCCGCCTGAAGATCGCCAATCGTGACCTTGTCACGCAAGGCCATATCGGACACGGACATCGCACCAAGAGCATCTGGCTCCCAGACCAGAGCTTCCCCATCAGCGCCCGCAAACAAGTACCAGCTCTGTGAGTCAGGCAGTCCACGCTTGTCAAAGTTCTGACCAATGCGAACTTCACCCCCGAAACGGCGGGTTGCAAACTGACCATCGCGTGACACCGACAGGCGCGGTGCAACACCAAGATCGAACCCAAGGCCTGTCCGGGCAGCGGGTACGTTGAAGGCGATTTCGGCATTCAGAAGTTTGGTATCGCGCGGCACTTGGCTGATTGAAGCCTGTTCGCGTTCACCCGCAAGTTCGGTCAGCGTGTCGCTGGCATAAAGACGCGAGTTGCTGAAGGGATCATCGCCAGAGAACGCCAATGGTCCGAACGGCTTGTCTGGCGCCTGGAACAGCGGTTGCTGGAATTGTTCGGCCGTTTGATAGCGGACATCCAGCTCAACCCGCGGCGGCAGCTGTGCCGTCGTCTCTGTCGAGGTTTGAAACGTGACTGATGTTGAAGGCTGATAGGAATAGGAGGGCACATCAACCTGAACGCACCCCTGGCACGCGAGAATGGCAAATGTTGATGTTGCAATCATGACAACTCGTCCCAAGCCTTTCATGCCTTAACTCCTCTACCGTCCCCAGAGAAGTTGCGCTGCTTTCCTTACCTTACCATGAACGGACCGTACCGCAAAAATGAAATCAGGTCTGCTAGAGTTAATCACTGAATTTTGATGGAATCACCGCAATTTCCTGTAATTATTGGGCATTTGTGTGGCTTTTTGATCACAATACCCGTTAACACATTCAGAAATTTCTTTCATAATTGCCGTAAAATGAGCTGTTTACGCGGCTTCTTGATTACAGAGACAAAGAAAACCCCCGAGCTCTTAGCAGGCTCGGGGGTCTGGGTTTTGACTTGTGCATCCGCCTCTATTGGCAGGCAAGACACTCATCATAATCAGTATTTGGAACATCCATACCGCCAGTTGTTGCGATATCCTTGTCTTCGGCCCCCGCAAACCCGGCGCGCTGTACAGATTTCGACCGGCAATAATAGAGCGACTTCACACCGCGCTCCCAAGCGGTCCAATGCAACATGTGCAAGTCCCACTTGTTGATGTCGGCTGGTAGGAACACGTTCAGCGACTGAGCCTGGCAGATATATGGCGTACGGTCAGCCGCGTGCTCGATCAACCAGCGCTGGTCGAGCTCGAACGCTGTCTTGAAGGTTGCTTTCTCGTACTCATCAAGTTCATCAAGATGCTGAACAGAGCCCTCATGCTCGAGGATCGAGGTCCAGACCTCATCCGTATTGAGGCCTTTCCCATCCAGCATGGTCTCAAGGTGCTTGTTCTTCACCGTAAAGGAACCAGACAGCGTCTTGTGGGTGTAAACGTTTGCCGGGATCGGCTCGATGCCAGCACTTGTTCCGCCACAGATAATTGAGATTGATGCCGTTGGCGCAACCGCCATCTTGTGGCTGAACCGCGCCATCATGCCCGCTTCTGCTGCATCTCCGCAGGGGCCGCGCTCTTTCGCCAGCTTCACGGAAGCCGCATCGGCGCCTTGGCGAATATGCTTGAACATCTTCTCGTTCCAGACTTTCGCCATGGCGCTCTCAAACGAGACGTTCATGCTTTGCAGGAAGGAATGGAAGCCCATCAAACCGAGACCAACAGAGCGCTCTCGCTGCGCCGAGTAAACCGCACGCGCCATCTCATCCGGAGCTTCATCGATGAAAGTCTGGAGGACATTGTCGAGGAAACGGTAGATGTCTTCCAAGAAGCTCTCTTCCTTGCTCCACTCAAGGAATTTCTCAGCATTAACCGATGACAGGCAGCAAACCGCCGTCCGGTCTTGCCCCATATGATCAATACCAGTTGGCAGTGTAATTTCCGAACACAGGTTCGACTGCGTGACCTTCAAGCCAAGCTGACGTTGATGCGCAGGCATCGCATTATTCACAGTGTCGGTGAACAACAGATATGGTTCGCCAGTCTGAATACGCAGCTCAAGGATCTTCTGCCAGATCTTACGGGCATTAACGGTGCGCAGCACTTCACCCGATTTCGGAGAGATCAGACCAAACTCATCATCATTCTTCACCGCTTCCATAAAGGCGTCTGTGATGTTGATTCCGTGGTGCAGGTTCAAAGACTTGCGGTTGAAGTCGCCAGACGGCTTGCGCACTTCCAGAAACTCTTCGATTTCCGGGTGGTGAACATCAAGATAGCACGCAGCAGACCCACGGCGCAGCGAGCCTTGGCTAATCGCAAGCGTCAGGCTGTCCATCACGCGGATAAACGGAATAATACCGCTCGTCTGGCCATTCTGACCAACCTTCTCACCAATCGAGCGCACATTGCCCCAGTAGGTGCCGATGCCACCGCCATTTGAGGCAAGCCAGACATTCTCGGTCCAGGTGTTCACTATGTCGTCAAGGCTGTCGCCAACCTGATTGAGGAAACATGAGATCGGCAGACCACGCTCGGCGCCGCCATTTGAAAGCACGGGGGTCGCCGGCATGAACCAGAGTTTTGACATATAATCATAGAGACGCTGCGCATGATCGGCATCATCGGCAAACGCCTCAGAGACGCGCGCAAACATGTCCTGATAGGACTCGCCTGGCAGCAAATAGCGGTCTCTCAAAGTGACCTTACCAAATTCGGTCAGCAAGTCGTCGCGTGAGCGATCGATCTTGATGCCGCTGACCACCCGCAACGCAGGGCTCCCACCCAGCTCACTGTCGATTTTGACAGCCTCATTAGCGACTGTTGCGGTATTCATTCCTGACATCCTGTCTAACCCTCGTAAAGAAGCCCATATAATATAGGGTTTCAGCCCCAAAACTGCCATATGCAGTATATTAGCCCATCCCTGACACTACATATAGTGCCTTCAAGGTTAATGAGAGGTCAATGGGAACATTCTTAAAAACGTCATTTGAAGCGTGGATAAGTGGTTAAAAGCTGGTTAAATAATCGCCCCGAGGCCCGTCCCACGGGCGATCCGGGCACGGCCTATTTTTGTGCAGTCGATCCAGCCGGGAAAATTAATTTTCGATCTGTGGTTTCAGTTCCTTAGATATGCACCCGAATTACGGCAAAATTGGCTCCGATTCAGAATCGGAACCCGACTCACCCCCAAGATCTTGTGTCACTTCGGGAAAGGCGCGGGCAACCTCCTGATTCCATTCGAGCAGAGCGTTCCAGTTTGCATTTCGATTGGGCATCAGACCGAGGCGGACCACAACCAGATCGCGAGACGGCACAACATTGATCGTCTGCCCTTCACTGCCATTCGCGCGAAAGGCATCGAACGGTGCCGAGCGTGCAGCGCGGTTCCAGCGCGTCTCTTCTCCTTCTGGCAAGACCAGCCACCAGCCTGCGCCGTAGACCTTCACCGTTTCATCCGGCCCCGGGGTGCGACCAAAATCAACCCAACCCTCCGGTAGCAGGCGCTCACCCTCCCAAACCCCGTCGCGCAGGTAGAGATAGCCGAATTTGGCATAGTCATGCGCCGAGGCCCAAATGTGCGACCCGCCGAGGAAAGTTCCAGCCGCGTCGAATTCGGGTTGGGCGTCCATGCCGATTTGTAATAAGAAGCGACAGGCGAAGATGAACCCACTACATCCGCTTGTTCTGACCCGTTCGAAGAGTTTTGTTGCGCGCAAACACTCTTCGTCACAGATCACACCCCCTTCTCTTGCGAATACATGACTGTCTTCCTCGATAAGCCTCAAGATAGTACTGAGCGACACATTCGGAGGTTGCTGAAGTGCCCAGCCAACGGCGTGATAGCCCACCAGCGAATAGTTCCAGTGTGTCCCCGGCTCATGCAGGGGCGGCAATTCCTGCTCGGCAAATCCAAGCACATCATACTTGCCGCGCCCGAACATCATCTCCCCCGCCGCACGGGCATCGAGCCCGTCTGTCATATTGAGCCATTGACGCCATGTGATTGCGGCGCGCGGGTCGACAGCCTCAAACGGCGTTGGCATCGGCGCGTCGATGTCCTCGATCAGACCGAGATGAACCGCTCGCCCGACCAGAGCGTGCGTGATCGACTTTGCGACCGACCAGCTGAACTGTTTGGTGTCCGGGCCGAACCCCTCGCGATAGGCCTCCGCGACCAACCGCCCTTCATGAATGATGACGATCGCGCGGGTTTCGCCCATCAGCTCGCCCTTTTCCGTGGACATAGCCTTAGCGATTAACGCCTCAACTAGAGGCGCTGTGTCAGCGGGCATCTCGCCGCGCTCCCACACCTCCGTCGGCCAGCTGGTATCAACAGGATGCGGTTGAAGCGGGAATAGATCCTGCGCAGCAGCAGCCATGCTCCCTGCAACAAAAAGAAGAAACAGCGCGACCAGCTTGCCCATTTCCCAATCCCTCAATAATGTCATGACAACTCTAGGGGCGGCACATGAAACTCGTCAAAGGCATTTTGATTTTGGCTGCGGTGCTCGCCTTTGCGGCTGCCACCATCTGGCAGTTCTGGCTCAAGAACCAGATTGAGTTCGCCAAAATCACTACGGCTTACAGCGCCAAAATGGTGTGTTCATGCCAGTTTGTTGCCGAACGCACCTTTGAAAGCTGCCTTGGTGACTTCACCGAAGATATCAGTCAGGTCAGCTTTAACGTCTCTTCGAGCCGGACGTTACAAGATGGGGAAGAGCGCGCAGAAGACACCATTACAGCCAGCGCGCTTGGCGGCCTCGTCAAAAACCAGGCACGCTTTGAACCGGGCCTCGGCTGCACCTTGGTAGAGCCTTAAGCACCGTCTTCATCAAGAGGCACCACTGGATCACCTGCAAACATCGCTTGGTATTCCGGCTTCAGCCAGTCTCTAAAGTCAGCCTGGGCGACAGGCACTTCATAACTGCCCTCGGCATAAGGCCCGATCTCATAGGGTGAGAAATAAACGATAATCCCGCCGAAATGGTCCGCTTCCGTCGAAGAGGTCAGCGCCGATGTGCTGAGCCAAGTTTCGTCTTCGCTAAACGTGTAATCAACGTCAGAGATGATCTCGTCCTCGGTCAGGCCGTACTCTGTCAACCGGTCCAGCTTTGCCTGAATGATCGCCTCACGCACTAGCGGGTATAGACTTCCGGAGGCTGCTTCGGGTTCTGAAAACAGGCTGGCAACGTCAATCTCTGCCTGTGTATCGGTGTCATACAACAGCCCGATTAAGCCGTAATTTGGATGCGCGCCGCCAAAATCCTCATAGTAAAGCCCTTTCAGGCTAACCAGCGGGGCAACATATTCGAGCACGTCCCAGGTAAAGCCAATGCCATAGGGACGGAAAAACTCAGCATCCTCTGTAGCCATTTCTTTCGACATCGCCGCGACGCTTTCAAACTGTGTCATGGCATCTGCGCGCAGGCTTGCGTCAAGTTCCGGGGCAATCATCTGCAGCTCGGGCGGGAACTCAGCCGAAGCGAAATAGGTTTCGTCTTCGACTTCAATCAGGGCGGGTAGCAGGTCTTTTGAAACCGGCGTTACCATCGGGTCACGCTGATCAACCGTCTGATCAGCCAGTTCCGCGACGATTTCAGGACCATCCGATACGGTTTGGTCAGGCAGGCTGGAACACGCAGCAAGCGACATGAAAGATGCGGCCAAGCAAACTCGTTTGATCATAGAACCCCTCCAAAATCGCTGTTCCCGAACACGGTGCGCGCATCCGGCACGCGATGCAAGCTTGGCTTTACGCCAAGAGCTGAACCCTTAAAACGAGCGGCACGAAGCGAGTCGCGACCGGAGCTTGCATGCGCATCATGATCGTCACCGACGCCTGGGAGCCTCAGGTCAACGGCGTTGTCCGCACCATGCAGCGCGTGATTGGAGAACTCGAGGCGGAGGGTCACGAGTTTGATATTGTGCATCCGGGTGATGGGTTTCAGACCATGCCGCTGCCGACCTATCCTGAAATCAAGCTCGCACTCTTTGCAGAGCGTCGCATCCGGGAGCGGTTTGAAGCGTTTGAGCCAGACGCTGTGCACATTGTTACCGAGGGCACTCTGGGCATGGCCGGGCGCAAAATGTGCTTAAAAATGCGCCACCCTTTCTCGACCGCCTATCATACCCGCTTTCCGGAATATGTGGCCGCACGCTTGCCCATCCCGGTCGGTGCTGGCTACTCCTTTGTACGCTGGTTTCATAAATATTCCGGCCGCGTGATGGTTCCGACACAGAGCATGGTGGAAGAGCTGGAAGCCAAACGCTTCATAAATACCGTCGCCTGGACGCGCGGTGTAGATACCGACTTGTTCCACCCAGGAAAACGCCGTGAGGCAGGTGCCCCAGGCGATCCCTTTGACGGCCTGCCGCGCCCGATTTTTCTAAACGTCGGCCGGGTCGCGGTCGAAAAGAATATCGAAGCCTTTGTTGAGCTTGATTTACCCGGCTCAAGCGTGGTTGTGGGCGATGGTCCAGCGCTAGCCGATCTGAAAAAGCGCTATCCGGAGGTCCATTTCCTCGGCGCGAAGTTCGGCGAAGATTTGGCCGTCGCCTATGCGAGCGCCGATGTCTTCGTGTTCCCCAGCCTGACGGACACGTTCGGGCTGGTCATTTTGGAAGCCATGGCTTCGGGCACGCCGGTTGCCGCGTATGAAGCAACCGGCCCCAAAGACGTCATACCAGGGTCTGATGCTGGCACGATTACACCGATCAAAGGCGATCTGGCGGCAGACGCGATCGCCTGTCTTGATATTGATCGCGCGACCTGCCGCAGATACGCCGAAACTTATAGCTGGCATGCCGTGGCAATCGCCTTTCTGGAAAACCTGCAACCCCTTCCTACACCGGAGCGCCGACGGTTCTGGCAAAAACTGCGACGCAAGAAGAAAACCTGGGTCGATTGGGAACAGTTCACCGATTGGATGAACAATGGTGAGCCGAAAGACCGGAAGTAAATTCCAACATCGGGTTCAATCCGATTTCGGCATTATGCGCGCGGCCAGGAAATGTCGCTTGTTCAATGCATTAGCCAACAGCAATTCCCGCGCGACGTGCAGATTTTCAGGCTGACAACGCAATCAGTCGGGCGCGCGCTCGTGCCGCGCTGGACTGGCTCGCTTCTTGCGTCTAAAGCACCCGAAATTCAGTCTACTGCCAGAGAGGTTTTCCATGGCTCTTCGTGTCGCTATTAACGGTTTCGGTCGCATCGGGCGCCTGGTTCTTCGGTCCATTATCGAGCATGACCGCACTGACATTGAAGTGGTCGCAATTAACGATCTCGGCCCCGTCGAAACCAATGCGCACCTGCTTCAGTATGACAGTGTTCATGGCAAGCTGAACGAAGAGGTTTCCGTTGACGGTGACATTATCCGCGTTGGCAAGCGCAGCTTCAAGTGTACCGCCGTACGCGACCCCGCAGAATTACCACACAGCGAAATGGGCGTCGATATCGCCTTTGAATGTACCGGTATTTTCACTGCAAAGGAAAAAGCCGCAGCGCACCTTACCGCGGGTGCGAAACGTGTGCTGATCTCTGCTCCGGGCGCAAACGCCGACAAGACCATTGTCTTCGGCGTGAACCACGAAACGCTAAGCGCTGACGATCTGATCGTCTCCAACGCATCCTGCACGACGAACTGCCTCTCACCGGTGGCCAAGGTTCTGAATGACACGGTCGGCATCGAGCGCGGCTATATGACAACCGTCCATGCCTATACTGGCGATCAGCCAACCCTCGATCGCATGCACAAGGATCTTTACCGTGGCCGTGCAGCAGCAAGCTCCATGATCCCAACCTCGACCGGCGCGGCAAAAGCCGTCGGCCTGGTCCTGCCAGAACTCGCCGGCAAGCTGAACGGCTCTGCGGTTCGCGTGCCGACCCCGAATGTTTCAATGATTGACCTTGTCTTCGATGCTTCACGCACAACCACTGTTGAAGAAGTAAACGGCGCGATTGAAACGGCGGCCAATGGCCCGATGAAAGGCATTCTCGGTTACTCTACCGCGCCGCTGGTGTCAGCTGACTTCAACCATGACCCACACAGCTCAACCTTTGCTGCAGACGGGACGAACGTCACCGATGGCACCATGGTTCGCGTCCTTAGCTGGTACGACAATGAGTGGGGCTTTGCCACCCGGATGAGTGATACCGCTCTGCACATGGCGAAATTCCTGTAGAAGGCCGCGAAGGATGGGTAGCTTTCAGACACTCGACGATATGGACCTCGCCGGGAAGGCTGTCCTGACGCGGATCGATATCAATGTGCCGGTCGAAAATGGCCGGGTTACTGACACGACACGGATCGACAAGGTTGCACCGACAATCCTTAAAATCCGCGAAAAAGGCGGTAAGCCTGTCCTGCTCGCTCATTTCGGGCGACCAAAGGGACAGCCAAACCCTGACATGTCGCTACGCGTTACCGTTCCTGCGCTGGAAGCAGCCCTCGGCCAGCCTGTAACCTTCATTGAGCGACCTGATCGCGGCGCAATTGATAGCGCACCTTCAGATGCCGTCATCCTGATCGAAAATACGCGCTTCACGCCGATGGAAGAAGCCAACGATCCACAAATGGCGGGGTTCCTCGCTTCGCTGGGCGATGTGTACTGTAATGACGCCTTCTCTGCAGCGCACCGCGCGCATGCTTCAACCGAAGGTGTTGCGCGTCTGCTTCCAGCTTGTGCAGGCCTGCTCATGGAAGCTGAGCTCAAGGCTCTCGACGCTGCGCTGGGAACGCCAAATCGACCGGTTCTGGCGGTTGTCGGCGGCGCAAAAGTCAGCTCCAAGATCGACCTGCTCAAGAACCTGGTCGCGAAAGTCGATGCGCTTGCTATTGGCGGCGGCATGGCCAACACGTTCCTTGCCGCGCGCGGTTACAGCGTTGGCAAATCGCTCTGCGAACACGACCTCACAGACACGGCACGTCAGATTGAGGCCAATGCCAAGGCGGCGGGCTGTGACATCCTGCTGCCTATGGATGTTGTCGTCGCGAAGGATTTTGCTGCTAATGCAGAACACCGGACCTGTGGTCTCGATGAAGTCGCAGACACTGAGATGATCCTTGATGCCGGACCACAAACGGTTGCCATCCTCGCTGCTGCATTGGACACGGCCAATACACTGGTCTGGAATGGTCCACTCGGCGCGTTTGAATTGACACCATTTGATACAGCAACTGTGCAAGCGGCGCAGGCTGCGGCCATCCGCCGCAAAAATGGACAGCTGGTCGCGGTTGCCGGCGGCGGAGATACGGTTGCAGCCCTGAACCATGCCAAAGCGGCACAGGACTTTACCCATATCTCAACGGCGGGTGGCGCGTTCCTTGAATGGATGGAGGGCAAGCCCCTTCCAGGGGTCGAGGCGCTCAAGGGCTAACGAAATGCAACTGTTTGATTCTCCACTGCTCAAAATGAACATAGACGAGGCAAGCAGATCAAATTCGACATCTCTGTCAAAGACACGCGCGGCACGCCACACTACGGATCACGCTGTTGCGCGCGCAGCTGCAGACAACCATTTCAACACTTCCAGTAGACTCTAAGGGGAACATACATGGCACTCGAACTAATGACCCAACAAGCGGCGACAAAAGACGGTTTCGTTGCAGCATTGGATCAGTCAGGCGGCTCAACACCGAAAGCACTGCGTCTCTATGGCATTGAAGAGAGCGCCTATAGCAATGACGAGGAAATGTTCGGTCTGATCCATGAGATGCGGGCGCGGATCGTAAAATCGCCGGCTTTCACCGGCGACAAGGTCATGGGCGCGATCCTGTTTGAACGCACGATGGATGGCGACATCGACGGTACGCCGACGGCTGAATATCTCTGGAACACACGGGGTGTGGTCCCCTTCCTCAAGGTCGACAAGGGCCTTGCTGAACCCACCAATGGCGTGAAGCTGATGAAGCCAATGCCGGATCTCGATGCACTGCTGACCCGCGCCAAGGAAAAGGGTATTTTCGGCACCAAGATGCGCTCTGTCATCGATGCGGCCAACCCTGAAGGCGTCGCCGCCAATGTCGCGCAGCAATTCGAAGTTGGAAAGCAGATCCTGTCTCACGGCCTGATGCCAATCATCGAACCGGAAGTGACCATCACGATCGAGGACAAGGCCGAAGCAGAAGACCTTCTGCTCGCCGAGATCACCAAACAGCTGGACGCCCTGCCAGAAGGGCAGCAGGTTATGCTGAAGCTGACACTTCCGGAAAAACCAAACCAGTATAATTCATTGGTGAACCATCCAAAAGTGATGCGTGTCGTAGCCCTGTCAGGCGGTTATGACCGCGACGAAGCCAATCGCCGCCTGTGCGAGAATACGGGCATCATTGCGAGCTTCTCGCGCGCGCTGACGCAAGGCCTCTCAGCCCAGCAAAGCGATGCGCAGTTCGATGAAACACTCGCCAGCACGATTGACAGCATTTTCGACGCTTCCTGCGCCGGATAACTCGGATCTACATCCCCAATAGATTAGGCGGTCCCGTGGGCCGCCTTTTTGTTTGACGCCAGATACCGCAGATGCCGGACAGAGCATTCGACTTCTTCGCCCGTGCTCGCTACGCTTAAACCTTCAGAAAATGAGGTTGAGGAATGCCGGACACATCCCATGCAGAGCCCTATGGTGAATTCGTCTCCCTCAAACGCCATGGGCGGATCGCCGAAGTCATCTATGACCGCCAGGACGGGCTGAACACGCTCTCCATTCAAGGCATGACCGAGCTGAAAGACGTGGCCTTTCACTTGTCTAAAGATGCCGAGAGTTCGGTGATTGTCTTGCACGGGGCGAAAGTCTTCTCCGCCGGGGCTGACCTGAAAGACCCCGATCGTGCAGCGCAAAGCAAAGCCTCACTGGTTGAGCGACGTCTGCTCGCCAAGCTTGGGCCGGACATGTGCCAAGCCTGGGCAGACCTCGAACAGATTACAATCGCTGCCATCGAAGGCTTTTGCATCGGCGGCGGCGTCGCTTTGGCCGTTGCCTGCGATCACCGCATCGCAGCCCAAGACGCACACTTTCGACTGCCGGAAATCCCGCTCGGAATGAATATGAGCTGGCGCACCAATCCTCGCACCGCAGCGCTTATCGGGCCTTCACGTGCAAAACAGTTCACAATACTGGGCCGGAAACTCGAAGCCCCCAGAGCGCTCGACTGGGGCCTGATCGATGAGATGACCGCCCCCGGAAACGCATATGCTGCAGCCTTGGACATGGCTAACGCCTACGCCGCATTGCCGCCGCTTGCCGTACGCATGACCAAACAAGCGATCGACGCTGCGGCGCAGCCGCTCGGTTTCACCAGTAGTTTCATGGACCGCGATCAGTTCATGTTAGCCGCCACCTCAGGCGATCAGGGCGAAGCGATTCAAGCCTTCCTTGACAAACGCCCGGCGAAATTCTCTGGGGACTGAATGATGAGCAACGCAGAAAACCAACGGACGCGCTTTCGCCCTCTGCTCTGGCGACTCGTGCATAGCGGTATCCTGTCAGCCGGAATGAGCGCGCTCGTCGCGCTGGTCGTCTCCGCCATCAATACAGGTGTTGACCCCGGCTTGGTTCAACGCTGGCTCGTTGCCTGGTGCATTGCGTTTCCTGTCGCCTGGATCGCAGCCTTCTTTTGGGGGCCGGCCGCGCGGTGGTTGGCGGCCCGGATCACCCCACCACCATCTGGGTCTTGACGACCCCCGGTGTCTCAGACCAAACCAGTTGACCATGGCTGATGATCCACAACGCGAACGCACACGCCTCTATCTGATTACACCGCCGCAGATTAGCGACGTTGCTGGCTTTGTTGACCAGTTCAAGGCGGCGATCGAAGGCGGCGATATTGCCAGCCTGCAAGTGCGCATGAAAAAAGGCACCGAAATCGACCCGGCCGCGACCCGCGCTGTCGCACAGGCTGTGCAGCCCCTTTGCCGCGAGCATGAGATCGCTCTTTTCATCAATGATAGCCCGCAACTCTGCCGCGCTCTGGAGGCTGATGGCGTTCACCTCGGCGCTGATGATATGGATATTGCCGCCGCACGCGATCTCGTCGGACCTGATGTGATTATCGGTGCGACCTGCAAGAATAGCCGCCATACCGCCATGGTTGCAGGGGAACAAGGCGCTGACTATGTCGCCTTCGGCGCGTTTTACCCGACCACAACCAAACAAGCGACCACACAAGCGGACAAAGACATTCTGACATGGTGCCAGATGTTCCTGACCCTGCCCTGTGTCGCCATAGGCGGCATCACTGTCGAGAATGCAGCGCCGCTTGTCGAAGCGGGTGCAGATTTCCTCGCCGTTTCAAGCGGGGTCTGGGACCATAATGATGGCCCGGCCGCCGCAGTTGCCATGCTCAACCGGGTCATTGACGCGGCGACCGATTAGCTATCTTCCGTCTGGCTCGGCACTGCGCGCCCTGTGATCTGATCGTGCATCGACTTGTCCATACGGAACTGCGCAAGCACAAACTCAGCTGCGACCCGTAGGACCATAATCGCAACGATCGCCCAGATCGGGGTCTGGATGATCCGCCAGAGCGCTTCATCCCAGTAAGAGCTGCCCATGCGACCCAGGAGATTCCAGATACGCCAGAACGCCTCCCACAGCACCCAGACGATGCCCAGATAGTAGAGCGCGCGCGTCAGCAAATCGCCGAGCGGCTTCTCAAAGCTCAGAAAGCGCGACAAAAATCCCATGATACCCTCCATTGTGTTTTGTCCAGCAAACGCGATCAGGAGCGATCTGTCCACTTTACTTGACCCAAACGCTTGTGACAGCTACGCCCCGCCAAGCAATTACAGGACGGTTCCATGGCCAAGATCAACGGCAACGAAATCAAACCCAATATGGTGATCGAGCATAATGGCAGCGTCTGGCGCGCCATGAAATGCAACCACGTTAAGCCGGGCAAAGGCGGTGCCTTCAACCAGGTTGAAATGCGCAATCTCTTCAACGGATCAAAGGCCAATGAGCGCTTCCGCGCGAATGAGACGATCGAACGCGTTCGCCTGGAACAGAAAGACTATCAATACCTGTTTGATGCCGGCGAAGCCTATGCCTTCATGGATCAGGAATCCTTCGAGCAGATCGAGTTGCAAAAGGACTTTGTCGGCGAAGATGGCGACTTCCTGCAGGATGGTATGACGGTTGAGATTGAGTTTTACGGCGAAACCCCGATCGGCGTTAAAGTGCCCGATCAGGTGGTCCTGACGGTCGAGGAAACAGAGCCAGTCGTCAAAGGCCAGACAGCGGCGAACAGCTTCAAGCCCGCAACCTGTGACAATGGGGTTCGGGTTACAGTCCCGCCCTTTATCGGGGTTGGTGAAAAGATCGTCGTTCAGACCTCTGACCGCACCTATCTGCGCCGCGCTGACTGAAGCAGGGCCTTTAGAACATGTCCAAACCCTCCGCTCTTGGTAATGTCATCATTGATGCCGCCCGCAAGGCTGGTCGCTCGCTCGCGCGTGACTTCGGCGAAGTCGAGTATTTGCAGGTTTCAAAGAAAGGCCCCGGGGACTTTGTTTCCAATGCCGATCACCGCGCTGAAGAAATCATCTATGAAACCCTGACCAAGGCGCGCCCGGGCTATGGGTTCGTGATGGAAGAACGCGGTATTGTCGAGGGCAGCGACAAGACCAACAAGTTCATTGTCGATCCGCTGGACGGCACGCTGAACTTCCTGCACGGCCAACCCCATTATGCCGTTTCAATCGCGCTCGAGCGTGAAGGAAAACTCTATTCAGGCGTGGTCTATGACGTTTCTCGAAACGAGATTTTCTGGGGCGAAACTGGACGCGGCGCCTGGCTCGAGCAACGCAAGCTTCGCGTCGCCGGGCGCAGCAAGATGGAGAATGCCGTCTTCGCCACAGGAACCCCCTGGGTCGGCAAAGCCGAGACCGCTCATACACAATTTGCAGCAGAGATCGCTGCGATGACACCGGTTGTCGCGGGCATCCGCCGCAATGGCTCTGCTGCGCTTGATCTCGCCTGGGTCGCGGCTGGGCGTTTCGACGGGTTCTGGGAACGCGGCCTGCAACCGTGGGACATTGCGGCGGGTATGATCCTCGTGCGCGAAGCTGGCGGCACGACAACAGAAATTGATGGCGGGGATCCGCTCTCAACCGGCTCTATCATCAGCGCCAATGAGTCCCTTCATGGACAGCTGGAGCGCCGCCTTCGCAAGGCAGGAGCCTTCACACCGAATGTCGAGTGAGACGGACCCAGGTCCAGTTGAAGATCCCCCGAAAGGCCTGCTTGCCCGCGCGCGCGCCGGTATTCGGTGGCTGAATGCCAACAAGAAACGTTTCTTCTGGTGGTGGGTTGGCTATCAGGCCATCAAGGGTGTCATCACCCTCTCCCTGATCTGGATTCCACTCCTCCTACTCTGGCTCAGGTCACGCGGCGAGGGTTAGTCCGCCACCATGCCAAGTGCCTGATATAGCTCAAGCGCCCCCGATCGATTGTTGGCTTGAACCTTGAGTGTAACCGATGCAAGGCCCCGTACTTTAAACGTCACAAAAATTCGAATGAGAAGCGCAGATGCGATTCCATTTCTGCGGTGCTTATGCGCAACAGCAATGTCTTTGATAAAACCGCTAGTCCAGCACTGCGCAAATCCGACAAGATCGGATGTTGTGCTGTCTTCCACCACGAAAATCAGGTCTGGATCGTATTCGTCGTCACTCACTAACGCTGGCCACCATGATTTGAATGGTTGAACCAAACCACCACCATGAGCATAGGCCATATTCAAGAGCTTGCGCGCTGGCTCAGCGTGACGTCCGACGTCGAACTCTACGAAGCCATACGGAGTAGATAAGGGTCCAGCATCCACAGTGCAAAGCGACTTCCGCAACAGAATTGACTCTTCCACCTTCAGGCTTCCCGACGTGTCACGATAAATAGTGATACACATAGCAACACGAACAAAAGCACTGCGAGAACCAAATGGTTTTCCCTGAGAAAATACCCGCTAATCGCAAACGATAGCGCGATACCGCCTATCGCAGCCCATTTGCTGCGTCTTGGCAAAATGCCCTGCTCCACAAACCCCTCAACGGTCGCCCCCACACCCGGCTGGCGGTAAATCCAGTCACGCATGGCCGGGCTCGACCGGGCAAAGCAATAGGCTGCCAGGATCCAGAAAATCGTTGTCGGCCAGATCGGCAGGAACAAGCCTATCGCGCCCGCTGCAAAGAAAAGTCCACCGATTATGCGTAACAGGATCATTCCGCGTGCCTATCACGCCGCGTATAATCGACAAGCCAAACCTCATGACGGGTCTCAAACGACCTCTGCAGCCGCTGCAGCACTCGCCCAGGCCCATTGGAAATTGTACCCGCCGAGCCAGCCTGTAACGTCGACACATTCGCCAATAAAAAACAGTCCGGATCTGATCCGGCTTTCCATCGTACGTGACGACAGGCCTTTTGTGTCCACGCCGCCAGCTGTGACCTCAGCGGTCCTCCAACCTTCGGTGCCAGCTGGTGTAAGCCGCCATGCCTTTAGCAATAAAGCGATCGCTTCAAGGTCGGTCTTGGAGAGTTCAGCCAGCCGCAGTTCGCCTTGCAGGTTGAGATGCGCACACAGGAGCGGGACAAGCCGGCTGGGCAAGACTTCAGACAGAGCTGCTTCCAGCGTCTGCCGCGGAGCATCGAGGCGCGCCAGTTTGAGCAAATCGCGAGCATCCCGCCCCGGCAGGAGGTCAAGCGCAACAGCTTCGCGTTCCTGCCAATAGGACGAGATTTGCAAGACCGCGGGGCCCGACAGCCCCCGATGCGTGAACAAGACGTTCTCAACAAAGCTCGGGCCAGACCTCGCGCGCGCTTCAACAGCCGTGCTTACCCCCGAAAGGCTGGCAAAATCCTCATGCAAAGCGCCCGTGAAGGTCAATGGTACAAGCGCGGGGCGTGGCGGGACGATCTCGTGCCCAAACTGCCGGGCGATGTCATAGGCGAGCCCTGTGGCACCCATTTTAGGAATAGAAAGCCCGCCCGTGGCGACAACAAGCGTTTCCGCGGTAACCGGGCCAAGGCTACTCTGAACCAGAAACTGGTCATTCTGATGCGCGATCTCACCAATTTCGATCTCTAGCTCAAGCTCGCCCCCCGCGCTCGACAGTTCGTCGAGGAGGAGCTGAATGACCGCACCGCTCTTCTGGTCACAGAATAGCTGCCCCAGGGTCTTCTCATGCCAGGTCAAATCATGCTCAGCCATCAGGCTGCAAAAGTCCCAGGGCGAGTAACGCGCCAGGGCCGACTTGGCAAAGTGTGGGTTCTGAGACAGGAACGCTTTCGGCTCCGTCTGTAAATTGGTGAAATTGCACCGCCCGCCCCCGGAAATGCGGACTTTCTCAGCTGGCTTGCGTGCGTGATCAAGGACCAGCACAGATCGACCGCGCGCCGCAGCTCTGGCACCGCAGAACAGCCCAGCTGCGCCCGCGCCGAGGATCAATACATCAACCTGCCGCACACTTCGCTCCCAACTCATGCCCGCCAATCATGACGGCAATTGAAGATACAAAAAAGCCCCCGAAAAGCAGAAACTTTTCAGGGGCTTTTTTGGGTGCGGGAGTAGGATTTGAACCTACGACCTTCAGGTTATGAGCCGATTTTTCGGCATTTCACTGAAAATCACAGCCCTTCACACAAACCCTCTTAAAGACTGATTTTGTTGACTTTAATTTAAATTCACATTCTTGTCAATTCATTGCAAATCACGGTGACTCCTTGAAAGCTGGTAGAAATCGAGAGCCTAAGGGCTTGAACCTGAAGGTCGCTCGATACACCGATTTGAGGATCCAGAATGCGTATCTCTCAGCACTTAGTTAAACAGCTCGAGCCTCGCATGGTTTGAAGCGCAGTTCTTTCTGCGTTTTAGACAGGCTCATTGAATTTATCGGACGGTCAAAGACCAGCCGATCGCTCCCTTGCATCCCAGCTCGCGACAGCGATAGGCGAGTTGTTGGTTCTGATTTTATCGCCTTATCCATGCGGTAAAACACGCAATCTAGAGGCCAAAAAGCTGCATCGGGTTAAGCGACATCCGCTGCGGAGATGACCGCTTAATCCTGCGAGTTTTGTGGATCGTCGCAACGCTTTACGATTTTTGCAAAGATGAAGCGCGTTAATGAAGAGATGGCATCGTATCTATTTCAGTGAGAAATCCAGTACGTGCCGACGCCCGTTTACGGTGAGGTTCACAATTCCTGAATCCCATTCTGAGGAAATATAGCGGCTTTGATAAGCCGCTGGCGGATTATAGTTGACCGGTTGATCACTAATGTGTGGAACAGATCGATCATCAAACATCGTCAGTGTCTGCCCGGACAGAGAATGATACTGATAAGCGCCGTCCTGATATGAGATATGCGCTGAGCGCACGGCCTGTCTGAACGCGTCGAAGCTTTCATAGTCTCCGCGCTCTGCAGCTTCGATGATCATTGGCTGACTGTCACTTTCCAGGCGATAGAAATGACCCAGCCTCCGGTGCCTGCGGCTCATAAGCTCATTAGCCGAAACAAATTGTGTATCGACCGCTCTGACAGCGACCCAGGCGTTCGGACTGTCGATAAAGATGAAGTCTCCGATCGTTTCGGTGCTTTGCCTAAGGCCACGAGAAATAAATACACCAAACGGATATGCGCTGTTATCGCTCGCAAAATCTCGCCAGACATCATTTAGCTTCCGGGTCATGAAACTGCTTTCATGCTGGATAGCGTATTGATCACCCATAACGTCCCGGGCATATATCAGGGTAGGAACGACGCGCTCGGGATATGTTTTATCTTGCCCGGACAGGAGCAAACCATGCCACCAGCTTTGCGCGCTGCCTGCGACCCAGGCCGTCGAATGATAGGGCGGACGCATATTGGTTCCCAGAATGAAATTCGGGCTGACCCAAGAGTATTTCAGAATATCAGAGTCTACGACATCGTAATATTTGGGCCGGATTGGGTAGATATTGTCGGGCACGCGTTTCAGAGCTTCCGGAATGCCAGGGTCTTCACCCAGTGATTTGCCAACCCGACGCTGAATGACGGCGTAGGCTGGGGCATCTCTTCGGTCTTCTAGAATATCGAAGATAATTGGTGCCGGGCGATAGTCCGACAGCACCGTTTGATAATTCATCGCCCCCAGAGTCGTGTCACCTGCAAGATTTTCGATGAATTCAAGATTGCGCCCGCCCGTCCCGAAATATAGCCATGCCGCGATCATATGACTGTCGGCATTGGGACTGAGCCCTTTCAATCGTCGGTTTCTGACTTTCCCGCCACCGCGTTCACCTGAAATCTGTTCTTCCGCCCAGAAGGCCCACCACAGGTCGAGCGACTTTTGCGACAGGTCCCTCAGAGTCTCATCCGGGGAAGTATCATAGATCATCAGGTACATGTTGTGCATGCGCTTAGCATAGCCGCCGCTCGATATCTCAACCAGAAACCCTTTACGCGCGCGCTGATTCATGTGCTGTTTCATGTAAAAGGCATTCAGGTCGTAATGAGCCTGCACAGACTGACCATCGTACAATACCAGATCGCGATAATCCGGATCATCTTTCAACACCAACAGATAGCCCCAGGCCGTGACGATTTCCTGCCACCAATGGTTTTCACTGTTCCACCAATAATAAGTCTCGTGCGTGAGACTGAACGCGTAATGCTCCGGCTTGGACCAGAAATTGACGTACTGAACCATGTATTCAAGCAGCTTGATCTCAACATCGCGCGGAATGGCTCCAGCCCGCTCCGTGCCATTGGTGCCAAACTTGGCGAGGATCGAGGCATGATACTCGCCCGCCCAGTAAGAGCTGTGCGGCATCGTGATCTGTTGCGGATTGGCGAGATAATAGTCCGCCACTTCGTTCAGCAATTCGGCCGAGTGGGCATCTTTTGACGGATCGGTTCTTAGCTGCAGATAGGCCCGCGCCGATCGCGAGATATTGAACAGTCTCGAAAAGGTTTCGTCTGCGTGGACCGGGTGCTGGGTGATGTCCAGCCGAGCCACCGGATTGGCGGTGAATTCAGCGCGCACCAGATCAATGCGTTCCTCCATGCCAGGGGCCGTCGCACAAGCTGCAGGCACGAGGCTCAGGATCGCAAACATAATCCCGATGATTATTCGAGGGGCAAATCCCAGCATGTTCGGTCTCTCGATATCCTGATGCCCCCGCGACTAATGCTCCATGAAATCCAGTATGTGGGTTTCTGCTCCGACCGTGATCGTGATAACGCCGCTGTCCCAGTCGGCCGAGACATAGCGACTGTCATAGGCAATGTCGGGCGTGTAATCGATGACGTCTTCATTCAGCTGCGGCCGCGACCGGTCGTCAAACATGGTCAGTCGATCCCCCGACAGACTGTCATAATGGATCGCGCCATCTTCATAGGTGATCGCCGCCGCGCGCACCACGTCTTCGAACGCCGCAAAGGAGTCGTAATCGCCATGCTCGGCCGCTTCGATGATCACTGGCTGGGAGTCATCCTGTAGCAGATAGAAATTACCGGCTCTCTGCCGCCCGCCCTGAAGCGTTTCATTCGAGAGGACAAAGGTGCTGTTGACCGCGCGTACGGCCGCCCAGGTCGTGGGGCTTTCGATAAACAGAAACTCACCTTCGAGGGCGCTATAAGGCTCCAGACCACCCGACACCAGCACGCCCATTGGGTATTCGGAATTGTCCGCAACCGCGGTCCAGATGTCCGGTAGCTTGCGGGTCATGAAGCTTGCTTCTGACTGAACCGCATATTGCTCGCCCATCGCGTCGCGCTCATAGATCAGCGTCGGCACCACGCGCTCAGGAAACCGATCGCCGTCATTCTTCAGGAGCAGACCATGCCACCAGCCTTGCGCACTGCCGGCGACCCAGGCGCTGACATCGTCTGGTGGGCGCATATTTGTGCCAAGAATGAAATTGGGGCTGACCCAGGAATATTTCAGTACATCGGAATTGGCATAGTCATAGAACTTGTGCCGATCGATCCCGATACGAGCGAATTTGTTCCGAGGCGCGCTCAGAAGCGCCTCGGACATGGTCTCGTCCTGGCCCGCCGAGCGTCCGATGCGCCGATGTTTGATCGAGAATGCCGGAGCAGACATCCGGTCTTCGAGAATGTTATAGACGAATGAAGCCGGCCGATAATCAGACAGCAAGGCGATATAATTCATCGACATGACGATCGAGTCATCCTGCAGATTTGTGATATACTCCATATCCTTGTCGCCGAGACCGAAATAGTACCAGGCGGGCACTTGGTGATTTTCCGAATTCGGTAGGAGGCCGCGCAAACGGCGATGCCGCACTTTGCCGCCACCGCGTTCGCCCGAAATCTGCTCTTCAGCCCAGAAGGTCCACCACAGATCCAGCGTATTCGTCGCCAGGGCTTTCAGATCCGAATCAGGCGAAATCGCATGGATCATGTAATACATATTGTGCATGCGGCCGGCATAACCGCCACTTGAGATCTCGATGAAAAAACCTTTTTTGGCGCGCTGGCGCATATGCTCTTTCATATAAGCAACGGTGAGGTCGTAATGCGCTTGAACCGTCTGTCCGTCCCAAAGCACCGTATCCTTGAAGTCCGGATCATCCTTCAGCGCCAGCAAATACCCCCAGGACGTGACGATTTCCTGCCACCAGTGGTTTTCACTGCCCCAATAATAAAAAGTCTCATGCCGCAGGCTTTGGTCATATTTATCAGGCCGCGACCAGTAATTCACATAACTGAGCATGTATTCGAGCACCGTGCGCTCGACGTCTCTCGAGATCGCGCCGGCGCGCTTTGTTCCCCGGGTCCCGAACTGGGCGATCGCGGGGGCATGATACTCCCCTGCCCAATAGGTCGCATCCGGATCCGGAATTTCTTCCGGATGATCGAGATAATATTGCGCCACCTGTCGCAGCGCTTCAGCCGCGCTGGCATCCTTGGACGGGTCCGTCATCAGTTGCAGATAGGCCCGCGACGAGCGCGAAATATTGAAATGTCGGGAGAAGGTCAGGTGCGGCAGAACCGGGTGTGCCGTGACGGGTTTATCGACAATCGGATTGGCGACAAAATAGTCGAGCACGGCCGTAATTCGATCCTCCGCGCTGACCTCTTCAGCCAAGATCACGCCCACGCTCGTTGCTGGCTCATTGGCAGATTGCGCGCAGGCGCTCAGGAATAACAGGCCCGCGGCGGCGAGTGGAGTTAATTGCTTCATAATCACTGCTTGATACCTCTTATGTACGATCTGTGCGGACAATTCTCATTTTCATTCAGTCGCGATGCCCTGCGCGCAGAATTGCGTTGCGGCGTCCTCTTGCCTGGCGCGAAGGTACAAATAGCCATTCGCGTTCATGCGCACCCAAGAGGCGTAGCCATGGACCTTGATGCGAACATAACCATCCTGCGCTGCCTCCAGGTCGAACAGTAGTGCAGAGGTTGGCTGCGCATTCGCGAACAGCCGGGTGTCTTCATCCATAAGCACATAGGCTTGCTGACCCAGATTGTAGAACGCGACGGCGTTTTCAGTCTCGGTCGGCTCGATCTGGAACACGCTGTATAGCGAGCTGACTTCACCTCGGATGGCTAGCCTCGGTTTTTCTGCGCTTCCGGCACGGACATAATGTTTGCCTTTCGCACCTCTCAGCGCCAGGGCGACGACATCGCCCGGTTCGGGCATGCCCGCAGAACAAGACTCTTCGACGTTCAGATCCAACCTGTCCTGAAACGTCTGGTCCGCTTGCGCACTGTGACAGAGGGTCAAAGCGGCGCACAGACAGCCTGCACCAAATTTCACGATTGGTTGCATCGCCTGTCCTCCCATAATGTCTTTGTGATCTTATTTGATCATTTGCACAATTAGTTTTGATCGGCAATGATCAATTTCACACAGGGATCAGGGTCAGGGATCTCGCGCAGTCTCGCTCGGGTCAATGATCGCATTGGTTCAGTTCGACGTTTCGAAAGAGCGCAGCGGCTTCTCGAAAACCTGTCCCCCGAAGTCTGAGCATGAGATGCGTATTCTGCGGCACCTCCTCGACTGGCGCTGAAACCAGACGCTCGCCGTCTATGTCCAGCCAAACCTGAGTCTCATCCTTACCGAACTCGATCTGGTGCACGGTGTCGACGCGGGTGACGAAATCGTACGCTTGATCCAGTATCCGTCGCTGTCCGTCATCGAATGTCGCAATGAAGGCGCCGGGACGGTTGTGAGCGGCATTATGAAACGGGATCATCATGAATGGCCGACCACGCGTCAGCTCTGGCAAATTCGCGTCATAATCGTCAGCGAACAGGGCCGCTCCCGTTGCCGACGACCCAATCAGTCCCACTACCAAGACAGTCGCAGGTGACAGAATGAGCGTCTCGAAACTGAGCGTAAAATGATCTGCGATCGAAGTGGGGCTGACCATCATATACCCCTTGGATTGCTCCGACTCTTCGACGAGCACCTGATCTGGCAGAAGCATACGCTGCCCAACGCCCCATGCGGGCCATTGCATCAGCGCTTCAGCGCTTAACAATTCTGGTTCACACGCATGGCTTTCTGCCTGAGCGGGTAAGACCATAGCCGAGATCGCGCATGCACTGAGCAGACCAACAAGACGCTCAGACAAACGGGCCCAAAGGCTCCTGGCGAAGTTCCCGCGAGAGAAAAACACGGCTAGAGCACATTTTTGACGTAGTCTATAATGGCTTGATCTTTGGCCTTGGAGAAGAAGAGGTCGGCAAATTTTTCGCCCGCAAGCGCTTGCTTGAGCAAGTCCTGATCGACCGATTTCAAAACCGTCAGCATGTCGTGACAAGCGGCCGATTTGACGTCGCTGAGAATACTGCGATTCCTGGCCATGATCTCCGCCCGCTCCTTGGGATATCCAACCCCACGCTCAACTTCAAATAGCTTTCTGTAACAGTCCTGGAGGTTGAGCTCAGCGGCCCATCCAAAACCTTTCGCATACGGCATTGAAATCGCGTTGCCGTCATTAATCTGTCCAAACAAAAAAGCATCTGTCGGGTCGATTACCAGCCCGCAAAACACACCCGGCATCGCATTACAGGCCAGCATGGATCCCATACCGGTCCCACATCCCGTCACAACAAAATCCGCCGCACCGGAATTCAGGACAAGACCAGCGAGCAATCCATTCATGATGTAAGTGAGAGAGGCATCATCCTCAGGGCCATACATGCCATAATGATCAACCTCGTACCCGAGGGGGTCAGCGACTGTTTTTAAAGCCTCATGCACAATCTCACTCTTTGCCGCTTGGCTGTTTTCAATAATCAGGGCGATGTTCATTCGATTATTCCTTTTGTTCCTGCAAAATGGCTCGGGCCTCATGCTATTGCGCGTCAAAGACCATCAACGCGCTCAAGCTTCAACGCTAGACACCCTCAGCCTACAATTGATCGGTTTCTTTTGTAAATGATCATTTGTGTCAAGCTCACCCTGGATTGAGTCAAATTAAAACCCCGAAATTAGCTGTGGCTTCGTCGATAAATCTGCTTTATTGATCGTTATTGTTATATTTCGATCACTTATGATCTTTCGGAGGAAATGGCCCATGCCCCGTCTGCACACACTCAGCTTGTCCGTGTTCACGACCCTAACGCTCCTCTGCGCGTCTTGCGCGACCAGTCAGGAACAAGTTCTGACGACGGAAGCAGCAATCGCTTCGCCTGAATTGAAGGAGACGGCTACGGCAGACAGACTGCTCGATTTTTGGGATGAGTCATTTCGACTCTTTGGCACATCATCCGGTGACGGCTCGGTGGCGGACGGCCTCGAAGCCCGCAAGCTGACGAACTACACCACCGACATCGTCACAGCCTATCCGACTGACAAGAGAGTCGGCGATTTCAGTCTCGCCTATGTCCCTACTCGCGCCGGCCTGCCCGATGAATTCGGATTTGTGGCCAGCCTTTGGGGCGAGAACTGGGCCCTGACAGAAGACATGACGTTAGCGCTGTGGGTAAAGCCCAATAATGTGGCGCAAGCTCAGGCGTGGAAACTAACTCTGATGGATGCCTCCGGCATCGATGCGATGTCAACGATTGAAGTGGCGCCCGATGAATGGAACGAAATATCGGTTGCACTGACTGATCTCGAGGTCGAAGCAGGGTTCGACTGGTCCAGTGTTCAATCTCTGAGCTTTTCCGCCGACTTGCCTGAGGGGTCAAAGGTCCTGCTCGATGGGATCAGGTTTTTCGACGATGAGCGTTTAATAGGCGTGACAGACAAACCACTTTCGCAGCGCAGAGCCGAAGCCGCCAGAACACGCGACATCCGGATCGCCCTCGCCTTTTTGCAACAGGCGGCGTCCATTCAAGGGGATGGAAGCGGCCAGCTTTCCCCCAATGAAGCTCAAGCCTTTCCCGCTGTAACGGCGTTTGCCAAGATGATGATGGACGAAGACCTGGAAACCGCAAACGCGATCCTGATCCGGCAACTCGAAGATAGCTCCGTCAACGATGTCTGGAACCTGGCGCGAACGCCCCTCTTTGCCCGGTTCTATTTCATGTTTTCCAATCGGAACGGCCGGTATCCCGGGCGGATGTCCGAAGAAGCAGAAGCCCTGCTGCTGGAAACGCTTTGGGACCGCACTGCAGCCAAGAACGACATCGCGCTGACGCGTCAGAGCACCTGGTGGATGGAAGGCAGTGAAAACCATGACCTGAACATGAAAGCGAGCAATCTGGTCGTATCTCGGATCTTCATGAATGAGCCGGCTTACAAAGACCGCATCCTGCCCAATTATGGATTTGCCGGCGCCTACCATTACGGTCATGCCGGATACTACGGACCGGGTATCGATTTTGCGACCCGCAAAGGGGGCGGCCGCGCGGCGCTCTCCGATGGCGTCGAATACACCGCCACCGATCATTACGAGGCCTGGGTCGAATACTTCAAGCGCTATTTCCGCGAGCGTGGTGAGCGAGGTTTCTTTCTCGAATATGCCTCGCCGGGCTATTCCAAACACAGCATGGGGTTTGTCGATCTGGTGCACGAATTTGCCGGAGACCCTGAACTTGAAGATCTGGTCTCAAAGTTCGTAACGGTGTTTTGGGCCGATTGGGCCCAGACCAGTATAATGGGTATTCGCGGTGGCCCGAAAACCAGACACCACCGAAGCGTGGGCGGTACAAGAGACAAACAGACTGCCGATCTGATTTCATTCCATCTGGGCGGGCCAGGGAATGCAGGCACTTGGTGGTACTGGAACATGATCGGCGACTTTGAACTTCCAGATGTGATCTGGAAAATGGCCCTGGATCGAGAATCCATGGGAAGCTTCACTTACACCTCCCGCGGCATCGGAGAAGAAGAAAACCGTTGGCCGAGACCGCTCGGAACCGAACGGGCCATGATTGTCGATACTGAATCGCGACTGCTCAAACGCACGCTGGTCACGCCGCATTATACGCTGGGCACACAAATGGATCATCCCGCCGCGGTTCACTCACATCTTAGCGTAACCGGACGCTGGCACGGCATGACGACAGCGGAGTCGAGAGACGCTCGCCTGGTTGCCGTTGGGCTTCCCAAGACAGCGACCGACACTGTGGGTCGACGTTCTGCAGAGTTCGACACCGAGATCATGATGCAGACCGTACAAACCGGAAGAACCCTTATCCTCCAGCAGTTCCGGCGCTGGTATGCGGCTCATCCAACCTGGTTCCCGAGCGACGGTTCCCGATATGACAAGGAAATTGGACTCTGGTTCGGCAATGACTGGGATCAACGGATCGAACAGAATGGCTGGGTATTCGTCCGCAAGGGCCAGGCTGTAGCCGCCACGCGCCCCGTCACCTGGGACGAAGCGTTCGAACGTGAGAAAAACACGGGCGGAGAAGGCAATCAAAGGTTCTTCAACAAACCCTATGACGACCCCAAGGTAAAACTCCTGGAACCGGCCTACACCTGGAACGAGACCGGAACCATCATGAAACTCGTTGATCGTTACGCCGTGATCATCGTCGAAACAGCGAACCTGGACGACTATGGCAGCCTGAACGAATTCATGGCCGACGTTCTAGATAATGCGCTCGAGCTACACAAAACTGTGGTCCCGGGCTTTCACGTGATGGTCTATACTGGCAGTGGGCTAGACGCCGAAGAAATCGTCTTCAATGCAGCAGCACCTGATGTGCCCACAATTGGCGGCGAACCAGTGAACTATGCTGACGATCACCTCTTCGACAGTCCATTTATGCAATCGGAATATAAGAGCGGTTTGGTGGAACTGAATCATAGCGGTCATGAACTGGTGCTGGATTTCCAGCAATAACCTCAAGCTCGAGACTGAATTCTATATGCGCTTGAACCGACCACATATTCTCGTTCTGTGTTTACTTTTCCTAGCGAGCGGGTCATGCACTTCGTCGATTGTGACGGTGCCGGAACCGCCGTCCGCATCAGCAGATTCACGTCATGCGATGAGCGCGCGAGACAAATGGCGAACCCTGATCGCGGAAAGTTTTGAGAGACGTCCGAAACGAATTGACGATCCGGGCCTCCACTATTGGGACTATATCGAAGGTCTGCCGAATGTTCTAATATATGGCGACTCCATCTCCATCGACTATTCCGAGACCGTGCGTCGGCAGCTGATGGGCGAAGCCAATGTCATTCGCCTCCCCGCCAATGGAAATCATTCAGGCAAGATCATCGAAAACATGATCCGCATGCAAGCGAGCATGAGCGATCTAGCACTCTCGGATCCGTGGCGATTTGAATGGGATTTTATTCACTTCAACGCGGGCTTGCACGACCTCAAATACGTCGCTTCCGGCAAACTCGACAAACGTAATGGCACTCAAGTCAATTCCATTGAAGACTATGTCCGGAACCTGACTGATGCCATCGCGTATTTCCAGCAGACCGCCCCGAACGCGCAACTGATTTTCGCGACAACAACACCTGTACCGGAAGGTGAACCGGGACGATTTGTCGAAGACGCCGTCCTCTATAATGAGGCCGCAACCGCGCTGATGCGCGAGGTCGGTATTCCTGTAAATGACCTTTACAGCTTCACGCTCCCAGCTCTTGATTCCTGGATCATCGATCAGGGGAATGTCCACTACAAGGAAGAAGCGAGTCACGCCCAAGGCGTAGAGATCGCCCGATTCATACGAACCCGGATGAGCGAATGATATGATCACACTGCCATCACTGAACCGGAGGTGACACGTCACTATGTCGACCCGTAACCTGCTTGACCCCGAAGTCGCCCCAGTGCTGGACCTCATCCCGGAGGTTTCGCTGGCGCGGGACAATCTGCCCGTTCACCGACAAACCTCCAAATCGAAAATCACCCTCAGAAATCCCGCGGAATACGGCACCGAACGGCAAGACATCCGTATTCCAGGCTTGGTCTCAACCGATAATGACGTGCGGTGTCTCATTTATCGACCTGTCGACCCGCGTACACCGTCGCCCGCCTACATACATTTCCACGGCGGGGGATACCTGTTTGGATCCCCTGATGCGAGCGATGACCTCAATCTGCGCCTATCGAAGTCTCTGGGACTAATGATTGTCTCTGTCGATTATCGTTTGGCCCCCGAACACCCAGCCCCAGCGGCGATTGAAGATGGCTACACCGTCTTGCAATGGCTACACAACCAGGCGGACAAACTGGGCGTCGATCGAGATCGAATTGCGGTTGGCGGTGAAAGCGCTGGCGGCGGTGTCGCGGCCGCCCTGGCACAATATGCGCACAGTCGTGGCGAATTTGAAATCTGCTTCCAGCTCCTGACCTACCCGATGCTCGATGACCGCACCGGTCGCGATGGCATTGCCCGCTCTCCGGTGACCGGAGAGTTCGTCTGGAACCATGAACAGAACCAAGTCGGCTGGGGTTACTACCTGGGTGACTCGGTGCCTGCTGCCCCTCAGGTTCCTGCTCGGGCCAGCGATTTGAGCGGACTACCACCCGCCTGGATCGGAACCGCAGCACTCGATCTCTTTCGCGATGAAAATATCGAGTATGCGCAGCGCTTGCTGGATGCTGGCGTCGCGGCTGAACTCATCGTATATCCGGGAACGTTTCACGGCTTCCAGATGGCGGCTGAGGCTCGGGTCACAAAACAGTTTTTTCGGGACCACATGGAAGCCCTGCAACGTGGATTAACCTTGCGCCTTCCCGCTGAGCGCCAGGACTGACGGCAAGTTTTTTCGCCACAAGTCTTTGTATTGACGAAGGCCAGAAACGCCCGCTGCAGAAACCTTGATTGAGCGATCGACCGGATCGACTGAGGTTCCGAACGCCAGCTGGGCACATCCAACAACCGTACCGGTCTTGTCCCCGGATACGAATACCCTCTGATCCGGACGCAACTGCGCGACGAGCGCACACAACGTTTGGTTGTTGGCGAAGGCACCTTCGATAAAGACGTCGCCCTGCGCTTCGAGAAGATTAAGCTTCAAATCGACCATCAATGCCGCATACAAGGTTGCAAGCGCCGTCCCATTCATGCCCTCATAGGCATTTACGATCGCCCCTTCGGCGCCTCCGAAAGGACCGCTTCCTCCACTGAAATCCGGAAGGGCCATCGCCCCTTTGTTGACAATTTCAGAAATCTCGGCGGCATCAACGTATGCTTCGGTGGTCGCTCCAAGTGTCTCGCAAATCTTATCATACTCGCGGCCGCCCATTGATCTCGCACAGGCAATCGGTCGCCCCATGGCATCCACATTTGCGAGCATGTCGCGGCGCGAGTCCAATGTCTGCAAGGACGCGCCGGACGCCATGGCGATGGCCCACGTGCCCGTTGATACGACTGCGAAGGGCGCCGCCTCAGCGCGTCCCAGATATCTGGCAAAACTGGCATTGCTATCATGCAGGCCTGGAAAAATTCGGCAGGATGGATCGAGGCCGGTTTGCTCAGCGAAACGAGGATGCACATTCGCGACAGCGCCCCAGGCTGACACCAATGATGGGAACAAATCTGACCATCCGAACTTTGTCGCCAACGATGACCATTGCCCCTCTCCCGGGCACCAGAGATCCGTATGACATCCAAGCGACGTCACTTCGCTACAAAGCGCTCCGGTCATCCGCCAGACCCAGTATTGAGGATAGGCCAGAATGTGCGAGGCTTGCGCGAAAGCCTCCGGATACATTCGACTTTGCCAGAACAATTGTGCGCCAAGATTCAAACCAAAGGGAAGCACCGGTGAATAGGTGGACTCAAAGCCAGGCCGGACTTGATCATAGTCTGACCGCAATCGATCGGGGCCGTCGAACTCATAATCCAAGATCGGCAGGACCAGTCCGTCCCGACCATTGGACACGTTCGCGTTTACGATGGCCGCGGTTGCGCCATGCGCGGAAACATTGATGGCACCGATCGAAAAATTTGCCGCAAACTCTCGAAGCATGCGCACCAACCAGTCCCAGATCTTATCAACACTATATTGCGGATACGGATCCTCCAGCAACACGGTGTTCGGTATGCTCTCAACGCCGACCGAATTCAGATCGGCATTGAGCACATGCAACTTCACATTGGTTTTGCCGATATCCAGCACGGCCACATATTCAATTGTTTTCGGCATCCTCTACCCGCCAAACTTAACTTTGGATCTCTTTCTCAGGCGTTAGCGCTCTTCATCGCCTAGCTGGGCAGGCGTCGCAATGCAATCGATTGATGCTCTATTTTGTTCAATTTCGCTCATTTTCGGAGTTGCGTGGACCAATTTGATCAATTATGGTCATTTCTGAGCGAGAAGCGATTTTAATAGGTTTCGGGAGAGCGTGAATCAATGAAAGAAGACGAATCGAAATGGAGTAAGGTTTCCGAAGCGATCGTCGGGGTTGATGCAGTCAGCGCGAGCTCCGAACAAGGCGCTGCCGCGGACTTCCAACACGTGCTTTTTTTGTGGGAAGACACTGTCGCTGATGAATTGGATCCGGTCGAAAACCTAATTTATCGATCAAACATATTGGGCACTGATCAGCGCATCACAAATACCGGCGGTGGTAATACGTCTGCAAAGTTGACTGAAATCGACCCGATGACGGGCGCGCGCGTCGAGGTTCTATGGGTCAAAGGATCGGGCGGCGATCTTCGAACCGCAGAGAAAGTGAACTTCTCGTCATTGTATCAGGAAAAACTGGACGACCTCCATCGGATATATGACGAACACCCCAGCAAGGGCTATAAGTTAGCAGGCGAAGACCACATGGTCGAAATGTACAAGCACTGCGTCTTTGCACTTAATCCGCGTCCGTCGTCGATCGACACGCCATTACACTCGATGATCCCCGAAAAGCATGTCGACCATATTCACCCAAACACCGTAATCGCGGTCGCTTCGTGTAAAGACCAGGTGCGCCTTACTGAAGAGATTTGGGGTGGTAAGTTGACCTATGTGCCTTGGATTAGACCTGGCTGGGAAGCCGCCTTACTCTGCAAAGAAGCTTATGAGAAAAATCCTGACGCAATTGGCCTCATTCTGGGACAACATGGCCAGATGAATTGGTCAGATACCAGCAAGAGTTGTTACGACAAGTCACTATGGATCATTGAAACGGCTGCCAGATACATTGAAGCGCATGACAAAGGTGATCAGACGTTTGGGGGCCAGAAATACGAAAATCCGAGCGAAGCGGTGCGCAAACAGTTGATCACAGAATTTCTGCCAGCGGCGCGCGGACTGCTTTCCACCGAGAAGAGATACATCGCGACTCTGCAAAGCGACGACAACGCCCTTCGCTTCGTGAACAGCCATGATGCCCCTCGCCTGTGCGAGCTAGGCACGTCATGCCCGGATCATTTCCTGCGGACAAAGATCAAACCACTTTATGTCGAATTTGATCCTGCGCGTGAGTCTGCCGAGACGCTGTTGGAGCGCTTCAAGGCCGGTTTGGACGCGTACAGACGTGATTATCAGGCTTACTATGAAGCCTACCGCGAAAAAGATTCACCTGCGATGCGTGATCCCAGCCCAACGGTTATTCTCATTCCCGGCATCGGGGTTATTGGCTGGGGAAAGAATAAAAGCGAATCCCGGGTCACGACTGAATTTTACAATTGCGCCATCGAAGTGATGCGCGGTGCCGAAGCCATCAGCGAGTACACGGCCCTGCCCGCAAAAGAAGCATTCGATATTGAATACTGGGCGCTCGAGGAAGCAAAGCTTCAACGCATGCCTCCTGAAAAATCACTTGAGCGTAGCGTTGTCGTCGTGGTCGGCGCCGGCGATGGGATCGGGAAAGCAACAGCTCTTCGAGTGGCGCAGGAAGGTGCGCATGTCGTCTGTGCAGACTTGCGGCTGGATGCCGCGCAACGCACGGCCGATGAGCTAATCGATATCTATGGCACCGGTATCGGTGTTGCGGGCACCGGCATATCCAATTGCGGTCGCGCGATTGCGCTCGAAGTCGACATCACAAAGCGCGAAAGTGTGAAAGCCATGTTCGGCGAGGTCATTTCGGCATATGGCGGCATCGATCATGTCATCGTGACAGCAGGTGTATTCCTGGCGCCGGGCAAAGACGAAGCAGCCAATGACGCAATTTTTGACAAGAGCTTCGATGTCAACGTGAAGGGCAGCTATTTGGTATCGACTGAAGCTCAAAAAATCTGGAACACTCAGGGCCTGAATGGCGCCCTTGTTCTGACCACGAGCGTGAATGCTGCGGTGCCGAAAAAAGGCTCATTGGCGTATGATACGAGCAAAGCCGCGGCGAACCATCTGGTGCGGGAACTGGCGATTGAACTCGCGCCACTCATCAATGTAAATGCTCTGGCACCCGCAACCGTAGTTGAAGGCAGCACAATGTTCGGCCGGGATCGCGTGATCAGTTCACTGACAAAATATGAGATCCCGTTTTCTGAAGCCGCCAGCACCGAAGAATTGAGAACGCTTCTGGCGAATTTCTACGCCAAGAGAACTTTGACACAACAACCCGTTACCCCCAACGATCAGGCCGAAGCCGCTTATCTGCTGATTTCCGGACAATTGAATAAAACCTCGGGTCAGGTTCTGTCTGTGGATGGTGGGTTGAGCGAGGCTTTCCTACGTTGATCGTGGGGCTGGGAGAATAGAATGGATTCGCGAATTTCAGAGGACCAGCTTGGCGAAGAGAATCAAAAGCTCTTATCCGACCTGGCCAGCGATTATGATGCGCTCGGAGAGAAACTCGCCCGATCTAATGTCGACATAGAGAATCTAGTGTCGAAGGTTCAAGCGTTCGAGATTGCCATTCCCAGCTGGGGGGTGGGAACGGGCGGAACACGATTCGCCCGTTTCCCCGGCGATGGCGAACCGCGAAACATTTTCGAGAAAGTCGAAGACTGTGCGGTCATCTCCCAACTCGTTCAATGCACACCGCGTGTCTCACCCCATTTCCCCTGGGATCATGTAGACGACTTTTCGGAACTGAAAGCCTTTGCTTCGAATTTCGGCCTCGGCTGGGATTCGATCAATTCGAACACATTTCAAGATCAGCCCAGACAGGAGCACAGCTACAAATTTGGGAGTTTGACTCATACCGATCCTGCAACTCGCGCCCAGGCCATCGCGCATAATCTTGACTGTATCGAATGGGGCCAGACTCTGGGATCGGATACTTTGACCGTGTGGGTCGGCGACGGTTCGAACCATCCGGGTCAGCAACACTTCCAACGCGCCTTCGAGCGCTATCTGGAGAGCGCCAAAGAAATCTACGCCGCGCTGCCTGATCATTGGGAGATGCATATTGAACACAAGATGTTCGAGCCGGCATTTTACTCTACAGTGATCCAGGACTGGGGATCGAACATCCTGGCCGCCATCGAACTCGGACCACAGGCCAAGTCGCTTGTTGATCTTGGTCACCATGCGCCCAATGTGAACATCGAGATGATTGTCTCGCGCCTCATTCAGTTCAAGAAATTGGGGGGATTCCACTTCAATGACAGCAAATATGGGGACGATGATCTCGATAGTGGTTCGCTTCACCCCTATCAGCAATTTCTGATATTCAACGAACTCGTGGATGCAGAATATCGCGGCCAGGCGGGTTTCTCTCCAAAGTATATGCTGGACCAGTCGCACAATGTCACGGATCCGATCGAAAGTCTGATGCTGTCGGCGATCGAAGTGCAGCGTTCGTTTGCGAAAGCGCTCCTGATCGACCGCAATTCGCTGGAATCTTATCAGAATGAGAATGATGCGATCATGGCCAGCGCGGAACTGCGCCGAGCCTTCCAGATCGATGTCACACCCTTGCTGCAAATGGCGCGATATCGCGCGGGCGGCGCCATAGATCCGATCAGCGCCTTCAGAGCCTCAGGCTATAGACATCTGGTTGCCGAGGTTCGCCCCTCTACCGGCCAATCAGGATCAGGAATTATATAGAATACAGAAATCTATTGACGTAATGGGTGATTGAGCGAATTTGATCAACTATTGTCTGTTGAAGACTGAGGGAGAGGTGAGCATGCTGGAAAAACAAAGACATGAAGCGATCGTCGAAATCCTGGCGGAGCAACGGTTTGCCAGTGTTCATGAACTTTCAGTCGCGCTGGAGACCTCCGAAGTCACAATCCGCCGGGACATCGTCAAACTCGCCGATGCAGACCTGATCAAGCGTATTCGCGGCGGCGCGGAAAGCGTTGCGACGGAGTCGGATAACAGAAAGACGAGTCGCATCGCCGGATCGGCTTTTCAGATCGACAAAAGCAAAAACGCAGCCCAAAAGCGCATGATTGCCAAGAAAGCGGTAGAACTTTGCGAAGACGGCGAGGCCATCATCATCAATGGCGGAAGTTCGACCTTCATGATGGGCGAGTTTCTCGTGAACAGACGTCTGACGATTCTCACCAATTCAATGGTCCTTGCGGAAGCCTTATGGGAAACGGGCGAAAACCAGATCTCTCTTCCCGGCGGCGAAATCTACAGGAAGCAAGGCATCATACTCAGCAGCCACGAAATCGACGGAACGCAGAATTACAGCTGTTCGAAAATGTTCATGGGAACACCTGGCATCGGAGAATTCGGAGTAACTGAATCCGATCCCTTGTTGATCAGAGCCGAACAAAAGCTGCGTAAGCAAGCCGAGAAACTGATTGTGCTGGCAGACAGCTCGAAGCTCGGTAAACGCAGCAATTTCGTGTTAACTCAGCTTGACGACGTCGACGTTCTGATCACCGATTATGGCGCGGATCCAGAGGTTCTGCGGCGGTTTGAGCAACGTGGTGTGGAAGTCATTGTCGCTGAACAGGCCCCTCCTCAGCTGCGAGCCTCCTGAGGTCCCTTCCGGCGCAATCCAATTTGTGGCTCGCTCCACAGTCCCGAACGGATTTTTCTCACTGCTAAGCAGAAAATTCTTTTGACAGGGCGCACAGCGATTCCTAAAGATGATCACTAACGATTAGTGTTGATCATAATTGATAATTACGGGTCTCCGACGAAACATCGTCAGAAGACTCGACCGGGAGTAACAAATGTCGCTGGATCTGTCCGAAACCCACCTTCGCAACACCATTGATCTGCTGATCAGCAATCTGGTTGAGATCGAGGATGAAAGCGGCGAATTCCTGCTTAAGCTTGATGATGGCCGCGTCATTGACACGAAAGGGTGGAATGATTGGGAGTGGACTCACGGCGTCGGCCTGTATGGTCTATTGAAGTACTGGATGGGCACATCAGATCCGCGACCGAAGGAGATCATTGAAACCTGGTTCCGGGATCGCTTCGCCGAAGGCACGCCAACTAAGAATGTGAACACGGTCGCGCCTTTTCTGACTCTGGCATACATGCATGAAGCGACCGGCGAGAGCAGTTATCTTGCCTATCTCGATGTCTGGGCTGAGTGGATCATGCGCGACATGCCACGCACCACTGAAAACGGTCTGCAGCACATCGTTTTCAATTCAGAAAACCACCAGCATTTGTGGGATGATACGCTGATGATGTGTGTTTTGCCGCTGGCAAAGATCGGCCTGCTTCTGGGGCGTGATCATTATGTTGAAGAAGCAAAACGCCAGTTCATGCTGCATACAAAATATCTGGCTGACCGAAAGACCGGGCTGTGGTTCCATGGTTGGACATTTGAGGGTAGACACAATTTTGCGGACGCACTTTGGGCGCGTGGAAACTGTTGGGTCACGATCGCGATTCCGGAATTTATTGAACTACTCGACCTGCCGCCGGATGACGGTTTGCGTATTTTTCTGATTGAGACCCTGAAGGCGCAAGTTGAAGCATTGCTGGAGCTACAGAATGACAATGGTCTTTGGCACACTTTGCTCGATGATCCGACCTCTTATCCTGAGGCATCCGCAACTGCGGGATTTGCGTTCGGCATCCTGAAAGGCGTTCGCAAAGGATATCTGGACGCGTCATTTGAGGCCGTCGGCAAACGCGCCCTGCTCGCCGTGCTCGAAAACATAGATGACAAGGGTGAGCTTGGACAAGTGTCCTTTGGGACGCCCGTATTCGATACTTTGCAGGAGTATAAGGACATCCCGCTGACCTCGATGCCGTACGGTCAGTCCATGGCGATCCTTGCCTGTGTTGAATATCTGAACCGATACTTTTGAGACGTTCCATGCCCTCAATTGTCACATTGCTGAAAATCATTTCGCTCGGGTCGCTGCTGTCTGTTCTGAACCCGGCGTCTCCCGAAGCCATGGCCCAAGCCGAGGAGAACAACTTTATCCAACTGAACGACACGGAAACACTGCCGCGCTCAGCCGCGACTGTCCTGGAGTCGGCCGCTTGCGACAAAATCCATTTCCAGAACCTGGATCTATCTGGTTCAGTGGTTTGTTGGGGTGGCAATGAGGGATGGCTGTCCCACCAAGATGGGTCGGGTGAAACAGAATTGAGAGCTCTGCCGGCATTGCCGGACCGGGCGAGCGCATTGCACACGATTCTGGACAGCGATCTCATCTTCGTCGTGACCCGGACACACATACTGAACCTCAATATCAGCACGCCGACTTACAACTGGACAACAATATTCGACCTCCCTTCCGGGTTTGAAATGGATGGCCCCGTGGTGGCGCTGAACGGAAAACTCTACCTGTTCTCTACCGTGGAAAGTCTGGTTGTCGATGTACGACTGAAAACGTCAGAGACGATCGCCGCAAGCCCCGTATTCCCCGGAGCACCGCTGGCTTTCAGTAGCGGCGACGCACACATTTTCGTTGTCTCGCCGCAGGAAAACTCGGACACGGTACAGGGCTATCATATTATCACCGACAGCTGGTTCGTCGGACCGGAAATTGAGCTGCCGACGGACACGCGCACGATCGTTGCGAAAGGCACGTCTTTTACCGCGGTAAGCAACACCGCCTCCATAACGGGGCAGGCCGTGCTGAAACCCCTACCCTTCGGCCTGCTCGACACGCTGGCCATTGTCCTCGTTGTCATCGCGCTTCTGGCCATTGGCGTGTTTCAATCCCGAGGATCCAGTTCGAGCAAAGATTATTTTCGGGGTGGCGGGACAATTCCGTGGTGGGCCGCAGGACTGAGTCTGTTCGCGACGCTCTCCAGCGCGATTTCGCTGATGTCCATGCCAGCAATGGCATTTTCAGGCGACTGGATATATTTTTCCCTCGGTGTCTTTTCCATCATCATCATGTTGCCGCTGTTCATCTTTGTGTTCGTGCCGGTCATCCGCAGGCTGAACATGCCGACCGCGAACGCCTATCTGGAAGAACGCTTCGGGCTCTCGGTTCGGCTGCTCGGATTTGTCAGTTTCTCAATGAACCAGATATTAGGCCGGGTCGCCGCCATCCTTCTTCTTCCCGCCATTGCCATCAACTCGATCTTCGGCATTCCAATCACACTCAGCATTCTGCTGACAGGTTTGTGCACCACGGCGTTCGTGACATTTGGCGGTCTGAAAGCGGTGATCTGGACCGATGTTCTACTCGCCTTGGTGATGATCCTGGCAGTATCAACGGCCCTGATCTTCATCATCTTCATGATTGATTTCAGCATCGCCGAATCCTGGGCCATTTTAGAGGAAAAAGACAAGCTCAGAATGTTCGATTTCCGGCTGGATTGGGCAGCGCCTGTCGCTCTGGTCCTGTTCCTGAATACATTCGCCACATCGCTGGGTTTCATCAGCGACCAGAACTTTGTCCAACGGGTTCAGTCCACCAAATCCGAAAGCACTGCCAAGCGTGCCTCGATCACGCAAGTGCTGATTGCAGTTCCCCTGAATGTGCTCTTATTCGCGCTGGGCAGCCTTCTGTTTCTGTATTTCACAACCCAGCCAGAGACGATTAGCCCCGCCATGAAAATGGACGGGATATTACCCTACTTCTCAGCGATCGCCTTGCCTCCGGGACTTGGCGGGTTCGTGGTTGCCGCGTTGCTTGCCGCCACGGTCTCAACCATTTCAAGCGCCTTGAACAGCGTTTCGAATCTGGGCGTCGAAGATATTTACCGGCGATTTAACCCGCGCGCCTCGGAACAACAGTGCATGAACCTGGCGCGCGGGCTGACGGTGGCGCTGGGTTTGGCGGGCACCGGACTCGCGGTGATGTTGGCAAGCTTGTCCGGCATGCAGTCGATCTGGAACTTGTTTCTTATGGTTACAGGATTGATTATCGGTCCCGTCACCGGAATCTACATTCTCGGTATCTTCACCAAACGCGCAAACGAAACCGGCGTGTGGATTGGATTTGGCAGCGCCGTCGTCGCGAATGCCTATGCAACCTTTTTCCTCAATTTGCATGCAACCGTTTTTCTGGTCATTAGCTTTACCGTCACAGTCGTTGTTGGGTATCTTGCGAGCTATCTGACGCAGCAGTCCTCGCTGAAGTCGGAGGGGCTGACGATCTATACTTTACCAGAAGCCGAAAGAAGCATGGGCTGAATTCTATTCAGGCGCTTCTGACTTTTGCATCTGAAGGTCATAGGCTTCCGGCAGGATGGCGCCCTTGACTCCCAACACTGATGCGGCGAGCTGGTTGCCTCGAGCGGCGGCATCGGCTGGTGAGTCTCCATGCATGCGGGCGGCTAGATAGGCGCCATTAAAACTGTCGCCGGCGCCTGTTGTATCGACCGGAGTGACTGTTCGTTCAGGGCGCACCCACCCGTGATCAGAAACCAAAGCACCGTGTTCTCCGCATTTGACCACCACTTCACGTGCCCCCAGATCCAGATGGCGCTCGACGGTCATCTCTGGCGACGTGTCGCCGAATAGTTCAGCTTCGTCCTCATAAGTTGGTAGCGAGATCTGAGCCAAACTCACCGCTTTTTGAATCACCTCGCGCGCGATCTCAATCGACTGCCAGCAGGCGGGTCGGTAATTTCCGTCAAACGCAGTACAGGCCCCTGCAGCCCGCATGCCCGCCAGTAACCCGAGAATGCGAGTCCGGTCTTTCTCATCGAAGATAGACAGGGAAATACCAGTCAAAAAGAGCAGGTCCGCCTGTTTCGCAACATCCAGGATCTTGCCGATATTCGTCGCCCGGAAGAATGATCTCGCGGCGCTGGCGGACCGCCAATAAGTGAAACTTCGCTCGCCCCGCTCATCCAGGGAAATAGCATAAGCGCCAACGACTTGACCTGGCAGAGTCGCGACCAGATCGGTATTGATGTTTTCGAACTCCGCCCGCGCACGCACGCGGTCGCTGAACGCGTCATCTCCAAGTGCTGTCATATAAGCCACGGACGCACCGAGGCGCGACATGTAAATGGTGGTATTGAAGCTATCTCCTGCTACACCAAGATCTGCGGTCCTGTCAGTAATATTGGACAATTCAATCATCGCTTCACCAAATAGAACCGCTTTCGAGCCGACTGGAGAACGCTCTGAAGCATCGGATGAGTCTAGGGGGCGAAGCCGAGGATGCATGATCTTGCCTTCTCTTTTTTCCGGGGCTGAACGATACCGGGTTTGATTAAATGGCAGAACCGAAAAGATCAAGATTGATCATTATCGATCAGTAGTGGTACGCTTGCTGGTACCATAATCGCCTTCCAGAGGAGTATCCCCGTGTTCAGGACTTTCGTATTCGCCGCAACCGTGAGCGCCCTGCTGAGCATTGCGACATGTGCGAGCCCGGTTAGCCCTCATGACACGCAAAAACTCATGGCGGACTCGCGCGAATTTCAAGCGCGGGCAGAGGCGCTGCTGGAGACCGAACCGACCCCAGACCTTACGATTTCATATACAAACAAAAACGGCAAAACATTTCCCATCAACGTTCATCAAGCCGCAGGCGCCTGTCCTACCGATCGTCGGGCCGGACTGGTCATGTTTCATGGCGGTGGCTGGAAACGCGGAGAACCTACTCAATTCCGACGACAGGCCAAAATGTATAATGATCTTGGGTTTTCCGTTCTGATGCCAGCTTACAGTCTGGAACAGGTCGATGGCACGCTACCGCAGCAAGCCCTTGAAGATGCGCTTGAAGCCTGGCGAACGATCCACGCCAGAGCTGAAGAGCTTTGCCTTGATGTCAACCGCCTCGGCGCTGGAGGCGGCTCCGCAGGCGGACATTTGGCGGCAGCCCTGGCGACGGTCAGCGCGGAAAACGCACCAGCCATCGGCCCGCGACCAAAGCTGCTCCTCCTTTTCAATCCAGTGATCGATAACAGCCCGGACGGATATGGTCATGACCGTATTGGCGCGGACTGGACCTGGTTTTCACCGCTTCATAATATTCCCGACCATCACCCCGACACATTATTCCTGCTGGGGGATCAGGATATCCTGATCCCGGTCTCGACCGGCGAGGCCTATTGCGCAAAGATCAGAGCTGGCGGATCGAATTGTCGATTGATCATCTATCCCGACGCCGAACATGGCTGGTTCAATCAAAGCGGCTTTGTCGACACCCTCACAGACAGCGCGCGTTTCCTTCAGGACTGGCTTGCGCGATCTTACTCATAGCCTCGACCAGATCACACCATTGAAAAGACGGGTTTAAGATCAATCTGGACGGGCTTGTTGGACGGCTCAGTTTCCATGAGCGGTGCCATATAGTCCCACCATTTCTTCATCAATGGATGCGTCGGCAATTGGTCGACGGTGTGGTTGTCCTTGAGCTTATAGTGGCCAAACAATGTATTGCTCGCCTCATCGAGGAAGATCCAATAGTCAAAAATCCCCGATTGGCGCAGCAATGCTTCAAGCTCTGGCCAGATTTCGTCGTGTCGCTTTTTGTATTCAGCCTGAACGCCTGGATACAGCTTCATTGTGAAGGCATGATTATGCACACCGACACCTCCTTTCTGGGTTCTAGGTCGTCGTGACCTTCAGATTTGAGTAGGCCGCTTTGAGCGGCGCCATTTGTCGAAACCCGAGCCGACCACCATCGGGTAGCGGCAGATCAGATGGCGCGACCCAGTCAATGACGGTCAGGTCCTCAATAAAGAACTGAATGTGCCGACCCTTCCGTCGTAATCTCATCTTATAGGCGTTCTTCATGGTTTCTGCTGATGGTAGCGGATCCGCCTGCCGATCCAGAAGTTCAAACCCTGGTGCCTTTCGCAAGACCGAAACGTGCAGGCGTTGCTCATCCAGAAACCGTCTTCGGAAATACGAGATCTGAAGCGCGGAGACATCGCTTTGAGTATATTGCGGATAGAGTCCCTCGCGCTTGGCCAGACGAGGGTCGAATAGCGACACATTCTGGCCGTTCACCAGACCGCTGGCGCCAAAGAAAAAGACGCACAAACCAGGCTCCCTCAGCGCTTGGAACTCCCAGGAGATCTCGACATCTGCAGGAAACACTTCGGGGCACCAGAAAACATAATTCGCGGCCTGGCCATCTTCCGGCGGGCGCGCATTTTCCAGAATCAGGCGCTGGTTATCAAAGGAGACATGCGCGCTCCCTTCCAGCTGAAACCCTTCAACATCCTCTACCTTGGCAAGCGGGTTGGCGTAAAGCAGTTCAGGCTCCGTCACGTTCGAAACGGCACTCGATCCGGCCGTCGCGCATGCTGCCGGAATCAAACTGCTGGCACCGAACATGAGGACCGCTTCTCTTCTGCTTAGGGTCATTTCCAATTCCTCCTGTCTTGACCGGAGGCCAAGCGATTAAGACCCTCCGATCAGTGTCGATCATTAAATTGCATTATCGGACGAAATTCAAAGAAAAATCGCAAAATTAGATCGTTTATGATCATTTTGTCTTTCCCTCGGATCTGAAATGTCCTACCTAGTCCAAATCAGAGACGTGTTGGTAGGATGATCATGAAGGCCGTATGCATCGAGGACTTTAGGCGTCAGGCCCGCAAACGCCTCCCCCCATTTTTGTTTCACTATATTGATGGCGGTGCCTATGACGAGCAAACTTATCGAGAGAATGACCAGGACCTGCAGCGCGTAAGGCTCCGACAGCGCGTTCTGAAAGATGTCAGCGTGATCGACAAGACCTCCACCGTGTTTGGGCAGGAATATGCCCTACCCTTCGGCCTGGGCCCCGTGGGATTGGCAGGAATGAACGCCCGCCGCGGCGAAACCCAGGCCGCACGCGCGGCCGCAAATAGCGGCATTCCTTTCTGTCTTTCGACCGTTTCAGCCTGCGCGCTGGAAGAAGTTGTAGCGGCCGACCCGACCCCCTTCTGGTTCCAGCTCTATATCATGCGAGATCGGTCCTTCCTGAACGAAATGCTGGATAAGGCGACGGCTGCGCAATGTTCAGCGCTCATGGTTACGGTAGATATGCCGGTTCCGGGCTTGCGGCGGCGTGACTACAGCACGGCTCTGGCCGGTGCGCCGGGCGTTCTCGGCACCATGCGCAGGTTCGCTCAGTCGGCGTCGCGACCGCAATGGGCCTGGGATGTCGGGCTTCGGGGACAACCTCATACATTGGGGAATGTTGCCCCTTTGCTCGGTCGCAAGTCCGGCCTGGAAGACTTCATGGCTTGGATGGGCGCGAATTTCGATCCCACTGTCACCTGGTCGGACATCGAATATATCAGGTCACGATGGTCGGGTCCGCTCATCTTGAAGGGTATTCTGGATGCCGAAGACGCCATCACTGCCAAGCAAGTCGGCGCGGATGGTATCGTCGTATCCAATCATGGCGGACGTCAGCTGGATGGTGTGCCGTCCACCATTCAATCATTGCCGGTGGTTGCAGCTGCCGTACAGGGCGATCTCACCGTCATGTTTGATGGTGGGGTTCGTTCGGGCCTGGACATTGTCCGCGCCCTGGCAATGGGGGCAGACTTCGTTCTCCTTGGGCGCGCCTGGGCGTATGCCCTCGGAGCCGCCGGCCAGGTAGGTATCGAGCGGATGGTTGAAGTACTTCAATCTGAGATGCAAATCGCAATGGCGCTGACAGGCTGCACGAAACTGTCAGACATAGGTCGTGATATCATTAGCTCCGAACCAGACTACGGCATGTCGCCAACGTTGGAGCTTCAGGCCACATCGAAGCGTCGACACTCTGGGCAGACGTCGTGCTCAGAACGGGAAATGCAGACCTAAATAGACGCCTCTGGCCATCTATGGATCAACCTAGGGAAGATTTGGAATGACCAATCCATTTGATTTAACTGGAAAAGTGGCCCTGGTAACCGGCGCCAATACCGGGCTGGGACAGGGCATGGCGCTGGCATTGGCCGAAGCGGGCGCCGATCTCGTTCTGGTCGGTCGGTCTGCGCCGCACGAAACCCTGGCGAAGCTGGAACCCTACGGTCGACGAACACACTTCATCATGGCCGACCTGGAAAATGTCGAGGTCGTTAACGACGTCGTCTCCAAAACACAGGACTATATGAACCAGATTGATATTCTCGTGAACAATGCCGGGATCATCAAACGCAATGACGCCATAGACTTCTCGTTAGACGACTGGGACAGCGTGATGAACGTCAACCTCAGAACCCTGTTCTTTCTTTGTCAGGCAACGGCTAAGACAATGATTTCATCCGGCCGGGGCGGCAAAATCATCAACATCGCCTCGATGCTTTCCTTTCAGGGCGGCATTCGCGTGCCCTCCTACACCGCCTCGAAAAGCGGGGTTATGGGCCTGACCCGACTGCTTGCGAATGAATGGGCGCGCCACCGCATCAATGTGAACGCGATTGCGCCGGGTTATTTCGCCACGAACAATACGGCTGCGCTGCGCGCGGACGAAGTCAGAAATGCCGAAATTCTGGGACGCATTCCGGCCGGTCGGTGGGGCTCCCCTTCAGACTTGGGGGGCGCGGTCGTCTTCCTGTCATCTGCGGCGTCCGATTATGTTCAAGGCATCACACTGCCGGTAGATGGCGGATGGTTGGCTCGGTAGGATGGCGCCGATCATTTCGGTTCCGTAGCGTCGGATACCGTACCGGGTCAGCAGAGAAGGGTTAAAACTGCATACGCGTACTCAATACAAATACCTCAGGGAGAATTTCATTGCGCTTACTCATCGTCAGTCTTGCCAGCGCCCTGATCTCGTGCGCCCCCGTGCATAGTCAGGACAAGCCAAACATCGTCGTTTTTATTGCGGATGACCTGGGTTGGGAGGATATCGGCCCATACGGGCATGAGACGGTGCAAACGCCCAATCTTGATCGGCTTGCCGCCGAGGGCATGCTGTTCGAGAATGCAATGCTGACATCGCCGCAATGCAGCCCGTCGCGGATATCCCTTCTGACCGGCCTCTATCCGCATCAAACGGGAACCGAAGACCTGCACTCTCCGCTGTCGCCAGAATTTCAGACCGTGGCGACACATCTCAATCAGGCTGGTTACTTCACCGGCTTGCTGGAAAAGGATCACCTTGGTCCAACCGCGATTGAAGAGTTCGATTTCTTTGACCCCCTACTCAACGGGCTCACGTCGTTCCTCGATCAGGCCGGTGACCAACCCTTCTTTCTCTGGGCCGCTTCTATTGATCCGCACCGCCCATATGGCGGCGAACCCGGGCCCTCGGGAACGCACGGCGCCGCGGATCGAGTGCACAATGCGGACACTATCCCCGTTCGGGCGCATCTGATTGATGACGCCGCAACACGCGGCGACCTGGCACTCTATCTTGATGAAATTCATCGGTTCGATCTGTTCATTGGTGACGTGACGGACGAGCTGGAGACGCGGGGGCTTGCAGAGAATACGCTGGTGCTGTTCCTGGCTGACAATGGTGCCCCATTTCCGCGCGAGAAAGGGTCCTTGTATGATGCCGGAATAAAGTCGCCCCTGATTGCACACATGCCCAGCGAGATTCCTGCTGGCGCGGTGCACAGCTCGCAAGTCAGTCTGATCAATCTGGCCCCGACACTGCTCGACTATGCCGGCATTGACGCGCCAGCGTATATGGAGGGCCGGAGCTTGCGCCCCGCCCTGCAGGGAGAAACCACCGAAGGCGACGCATACACTTTTGCTGCCCGCGATTGGCACAATATCCATGAACACCAACGCATGGTTCGCACAGACCAATTCAAACTGATCTGGGTTGGTGCACACACAGCAGAGCCGATCGGCGTTGCATCGGATCTCGGGAACAGCCCGTCTTGGTATTCGCTACAAGCCGCAGAGCTCGCCGGAACGCTCACCGCCGCCCAATCCCGGCTGTTTGAGGCACCGCGCGCGAGCATCGAATTCTATGACCTCCTGGCAGACCCCGGCGAATACGTTAATCAAGCCGCGAACCCGGAATTTGCCGCGCAAGTGAGCGCCTTATCGGCAGAACTTCGGGCCTGGCGGGTTCGAACAAATGACCATGAACCGACTGAACGCAGGCGCGGAAACAATGTCGATCGTATCACGGGGATAAAATTTCAGCCGGAAACACCGCCCCTTTACGACCTTACAACCCCGCCACCCACATTACCTGAATAATATGCCATATTCGGCATGCTGTTGCGCGAATTGGGACAGGACACGAATCCTGATCCTCATTTCTCTGACTAAATGCAAAGAAATTGCCGTAAAGCCGATCGGGCATCGGCCTAGAAAACCGAAGGAGTGTGACGGATTCGCAACGGCAAAAGATCATATTTGATCATTTTATGCTCAAAATAGTTCATTAATGATTGACTTGGACCGCTAATTGCGCTGAATTCGATCACGGACAACGCGATCAGTCCGATTCATGCAACGCCATGAACCGCGAAAATTGCGTTCGTCGGGAGGAAACAGGGTAAAAGCCCTACAGAACTTGGAGAAAATAATGCGTTGGACCAACTCATTGTTGAGAGCCGTAAGTGTTGCTGCCCTACTTGGCAGCACAGCGACTCACGCAATCGCGCAGGATGAAAGCGCGGATCAAGCTGAAGACGAAGCACGGCAGGACGTTGTTGTGGTGCGCGGAATTCGCGGCGCGCTCGATGAAGCGCTCTCGATCAAACAGAATTCCGATACGATCGGCGACGCGATCAGCGCGGATGATATTGGTACGCTTCCAGCGCTCGATATCGCTGAAGCGCTTCAGGTCGTTCCAGGCGTTCAAGTGAACCGAGAAAATAATGACGGCAGCTTCCGCTTTGGCGAAATCAGCCTGCGCGGCCTCCCAGGGTCGTTCACGAATACTACCGCCAATGGCCAGAGCTTCGCGTCGCCGTCAGGCACAGTGACTCCAGCAGACGGCGTCCCGAATGCCTTTGGCGCTTTCTCATCTCGCGTATTTGATGGCGTTTGGGTCAACAAGACCGCTCGTGCCGATCTGGTTGAAGGTGGAATTGCCGGTACCGTCGATCAGCGTCTGGCCAAAGCTCTGTCTAAACCAGATGGGCAATTGGTGGTCAGCGTTGGCGTACAATATGAAGAATTACCCGAGGACACGGTAGGCAATTTCTTTGCAACCGGCACCAAGCATCTGATCGATGACAAGTTGGCCGTAACTTTCAAGCTCGCGCATGAGGAAGAGTCGTTCCAACGAGATGCTTTCAACTTCACGCGGTATTCACCGCTGAATGAAGATGCGACACGCCAGCGGGGAGGATTCTTTGATCCCGGCGGCATGTCGTTTGACGAGTGGAAGCAGGCCAATGGCATCGCGGTTGACGAAACCGTTCTGTATCCTTCGCAATTCCGGCAGTATTCGGAAGGACGCACCGGTACCCGGACGTCCTTTGTCGGTGGTGTCGAATATCAAGCGACGCCCGAACTCAAACTCGGTGCCGACTATCTTTATTCTAAGCGTGAGCTGGATCTTGCCGCGACCTGGCTTTTGCCAGTGGCCTCCGGCATCCAAACCAGCATTACGCCAACGTCAGACCCTTTCCTGGGGTATAATGAAGAAGATGGCAGCAATGTCTGGGTCGTTCCGGGTTACGATTATGCCGACATCACTTATGCGCAGAGTACACGCTTCGGTGATCTGACCCAGGAAGCCCAAGGCATTTTCCTGAACGCGGAATATGAACTCGATAAATGGACGTTTGACGGGTCGATCGCGGTCTCCGAGGCAGAGTTTGCGCGAATCAATCAGAATTATCAGGCGCAATACCTGGCCAATACTGCGGATGGATACGCAAACACCAATGGCACATTTGGGTCTATCAATTCCGGTTCAGGCAATAGCGACAACTACTTGTACACACTGAATTTTGATCCGGCACTCACGACGTTGGGCACCAATCTGGATCTGGATTATGTGAACCCGGACGACCCCGCTTCTGTCTTCGTGCAATTGAATGACACAAATGGACGCCAGCGCTTCTTTTCGGCGGGCAATGAAGTATTCCGAGACCGTACCGACAATGCGCTCAACCTGAATGCGGAAAAAGAAGTTGATTTCGGACCGATCAAGAGCCTGAAATTCGGCGGTCGCTATAATGAGCAAAATGTCGACTCCTATATCCTGTTCAACTCGATTGCCGGTCTAAATACGGAAGGGGTCTCGAACGACCTATTCGTGCCGGGTCCAACCAGCAACTTCTTTGGCGGCGGCGCCCCCGGCGCATACCTCGGCAGCGAGTGGGAGTTTGTTGATATCAGTCGGACGTTTGATGTTCTCTATGGTGGCGGTGTTGACAATCCAAACGGGTTCGAGACCTCGCCTTACAATGGCTCAATCTATCGCCGGTCTGGAAACCGGCTGCGGGGTGCCGAGAACGTCGCCTCCACGGACACAACAATCAGTGCGGTCTATGGTTTGGCGAATTTTGAAAGCGAACTCGGTGGATTCAATGTTGCGGGTAATTTCGGCGTCCGATACGTCGAGACGGAGCTTGAAGGTGATGGCGTCAGCATCATCAATGGCCTACCAGTGCAAACGACCGCGGAAAACTCTTATTCGAACACCCTGCCGGCACTCAACGTCTCGGTTGAGTTGACCCCGGAGCTGTACCTTCGGTTCGGCTATTCCGAAGGTATTAATCGACCGAACCCTGCAGGCTTCACACCATCACTTTCAATTAATGAGATCGATGGTGCAGCTGGAGGATTGGGCCGTGTAGACGTGTCCTTGCCGGGAACCGATGTCGAGGCCTACACGTCTAACAATTACGATGTATCGCTTGAATGGTACAATCGTGCAGGCAGTGTTCTGTCCGCCGCGGCTTATCGCAAAGATGTGAATTCGTTCATTGACACCCGACTAGTTTGTCCGACCGATGGTGCGGGTCTCGGTTTCGGAACGTTGACCGAAGTCGATTTGGGCGGCGGTATTCTCGAGTGTCAGATCGATGCAGACGGACGCGAGATCCGTATCTCGGAAACGTTTAACTTCGATACGACCATCACGATTGACGGTCTGGAATTCTCGGTTCAGCAGAATCTAGACTTCCTAGAAAATCCGATTCTCGCTGGGTTCGGCGTCCAGGCCAGTGCAGCCTTCGTCGATGTCAGCGGAGAGGACAGTGCAGGCAACCCGGCGGTTGTTCCACGTATCTCTGACGAATCCTACAATGTCGCAGGCTATTGGGAGAATGACACTTTCAGTGCCCGTCTCGCGTATAACTGGCGCTCGGAATACTTCCTCGCTGGTGGCCTCAGCATCACGGGTATTGAAGACCGGATTGTGAAGCCACGCGGACAGCTCGATTTCATTGGTCGCTATGACTATAATGATCAGCTCTCGTTCAACTTCCGGGCCTTCAACCTCCTTGAAGTCGAATACGAGGAATATCAGTCGCAAAACGAACGGATGAACCGTCAGACCGCCTTCGACGGCCGGACCTTCTCTATCGCCGCGACCTATAAGTTCTAAAACCTGGTTCGGTAAGCCAGGCCTCCCTTTCTGGCTTACCGACTGCGCGGTGAGGTGCATCCTGCGGGAGCAACCCCCACGGGCTCAACGGATCGGCATCCACCGCGCGCCCACTCTTTTGAAAACACCCTTCGCCATTGACCGAATGCACATGAAAAAAACTCCCAAGCCCAAGCCTAAAGCTGGCGCTTCCAACCGACCCTCCGTCCGGACAGATACTTCAGTCTATCCGGCAATTAACTTGGCGATGCGATTATGCATCGTCACTTTTTTCGCAAAGCGAGTGACCTATCGTGCACGTGAGAGCAGCAGATACCACTGAGCGACATTTCATGAATTCTCTGTCTTTCCAGACGGGCGGTCGACTGCGCACTTCGGCTATTCTCGCCTTGGCCCACCTGATTATCGTTAGCTGCACCATGACCGCGCCAGCAGAAGAGGTAGCCGAAACTGATTGGCGCCCAAATATACTCCTGGTTTTGACCGATGATCAGGGTTACAGCGATGTCGGCTTCAATGGAAATCCACATGTGCGTACACCCGTTCTGGATACGTTTTCAGAATCGGCTCTGGTTTTTGATCAATTCTATACTCAGCCAGTCTGTTCGCCGACCCGGGCCGCTTTGCTGACCGGACAATTCGCAGCTCGCAGCGGCGTTATCGACACTCAGGCTGGAGCCGCGCTTTTACCGACTGAGAAAGTCACTCTAGCTGAAATGCTGCAATCCGGCGGATATGCGACTGGCCTGTTCGGCAAGTGGCATCTCGGAGACAATGCCCCGATGCGTCCCGAGGATCAAGGTTTCGACCGGGTTCTGCGCCATGATGGTGGCATGATCGGAACCTGGTACAGCCCTCCGGGCGGACGGTCTTATTTCGATCCAATCCTCTGGGAGGATGGCGACCAGAAATCGTTTGATGGCTATGCGCCAGATATCTTTACCGATGCGGCCATCGATTTCATTCGCGAGAATGATCGTCAGCCGTTTTTTGCGTTCTTGTCCTTCAACACACCGCACCATCCTCTCACAGTCAGTGATTCATTTGCGAAGACCTATCGAGAACGTGGATTCAGCGAATATACATCGCGGTTTTACGGCATGATCGAGAATATCGATTACAATTTCGGCCGTGTGCTGACCACCCTGAAAGAAACCAGAAACCTAGATAATACACTGATCATTTTTCTCAGCGACAATGGCACGTCCAGCCTGCACCGACAGGACGATCTCTGGGAAATCGGATTGCGCGGCCGGAAGACCTATGTCTACGAGAACGGCATTCGGGTGCCCATGTTCATCCGCCTACCACAAGACTCAGGAATCGCGGGCCGAACAGATCAGGTCGCTATGGCAGAAGATTTGATGCCGACCGTGCTTGAGGCTGCCGGGATCGAGTCTTCCGTTCTGTTTGACGGCGTCAGCTTGTTGCCACTGCTGCAACGCCAGATCGACTCCCTGCCCGATCGCCCCCTGGTTTTTCAGTTTCATCGGGGCGCCACACCTGTGCACATGCGGAACATTGCAGTTCGGACTGGCGACTACAAACTGGTCCAGCCGATCGGTCGCGGGGATTCGGCCTTCGAGCCGGACCTGGCGACCTTCGAACTCTATGAATTGAGCACCGACCCGCATGAAAAAGATGATCTGAGCCAATCCGAACCGCAACGCGTTGCAACACTGATCGAGACGTACTCGAACTGGGCGGATGAAGTCGGGGAAGAACCATTTGTGCCGCGCCCAATCTGGATTGGAAGCGAGCTGCAAAACCCTGTCATCCTGACCCGTCAGGACTGGTGGGATGTCACGATGCAGGACGGACAGACCGGGCCCTATCACCTCGAAGTCAAATCGGCGGGCACGTACCAGCTGACCTTCCGCTGGAACGAATTATTCAATGCGACCCACAAGGTGATGATCGAACTGGGGGATCAGACGTTCGAGCGGGAAATCCATCGCTCGGAACTCGAAGCGCGGATCGAAGCCGTGACGCTTCAGCCCGGCCCACTCGTGCTTCGAGCCGGGATCGAGATAGACGGCGTCGCCCATGGCTTCCGCTACATTGAAATCGAGAAACTTTCCGAAAGTGTAATTCCATGACCATGTCGATACCCGCGCGCGCGCCGCGATTGTTTTCAGGAACTTTGACGAAGCTATGTGTTTCCGGTCTGTTACTCTGCCTAACCGCCTGTACGGGCACATCTGTTGCCGATCCAGCTGAGCCCCTCGTGACTGAAGTTGCGGGCGAAACAATCGCTGAACAGCGCCCGAACGTCCTGATCGTATTCGCCGACGATTGGGGGTTCTATTCCGAGGCCTATGCCGACATTGTCGAGTCCGCCCCGTGGAACCAGTTCGCGCCGACGCCACACTTTTCCGCTCTGGCCGAGCACGGCGTGCTGTTCGCAAATGCGTTTGTCAGTTCACCGCAATGCACACCCAGTCGCAGTGCGCTTCTGTCCGGTCAGTCCTTTTACCGCACCGGTCTGGCTGCCATTCAGGACGGAATATGGGATTACACCAATCCCGCCTTTCCGATGATGCTGCGCGAGTCGGGCTATCATGCGGGGTATAGTTCGAAAGTTTGGAGCCCGGGCACACCCAGAGACGCACCATTTGGTGGCCCCGAATTCGAATATGAAGACTTCGGCACCGATTACGATGAGTTCTCCCAATATGTTTACGCGCAGATGGCTTTGGGCACATCCGCAGAAGATGCCAAGCTGGCCCTTTATGCGCAGGTGCGTCAGAATTTCGATGACTTTCTGTCTGAGCGGTCCGAGGATGAGCCGTTCCTCTATTGGTTTGGCGGGCGGAACCCGCATCGCGAATGGATCAAAGGGTCTGGCAAGGAACTCTGGGGCATCGATCCGGATGCACTGGAAGGCAACATGCCGCCTTTTCTGCCAGACGTGCATGAGGTGCGTGAAGACCTAGCCGACTATTTCGGGGAGATTTATGCCTTCGACGCCATGCTTGGGATCTTGCTCGAGCGTCTAGAAGAAACCGGTGAAGCCGACAATACAATCATCATTGTCAGCGGCGACCACGGTGCCCCCGGTTTTTCGCACGGTAAAGCCAACCTGTACGATTTCGGAACCCGAGCTCCGCTGGTAATCCACTGGCCGGATCAGGTCGAAGGCGGCCGCATGGTGACCGACTTCGTTGATCTGAAAGACATCGCCCCCACCCTGCTTGATGCGGCAGGGATTCAAATTCCGGACATCATGGACGCAACCAGCCTAATGCCGATTCTGCTCTCTGATGCGGGGGGACGGGTGGACCCGGATCGTAACTGGGTGATTACCGGACGAGAGCGTCATGTCTCGACCGCAAGAGAAGGCAATCTACCCTATCCACAGCGCTCGTATCGAACCGATGATTACCTCTACATCATCAATTTCAAACCGGATCGCTGGCCCGGTGGCAGCCCCTATAACATCACCGAAACCGAGGCCCCGGATCAGGACACACTCGAACATGATACATTCATCACGCATAATGATATGGATGGTGGTCCGACCAAAGCATTCCTGATCCTGAACCGAAACAAGGACGCGTATGACGAATATTACGATCTCGCATTTGCCAAGCGCCCTGAATTCGAGCTCTACGACCTGCGCACCGATCCCAACAGTCTGATCAATCTGGCCGGACAAGCAGCCTATCAGGAGATCCAGGCCGAGCTGCATGACGCCCTGATGTCGCATTTGATCAGCGGCGGCGATCCGCGGGTTCAGGGTGACGGCAGTCGCTTCGATCGCATGCCTTACACCTTCACCCGGTGGCGATCTGAATAAAGCCAGACATCCGGAAGGCGTCACGTCAAACAGGAGGATACATCATGTCATCAGATGAGGTGGCCGTCCGAACCTTACTTGCCTCTGATGACGAAGCGAGACTTGACCACGCACCGATCCCTCCCGACAAGTTGCAACCAGCAAAATACTTTGCAGGCAATTATGCCGGTGAACACGTCGCCGGCACGGAATTTGTCATTGGGGCCTTATTTGCGGCGGCTGGCGCAAGCGCGGGAGATGTCATCCTCGGATTGCTGATCGGGAATTTCCTGGCGGTACTGACCTGGGTCTTCATCACTGCTCCGATCGCCGTTGAAACCCGCCTGACACTTTATGCCTATCTCGAAAAAATAGCCGGCCGGCAGTTTGTCAGGCTGTACTCGGTGGTGAATGGTATTATGTTCCTTGGATTGGCCGGATCGATGATCACGGTTTCGGCTTCCGCAGTACGGGTGTTTTACAATCAGGCTGGTCTGGGGCATCCGATCGCCCCCCAGATCGGCATTCTACCGACCGATTGGCGTTTCGTTCTGATTGCGCTGGCCGTTGGTGCGGTTGTCGTGGTTCTAGCGGTTCTGGGTTTCAAGCGCCTGGCGCAATTTGCAGGCGCTGTTGTGCCATGGATGATCTGCGTGTTTCTCGTCGGGGCGCTGGCGCTTTATCCGCTTCTGGCTGATGCCAGCGGTGCGGTTCTCCCCGCACTATCAATGGAAACACTTTGGCAGGTCCTCTCGACTCAAGTTTATCAGCCCACGCCGATGGAAGGGGCCTTCTGGCAGATACCGAACGAGGCGAAAAGCTTCTGGTCGATCGCCGCCTTCGCCTGGGTGGCCAATCTCGCCATGCACGGATCGCTGGGCGACATGACTTTGCTCCGCTTTGCGAGAAAGAAGTCGTATGGCTGGTTTTCAGCACTCGGCATGTTCATCGGACACTTTGCGTGCTGGATTTTCGCCGGCGTCATGGGCGCAGGCGCGGCCTATGCCCTGCAGACCAGTATCGGCAATCTCGACCCGGGGGCTGTCGCAACGCAGGCGCTTGGGCTCTCCGGAGTCATTGCGGTGATCATCGCCGGCTGGACGACCTCGAACCCGACGCTTTACCGCGCCGGCCTCGCCTTTCAGAGCCTGAATCCGAACTGGTCGCGGGTCAAAGTCACGGCGATCGTTGGGGGGCTCACAATGATCCTCGCCTGCTCCCCTTTCGTATTTTCGGAATTGCTGGGCTACGTCGGCTGGATGGGGCTTATCCTGTCGCCCGTGGGTGCCATTATCGTTGCAGAGCATTGGTATTTCCCGAAACTCGGGTTGACCCGATACTGGTCAGAGTATCGGGGCTTGCACCTCAACCGGGCGGCATTGCTGGCATGGGTCATCGCGATGGCCGTCGTCTTTGTACTCTACTTTGGGATCGGCATTCATCAGTTCTTTCTGCTCATCCCGGCCTGGGTGGTTGCAACACTCATCTATATCGGCTTCGCAACGCGATTTGGCGCGCGAGACGCGAGTCCATCCGCAAGGGAATATGAGGTCGCAGATTTGACACGTCGGACCGCCGAAGCCGCATATCTCGCTTCACACGACAAACTCGACAAAGAGTCTACGCGCGGAAATCTGCAACTTTTGGCGAGGTGGATTGGTTTCGCAGCCCTGATCTACATCATCTATTCGGCCATGCAGCTCTTACTTGCGGATGCAGACCGTTATGAAATTACGCTGGAGGCCTTCAGGCAACAGTTGATCTGGCCAAGCCTGGTCTTTTTTCTCACCGCCGCGATTCAGGTCTGGACCGCCCGGACTGACGTCGCCTGACCGTTTTCTTATGCGCCCACCAGGCCATCCATCGCCCGGGAGTGGTCGTGGAATACAGTTTGGTCGAGCGAGGCTTGCGACAGAGAGAGGTGATCGCGCAAGACCCCCTTCAAGACGCTGACAACATCATTTGCCGGTGCCACGTCGCGATTCTCGAACATGTCCTGCGGCCTCAGTCCCGGCCAATCCCCATGGACCTGGCCGCCTTTGATCGCACCGCCTGCAAGGATGACGAGTCCACCTGTTCCGTGATCTGTGCCGCGACTGCCATTCTCGGCGGCGGTGCGCCCGAATTCTGAACAAATCGCAATGGACGTTGACGACCAGTTGGCGCCGAGCGCAGTTTTCAAGCCACTGATGGCCGCGTCGAGCCCGCCAAACCTCGCCGACAAGACACCCGCCTGATTCGCATGTGTATCCCAGCCATTGAAAGACAGCATGCCGATGTTCGGCCCATCAGGTTTGCTCATCAACTCACCGAGCGCTTTACTGGCAACGGCGTACTCAGCACCGCGCCCGCGCCCACGGGCGCTCATTTCGGCACCCTCCATTGTGAAGGATCTTGACATGGCAAGCGGCTCTGAGAGTTCCGGCCACCCGGCATAAAGGTCTTGCAAGCGATCGAGCAAATCATCAGACGCGCTTTCAAATACAGGCGGCGACCAGTTCGTGGCGAGACCGGAGCCTCGCAGGGCCAAGGGGACATCATACCCGACGGCGAGCGCTGTTCCTCCGGCGACTTGCACCGCGCGGTTCAACCAGCCGTCCCTGTCCGGTGTTCGTCCGAGGGTCTCCAGGAAGTCTTGTCCGTCAAAATGCGAGCGATCACGATACGGCGTCGCGGCGGCGGGCACAAACCCGACATCGCCCTCGCGATACAAATTGTGCAGCCCGCTCAGGGCCGGATGAAGACGAAAGCCGTTTCCAAGATCCAAACGCTCGCTTCGTGCGGGCACAGTATGGGTTCGCAATTGCTCCAGCTCTGCATCGTCAGGGATCAGGGCGGCGAGGCCATCCATAGCACCGCGAAGGATGATGAAGATCAGTTTGCGGTCTTCAGCCCCTGCGGCATGAGCTGTCAGAAAACCTGGAACGAACGCGGATGCCCCAAGCAGTGAAAGTGTCGAACGTCGGGTAATGTTGGTCATGGCGTTATCTCATTTGAAATTCTGGGCTGAGCAGCGCTATGGCCGTTGCCTGGGTTGGGTTTTCGGCACGTGCGACCGCTTGCAGTGTTTTTGATGAAACTCGAGCGCCCACGCCTTGCTCAAGCAGAATGCGGCCATCCAGCGTGGAATTGCGATCGGCCAATCGGTTTGCCCATTCAACGCGTTTCATGATTGCGTCCGGGCCATTCCAGGCCTCATTCTCGTCAGGCCAGCCCGCAGGCGATGGCGCCGTAAAGGGCTGCTGGGCAAAACTCTCAAACAGATCTCGAGCATCACCGACGAGCGCCTGCTGAAGCCCGATCAATCGACCTGTCGACACAATTAACTCGTCCGGCGTCTTGAACTTCATCACCGTCGGAAGCCAGGCTTCTTCGGCTTCGACGAGCACGGAATAGAGCGATGTTAGGTCACCGCCGGTTTCCAGAAAATCATCTCGAAGTTTCTCAACCAAGCTTGCTGGTGGCGTGTCAGATACAAAGTGACGGGCCAGCTTGCTTGCAATGTTCTGCGCCGTATGCGGTGACTGACAAAGATCCTGAACGATCGCCTTCGCTTGATCGGCACCCACATCACTGTAAAGCCGTCCCAGGACGGAATGACGACCTGACTCGTGCAGACGATCAGAGAACACGGCGGTGCCGGCGCCGTCGGGCTGTATGCGATGATTGCCCACGGTCCAGCCGGTTAGCGCTTTGGCAAACGCGGTCACATCTGCCTGAGAATATCCTGCTGCAGGTGTTACCGTATGCAATTCGAGGATTTCACGGGCAAGATTTTCATTCAATCCTCTGCCCCGGCGCTGCCCGGCGCGTGAGTTTGGTCCGATCGACTGCCAATTGTTCAGATAGACCAGCATACCGGCATGAAAAATCGCCCGTTCCGCTAGCTGCGCAAATGATCCTAGTATGTGAGGACGGATCGCCTCGCGTTCATACGGAGCAGCGAGCGCGCGGGTCTGCGCACTGTTCGCTGCGACGGTAAAATGATTGGACCAGAACCGGACAAGCCGTTCATGGAAGGGAGACTCAGTGACGGTGGCAAACGTCATTCGAGCCGTCACTTCGGCCACATTCGCCTGCCGCGCCCGGCGCCGATATGTCCGAGTGGCATCTTCATCCGCGTTCCGGGTTCTGACACTACGGGTATATTCCATCGCCTCTGATAATCGCTCACGAGAGGAAGGAAGCGCCTGATCTGGAAAGGTATCCGTCGCTACCAATTGCGACAGGAGCCAGTGTTCGGGGTCACGGCTCGCCGTATTGATTTCGTCTGGCCTAGCCCCCAATCCAAAACGGGTCACCGAAATCGCACCTTGCAATGACATCCTATCTCCGCCTTTTCTTCGATTCAGAGGTATAACGAACACGTCGGCAAAATCCGTCGCGGAGGTGTCGGGGAATCTTGACCTTAACGTGCTCTGTTTAGCATCCGGTTGGTATTGTCAGCGCAAACCGCCCTGACCGGCGGGGTTGAATCGATTTAGTCGATTTGGTCCGATTTTCGCTGGAAAGATCCGAACGAAACGCGCTTCATTCATGGGCCAGCATACGCAATGGCAATAGCATCTCGATGAGGTTTTTGTGAAGATCAACGGGGTCCCGCACTACCTCTGGCGCGCCGTCGATCATGAATGTGAGGTCTTGGAGAGTTACGGCACCCAACAGCGCGCAAACTACTTGACCTATCGACACGCTGGTACCATGGTACCAAAATGAAATTGGAACGCGTACAAACCGGTGTGCGATTGGAAAAGCGCCTTTTGAAGGTCTTGAAGGGCCTGGCCGAGCATTTGGATGTTTCCCTCGGACAATTGATCGAAGGGATGGCGTTACACACTTTTGAAGACGTCTCGCCATTTACAGAACGGACGCGCTCAAAAATCCAACAACTCAAAGACGTGTACGAATTGGAGCTAACGGCTGAGGACAGCCACAATATGGGGCATCATGATGGTGACGCGGCGTAGTTTTATTGAAGGCGGAGTTCTGGCTGGCGCAGCTATGGCGTCGGGTTGCGTCAGCTCTCTAAACGCATCCCAAGACATTCCTTTTTGGACGCAAGTCAGAGAGGCGTTTCCGACACACTCCGCAATGACCAACTTATTGCACACTGGCGGCGGCGCAATACCCACTGCCACCTTGGAGCAATTGGCCAGTTATCAAGACGCGATGGCAAGCGGAAGCGGATATTCAGATCCTGTTTTGGCGTCACTCAAGGAGAGCGGCTCCTCTGAAGCGCTCAGGATACGAATGGCAAAAGCCTTCGGATGCGACACGGACGAAATAGCGCTCACGCGAAACGCTATGGAAGGGCTTGCGATCGGATTGTTGGGAATTGACTTAGAGCCCGGTGACGAAGTGCTTACCACCGACGGCGACTATGATTCTTGCATCAAAATACTGGAACAACGCGCTGCGCGAGACGGTATACGCGTAAGAATCATAGATATTCCCATGCCTGCCTCACGAGATGAAGACGTTGTTGACGCCTTTGAAGCAGCTTGCACCGATCGGACCAAGCTTATTTTGCTTTGTCACATGTACAACAAAAACGGTCAGATTCTGCCCGTCCGTAAAGTGTGTGACATGGCGCGGAGCAAAGGCATAACGACCCTCGTGGATGGCGCCCAAAGCATTGGGCATTTTGACTTCCGGATTTCGGACCTGAATTGCGATATGTTCGCCGCCTCGCTTCACAAATGGTTTTATGCCCCACGCGGAACGGGCGTGTTTTACGTTCGCCGCGATAGGATTGAATCGATCTGGCCCATCTGGGCCAGTTGGTCAGGGAAACCCGCGGACAGCATCGAAAAGTTCGAAGACTTCGGCACCGTCTCAAAGGCGGTGAGTGCAAGCTTGGAGTCTGTGTTTGAATTTAACGATTGGATCGGGGCTGCGCGAAAGGAAAGTCGACTGCGTGAGCTCAGAGATCTATGGATTGAACCTCTGTTGCAGACTGGCAGAGTCTCTTTGCTAACGGATCTCTCGCCATCAAGGTCATGTGGCATCACAGCCTTTAAGGTTGACGGTATGGAGGCAGACCATCTGATAAATCTGATGCGAACCGAACATAATATTGATATCGGCTCTATTCACTTACAGGACAAACCAGAATTTGTTGGAAACTACTTAGCGGCGGACTTAACAAATTCGCCTAACGACATTGATCGCTTCTTAGACGCCTTCTCCAAGACTGTGACCTAAAACTGCGATACTCTCCGTGAGAGGAGACTCAACGAACGGCTGTGTTAGGGCGTTTCGAATCGCTCAGCTAATGTCTAGTTTGATCGCGCAGCTGACGTTTGAAGAACTCCTAGAGCCAGCACGTCCTCATCATCGGAAACTCATCTCTGGCGGGAACTGGCCCCCGTCCCATTCACTATTTTGATGGCAACCATCGTGCTGCCACCAGCGAGAATGCGACGATCACAAACTCAACGATAATCGCGCGGACGGCTCCATCAGCGCCGCCGGCGACAACGACGTCAAACACACGCCCGAAAACGGCAATGCCAAACACAACCGCCGTTCCGTAAAACCAGTGTCGCCTGCCCGCAAAAAGCCCGCCTGCGCTGAGAAAAGCAGCAGCCCAAGCGAAGCCGAGAGTATCCGATCGGACCGAGTTGCGCCATACAAGATGTACGCATCGCGATTAAACCGGCCATCTAGAATAGCGTCGGACGAAAATACCGGAAACAGAATAAAGAACATCAATACGCTGAGCGCGTTGTCGCTCTGGAAGCCGAGGACGATATCGGCATGTCGAGAAGGCTAAAGAGGTTTGGCGCTTATGATCGCGCATTCAATGTACTAGATGCCGATGGAAGCGGAGGCGTAACTCTCGAAGAGATTGCGACGGCAAGAAAACAAAGAAACCAGTAGACGCTGGAATTTCCTCCACGATCCACCGCGGCTCACAAGGCTATCCCTAAGCACAATAAGATGCGAGAGAAGCTAAGTAGCACTATTGCATCTATTAATATACTCTAGTATATTTAACATTCTTTTCGCGTGCTGGTTAGGACTAGGCGCCTCTAAAACCTATTCCTTCTGGGACTTTCGTCCTCCTAAAACTGGCCGATTCTCATTGAAAATGAGTGTCGGCCTTCTTTTTCAGATCACAACCCAAAACGTACACCTATGAGTGAGGCATGCACGCAACAATCACATCAAATTTGGACAAATACTAAGTACTTTATATTCTTTGAAGGAAAATGGTCTAAGAATATACTATGGTCTACACATAGATCTCTAAGGCATTAGCTCGGATCCGCTTCTTGAGGATTGCACCTCAAGCGTCGTCGACAGGATGTCATTAGAGGCAAGGGAGGAAATTGACTATGTCACAACGAAACTCAAACTCATTTTCTACGCAGGCTCTTTTTACGTCAGTAGGGGTCACCGCCCTTCTCGCGCTAACAAGCGGCCAGGTTTCTGCGCAAGAAGATGCTCGCGAAGAAACACCTGAATCGACGCGTACGCTTGGCACCGTCGAAGTAACGGCGACTCGTCGCGATGGCGTGACCGTGCAGGACGTCCCGGTCTCGATCACGGCCTTCGACGCTGAAACACTGGTTCAGGCAAATTTCAATCGTCTGAACGATCTCGAACAACTTAGCCCAAGCGTTCAAATCACGCAGGGCCAATCGGCCGCGGCAGGAACATCGATTTCAATTCGTGGTATTGGAACCAATGCAGCCAATTTCGGCTTCGAGCCGGCTGTGGGTGTGTTTGTTGACGGTGTGTTCAGGACGCGAACAGGCGCAGGGATTCAGGAATTGACGGAACTGGCGGGCGTGGAAGTGTTGCGTGGCCCTCAGGGTACCCTTTTCGGTCGCAACACATCGGCAGGCGTGGTAAGCATGCGCACCCAAAAGCCAACTTTCGACACCACGGGTTATGCCAGCATTTCGTCTGGAAATTACAACAGTCTCGAAGCAACCGCTGGGATATCTGGGCCGCTTTCCGAAAACGTGGCTGCTCGTATCGATGGCAAAATCCGCCAACGCGATGGCTTCTTTACAGAGGTGAACACGGGTCGGGAATTCAACAATATTGACCGTATCACAGCTCGCGGCCAGTTGCTTTTCGAAGGTGATGGCCATTCCCTCCGACTGATCGCCGATTATACCGAAACAGACGAGGATTGTTGCGTTCCGCGCATCGTACAGATCGGTGACTTCGGACCGTTTGTGCAGAGCACAGCAGCTGCAAATGGTTTGATCGGGAATATAGATCCAGCCGTGCTGGGTGACGATTTCGAAATCGCTACCTCCCCCAATCGCGATTATCGGGATGATGTTGAAGATTTTGGTCTCTCGGCTGAGTTTAATAAAGATCTAGCCATCGGGAATTTTACGTCGATTACAGCCTATCGTGATTTCAGCTCGATCCGTAACCAAGATATCGACTTCTCGGGTGCTGACCGTACTTTTCGAGAAGGGACCATGAACGATGACACTCAATTCACTCAGGAGTTCCGCCTGCAAGGGGTAAACGGGAATATCGACTGGCTGGTTGGTATGTTCTATCTCAACGAGCAAATAGAGACCTTCGATACAATCCAGTACGGCACCGACACGGACGCATTTACGGATTTCTCATTTGCGCGAGCGAGCACCGGTCAAATCGGTGTGCCTCTTACTCTCTACGGCACGAACCTGTCGTCCGGCGCCATTCCATTCTTCTTTACCGACCAAGCTGGTCTTCTGGGATTAGGAGCCGGCGCTATCGTACCGTTTGCAGCGGTACCACCCGCCGGTCCCGCGGTTGCGAACTTTACCCCGTTCCTGTTGCCAGCCACGCCTCCGGGTTCTGGTGGCTTCGATCGCTTCACGCAAGACACGGACGCCTTAGCGCTGTTCACGCACAATGAAATCGCGCTGAGTGATCGTCTCACGCTGACGGCCGGATTGCGTTACAATTGGGAACGCAAAGAAATCGAAGCAGACCTAAGCGGCGACGTCCCGGGCTGTAGTGTCTTGCAAGCGCCAGGAACAACGGCGTGGACCCAGGTGCCAAGCCTCAGCCCGCTCTCGCCATTGGTGGCTTTCGCGAACCTTATCGCCTGTAATCCGGTGCTCTCGCCAGAATTTCTGGTTGTCGATGGCGACACGGAAAGTCGAGAAGACAGCCAATTCACCGGAACAGTAAAACTGGGCTATGAGCTGAGCCCCGATATCCTATTGTTTGGCGGATATAGCCGCGGATTTAAATCGGGAGGTTTCAACCTTGATCGCTCTAGCCTTGAATCAACCTTCAACAGTACATTGCTTGGGATTCCGACGGACGGGCCACAATTATCCGATTTGGCGTTCGACGAAGAAACTGTAGATGCGTTTGAAGTGGGCGTAAAATCCTCCTGGATGGATGGACGGATGACGGTAAATGCCACGGCCTTCTATTCTGAAACAAAAGGATTTCAGGAAAATACTTTTGTCTCTCCAAACTTCATCGTCTTTAACAATGATGTTGAATCCCAAGGTATCGAACTCGACGTAGGAGCCAACCCGATCGATGGCCTCGTGCTTCAGGGCGCTGCGACATACGTCAAAGCAGAACGAACCAACGAGGATGCGGCGAACCCCAATCAACAATTGGGCAATACGCCGGAATGGGTATGGACAGGTCAAGGGACATACACATTCCCCATTTTTGAAGGCTTCGAAGGTACGCTACACGCGAACATTCGATACCAGACCGAAACCAATCTGGTTCAGGGCGATTCCCTTGCTGCTTTTGACAATGATGCATTTGCAACTGTTGGTGCGCGCGCAGGAATTCAGACCGAAGGCGGCGGTTACGCGCTTAGTGTATTTGGATCGAATATATTCGATGAGCAGTACAACCTGACCGCTATTGGTGTTCCACAGCAGAGTGGCACAGTGGCCGCCTTTCCAGGCGAACCTCGCTTTTGGGGGGTCGAGTTGCGCGCACGGTTCTAAAAAACCGTGCGCCCAGCGCGCTGAGAGGACTACTCACACTACTAAGGAGTGATGGAGCATGCTTCGCAAAATTCTATTAGGGCTCGCGGCGCTCGTTGCGCTTTCAATCGCCTTTGCCCTAATGTGGGCTATTCGTCCATGGACAGCCCACGAACCGGGGCGCTGGTACTTGTCTTGGCCACCGCAGACGCGAGCGTACAATTTTAGTCATTGGCATAAAGTCGTGCCCTACCAAACGGTTTCGGCTTCTTCCAATCCTCGTTTGTATGAGCGCAATCCCATTGATCTTTCAGACGTCACCTTTGTTGGGGCAGACGGCCCCATGACGATCGGCGATTATCTTGAATCCGAAGGCATTAGCGGCATGATGGTGCTGCAAGCAGGCGATATCAGGTTTGAACACTATGATCGCGGGATCGACGCTGATTCACGCTATCATATCTGGTCCGCCACCAAGAGTTTTACGAGTACTCTCATTGGAATTGCGCTGCACCAAGGTGTAATTGATGATATTGATGACCCCATAAAAAAATACGCTGCGCAATTTGACGGAACGGTCTATGGCAATACATCGATCCGCCATGTTCTAATGATGTCCTCTGGGGTTAATTTGATCCACGATCCGGGTCATAAACCCAGTCGGCGGGAATTGTACAATGCCATCATATTCGATGGTGAGAATCTGGATGACTTTGCCGCGCGTCTCGAATATCGGGTCGATCCGGGCACAGACTTCAACTATGCGGCCACCGACACCCATGTCTTGGGCGCGGTTTTGCGGGCGGCGTATGGTCAGAAGCTCGGACAAATCGCAACCGAACAGCTCTGGCAACCGGCTGGCTTCACCGCCGATGCGATCTGGAGTGAGAATGCAGCAGGTAAATCACAGGCTGTGTTCGCCCATTGCTGCCTGGCACTAACACTGACTGACTTTGCCCATCTTGGTCAGATTTATCTGGAAGACCTGATCATCGATGGAGCGCCATCGGTCCCTTCGGACTGGTTCGAACAAGTGGAAAATGCCCAGGCACCATTCCAGGAGCCAACGCAAAACCCTGAAACGGGCAATATACAAATGGGTTATAGTTATCAGTTCTGGCTTCCCGAAAATTATCAACAGGAGTTCGTCGCGCGCGGTGCACTTGGTCAATATCTTTGGGTTGACCGAAAACGCGGATTCGTCGTCGCACAGTTCGCGATCAAATCCGGCGATGGGATCACTTACAGCGCGGCTATGCGGGCAATCGGTGATGCTGTTGCCGGATCGAACTGACGTATGCGCAGAGTGGACTTTCAAAGTCCTTAAAACGGCTGCTTAGAAAGAGATGATGAGCTTGGGTGAACGGTATGACTCGACACAACTACACAGGAGCCATTAGAGGCTATTCCAGAGCAGCGTTCTCACTAATCATTTTTGTGCAGGTGATTGACGTCGGCATCCACGTTGCCGCGAATCAGGTGGAACCCGTTCGCATTCTCGCCGGCGTGATTCTTACCCTCTACTCTGGTCTTGGGCTTACGGGCCGGGCCAGCGTGGGCAGCGCTTTAACTGCCAGTGCAGCCTATCTCGTTTTGAATGCTTGGTTCCTGTCAGCCCATGGTTTGACCAATCCAGATATCGGAAACGCACCGCGCTACGCGCTTTTTGCATTGGTCACAATCAGTATTGGACTCACCCTATTCTCGGTCCACCGCCGGGTTGAGGCTGCCAAGGCGGCCGTAGAAGACCCCTCACATATGTCAGATTAGGCAGGCAGACATGACTCTATCAATAGCTGAATTGGACGCAAAGATTCAAACCCTCGGCGATATTCCGCGGGTCTATACGGACGAACAACCTGATGCAAAAGCCATGAAATTTGAAGGGCGTATCTCGAATTATGCCCAGCTCGAACAGCGGACCAATCAAGTGGCAAATGCGCTTAGTGCCACCGGCGCCAAGAAGGGTGCCCGTGTCGGGTATCTGGCCAAGAACTCTGATCTTTACTTCGAACTGCTTTTTGGGGCTGCCAAAATGGGCGCCGTTACTCTGCCGATTGGCTGGCGCCTCGCACCGGCCGAGATTGCGCACATCCTCGACGACGGTGAGGTGTCACTCCTGTTTGTGGGGGCCGAATTCAACGAATTGGCAGATTCAGCGATTAAGCTTTTGGGCCGCGAAATTCGTATCATAGATCTCGAGACCTCTTCAAACGACGGGTTTACCGCCTGGCGAGACCAAGAGAGCGTAGAGGATCCAGGCATCACAATCGAGCCATCTGATACGGCCTTGCAGCTATATACGTCGGGCACGACCGGGCGCCCTAAAGGGGTCATGTTGACCCACAAGAACGTCCTGGAACTGTGGGTAAATGCAGGCAAACTCGACCTGCACTGGAACCGATGGACCGATGACGATGTCTGTCTCGTGGCGATGCCATTATCTCATATCGCTGGAACCGGCTGGGGCGTTGTCGGTCTCCTCAACGGTGCCGGGTTGATTATCCTGAGAGAATTTGACCCGCAGATCGTATTAAAGCTCATGGAACCAGAGGGCATCTCCAAAATGCTAATGGTCCCGGCGGCTTTGAATTTTCTATTGCAAATGCCCGGCGCCAGAGACGTCGATTATTCTCGCTTGAAGCTCATTTTTTATGGCGCCTCGCCGATTCCTCTCGATCTTTTGCGGCAAAGCATGGACGTGTTCGGTTGTGACTTCTGCCAGCAGTATGGAATGACAGAAACGTGCGGCACCGTCGTTTATCTTCCGCCAGAGGATCACGACCCGAACGGGAATGATCGAATGCGCTCTGCCGGACGGGCTATGCCGGGCGTCGAAATCAAAGTCATTGATTCCGAAGGTCGCAGCCTGCCACCGGGACAAGTCGGCGAAATAACGACTCGATCCTCTTCAAACATGGCCGGATACTGGAACAATGAGGTGGCCACTAAGAGCACAATTGATGATGAGGGCTGGCTGCTCACGGGAGACGCCGGTTATCTCGACGAGGATGGGTATCTCTTCATTCACGACCGCGTCAAAGACATGATCATTTCCGGGGCGGAGAATATTTATCCGGCGGAGGTTGAAAGCGCGATGTTTGGTCATCCAGATATTGCAGAAGTCGCCGTCATCGGCATCCCCGACGACAAATGGGGCGAAGCGGTCAAAGCGGTCGTCGCGCTAAAACCTGGCGCGGCAGCGGACCAGACCGGCATCCTTGAATTCACGCGCTCACGTATCGCTGCTTATAAAGTTCCAAAGTCCGTTGATTTCGTCGATGCGCTGCCTCGCAATGCCTCAGGCAAGGTCCTGAAGCGGACGCTCAGAGAGCCTTACTGGGCCGGCAAAAAGCGCAACGTCAACTGAACGCTCGGAGAAGAGACATGTCTGAATCGGCGCCGCGCTTTCGCCTCATGGGTCTAGAACCGTCTCCTTACACGATGAAAGTGGAATCCTTTCTGAAATTCAAAGGCATTCCCTATGATTGGGTGAGCCGAACGATGAAGTCAGAGAAGGAGTTTCAGGAAAACGCGCAGGTCCAACTCATCCCGCTTCTGTTTTTCCCGAATGGCGAAACCATGCAAGACTCAACCCCGATCCTGGAACGACTGAATAAGGAGTATCCCGAGCCAGGCATGCATCCGCCCGATCCAGCGCTGTGGTTTCTGTCCTGCCTGTTTGAAGAGTTTGGAGATGAGTGGTGCAACAAGCTCATGTTCTTCCAGCGTTGGTTTTACGACGCCGATGCGAAGGCAACCGGCGAACGACTTGCACGTGAACGACTCAAAGGACAGTGGTATGCTGGACTTGTAAGTCCGATTGTAGCCAGGCTTTTGGTGCGCAGGATGGTGCCGAGACTGGTTTATTCCGGCGGAAATGAGACCAATATCCCACAACTCAAACAGTCCTTTGTCGATCTTTCCGGGATGCTGGACCTGCATTTTGCCGATCGCAAGTACTTATTCGGTGGACGACCTTGTTTCGGAGATTTCGGACTTTGGTGCAATTACTATCAAGCGTGGACGGACCCCACGGCGAACGCCTACCTTGAAGAAAACACGCCATCTTTGGTGGCGTATATAAAGCGAATGCTGTCACCATCTGTCGAAGGTAAATTTGAGTCGCTGGTTTCCCTACTGCCAACGATCAGACCGATTCTAAAACAGGAAATGGCGACGCGTTTTCTGCCTTGGATGGAGGCGAACCAAAATGCCTGGCAGGCCGGACAAAAGGAAACCGCTCTGACAATGAATGGATCACTCTTTCAACAAAAAACATTCAAGTATCAGGCTTTGACCCTGGAGGAATTGCAGAGGAAGTTTTCGACGGTGTCAGACAACCAAACACTTGTTTCCGTTCTCAAAGAAACTGGCTGCTGGGCATACCTCGAAAGTTCGCAACAAGATCGCGAAAAAACCACGGGCAGCGAAACATGATCGATCTCTTCACAGCTCCGACGCCTAATGGTTGGAAGGCGTCCGTTACCCTTGAAGAATTGGGTCTGGAATACGAAACGCGGTTCGTAAACATCGCGGAAGGCGAGCAGAAAGAGCGAGACTATCTTGCCATCAATCCGAATGGTCGAATTCCGGCTATCATCGACCGGTCAGAAGATGATTTCGCGGTTTTTGAGTCGGGCGCGATCATGATTTATCTGGCTGACAAAGTGGGAAGACTACTACCAACAACAGCCAAGGAACGATCACGCGTGATCCAGTGGCTGATGTTTCAAATGGGCGGCGTTGGCCCGATGATGGGCCAGGCCAATGTTTTCTTCCGCTACTTTCCGGAAAAAATCCCACCGGCAATCGAACGATATCAGAATGAATGCCGGAGACTGTTTGAAGTTCTTGATCGACATTTAGCCGACAGGGAATGGCTGGCTGACGAATTTTCAATCGCTGATATTGCAAATTGGTGTTGGGTGCGAACGCATCGCTGGTCCGGGATCGACGTCGATGGATTGGAGCATTTAGCGCGCTGGAAGGATGCCATGAAAATGCGCCCGGCATGCCGCCGCGGAATAGAAGTTCCTTTCGTTCTTCCGGGTACACATGACAAAGAAGCGACTGAAGCCTTCTCAAAAAACGCGGGCAAGATCGTCCAACGCTGAAACAAATGCGCTGCAGGGAGCAAACAATGAAAACACGACTGACCGAATTGTTGGGCATCGACGCGCCGATCATATGCGGCGGAATGATGCGCGTAGGGACAGCCGATCTGGCTGCTGCTGTTTCCAATGCGGGTGCATTGGGAGTCATGACCGCACTGACCCAAAAAACGGCAGAAGAATTGGAACAAGAGATCGTCCGCTGCCAATCAATGACGGACAAACCCTTTGCCGTGAATTTGACCGTCGGCGTGGTAGCGAGCCCAGTAAACTACGACGAGTATGTCGACGTCATCACACGTACCGGGGTGAAAATTGTCGAGACCGCCGGACGCAGTCCCGAGCCCTTTATGGAGCGTTTCAAATCAGCGGGCATTAAAGTGGTGCACAAGTGCGTGACTGTGCGGCACTCTTTAGCCGCGGAGCGGCTCGGAGTTGATGTTGTCAGCATTGATGGATTTGAATGCGCAGGCCATCCGGGTGAACAGGATGTCGGAGGCTTAGTTCTTTTTCCGGCTGCTGCACGCGCCTTGAGCATTCCAGTCGTGGCATCGGGAGGCATTGGTGATGGTCGGGGCTTGGCCGCTGCACTCGCTCTGGGGTGCGATGGAATCAACATGGGAACGCGGTTCATGGCTACAAAGGAAGCGCCAATCCATGAGGGTATCAAACAGAAGATTGTCGAAATGGACGAGAACCAGACCCAGCTAATTTTTAGAAGTTTCAGAAACACAGCGCGAGTGTACAAGAATTCCGTTTCTCAAAAAGTTGCCGAAATCGAGGCTGCAGGCGGCGAATTCTCTCAGGTCCATGAGTATGTCTCTGGAGCCAATCAAGAAAAGGCCTGGAGCACCGGTGACATTGAAGCAGGGATGGTAACGGCGGGCATGTCTGGAGCATTTGTAGATGACGTTCCGACATGCAAAGCTCTGATTGCAGAGATTGTCGCTGATGCTGAGGCCATCATCGAACAACGCCTGGTCGGCATGGTTGGATAGGGGTCGACGATCCTTTAGTTGGCCTTTGTTGCCTTAGACTTACTCAGCCATGCCTCTAACCTTGCTTTGTCAGGAACGATAATTTGGCGATATCCGGACGCCACCAAGCCGGCGTTTTCGAGCTCTTTTAACGCGGTGCTGACAGAAACAGATGACACGCCGAGCAACTCGGAGAGATCGCGCTGTAAACAAGCGACTCCATTTGCGATTTTGCCTCGTCCAACATGGATGAGCAGCAACTTAGCAAGACGCATTGGTACCGAAAGTGTCCGGGCATCATGATATAGATCCAACAAACGCATCAGTCGCGCAGCATTAACTTTGGATAGAGCGAGGGCAAAGCTAGGCTCTTCAGTCAGCAAATCTATGAGCGCTTTGGAGTCAAGAAAGTCGATCTTTGTGTTGCCTATTGAACAGGCGTGGTGAGCGTACGATGCCCTTAGCAATCCCTGGCCGTCACCAAAGTGTCCGCCTGGGCCAACTTCAAAGAGCAAGTTGAAATTTCCATCTTGAAGATAACGTCCAAACCGTACCCCGCCCTCGGCAATAACACCAAATCTAGCCATCGTTTCACCGCGTGAATGTATGACGTTGCCGGATTTGAAATTCGTGCGATGTGCACGCCGAATAAGCTTATTATAGACCTCGTCCGACAGATACTCTCGCAACGGTATTAGGCCAAAATCCAAGTGATCCAAAACGCCCCCCGAGACCTCGATATTGCATCACTCATTTGCATATTATAGTCTATTTTTAAACGCACATACACTTATTTGAGTGTTAGTGAATATTACCTCGACCGGCGTCCAAAATGCGCCCCGAATAAGACTGTGTAAGATTTCCATATTAGAAGGAATTGTATTCATACTCGCCAAAGTCCCCGAAAAGACGTCATGCAATTTGGCAGCGATTGACTATTGTAATGGCACCCGTTCCTTGACACCCCATCTTTGCCAACAGCACTAAAGAGTTACTATGGTTGCACTGAATTATCTCAACGATTTGCCCGGTCCCGAAACAGGTACCGAAGGTCGGCGTGAACGCAAAAAGAGAGCGACAGCACATCGAATTTTCCGGTCCGCAATTGAACTCATGCAAAAAGATGGCTTTGACGGCGTGACGATTGAGCAGATTTGCGAAAAGGCTGATGTGGCGCGCGCCACATTTTTTAAGCATTTCCCAAACAAGGCAGCTCTGATGGGTTTCTTTACCACAGTCGTTTGCTTCCGATTGGAAAACGAATTGAACGCTAGCGATAGCGATGCAACGGCCCGCTTACATATGGTTGCCGATCATCTGGAGAGGCTGACCAGCGAATTGGGCGCAGTCGCTAGAGATATGATGTCCGCCTTTATTGCAGATCCCGGAGTCGATTTTCACATCGATGAACCAAACATGGGCATTTCGCGCATTGTGGTGGCGATTATTCGTGATGGCCAAGCAGAGGGCACTTTCTCCGAGGAATGGACACCTGAAGATGTCGCGATAACTCTCGTCGCGTCTTGGGTTGCGCTAGGCCGTCAGCGGATTTCTGATCCGAAACATTTCAAGGATAAGCATTATCGAAAAGCACTGGATCTGCTTCTTTCCGGAATTAGAGCCCGCTGAGCCAATCCGCCACAAATACACTTGAATCCAAAAATAGACTGTGGTTTGTTTTTGTAAGCAAGTGGAGGCGGTTATTAGCACAAATATCACCCGATCCGGCGCAAGTTCGCATGTGACCGCAACTGACCGACGCGTCGCACTCGGCTTACTCATGGCCGCGTTCACCTTGTCGATCGCAGACCGCATGATTCTTTCGGTACTGTTCGAGCCCATTAAGGCTGAGTTTGACCTCTCAGATACACAACTAGGTTTGCTCGGTGGTCTGACATTCGCTCTGTTTTACGCGACGCTGGGAGTGCCCCTAGCCAAATATGCTGACAAGAATGACCGGCGCCGCTTAATCGCTGCCTGCCTGATCTTGTTTTCCATCATGACCGCATTGTCTGGATTTGCGACCGCCTTTCTGATGCTGGTCATATTAAGGATTTTTGTCGCAGTCGGAGAAGCTGGCGTTAATCCCGCAAGTCAATCAATTGTCGCCGATTATTATCCCGCTACTGAGCGGTCTCTGGCCATGTCGTCTCTGACTGTAGGCGGCAATATCGGCATGATTCTTGGCTTCCTGGTAGGCGGCTATGTGAGCCAAGTTTATGGCTGGCGCGCCGCTTTTTTCGTTGTTGGACTCCCCGGAATTCTTGTTGGACTTGGGCTCCTGATGTTCCTCAAAGAACCCCAACGTGGAGGCGCGGAGGAAACAGCGCAGCGTGAAGTGGCAAACGCTACGGTGCTCGAGGCCGTGAAAGCAATGTTTGCATCGCCCATCCTGCGTCAGGTTTTAATCGCTTCAACACTATCCGGCATGGTCACGTATGGGGTCATACAATGGCTGCCCGCGTATTTTAGCCGGGTGCATGAACTCCCACAGGCGCAGGTCGGTATTGTGATGGCCTTGTTCTTCGGCGTGATTGGGGCAATCGGTACGCTCACAGGTGGTCGATTGACCGATGTGTTGTCTCGGCGCCGCGTCGATCTTGGCATCAAAATGATCGCCGTTACTCAAATCATCACCGTTCCCCTTTTGACGATCGGCTACCTATCGCCGTCCTTGATCACATCGCTCGGATTCTTGGTTCTGCCGATTATGGTCTTCACATTCTATCTTGGACCAAGCCTCGCCTTCATTCAGACTTATGCACCAATCGAGATGCGCTCGATGGCGGCAGCGATAAAAATGCTTTGTCTCAACTTGGTGGGCCTCAGTCTCGGGCCGCTCATTGTTGGTGTCATGAGCGACATCTTGGAGCCAACAGCTGGACCACGTGGTCTAGCCCTCGCGCTCTCGGGTGTATCGCTCTTCCTCCTCTGGTCGGCGCTTCACTTTTGGCTCGCCGGGCGAGCGATGCTGCAGCAAGAGCGAGCACAGAGCCTCGCACAATAATTACTTCAAAAACGCGAAACACCGGATAGGAGCCAGATCATGTCAGCCATCAAATCACTCGAGACGCGTTTTGTCCGAATTCCCTCACGAACCGCCTATCAGATGGGAGCGATGGAGACCGGGGCGACGCATACATTGTCAATCTTTCTAAGACTGGAAACGGAGGACGGAACAGTCGGTTGGAGCGAGTGCTATGTCACGCCGGGTTGGTACGGTGCCGACACTCCGGCTGGAGCAATCTGGCTGATTGGCTCAGTGTTCGCGCCGCGGCTAAAAGGGGTCAGCGTCTTTGATGCCGAGAAGATTGAGCAGATTATGCAAAAGTGTTGGCAGCTCGGAAACTGGTACCCTAAAGGCTTGATCGATATTGCCGCCAGAGATGCTGCGGCGCGCATTCTGGGGCAACCACTTCATGTTCTAATGGGCGGGGCGTTACGAGACCGCTGGCCCTTGTCGGGTGGCATCGGAACCGAGACACCTGAATCTATGGCTGCTTCCGCGACTAAATTTAAGGATCGCGGTTTCAAGACGATCAAACTAAAGATCGACTCGGTCGATGACATGGATCTCGACATTGCACGCATTCGCGAGGTGCGCGCCGCAGTCGGACCAGACATGAATATCCGTTTGGATGGCAACGGCGTGTACACGGTGCCGCACGCGATCAAGCTTTGCAGAAAGATTGAACAATTCGATATTGAGAGCATTGAGCAACCGGTCCAGGCGCATGATTTCAAGGGCATGGCCGAAATTCGAAATGCGATTGGCATGCCACTCATGGCAGATGAAAGTGTTCACACGATCCACGATACACTTGCGATTATCGAGCAACGCGCGGCCGACATTGTAAAAATCAAAGTCAGCAAATGTGGTGGCCTCGGCCCCTCAAAGCGTATTGCCGAACTGTGTCAGGCGGCCGATATGGAAGTGACGGTCGGTAACGGCTTCAATAGCAGTCACCTAGCGACCGCAGAGCTGCAACTCGCATGTTCTACGTCAGGGATTACGCTGGCGGGCGAATTCATTGGGCCTGACAAACTCGAGGATGATGTTTGCACTACGCCGATGACTTTTGAGAATGGCGAGGCCGTATTGCCAACAGGACCGGGCCTTGGCGTCGAAATTGATCATGACAAGCTTGAGAAATACACGGTCGATCTGCTGGCTTCCGCAAAAGCGTTGGCCTGACCCTACCCCAACTGTTTTAGCACCATTCTCACAGATTGATCATATCCGCGAACCACAGAATTGCCGTAACGGATGCCAAGGCAAAAATGGTCTGGAAGGCAATCAGGTTCGCGGCCAGTTGCACATCGCCATTTAACTGTCGCGCGAGGATAGCGCCATTCGATGCTGTCGGAACAGCGGTTGCGATCAGGATAACCAGGAATATTAACGGCGGAACGGCCAGTGTAAGAGCAATTGCTCCCGCGACAATTGGCAATCCCAATAAACGAAACACAGACCAACCAATGACCGTTCCGACGGACATGTTTTGCCCGCTCAATCGAATATGAGCCCCGGTTGCCAAGAGACCAATCGCGATCGTCGCCTGGGATAGAATATCAAACACATCAAAGGCGATTTGCGGCAGGACCAGGCCAGATTGATTCAATCCAAGACCAATCGCGCAGGCAATGATCAATGGGTTCAAGAACACCTGCCGCAGCAATGATACCACATTCATGCTGCTATTCGAAAGCCCGGTAAGCGCTAGGATCGACAATCCGTTGGCAGTCGGAATCATCGCCGCGGCGGCCGCAGCGACCAATGCGAGGCCCGTCGGCCCCATCAGATTTTGAGCGATGGCAAGTGCGATGAAGGTGTTCCATCGCACCCCAGATTGAACAAGCACGCCCAACCGATCTCCAGGTTGGTTCAGACCCTTGCCCAAAACGACGCTCAGAATCGCCATCACCAATTGCGCCCCGATTAGAGCGCCTGGCATACGCCAGTCGACACTAGTAAAGTCGGCGGCTGCAAGCTTGTTGACAATCAGAGCAGGAAACAAAACGTAATATGTCGCGCTTTCCAGGCCGCGCCAGCCCTCATCGGTTAGAATGTTTCGCGATGCCACAATTTTACCGAGCACTAAAATCACTACGATCGGAAGAATGGCCGAGAGCACTGGCATCATAAGCAAGGTTCCACTTTTTCAGTTAGCTGACCAGCGCAGACGAAGTGCTAAATCAGGCCTCCTGCAGGGCCAACTCGCCCTTCACTTTCTGAGGAAAGCCAGGTTGGCCAACTGATCAGGACCGGCCAATCTAGGCAGGTTACTTCGCACGCGTCTTCAATCGCTTGACGCCAGGGATCAATTTCCATCAGGGCGACACCGCAGACGCCCTCCTGGTCCAGCATCACTCCGATCTCTTCGCTGCCAGCGAGCAACTGCGCACCGGCCATCAATGGGATTGATCCGCTATAGGTATCGACCCGAATCGGCAAAATTCGTCGAGATATCGCTTTGGGATCAGAGGGCAAGTTCGCTCCAAGCAGTCGGTGGTAACCAGCCTCTTCCGGAAGAATGCGTTTTCCAAGAACGCAACGGTGGTCCGGCAGAATGCCAAGTCGCATCGCGTGCCCGTCCCATTTGCGACTATGTCGCCAATCTTGGCCTTCGGGCTCGGCAGAATCGCGCAAAATACGCGAGCCAAGTTCCCGACGGCGACTGTCTCTGAAGCGAAGGGTGTCAAACGATGTGGTGGCCGTTTTCTGATCTGGCGTTTCCCCGAGCACCCGCCATCGTTCGTTCGCACTTCGATCAATCTGTTCTACGCCGGGCAATCCTGACAAACGCGCCGCAACCACCTCCTCCAATTCCGCATGGACATCCACGAGCACGCCCTTTTCAAACGGCACGATAAATATATCAGCGTCTAAATATCCGTCTTTGTCGAGCAGAGAGATAAATCGTCCTGATGTTCCGGCCTTTGGCACTGTGCCAACACAGATATCAGACAGTCCCGTTAGGTCGCCCATGACATAGAAGACTCGTCGCGAGCGGAAGTGGTGCGTTTGATCCGCCAAAAGAGACTTGGTCTTGAAGCTCTCAATCCTCGCGGTGGCTTGGATGTCCTCTTCTGATAGACTCATGCTTTGGGCGCTTTCTTTGCCAAATGTTCCTGTACGCCAGGTGAATCCGGATGTGCATAAAGCGGCGGTCCGGAGGCTTCTGAATGCCGAGTCGCAGAGCTGCACGCTTTCTGGCAAAGCCCGCAATTATCGACATTGTCGCGATAGAATTTGCAGCGCATTCCATCGACTTCATATCGCATACCTGGGCCTGGCGAACTGATTGCGCCAACAGGGCAAACTTTCACACAGTCGAGGCAATGAGTGCAATCATCGACTGGATCCTGGCGCTTGGTCGTTTTCAAAGGTGCTTCAGTCAGCAAGCAGGCCAAACGTACGCGCGTGCCATACTCCGGTGTAATGATGAGCGTGTGCGTTCCAATGGTCCCCATCCCGGCAGCCTCGGCGATATGGCAGAAGGACAGCGGAAACCTCATCTGACCTGCCAGCATGGGTAAGCGCCGCGGCAATGCGATGCTTCGATAACCCTCACGTTTGAGCTGTTTTGCAAGCTTCATGTTCGCCAAGTTTAGTTCTGTCGTAACATCATCAACGTGCGGAGAAAGCAGCGCGCCGGTTTTCGGCTTACCCATATATTTCATCGGGTGCTTCACCAGATTCATCGTCTCTGATGCCATTTCATTCATGAGGATGATCGCGGCTCGAGCTTTTGGCAGAAAGGTCTTCACGCCGCTGACAAAATCAGGATGCGAGTCCGGCTCGACGGCCAGAACCCCCATGAGATCGACACCTAGTTCTGCTTTGGTACGATTTAGCCAGGCATGATTGAATTGCGATTCTTCGGGAGAGATCGTTGAAATAAGATTCATGGCTGGCTCTTTGCAGATTGCTGTATATTAATGGACTATAGTATGTTTATTTTCTTCAATCAATATGCGGATCGTCTGATACGTCTCGTCGCTAAGCGCTAAGACAAACCGACAACGAAGTTGGCGTTCGCTTCGGCTAACTTGCAAAACAAAGGACCCAATTCAGTGATCAAAAAGGTGTTTCTGCTCATCGTGCTGCTGGTGGCGCTCTGCATAGCGACGTTCATTTATGTGTTCAGCACGATTTCGTCGCCGCGCTCCTATTCGCCGCCGGACCGTACAGACTGGGTACCTATTGGTCCGCGCGCTCTGCCATATATAGGCGACGAAAGTGATCTGGCCGGCGGGGATGTGCTGGGGTTTCCGACCAGCTATTTCAGAACCCTGCATGGAGACACACTAAACAGTGACGAGGTTACCATCGCAACGGCGCCGGTCTTTGAGGAAGACTGGCTAGCTGAGTCTGATACCTTCAACACTGAAGGGCCTACCTTCGACAGTGCAGGAAACCTCTATTTTTCACCGACCTTCTCACCGGATGAAACCGTAAGGCTGATTTCTCTCAACCCCGATGATGGATCCCGGCGCTGGATCATGACCGGAGCGGAGAAAGGCAGCGGTGCGCCGTTGGTATTGAATGATCCCGAGACGCCCGACGCTCAGATCGTTTATGCAGGTGGCTATGGTTGGGCCGCGGCAGTGCGTCCGAACGCCGACATCAACGGTGACCAGCTGATCGATGCGAGTGAAGTGATCTGGGAGGTTGAAACCGGCCTTAGCCCGACCTCCGACGGTCGCACAAGACACATGTTCGGTCTTAACTACGACCCCACGACCGACACTCTGATCGGACAAACCCGCGACAATCACATTTATGTACTGGATCGTCGAACAGGCACCCAGCGCCTGGCCGCTCCTTATTCTCTGCCCGGTATTGCGCCCTCACCAACTCAGGGCCCATCGAGCGCTTCAGAGCGCATTCAATCGCGTATCGAGGAAATCGCGAAGCCATTCTTTGGTGACATCTCATTTCAGGACCTGATCGGAATTTTACTTGGCAACAACACCATGGTTGCGAATTACTTTTCGATCGATCCGCATACAGGGCGTATTTGGGTCGCGGCTACAGCGCCAGATGCTGAAGACGGATCTGCCGACGGGATCTCCGAATATGGCGCGCTCTATTGCTTGAAGCTTGTGCCCTCGCTCGAGGGTTTGCTCGAAATGGAATACCAATTTCATATTAGCTTTGCTGGCGGCAGCGCATCGACGCCAGCGCTCAGCGCGGATGGCCAACGCGTATATATTGCAGACAATTTCGGCAAACTGATTGCCATCGATGCGAACGATGGAAGTCGAATTTGGGAACTCCAAGTCGAAGGACAGATTGTGGGCTCTATTTCGGTCGCTAGCGACAATGGTGAACTCTATCTACCAGAGGCGACGGGTTTGCTGAAAGTCATCGATCAGGGGCCGTCCGGGGTGCTCGCATGGCGCGCAAATCTCGACATGTTTCCGGAGTTCGGCATCAACCGGAATGTGCGTTCGCTAACTGCGACCATTACCGCGAATGGCATTGCTTTTATGGGCGCGTCAGAAATCAAAAGGGGTCCAGGTCTCGTGGTCGCGGTTGGCACCGGGCTGATCGATCGCGCTACGGGCGAGGTGCGCTATTTCACGCAGGGGCGCGATGATTCGGTCGCTGTAACAGCGCTCGGACCCGACGGTGCGATTTATGTTGCTCACTCTCCGGTCAAGCGGATGTTCGCAAAGGCGGTTCTAGGAAATCGTGTTCCGCCCCTCACAGGAGGGATTCAGAAATATGCGCCAACACGGCTCGATCTATTGATCCGAGACGCCATTCACGCAGCGACGGATCGGGCCGAAAATGTCGCTTCAAACGGAGACGCTTGGTCAGTTGCATTGAAGGCGGTTGAGGTCTCTCAGATTAGAAGCCTGATCGATCAGGCACGCGGGGCATCATCGCGTGCGATGTCGGACGCGGACCTCACGGCCGCCCAATGGAGTGAGATCGCCCAGCATTTAGATGCAGCTGAACTAGCTTTGACCGCTTCTAACTTTGATAAAGCTGCGCAGTCGCTGCAACGTGCAAACCGAATTCTATGACGAAACAAGGGGGTGTGACGTGACAGACACCGCTCCTGATCCGTCTCGACTAAAGCATCAGACTTGGGTTCAATTGCGGATATGATGGATATCCTCGATTTCGCCCTGAAACCACTGGCTGCATATCTTTCATCGGAAACCTACGACTTGGTTTGCAACCGCGCCACCCGTGTCAGTTTTTCCGATCGCGAACCTTTGCAGATACGTGGCGATCAGTCTGTGAGACTGTGTCTGGTGCACAGCGGAGCCGTGTGCCTCGGCAGGCATCAGCATGGCGGCGCCTTCACCATGATCGCCATGGTTGGAACGGGAGCGCATTTTGGCGATGTTGGCTTGCACAGAAGTGCGCAGACACATGATGTTCATGCATTTGGCGATACCGAAATCGACATTATTGGCGCGGCGGTTCTTGAGGAGTTGCTGGAGTCCCTGCCCGGCTTTGCCGCGGCGCTCTGGCGCTGCAACACAGCGCGCTTGAATGCAATAATGGAGCTTTATGAAGATGCCCGCACGCTGACCATTCCGCAGCGCTTGGCCAAGGTTCTATATTTGCACAGAGGACGCGGAAGCGTACCGGATGGGGTCGCCTGTGTGCAGCGCGATCTCGCTGCGCTTTTGGGCGTGACGCAAGTTTCGATTGGCACCGCGATTAAAGAGCTTGAAAGTCAGGGTCTCGCGGAAGCTGGCTACCGGTGCATCAAAGTGCCCGACAAAAAACGCCTCAGCATTTGGCTCCGCAAAACCGGCGCCGCGTAAATCTTCTAGAATCCAAAATATTTGGTCTTTCGGGGCGTCGCCTTGTGGCATGGTTCGCGTGTGAGAGCGGTCCGCAAAGCGAGGACCGCCCAGAAGCATGGGAGGATGTTATGGCCGGACCAGCCTTGAACCAGGAGCAAAAAGAGTTTGCCGAATATGCGCAAGCGTGGCTGTCGGAGAATGCACCGCCACCACCGCCTGAACGTCTACCGATAACGCCAATCGAAGTTATGACCATTGGTCAGCGCGATTATCTGCAAGCCTGGCAACGCAAGTGCTATGATGCGGGTCTCGTCGGCGCCGACGTTCCGAAAGAGTATGGCGGTCAGGGTCATACAGGCTTCCAGCGCATCGCCAATCGGGAAATGAACGCCGCGGGCGTTCCTTTTCTGATTAATATTGTTGGCCTCAGCATGGCCGCGCCGACCATCCTGCAGCACGGTACGGAGGAACAGAAGAAGAAGTTCATCCCCGGTTGCTTATCCGGCGATGAAATCTGGTGTCAGGGCTTCTCTGAACCGACGGCCGGCTCTGATCTCGCAAATCAAAGCACATCTGCGGTCCGCGATGGCGATGACTGGGTTATCAATGGCCATAAGGTTTGGACCAGTCTCGGTCATTTCGCCAAATGGATGATCCTTGTCACACGCACCAGCAAAGAGCACAAATATAAGGGGCTGACCTATTTCCTTTGCCCCATCGAAGGTCATCCGGGCGTGACGGTTCGACCTCTGGTAAAGATTACCGGTGAGACCGGC
>JBCBZD010000043.1:0-1594 GCA_039815485.1 Pseudomonadota bacterium | reverse complement strand
TTGATCACGCGATTCCTTCGGCTTGGCTGGTACCCGTTTTCCGCGTTTCCCCACCAATGATCCCTCTCCCCTGGGTGTCTCGGTTGCGCGGCGTAAAACGTCTGGAAACTCTTGTCAGGTCAATAGAATTTAAGCAGTTGTAATGATTGGGAGACTTTTGCTTTGTCGATGGCAGATCGGATCGAGGGCTTATTGCCATATATGCGGCGCTATGCGCGCGCCTCGACCGGAAATACGCAACAGGGGGACGCGTGCGTCGAACGTGTTCTTCAGCATATGCTGGATCAATCGCTGGATTCAGACTTCGATCCTGCCCGGTTTGATCGAATCGCCATGTACGCGCTGCTGGATGACGAGCTTGAACGCGAGGCGAAATCGGCGAACGCGAAGGCCAGGCGTGCCTTGCTACTCGTGGCAGTCGAAGGCTTTGACGAACGGACCGTCCGTCAGATCCTGAAAGTGGATGCGGAGGCGTTGAGTCAGTTACTGGACATTGCCGAAAAAGCCTTCGCCGAGACAACAGCAACCAATATGCTGATCATCGAAGACGAACCGATGATTTCGGCTCAATTGAAGCGCATCGCAGAGAGCCTCGGGCATCAAGTGGTCGGTATCGCCGAAACGGCGGGCAAGGCGCTCGCGCTCCATGAAGCACACAATATCGATATCGTTTTGTGCGACATACAGCTGGCCGACGGCTCGCTGGGCAATGATGCGATCACGGAAATGAACTTGCCTGACCCGGTGCCAGTCGTATTCATCACGGCGTATCCCGAACGATACTTGTCGACGCTCAATGAAGGTCCCTCCTATCTCATCACCAAGCCGTTTGACGCGGATTATCTGAAGGCCGTGATCGGGCATGCGCTGTTAAATGTGCAAGCCAGCTAGCTCGCTTTTGCTGGTTTCTTTTTTTTGCCCTGCAAGCGTGGCCAGATCAGTTTCAACCAGATCCACAGGAACAGACCGATCAACAGGATCCAGGGCAGGCCGACCGCAAAGGCCGTGATGACCGCAGCGATGGCACTGGAGAGATTGTAGAAAAAGTCTCCAAAGGCTTGTCCAAGCGGGTTCTCGCGCGAGCCGCTAAAGGCAGGGACCTTGGTCTGATAGTTGATATCGAGCGAAGACATGGAGACCCGAAGGCGCAGGGTTTTCAGTTGGGCTTCAATACTCTCAATGCCGCCCGTCACGCGCGCCAGTTCGCGTTCGATCTGCAACAGTTCGCCGAGTTCACCATCCCGCCGCTCCAGCAGGTTCAACAAGCGTGTCTGCAAGGTTTTCTGAGCCTCGAGCCGGGCGCCTGTATCGACGATCTGCCGGGTCAGGTCTTCGGCCTGGGTCGAGCGTTGTGTAATGTCGCCGCCGGCTGCTTCTGCGGCCTCATCAATTCCGCCCAGGAAGGTCTCGATCCAGTCCGGTGTGGCGCGGATGGACAGATTGCCAGAGGCATAATCCTCTTCCTGGCTGTACACATTGGAGTTGATCACAATGCAGTTTGCTGTCCCGGCGGCGCGGCAAGCATCCGCGTGTGCTGTCATCATGGGTGGAACGCCGCCCTTCGGCAAACTCATGCCGAGGCTGTGGCTGTAGG
>JBCBZD010000018.1:0-27758 GCA_039815485.1 Pseudomonadota bacterium | reverse complement strand
CGCAATATTCTCGGCGAGCGCGTGCTCGGCCTGCCAAAGTCGAAATAGGAGCGAGATCATGTCGAACACACAAACTGCGCCCCGCGATTTCGGATTTGGTGAAGATGAAAGCATGCTCCGCGATGTCGCGCGCAAAATGCTGGACGACCGCTTGCCGATGGAAAAGCTCCGCACACTCGTCGCAGAATCGCCCGAGCCGATCTACGATGCAGGCGAGCCTGCTCCATGGGATGACAGGCTTTGGGCGGAAATTGTCGAGCTCGGCTGGACGGGCCTGGCCATTAGCGAAGCCGAGGGTGGCTCTGACATATCGCTTGTTGGTATTGCCGGCATGATTGAGGAAGTGGGCCGACATGCGCTTCCTTCCCCACTCATCCCAACCCTATCGGCTAGCCATTTACTTAAAGCAGCAAGCGGTGATGTCGCCCGGCAGCTGATGAGCCGCATCGCAAGCGGCGCATCAGCCACGCTTGCCGTCACCAATGAACGCGGCAGCTGGGAACCGGAAGACGCGCCCCTAAGCGCGCGCGAGGACGGCGATGCGCTGGTGCTGGATGGCACGGCAAGGTTTGTTCAGGACGCCCTCAAGGCAGACATTCTGATTGCAAGTGCAAACCTTGCAGGCAAGCTGGTCTTGTGCGCGATTGACAAGGACGTAGCAGGCCTCTCGCTTGAGCCTGATCATATTCACGATCTCTCTCGTGATCAGGCAAGCGCGCATTTTAGCGGGGTTCGGGTGGATGCAGCCTTCATCATCTCGCGCGATGCTGCCGCCCCTCTGCGTGAGGCGTGGCCCGGCCTTCTTGTTCTGGTCTCTGCCGACCTTTGCGGCGCGAGCGAGTGGCTCCTTCAAACAACAGTTGAATACGCCAAAGAGCGCGTCCAGTTCGACCGTCCCATCGGCTTTTTTCAGGCGGTCAAACACCCTTTGGTCGACGCGATGATTGAAATCGATCGCGCCCGATCGCTGCTCTACCATGCCTGCGCCGAGATTGATGCGGGTTCACAAAGAGCAGAGATGGCCGCCCGCATGGCAAAGAGCGCGGCCTCCGATGCGGCAGCCTATATGTCAGACCGTGCAATCCAGCTACATGGCGGGGTTGGTTTCACCTGGGAATATGGGCTCCATATCTACTTCAAGCGCAACCTGCACAATCAAACCCTGCTCGGGGACAGCGTCTATCAGCGCAAGAAACTCGCCGATCTCATGATCGGGCCGATCAGTACGTCGGAAAACCAGAACTGAGTCTTGAATGACCGTTTGCAAAGTGCCCGGCCCAAACATCTGGACCGGGCATTAGATGAGCGTCTCTACAGGCTAAACTCGTGGGAAAACCCGCGCCCATCCGTTACGATAAGACGTTCAAAGCCAGCCATGGCACACATATTGTAAAAGTCGATTTCAGAACTCAGACCCATTTCAGCTATGGCTGGCATGAAGCGTGAAATCGAGGTCATGCGCGCAAGCAGGGCACGCGCAACATAGGGCGTGAGAAAAGTTTCAGGCTCAATATTCATGATTACCAGGGTTCTGCTGTCAGTCCCTGCTGTCTGAAGGACTATCGGGATATCTCGTTCAGTGTTCATGGCATTGAAGTTCAGCTGATCGACGAGGAATTGTCGTTCTGTCGGCCCAACGCCCGGCATGGGAGCAAACCGGATGTCTACTGCCTCGCTCCCTGTGATCATTGGGTAGTATAGCCCTTCACCGGTCTCGGTGTTTACGACAACAGCTTCAGGCATGGTGGTCGCACCAGTCTCAGCGATAGCCTGCGTCGTTTCGCAAGCTGCCAATACGCCAAGGGCTGCCAGTGCACTGAGTTTCTGCAGCGCACGAGTGTTTGAAGATTTCATAATGGAAAATCCTGTTGATTTTCAGATTCGGGAGGAATGAACTGAATCTGTATTTAGATCGATTATTCAGACGAAATTTGCGGTGCTTTCCACCGACGTGTGATTACCGGCCTAATCGATCACCTTTTCACTTTCAAGCTTGGTTTTGTCACTTGACTTGCCACCTTCTCCATAGCGCATCTAATGCTTGCCATTATACTTAGAAAAAAGCAGTCTGGCTGCCAGACGGAGACATATTGGCACTCATTCCGGCAACATAAAGCAAGCCCTTGGAGGATACGTGATGAAAACGAGATTGACCGAACTTTTGGGCATCGAAGCCCCAATTATCTGCGGTGGCATGATGCGAGTCGGAACCGCTGATCTGGCAGCCGCCGTCTCGAATGCTGGTGCGCTCGGCGTGATGACCGCGCTAACGCAAAAGACCGCAGAAGGGCTCGAAAAAGAGATCCAGCGCTGCCAGTCGATGACCGACAAACCCTTTGCCGTGAACCTGACCGTCGGTGTGGTTGCCAGCCCGATCAATTACGATGAATACGTTGATGTCATCACAAGGATGGGCGTCAAGATTGTCGAGACAGCGGGCCGAAGCCCAGAGCCATTTATGGAGCGCTTCAAGGCCGCTGGCATTAAAGTCATCCACAAATGTGTAACCGTTCGTCACTCGCTTGCAGCTGAGCGTTTAGGTGTCGACGCGGTCAGTATTGATGGGTTCGAATGCGCCGGTCACCCCGGCGAACACGATATAGGCGGGCTCGTCCTGTTCCCCGCAGCGGCACGCGCGCTTAGCATTCCGGTGATTGCTTCGGGCGGAATTGCGGACGGTCAGGGCCTTGCGGCCGCGCTGGCGCTTGGCTGTGATGGGGTCAACATGGGGACGCGTTTCATGGCCACCCAGGAAGCGCCGATCCATGATGGCATCAAACAGAAGATCGTCGAGATGGACGAGAACCAGACGCAAGTCATCTTCCGCAGTTTCCGAAACACCGCCCGCGTTTACAGAAACTCTGTTTCAGAAAAAGTGGCAGAGGTCGAAGCCGCTGGTGGAAGCTTCTCTGAGATCCACGAATTTGTTTCTGGCGCCAATCAGGAAAAAGCTTGGAGCACAGGCGATATCGAAGCAGGTATGGTGACCGCCGGGCTATCCGGGGCCTTCGTGGATGATGTACCGACATGTCAGGAAGTCGTGACGCGCATTGTCGATGATGCCGAAAACATTATCTCGGGGCTGGCAAATAAAATTGCCGGAGACGAAGAAATCATCAGCTAGGACAATCAGAAGCACGTCCCCGGAAGGTTATGCTCTAAAAGCCTGGCCTTCGCTTTTCAGAGCGATCGCAAAACCCGCATGGGTGGATGCGACAGGGTTCTGCTGCCAACGACCAATCCGCCAGAAGCTGAGACCAGGATCGACACGCCCAGAATGGTCCCAACCTCGACCCACGGCATCGCCCAGACCGCTTCAAATTGCTGGGTCACAACCGGCCAGGCTGCAGCGGTTCCAATCGCCGCGCCGATAAGGCCAGCGACAGTGCCAGAAAGACCAAACTCTGCAGCATACAGCCCTAAGACTTGCGGCCGACTGGCCCCAAACGTCTTCAATAACGCAGCTTCATTGCGACGTGCCCGCGCCATGGAAGCAAACGCGCCAAACAGAACGAGCAAGCCAGCCATCAGGACAATGCTGGCCGCCGCATTGATCGCGATCGAAATATTGCCAAGCAAACGTCCAGCAGTCGCCAGCGCCTCGCGGGTCTGAAACACAACGACGTTTGGAAAATCAACCGCCAGAGCTCTAACAATGCCGCTCTCCGCGCCCGGTTCGGTCTGCACAATTGCGATATGTTGAGGCTGCGCAGCCTCCAGGGTGCCGGGCGAAAGGATGAATGCCGTATTGGCGCCGAAACTTCCCCAGTCAACGTCGCGCAGAGAAGATACTGTCGCTTCGACCTCACGTCCAAACACGCGAAAACCGATCGTATCGCCAAGGCCTAATCCCAAACCACGCGCCGCATCGGCTTCGACCGAAACCAGAAGCGGCCCCGTATAGTCCTCTGGCCACCATTCGCCCTCAACCAATTCGGCTTCCGGGGGTTGGCGCGCGATATAGGGGATGCCCACTTCACCATCGACGACCCAGCGTTCGGACTCTGCGACCGACTCCTCATCAATGATCTCGCCTTTCAGCGTCGTCACGCGCCCGATGATCAGCGGTGTTCGCCGAAACGCTTCGGGGTCTTCAATGTCGATCCCTTGTGCCGCGATCAAGCTATCAAAGCCGGACACCTCAGCTTGCGGAATCTGCGTAATGAACAGTGCGGGCAGATTGGCTGCTGCCGTTTCTTCAACCTGACGCTTGATATTGGCCTGGATTACAACAACGAAAACGAGCAGCGCCAGGCCCAACCCCAGGGCTGGTGCCACGGTCGGCGCCATTGATCCTGGACCACCGAGATTTGAGAGGATCAAACGCCAAAATCCTCGTGCCATCGGCAAGGCCCGGCGGGCAAAAAGTCGGATCAGCGAGGCGGTTCCCAGAAAGCCAAACCAGGCCGCACCAGATCCCGCCAGCAGCATCGCCGTTATGAGGGGTGTCGTACTGGTTAGGATTGCCAGCGCAACCAGGGCGACCCCGGCCGCCAAGGCGGCAATACGCTCCGGCCACGGAACAACCGCCTGATCATCTGCCCCGAGCGTTCGAAACAAAGCCGCTGGCCGGGTCGCACGCGCTCGCCCTAAAGGCGGAAACGCAAACATCATCGCCGCGAGAATTCCGAGCAGAATCCCGCGCAATAATGGTTCGGGATAGATCGCCAGCACAGATGGCAGTGGAATACGGTCGCCTAGAAAGAGCGCGATACCAAATGGCATTGCCGCGCCCAAAACACTGCCAATCAGGGCCCCAATCACAGCTAGCACACCAAGCTGTATCAAGTACGCCATGCGGATCGTCTGCGTTTCAGCGCCAAGGGCTTTAAACGCTGCAATGGAATGAACCCGGCTCTGGAGAAACGCTGTGCAAGCCTGCGCAATGCCGACCCCGCCCGCGATAAGCGCAGCGATACCAATAACCGACAGAAACGTGTTCAACATTTCGAGCAGGCTCTGTAGACCATCGACCGCATCTTCCGGCCCGCGATAGCGCAAGCCGCTCGCGCCCCACTCGGCCTGAGCGGCTCGCGCGACCTCATCACCCGATTGCCCATCAGGCAAAAGCAACAGATACCTCGACCGAAACAGCTGGCCATTCGTCAGACGACCGGCCGCCTCAAGCGCCCGGATATCGATTGTCGCCTCGGGCCCAAAAACCCCCGGCGTCCCAATGCCATCAGCCTCGGCATCAAGACGCGCGCGGATCGTGGCAGAAATACTTCCAAGCTGAATATCGTCGCCGATCCCAAGCCCAAAAGTCTCAAGCAAGGAGGGGGTGACCGCGATCCCCCAGCGGCCATCCTCAAACGCCAGAGCCTCGTCCAGGTCTGCCGCTCCGAACACGACATCTGTCCCGATCAGCGGATGGATGTCATCAACGCCGCGAATATCAACCTGTCGGCGCGTGTCCCCCGCCTCGCCCATAACATTCAGACTGATCCGTTCCGACATCTGTCCGCGCGCTTGCATCCATTGGCGCTCGTCCGGGTTGGCGCGGCGCTGCGACGCAGTGAACATCGCGTCACCGCCCAGCAGCGTGCGCGACTCTGATGCAAGTCCCCGGCTAAACCCCTCCGTAACAGATCCGGCCGCCGCAATCGCAAACACACCAAGTGCGATACATGCGAGATAGACAATGAAGCCGCGCACCCCGCCCGCAAGCTCACGGCTCGCAATGATCCAGGCCAGCCTGTTCATTGCAGCAAGCCGTCCAGCATTCTCACCGTCCGGTCCGCGCGTGCCGCAAGCGCATTATCGTGTGTGACAATTGCGAGGGTCGCGCCGCGATCGCTCGCAATCTGAAACAGAAGATCGGCAACCGCCGCTCCGGTCTTGGTATCAAGATTACCCGTTGGTTCATCCGCAAAAACCAGGTCCGGGTCGCAGGCCAGCGCGCGCGCAACCGCAACCCGTTGGCGTTCGCCGCCCGAAAGCTGCCCCGGATAATGGTCCAGCCGGTCTGACAGTTGAACGGCGTCAAGCGCGTCTTTCGCCCGATCAAGCGGATCGTCCATCTCGGCAATCTCCAGCGCCGCGCGAACATTATCCAACGCCGTCATCGTTGGCAGCAAATGGAACGACTGAAACACCATGCTGACCCGGCCACGCCGAAGTCGCGCCAGCGCATCTTCATTCAAGCCTGAGAGATTTGTACCGAGCAGTTCAACTTCACCCGATGTTGCGCGCTCAAGGCCTGCCCCGACTGAAATCAATGAGGATTTTCCCGACCCGGACGGGCCAACAATGGCAACCGACTCACCTGCTGCGCAGGAGAAGTCGACACCGCGCAAGATTTCAACGGCACCCGAAGCGGAGGGTAAGGTCAAGCCAACACTGGTCATACGTAGAGGATGTGTCATGTAGACAAATAGGTAAGGCAATTGCGATGACTGTCGATCACCGAACTCAAGGAGACGCGCTTGAAAAGCAGAACGCGCAAATTCTTACCGATCATCACCTCGATCGGACTGCTCTTTGCCGCCGCCTGCGGTTCGGCAGATCCCGGTCTGATTGACGCGCCCGAACCAGCTGCATCAACACATGACACTGACACAGAAGAAAACCCAGACGAACTGACAAGCATCGCACCGCAAGGCGACGCCTATACGATCGTCATGTTGGGTGACAGCCTGACCGCCGGTTTTGGATTACCACAGGCGCGAGCCTTGCCGGAGCAGTTAGAGCGCCTGTTGGAACCGGAATATCCAAATGTGAATCTGGTCAATGCTGGTGTTTCAGGCGATACCAGCGCCGGGGGGCTTGCCCGATATGACTGGAGCGTCGCTTCCGCGCAGCCGGATCTGCTCGTCATCGCGCTCGGCGCAAATGACTACTTAAGCGGTCTTGATCCAGCTCAGACGCGGGACAATCTGGCTGAAATCATCGAACGCGGCCTTGCAGACGAAGTGGCGGTCCTGCTCGTTAGCCTTTCGGCCCGATCTACGGCGGCGGACGACCCGCGCGCGGCGACATTTGCAAACATTTATCCCGAACTTGCACAGGCCTATGATGTCGCCCTGTATGAAGGGCTCGTTGATCCGATTTACAACAAACCGGAATTGCTCATGCCCGATGGCTTGCATCCAACCGCGGCGGGCGTAGAGGTCATCGCCGCGCCGCTGGCCGAAGCCATTACGCCGCTTTTATCCGCCGACTGAAGCGGTAATGAAGCCAAAACCAAAACGTTGGTCTTGAGGCACAGATTCAACCGCCAAGCGCTTGTTTGATTGGTGGTTTTGGGCCATTCTCCGTCACAGAAAAAGTCTGCTTTTCATCGAAGTGTGGCCGGCTTGCGATACGCACTGACACGCCGTGATGAAACGCTCGCAAGCGAATAAAAATAATAGGGAGTTGAGATGAAAAAGGTCTGTCTAGTGATTGGGGCTGGGGCCGGTATTGGCGGCCATGTGGCGAAGAAATTTGCGCAAGAAGGCTACCACGCTGCCCTCTGCCGCAGGAGCGATGAAGAAGGTTTGAAAAAGCTGGTTGCAGAGATTGAAAGCACTGGCGGAACCGCGAGCGCGCATCTTCTGAATGCGGTCGTCGATGACGCGATTGAAACCCTGGTCGAAGACATTGAAGCGAGCACCGGCCCGATTGAAGCTGTCCTTTTCAATTTGGGAGCACAGATCGGAAGCCGCCCGCTGGAAGCGACATCTCTGAAACAGTTTGAACTTGGGTGGCGCATGGCAACCTTTGGGCTGTTTCGCCTCGCCAAAGTGCTCTTCCCCAAGATGGAAGCCCGGGGCGGCGGTGCGGTTTTGGTCACCTCGGCAACAGCATCGGTGCGCGGGAATGCCGGTCAGCATTCCCACGCCGCGGCGATGGGCGGACGCCGCATGCTTTGTCAGACCCTGAACGCGGAATACGCCGCCAGAGGAATCCATGTCGCACATATACTGATCGACGGCGCAGTCGACGCACCAGACACGCTTGGCAAAATGCTTGGGCCCGAACGATTTCAGGAATTGCGTGAGGCACGCGGGCTTGAGAATGATGGTTTGCTGCTGCCAGAAAAGATCGCCGAAACCTATTTTCATGTCGCACATCAACACCGATCTGCGTGGACGCATGAACTTGATCTGCGGGCGTTTTCAGACCTCGCCTGGTGGAACCACGCGCCCTAGTGCCCGCTAGAGTCTAATTGTTACTTTGATTGAAGACAGGTTTGCGTTTCTCAATGAACGCCATCATGCCTTCTTTCGCATCCGCCATAAACACGCCGGTTATGTCGCGAGCCCCACGAGGCCAAGCCGCCAGCGCAAGGTGTCAACTCGATCCTGCCCAAAGAACGGCTCGTCTTTGAACAGCATGGTTGGAACGCCCCAATGGCCTGCCGCCTCAAGCGCGTCCTGATTGCTTTCTATCTCATCCATATGGTCGCCATCAGCGATCGCAGCGTCGAGTTCATCGAGATCAAGTCCGGCTTCGGCAACAGCGTTCTTCAGCAGGTCGCCCTGATCCCATCCTTTCGTGCCGCCAAAAATCAGATCGGAAACCCGGTCGGCAAGCTCGATGCCCTTGCCGCGTCGGTTGGCTTCAACGCCGAGCTTTGACAGGCGATAGATGTATGGCTGTTCCTTTGAGACCTCCATCGTCTTGAAGTCCTGAACAATGGGATCTGGCTGGGTTGGAAACACGATCGGACGTCCGAGCATTTCACCGCGGCGCATACTGTCGCGAACGATATACATCGGAGCTTTCCGATTATCCGGATCAAACAGCGCATCCGGGCTGCGCACCGCGATTGGCAAAACGACCCGCAGCTGGACATCCACGTCGAAGTCTTCACTGAGTTTCAGCAGATCAGGTGTGACCAGTCGTGAATACGGGCTTCGAAAAGACCAGAATACGTCCACAGTTTCTGTCATTAAATCATTCCTCCGGTTTATTATGTGGCTGAGGTTTCCGTCGCTGCCTGCGGTTCGCTACAGTCCTCAGCTCAGTGTCTACTCCTAAAACACTCGGGACTTTTTGATCACATCAGAGCCCGCTGGAAGCGTAATCAGCATCCCGTCGTCCCCAACCGTGATTTTACCCGAAAACGCTTTGTCGGCATCGCCCAGCCATATCGAATTCAAGGCCGGTGACGGCAGCGGCGGCACGATATGATAATAGATCAGCTCAGTCGCTTCTGCATCTTCAGCCGCCCGCGCGGCATCTTCAGGGGTGGCATGATAGTCAAGCGTATCAAAGAGCAATTTCGCCGTTGTGTCGCGCCCCACAGACAGTAAGGCTTCAGCAATTGCGCCCGCCATTTCAGGGTCCTCAGCCTCGTGAAACATGATGTCCACGCCCTTGGACGCTGCGGCAAAACCGGGATGATAAATGGTATCGCCGCTAATCGAAATCGACCGGTCCTTATAGTCCAGTCGGTAGCCGAATGCAGGCTCAATCGGCGCATGGCTGACACGGATCGCAGTGACGGTTATGTCGCCGCTTTGATAGACGACCTCGCTGGCGGCAGGGCCAAGCGGTAGCACAATTTCATGTGGCGCGCCGCCAAACCCGGAGGGAATAACAACATCTGGACCGTGATGGGCAATCCGGTAGCCGCTATCGATTGTATAAACATCGTTGAACGCATTTACGACACGCTCAGTGCCGCGCGGGCCATATATCGGCAAGGGCTCTGTACGAACCGTTTTCCCCGCGACCCAGGCCTGCAAGTAGAGCTCACCGACGCCGTCGATATGGTCAGAGTGCAAATGGGTGAGATAAGCCTGCTCCAGCTGTCCGAAAGGAAACCGCATCCGGCCAAGCTTTCGAATGCTACCGGACCCGGCATCAAACACGAATGATTTCTGACCAGCAATGACACCAACGCAGGGACCGGCGCGCAGGTTGTCGGGCATTGGGGATCCCGTCCCGCACAGATAGACATGCAGCCCGTCCGGAAGCGCGGCGACTGGATCAGACGCAATGTTGGCTTGCACGCCGCGTTCGAAGGCCCGCCACATTATGGCGTCCCGAAAAATGCGAAATCCAATAAGACCGATGGCTACAACGACAACCAGACCAATCAGTCCCTTCATCCATAGTTTCATTTTTTATCTCCCTGAAACACTTCCGACCTTCTGTGTGTCGGCAGTTATTGTTGCCAGATAATGTCTGGCGCAGAAGCACCGCCTTGATCGCGGCAATCTCTTACTTAGAGAACTCAAGCCCCTTCAATTCTCCAGCCTCACGCCAGTCTTTCATATGCTCGAAGAATGCCCTCGGACCACCTGGATGGCCCTGTGCCTGACGGAATTTCCTGTCCCAGCCTTGCCCTTCATTGTTCCAGAAGCCTGGGGTGCAATCTGGGCCTGCCATTATCGCATTCCCTTGCGCTTTCAGGATAAGGTCGACCCAGGCCTGTTCGGCTTCCGCTGTCGGCTGTACCTCTGAATACCCGTTCGCTTCTGCATGCGAGACAACCTGAGCAATGGTCAGGGCATGGTCGACAATATTCTGAGGAATGTTCGACGCAAAATTCGCCCCTTGGTTCATCTGCACCATAAAGGCATTCGGGAAGCCATGCATCTGCTGACCGTGCAACGTTCGAAGGCCATCGGCCCAGTGTTCACTCAGCATCTGACCGCCCGCTCCCTTTAGGTCAAACCCTGACTTGAGCTGGAAACTCGCGCCAAACTCAAACCCGGACGCGTAGATGATGCAGTCAACCTCGTAGTGCTGACCATTAGCAATGAGCCCCGTTTCAGTGATTTCCTCGACACCTCGACCATCTGTATCAACCAGCGTTGTGTTGGGCCGATTAAATGACGGCAGGTAGTCATCATTGAAGCAAGGACGTTTACACAGCTGCGAGTACCATGCCTTGAGCTTTTCGGCTGTGTCTTTGTCGTCGATGAGCTTATCAACACGAGCGCGGATCTCGCTCATTTTCTCTATGTCTGAGTCTTCGACAGCTGCGAGCATATTCTCAGGAGTCATCTTCTCAGGTGGAAGGCTCATGACTTTCTCGCGAACCCGCCGCGCGATTGCCGTCCAGCCGTCATTTACTAGATCTTCTGTCGGAATGACCCCGCGCGACTGATTATCGACGAAATTATCATACCAACGTTGCTGCCAGCCTGGCTCCGCTTGGCCCGCGAACCAGTCCGGGTCGATCGGATTGTTCCCGCGTTCATCAACCGATGACGGTGTGCGCTGGAAAACGAAGAGTTCTTTTGCTGTGCGCGAGACATACGGAATGCACTGAATACCTGTCGCTCCGGTTCCGATAATCGCAACGCGTTTATCAGCAAGCTTGTCCAGCGGCGCCCCTTTATTGTCGCCGCCAGTATAGGCATAGTCCCAGCGGCTCGTATGGAAGGCTTTGCCGCGAAAGCGGTCAATTCCGGGAATGCCCGGAAGTTTGGCGACATGCAGCGGTCCGGTTCCCATGCCGATATATTTAGCCGTGAAATCGTCGCCGCGATTGGTTTGGATACGCCAGCACCTAGCGTCTTCCTGCCATTCCAGAGACTTCACTTCAGTATGGAACAGCGCATTGTCGTGAAGACCAAACTGGGTCGCAATGCGCTCGCAATGCTCCAGAATTTCAGGTCCACGAACATACTTTTCGGTCGGAACGTAACCTGTCTCTTCAAGCAGCGGCAGATAGATCATGGAGACCGTATCGCATTGGACACCGGGATAGCGGTTCCAGTACCAGGTCCCCCCAAAGCCGCCGGCCTTCTCGATGATCCGGACGCTCTCAACGCCAGCCTCTTTTAGTCTCGCGCCAGAGACCAGACCTGACAAACCGCCACCGATAAATGCAAATGTCACATGATCTTTGACAGGCGCACGTTCCGTCTTTGGCGTGTAAGGGTCAGCAGCCAGCTCTTCAAACTTGTCTTCCAGAAGCTGGTATTGCGCATTGCCTTCCGGACGCATGCGTTTTGCGCGCTCCTCAGCATATTTCTGTTTGATGGCCTCTTTATCAATTACATCAGTTGTCATGGCTTCACTTTCAGATTCACAAAGCAGTGTCCGTCGGCTCAGGCAGAGCCCAAGCGGATTTGGCAATGGTTTTGGAGGCGTCTCAAAGACACGACTCCTATGATTTAATATAGTGCATTAAAACATAGGTTCAGGGACAAGGCAAACACGAAAGACAAAGGCGTGCGCTATGACGCAGGCGCGTAAGGCTCTGCGCCGAGGTACCCCCCGAGGCACATTGCAGCTTCACGTATTGCCTGATCTATAGGCGGCGCTTTGCCCGCTTCGACCAGCTGCGCATACTCAAGGGTCTGAAACATCGAAATCGTCAGTCCCTGCCTTAATCGCGCTCTAAGCACAGTCTTGGGAATATGCTGAAGACTCTCCAACAGTTCCTCTCTGAGAGACAGAATGCTTGAAACGTTCGCCTCTTGAATAACCTCGACGACATCGAAGCGAGGGTCGGTCAGAAGCTGACAACAGAACCGAACATAAAGGCGTCCTTCTTCCTCAAGACACTGTTCCATGAACGGTGCAATCGACGCCTCCAGAAGCGCGACCAGACGAGCGCGTTTGTCGACCGCGTCAACCTTGGCCAACCGGGCAAGGCGTTCTTGTTCAATCGCCTGATAGCGCTTGTTGAACACCTCTTTGATCAACACTTCAATGTTTCCGAAATGGTAGTGAACAGCGCTGGGATTGCGTGCACCCGCTGCATTGGTGATCTCTTTGACTGAGACGATACCAAGCCCTTTTTCTGCGAACAGGCGTTCGGCCGCCTCTATCAGAGCAGCTTTTGTGTTTTTTCGTGTCGACTGGCGCATAGCTTTAATTCGCAATACTCTGCATTAATGCAATTAATTAATCACTGGCATTCTGATTTAGGCCTCGCAAAAAAGCAAGTGAACCGAAAATTGGACAGTATTTTACGGCGTCTAGGCGAGAAAAACTGATCAGCTGTGTGCTTACTGAGCATATCGCATATGACGTCAGCGCTCGTTCTGTCGGGCGGAGGAAAATCTCGGGACGCCCGGTCAAAAACGTCCAGAAATATTGCTCGGCTACCTTCGGGTTAATGCTAGCCATTAATACGCGCATGCATTACGCCAACTCTACTCAATAGCTTCACATAGAAGCTCAAAACAACAAACACCCAAGGAAGGACAGGACACTCACATGGCAGACTTCATTGTTTACGGTTCACCACTTTCACCCTTCGTACGTAAGGTGGAATCGGCGCTTCGCATCGCCGGAGCCGAATACGATTTCGAGAACATCAACATCATGGATATGCCGGACTGGTTCAAGGAAATCAGCCCTGCGCGCCGCATCCCGGTCCTTCGTGACAAGACGATTGGTACAACCGGCATCCCCGGAACAATAGCGGACTCATCTGCGATTTGCCTGTTTCTGGAAAAGCGTTTCGATACGGGTCTGTATGGCAAGGACGCTTTTGAGGCAGGCCGAGTTGCATGGTTTGAAGAGTATGCCGATTCAGCGGTTGCGATGACCCTTGGGTTGCACCTGTTCCGCCCGCTCATATTCCCACTTTTCGCGGGTAAACCATCGGACGTGGACACCGCCCGGGCAACAATGAAAGAAAAGCTTCCAGAGTTCTTCGACTATCTGGAGGGCTCCCTTGACGGCAATGCCTATTTGGTCGGTGACAGCCTGTCCGTCGCCGATATCAGCGTCGCTGCGCAGATGTCACAGCTCTATCTGGTCGCTGGATTGCCGGACAAGACGCGCTGGCCTTCGCTCGTCAAGCATACTGAAACCATGATGGCACACCCCAGCTTCTCGGAAAACCTGACCACATGCGCCGCCATCCTGAAAAATATCATGCCAGAGAAAGCAGACCTGAGCTGATCAAACAAACACTGACTGAACAAAAGGACCTGATCCCACGATGCTGAAACTTCACTTTGCCCCCAACTCGCGCGCCGGGCGTATCGTTTGGCTGCTTGAAGAGCTTGGGCTCGACTACGAGCTTAACAAAATGTCCTTCCACCCGAAGGATCTGAAATCCGATGAGCATCGTGCGCGCCATCCGCTTGGCCGCATTCCGGTTCTGGACGATGACGATGTCACGATCTGGGAGTCAGGTGCGATTGTTGAGTACATTCTTGAGCGCCACAAGAATGGCGGTCTGAAGCCAGCCGTCGCTGATCCGACATGGCCAATGTATCAACAATGGTTCCACTATTGCGAAGGCATGGTGATGCCACCCGTCAACACGATTGTGGTTCAGACCGTCCTGCTGCCAGAAGATCGCCGCGATGCGACGGCGCTTGGCCAAGCGCAGCGCTTGCTCACCAAAGCACTGGCGCCCGTCAACGACGCGCTTGAAGGGAAAGACTATCTGACAGGCGACTTCTCCGGCGCTGACATCATGCTGGGGCACGCTTGCTTCATGTCAAACCGTCTTGGCTGTGTACCGGACGAGATGACCCATCTCAAAGCCTATGTCGCCCGCGTCACAGCACGCCCGCATTTCCAAACCGCGATCACGATGAAGTAGCGTCAGCGCAGGGAAGCTGATGCACAAACCGATCCAGCAGGCAGCCATTAACCGTCAAGCACAGGATACAATTTAGATGAGCAAGTTCCTCAAGCTCTTGGTACAATTTCCACCGCTTCTTTTTGCTCTGGTGATGGGGGCGCAAGGCATTATGTGGCTTGTGAATCCGGGCCGGGTGACGACCTCCTGGGGCTACACGCTTCCCGATGGGGGTTTGGGGCTAAGCTCGATGATCGGCACGATGACGGGCTATAGTCTCGTGGTCAGCATTTGCCTTTTCATGGCTTTGTTTCGCAAGGAACGGTTCTGGTACTACCCGCCGATGATGATCTTCTTCTTTCTCGGCATCGGTCGCTTGACCGCAGCTCTGGTGCACGGCGCCCCTTTGATGCCTGAAAGGTTCATCGTGGAGTTCATCATTACCGGTCTACTCTACCTTGCTTCACGCTATGCGACCCGGTCAGCCTAGAACCACCCTGGGTCGGGGCGAATAACTTGCCTATAATAATGCACCGCATTAGAGTGTTTGAAGGCGTCGACATAATCAAAAGGAGCGACGGAACTAAATGTTACGCATTTTCCTGATTGTTCTAGGGCTCATCATCGTTATCGGGGCTATTACCGCTTTTGCGATAACAAGAGACGGGAAGCCGATCGTTCCTGAAGGTCTCGGCACAGTCACAACCGACGCCGGCACATTCGAGGCTTTTCCCTTGCCAGAATATGCTGCAGCGGTTGTGAGCGAGGACTATAAGAGCTACTTCGTGGAGGTCGAACCGGGTATCAAAATCCATGTCCTGGAGGTCGGGTCGGGGTATCCTGTTTACATGCAGCATGGCAACCCGACCTCGGGCCTCTTGTACCGCAAGGTCGCCGCCGCGCTGCCAACAGATCGCGTTCGACTGATTATGCCTACAATGGTTGGCCTTGGTTTCTCGAGCAAAGTTCCAGCGAGTGAGCATCAACTTGAAAATCATATGCGTTGGATGAATACAGCGCTTGACCAGTTGGACTTGAAAGAAGCGATCTATGTTGGACAAGACTGGGGCGGCGCCGTCGGCATGGGTGCCCTCATGCAATCCCCTGAGATCATTCAGGGAGCAGTTGTGCTCAACACCGCCTTCACCTCCCCGCGAGAGCCGCTAGACATCTCTCGTGCGCATGCCATGGTGAAAACACCTGTCATCGGTGAGCTGATGCTGGAAGTGCTTTTTCCGATTTTTTATCAGCTGCAGGACGTGCAGGGTGATCCGGACTCTTTCAATAAAGAGGTTGCGGACCTGTATGGCCTACCAGTTCTCGAAAGTGGCAATGGAAAAGCACCCGTGGCGCTGATGCGCATGGTCCCGGATGGTCCAGATCACCGAACCGCCGCACCGATGCTAGAGATCGAGACTTATGTAAAGTCGCTCGACATACCTGTCGAGATTGTCTGGGGCATGAGCGATCCCATGTTCGCGCGGGCTCTGCCCGTCATGGAAGACCTGTTTCCGAACGCGCCCGTGACACAAACGGAAGCGGGCCACTTTCTGCAGGAAGAGGTGCCCCAGGAGATTGCGTCCGCAATTATGCGGGTCATTGATCAGGTCCGTCCTGAAACAGATATCGTGAGCCTCGAAGAGGTCTCATCGGACAATTAGCGCAAGCGTTCGCTTTGGCAGTGCCACGTGTTCTCATTTACCAGGAAAGTCGGATAAAGCTTGCACGATTTAATGTGAAGCATTAGAATTAGAATTTCTACACTTCACTAGAGCAATTGCGGGAGGCCACGATGGTACGCATCACTCTGATCATACTGGCAGTGATCTTAGCGATCGGACTTATCGGGTCTTTCGCAATAACAAGAGGCGGTAAACTCGTCACACCCCAGGGTGAAGGCACCATCACCATTGGCGCCAAAACCTTTGAAGCCTTCCCCCTCCCCGACTATGCCGCTGCCTTTGTCACCGACGACTATAAAAGCTATTTCATCGAGGTTGAGCCGGGCATCAAGGTCCACATGCTCGAAGTGGGGACCGGCTACCCCCTCTTCATGCAGCACGGTAACCCAAGCTCTGCTTTTCTTTATCGCAAGGTCGTCGAAGAGCTTCCGACCGACCAATTCCGCATCATTATGCCCACGCTTGTCGGCCTCGGCTTCTCATCAAAGATTCCGGTCAGGGATCATACCGTCGAAAACCACAATCGATGGCTGAATACCGCGCTGAAGGAACTGGAGCTGGAAGAAGTCATCTATGTCGGTCAGGACTGGGGCGGCATCGTGGGTGTTGGCGCCATGTCCCTGTCACCTGAGATGCTCAAAGGCATCGTTATGATGAATTCGGCGATCTACGCTCCAACCGAGAAGATTGAAACGACCCGTCTCCATGACCTCGTTCGAACCCCTATCGTTGGTGAGCTTTTGATTGAAGTCATTTCCGGGGGAGGGTTCTCTGGCATGAACACCGTCCAGGGTGATCCCGCTTCAATGCCCCCGGAAGTTCAGGAACTTTATGGTCGCCCGGTTCAGGACAGCGGAAACATAAAAGGACCTTTGGCCTTGATGCGGATGGTACCCCATGCGCCTGAGCATCCAAGCACAGCGCCAATGGCGAGACTTGTCACCTTCGCGCGCAGCACGGATGTGCCAACTGAAATTGTGTGGGGCCTGAATGACCCGATTGGCGGTGACATTCTGCCAGCGATGCAAGAGCATTTTCCGCATGCCAATGTAACGGAAACCGAAGCAGGGCATTTTCTTCAGGAAGAAGTCCCGGATGTCATCGCTGCAGCAGTGCTGCGGGTCTATGATCAAATTCAGGCCGATGAGCCAGGTGAGCCGCCAATCACCGACGAGGTCTCAGAAGGCGAGAGTGAATAGTTATATTTTAACGCTCGGATCACTCAGGTCACCGTCATAGTCCAAGACGTCAGGCGAACGCGTTTGGAGCCCTTCAGACTGAGTTGCCGTTCGACTTGCATCGCCCAATTGACCATGTATTCGTTCGGCACCGCAAGAACTCTGATTGAGCAAACTATTCCCGGGAGAAGCGCACATGTCCGCCTTTGAAAACACTGTTATCTGCGAACCGCTACGCACCCCTGTTGGCGCATTTGGCGGGGCATTCAAAGGCGTTCCTGTACATCAGCTCGCGACCAGTATTGTCTCGGAAATCCTGGACCGGACCAAGCTTCCGGGCGAGGCGGTGGGCGATGTCATCTTCGCCAATTGCTATCCAACGATGGAAGCCCCTGCCCTTGGCCGTGTTGTGGCACTGGATGCGGGCCTGCCAGTAACAGCAGGCGGTATTCAGCTTGATCGACGCTGCGGGTCCGGCCTGCAAGCTGTCATCTATGCCGCGATGACCGTCGCAACCGGGGGCGCAGATGTCGTCATCGCAGGCGGCGCAGAGAGCATGAGCCGCGCCCCCTTCTACTCCACCGAGATCCGCTGGGGCGTAAAGACCCCCAATATCCGGCTCGAGGATGGCCTTACAAAGGGCCGCGTCACGGCTGGCGGCAAGAACCATCCGATTGCAGGCGGCATGATTGAAACAGCCGAAAACCTGCGCAAGCAATATAGCATTTCCCGCGAAGCCCAGGACGAACTTGCAGCACGCTCTCAGGCCCGAGCTGGAGCGGCAATCGAGAACGGAGTTTTCGCAGAAGAAATTGTCCCGGTTACGATCAAGGGCCGGAAAGGCGACACGATTATCGATGCGGACGAACACCCACGGCCCGGCACAACTGTAGAAAAGCTCTCAACCCTTCGTCCGATCATGGGCAAGACGGACCCGGACGCCACAGTCACGGCAGGCAATGCGTCAGGTCAGAATGACGGTGCCGCCGCCTGTATCGTCGCGACGCGCGAAGCTGCAGAGAAGTATGGCCTGAAACCCATCGGCCGTATGGTGAGTTGGGCGCTCGCCGGCGTCGCGCCAGAGACGATGGGCATCGGACCAGTCCCCTCTACCCGGAAAGCGCTGGCGCAAGCTGATCTCGCCTTGAAAGATATCGACCTGATCGAACTCAATGAAGCTTTCGCGTCTCAGGTTCTCGCTTGCACGCAAGAGATGGGGCTCGGTGCAGACGATTTCGACCGTATCAACGTGCACGGCTCGGGCATCTCCCTGGGCCACCCTGTCGGCGCGACCGGGGCGCGCATTCTGACAACCTTGCTACGTGAAATGGATCGCCGCGAGGCGCGTTATGGCCTCGAGACGATGTGCATTGGCGGCGGCCAGGGGCTTGCAGCTGTTTTTGAGCGTGTAGTCTAGTCTCAGCGCGCTTCAGCCGCTTTGCACGCGAGCGATGAGCTATTCGCTCTCCAGTTCAGCCTCCGCATCCCATTCATAGAGGCCGGTCACGACGCAGCGCTCATTCAACCTCGGGCCCGACGTGAAAATCTCATCTCCGCGTTCAAGGCAGGATGACCCAATTCCGGTGCGCGCAACGATGCCTCTGAGCGCGCTGTCGGGATCACATGTTCCTATGAGTGTGATCATGAGCCATTCGTCGCCGTTCTGCACCAGCACTGTGTCGTCGTCCAATGCCTCCCACTCATCGACATCACGGGCACACACACGGCTGACAGACTCGCCCTGACGGGCTGAAATTTCTGCCTCAATCTCAGCTTTCGCGTCTGCCTGCGCGGCCTGCTCTTCAGGCGATGTCGTGCAAGCAGCCAAGACGAAAGCAGCAAGAGCGGTCGATACGAAAGGAATAGTATTGCGGTTCATTCAAATTCTCCATTCAGTCTGATGCGAGAGCAAATGCTCTCGCAGGATTGGTTTAAAGGTCACCAAATATCTAATGCGATGCATTAAGAGTGGCATTTATTTAATGTCTTGAGAATGACGTTGACATTCGAAGTCATGGCAAAGATAGGAAACAGCACTGCTAATGTCATTTTATAGGTTCATTCTCTTGAAACAGATACTCCCTGCATTCGCCCTCTTTCTTGTGGCAAGTTGCGCTACGGCCAGCCACGACGATCGAGATGCATTGCTCGCCAAACCCGTGGACTGCGCAACCGCAGACAGTGATATCGAGGCTTTGACGGAAGCTCTGCCATCCGGCGGGGAGCGCACGCTTTCTGCACTGCAGTCTATCACGCCCGTTGGCATGGCAACTGGCGCTGTGCGCGGCGAGTATAGAAACCGTGCATCGGTCGCGACGGGCAAAACGGAACGCGACATCAATTCAAAGATCGCCGACATCTATGAGACATGCAGCCCCGAGGACGAGGCTTTAACGAGCGATCAATAGTTGGAACCACGGGCAAATCCTTTCCGATTGTGACAAACCTGATCAAATCAAGTGATTGACGACCCGGTGCTGCTACTCGAGGGAGGAAACGGCGTGTCAGCACCAGGTCGTCTTGGCAAACGAAGAAGCGCTACTCCAACCCCTTACCCCGATCTTTTGATCTCTAGGCAAGCGCGATATGAAGTGAGGGAAGTACCTCTTCGTATCCGTCCGGGGAGTGGCTAATTCTCCTCGGTATGTAATCGTTTTGCATGACCTCTGTTGCTGGCCTATGCCCGAATTGTATCGATTTGTTGCCATACGTCCTTTTTTGTGACGGGCCGCAAGGTGACGCAAACACATCGCGCGCCTTTGACTTTAATGGCTGGGTTGAAGACTTGGCAGAGGTCCTTTCTCATCCTGTTTGGAGGGCGCTCCGATCGCAAGGCAGGCGGGTACGAGCACCAAGATCAGGAAGCTTGAGAACAAGATCCCGAACGCAATGCTGAGCGCCATCGGGATCAGAAACTGCGCCTGAATACTGGTTTCAGAGATCATCGGGATCAGCCCGATAAACGTCGTCAGTGTGGTAATCAGGATCGGTCTAAATCGCCGCCGCACAGATTCGACGATGTTATCGAGCCGATTTCCTGGCCCTGTCTCCTTTTCCAGACCATTGAAATAGTCGATCAGGACAATGCTGTCATTGATGATAACGCCGGAGAGCGCGACCACACCGAACAGGGACAAGAAGGTCAGATCGTAACCGAGAAGCATATGCCCGAAAATCGCACCAACCAGTCCGAACGGGATGATCGCCATAATCACCAACGGCTGAACATAAGACCTCAGAACACTCGCAATCAGCGCATAAATGGCCAGCATCGCGATCAGGAAGTTTCGTACAAGCGAGGCCATTTCCTCAGCCTGACTGCGGGCCTGACCTTCCGATGACGCACGCAGCCCGGGATAATCCTCCATCAGGGTGTCCAGCATTGTGTCAGCAATCAACGCCGTCACCGCATTGGGCGTCGTCAGCGTCTCATCAACATCGGCGCTGATCGTGATCACGCGCTGACCGTCAACCCGATCGATGGTGATGAAACTTCGCGTCTCCTCGAAACTCGCAACCGTTGTCAGGGCAACTTCCTCTCCGCCGGGCAGCGGGATTCGCAGCCGTGCAAGATCGACCAGACTACGGCGCTCGTTCTCAGGGAAGCGAACAAACACTTCGACCTCTTCTCCGTCGCGTTGGAAACGCTGGACTTCTTCGCCAAAGTAAGACCGCCGAATGCTGCGGGCGAGATCATCAACCGTCAGGCCTGCGGCCATACCCGCCTCGGTCAGCGCAAAATCAATCTGCCGTTTGCCCGGCTGAGCCGTCGATTCAATTTCGCTAACCCCGTCAATGGCATCCATCTCCTCGACCAGTCGCGCAGCCGCTTCAAGCAAGGCCTCATCATTCGGGTGGGACAGGTTGAAACTCACATCCGCGCCGCCCGACAGGCCTGAGGACTCAAACGCCAGCGCTTTCACGCCTGAAATCGACCCGACCGCTTCTCGCCAGCGCCGTTCAATCTCAGCCGATGTCAGGGTTCGCAACTCGGCTGGCGCAAGTTCCAGCGTCGCCACCGCAATCTCGGTCCGCTGCTCTGTCCCCCGCGACCCAAAGCCAGATGACAATTGCCCGCCAACCGTAATCGAAAGGGAACGATAGAGACCAGACGCATCGTCTCCAACACCCGTTTCGAGCGCCATAATCACCTGGTCCATCGCGGCCTCTGTCTGCTCAAATGGCGTCCCGGCAGGCATCTCAAGTGATACAGTAATTTCGTCGCCTTCCACCGTTGGGAAGAAGATGAACCGGATATGCCCGCCCGTAAGCAAGCCGGACGCAGCGATCAGAACCGCGAGACATGTCGCAATCACGGCGTACGGAAATCTGACGCTGAGGCGCGCAAGCGGAACGAAAACGGCATCGCGCACGCTGTTCATCCCTGTCTGCACAGCCGACTTAAGTTGATGCATCGCACCGACACTCCAGTCACGGCCGTGCGAGAGGTGCGCGGGCAGAATAAGAAACGCCTCAATCAGCGAGACAAACAGAACGCTCAGGACAACAATTGGAACCGGCCGCATCATCTGGCCGAGAACCCCGGTCGACTGAAGCAGCGTTGCAAAAGCCAGCATGGAGGTCGTCACGCCCACCACGACCGGCACGAAAACCCCCTTCGCGCCCATAATCGCAGAGCTCACACCGCTGCCATGGCGCTCCTGCTGCTCATGGATGTTTTCACCGACCACGATCGCATCGTCGACCACAATCCCCAGCACAACAATCAGGCCCAGAAGCGAGGTCATACTGATCGTTGTAAATTGTCCGAAGAGGATAAAACCACCGATAAACGCTGCCGGAATGCCAATGCTGGTCCAGAATGCGAGCCTTAGATCCAGTGTCAGAGCCAGAAACACAAAGACCAGCGACAGCCCCATAATCGCATTACGTGCCAGCAGGTTGACCCGGTCACCGATCACTTCGGTTGTATCGCTGACGCCAAGAACCTCGATACCCGCTGGCGGTTTGTAAGTCTCGAGAAACTCCGACACGGCCTGCTTCACATCAAACGCGTCTTCATCTGAGGCCCGATCAATTTGCAGGAAAACAGCGGGCGCTCCGTTATAGGTGTTTGTAAGCGGGGTATCGACAAACGCATCGCGGATGGTTGCAATATCGCGCAGCAGAATGCGGCGGCCATCATTGAAGCTCACCACGACGATCTCGCCGAGCGCCCGTGCGTCGCGCGCCTCATTATCGGTTCGCAAAAGCACATCCCCGCCCGACGTACGGATCGTACCGAGCGCCAGGTTGACCGAAGAATTGCGCACAGCCGCTGCGACCTGATCAATCCGCAACCCATAGGCGCTGAGGTCGTCTTCAGACACCTCAATGGCAATCTCATAATCGCGCGCCCCTTGCAGCGTGATAATACTGACCCCATCGGCAGCAAGCATGTCTCTGCGCAAGGTCTCGGCCGTCTGCTTCAGCCGTTTCTCGCTGACATCGCCAACAACAACCAGACGCATCACCGAAGAGACGCTGCTGGCCAGCGTTATACGCGGCTCATTCGCATCCTGCGGCGGAAAATCAGCCAAACTGTCAACGGCAGATTGCGCTTCTTCCTTCACGGACTCTCCATCAGCGAAATCACTCAGCTCAAGATTGATCGACCCAAGACCTTCGGATGCGGTCGAACTGACCCGGTCCACCCCCTCAAGGCCCATAACGGCATCCTCAATGCGCCGCGTTATGCCATCTTCAACTTCAGCTGGTGTCGCGCCGGGATACTCAACCGTGATTGAAACCATACGCGGGTCAATCTCAGGCAGGATTTCAGCTTTTGTCCGCCCCATGACCAGCAACCCGCCAATCAGCAGCCCAAACATCAGAATGTTCGCCGCAACCGAGTTCTGGGCAAACATGGCAATGATGCCCCGCTGTTCAGACGCCCCGCCCGCCGTCATGGCTGTTCTCCAGCGCCAAGTTCCGCGCCAGAAAGGACCACCGAGTCGCCCTCTTGCGGATTATTCAGCGCCGAAACAACAATGCCGTCACCGGTATCGAACGGCAGGGCCATGACATTGCCATCCTCTACCGAAACAAGCTGCGGTTGGCGAAGCACCAGCTGTCCCTCTTCAACCACCCAAACGCTGCGATTCTCCTGAATGGCACGCTCTGGGAACATATAGGCATTGGGAACGGTAGGCCCGGTCAGTTCCACATCAACAAAGTCACCCGGCAAGAGTGAAACCGTTTCCGCAAAGCCGATAATCAAGCGCGCCAGGCGTGTTTCCTGATCCAGCTCGGCATCTGCGCGGATCACGGTGGCGGCATAGGCGGTATTGGCGCTAGCGATTGGCACATTGCGTGAGCGCACAACCGCATCACGGCCTGTCACGGGTGCGAACGCCTCAATCACAAATGTGCTGACCGCTACCGAGACCTCAACTCCGCTTGGGTCATAGGCACGGCCATAGGACTGCCCGGCAGACAAGTTTTGGCCAACCTCGATAGTTGTCGACAAAACGCGCCCGTCAAACGGCAGAGAGAACGTGACGCGATTAAGGTCCAGTCTTGCATCTTCCAATGCGGCTTGCGCAGATTGAACACCGGCCTTGGCAGATGCCAATTGCGGCTCGCGCGCCACATTCGATGGGATGGGTTCGCCTGGGTTCACCAGGTCCCATTCGCGCTGGGCAATATCGGCCTCAGCCTGTTCAACTTGCAGCTCGGCCTGCCTCGCGGCGAGGTCGGCGCGAGCACGATCAATGTTAGCGCGATAGTCCGCATCATCGAGGCGGAACAGCACTTCGCCTCTGCGGAACGTGCCGCCCGACGCCAGCGCTGGATTGACCATGACAACCCGGCCGGTGACTTGCGGGCTGAGGTCAATCGAATTTCGAACCTGCACTGTGCCAGTCTCATTCAGCCGTACTTGTACATCACCGATCTCTGGCTGAACCACATCGACTGTTGTGATCGCCGCCCCTGAAACCCTAATCTGGGGGGCTGACGCGCCGCTGGACAAGACCCTGTTGGCGATCAGGCCAGCGGCCAGAACCCCAACAACGAAAGCGACCTGCGCCAATCCATTGAACGTCGTCCGTTTCGTGCTCGTCACCGGCAAGGCCTCGCCCGATGGTTCCTCTGTCTGGGTCATGATTTCAATCTCCGATAAAGGTCATGAGGTCTCGGCAACACCAGAGACAGCATCTTCGCCGCTCCAATTGCCACCAAGACTGAGAAAAAGATCGATGCGCGCATTTGCAAGCGACTGATCGATCAAAAGCAGGTTCTGTTCAGCGGCGTTCAGGCTGCGCTGGGTTTCCAGAACCGAAAGAATTGAGTTCAGCCCTTGCCGGTAACGGCCCTGGGCGAGTTCATTCGAAAGCGCTGCTGTTTCAAGCGCAGCCTCCAGCTGAATGCGCTGTTCTTCGAGACCTGCAAGATCCGCAAGCGCAAGTTCGACATCGATAACCGCGCCAAGCGCCGTGCGGGCAAATATGGTTGCAAGTTCTGTCGCCTGGGCCTCCTCCAAACGCACCTGCGACTTCAAACGTCCACCTTGAAAAATCGGTGCTGTCAGGGAGCTGGCGAGGCTTGCAATATGCCGGTCCCAGTCAAACACATCGCCCGGTGTATCTCCCTGAAAAGTCAGTGATGTGCTCAAGGAAATCGCCGGGTAAAGACTGGCGCGCGCAGATCCAACATCTTCAAGGGCCGCGAGGTAACGCAGCTCAGCAGCGGCAACATCTGGTCGACTGGCCAATAACCGGGCGGGCCCGCCAACCGGCGCAGTGAAAGCTTCAAACGGCGCAAATGAGCCTACAAAGGTTTGTGCTGTCTCGCCCGGCAAGCGCCCGAGCTGTTCATCTATAACCAAAAACTGTTTGGTAAGATCCGTTTCAATCTGGGGGATATCAACGAGCGCTGTTTCGAGGTTCTGCAAGGCGATCTGAACATCGCTAGCCGAAACACTTGAAGAGCCGGCACTGTAGCGCTGATCGCTAAGCTCATAAGTCGATCTGAAACTCTCAGCTGTGCGTTCAGCAAGCTCAAGTCGGCGCTGCAGCGTGATCGCCGATACCCAGTTCCTGGCGAGGAGCGCGATTTCTCGCTGCTCAGTTGCCTCAACAGACAGTTCCGTCGCAATGGCGGTCAGCTCCGCAGCGCGCTGGGAGGCACGCAGCCCCCCGAAAACATCCGTGTTAAAATCCAGAAGCAGGCCCGCAGAATAGGCTTCCGACCAGGAAAAATCGCCGAGCAGATCGGGTGATCGACTTGTGGACGCATCTCCAATCGCAACAATAGATGGCAAACGCTGTGCCCTGGCCAGCACCGTTCCTTCCTGCGCCTGCACCGCCTGAAGACGCGACTCTTGAAGAGTGAGCGAGTCGACAAGCAGCGTCGACACCAGACCATCAAGCTCCGCGCCGCCCAAAGCCAGCCACCAATCCTCTGTTTCAGGCAGCCCGGCAGCCGTCAGATCCGACTGTGCAAAATGCTCACTTGCCCCCAGATCGCGAACAAGGTCCGGCGCTTCGGGCGCAGGCGTCAGAGCACAGCCGCCCGCAAAAAAGCTGACAGCCAGACCGCCCAAGAGCCTGTATCTTTGCACAATTTCCATCTTCGGAACCTTTATGAGTTGGGACACGATCCTCAGCCCCGCAGATCGGTCATCATCTACACGAATACGGCGCGTCAGTCGCTCTTGCCTAACGCGCCGTCCGTGTGGAGTTTAACCAGCCTGATATGGCCGAACCAGACTTAAAGCCCGGCTGAAGCGCGAAGGGCTGAAAGCTCTTCAGCGGAGAGAATTTTATCTTCGTTGGTGTCACCATTGTCGAACAATGGTGATGGCGCTTCCAGCATTTCGGTCTTCGTGATTTGGCCATCACCGTCTGCATCGGATGATTGCTTCACCTGCTCAAGAGCTTGGCCAAAGCGGCCTTTTCCAGGGCCAAAATTTGGGCTGTCTTTCGATGAGACGACACCATCATCATTGCGGTCTAACCGCTCAAAGATAGACGCGCGCATGTCGACTAGTTCCTGCCACTCGATACTGCCATCACCGTTTGCATCAGCTTCCGCAAGACGGTCCATGTTCTGTGCAGCTGCGCTGCCGGCAGCCATAAGGCACGCAATGCCGCCAAAAACAGTAGCAACACCCGCTTTCATAAATGGCTTAATCATCATTTCCAGATCTCCTGTATGAGTTACGACTGAACCGGATCTAAACGCGGTTTCGTGCCCCAATATTACAGTATCACGATTGTTTGTGACGGATTGTTGCCACACTCCTTTTAAGCCGCAAAAAATGGTTACAAATTCTTTATGGAACGCTAACCAGAACAACGGTAAAAAATAAAGATGACCGCTCCAACAAAGATCCTCGTTGTCGATGATGACACTGAAATCCTCAGACTTATTGAGGGCGTCCTGTCGCGCAATGGATTCGATAGCCGAACGGCGAAATCAACCTCCGAAGCAGATGAGATCCTCGCAAACTTCCCCGCAGACCTGATCGTGCTTGATCTTATGATGGAAGGAGAGGATGGGCTGAGTTATTGCCGCCGCCTGCGCAGCAGCTCCAATATCCCGATTATCATGCTCACTGCCATCGCAGAAGATGTAGACCGGATTGTTGGACTTGAAATTGGCGCCGACGACTATCTTGGCAAACCCTTCAATCCAAGGGAACTTATCGCTCGGATAAAATCGGTGCTACGTCGCTCTCAAGAGAGAGAGACGTCCTCCGATACCAAGGCGAACATTTTGCAATTCGGGGCCTTTCGGCTGATGCCGGAACAAATGCTTTTACTGCGCGGGGACGCAGACAAGGTCCACCTGACATCCGGCGAGCTCGCCTTGCTGCTGGCTTTGGTCGAGCGAGCCCCAAGAGTGCTATCCAGGGACCAGTTGCTGGATATGTCGCGCGGTGCCGTAGCCAATCCGTTTGATCGCAGTATCGATTCACAAATCAGCCGAATACGCAGCAAAATCGAGGAAGACCCAAGGCACCCTGAATACATCAAGACCGTGCGCAACCTTGGCTACGCCTTCGCAGCAGACGTCAAACGGGTACGTGATTGATGGCTGTTCTGAAAACGCTGGTAAACTCGATTGTTGCGCAGGTGACGGCAATCACCGTGTTTTCGATGTTCTTCGTCTTCTTTCTGATCTGGATACTTATGCAAACGCCACTTGCGGATCGGTTGTACGCAAGGATTCTGGCAGACAATGCCGATAACATTTCAGAGCTGGTCTGGCTTATCGAAACATCACCAAGGGAAATCCAGCCATTCATTGTATCTGCATATAAAGGACCTGCTCGCGCAGCGGCGATTGTGCCTGAGATGCCTCCTGATGCACGTCAGCGCCCACAACTACTGAAGTTCATTGAGGTGAATGAAGGGGATATGTCGCAGCGCCTGATTGGTGGTGATATTCGCTTTCGCATACTCAAAGCTTTGCAAATGCGTCAGCAGACAGCCAATGATCCTGTGACATACCCTCAGT